>NZ_JBSGDW010000010.1:0-228663 GCF_053602575.1 Nocardia sp. NPDC004340
TTGTTCCAGTAGCCGAGCATGACGTAGGGGCTGCGGATGCAGATCTCCCCCTCCTCGCCGTCGGGCACCGGCTTGCCGTCCGGATCCCGGACCTCGAGCGAGACGCCGACCACGGCGCGGCCCACGGTCTCGTTGTCGGCGGCCAGTTCCGGCGGGGTCGCCACGGTCGCGGCGGTGCCGGACTCGGTGCAGCCGTAGCTGGTGGTGAGACCCTGTAATGCGACGGGGAAGCGTTCACGCAGCCGCTGCACGAGCGTTGGGGACGAAGGGGCGGAGTTGAGTGACAACGCCGCCAACGAGGACAGGTCATAGCGTGAAATGTCCACGCCCAGAATGCGGCTGGCCAGCGTCGGTACGGCCGCCCAGTTGGTGACCTGCTCTGTCTCGACCAGCTTCAGCAGCGATTCGGCATCGTACTCGCCCGCGGTCGGGAAGATGATCGCGTCACCGGTGGTGAGGCGCGGGATCGCGATGTTATGCAGGCTGGCGATGTGGAACAGTGGCATGGTGGCCAGATGTCGGCGGCCGGCCGGGGAACCGTCCCAGGCCTGGCCGCGGAAGGCGGCGGCCAGTGCGTCGGTGAAGCGGTGGTAGTCGGCGACCGCGACGAGGTTGCGCTGGGTGTGCACCACGCCCTTGGGGCGGCCGGTGGTGCCGCTGGTGTAGAGGATGATCGCCGGATTGTCCTCGGTCATCTCGGCGGCCGGGTTGCCGCCCGCGAACTCCGCGATCAGCGCGGGCAGGTCGGTCTCCATGGTGAGCAAAGGGATTTCGGTGCCGGTCTCCGCCACGACCGCCGCGCGCTTGGCGTCGGCGATCACCACCTTCGGGGTGGAATGCGCTAAGCCGTACTCGATCTCGCGCGATGCCCACCAGGCGTTGTAGCCCACCGGGATCGCGCCCAGACGCTGCGCGGCCCAGAAGGTGACCACCCATTCGGGGGTGTTGGCGGCCAGGATGCCGATCCGGTCGCCTTTGCCGACGCCGTACTTCTCGGCCAATGCGGCGGCCAGCGCGCCGGCGGCGGTGTGGTGCTCGGCGAAGGTGTAGCGGGTGCGCGCGGACACGAGGTAGTCGAGGTCGCCCAGGTCACGGGAGGCCTCCAACAGCTCCAACAGTGATCCTCGGCGGTGCTTGAAGACCGGCTGCGGTGCACCCAGCACCTGCTCGACGGCTATTTCGAACGGACCTCCTGGGCCGGTCAGCTGTGCGGTCACCTGTGTGGCGAGCTTCTGGAGGTCAACGGCGTTGGTCATGAATCAAATCCTCGAATCGGTAGTGCGTGCGTCATCCGAACGTCTTGTGGGGCACGCCGACGATCAGGCCGCCGTCGATGACGTGCTCCGCGCCGGTCGTGTAGCTGGACTCGTCGCTCGCCAGGTACACGATGAGATGCGCGACCTCCTCGGCGGTGGCGGCACGGCCGAGCGGGATCTGCAGAAAGTCCTCGGGAATGCCCTCGGTCATCGGTGTGCGCACCATGCCGGGATGCACCGAATTGACGCGAATATTGTGCTGCGCCAGCTCCAGTGCGGCCGACTTGGTCAGACCGCGCACCGCGAACTTGGTGGCGGTGTAGCCGTGCAATCCGACGCTCCCACGCAGACCCTCCACCGAGGAAATGTTGATGATCGAACCGCCGCCGGCCGTCGTCATCGCCGTCGTCGCCGCCTGGATTCCGAAGAAGGTGCCGGTCAAGTTGATGTCGACGATCTGCCGCCAGGCCGCCGGGTCGAAGTCGGCAATGGTGTTGCCGTTGACGATTCCGGCATTGTTCACCAGGACGCTCAGCGAGCCGAACTCCTCGCCCGCCACGTCGACCGCCTGTTTCCACTGCTCGGCGTCGGTCACGTCGAGGTGAACGAAACGCGCCGCCGCACCCAACTCGGCCGCCAGCGCTTCACCCTCGGAATCCAGCAGATCGCCGATCACCACCCTGGCCCCGTGTTCGACCAGGGCACGCGCGTGCGCGGCGCCCATTCCGCGCGCGCCACCACTGATGAGGGCCACTTTGCCCGCCACACGCCTACTCATGATCGATCCAGCCGTCGAGTGTTCTCTGTCATACGCGCAGTAAATCATGTCTTCAATCACTGTTTCAATCAGTGATTGAAATGATGATTGAAGCGTGGCCGATCCGACTACGCGGTCGTGGGTCGACCGGTACTGCGATCGCTGACCGCATGGGCGCGCGGGTCGCGACCGTGAAAATTCCGAGCCGGGATGGGTGCGAGCGCCGCCGAACAGACTCGAGCGCAAGACATTTCACGATTCGCCGCGTGGGACGACGGAATCGCGCGTACGGTAACTCGTTGATAGCTGTCTGTCGCGATGTCGACCGGAGGTGGATACCTATGGGTTCGGCTCACGAGGGTCTGTCGCGTCGGGGGGTGCTGGCGGGTGGAGTGATGCTCGCGGCGGGGTCGTTGGCCGCGTGTTCGGACTCGTCTCGGTCGGAGGGGCAAACATCGACCCCGATCGCGTCGGCCTCGCCCGAGGCTCCGGCGCCGTCGACTCCCGCGGCGGCGTGGTCGCGACTGACGGCGGGAAACGGGCGCTGGGTCAAGGGCAATCTCGATCATCCCGACCGCGATCCGGATCGGCGAGAACTCCTTGCAATGAAGCAGAACCCGTACTGTGTCGTGTTGTCCTGCATCGATTCTCGGGTGCCCCCGGAACTGCTCTTCGATGTCGGTCTCGGCGATCTGTTCGTGCTGCGGACCGGTGCGCAGGTGATGGGACCACTGGTGGAGGCGTCCGCCGAGTACGGGCCGCTCACCGGTGGCACGCCGTTGATCGTGGTGCTCGGGCACCAGCGGTGCGGTGCGGTCATCGCCGCGGAGGAGGCCTTGCGTACGGGCAAGGCGCTGCCGGGCAATCTGCAGGAGATAGCGCTCGCTTTGCGCCCGGCCTACGAGCAGGTGCGCGACGCTGACCAGGATCGTCCCGATGCCATGGCGCGGGCCCAGGTACGGCTAATCGCTGATCGGTTGCGTGGCAACGCGGATCTGGCGTCGATGGTGGGAGATGGCCGGATGGCGGTGGTGGGCGCCTACTACTCCCTCGATACCGGGGAGGTCGAGGTCCTGTCGGGCGCACCCTCCTGAGCGCACGCCGCGCGCGGGCTGGGCGGGTCTACGGGCACTGGTCGTAGCTCTGGCCGCGTGAGACCAGGGTGACGGCGTCGCGCGCGCCGGCGGTGAAGCCGGCGTTTTCGTCGGGTGTCGCGGCTGCGGCGTCGGGGCTGGTCAGCCATTCGGTCAGGAGGTCGTCGGCGGCGTTCTGCAACGACCATTGGGGGTCTCCGGCGTGGCTTCTGGAGGCCAGGGCGAGCACCGCATGCATGCCGACGCATGCCGAGCGTCTTGCTGCCGCCGCGGCCGGGGACAGCGACGACCCCGGTGTGGTCGACACGGGCTGGGTGGTCGTGGACGCGATCGTCGTGTTCGGTTGGTCGGACGCGCTGCTATTGGAGCCGCACCCGGTCAGAGCGAGTGCGGCGAGCACGGCCGTCACGCTCACCGATATGGCTTTCACCGACATGATGTGTGGATCTCCCGCCGACTGCGAACGTGGTGTGTCCCATCATGATTCGGACGCGGGTTCCCGGGGCGGCTTTGGGGCGGTTCCGGGGCGGGCGCCGACACCAGGATGTGCTCGAGTTCAGGTCGGAGTGGCGGACCGGCGCAGGGCTATGCCGGCGATCGGGCGGATCGAGGGTGCTGCACAGTTCAGTGGGGTGGAGGCGAGCACCCGGCTCGACCACCGGAAACGGGTCGCGCCTAGGGTGAGCGAGGTACGGAGAGTGGGGGCCGGGCGACCGTGTAGGAGGCTTGATGATTCCCGTTGTCGATACCGAGATTCTGATCCGGCGGCCGTGCGCGGAGGTCTTTCACGCGTTCGTCGATCCGGAGGTGACGTCCAGGTTCTGGTTCACGCGGAGCAGTGGGCCGGTGGTGGCGGGCGCGGAATTGACCTGGACCTGGGAGATGTACGGCGTCTCGAGTGAGGTGCGGGTGACCGAGGTGGTCGCGGATCAGCGGATCGTGTTCGATTGGAACGCAACCACGGTCGAGTTCGGGTTCGAGCCCTGGGGGGAGGGGATGACCCGGATGACGGTCAACGAGACCGGTGTGACGGGGACGATCGAGGAGATGGTCGCTTACGCGGCGGACTCGACCGGGGGCTTCACCTGGATGTTGAGCGGGGCGAAAGCCTTGTTGGAGTTCGGGATCGAGCTGGGAACCGTCCGGGACGCGCATCCCGGAATGCTCCGGCCGGGCTGGTGATCCGAGGAGTGGATCACCGCCCGAGCGGGTGGAGCGTATCGAGTGGTCAGTACGCCGAGTCGACGTTGTCCATCGAGCCGTAGCGGGCCGCGGCGTAGTTGCAGGCCGCGGCGATGTTGGCGACCGGATCCCAGATGTCCCAGGAGGTGCCGTCGACGTGGTACGCCTCGAAGGTCGGGTCGATCACCTGGAGCAGGCCCTTGGACGGGATGCCCGCCGCGGCGTTGGAGTCCCAGAGGTTGATGGCGCCGGGGTCACCGCCGGATTCGCGCATGACATTGCGGTGGATGCCCTCGTAGCTGCCGGGAATCCCGTGGGCGCCCATGACGCCCAGGGCTTCACGGATCCAGCCGTCGAGGTCGTTCGAGGCGGCGGTCGGCGCGATCTTCGTGGCCGAGAGGTTCACGGCTGCGGGCAGGGTCCGCGCCGGAGCGTCCGGGACGAGTGCCGAGGCCTGGGCGGTTGCCACGATCGACAGCGATGCGGCGGCGGCCAGGGCGCAAGCGGCGAGACGGCGGGCGGTCCGGGAGGGGGAGCGGTGTCCGGTAGCCATGGTGGTTCTCCTGAGGATTTTCGATGCCGTGCGGTCGCTCGGCGGTGAAACCACTGTCGGTCGGGGGAATACCTGCGCACGACGGTCGTTCTGCCGGGCATATACCTATTTCCGCCGCGCACGTGTGGGGGGAGATAAGCTGATTGGTGCCCGCTTGCTGGCGATTTGCGAGTTACCGATGGTCCAAGCCGATCCATTCGAAACGCAGCGTGATGCCGGTTCCGACGTCGTCACGGAGCTGAGCGCTGCCGGATTCCAAGGCGCGCACGAGATCGGGCGCGGCGGACTCGGAATCGTCTACCGCTGCACCCAGGTCGCCGCGGAACGGGATGTGGCGGTGAAAGTTCTCACAGGTGACCTGGACGAGGATCGGGAACGGTTCTTCCGCGAGCAACGCGCGCTGGGACGTCTCACCGGGCATCCGAACATCGTCAGCATGCTCGAGGTCGGCGAGACCGACGGCGGCCGTCCCTACCTGGTCATGCCGTATTTTTCCCGGGGCTCGCTGGGTGAACGGCTCCACGCCGACGGTCCGCTGTCGCTGTCCGACACCCTGCACATCGGGGTGCGGATCGCGGGGGCGCTCGAATCCGCGCATCGCGCCGGGGTCGTCCACCGCGATATCCGGCCCGCGAACATCCTGCTCACCGACTACGACGAGCCCGTGCTGACCGACTTCGGCATCGCGGACGTCGCCAGCTCGGAAGCCGTTACCGCGCCCGAGGTGCTCGGCGGGCAGGCCCCCAGCCGCGGCTCGGACGTCTACGGGCTGGGAGCCACCCTGCTCTGCGCGCTCACCCGCCGTGTCACCGTCGAGCAACCCGACCATGAGGACGGGACTCGGCCCGTGCGGATCGCCACCCCCGCGAATCCCGAACTCAGCGAGATCGAGATCCCCTGGGATGTCCGCACGGTGATCGAAGCGGCCATGTCCCGCGACCCGCACGACCGTCCGACCGCGGCCTCCCTGGGCGACCAGCTGCGCCGGATCCAGATCGAACGCGGCTTCCCGGTCGACGAGATGGCGGTGCGCGACGAACCGGGCACCGAATCCGAATCACTCACAGGATCGGAAATGATCGCATCGCACCGAGTTCCGCGGCTGCACAGTGACGGCTTGCACGACGGGACCGGCAATCTGCCGCTCGAACTGACCAGCTTCGTCGATCGCCGGACCCAGCTGTCCGAGGTCGTCAACCTGCTGGCCGGGTCCCGCCTGGTGACCCTGACCGGGATCGGCGGGGTCGGAAAGTCCAGGCTCGCACTGCGAGTCGCGCACAAGACCCGGCAGCGGTTCCCGAACGGCGCGTGGCTCGTCGAACTGGGGGAGCTGCACGACGACGCCTTGCTGCCCGATGTGGTGGCCGCCGCCCTCGGAATCCGAAGCCAGGGCGTCATATCCGTGCTCGACACCCTGGTGGAGGCGCTGGCCCCGCACGATCTGCTGCTGGTCCTCGACGATTGCGAGCACGTGATCGACGCGGCCGCCAAGCTGTCGGAGGCACTGCTGCGGGTCTGCCCGAATGTGCGAATTCTGGCTACCAGCCGCGAGGCCCTCGGCATCGGCGGCGAAGCCGTGTATCCGCTTCCGCCGCTGACCGTTCCCGAGTCGAGCAAGGAACGCGCGTCGGCGCAGTCGCACGCCGTGGCGCTGTTCGTCGAACGCGCCGCCGCGGCCCTGCCGGGCTTCGAGATGACCGACGCGAATCAGCCCGCGATCGCGCAGATCTGCGCCCGCCTCGACGGCTTGCCGCTGGCGATCGAGCTGGCCGCCGCGCGCCTGCGCACCATGTCGGTCGAGCAGATTCGCACTCGACTCAGCGACCGGTACGCCCTGCTGTCCCGTGGCGGCCGGGGCACCCCGAAACGGCAGCAGACCCTGCGGTACTCCATCAACTGGAGCTACGACTTGTGCACCCCCGACGAGAAGACGTTGTGGGCCTGCCTGTCGGTGTTCAACGGCGGCTTCGAACTCGACGCGGTCGAGCAGGTGTGTGCCGGTCACCTGCCCGAATACCAGGTCCTCGACACCCTGTCCGCGCTGGTCGACAAGTCCATCCTGGTCCGGCAGGAAACCGACGGGGCGGTGCGCTTCCGGATGCTCGAGACCGTGCAGGAATTCGGCCGGGAGCAGGCCGAGGAGTCCGGCCTGTACCCGGACCTGCATCGGCGCCACCGGGACTGGTGTGAGGGGCTGGTCCGGGAGGCGAACGCCGAGATCATCGGCCCGCGTCAGCTCGACTGGGTCGCCCGCCTCGAACGGGAACTGCCGAATCTTCGAAAAGCCTTGGAGTACAACCTGTCCGAGTCCGAGGAGGGCGGCCTCGGGATGGTCACCGGCATGTACCTGTTCTGGGGACTGCGCGGGCGGCTCCACGAGGGCTGCCGCTGGTACGAGCGGGTGCTCGGCCACCCCGGCGGCCGTACCACCGATCGCGCCCGGGCATTGTTCGCCGCGGGCACTCTCGTGGGTCTGACCGGTGACCTGGCGACGGCGAACAAGCGCTTCGACGAGCTCCGCGTCCTCGCCCAGCAGACCCCGGACCCGCTGGTCGCGGCCCTGCTCGACCACGTCGACGCCAATGCGGCGCTGGCCCGCGGCAATGTCGGCGAGTCCGACGCGGCCGCCCTGCTGACCGACGCGATCAGCAAATACGAGGCGTGCGGCGAACTCGGCATGCAGTTCGATGCGCAACTGTCCCTGGGCTGGGCCTATGCCCTCGGGGGCGACACCACCCGGGCCGTCGCCTGCCACGACAAGACGCTCGCCATGACGGCGACCGCCGGCGAATCGATCTACCGGTCCTGGGCCTTGTTCGCGGCGGGCTTCGCCGTCTGGCGAGCCGGTGACGTCGACCGCGCCAAGCGCCTCCTGGAGGAGGGCGTCCGGCTGTCCGCCCTGATCACCGAGCCGCTGGTGGCCGCGGGCTGCCTGGAGACCCTGGCCTGGATCGCCGCCGACCGGAACGAACCGCGCCGCGCGGCCGTCCTCATGGGCGCGGCCGACAAGCTGGGCCGCCTCGCCGGCACCGCGACCCTCATGGTCCGTGACCTGCTCACCTACCGCTCCGACTGCATGCGCGGCAGCCGCGAGGCGCTGGGCCCGCGCGCCTTCGACCGGGCCCGCCACGAAGGGGAAGCCCTGAGCCTCGACTCCGCCGTACGCCTCGCGCTCGACGAACCGTCCCCGGCCGGCGAGACCGCCCCGCAGGTGCTGACCAAACGGGAACGCCAGGTCGCCGAGCTCGTCGCGGAGGGTCTGACGAACCGGGCGATCGCCTCCCGCCTGGTGATCTCCCAGCGCACCGCGCAGGGCCACGTCGAGCACATCCTGGTCAAACTGGGGTTCGCCTCCCGCGCGCAGATCGCCGCCTGGGTGGCGGAACAGTCCTGATCTCGTGGATGTCCGGAATTCCGGATACCGTGGTCTGGGTAAGACGCCTCGGAGTTTCACCCCGGAGTGACCGCCATGACCGAGCCGAACGCGAACGCAACCGCGGTATTCGATCCGTTGGCCGATCGTGCCGCGAATACTCTGCTGCGGCTCGTCGACGCGGTCGAGGAGTTCACGGCCGCATGGGAATCCGGTAGCCTGCCCCCCGATCTCGCGAAATTCGCGCTGACCGGTGACACCGCGCGCCGGGCCTCGCTGATCGCACTGATCAAGGTGGATCTGAAATACCGATGGCTGCGCTACGAGCACCCGAAGCGGCTCGCCGAATACCGCGCCCGGTTTCCGGAACTGGCGTCCGGCCCGATGCCGCGGCAATTGCTCTACGAGGAGTTCCATATTCTGCGCCGCGCCGGCGTCCGGATCGATGTCGCCGAATACGCGCGGGACTATCCCGAATACGCGGAGCAGATCGACGCCATCCTGCGGCCGAACGACCCCTACGAGAGCACCCTCGTGGATCGGACCGGCCCGCCGGTCGCGAGTGAGGAACTCGAACCCGGCGACCGCATCGACGACTTCGACCTGCTGCTGGAACTGGGCCGCGGCGTGTTCGCGAGAGTCTTTCTGGCACGGCAACTCTCGATGCAGCGGCTGGTCGCGGTGAAGGTCTCCACCGACCACGGCACCGAACCGCAGACGCTGGCCCAGCTGGACCACGACTACATCGTGCGCGTCTATGACCAGCGGGTACTGCCGGACCGCGCGCTGAAACTCATGTACATGCAGTACCTGCCCGGCGGAACACTGTCCGCGGTCCTGAACCGCGTGCGCGAGACCCCGCCGGATCAACGCGGCGGGCAGCTGCTGCTCGACGCCGCCGACTCGGCGCTGGAACAGAAGGGTGAGCTGCGAACCTCGGGCGCCCGGGTGCGCGACGAGATCGCCGCGCTGTCCTGGCCGGAGACGATCGCCTGGCTCGGTCGCCGGCTCGCCGAGGCCCTGGACTACGCCGAGGAGCACGGCGTCCTGCACCGCGACATCAAACCGGCGAACGTGCTGCTCACCGCTGACGGCGTCCCGAAACTGGCCGACTTCAATATCAGCGCCAGCGACCACGTCGCCGGCAGCAGCCCGGTCGCCTACTTCGGTGGATCCCTGGCCTACATGTCGCCCGAGCACCTGGCCGCCAGCCACCCGGCACTGCCCGGCACGGTCGAGGACCTGGACACGCGCAGCGACATCTATTCGCTCGGTGTCGTGCTGTGGGAGCTGCTGACCGGGCGGCGGCCGTTTCCCAAGCTCGAGGCGAAGGATTCGCAGGCCGCGGTCGAACAACTGCTCGAGGTGCGCCGCCGCCCGATCGCCCAGGAATTCCTCGACGACCTCCCCGCCGACACTCCGCCCTCACTGCGCCGCGTGCTGCTGACCTGCCTGGCGCCGAAGAAAGAGGACCGCTGGGCCAATGGCGCGGAGCTGGCTCAGCAATTCGAACTGTGCCTCGACCCGCGGGCCCGGGAGCTGGTGGACGCGCCGCAGCGCCGGTGGCTGCCGACCGCACCCCTGTGGGCGATCCCGATCCTCGCGCTGGCGATCGCGATTCCGAACCTGATCGCGGTCGGATACAACTACTACTACAGCAGGACGCTGATCGTCGGTAAGCTCACGCCGCAGGCCCAGCATACATTCGAATATGTTGCGCTGGTGCTGTATCCGCTCGCGATCGTGGTCGCGGCGGCGCTGATCCTCTTCGCCGCGCGCCGCCTCGTGCTGGTCCTCGTCGGCCTGCGCATCGGCTGGGACTTCACCGATGAGACGCTCACCCGCGCCCGCATCGACGCACTCCGGCTCGGCCCCCGGGTGGTGTGGATCGCCTTCGTGTTCTGGGTGCTCGGCGGGATCGTGTTCCCGGTCCTGCTGAACCTGATCGCCGGGGGCGTGCCGTACGCCACCTACGTGCATTTCCTGCTGTCGGTCGTGGTGTGCGGCGCGATGGCCGTGTCGTACCCGTACTTCGGGCTGACCTGGTACGTGGTGCGGTGCCTGTACCCGGTGTTCCTGGAACACGGACGCTCCGACGCCGCCGATATCGACCACCTGCACCGGCTCGCCGGGCGCACCGGCTTCTATCTGACCGTGGCGGCCGCCGTGCCGCTGGTCGGCGTCACCGGGGTCACGTTCCTGCCCGGGGTGGATATCGAGTCCATCATCTGGGCGGTGCGGATCCTGTGCGTCGGCGGCATCATCGGTTTCGTGCTCGCGTATCTGCTGTACGGCGTCATCGAGAAGGACCTCGAGGCGCTCGAACGGGTGGCGACGACATCCAGCGTCGTCCTGATGTCCCCGCACATACCGAAACCCTTGCGTTCCAGCTCTGATCGGCGGTGATCGAACGACTCCGGGTCCCGCTATTCCTCAGAATCCAGTCCCGCGCGGGCACATGCGGTGGGAAGATGCGGACGTGGAGCAAACCGCCTCCGTTACAGTCGAGGTGCGCTCGTCCTCGACGCTGAAGCCGCGTGATGCCTTCGAGCAGTGGGAAGCACTGATGGCGGATGCCATCGTGCCTTCAGCGATCTCGCCGCTACACGACGGGTGCTGGAACGGCAAGATCACCAGCACCCAGTTCGATCGAGTGTCGGTGGCGCTCATGCGAGCCAGCGCCCAGCAGGTGAACCGGACGCAGCGGATGGTCGCGCGGTCGCAAGGGGAGTTCCTGCTCGCCAATATCGTGCTGGAAGGGACGAATTGGACAGAGCAGCAGGGACGGACCGCGGAATCGGTGGCCGGGTCCATCGCCTTCTACGACAGCGCGCAGCCCCTGGTCAGCCGCACCACCGACAATGCGATGTCGACGTTGCTGCGCGCGCCCTTGCAGCCGGTCCTCGACTACGCCGGGCTGGCCCGCGACGAATTGCCTTTCGCCGTGCCGATTCCCGCCGACGGCGCCATGGGCGTGGTCACCCGTTTCTTCCGCGACATGGCCGAACTGACCAATGAGGAAGCCGAGCGGGCGAATCTCGCCTTCGACGGGCAAACCACCGGCATGCTGGCCTCGGCGCTCCTGCTCGCGGTCGGGAAAGCCTCACCGGCGCCCGCTGATTCGCTCTACACCCGCCAGCAGATGATGGCCTACCTACGAAAACGGTTCACCGATCCCGACCTCACCGTCGACGAGATCGCCAAGGCCTGCCTGGTGTCCCGGCGCACCCTGTTCCGCATGTGCGAGGGGCTGGGCGGCCCGGGCGCGCTGATCCGCCGTATGCGCATCGAACACGCCCGGCGGCAGCTGCGGTCGGAGCCGACCCGATCCCTCAACTCCATCGCAGCCGCCGCGGGTTTCGCCTCCGACCGGCACTTCTACCGCGCGTTCCAGCTCGAAACCGGTATGACGCCCGGCGAATTCCGCTCCCAGTACGCCATCGACGCCTCCGGCGCCCGGCGCGAGAGCCATCCGGCCGCGGACTAGGACAACAACTGCCCGTGGGCCAGCGCCTCGATCGGCGGGCTGGTGTACCGCGGTGCGCGGTAGTGGAAGTCGAAGTTGGCGCGCACGTATCGGCGATAGTCCTCCAGCGTGTGCAGGGTGTCGTCGCGGGCCTGCCCGGTGACGCCGAGTACGTCGAGTTCCTCGGCGAGGGCTTCCTCCATCCGGCCGATCCGCAGAATGCAATCGGTCAGCATCTCGTTGACCACGCGCAGGGCGTGAGTCCTGGTGCAGCCGAGGTGATATTCGGCCAGCAGCACCGCGTTGTAGGCGTAACCGACCGCCTCGTCCGCGGGCAGGGAATGCACGTCGTTGATCAACCCCATGTGCTCGGTGACCGCCGCGCGCAGGGTCTTCATGGCGGGCAGTTGCCGGACCGTGTCGGGTAGATCGATCCCGTAGGTGATCTCGCTCAGATCCAGCAGCATGTAGATGGCCACCGAGATCTGCCGATGGGTGCGGTATTCGACGAGTTCCGGCAGATCACCGGTGATGGTGCGGACGCTCTCGGTGTAGTAGCTCCACCACCATTCCACGATCTCGGCGCGCACCGCGCGTCGCCATTGCGGTGAGCGGCCGCGGCACAGTCTGCGCCACAGGTCCTGGAAGCCGGTCGCCAGCACCCCGGACGGTGTGCCGTCGAGGTCGAAACCCGTCTCCAGCCGGTGAATGGTGGCCAAACACCTTCGGGGGTCGGGCATTTCGATATCGAACTGGTCGTCCACGATAAACGCCCACGCCGTGAATTCGGCGAGCAGCGCGAGTGATTCGACGTCGGCGTCGGGGCACCACATCGAATACATCTCTACCGGGCGGGAACCCGCCACTCTGCGTCGGGACAACTCCTCGGGAACGAGATCCAGGTTGACCAGCCATTCCCACATCTTGGATTCGGCGGCTCTGGCTCGGGGATTGGTTCCTTCCGGCGGATACGGCATGTAGAAGTCGGGAAGGATGATTCGCTCGGAAACCATGGGGGACAGCTCCTTCGGCGAGCGTGAATCCGCTTGGCCTCATCCGCCGACCCTGGACTGCGAGCCGGCTCCCCGCCATCCGATCACGCCCGATTCGTCCAGTATCGCCCAGTTTCCCCTGGGACACGCGCTGATTGGGGGGAATGGAAGAATCTGCACACCGGAAGGTTCGCGCGTGGGAGAGGCGGCGATGGAGGAATTCGATACCGAGGTGGCGGGGGACGGGCTTCCCAATGCGCCCACGTTCGGGTCGGTATTGCGCCGGCTACGCGATGCGCGCGGCGTGTCGCGGGAGCGGCTGGCATTCAACTCGGGGGTCAGCGCCAGCTATGTGAATCACCTGGAGAAGGGCGAACGCGAGCGGCCCACCCGTGAAGTGGTGACGGCGTTGATGCGCTATCTCGATCGCCTGGCGGCACTGGCCCCGGAGGAATTCCGGCAATTGTCGGACCTGGCCGGACTGGGTCCGGTGGAGCAGCCCTCGACCGATGACCTGCGCGCCGATCTCGGGCGCGGTATTCCGCAGGCCCTGGCCTTGTACGAGCCGCACCTGGCCGCCTATGTCGACACCCGCCTGAACGTCCTGATGTGGAACGACAGCTTCGCCGCGGGTTTCCCGGGGCTGACCCAGGACGGCAATCTGCTGCGGTGGATGCTCGGGGATCCCCGAGCGCGGCACGCGCTGGTCGAATGGGAGCGGGAGCTACGGATCTCGATCCAGTGGCTGCACGGCTACATCGCCCAATTCGGCGACACCAGCTGGTTCGACGACCTGCTGCAGGAGCTGGGCCGGTTCCCGCTGTTCCTGGAGATCTGGTCGGACACCACCGCCCGCTACGAGCGCGCCCGCCCGGTCATCCGGTTGCGGAACGGCGACGGTGCCACGGCGCGGATCGTCGGGCAGCTGTTCAATGTCAACAGCACGGCCTATCCCGGGCGCATGCAGATCTTCATCGGTCTGCGCGGCCTGGGCGAGGATCAGGCGTAGGGGTCGGTGATGTCGCGCAGTTGCGTGAGGGCCTCGCGCAGCGCGCGCATGCGACGTTCACCCAGGTGCGCGGCCCATTCGGCTTCGACGGCATCGGCGATGTCGTTGGAGTACTCGGCCAGCGCCCGGCCGCGGGCGGTGAGCCGGACCAGGCGGGCACGGCCGTCGCGCGGATCCGGCGTGCGTTCGACGTATCCGGCACGTTCGAGCTGATCCACCAGGAATCCGGCCGTCTGTTTGGTGACCTGCGCCTGTTGGGCCAGCTCGGTGATGCGCGACCCCTCGGCCGCTATCCGGGCCGCGAGTCTGCCCTGCGCCACGCTGATATCCGCGAACCCGGCCGCGGCGAGGGCGCTGAAGATCCGGTCCTCCATGGCCCGGTACGCGATGAACATGAGCAGCCCGGCATTCAGCTCGTCGCCGGACATCCCCACTCCTTGACTTGGTAAGAGACGCTGACCATACTAGTCAGTGTATCTGACTAATCATTGGCATGGGGAACACCATGGACCGTGAGAACAGTTGGCGGCACATCGAACAGCAGCGCCGGGCAATCGCCGCCCTGCTCGCGGATCTGACGCCGTCCGAATGGGAGACGCCATCGCTGTGCGCGGGCTGGCGGGTTCGCGAAGTCGCGGCGCACATCGCGGCAACGCCGAATCCGCCTTCGCCGGGCGTGCTGCTGCGCACGGCGCTCCGCGTCCGCGGCGACTACAACCGGATGATCGACGACCTCACCACCCGGTACGCGCAACGGCCGACCTCGGAACTGGTGTGTGAGCTCGGCGACCATGCCGCTTCGCGGCGGCTGCCGAAACTCACGAACTATCGAAACATCCTGTTCGACACCATCGTCCACGGCCAGGACATCGCGATCCCGCTCGGCCGGGTCCTCGACGTGGATCCCGAGGCGGCTGCCGCTGGTGCAGACACGGCCGCCGCGTGCGGGTGGCCCGTCTGGGATCGCCACCGCCTGGACGGAATTCGGCTCGTCGCCACCGATGTCGACTGGACCCACGGCACCGGTGGCGAGATCAACGGCCCGATTCTCGCCTTGCTGCTCCTGGTCACCGGCCGTACCGCCGCGCTGGATCAGGTTGCGGGTGAGGGTATTCCGCGCCTGGCTCGTCAGCTGGCCTGAACTCCCGATCCGTCGTACCGGCCCGTGGCGGAGGGGATCGCGGGCCGGTACGACAATGTCGTCACCGGTACACCGGTGCCGTCACCGGCCGAGGATCCGCCGAATCCAGCCGCCGCCGGCGACCTGCTCGTGCCCCGCGCACCATTGATCGGCCGGAACCCCGGCGCGCACCTGGGCGATATGCGCCCCGCATCCGGCCCAGGTGGTCTTACCGCAGGTCCGGCACCGCGTCGCTCGACACATTCGAGAGTCCTCCGTGTTCTCAGGCGGGCGCTTCGCCGGATTCGATGGCGTCGGCGAATTCGCAGAACGCGTCATAGGCGCGAGCGCCGTGAATGGTGGCCGGGCCGCCGTGCATCAGGAACGTCACGCCGATCGCCTCGGCGGCCTCCTGCCTGGTCGCCCCGGCCCGCGCGGCCGCCTGACCGTGCGAGGCGACGCACCCGTCGCAGCCCTCGACGACGCCGATGGCGAGTGCGATGAGCTCCTTGGTCTTGCGATCCAGCGCGCCCGGCGCGAACGCCGCCTTGCTGAGCTCGCCGAAACCCTTGTACACGTCGGGAATCGCGCGCCGCAGCTCCCGGTGCAACGGCGACAGCTCGCTGAGCACGGCCTTCCCGTGCGGCGACGCCTGCGTGGTCTCGTGCGGTGCGGACATGCCTACTCCTTCGACTGCTTCACGGATACCCCACCGGGTATAGCAACCACCGTAGCATACCCCAGGGGGTATCCTGGAGGGCGTGGTCACGGCCGGGCCCGGCAACACGAACCGGGCCGCGAACCCGATACCATCCACCCGAACCCATCCGATCGGCCCGAGGAGCAACCATGTGTCAACCGACCCCCTGCCAGACCTGCGGCAAGATCACCTGGGCAGGGTGTGGCGACCACATCGACCAGGTCAAGGCGGCTGTTCCGGCCGAGCAGTGGTGCGACGGCGAGCACGTCGCGAACTAGCCGGACGAGGGACTCTCACGAATCCGGTCGCCCCGCGGCCGGCGCACAGGAAGGGTAGGAACCATGCGGATCTACATCACCAGTGTTTTCGTGGACGACCAGCAGAAGGCGCTCGACTTCTACAGCGGGGTGCTCGGCTTCGAGAAGAAACACGACATTCCGCTGGGCGCGGCCCGATGGCTGACCGTGGTGTCGCCGGAGGACCCGCAGGGGGCGGAATTGTTGCTCGAGCCCGACGGACATCCGGCGGTGAAGCCGTACAAGGACGCGCTCGTCGGTGACGGGATTCCCGCGGCCTCCTTCCAGGTCGCGGATGTGCGGGCCGAATTCGAGCGATTGAGCGGGCTCGGCGTGAAGTTCACCCAGCCGCCGGTGGAAGCGGGCCCGGTGACCACCGCGGTGTTCGACGACACCTGCGGCAATCTGATCCAGATCGTCACTCCGGCCTAGTCCGGACCTGGGCCGGTCCGAACAGGACGGCCTCCATGAGGCGAATCACCCACTGGCGCGGATAGATTCGCTCGTCGTCGCCGAAGACGCGGGCGTAGTCCACCACCAGGCCGAGGGCGGCGTGCACCAGGACGGCCGCCTCGGCGGGGGTGAGACCGGGGCGGACCCGGGTGAGCAGGGCCGCCCATTCGGTGACCACCATGCGCTGCACCACTCGCAGGGTCGCGCGTTCGTCGTCGGGGACGTGGCCGAATTCGGCGAAGTACACGAAGATCAGTTCGCGTTCGTCGAAGGCCCCGGCCACGTACATGTCGATGAGTTTGGCCAAAGCCTCGGCGGGGCCGGAGGATTCGGCCAGGGTGGGGGCGATGACGGCCGACATGCGGTCGGCGGCGCGGCGGAAGGCGGCCTCGAGCAGATCGCTCTTGCCGCGGTAGTAGCGGTAGACCGCCGAAGTGGACGGCAGGCCCGCCGCGATCGCGATGTCCTCGACGCTGACATTCGGGTAGCCGCGCTCGTAGAACAGCCGCACCGCACACTGCAACAGCAGCTCGTGTTTGAGCGAGAGCGGCGTCTCCACCGCGCGCGGGGCGGGCGGCGGCTGGGCGGGCTCGGGCAGGTCGGCGGCGATGATCGCCCAGCAGGCCGTATTCAGCAGGACGGCAAGGGTTTTGGAGGCGAGGACGACGCGGTGGTCGCCGAGGCAGCTCACCGTGCTGAAGACCCCGATGGCCCGCACCCGTAGTTCGCGCGCGGACAGGCCGGGCCGGACCGCGTCGATGAGGGCGCTCAGGTCTGCCAGCGCGGTGCTGAAATGCTGGTCCACCGTGCGCTTGTCGGGGTCGTCGAGGTAGCGGTGCTCCCACCGGGCCAGCCCGACCGTCGTCCGGTTCACGATGGTCTCGGCGATGATCCCGTCGATCCCGTACCCGAGCCGCCGCCGCGCGGGCCAGCCCGCCGCCACCTCGGGCAGACTCACCGCCGCGACCGTCACCTCGCCCAGTCGCAGCAGCTCACCGGCGAACAGCGCGTACTTGCTCGGATAGTGCCGGTACAGCGCGGTGGAGGTGATGCCGAGCCGGGCGGCGATGTCGTCCATGCTCACCCGGTGGTAGCCCTGGGCCGCGAATTCCGCGGCCGACACCGCCGCGATCTGGGCGCGCCGGTTCTTCGGCCGTCGCCGAACCGCCCGCGCACCCGGTTCGGGGGCGGGCGTCCTCGCCCGGTTCACGACTGCGGCTGTTGCGCCAGCGGCGAATTCACCTTGTTCACCAGCCACCGGTCGCCGGAACGCTGCAGTCGCATCACCATCGACAGCTGGCCGGGCGCGGGCTTGCCCTGGGTGCCGAGGCTGGTGATGGTCTGGCCGATCACCACGATGGCCTCGGCGGAGTCGCGGTCGACATTGCGGACCGCGCACTGCACGTCGGTGGCCTTGGACACGACCTGGCCCTGGGTGAGCACGTCACGCAGATCCTTGCTGGTGGCGTCGAATTGCTTGCGCCAGTCGCCGGTCGCGCCGTCGAGGACGCCGGTGAAGTAGGCGTCGAGGCTCTTGGCGTCGTAGGTCGCCAGGATCGGCGCGTAGGCGCAGGCCGCGGCCCGGGCCTGCTCTTGAGCGGCGAGCAGGTCCTTGTGTTCGGCGTCGTGCTGGTAGAGCACGATGCTGGACCCGATCGACGCCGCCAGCGCGAGCACCACGGCGGCGCAGGCGGCGATGCGGCCGCGTGGGCCCAGGGTGGGCAGCGACGTCGTGCGCAGGCGTGACTTCCACGTGTGCCCGGTCGATTTCGGGGCGGCGGTGTCCGCCTCGGTCGCGGTGGTCTTCGGTTCCGGAATGTCGACGGCCGCGGTCTCGGCCTTGTCGACGGGCACGGTCGTGGTCTTCTCGATGTCGACAGGCACGGCGGGGGTGCCCTCGATGCCGGTGGTCTCGTCCGGGTGCTGGTCGATGGTGTTGTCGCTCATGGGAAGTCTCCTAACGGGGGACGGGCTGGGACATTTCGTTGCCGGTGGCCCCCGGCGGTGTGGTGGCCCCGTTGTCGGGCACGTCGGGTCGCGGCGCGTTGGCCGACCCGCGGACCTGCAGGGCCGGATCGCTGGTGACGCAGTAGTTGTAGAGCCGCACCCGGTTGTCGGCCTGGACATTGGTCGGCACCACCGGGATGGTCTGGTAGTCGCAGCTGGGCCGCGGCCACGGATCGACCAGCGTGTTGTACGCGCCGTCGTGCGCGGGCACGCCGAGCGCCTGCGATCCGGCGCGCAGGGCCGGGAACAGCGCGGCGATGGCGGGTGCGCGCAGCTTGGCCGCGCGGGTGACGGCGACGAAGTTGGTCACCAGATTCGTGATGGGGTCCTGGGTTTCGGAGATGAACCCGTTGAGGGTGGCCAGCTGGCCGGGTCCCTGCTGGAGCAGTTTGCGCAATTCCTGGTCGGCGGAGGCGAACTGGTCGAACAGCACGCTGCCCGCCTTGGTCAGGGTGCCCAGGTCGGGCTGCGCGTGCTGGGTGGTTCCGGCGATGACCTCGAGATTCTCGATCAGCTGCCGGGTCTGCGGCAGCAGGTCGGTCAGGCCCGCCATGGCCCGGCTCAGGCCGGAGATCATGTTGCGCAAGCGATCCGGTCCGCCGGCGAGGGCCTTGTCCAGCTCGTCGACGATCACGGTGAGCCGATCCGGGTTCATGCCGCCGACGAGATCGCCGAGATTGCTGAACACCGACTGGATCTGCACCGGCACGCTGGTCCGCGTCCGCTCCACCAGCGACCCGTCGTGCAGGTAGGGCCCGGTGTCGGAGTCGGGCCGGAAGTCCAGATACTGTTCCCCGGCCGCCGAGAGCCGCCCCACCGCCACG
The DNA here is from genome assembly GCF_053602575.1 of Nocardia sp. NPDC004340. NCBI lineage: Bacteria > Bacillati > Actinomycetota > Actinomycetes > Mycobacteriales > Nocardiaceae > Nocardia > Nocardia sp. NPDC004340. The sequence goes on from NZ_JBSGDW010000010.1 coordinate 19,083, forward strand.
GTTCCGCCGAGCGGAATCCGGGCGCTGTCGTCGATCTCGGCGACCGCGGCCACCCCGTCTCCGTCGACGTGCACATCACTGACCTTGCCGACGCGGCTGCCCCGGAACGTGACGTCGTTGCCGGGCAGCAGCCCGCCCGAGGACACGAGTTCCACGGTCACCTTGTAGGTGTGCGGAATCGGGTTGAACCGCAGCACGTAGCCGCCGATATAGCCCGACCCGAGGATCAGCACCACGATCAGCCCGAGATTGGCGATGGCGATCCGGCGCTGGACCACCCATTGCCACAGTGGCGGATTCATCGATCCCCTCCCTGCTCCGGCAGTACCGGCTGGGTCTCGGGCTGGCCCGGCTGCACGCCGGGCGGTCGCGGCGGGCTCGTGAGCCGCCCGAACACCTTCTCCAGCACCTGGGTCAGGCTGCCGATGAACTGCCCGGCGTCACCGAGTTCCGGCCAGCGGCTGCCGTGCGGATCGGTCAGCGCGCCCACGCTCAGGTACGACACCGTCGCCGCCACCGCCAGCGCGGGACCGCGCAGGCTGGCCATCAGCGACGGATAGATGGCGTGCAGCCCGTCCAGCGCCCCGGTCAGCTGATCGCTCTGCGCGAAGCCGGACATCAGGGCCTGAATGCTGTTGAACAGCCCCACGAAATCGCCGCCGGTGGTGGTGGCGAAGTCGCCGAGCGCGTCGGTGGTGGTGGCCACCTTGGACAGCAGGTCCACGATCTGCTGATTGTTCTCCGTCAGCAGCCCGATCAGCGCCGGGAAGGTGTCCGCGGCCGCGCCGAGTTGCTCCTTGCGCCGGGCCAGCTCACCCGAGAGCGAGTTCAACCCGCCGAGAACGGAGTCGATATCGCCGGTGCGGGCGTTGAGCGCGCCGATGGCGGCGGTCATCTCGGTGATCAGATGCGACAGTTCGGGCGCGCGTCCGCCGAACATGGAGTTCATCTCGCCGGTGATCTTGGCGGCCTGATTGATGCCGCCGCCGTTGAGCAGCAGCGAGATCGACATCATGAGCTGCTCCACCGAGGCGCCCGCCGCGGTGTGGTCGGTGCCGATGGTTTCGCCGTCGCGCAGCGGCTCCCCGGCGTCCGCGGCCGACGGCAGCGTCATGGCCACGAACATGTCGCCGAGCGGGGTGGCCTGGCGCAGTTCGACCGTGGTGCCGCGCGGCAGCCGGATGTCCTCGCGGATCAGCATGCGCACATCGGCCAGGAAGTTGGTGGTCTCGATCTTGGTGACCACCCCGATATCGGTGCCGCCGATCTTGACGTGCGCGTGGTCGGGCAGGTTCAGCGCGTCGGCGAAGGACGCGTGCACGGTGTAGCCGGGCGCGCCCAGACCGGGTTTGGGCATGGGGAGGCTGTCCACGGTGACCGCGCACCCGGTGGCGGTGAGCAGCGTGGCGGCGGTCAGGACCCCGCCGAGAGCCGTTGTGCGTAGTGTCATTTCAGATTCGTGATCCCCAGTAGTGCGGCGGTGATGCCGAAGTCGGGTCCGAAGTCGGCCACCTTGCCGGTGCGGCAGCCGTCCAGCCGCATCTGGATGCGCTCGCAGAAGGTGGACAGGATCTCGCCGTCGAGCACCGACTTGTCCAGCAGGCCGTGCAGTCGCAGCGCCTGGTGTTCGGTGCTGGTGGCATTGGCCAGGTTCTGGAACATGAGCGGCCCGACGTCCACGATCTCGGTGAGGCCGCGGGCATTGGCGCGCATCTGATCGGAGATGGCCACGAAGCGGGTCAGCGCCCCGGCCAGCTGATCCTTGTTCTGCCCCACCAGGGTCGCGGTATTGGTGACGAAGTCGTCGAGCTGGCGCAGCACCGCGTCGATGCCGGGGGCCTGCTCGCCCATCAGGTTCACCAGTTCGGTGAGCCGGGCGCTGAAATCGCGGACCGTCTGATCGTTGGCGGCGATCACCTGGGTGATGTCATTGAGTTTGACGATGGTGTTGGAGATCTGGTCCTTGTTGGCGAAGGTCACCTCGAACGCGCCCGACAGCTGGTCCAGGGTCTGGCGCAGCTTGTCGCCATTGCCGTTGAGCAGCGGGAACAGCACCCGGCTGGCCATCGGCCCGGTGGTGTTGTCGCCCTCGAGCGCATCGCCGAGCTGGGAGAAGGTGGCCAGGATCCGATCCAGCTCGACCGGAACGCGGGTGCGTTGCAGCGGAATATAGGCCCCGTCGGCGAGGGTCGGCCCGTCGCCGGTGTAGGCCGGAGCCAACTCCACGTGACGATTCGTGATCAACTGTGGATTCACCAGCGCCGCAATGGCATCCGCGGGAATCTTGACGTCCTTGTCCAGCGACATGGTGACCTGGACGTAACTGCCCTTGGGCGTGACGGTTTCGACGGTCCCGATCGGAACCCCCAGCACCGCCACCTCATTGCCCGCGTACAGGCCCGCGACGCTCTCGAAATCCGCGGTGACCTTCATGCGCGCGCCCAGATACTCCTTGGGCAGCGAGCCGATCGAATCGGGCAGCAGTCCGCACGCCGAGGTGAGCAGCAGCGCGCCGCACACCGCGGCCAGGCGGAATCGTCTGCGTATTTGCATCACTTGCACCCCTGCACGGCCTGCGCGAAGCACAGCCAGTTGTCCGGGAACAGCCACGGCGCGTACACGTTTCCGTACGGCCCGTCGCCGAGCACATTGTTGAACTGCCGCAAGGTCACCGGCATGATCTGGTACAGCCGGGCCAGGTTGTCCTTGTTCTTGTCGAGGCCCTCCGACATGGTGTTCAGGTCGGTGATGAGCGGACCGAGCTGGTTGTTGTTCTCGAGTCCCATCTGCTGCAACAGCTTCGACAGCGCGGCGACATTGTCGAGCAACTGCTTGAGCAGCGCCTGCCGCTTCTGGACCGCGCTGCCGATGGCCTCGCCACGGGTCAGCAGCATGAGCACGCTGTTCTGGTTGTCCGAGGCCAGCTGCGAGACGGTGTCCATACCCTGGAGCAGGGTGTCCACCTCGTCGCGACGGTCATTGATCACCTTGGCGAGCGCACCGACACTGTCCAGGGCCTTGACGGTCAGCTCGGGGGAATTGCCCATCTGCTGGTCCACCAGGTCCAGGGCGTTGCGCAGTTTCTGCGGATCCAGCTTCTCGACGCGGTCGAAAGCGTTCTTGTACTGCGGATCCTGCACGACCTTGCCCAGGTTGTAGGGCACCGAGGTGTGGTCGAGCTTGATCCGGTCGCCGGACAGGGTCCGCCCGCTGCCGGGGGTGAGCTCCACGTGCAGGCGGCCCAGGATGGTGGACATCTTGATGGCGGCGCGGGCATCGTCGCCGAGCTTGATCTCGCGCTGCACCTTCATGTCCACCAGCACCTTGCCGTTGTCCAGCTTCACGGTGCTGACCTGGCCGACCTCGATGCCGGAGACGTCCACCGTCGCCCCCGGACGCAATCCGGCGGCCTGGGCGAATTCGGCGTGAATGGTCCTGTCGCCCACGTGCGCCTGCTCGATCAGGGTGGACCCGGCGAGGAGGGCCACCACGAACCCGGACGCGTACAGACCCAGCCGCAGCGGCCGGTTGGCCAGGAAGCCCGGGTAGCGAAGCCGCCTCATCGGCATACCTCCGAATGTGATTGGCCGCCGATCTGGTTGAACAGGCCCGGCGGCAGCAGCACGCCCCACAGGGAGACGTCGAGGCTGCACAGGTACGCGTTGCCGTAGGCGCCGTAGCTGCTGAACCGCGCGACGCCATTGAGGACGTCGGGCAACTCGACGGCCGCCTTGTCCAGTGACGCGCCATTGAGCAGCAGCAACGCGACACCGGCGGAGGCGTCGGTCTGGGCGCGGGCCGCGCCCGGCTTCACCTGGGCGAGGATGCCCACCAGTGAATCCGTCGCCGTCGCGACGCGTTCCACGGACGATTTCAGCGTGCCGCCCTGCGCGTAGAGCGCGTCGGTGAGCGCTCGCGCTTGGGTGATCAGGGTTTCGAGCTCATTGCTGCGGTGGGCCAGGCCGGACACGACGCTGCTGAGATTGCCGACCACCTGGCCCAGGATCTCGTCGCGCTGCCCGAAGGTCCCGGCCAGCTGCGCGGCCTGCGTCACCAGGGCGCTCAACGAGACGCCGTTTCCTTGCAACGCCTGGATCAGGGTCTCCGACAGCGAGTTCACCTGATCGGGTTGCAGCACGCTGAACAGCGGCTCGAACCCGGACAGCAGGGAGGAGACGTCGAAGGATGGCTCGGTCCGCTCGATCGGGATCTGACCGCCTGCGGGCATTGCCGCGCCCGCGTCCTTCCCGGGCAGCAGCGCGATATAGCGCTGGCCGATCAGGTTCTGGTAGCGCACCAGGGCTTTCGTCGAGGTCGTCGGATGCTGCTTGGCCTCGATGCGGAAGTCCACCCGGGCGCGGTAACCGTCGGTGAAGTCGATCTTGTCGACCCGGCCGACCCGCACGCCCGCCATCCGGATGTCGTCCCCGACCCGCAGGCCCAGGACATCGGAGAACACGGCGGAGTAGGAGTTGGTGGAGCCGGGCACCGTGCGTTGCAGGGTGGACCACATCGTGTAGGTGAGCAGGATCGCGACCGCGGCGAACAGGCCGAAGCCCGCCAAGGCTTTTCCGGACTTCACGACGCGCCTCCCGTCTCGGCCGGCACCAGGGCGCCGCCCGCGAGCAGGGGAGTCAGCAACAGCAGCTGGGCCGCGTCCGGCCGGTGGCCGACGATCGCGGCGACGGCGTCGCTGCCGCGCAAACCGGCGGGCTGAACGGCCTCGAGTGCGGGCTGGGTCGCGCTCGCCGGCGCCGTGAGCCCGGGAATCGCGGGCAGGCCCGGAATCGACGGAAGACCCGGAATGGCAGGCAGACTCGGCAGGCCCGGAATCGCCGGCGTGGTGATCGGTGTCGGCGCGGGCCCGGCGGCATTGAGCCAGGTGGGCAGCTGCTGCTGCGGGAACTGTTGCGCCGGAGCGGTATCCGGCACCGTCGACCCGCCGCAGCGCGGTCCCCCGAGCTCCCCGTAGCGGGGGCAGTCCGCCGCCGTGTACTGCTGGAACGGCGTGAACGTCACGTCCATCCGCCACACCATCTGCTTCTTGGGCCCGAAGGTGAAGACACCCTGCAACCGCTGCAGGGCGGTATTGAGATTGGCGATGGCGAACGGGATGGCCTGCGGGTCCTGGGCGAGGCTGCCGAAGAGCTGGTTCAGGCCCGACACCAGGAACTTGCCGGAATCGGGATTGCGGGCGAAGAGCCCGTTCACCGTGTCCACCGCGCTGCCGCCATTGGTCAGCAGGCTGACCAGCGCCGTCCGCTGCTCGGTGAGGGTGCGCGCGGTGGTCACCGACTTGGCCAGTGTCCCCACCAGATCCGGGGCGGACTCGCTCAACGCGGTCGCCGCCCGGCCCAGATTGCCGAGCAGATCGCCGACGCCCTCGATGCCGCGCACCTCGGTGACCCAGCGGTCGAGCCGCTCCACCGTGGACCCGGGCACCCGCGCCGACGGATCCAGCGCCGCCGCCAGCGTCGACAGCACCCGGCCCAGCTTCTCGGGCTGAATATTGTTCAGCACGGTGCGCAGCACATTGAGGGTGCTCTGCAACTGGACCGTCGCGGTGCTGGTGTCCTCCGGAATGGTGGCGCCCGCGCGCAGCGTGTCCTTGGTGGGCGTGGTGTCGACCAGTTCGACCGCGGTCACCCCGAAGATATTGTTCGGGATCACCCGCGCCGCCACACTCGCCGGAATCGTGTTCGCCACCAACGGCTCGAGCGCGATGGCGGCCTCCTGCCGTTCGCCCTTGGCCACCACGGTCACGTCCTCGACACGGCCGACGATCATGCCGCGGAACTTCACGTCGGCGTGGGCGGGCAGCCCGTCGCCGGTGCTGGTGAGGGCCGCGGTGACCGGCACCTTGTCCTCGAAGCGGCCGTTGTAGCGCAGCGCCAGCAGATACAGCAGCAGCGCCACCGTGGTGAGCAGCGCGAGTCCGGCCAGCGTGAGGTGGCGGGCCGTGGGGCCCCGCCTGCTGGGATCGAGAATCATCGATACACCTATCCCGAGATGCGGAAGCCGGGGTCGATGCCCCAGATCGCAAGGGTCAGAAAGAGATTGACGAAGACCATGACGACGATGACCATCTTGATGGCGCGCCCGGCCGCCACCCCGACGCCCTCGGGCCCGCCGGTGGCGACGAAGCCGTAGTAGCACTGGATGAACGTCGAGATCATCACGAACACCATGACCTTGAGCAGCGACCAGAACACGTCCGGTCCCAGCAGGAACTGGAAGAAGTAGTGGTCGTAGGTGCCGGCGGTGGTGCCGCCCAGGATCAGCACCGACAGCTTGGTCGCCAGGTACGCCACCGCCAGGCCCACGCTGTAGAGCGGGATGATGGTCAGGGTGGAGGCGATCATGCGGGTGCTGATCAGGTACGGAAGCGGGCGGATGGCAATGGATTCCAGCGCGTCGATCTCCTCGGAGATGCGCATGGCGCCCAGTTGCGCGGTGAACCGGCACCCGGCCTGGATCGCGAACGCCAGGGTCGCGATGATCGGGGCCAGCTCGCGGGTGGTCGCGAAACCGGAGATCGCGCCCGTCAGCGGGCTCATGGTGAGCAGGTTCAACGCGGTGAACGACTCCATGCCGACGGTGATGCCGCCGAACCCGCACAACGCCACCACCACGCCGATGGTGCCGCCGCCCACAACCAGGGAGCCGTTGCCCCAGCCGACGTCGGCGGTCAGGCGCAGCACCTCCTGGCGATAGTGCTTGAGCACGAACGGAATCGCGATCAGGGCCTGGAAGAAGGTGATGACCTGATGCCCCAGGCGCTGATTGGCCTGCACCGGCACCGACACCACGTTCGCGGCCAGGCGAACGGGTTTGAGCGCCGGGGGAGTGTAGGGACTGCCCATCTCACACCACCTTCGTCGGCAGCAGCGTGTTGTAGAGCTGGGTGAGCGCGATATTGGTGGCGAACAGCATCAGCGCCGAGCTCACCACCGCCGAGTTCACCGCATTGGCCACCCCGCCCGGGCCGCCGTGCGCGTGCAGGCCGATATCGCAGGCGATCACCGCGGTCAGCAGCCCGAAGATGGCGGCCTTGAGCACCGCGATCACCAGGTCGTTGGCCACCGCGAAGGACGCGAACGAGCCGATGAACGAGCCCGGCGTCCCCGACTGGGCGTAGACGTTGAACATGTAGGCCGTCGCGAAGCCCACGAACACGATGAACCCGCACAGCAGCATGCTCACCAGCACCGCCGCCGCCAGCCGCGGCGCGACCAGCCGCCGCACCGGATCCACGCCCATCACCATCATGGCGTCGATCTCCTCGCGGATCGTGCGTGAGCCCAGGTCGGCGGTGATGGCCGAGCCGACCGCGCCCGCGATCATGAGCGAGGTGACCAGCGGCGCGCCCTGGCGGATGATGCCGAGGCCGGCCACCGCGCCGATGAAGGTGGTCGCGCCGACCTGATTCACCAACGCGCCCACCTGGATCGACACCACCACCGCGATCGGGATGGCCACCAGCACCGTCGGCGCGGCCGAGACGCTCGTCATGAAGGCGCATTGCTTGATGAACTCGCGGTACGGGAACCGCCGCGACAGGATCGACACCACCAGCTGACGCAGCGCGTCGCGGCCCAGATCGACCTGCCGCCCCAGGGTTTCCAGGGACCGCTGCGGATGATCACGCCACAATTGCCGGGCACTGCGGCCCATGCGCTCCAGCTCGGAGGGTTCCGGTGCGCCGGAGGACTTTTCGAGTGTCGTCATCAGGCCATGTCCTCGAGGTAGCGCTGCAACAGCACCAGCAGATAACCGGCCACCGAGAGACCGGCGGCCGCGGTGCACAGCACGGCCACCCACAGGCCCATGCGCAGAACGGGATTCACTTTCATACGCCCACCGAGAATCTTGATCCCGATTACCAGGATGTCGATGAGCCAGACCAGAACCATCATCTACGTCATGCACACATTCGAGAAGGTGAGCACCGGCCAGCACACGATCGACCCGAGGAACGAGACGATCACGTCGAGGCCGTGCAACTGCTTCAGATGTGCGGTGTGGGTGAGCGTCCACACCACTCCCACCAGCCCGTAGGGAATGGCCAGAATGATCAGCGTCCCGAGGAATTCGGACACCTTCATCTCGTAGCTCAGTATGCGATCCAACCGTTTCAGCATCTTGCGAACGTCCTCTCACGTCCCCGACCCGCGCCTCTGTGCACGAGCTGCCGCAGCGACGTATGTTACTCATCATTCTCGCGAATGGAAGAGAATCGGGAGATCTTCTTCGGGGATGAGATTGGGGCGATGCACCATCTCATGCTGGGGTAATGCGGTAACACAGGTGGGCTTAAGTTACTTAAGATTCCCCTCTTGAATCCGCGACCGCGCTGCGGAATCCTCGGTAACATAGCCCGCGCCCGATCGAAGGAGATCCATGACCATCGCGGCACCGCAGCCGGCCGGCGACGCCACCCTCACCCTCGAACAGACCCGCATCCACATCCCCGGCGTGCACCGCGCCGACACCAAACGCCCGCCGAAACTCGAGGACGCGCTGGACTTCTGGCAGTTCTCCGGCGCGGCCGCCAATGTCGCCATGCAGATGGCGCGGCCCGGCGTCGGGCACGGCGTGGCCGACAGCAAGGTGCACTCCGGCGCGCTCATGGTGCACCCGTGGAAACGGTTGCGCACCACCGCGTCCTACCTCGCGGTCGCCATCCTCGGTACACCCGAGGAGAAGGTCGCCTTCCGGGAGGCGGTCAATGTCGCCCACCGCCAGGTGAAGTCCGAACCCGGGGCCGCGGTCCGGTACAACGCCTTCGACCGCGACCTGCAACTGTGGGTCGCGGCCTGCCTCTACATCGGCTTCGAGGACTCGTATCAGCTGCTCAACGGGAAGATGAATCCCGAACAGGCCGAGGCGTTCTACTCCACCTCCGCGCCCCTGGGCACCACCCTCCAGGTCACCGAGGAGATGTGGCCCGGCACCCGCGCCGAATTCGACGAGTACTGGGTGCGGGCGTGCGAGCAGGTGTCGGCCGACGAGAAGATCCGCGCCTTCATCGACGACCTGCTGCACCTGCGCATGATCCACTGGTATCTGCGGGTGATCTTCGGCGGTCTGCTGCGCTTCCTCACCGTCGGCTACCTGCCCCCGTACTTCCGCGAGCAGCTCGGCGTGAGCTGGTCCGACGCCGACCAGCGCCGCTTCGAGCACCTGTTCGTGTTCGTGGGCTTCGTGAACCGCTTCATTCCCCGGTTCATTCGCAACGCGGGCACCCGCAGCATGATGGCCAACGTGCGCCGTCGGCTGCGGGTGCACAAGGCGTTGATCTGATCGTCGGGCTCAGGCCGATCCCTGGACACTGTTCCAGCGGTCGGTCACGCCCCGCATGGTGCGGGCCGAATCGGCCAGCAGGTGAGTGAGATCGGCGAGCTCGGAGCCGATGTCACTCAGCGCCGCGGGACACGTCGCGCGGTCCGGGCGGGCGCGGAGGCGGGTCAGCGCGTGATCCGCGTTTTCCGAGATCCGGTGCAATTCCAGCCAATACGGCGGCAGCGCCACCGGGTGGCGGACCAGGGTGAGGCCCTGCGCCGTCACCCACGCCGCGTCGGCGCCGAGGCGGATCAGGTGCAGCACCTCGTCGGGGAAGACGGTGAGACAGTGGATCTCGATCATCCGCCCCACCGATTCCAGACGATCGACCGCGTAGTCGATCAGGCTGCCGACCCGATAGAGCTCGGTGCGGTCGGGCACCGCGAACTGCCCGGCCACGAGCAGGCGCACCAACTGCTCGGTGAGCTGACGGCTGACCCGCTCGAACGCCGAGAGCCGGACCCGCAGCGCGTGCGGGTCGGCCGCGTCGAGAAGGATCTCCTCCAGGGTGCGGGCCGCGGCGGCGAGATTGTTCGCGGCCGAGGCGAAGTAGAGCTCGACCGCGGGACCCGGCCGCAGCCCGCGCGTCCGATCGGCCCTCACGCGGTGACCGGCCGGGACAGGTCGTACACGGTGCTTGCGCCGACGGTGATCGCGGTGAAGTGGGACTTCACCCAGGCGGCGATCTGCGAGCCGCTCGAATCGGCGTTGCCGCCCATGGCCATTCCACCCTCGACGAAGTAGCGGACCTGACCCTCGGAGACATAGGTCTGGAACCGCGCCAGGGTGGGGGAGTCGTCGCCACCGGTGAAACCACCGATCGCCATGACCGACTTGCCGGAGTTCAGGGCAAGGCCCGCGGCCGAACCCGACCCGACCGTCGCGGCCGCCCAGCGAGCGTCGCTCTGCTCGAGCAAGGTCACCAGCTCGGTATCGGTCGAGGACGAGAAGCTCGGGCCGTTCCCGCCGTCCTGCGAGCCGCTTCCGCCTTGCTGTCCCGGGGTCTCGCCCCCTTGCTGGGTGCGGCTCCCATCATTCTGAGCGGTCGGAATCCCTTCGGGGGCGGAGCCACTCGTACCGCCCGGTGGCGTGGGTCGCTCGCCGTCGCCGCGTCCGCCGCCGGGCATACCGCCCGGGCCGAAACTCTGACTGGTCGATCCGGACAGCGGATTGCCGCCACTGTGCGGATGGGCAGCGGTCGAGATCGCCCAGGCGCTCGCGCCGCCGAGGCCGAACAGCACGCCCGCCAGGGCCAGGACGGCGGCGTACCGGCGGGATTCCCGGGTGCCGGCGATCACGGTCAGCGCCACCAGGATCGAACCGGCCAGCACCGTCCAGCGCAGCCACGGCATCCAGTCCGGGGTGCGGTTCAGCAGGACGAAGGACCACGCCCCGGTGCCTGCCGCCATCACCGCCAGGGTCGATCGGGCGGCGGGATGGGCTCTGCGCGAACACAATTCACGCACCGACAGCGCGACCAGCGCACCGATCGCGGGAGCCAGCGCCACGGTGTAATACGGGTGCACCGTGCCGCCCATGTAGGAGAAGGTCAGGCCGGTGACCAGCAGCCAGCCACCCCACAGGACGAAGGCCGCCCGGGTCGGGTCGGTGCGCGGTGCACGGCGGGTGAGCCAGAGTCCGGCGGCCAGCCCGAGCAGGGCGGCCGGGAGCAGCCAGGAGATCTCGCCGCCCATGGCGCTGTTGAAAAGCCGGGTGAGGCCGGGCGATCCACTGAACCCGGCGAATCCGCCCATGCCCTCGGGTACGTCGCCCCCGCCGGGGCCGCCGGAGCCCATATTGCCGCTGCCGCCGAAGATCCGGCCCAGACCGTTGTAGCCGACCGCCAGCTGCCACAGGCTGTTGTCGGTGGAGCCGCCGATGAACGGCCGCGACTCCGCGGGCCACAGATCCACGAGGGCGATGTACCACCCCGCCGATGCCACGACCGCTACGCAGGCCAGGACCAGCGCCCGGATCCGCTGCCGCAGTGGGCTGTTCGCGGCGATGAGGAAGGCCAGACCCAGCCCGGGCAGGATCAGGAACGCCTGCATCATCTTGGTGAGGAAGCCGAATCCCACCGCGACACCCGCGAGCATCAGCCAGCCGGTCGGCGCGGACCACACCCGGTCGCCCGTGGCCTGCATGGCGCGCACCGTGCAGTACGCGGCCGCGACGAGCAACAGCACCAACAAGGCATCCGGATTGTTGAACCGGAAGATCAAGACGGCCACGGGCGTCAGCGCGGCAATGGCCCCGGCAAGCAACCCCGCACCCGGCCCGCTCAGCCGCCGCACGGTCGCCGCCAGCAGCCCAACCGACGCGACACCCATGAGCGCCTGCGGCAGCAGCACCGACAACTGGCTGAATCCGAGCAGCTTCCCGGACAATCCCATCACCCACAGCGCCGCGGGCGGCTTGTCCACTGTGATGGCGTTCCCGGCGTCGAACGACCCGAACAACAACGCCTTCCAACTCTGCGACCCCGCTTGGGCGGCCGCCGAGTAGTACTCGTTTGCCCAGCCCGAGTTCGTCAGATCCCTCAGGTAGAGCACCGCGGTCACCACGAGCAGTCCGAGCAACCCCGGTCGCGCCCAGCGGGGTTGGCCGGTCGGCCCGAAAACCACCCGGGCAAGCCGTGTTTCACCCCGCCCGGCGTCGCCCCCGGCCGGTCGGTCCGCCGCGGCCACCTCCGGCCGCCACGCTGTCGATGTCATATCCCGTCCCTTCGCTCACCGCGACACCGTGATCGCGGCGCGGTCGTCGCAACCGATCCTGTTCGCCGCGGCTCGGGGCGAATGGCGTCCGAATCTGGGAGTCCGCTGGGAGCGCGGTGTGGACCACGACCGAGTGCCCGGCAGGCCGGGGCGACCCGGACTCTCGAGTTCGCCTGAGGTTCGGCGTCTAGCGTCGGGGCGGTTCGCGCGGCGGCGCGGCGGAAGGGAGATCGGCGTGGGCCGTCGACGGGCTGTGTTTAGGTGGGGTCGTGCGTGATCGAGCGGTCGCCTCACCGTCCGCCGGAGCCGACCCGGGACGTCGTTTTCCCCGGCTGCGGCGGTGGACGCTGCGGACCCGGTTGCTGGTGTCGGTGCTGGTGATCGCCACGGCGGGGCTGGCGGCGTTCGGGGTGCTCACCCTGGCGATGCTCGGCCGCTCCGAATTGGCGCGTATCGATGGGCAGTTGAACGGGGTCGCGGGGGATCTGGCCACCGAGAGCCGTCCGCCCCCGCCGCCGCGGCCCGACGAACCGGTGAAGGGACTGCCTTCGACCTTCCAGATCCTGTTCTTCGACAGCACCGGCGCGCCGTCGGGGCAGATCGGTGTCGGCGGTGTCGAGTTGTCGCTGCCCGCGATGGACAAGGCGGCGGTCGCCGCGCGCGGTGACCGGGTCTTCGAGGTGAACGACTCACACGGGTCGCCCTGGCGGGTGCGGACGGTGGTGCAGCCGCCGAGCCGGATGCAGCCGCAGGGCGCGACGGCGGCCGTGGTGATGCCGCTGGACGGCTACTACGCGACCGCCCGGGAATTGCGGACCATCGAATTGTTCTCCGGTGTGGTGCTGGTGCTGGTGATGGCCGCCGTGGCGACCTGGGTGGTCCGGGTCGGGCTGCGGCCGCTCTCACGGATCGAGCACACCGCCGAGGCCATCGCGGCCGGGGATCTGGATCGGCGGGTCGAGCACACCGACGATCACACCGAGGTCGGGCGGCTGGGCGCCGCGTTCAATGTGATGCTCGAACGGTTGTCGACCAGCATGCGCCGGCTCGGGGAATCCGAGGCGCGGATGCGGCTGTTCGTGGCCGACGCCTCGCACGAACTGCGTACCCCGCTCACCTCGATCCGCGGGTACGCCGAGCTGTACCGGATGGGCGGGGCGGCCAATCCCGGCCAGGTCGCGACCATGATGCGGCGCATCGAGAACGAGGCCGCGCGCATGGGACTGCTGGTCGAGGACCTGCTGCTGCTCGCGCGACTGGATGAGCAACGCCCGCTGGACCTGACCGACGTGAACCTGTCGGCCATGGCCGGGGACATCGTGCGCGACGCGCTGGCCCGGCAGCCGGAACGCGTTGTGCGGCTGCGGCTTCCCGACGGCGCCGTGCACGTGGCCGGGGACGAGCATCGGCTGCGGCAGGTGCTGACCAACCTGGTCGGCAACGGGCTCGTGCACACGCCCGCAACGGCCGAGATCGACGTCCGGATCGCCACGGGCACCGTTCCGGACGCGGCCGGAGTGGTCGCCGCGGCCGGGGCCGACCTGCGGGCGGGCGGTCCGGCGGTGATCGCGGAGGTGTCCGACACCGGCCCCGGCATCCCGCTCGAACAGGCCGGACACGTCTTCGACCGCTTCTATCGTGTCGACGAATCCCGTTCGCGCGCAGGTGGTTCCGGGCTGGGCCTGGCCATCGTGGCCGCCGTGCTGACCGCGCACGGCGCGCGGATCGAACTGCTCACCCGGCCCGGGGCGGGCACACTCTTCCGCATCGTGTTCCCGCTCTCGGACCGGTGCGGAACCGCGTCCGCCGGTTCACAGGAAACGCCCAGCTGACGCCGAGCTTGCCCGGTGGGCCCGGCCCCGAGGATGGCCGGTATGACACAGAGCGGCGCGAGTGCGCGCACGAATTCGGTGCGGGAGCGCCTAAGGTGACCATCGTGAGCGATCGTGCCGCGACGCCGGCGGCGACCGTGCTGGTCGTCGACGACGAGCCGTACATTCTCGACCTGCTCTGTTCCGCGCTGCGGCTGAGCGGGTTCGACGTCAGCTCCGCCGACAGTGGCCGGGGCGCGCTGGAGGCCGCGACCCGGCGGCCGCCCGACGTCATGATCCTCGACGTCATGCTGCCCGACCTCGACGGTTTCACCGTCGCCCGCAGGCTGCGCGCCGCGGGCAGCGAGGTGCCAGTGCTGTTCCTCACCGCCCGCGACGCTGTCGAGGACCGCATCGCCGGACTCAGCGCCGGCGGCGACGACTACGTGAGCAAACCGTTCAGCCTCGAGGAAGTCGTGCTGCGGCTGCACGCCATCCTGCGCCGCACGAAACCGGCCGACGACGAGGGGCCCGACCGGCTGCGCTTCGCCGATCTGGAACTCGACGCCGACACCCACCGGGTGTTCCGGGGCGGCGAACTGATCTGGCTGTCCGCCACCGAATTCAAGCTGCTGCAGTACCTGATGCTCAACGCGGGCAAGGTGGTGAGCAAGCGGCAGATCCTCGACCGCGTATGGCAGGCCGAGGAAGGGCGAGCCGACCGGGTGGTCGAAACGTTCGTCAGTCAGCTGCGGCGCAAGATCGATACCGACCATCCGCCACTGATTCACACGGTGCGCGGAGTCGGATACACGCTGCGCGACTCGCCCTACGCCGCGTCGCCGGGCGTACCGTGAAGGTTCCTGTCTCGACCGCCCGGAGAATCGGGATTCGGCGCGAACCCCCTTGTGGCACTACAAAGATCGCGGATCGCCGCTCCGGATCGAGCGCCCCGGCACAGTGACCGCACTGCTCCTGAGTGGTTCTCCCATGCCGTGAGATATCCCGGGAAAAGGGGTACTGCCGAGCGAATCCCGGTGAGAGGATTGCCTCTGTGGACCATGCCGTTTCCGGCGCCGTCGAGGTCTCGTCCTCCTCGACTCTGTCGCCACGTCAGGCATTCGAACAGTGGGAAGCCCTGATGTCGGACGCTGTCGCGCCGACCGCCATCGAGCCATTGCGCACCGGACACTGGCACGGCCGCGTGGTATCGGCCCAATACGACGGATTCTCGGTGTCGCGCATGCAGGCCAGTGCGCAACGCGCTCTGCGGACACCGAAGCTGGTGGCGCGGACCACCGGTGACTTCCTGCTCGTGAATATCGTTCTGAAAGGGACGAATTGGACCGAGCAGGGTGGCCGCACCGCCGAATCGAAGCCCGGCACCATCGCCTTCTTCGACAGCGGCCTGCCGCTCGAGAGCCGCACCACCGACAATTGCCTGTCCACCCTGATCCGGGCCCCGATGCGCCTGGTCCTCGAACACTCCGGCCTCACCCGCGAACAGCTGCCCACCGCCACCGCCGTCCCCGCCACCGGAGCCCTCGGCGTGGTCACCGGCTTCTTCCGCAATCTGGCCGAACTCCCCGCCGACGATATCGCCCGCGCGGTCACCGTATTCGGCGGTGACGCCGCCGGGATGATGGCCTCGGCCCTGCTGCTGTCCACCGGCACCGGCACACCCGCCCCGTCGGATTCGCTCTACACCCGCCAGCAGGTTCTCGCCTACATCCGCAAGAACTTCACCAATCCGGACCTGACGGTTGACGAGATCGCCCACGCCTGCCTGCTCTCCCGCCGCACCCTCTACCGGGTGTGCGAGGGTTTCGGCGAGCCGGGCGCCCTGATCCGCCGGACCCGAATCGCGCACGCCCGCCGCCTGATTCGCGCCGATCGCGCCCGCTCGCTGGCCGCGGTCGCCGCCGCCTGCGGTTTCTCCACCGACCGCCACTTCTACCGCGCCTTCCGCGAGGAGACCGGTCTGACCCCCGGCCAGTTCCGCGACCAGCTGGGCCCGGCGCGCTAGCCGCGGTCGGACCTACGCCGCGGCCGCGGTTCAGAGCTGAACCCCGGGAGGACGACAACCTCCGGACCATGCTGTCCGCGAACGATTTCGACCCCGTGACCGAGCCGTTGACACCTGTTCTGGTCTGAGTGCTGGGGCGACGGCGGACACGCCAGGGGAATGGCCGTCGTCACACTGTCGGCTCGGATGTGGGCATTCGCTCACCGCGAAGTCGGCGAGCGACCGGGTGATCGACTGGCGGTCCGACCGCAATCGACGATAGCGTGTGGCTATTAACGGGTCTCGTGTCGGGGTCGGCGTTCGGCCGGGACGTCGTGAACAGCGATACGCTGGAATTTCGAGCGGAGGGAGTGTGAGCGTGAACGAGAATCCCGGCACCGCCCTGCCTTCCGGCACCGACACGGAACCGGCCGCGCGGGGTGACGCGGTGGCACGGCTGATGGGCGAGTTCGGACCGTCGGCGGACCGCGCCACGGTCGAGCGCATCCTCGACGGTTCGCTGGACCATCTCACGGCCATCGGACTACCGACGGACCGGCTGCCGGCGTTGGCCGAGCGGTTCGCCCGCGAGCGGCTCACCGCCCTGGCCCGTACGCGGGGGCACGGCGCTCCGACCGGGCCCACGGTCCTGTTCGTCTGCACCCAGAACGCCGGGCGCTCGCAGATGGCGCTCGGATTCTTCACCAGCATGGCCGGGCAGCAGGCCGCCGCGTGGTCGTGCGGTTCGGCCCCGAGCGCGGCGATCCATCCGCTGGTGATCGCGGCCATGGCCGAACGCGGCGTGGACATCGCCGACGAATTCCCGAAGCCGTGGTCCGACGAGCTGATGCGGGCCGCCGATGTGGTGATCGACATGGGTTGCGGTGACGACAACCCGATCATCGGCGGGCATCGGTTCGAGCAGTGGCCGCTGCCCGACCCCGCCGGGGGCGGGATCGAGGAGATCCGCGCCATCCGCGACGACATCGAGCAGCGTGTGCGCCGACTCGTCGCCAACCTCGGGCTGGCGGCCTGAGTTCGCTCCGCCGGGTGTCGCGCGGGTTCTAGGACAGTTCCAGCGTCGCGGCCGTGAAGCGCCACAGGCGTTCCGCGGCCAGGTCGACCGCAGGCCGGGGGTGGGTGCGGAGCTGCTGCCCGATGCCGTGGCGTAGGCCGCCGATCACGTACGCGCCCGCGCTGTCGGGGTCGATATCGGCGGGGATCTCGCCGGTGGCCTGCCCGCGCCGGATATTGGCGGCCGCGGCGTCACCGAGATTGCGGATGTAGACGGCCTCGATCTCGGTGAGGCCCGGATCGGGGGCGGCGCGATTGAGCAGCAGCGCCGCGAGCGGGTGGTCGAAGTGATAGGCCACGAAACAGTGCGTGCGGGCACGCTCGCGGGTGGCCCAGTCGCCGTCGGGAAGCTGATCGTCGGCGATGGCCCGGCTCAGTCCTTCGTAGAAGTCGTCCCAGATCGCCGCCAGCAGACCGACTTTCGAGCCGAAGTGGTGATAGAGCGCGCCGGTGCTCAGGCCGGTGCGGCGGGTCAGCGCGCTCAGCTCCAGCAGTCCGTTGGCGTGGACCAGTTCGTCGCGCGCGGCGTCGAGAAGTTGTTGACGTCCGATCGGTGCTCGTGCCACAGTCGGAGGATAACAGAACTCAGTTATGTAAAGGATGGCCCGATGAGCACGAAGGTGACCTCGCTACGGGATCTCGACGGTGATCTGGCCGGAACCTATCGGCGCACCGGCAGCAGCGGCGCGACCGTGGACCCGGCGGTGGTCGACGCGGATCTGGCCGCGCTCGAGCGCGACGGCTACGTCATCCTGCCCGACCTGCTGACGGCGGCCGAACTGGACGAGATCCGGGAAAGCGTTGCGCCACTGCTGGATCGGAGCGGACGCAACAACTTCGAGGGGCATTCCACCCAGCGCGTCTACAGCGTGCTGAACAAGACCCGATCCTGCGATCGCATCGCCGACCACCCGCGCGTGCTGGCGCTGCTGGACCGGCTGTTCATGCCCAACTATCTGCTGTCCATGCTGCAGGTGATCAATATCCAGCCCGGCGAGGCCGCGCAGATGCTGCACACCGACGACGGCTTCTACCCGCTGCCGCGGCCGCGAAAGGCGTTGGGAGCGGCGACCATCTGGGCCATCGACGACTTCACCGCCGACAATGGCGCCACCGATGTGGTGCCGGGCAGCCAATTGTGGGGCGACGAGCTCCCGGATGAATCGACGCCGCGGGAACCGGTCGTGATGCGGGCCGGTAGCTGCGTATTCTTCGGCGGCACCCTGTGGCACGGCGGCGGCGCGAATCGGTCCGCGAATCCGCGGCTCGCGCTCACCGCGCAGTATTGCGAGCCGTGGCTGCGCCCGCAGGAGGCGTTCACCCTGTCGATGACCCGCGATACCGTGCGCGCGGTCTCGGAGGACATTCGCCGGATGCTCGGCTACAGCATTCACCCGCCCTTCATCGGGCAGGTCGACGGCATGCACCCCAAGCGGCTGCTGGAACCCGGCGCGCCGGCGCTGTAGCGGCTATTTCGCGAGCTCGCGGGCCAGCTGCACGGCGGCTTTCATATCCGGCGCGTACCCCACCCGCCATTGCAGGCGGTCGATCGGCGTCACCGACACCTTGTAGCGGTGATCGTCCACCCGCTCGAATTTGACCGTGACCGATTCGCTCAGTGGGGCCTGCGTAACCATTGCTTCTCTCCTCACCCTGAGTGGACGTCGGGGGCGGTGGAAACATATTCACGGCGTGGGAGCGGGCTGCTGCTTGCTCTCAATTAACTGTAAGAAATTCCACGCCGTGTGGATACGGACAAAGGTTACATTCTCGGCGCGACCGGAGAACGGTCGCGCCGAGAACCACGAGTAGTGCCGAGTGCGTCAGCCGTTGCGGCGACGACGCGGCGCGCCGCCCGTGCGCGGCGATCCGGACCGGCCGCCCGCAGTGTCGGAAGCGCCCTGGCCGTGGTCGCGCTGACGGGCCGGAGCCGCGGCACGACGATCCGACCGGGTGCGCGACGCGGGCTTGCCGCCCGTCTCGCCGCCACGGGAGCCGTGACCCGACGCCGCGGGAGCGCCCGAGGCCGTGCGCGGCTTGCCGGCGGCCCGCCCGCCGGTGCGTCCGCCGGGACGGCCGTCCTTGACGGTCTCGTGCTTGCGGTCGGCCGGACGGTCGCTGCGCACCTCGTCGCCGCGGCCGCTCGACTTGCGCCGGCGCGGCGCGGCGGGCTTGTCGCCCACCGGGCGGTTGCGCTGGCGGGGCTGACGCGAGCCGCGTGCGGGAGCTGCCGCCTCGCCCCGGGCCGGGGCGGTGTCGCCGCCGGCGACGGGAACCAGTGCGGCGACCTCGCCGACCAGCTGGCTCACCTGCGGGGAGTCGGGCGTCACCGACTGCGGGGAGACGGTGATCTTGGCCTTGCGCATGAGCGCGGCGAGATCGCCCCGCTGATCGGGCAGTACCAGGGTGACGACGTCGCCGTCATTGCCCGCGCGCGCGGTACGGCCGGACCGGTGCAGGTAGGCCTTGTGCTCGGCGGGCGGATCGACGTGCACGACCAGTTCCACGCCGTCCACGTGCACGCCGCGCGCGGCGACGTCGGTGGCGACCAGGACCTTGGCCGCGCCGGAGGCGAAGGCCGCCAGGTTGCGGTCGCGGGCGGGCTGGGTCAGGTTGCCGTGCAGGTCCACGGCCGGGATGCCGGCGGTGGTGAGCTGGCGGGCCAGCTTGCGGGCCTGATGCTTGGTGCGGGTGAACAGGATTCGCCGCTCGGTGCCGGACGCGAGGCGGTGCACGACCGCGCGCTTGGCGTCGTTGGTGGGCACCTCGAACACATGGTGGGTCATGGCAGCCACCGGCGAATTCGCTTCGTCGACTTCGTGTTTCACCGCGTTGGGCAGGAAGCGCTGCACCAGCTTGTTGACGCCGTTGTCCAGGGTGGCCGAGAACAGCAGGCGCTGGCCATCGCTCGGGGTGGCGGCCAGGATGCGGGTGACGCCGGGCAGGAAGCCCAGGTCGGCCATGTGGTCGGCCTCGTCGATGATGGTGATCTCGACGTCGTCGAGGCTGATCAGGCCCTGCCGCATGAGGTCCTCGAGGCGGCCGGGGCAGGCGATGACGATGTCGACGCCCTTCTTCAGCGCCTGCACCTGCCGGTGCTGGGACACGCCACCGAAGATCGTGGTCACCGACATGCGGTAGGCGGCGGCCAGCGGCTCGAGGGTGGCCGCGATCTGGGTCGCCAGCTCGCGGGTCGGCGCGAGAACCAGCCCGGCGGGGTGATTCGGCGCACACGGCTGCGGGTCCCGGCCCAGCATGTCGATCATCGGGATGGAGAACGCCAGGGTCTTTCCACTGCCGGTCTTTCCGCGTCCGAGCACGTCGCGCCCGGCCAGCGAATCGGGCAGGGTACCGGCCTGGATCGGGAACGGCTCGGTGATCCCGGCGGCGGTGAGCGCGCGGATCAGGGGCTCGTGGACGCCGAGGGCGGCGAAGGAGGTCGGGGCAGAAGTCATCAGTGCTGCAGTGCCTTTCGGGCATCGGGTGCGTGCCCGAGCCGTGCGGCGGACTTCGGGTCCGCGCCGGGGGCACAAGGTGGCGAGATTGCCAGTGGGCAAAATCGATCGCCGTAAGGAAAGCTAAGCCGCGCAGTGGGGGCTGCTTGGAAGTTGTAGCGATCTACGACGCTGGTGTGACGGTTCGCACCGGCACATCAATGATCAACAACGTGTTCGCTGGAAGTCTACCCGGCCTCGAAATCGGTCCGGTACGCGGGGAGTGCGGGCAGCGGCGGCAGCGGTCGGGCGTGCAGCCAGGCGTCCCAGAACGGCCGCAGCGACTGGTTGCTGTAATGCCCGGCCAGGTCGGTGAATTCGTCGGTGCTCACCGAGGCGTGCCGGTACCGCGCGGTCCAGGCGCGCAGCAGGTCGAAGAAGGCGGCGTCGCCCAGCTGCAGGCGCAGGGCGTGCAGGGTGAGCGCGCCGCGCTTGTAGACCCGGTCGTCGAACATGAACTCCGGGGTCGGGTCGGCGAGCAGGATGTCCTGCGGCAGCCGCGCCAGGTTGCGGTGCGCGGTGCGGGCCAGCTGATCGGCCGACGGCCCGCCCGCGGCCGCGGACCAGATCCATTCCGCGTAACAGGCGAAGCCCTCGTGCAGCCAGATGTCGCGCCACCGCCGGATGGTGAGGCTGTTGCCGAACCACTGGTGCGCCAGCTCGTGCGCGACCAGTCGCTCCGAACCGCGTTGCCCGTCACAGTGATTCGCGCCGAACACCGAAATGCCCTGGGCCTCGATGGGAATCTCGAGGTCGTCGTCGGTGACCACCACCGTGTAGGCCTCGAACGGGTAGGGCCCGAACAGTTCGGAGAAGACCTCCATCATGTGCGGCTGGCGCGCGAAGTCGTGCTCGAAGGGCAGGCGCAGCCGCGGCGGCAGCACCGCCTGCATCGGGACCGATCCGCGCGGCGCGTCGATCCGCTGTTTGCGGTAGTGGCCGATCTGGATGGTCGCCAGGTAGGTCGCCATGGGTTCGGGCTGCTCGTACACCCAGGTGGTCTGGCTGGCCTTGGTCTGTTTGCGCACCAGGGTGCCGTTGGCCTGCGCGTAGTAGGGGGAGTCGGTGGTGATCGAGATCCGGTAGCTGGCCTTGGAACTGGGGTGGTCGTCGCAGGGGAACCAGGAGGCCGCGCCATTGGGCTGGCTGGCGACCAGCGCGCCCTCGGTGAGCTCTTCCCAGCCGACTTCGCCCCACGGGCCGCGCACCGGCGTGGGCGGGCCCGCGTACTGCACGGTCAGCACCAACGCGCCGCCCGCGGGAACGCGCTGGCGCGGGGTGATCACCAATTTGCCGCGCTGGTGGGCGTATTTGGCGGGCTTGGCGCCGTTCACCAGCACCTTGGACACCGACAGCGCCTGGGACAGGTCCAGCGCGAAGCGATCTCGCGCGCCGGTGGTCACCGCGGTGATGTCGGCGCGCCCGGCCAGGCGGTTGCTGGCGACCTTGTAGACCAGCTCGAGGTCGTAGCGCGAGACCCGGTAGCCGCGATTCCCGTTCTGCGGCAGGTAATCGTCGATGGGTTCGTCGATCGGATTCACCATCAGCGGCTCCCGTCCGGCCAGGGTGCGATGGGGTTGCCCCACCAGCGGGTGGACGGCGGGACGCTGTCGCCGCGCATGACCAGCGAGGCGGGTCCGATGGTGGCGCCCGCGCCGATCACGCTGGCGGGCAGGGCGACACAGTGCGGGCCGAGGGTGGCGCCGGGTCCGAGGGTGACGGTGTCCATGGCCATGATGCGGTCGTGGAACAGATGGGTCTGCACCACGCAGCCGCGTTCCACGGTCGCGCCGTCACCGAGTGTCACCAGGTCAGCCTCCGGAAGCCAATAGGATTCGCACCATACCCCGCGGCCTATTTTCGCGCCGAGTCCACGCAACCAGACATTCAGGACAGGTGTTCCGGTGGCGGCCCGCGCGAACCACGGTGCGGCGACATGCTCGACGAAGGTGTCGGCCACCTCGTTGCGCCACACGAACGAACTCCACAGCGGATGCTCCTCGGTGCCGATCCGGCCCACCAGCAGCCATTTCGCGATGACCGAGGACGTGCCCGCGACCGCGCCCGCGGTCAGCAGCACCAGGCCGCTGAGCAGGGCGGTGGGCAGATGGCCGAGGGTCTGGGCCAGCCAGGCCAGGGCGAACAGCACGCCGAGTCCGATGGCGAAGGTCACCAGCACCGGGATCAACCGGCAGGTCTCGACCACCGCGCGGGCGATCCGCAGTCGCGCGGGCGGGTCGAAGGTGCGTGCGGTGTCGGCGGTTTCGGCGGCGCGGCGCAATCGGATGGGCGGGCTGCCCAGCCACGACGAGCCTGCCTTCGCCTTCGACGGCGCCGCCGACAGCACGGCGACCAGGCCGTTCTTGGGGACCCGGCGGCCCGGCGCGGTCATGCCGGAGTTGCCGAGGAAAGCGCGCTTGCCGACCTTGGCCTCACCGATCCGCAGCCAGCCGCCGCCCAATTCGTAACTGGCGACCATGGTGTCGTCGGCCAGGAACGCGCCGTCGGCGACCACGGTGAACTTCGGCAGCAGCAGCACGGTCGACACCTCCACGCGCTTGCCGACCTTCGCGCCCAGCAGGCGCAGCCACACCGGGGTCAGCAGGCTGGCGTAGAGCGGGAACAGGAAGGTGCGCGCCGAATCCAGCAGGCGTTCGGTGGCCCACGCCTGCCAGCCCTGGCGGCTGCGCACGGGATGGTGGCCCTCGGTGAGCCCGATGGCCAGCAGCCGCACCGACACGATGGTGACCGCCGCGTACACGCCCAGCACCAGCAGCATGGCGACCGGCAGCATGGCGAACGCGCGCCCGAAACCCGCTGTCAGCGTCTGGGTGTCGCGAATCCACCAGGCGATCAGCAGACCGCCGCTGCCCAGGGCCAGGATCGGCACCGAGGCCAGCAGCATGGAGGTGACGCCAAAGATGGCGACCCAGTGCGAGGCGCGCGCGGGGGTGGCGTCGGGCCAGCGGTGCTGGGCCCGGCCGACTTTCACCGCGGGCGAGCCCGCCCACTCCTGTTCGGCCTTGACCTTGCCCGACACCGACGAGCCGGGCGCGATCTCGGCATTGCGGCCGATCCTGGTGCCGGGCAGCAGCATCGAACGCGCCCCGACCACCGCGCCGGGACCGATCTCGATCGGGCCGATGTGCACCACGTCGCCGTCGATCCAATACCCGGCCAGGTCGACCTCGGGTTCGATGCTGCAGCCGTCGCCGAGCCGCAGCATGCCGGTGACCGGCGGCAGGGTGTGCAGGTCGACGCCCTTGCCGACGGTCGCGCCGAGCGCGCGGGCGAACGGCACCATCCACGGTGCGCCGGACAGGTTCTCCGCGCCGCTGGCCTCCGACAGCCGCACGGCCGTCCACAGCCGCAGGTGCACGAGTCCGCCGCGCGGGTAGGTGCCGGCCGCGACGCCGCGCAGCAGCAGCCGGGACCCGGCGACGCACAGCGCCATCCGGCCGGGCGGGGAGATGAACAGCACGAACGCCGCCAGGGTCCACCACCACGACAGGTGCGGCAGCCACGGCAGCGAGCCCGACCAGGCGGCGATATTGCCTACGGTGGCCAGCCAGGTCAGCCATTGCAGACCGGTGAGGGTGGTGAGCGGGATGGTGGCGAGCACCTGGAACAGCTGCGCGGACAGCGGTACGGGCTGGACCACGCGCTCCTCGACGGTCTCGGTCGGGGCGAAGCCGTCCAGGAAGGCGGCCAGCGCGCCCAGGCGCGGATGGTCGTAGAGGTCGGCCACCGCGATGCGCGGATGCCGTTCGCGCAGCGCCGCCACCAGCTGGGCCGCGGCGAGGGAGCCGCCGCCCAGGTCGAAGAAGTCGGCGTCGGGATCGGTGACCTCGGCGCCCAGGATCGAATCCCACAGACCGGCGACCCACCGCTGGGTCTCGGTGAGCCCGGCCTCGGGGGTGGCGGCGACCGCCTTGGGCAGCGGCCAGGGCAGGGCGTCACGGTCGACCTTGCCCGAGGTGCGGGTGGGCAGTTCGCCGACCACGGCCAGGCGCGGCACCAGGGGAGCCGGAAGCTGTTCGGCCAGTTTGGTTCTGGCGGCGGTCAGGTCGTAGTCGGCGTCGGGGCCGGTGAGGTAGCCGACCAGGATCTTGTTGCCCGCCTTGGTGGTCCGGATGGCGGCGGCCGCACCGGTCACTCCCGGCAGATGCTGCAGCGCGTTGTCGATCTCACCCAGTTCGATGCGGCGGCCGCCGAGCTTGATCTGGTCGTCGGCGCGGCCCAGGAACACCAGGCCCTCGCGGTCGTTGCGGACCAGATCGCCGCTGCGGTAGGCGCGTTCCCAGCCCACCGATTCCAGCGGGGCGTACTTCTCGGCGTCCTTGGCCGGGTCGAGGTAGCGGGCCAGGCCGACGCCGCCGATCACCAGCTCACCGGATTCGCCCTCGCCCACCGGGTTTCCGGCGGCGTCGACGACGGTCAGGTCCCAGCCGTCCAGGGGCAGGCCGATGCGGATCGGGAAGCCGCCGTCCAGCAGCGCCGCGCACGCCACCACGGTGGCCTCGGTGGGGCCGTAGGTGTTCCACACCTCACGCTCGGAATCCTGGTTGCCCGCCAGGCGTTCGGCCAGCTCGGGCGGGACCGCCTCGCCGCCGAAGATGAGCAGCCGCACCGGTTCCAGCGCCTCCGCGGGCCAGGTGGCGGCCAGCGTCGGGACGGTCGAGACGATGCTGATCTCACGGCGTACCAGCCACGGACCCAGGTCCGCGCCGGTGCGCACCAGCGCGCGCGGGGCCGGGACCAGGCAGGCGCCGTGCCGCCAGGCAAGCCACATCTCCTCACAGGAGGCGTCGAAGGCGACCGACAGTCCGGCCAGTACCCGGTCGCCGGGGCCGATCGGTTCGTGCTGGAGGAACAGGTTCGCTTCGGCGTCGACGAAGGCGGCGGCATTGCGATGGGTCACCGCAACGCCTTTGGGGGTGCCGGTGGATCCGGAGGTGAAGATGATCCAGGCGTCGTCGGCGGGGGCGGGGGCGGCCGGTCGCGTCCTCGTGTCGCCGGATTCGCGTGGGACGCTTGTGGTCTCGATGCCGGCGGCGGTCACGATGGCCGATACGCGGGCCTCGCCGAACACCAGCCGGGCGCGCTCGTCGGGATCGTCGGCGTCGACCGGGACATAGGCCGCGCCCGCGTGCAGGACGGCCAGGATGGTGATGTACAGCCCGCGCGTGCCCGACGGCATCCGGACGCCGACCCGGTCCCCGGCGCGCACGCCCGCGGCGGCCAGCCGGTCCACCTCGACGGCGATCTCCGCGAGCAGTTCCGCGTACCCGAGTTCCACCTCGCCGTCGTCGATGGCGGGTGCGTCGGGGTGCGCCGCGGCGGTCGCGGCGAGAATGTCGACCAGGGTGCGGGCTCGCGGCGCGAGGGCGGCCCGCAACATCGGGTTCGCGTCTGTCTCGATATCGGCCTGCGGTCGCGGCATTACGTGCTGCCCACCTCTCATGGAACCATCCGTCGCTCAGGCGTTGGTTGTTTCATACGAGAGTTACCGACAGGCAAACTGTAGGGCGGCCATTGGCCCACGGTACCGGTAAGTCCTGGTTGTCCCGTGTTCGACCGGCGGTTATGCCGAGAATCGAGCGAAGAATCGCCAGATCACGTCGGCGGCGTCGAACTGGTGCGTGACTTTGCCGACAATGGCCTCGGGCAGGTACTGCTGACCACCCGGCCAGGTGTGACCGCCGCCGGTGACCGTATAGAGCTGCACCGCGGATCCGTTCCCACAGTCGGCGGACCGCAGCGTGACCGACGTTCCGTCGTCGGTCCGCGGCGGGAGCTGGGTGGTGGTGACGTCGGCGCAGCCGGCGCGCTCGCGCCACCACTGCTGGGTCGCGTCGACCGACAGCACGGGGCTGGTGCCGGCGCCGTGCCGTCCCGAAGTGACCCGGACGACACCGCCGTCGTAGGGGACGATCGGGTCGGCGGTGCCGTGGATCGCGAGCACCGGCAGGGGATGGGCGGGGGTGCAGTCGGATTCGTCCGCCTGGGGGAGCGGCCCCGCGACGGGGGCGATGGCGGCGAGCTTCCCCGGCAGCCGGCAGCCGAGCTGTTCGGTGAGCATGCCGCCGTTGGACATCCCGGTGGCATAGACTCGGGACGGGTCCACGCCGTCGCCGCCGACCAGCCGGTCGATCACCGCCGCAACGAAACCCACGTCGTCGATTCCGGCCGCGCCCGCCTTGGTGTCCGCGCCGCGGCCGTCGTTCCATGACTTCTCGTAGCCGTCGGGGTAGACGGCGATGAAGCCCTCGGTGTCGGAGAGCTTGTCGAAGCCGGAGGTCTCCGCCAGATTCCGGGCGGTGCCGCCACCGCCGTGGAAGGCCAGGACCGCGGGCAGCAGGCCCTGCGGGCGGTTGGCGGGGTAGTGGACGAGGTATTGCCGTTGCAGGCCGCCGAATTCGAGGGTGACGGTGGTGTCGGCCGCCGCGCGGGCCCGCGGGTACGTGCACCCCGCGGCCAGGAACACGGTGGAGAGCAGGACCGCGGCGGCGATTCTCGGTGCGTACACGCCGTCGATGGTAGAGACGCGGCCTGAAGCTGAGCTGAAGCTTCGGGTCAGCTGTGAGGACGCAGGGCGGCCAGCGCGGCGGCGGCGACTTCGGCTGGCGGACGATCGATTTCGAGGGTGATCGCATGTTCGTCCGGGCCGGGTGGCTCCAGGGTCTCGAGCTGCGAGTTCAGCAGGTCCGGTGGCATGAAGTGGTCGGTGCGCGCGAGGAGGCGGGCGCGCAGTACTTCTCGGGAACCCGTGAGGTGCACGAAGGTGAGGTCCGCGTCCGGGTGCCCGGCGCGCAGGATGTCCCGATAGGAGCGTTTCAGGGCCGAACAGGCGACGATTCCCGAACGGCCGGCCGCGAACTCCGCGGACATCCATTCCGCGACGGCCGCCAGCCACGGCCCCCGATCGGCATCGGTGAGAGGTCGACCGGCGACCATCTTCGCGCGATTGGCGGGCGGGTGCAGGTCGTCGCCCTCCAGCAGATCCCAGCCCAGCGTCCGCGCCACAATGCCTGCGACAGTGGACTTGCCGGATCCCGCCACGCCCATCACCACCGCGATGCGCGGTCGCGCGGCGGCGGTCAATGGGCCTCCCGAATCGGTGCGGTGCTGGTCGCACCCACCCTAGCCAGCGGAAATCCCGCCGCACCCGCGCCCCGCCGCATCCGATCCGAACCGTTCCTCCCGCCGCCGATCGGTCCCGGTATTGTCTGCGGTGCAGGTGAATCGGGAGGATTGTTTGGCTGAGCAGCTCCGGCCGGGAGTGACCTTCGCCGGGTATCGGGTCGAGCGGCTCCTCGGCGTCGGCGGAATGGGTGAGGTGTACCTGGCCCACGACCGGGACCTGCCCCGATTCGTCGCCTTGAAGCTGCTCAATGTGGTGGCGGGGGACAGCGCCGAGACCCGGCAGCGATTCCTGCGCGAGGCCAATATCATTGCCCGGCTCGCCCATCCGAACATCGTCACCATCTATGCGCGCGGTGAGGAACAAGGACGGCTGTGGCTGGCCATGGCCTACGTCGACGGCTCGGACCTGGAGGCCGAACTGCTCGCCGGGCCCCTGGAACCGCGCCGCGCCGCCGCCATCACCGCCGACGTGGCCCGCGCCCTCGACTACGCGCACGACGCGGGCGTACTGCACCGCGATGTCAAACCCGCCAATATCCTGCTCACCGCGCAACCGCGAGAATGGGCGCTGCTCACCGACTTCGGCATCGCCGAATCCAGGCATGAGGTCCGCGGCATCACCGGGCGCGGCGAGGTGGTCGCGAGTTTCCAGTACACCGCGCCGGAACGCTTCAACGACGAGGCCCGCGTCGACCGCCGCGCCGACGTGTACTCGCTGGGTTGCACGCTGTTCGAAATGCTCACCGGCACACCCCCGTACGCCGACACCGACCTGCCCCGGCTGATCTACCGGCACGTCAAGGCCCCCGTGCCCGCGCCGCACGCGCTCAACCCGGCCCTGCCCGCCGCCCTGGACCCGATCCTGGCGCGCGCCATGGCGAAGAACCCCCGCCACCGCTACGCCACCTGCGCCGAACTGTCCGCGGCGGTGAGCGGCGTGCTCACCGAATCACGGTCGGCGCCGGCGGTTCCGCCGCCCAAAGCGAAGAATCCGCGCGACAAGAACCGGCACGCCGCCGTGCCGGAGTCGGAGCCCTGGGCGCGGTCACGCACCCTGCTGGTGGTGCTCGCGGTCGTCGTGGCGGTGGGCGCCACCGCCGCCGCGGTCGGTTTGCTCTCGGCACTGATGGAACCGAGTCCCAAGGATTCGGCCGCGCCCACGACCGGCCCGCGTACCTCGGCACCGGCCCGCACGAGTACGGCCGCGGTGGCCACGTCGGTCAACCCGGCCGCCGCCGCGGCCGCCGACGGCTGCCAGACCCGCCGTACTCCCGACAGCGTCACCGGCACCGATCCGGGTGGCATCGCCAGTGGCCCCGACGCGATCCTGGCATTCCAGTACGCCTACTACGTGCTCCGCTCCGGCTCGGTGGCAAGCCAATTCGTCGCGGGCGACGCCTCCAATGTGGCCAATCCGTCGACCATTCAGACCGGCATCGATTCGCTGCCGGTCGGCACCCGCTACTGCGTGCAGGTCGGCCGCATCGCCCCCGGCGACGACGAGCACTGGGCGGTCAAGGTCATGCAGCAGCGGCCCGGGGAATTGCCGGACGCGTTCACCCAGACGGTCACCACCCGCACGGTGAGCGGCCGCACGCTGATCACCTCGATCGTCGAGGAATAGCGGCCCGCCCGAGGAGCCCCGGCGGCCGTTGGCATTTCACAAAATCGGTAGGTGTGCTGCGGGGCTGCTAGTCTGCGATGTGGTGGCCCGATCGACAAGGCTCGGTGGGGCGCGGTGAAAGTTGTTCGTCGATAGGGAGTTTCGGTCGTGGACACGACAGGGTCGCGAGGCGGGTTCGCGGGGGTTCAGGGATGTCCGGTTCGGGGCGGAGCGGGTGTCGCTCCCGAGGAGCTCAGGATCCTGCTGGGCACACCGGAATTCGCGGCCGACCCGCACGCCGCCTATCGGGAGATGCGGCGACGCCACGGCTCCATGGTGCCCATCGAACTGGCCCCGGGCGTTCCGGCCACCCTGGTCGTGAACTACCGGACCGCCCTGCGAATCCTCAACGATCCGGAGCACTTTCCCGCCGACCCGCGCGTCTGGCAGGAGACCATCCCCGAGGACTCGCCGATCCGGCCGATGATGCAGTGGTACCCGAACGCGCTGCGTAACGCGGGCGCCGAGCACCTGCGCTACCGGCAGGCCTACTCCGCCGCCATCGACGGAATCGACTTGCACGCGGTGCATTCCACCGTCGAGGAGATCGCGGGCCCGCTGATCGCGGGGATCGCCGCCGAGGGCGGCGCCGACCTGGTGTCGAGTTATGCGCTGCCGCTGGTGTTCGAGGTGCTCAACCAGGTGGTGGGCTGCTCGGCCGATATCGGGCAGCGGGTGGCCACCGGCATGGCGGCGCTGTTCGACACCGTCAATGCCGCGTGGGGCATGCAGACCCTGGCCGAGGCGCTCATGGAGCTGATCGCCCTGCGCCGCGCCGAGCCCGGCGACGACGTCACCTCCCGCATGGCGCACCACCCGACCGCGCTCAACGACGAGGAGATGCTGTACCAGCTGGTCAGCTTCTACGGCGCGGGCCTCGAGCCGATGCAGAACCTGATCGCCAACACGCTGCTGCTCATGCTCACCGACGACCGCTTCGGCGGAGACATGCTGGGCGGCAGCCTCTCCACCCGCGACGCCCTCGACGAGGTCCTCTTCAACGACCCGCCGATGGCGAACTTCTCGATCAGCTACCCGCGTCAGCCGGTGCTCATCGACACCACCTGGCTGCCCGCCCACCAGCCGGTGCTGATCAGCCTCGCGGCCTGCAACAACGATCCCGAGATCGCCGGCGGCGACCGCACCGGGAACCGCTCGCACCTGGCCTGGAGCGCGGGCCCGCACGCCTGCCCCGCCCGCTCGGTGGCATATCTGGTCGCGCAGACCGCGATCGACCAGCTGCTCGACGCACTGCCCGACATCGCGCTGGCGGTCGGCAAAGACGAGATCTCCTGGCGTCCCGGCCCGTTCCACCGCGCCATGGTGGCACTGCCGGTCGAATTCCCGATCAGTCCCGCGCTGCGCGCGGTGTAGAAGGAGCTTTTCATGTCCCAGAGCCCGATCGTGCTGGATGTCACCGGCACCGATATCCAGGGCGAATCCGCCCGGATACGCGAGCAGGGCCCGGTCGCGCTGGTCGAGCTGCCCGGCGGCGTCCAGGCCTGGTCGGTGACCGACCAGGAAGTGCTCAAGGGCCTGCTCACCGACGAGCGCGTCTCCAAGGACCCGCGCCAGCACTGGGCGGCGTTCCGTAACGGCGAGATCACCGAGGCCTGGCCGCTGCTGCCCTGGATCGCGGTGGAGAACATGTTCACCGCCTACGGCGCCGACCACCGCCGCCTGCGCAAGCTGGTCTCCCCGGCCTTCACCCACCGCCGCACCACCGCCATGCGCGAGCGCATCGAGTCCATCGTCGCCGAACTGCTCGACGACCTCGCCGAGCTCCCAGCGGGTTCGACCGCGGACCTGCGCTCGCTCTACGCCTACCCGGTCCCGATCCGCGTGATCAGCGGGCTCATGGGGGTGCCCGAGCACCTCGACGCCGCCATCCACAAGTGCGTGGACGGCTTCTTCGACGGGTCGCTGACCGCCGAGGAGGCCATGGCCAACTTCCTGGACATGTACGAGCGGGTCGGCGAGCTGGTCGCCTACCGGCGCGAGCACCCGGGCGACGACATCACCACCGCCATGATCGCCTCCCGCGACGAGGACGGCTCGCAGCTGACCGACAAGGAACTCGTCGAGACGTTGATGCTGGTCATCAACGCGGGCCACGAGACCACGGTCAACCTGCTCGGCCAGGCCATCGTGGCGCTGCTCTCGCACCCGGAGCAGCTGGCCGCCGTCGTCGGCGAGCAGGCGTCCTGGAACGACGTCATCGAGGAGACCCTGCGCTACCAGGCACCGGTCGCCCACCTGCCGCTGCGCTACGCGGTGGAGGACATCGAGGTCGGCGGCGTCGTGATCCCCAAGGGCGAGGCCATCCTCGCCTCGTACGCCGGCGCCAGCCGCGACCCGAAGATCCACGGCGAGACCGCAGACCAATTCGACATCCACCGCGACACCAAGGACCAGCACGTCGCCTTCGGCTACGGCGCCCACCACTGCCTCGGCGCCCCGCTGGCCCGCCTGGAAGCCGCGATCGCGCTCCCGGCGCTGTTCGAGCGTTTCCCCAACCTCCGATTGGCCACGCCCGCAACGGAATTGACCCCGATCGGCAGCTTCATCTCCAACGGCCACACCAGCCTGCCGGTGGTGCTGAACCCGGGCGAGTGACCCGCCGCTGATCGACCATCGCATCGCCCCGGTGACTCGCCGGGCGGTGCGGCTCCCGGGCGCGGGGACCCGCGCGCTGGACCATGGAGACGCCCGGCCATACTGGCTGGGCGTCTTTTTCCGAGTGTGTTCAGTGATTCAGGTCCCTCACCCAGGAGGCATGAATATCCATGGTCACCATCCGGAATCGGTACCGCTCCGCCCTGTCCGTCTCCGCGCTCGCGGCGCTGGGCGTGAGCCTGGTCTGTACCGCCGCCCCCGCGCTCGCCGACAATTCGATCGCGGTCACCTCCGCCGCCGCGACCTCGATCGGGATCGACTACACCTGTGAGTCGTCAGCGGGGGTAGACAGCATTCAAGCCATGGTCGGCGATCCCAATGCCGACCGGCCCGCCGCCACCGGCGCGCAGACGACGTTCAGTTGTGACGGGTCCCAGCACACCGCCACCGTGGCGCTCAGCCCGGCCGTGGGGGAGCCGGCCCTGGAAAAGGGTGCGCCCGTTCAGGTTCGGGTCGCGTTGGTCGACCAGAGCCAGACCGTCGTGTCCGGTACGGCGAAACTCCTGACTCTCGGGTAACCCTCCGAGTTCACTCGCGCCTAGGGATCCGGTGCGCAAGCTGTTCCGTGTGCGCAACGATCCGGCAACCTGCCGTTCGACGGCGTGTGCCAGACTGTCCGCCGCGTGCCCGATGCGCAGTTGGTCGGGCCGTGGGCGGCCATGGCCGTCGGAGAACACCCCCGCCCGGATTCGAACCCGGCGCGGCATGCGAGAACCAGGAAAACCCCCGACGTGCGATTCCGCTCGATCATGTGCAGTGCGGCGGTGATGGCGGCGACGGGAATGCTCGCGCTGACCTCGACGCCCTTCGATCTCGCGGCCAATGCCGATCCCGACGCGCTGCCCTTCTCGACCGGCAGCGGCGGGGAGGCCGCGGCGGACGGTTCGAGGATCGTGGCAACCCGCGTGATCGACGATCGGCACCTGCAGTTCACCGTGCATTCCGCCGCCATGAACATGGACTTCCCGGTGGACGTGCAGCGCCCGGCCGACACCTCCGTGCCGCGGCCGGTGCTGTACATGCTCAGCGGCGGCAGCGGCGGCAAGGGCGCGGCGTCGTGGGATCAGCGCACCAACGCCTTCGACTTCCTGGCCGACAAGAACGTCAATGTCGTGCAGCCGATCGGCGGCGCGGCGTCGTACTACACCGATTGGCGGCACCCGGACCCGCGGCTGGGCGTCATGAAGTGGACGACCTACCTCACCGAGGAGCTGCCGCCGCTCATCGACGCCGCGCTCGGCGCGAACGGCCTGAACGGGCTGGTGGGCGTGTCCATGTCCGGCACCTCGGTGCTGCAACTGCCGATCGTCAAGCCGGGGCTGTACCGGTCGGTGGCCGCCTACAGCGGCTGCGCGCGGATCGCCGATCCGATCGGGGAGGCGTTCGTGCGGATCACGGTCGCCTTCGGCGGCGGTGACGCCATCAATATGTACGGGCCGTCGGGGGACCCGCAGTGGGCGGCCAATGATCCCTACCTGCACGCCGAGGGACTGCGCGGCCTGGACCTGTACCTGTCCAGCGGCAACGGCATGCCCGGACCCCACGACAAGGTCCTCGACAAGCACTTCGCCGGGGCCGGGGACAATCTCGCGAACCAGATCCTGGTGGGCGGCATTCTCGAGGCGGCCACCGATCAGTGCACCCGGGCCATGGGCGACCGGCTCGAGGAACTCGGCATCCCCGCCACCGTGAAACTGCACCCGTACGGTACCCACTCGTGGGGCTACTGGGACGACGAACTGCCCGCGTCGTGGCCGGTGCTGGCGCACGGGCTCGGCCTGTAGCGGTTCAATCCTGTTCGGGCGGTAGGTTTTCCAGCGCCCAGCGGGCCCATTCGGCCTTCAGGGCGGTGGCGCGCGCCCCGTACTCCAGGGCCAGATGGCCGTAGCGGGACAGGTCGCGTTCGTTCCAGTCGATGCCCTGCTCGAGTTCGCGCAGGTTGGCGTGCTCCCGTTCGGCCCGCTCGGCGATATCGGTCAGATACGCGCGGGCCAGGGTCGGCGGGATGACGCCGAGGAAGAAGACCCGCAACAGCGTCTCGTCGCGGTGCACCTCCTTCGGCGTCGTGGTGGTCAGCCACGTGCGCAGGTCCTCGAGCCCGGCGGCGGTGATCGTGTACTCCTTGCGCCCGCGCGGACCCTCGTCGGTGACGGCGATGAGTTCGGCGTCGGCGAGCTTGGTGAGTTCGGTGTACATCTGGCTCTGCGTCGCGGGCCAGACATTGGCCAGGGACAGCTTGAAGGTGCGCAGTAGGTCATAGCCGCTGGCGGGACCGTCCGACAGCAATCCGAGCAGCGCGTACCGGAGACTCATGGGCTCAGCTTACATTCCACTCTTGACATGTCGGAATAGGAGGCTCAATCTTGGACATGTCAGAACTGGAAGGTCGCAGCCGTGAGCATCCGCTGCTCGGGCAGACAGGTATCGATCATGACCACTCCTCCTCATCTCTCCGGCAACTACGCGCCCGTCCCCGACGAGATCACCGCCTACGAATTGCCCTGCACCGGAACGATTCCCGAGGACCTCAACGGCTGGTACGTGCGCAACGGGCCCAACCCGCACGACGCCGCCTCCCCGCACTGGTTCTTCGGCGACGGCATGGTGCACGGGGTGCGCCTCGAAGGCGGACGCGCTGTCTCCTACCGCAATCGGTGGGTGCGGACCACCCGGTTCACCGACGGCGCGCAGGGCATCGACCCGCAGGGCAACCGGGACTACGCAGCGGGCGCGGCCAATACCCACATCGTCCGGCACGCCGGCCGCAGCTTCGCCCTCGTCGAATCCTCGTTCCCCTACGAACTGACCAGCGAGCTGGACACCGTGGGCCCCTACGACTTCGACGGCAAGCTCACCACCGCCATGACCGCGCACCCGAAGACCTGCGCGGTCACCGGGGAACTGCACTTCTTCGGCTACGACTTCCTCGAGCCGTACCTGACCTACCACCGCGCCGACGCCGCGGGCAATCTCGAACTCAGCCGCACCATCGACGTCCCGGCCGCCACCATGCACCACGACTTCGCGCTCACCGCGAAGCATGTGCTGTTCCTGGATCTGCCGGTGGTGTTCGACATGCAGACCGCCATGTCCGGCGGGGCCATGCCGTTCCGGTGGAGCGACGACTACCAGGCGCGCATCGGCGTGCTGCGCCGCGACGACCCGCACGGCCCGGTGCGCTGGTTCGACATCGAACCCTGCTACGTCTTCCACACCCTCAACGCCCACGACGACGCGGGCCGGATCGTGCTGTACGCCATGCGGTATCCGAGCATGTGGCGCGACACCTCACAGGGTTTCGACACCGGTGCGAACCTGTGGCGCTGGACCCTCGACCTCGCCACCGGGTCCGTCCGCGAGGAACGGATCGACGACCGGATCGCCGAATTCCCGCGCATCGACGACCGATTGGCGGGCCTCGACGCCCGCTACGGCCACGCCTCGGTCTCCGACGGCGGCACCGGCGCGCTGCTGCGCTACGACCTGCACACGGGGTCGAGCACGGTCCATGACTTCGGTCCCGGCCGAGTACCCGCCGAAGCCGCGTTCGCGGCGGCCGACGAAACCCCCGGCGGTGCGGGCTATCTCATGACCTACGTCTACGACACCGCCGAAAACCGCAGTGACCTGGTCATTCTCGATGCCGACGACCTCGGCGGCGAGCCGATCGGCACCATCCACCTGCCCCGCCGGGTGCCGCACGGGTTCCACGGGAACTGGCTGCCCGACCTCTGATTCCCCGGTCGGACAGCCGTTCTCCGTCGTCAGTGCGTGCGGGGGAGCGTCACCGCGAGGGTGTCGATGGCGAAGCCGCTCGTGGTGACCCGGACCGCGGTGTCGGTGAAGCGGCGGTCGCCCAGGGCGGTCCGCACGAACCGGCGAACCGTGTCGGGCTGCTCGGCCAGCGTGGCCAGGGTGGCCGTGGGGACCTCGATACTGCCGTCGAAACTCCGTGGCTGATCGGTGATTCCGGCAGCCTGCACGGTTTGGCGGAGTCCGTCGACGGTGTGCAGGATCAGATCCAGCCGGTTGCCGTCGGCGAACTCCAGGCGCAGCGGCGTGGGGGAGACCGCGAGATCGAAGTTCTCGATCCGCGCTCCCACACCCGACGGCGTCGTGCCCGCATAGGTGTACAGGGACACGGGCACGCTGTCGTCGACCGAATGGTCCGCGGGCGTGTTGTCGAGGATCTTGCCCGCCAGTGGCTGGTCGGTGGGCACGAAATCCCACTGCTCGGCGGTCAGCGTCTTCACCCAGTATCCGGTGCGCCCGTCGGCGACGCCCTCCACTCGGAGTTCGCGTGCGGCCGAGCCGATCCCGGTCTTGTGCACCGAGACCCGGTCGGTGATCTGCCCGGGGATCTTGGGCTGCGCGGTCCACTCGGGCGCGGGCAGCTGGATCGCGGCGTAGTGGTCGTCGATGCGCTCCGAGAGCATGTCGGGCGCTTCGGGGCGGCCGCGCTGGTCCTCGTAGGAGTAGCGGAAGAAGACCTTGTCCGCGCCGGAGATGTCGAAGTCGTACAGGCGCGTGTAGAGGTCGCCGAAGCGGTTCACGACCAGGGTGGTCGAGCCGCTGGTGGAGATGCCGACCGCCCGGAACCGGCCGCCGGCCGGGGTGGACATCTCGTAGCTGTGGTCCAGCGGCAGCCACGGGTCCACGTAGTGGATGCGATGACCGTCGTCGGTGAGCGCGTACACGTGCGACACCTTGGCCCCGCCCACCGTGTGGTCGTTGCCCGCGCTGTCGCGCCAGACGTGGTCCTCGTTGGGCGAGAGCACCGACCAGGTCCACGCCGTCGTGCCCGGCGGCAGGGTATTGCCCGGACCGGTCCACAGCGGGGAGCCGTAGCGGCTGGACCAGTTCCAGTCCGCGGGGGCGCTGAGAATGCGGTCCATGGTGAAGAAGCGGCCGTCGACATCGATGGCCATCAGCTCGTCGTCGTCGGCGGAGACCCCGGCGACGCGGCCCGCCAGACAGCCCGGCAGCGGCAGGGTGCGCCAACCGCCCTGCGCGGCGGCTGGTTTGACGTAGATCGCGCCGTCGCGGGTGGCGAAGGACCAGCGGCGGTTGAAGGTCTCCGCGGTGCCGCGCAACAGGACCCGATCCGGCAGGGCGACGGTGGCGGCGGGGAACGCGTCCAGGCCCGCGGTGGTCTCGTCCGCGCCCGGCTCCGGGGTGCCGACGGTGCCGAGCAGGTCGCAGGCGGGAGCGGCGGTGGCGGCCTGCTGGGGTGCGGCCAGCGTGAAGGCGAGTCCGGCGGCGGCCGCGAGCACGCCGTGGCGCAGGGTCCGGTCGGTCATCACAGCCACCCGAGCGTGCCGAAGACGGCGATGGCGAGCGCGTCGACGCCCAGGATCGCGCCGACGGCGATGGCCTTGGCCCGCACGGTCGGCAGGTCGTACACGAAGAAGCAGGCCGCGAAGAACGGCACGTAGCCGACCAGCCAGATCAGGAACGGGAAGCCCGCGTGCCACCAGGACCAGTCCCAGGTCAGCACGCCCATCGCATTGAGCAGCACCTCGACCCCGACCGCGGCCGCGGAGTTCAGCGCGATGAGCACCGGCCGGTTGGGCAGCCCGAGGATGCGAGTCTCCTTGGGCGGCAGCATCTTCGCCGCCGCGATGCCCATGATGGCGAACATGAAGCAGATCTCGATGTTCAACCCGATGAGGATCTGATAGGCCGTCGGCCCGGTCGCGCCCCACACCGGCGCCCGCCCGGTGCCGTGGAAGACCAGCGAATTCCAGATCTCGTTGAACAGGTCCATGCCCCACAGCGCCAGGCCCGCGAACAGCACGTTCCAGTTCCGCCGCTCGACCTCGGTGGCGTACACATAGATGACGACCAGCAACAACGGGATCACGTACCACTTGAATTGGCTACTGTCCCGCAGCAATTCCTGCGCCACACGCGCGTGATCGGTCATCGCCGGCCCCTCCCTCATCAGTTGAGCCCCGCGAGTGTGTTACAAATCACCGGTGAATGTCAATATGTAAGCCTGTTGCGTTCCTGCGGCTTCCGGCGGCACCGACCCGGTAGGGTTCGGGCGCATGGCAGCCCCGTTCCGTCCGGTCCGTGAACTGGCGTTCGTTCTCACTGTGGCCGTGGCGATTCCGATGCTCGCGACCCTCGCGTTCTCCGCCATCGGCCACCCCGAATGCGCCAGCATCCCCGAGGATGCGGGGCCGTGCGGCTACTGGGCCCGGGTGGCGTACTACGGGCCGTTCATCATGCTGTGGGGTGTGATCTTCTGCGGGGGACTCGGAGCAACGCTGTGGCTGATCACCGCCGCGGCCCGCGGTCTGTTCTACGCGGTCCGTCGTCGCCGTGACCGCATCGGCGCAGGCCATACGGCTGACCCCGCCCCTGACCTCGGTGTCTGAGCCGCTTGGGATAAAATCGGTGGTTCTTGCGCGTCGACACGACGCACAATCGTTCAGTTAACCATCGGCATCCGCTGCACCCGAGGAGACGCTTGTGATCACCGCGACCGACCTGGAGGTCCGGGCCGGAGTCCGCACCCTGCTGACGGCGCCGGGCTCGGCGCTGCGGGTGCAGGCCGGTGACCGGATCGGGCTGGTGGGCCGCAACGGTGCCGGCAAGACCACCACGCTGCGCATTCTCGCCGGTGAAGGTGAACCATACGCGGGCAAGGTCATTCGTTCGGGAGAACTGGGATATTTGCCCCAGGACCCGCGCGAGGGCAACCTCGAGATGCTCGCCAAGGACCGGGTGCTGTCGGCCCGCGGCCTCGACACCCTGCTGCGCGAGATGGAGAAGCAGCAGGCGCTGATGGCCGAGGTCGCCGACGAGAAGGAACGCGACAAGGCGATCCGCAAGTACGGCCGCCTCGAGGAGCGCTTCTCCGCCCTCGGCGGTTACGTCGCCGAGAGCGAAGCCGCCCGCATCTGCCACAGCCTCGCCCTGCCCGACCGTGTGCTGAACCAGCAGCTGCGCACCCTGTCCGGTGGTCAGCGTCGTCGAATCGAGTTGGCGCGCATCCTGTTCAGCGCCTCCGACGGCAGCGGCGGCAAGTCCGACACCACGCTGCTGCTCGACGAGCCCACCAACCACCTCGACGCCGACTCCATCAACTGGCTGCGCGGCTTCCTGCAGAACCACGACGGCGGCCTCATCGTAATCTCCCACGATGTCGAACTGCTCGGTGACGTGGTGAACAAGGTGTGGTTCCTCGACGCCGTGCGCGGTGAGGCCGACATCTACAACATGGGCTGGAAGAAGTACCTCGACGCCCGCGCCACCGACGAACAGCGCCGGGTGCGCGAGCGCGCCAATGCCGAGAAGAAGGCCTCCGCGCTCAAGCAGCAGGCCGCCAAGCTCGGCGCCAAGGCCACGAAAGCCGCTGCGGCACACCAGATGGTCAAGCGCGCCGAGCGCATGCTCAGCGAGGTCGACGACATCCGCGTGGCCGACAAGGTGGCCCGGATCAAGTTCCCCGAGCCCGCGCCCTGCGGCAAGACGCCGCTGATGGCCACCAACCTGACCAAGCTGTACGGGTCCCTCGAGATCTTCACCGGCGTGAACCTGGCCATCGACAAGGGCAGCCGGGTCGTCATCCTGGGCCTCAACGGCGCCGGTAAGACCACCATGCTGCGGCTGCTCGCGGGCGTGGAGAGCCTGACCGCGGGCCAGATCGACCCCGGTCGCGGCCTCAAGATCGGATATTTCGCTCAGGAGCACGACACCCTCGACGACCAGGCCACGGTCTGGGAGAACATCCGCCACGCCGCCCCCGACGCGGGCGAGCAGGACCTGCGCGGTCTGCTGGGCGCGTTCATGTTCTCCGGACCGCAGCTCGAGCAGCCCGCGGGCACGCTCTCCGGC
Source organism: Nocardia sp. NPDC004340 (assembly GCF_053602575.1). Lineage (NCBI taxonomy): Bacteria > Bacillati > Actinomycetota > Actinomycetes > Mycobacteriales > Nocardiaceae > Nocardia > Nocardia sp. NPDC004340. Next base: position 58,853 of record NZ_JBSGDW010000010.1, read on the forward strand.
GGTGAGAAGACCCGTCTCGCCCTGGCCGGTCTGGTGTCCTCGGCGGCGAATGTCCTTCTGCTGGACGAACCTACGAACAACCTCGACCCGGTCTCGCGTGAGCAGGTGCTCGACGCGCTGCGCAGTTACGCGGGCGCGGTGGTGCTGGTGACCCACGATCCGGGCGCGGCCGAGGCGCTCAACCCCGAACGGGTCATCATGCTGCCCGACGGCACCGAGGACCACTGGTCGCAGGACTACCTGGAACTGATCCAGCTGGCCTGAGCGTGTGTGTTCCGAGCCCGGAAAAACCACCGTCCGGGCCCGGAAACTCGCTTCCCGCACCGAAAAACGCGTGTTCGCCAAAACTCGGTGATTCACATCACACCGTTTCGTTGATCACAGGCATCCGAGTCTCTACCCTGGAATGAGGCGCCCACGGCGACTCGGAGGAAGCCATGAGTGACAGGCCCGCACAGGGTAAAGCCGTATTGGGTAAAGGCACGCGCGTCACCGGGAAATCCCGCGATCGCTTGCAATCCCAGCTCAAGAAGCAGTACGAGGCCGGAGCCAGTATCCGGTCCCTAGCCAGGGAAACCGGGCGGTCGTACGGCTTCATTCACAACGTGCTCGTGGAGTCGCATGTGCAACTCCGCAGCCGGGGCGGTGCCAACCGCCGCAAAGCCGGCAAGCCCGTCAGCAAGTAGCGTCCCGTTCCGGGAACACGATCGCGGGGACCCGGCCGGTGAATGCCGGTCGGGGACTTGCGATCTCGCTCCGCTCGCGATGGCGTGCGGCCGCTACGGGGTCACGGTCCCGTCGCCGAGCACCAGCAGGTTCGCCAGGCTCCGGAAAATCGGCAGACCGGTCTTGATCTCGAGATAGGCGAACTGCCCCTGGGGGTTCACCTCCAGGAAGTAGAACTCGCCGTCGAGCCCCACCCGCAGGTCCAGCACGCCGAAAGCCAGTCCGAGCGCGCCCATCAGCGTGGTCAGTGACTTGCTCACCGAGGCGGGCAGGCGATCGGCGGTGAACGCCACCGAGGTGTCCAGGCGCGAATCCACCCGTCCCACACCGGATTGCGAGTCGATGCGCACCACCCACTCGATGCCGTCCACCCACACGATGCGCAGGTCGCTCTCGGCGTGGATGTAGTCCTGGAAGATGGTGGGGGAGTTGCGGATCGTGGCGAGCCGGTCGAAATCGGCCGGGGTGAACAGGCGGGTCTCGGTGAACGCCCCGCGCCCGGTGCCGGAGCGCTTGTAAACCACTGGCCCGGGCCGGGATTCGACGAAGGAACGCGCCTCGTCGGGATCATTGGTGACGAGGGTTTCCGGAATCGCGAATCCGGCCCGGGCGGCAGTCTCCAACTGCACGATCTTGCGCCCCGCGGTGCGGTCGGCCCCGGGGTCGTTGACCCACAGGGCCGGGATCGACCACAGCAGCCCCTGCAGGAACCCGTCGCACTCGGCGCGGCGGTAGTCGTCGTCCTCGGCGCTCAGCCCGCCCGGCACCAGGGTGGGGTGCGGGCGTCGCCACCACACCGAGGTGACGTCGTCGAGTCCGAAGATGTGCGACAGGCTGCGGTAGGAGCCGTCCGCGCCCAGCCGGAAAGTGCCGTTCTCGCGCGGGAAGTCACGCATGTCGAGCCGAATCGGACTGTGTCCGTGAAATTTACGCAGCGTAGCGGCGAGGGCATCGCCGTGGAGATCCTCGGCCTCGGTGACGATGAGGACCGAGCCCATGGTGCGGGCGGCCATGCGTGCCCGTCAGTCGAGGCTGTCGCAGGCGATGCCGTCGTCGCTGCCGTTGTGCGACCGGGTCTGGCAGCAGGTCATGGTGGCCCCGCCGACCCCCGGCCCCGCGGTCAGATCCAGTCCGCGGGCCCAGATCTCGGTCTGCCGGCGCAGCTCGTCGTCACCGCGTGCGGGACTCTGCTCCGGCGCCAGCGTCAGCGGACGGTCGGTGACCTCGACGCGACGGCGCTGGGTGAAATCGGCAGTGGCGCCGGACCGTACCCGCACCAGGACCGGACGGCCCTCGCAACCGCTCTGCGCACTCGCAGCGTCCCACCGGGCGATGTCGAGAACATCCGCGCGATCCAGAGTCCAGGTGCCGTCGCCGACGCGCACGCTGATACTTCGCTCGGTGGCTGCGACAAGGTAGCCGGGTAGCGGTGGCGAGGTGTTGGCGAGGGTCGCCGATCCCGTTCGGTGCAGGGCGCCGGTCATGCGGAACTCCGATCTGCTCGGGATTTGCTGCGGGGCCGAGCGTGATCTGAATCATATCCCGCGACGGGTCGAATTCGGTCCGCATCGACAGATTTCAGCCACCTCGGCAAACTTCACCGAGGTTTCGGAAATCGCTCCCGCCGAAAGATTTTCGCTGAATAACCGGGGTGGGTGCGGACGGGCGTCGCGGGGCTAAAGGCCCAGGGCGTCGGGCGAGTCGGCCACGGCCCGCAGTGCCGCACCGGGATCCGCAACAAGTTTGCGGGCCGCGAGGTCGAGAATGCCGGACACGGCGTCGATCTCCGCCGACACGGTACCGTCGAGTTTCACGATGCGCTGGCGCATCCGGAAAATCTTGCCGCCGGGGAATTCGAACTCACAGCTCACCATCACCTCGTCGCCGAGATGCAGTTCCCGCTGGTACTTGATGGTCTGTTCCAGCACCACCGGCCCGATCCCCGCGGCCACCATCTTCTCCCCGGCGATGCCCGCGGCCTTCAGCAGCTCCCAGCGCGCGTGCTCGGCGTACTGGAGGTAGACCGCCTGATTGAGATGCCCGTTGATGTCGAGCTCATAGCCGCGCACGGTGATGGGAACAGAGAATGCCATGCAAGGTCCAACCCGGGACGACCCGATGATCATTCCGCGTTTCGGGTGGCCTACCGCACAGTCGGCCCGGCGACTCCCGGGCTACCCGCCGGGCAGGAGGGCTCGGCGGGTGTTGCGATCAGTTGCCGGTGAACCGCGTCGGCGCTCGGCGAATACGCGGCGCGGCAGGCGAACTCGCGTGTTCAGGCGCGGTTCGCGGTGCGCTCGGCCCACCACCGCGGGGCGTCGATGAAGTAGTTGTCGTACTCCTTCTGCGCCGCCTCGATGTCGGCCGGGGTGGTCTGCCCCAGCGCCAGCTGCTCCAGGAAGCGGAAGTACCCGTGCCGCTCCACGCCCGGCATGAGGGCGATGAACAGGCGGGCCGAGGAGCCGGGGACCGCGCCGAAGGCGTGCGGCATGAACTTCGGGACCACCAGCGCCCCACCCGCCCCGACCGTGACGATCTCGTCCCCGGCCATGACCTGGAGTTCGCCGTCGGCGACGAAGAACAGCTCGTCGGAGAGCGTGTGATAGTGCGGCGCGGCCCCGTCGGCGCCCTCGGCCAGGGTCACCTCGACGGTGCTGACCGACCCGCCCGCCTCCTCGGAGTCGATGAGCAGGCGCACCGAGGCGGGCTGCCCCGCGCCGATGATCTCGGAGTCCTCCGGGCGGCGGATGGCGGCGGGGCGGGAAGCGGCGTTCATGGCAAGCTCCGAATCATTCGGTGATTGATAATTCGCTACCGAACTATATGGCATCGAATAGAGTGTTGTCCATGGGTGAGAACGAGACCGACGCCGTGGACGCCATCGCGGCACAGTGGCGGCGGGAGCGGCCGGACCTGGACGGCGAGGCCATGGAGATCATCGGCCGCCTGGGCAGGCTGGCCGCGGTGGCGGGCGCGAAGATCGAAACGGTGTTCACCGCACACGGATTGCAGCGCGGCGAGTTCGATGTACTTGCGGCGCTGCGCCGTTCGGGGGAGCCCTACGAGCTCAACCCCTCCGCCCTGGCCGACACCCTGATGATGTCGCGCGCGGGCATGACCGGCCGCCTCGACCGTTTGGAGCAGGCCGGTCTGGTGCGCCGCATCGCCGACGCGGGCGACCGGCGCGCCATCAAGGTGGCGCTCACCGACCGCGGCCTGCACCTGATCGACATCGTGGTCACCGACCACTTCGAGAACGAGACCCGCATCCTGTCGGTGCTGAACGCCGCGGATCGCAAGGAACTCGACCGCATCTCGCGGCTACTGCTCGCCGATCTCGAACGCGAGAGCTGACGAGCGCGGGGCGCATTCGCCCCGCGAGATCACGCTTTGCGGCGGATCGAGGCCTCGACCAGATCGAGTACGGCTTCGAGGTTGTTGCCCGCGTGGCCGGAGGCGATGCGGGCGATGAGACCGTCGAGGACGAGGTCCAGGTAACCGAGCAGTACCTCGGTGGGGACGTCGTCGCGCAGCGCGCCGGCGGCCTTGCGGCGCTCCAGACGGGCCACGGTGGCGGCGGTGAGCTCCTCGGAGCGCTCTTCCCAGTTGGCCCGGAACTCCGGGTCGTTGCGCAGGCGGCGGGCGATCTCGAGGCGAGTGCCCAGCCAGTCGAAATCCTCGGGGCGGGCGAGCATATCGCGCATCACCTGGATCAGACCCTGATTGGCGGCGACCTCGGCCATGCGGCCGGCGTCCTCCTGGGCCAGCGCCAGGAACAGCGCGTCCTTGTCCCGGAAGTGGTGGAAGATCGCGCCCCGCGACAGACCGGTCGCTTCTTCGAGACGACGCACGGTGGCGCCCTCGTAGCCGAACTCGGCGAAGCAGCTGCGGGCTCCGTCGAGGATCTGGCTGCGCCGGGCGGCGAGGTGGTCGTCTGAGACCTTGGGCACTGGACTCCTCCGAAACGTGTTGTGCGGGTTCCCCGTATCGATCTTGCGACCAAATCGGAGAACCCGCACGAGCGACGAGCGAAGCGACCCGGTGAGGGGTCGCGTGGCGGGCCCCGGAGCTGCGCTTTCACGCGATTCCGGTGCCCACCACCACGACTCGGTTTCGAAACAGCCCTTCGAGAACCGAGCTACATCGCAGTGACTAGCCGCGAATCATGTTGCGCAGCACGAACTGCAGGATGCCGCCGTTACGGTAGTAGTCCGCCTCACCGGGGGTGTCGATGCGGACGACCGCGTCGAAGACGACCTTCTCGCCGTTCTCCTTGGTGGCGGTGACCTTCATGGTCTTCGGAGTCACACCCTCGTTCAGCTTGGTGATGCCCTCGATGTCGAAGGTCTCGGTGCCGTCCAGGCCCAGCGACGCGGCCGACTGGCCGACCGGGAACTGCAGCGGCACAACGCCCATGCCGATCAGGTTCGAGCGGTGGATGCGCTCGAACGACTCGGTGATGACGGCCTTGACGCCCAGCAGGCTGGTGCCCTTGGCGGCCCAGTCACGCGAGGAACCCGAACCGTACTCCTTGCCGCCCAGCACGACCAGCGGGATGCCCGCGGCCTGGTAGTTCTGCGAGGCGTCGTAGATGAAGGCCTGCGGGCCACCCGGCTGGGTGAAGTCGCGGGTGTAGCCACCCGAGACGTCGTCCAGCAGCTGGTTGCGCAGACGGATGTTGGCGAAGGTGCCGCGGATCATCACCTCGTGGTTACCACGACGTGAGCCCAGCGAGTTGTAGTCCTTGCGCGCAACGCCATTGGCGTCCAGGTACTGCGCGGCCGGGGTGCCCGGCTTGATCGGACCGGCGGGGGAGATGTGGTCGGTGGTGACCGAGTCGCCCAGCAGCGCCAGCACGCGCGCGCCCTTGATGTCGGAGACCGGGGTCGGCTCCATCGACATGCCGTCGAAGTACGGCGCCTTGCGGACGTAGGTCGACTTCTCGTCCCACGCGAAGGTGTCGCCCTCGGGGGTGTTCAGACCCTGCCAGCGCGCATCGCCGTCGAAGACGGTGGCGTAGGACTTGGTGAACATGTCCCGGCTGATCGCCGACTTGATGGTGTCGTCGATCTCCTGCGCGGACGGCCAGATGTCCTTCAGGAAGACATCGTTGCCATCGGTGTCCGTGCCCAGGGCGTCGACCTCGAAGTCGAAGTCCATGGTGCCCGCGAGCGCGTACGCGATGACCAGCGGCGGGGAGGCCAGGTAGTTCATCTTCACGTCGGGGGAGATGCGACCCTCGAAGTTGCGGTTACCCGACAGCACGGCGGTGACCGACAGGTCGTTGTCGTTGATCGCGGCCGAGATCTGCTCCGGCAGCGGGCCGGTGTTGCCGATGCAGGTGGTGCAGCCGAAGCCACCCACGTAGAAGCCCAGCTTCTCGAGGTACGGCCACAGGCCGGCCTTCTCGTAGTAGTCGGCGACGACCTGCGAGCCCGGGGCCATGTTGGTCTTGACCCACGGCTTGGACGCGAGGCCCTTCTCGACGGCGTTGCGGGCCAGCAGGGCCGCGCCGATCATGACCGACGGGTTCGAGGTGTTGGTGCAGGAGGTGATGCCCGCGACCACGACGGCGCCGTGATCCAGGACGAAGTCACCGCGCTCCGGGTCCGACACCTTGACCGGCTTGGACGGACGGCCCGCGTTGCCGTTGGCGGCGGTCGGGACGGCCGAGTCGTCGGAGGCGGTGCCCGGGGCGACCGGGTCGCTGGCCGGGAAGGACTCCTCGATGGCCTCGTCCAGCGCGGTGTGCGGCACCGGGTCGTTGGTGTAGGTGCGGATGTCCTGGCGGAAGGCGTTCTTGCTCTCCGACAGCAGGATCCGGTCCTGCGGGCGCTTCGGGCCGGCGATGGACGGCACCACGGTGCCCAGATCCAGCTCCAGGTACTCCGAGTACGCGGGCTCGTTGGCCGCGTCGTGCCACATGCCCTGCTCCTTGGCGTACGCCTCGACGAGCGCGAGCTGCTCATCGCTGCGGCCGGTCAGGCGCAGGTAGTTGATGGTCTCCTCGTCGATCGGGAAGATCGCCGCGGTGGAGCCGAACTCCGGGCTCATGTTGCCCAGGGTGGCGCGGTTCGCGAGCGGAACCTCGGACACACCGGCACCGTAGAACTCGACGAACTTGCCGACCACACCGTGCTTGCGCAGCATGTCGGTGACGGTGAGCACGACGTCGGTGGCGGTCACGCCCGGCTTGATCTCACCGGTCAGCTTGAAGCCGACGACGCGCGGGATCAGCATGGAGACCGGCTGGCCCAGCATGGCGGCCTCGGCCTCGATGCCGCCGACGCCCCAGCCCAGCACGCCCAGGCCGTTGACCATGGTGGTGTGCGAGTCGGTGCCGACACAGGTGTCGGGGTAGGCCTGGCCGTTGCGGACCATGACGGTGGGGGCCAGGTACTCGATGTTGACCTGGTGCACGATGCCGACGCCCGGCGGGACGACCTTGAAGTCGTCGAAGGCGCCCTGGCCCCAGCGCAGGAACTGGTAACGCTCGCCGTTGCGCTCGTACTCCAGGTCGACGTTGCGCTCGAGGGCGTCGGCGGTGCCGAACACGTCGAGGATGACCGAGTGGTCGATGACCATGTCGGCGGGGGACAGCGGGTTGACCTTGTTCGGGTCGCCGCCGAGGGTGGTGACGGCCTCACGCATGGTGGCCAGGTCGACGATGCAGGGCACGCCGGTGAAGTCCTGCATGATCACGCGGGCCGGGGTGAACTGGATCTCGGTGTCGGGCTCGGCCGACGGATCCCAGGCTGCGAGGGCGCGGATCTGGTCGGCGGTGATGTTCGCGCCGTCCTCGGTGCGAAGGAGGTTCTCCGCGAGGACCTTCAGGGCGTAGGGCAGCTTCTCGGTGCCGGGCACGGCCGAGAGCCGGAAGATCTCGTAAGAGTTGCTTCCGACCTCGAGGGTGCCCTTGGCGCCGAAGGTATCGATACTCGTCACGTTCAGCTCCACTCGTCTGTGAATGGGAGGGCCAGCGGCGGGGCTGTGCCGATGGCCTCGTCGAGGCGCGGGCCTCGTCCGTTTTCCGACATTAACAGTACGCTTGTCCTGTGAGCACATCGGGGGCGGGAACTGTGTGGCGCGGTGAGGCGATCTGACAAGCCGTCCCGTACCCTGCGTTCGTGACCGTCTCGCACCCCTCGGTTTTCACGCCCGTGAAGGCGGAACTACCGCCGAACACCGACTTGAATAAGATCATCGCCGATCTCGACGACAACCATGTCGCCGCCCCCGAGGGACGCGACCAGGAGGCCCTCGCGGCCATCGCCGCCGAGGCGCGCGATCAGGGCGTCGAGCTCGATATCGTTGTGGTGCCGGGCAATCCGGGGATCGAGGCGAACCTGCGCGATCTGGCCAACGAGGTCGGCAAGATCGAGCACGGCACCGTGGTGGTTTTCAGCGACGACTGGGTCGGCACCTTCAGCGACCAGTTCACCCGCGGGCGGCTCGAGCGCGCCGAGGACGGGGCCAAGTATCGCGGGCCCGAGCACACCGCCGACGCCGCACGGGTTTTCGTGGACCGGCTGCAGCAGCCGGAGGCGGTGTCGTGGACGGTGATCACGCTGGTGCTGCTGGGCCTGCTGCTCGCGGGGATCGGCGGGCTGTACGTGGTGAAGTCGCGGCGGGCTCCGGAGGGCGCGCGGCCGTCGACTCCGGTGGGGTAGGGCTTCCACTGCCGACGGCGACGGGGTCGCCGGGTGGGGTTCGGGTTCGTCCCGGGCCCCTTTTTCATTGCCCGAATCCGGGTGCGCGGTAAAGCAAACCGCCCGGTTCGTATGCGACACGCGCGATCAGTGATGCGTGTCGTGTCATGTGACGCATGGTGATTGTGTGGTTCACCTGCAAATATGTGGCTACTGACGAATTACATATGTGTGATTGTGGCGTGGCTGATCAGAGCGATCCTTGACATGTCGTACGGTTTCGCGATGGCACGCCTGGGACAGATGTGCCGAATGGGACTCCAGGGAGGTGCGATGCGACGACCGGCGAAGCGGCGCGGACGTCCAGCGCGAGTCGCTACGGAGTTGCTCGTAGCGGCCGTCGTGCTGGCCTGTGGCATGGCCTCCGGGCATGCGGTCCCACCCCCACCCGCCAATCCCAGCGACGGCGACCTCAATGCCGCCGGAGCCCAGGTCGACGCCGGTGTCGGCGAGGTCGGCGCGCTCATCAACCAGGTCGCCACCGCCGAACAGCAGCTGCAACAGCTCGACGACGCGATCGCCGTGCGCCGCGAAGCGGTGAACAAGGCCCTGGTGGATCTGCAGATCGCCCGCGACGCCGCCGATGCCGCCGCCCAGACCGTGGTGCAGTGCCAGCAGGAGCTGACCGACGCGGGCGCGAAAGTCGATACCGCGCACGGCAATTTCGACAAGTACGTCGCGCAGGTCTACATGCGTCCCGGCTCCACCTCGCTGATCAGCTATATGGCCGCGCCGAGCCCCGAGATCGCGCTCAACCGCGCCCAGATCCTGACCATCGCCTCCAAGAACCAGCAGCAGGTCGTCGATGGCCTGCGCCACGCCCAGGTCGACCAGGCCAACAAGACCTCGGCCGCCAAGCAGGCTCAGCAGGCCGCCGACGCGGCCGCGGCCGCCGCCGACGCCAAGAAGGCCGACGCGCAGAACGCCGTCACCACCGCCCAGGCCGAGTTCAACACGCAGAACAATGTCCGCAACGGCCTTGTCTCCCAGCGTGACTCGGCCCAGCAGCGCCTGGACTCCGCCCGCGCCAATGTGGCCGGCCTGCAGAGCCAGCGCGACGCCTTCGTCGCCTGGGATCAGCAGCGTAAGGCCGAGGAAGCCGCCGCCCAGGCCGCCGCTCGCGCCGCCGCGGTCGCCGCCGCCGCCCGCGTGGCCGCCGACCGTGCCGCCGCCGACCGCGCCAACCAGGTCGGCCAGAGTCACCGCCCGCACAAGGTCCAGGACTCCTCCCCGCCCCCGCGCCGCCCCCAGCCCAACCGCTCCGACACCCAGACCACCCGTCCCAGCGGCGGCTCCCGCTCCGAATTGATCGAAACCGTCGTCGACCGCGCCATGTCCCAACTGGGCGTCGTCTACGCCTGGGGCGGCGGCGACGAGGACGGCCCCACCCTCGGCATCCGCGACGGCGGCACCGCCGACAGCTACGGCGACTACAACAAGACCGGCTTCGACTGCTCCGGCCTCATGATCTACGCCTTCGCCGGCGTCGGCGTCTCCCTACCCCACTACTCCGGCTACCAATACACCATGGGTACAAGGGTTCCCGTCTCCGAACGGGCCCGCGGCGACATGCTCTTCTGGGGCCCCGGCGGCAGCCAGCACGTAGCCCTCTACATCGGCAACAACAAGATGATCGAGGCCCCCCAATCCGGCGAGGTCGTCAAGGTCTCCGCGGTCCGAGAAGACGGCATCATGCCCTACGCCGTCCGCATCATCTCCTGACCCGCCGGGCTGATGAGTTCCCGGGCGGGGGAGTGGTTGGGCTGCTGGTCTGTGTCACCTACACCCTCGCCGACCCTAAGGCCAAGCTGAATCGGGTCATCGGCAACATCGGCGAACTCGAGTAGCGACGCCCGATTCCCTAGCTGTAACGGCCGACAGCGATGCCCTGGGTCTGGGAGAATCACGTCTGCTGCTGTCCTACGGCTATGGCGGGAACATATGGGAATCGTGGAGCAGGTCGGGGCCTGCCTTTTCGGTGTCGTGATGGGATGGGTCCTCTACTACGTCAACAGGCATCGAGATGACAAGATTGGCGTTCGCGACATCGGTACGATCGCCGGAGCTGTCGGAGGGTCGGCGGTCACGGCGCTATTTCCGGATGGCGGACGACTGTTCGGTTGGTACTGTATCGGTCTCGCGACGGGTTTCTTTGCCTACTTGTTGCTGTTGCTCGTTCTTATTTGGAAATCGAAAGGTTTCACAATCGAGTTTCTTCTCGACGGCCGGGTGCCGGCCTTGACGAAGAAGGAGAAGTCATCTGCGCAGCGCCCCTTGTCTGGTGGCGCTCCTTCAGATTTGAAGGACTGACCGGTGCTGGTCAATCCAGCACACTCGCGATGATTGCGACCTTGTCCGGGTCAAGCGTCTCGGCCAGGATCTGACTGAAGCGCTCGGATCCAAGCGCGGCGCGCTGTTCTGCCAGCAAACCACTGGTGGCACCAACCTCGTGGGACCCCAGGTCGATCGCCAGAAGCAAGCTCATCAGCCCGTACGGCAGTCCGTCTTCCGCTCGGCCGAGCCGGGTCAGCATCCGCGCGATCTCGCTACTGACGCTGGCCACTTCGCTGGTGTCGCCTATCTCCTCGAAGATTGCGAGCGCCTGCTCGAAGTACGTTAGTGCGTGTGCATCGTCCTCGATATCAGCGAACACGAATGCGAGGGACTGCAAACACGCGGCTTCGAGCGTGCGTTCGCCCAGATTCTCGGCGAGATGAAGTGCCCGGCGAAAGTGCGATCGGGCTCGAGGAAAGTCGCGGAGCTGGTACGCGACCAGACCCAGATTTTGCAGCGCGACCGCAGTGCCGTGCTGATCTCCCGCCCGCTGAAGGATTTCCAGTGCTTGCTGATAAAGTGTGGTCGCCTCTTGGTAGTCGCCGCGCCTGAATGTGAGATTGGCGATCTGGTTGTTGCTGAGAGCACGCCGATCGTCGTCCTCGGCGACCGCCACCGCCTTGCGGTACCATTCTTCCGCAGTGTCGTACATTCCTTGAATCTGTGACAGGATTCCGAGCTGGTGATACGCGGCTGCATTTCGTGGGCGATCCGCCTGCTCTGTCGACAAGGCAAGGCACGATTGGTACCAGGACTCGGCTGTTGAGAGTTCCCCTCGCTTTTGATGTACGAGGCCGAGGCGAAACGCGATCCGGCTTGCGGTATTTCGATCGCCTTGGGAATTGCAAACCGCCAGTGCGCGTCGATAGTTGGTCTCTGCTTCGTCGGGGAGCTCGAGCGCGTCAAGCGCGTCGCCCAGGCCGACTGCAAGCATCGCTGTGCGCGGATCGCTGTCGGCGATCCAGGACAGCGTCGTGCGGTAGAGGTCGGCCTCGTCGGACAACTTGCCTGCTCTGCGCAGCAGACGACCGAGTTCGACTGTCACATCCAGCGCTTCGTCCATATCGTCGATCTGATGGAGGTGATACCTTGCCTCTCCCAGCGCCATGATCGCCGACTCGCTCGATGCGTTTGACCGCCAGTACGAGGCGGCGCCGGAATGGGCCGCTCGTATCCGGGAAGGATCTGCCCGCGAGCTCTGCAGCACGGTCCTTGTGACAATACGATGCACTGAATGTCGCGGTTCGTGATCACCCGCGACTGTGACAAATCCCTGTGACACCAAATATCTGAGTGTCGCTTCCTGCTCGTTCTCCCACATGGCACGTTTGGGGCCGACTCGAAACACACTCAGCCACAAAAGCAACTCGAATTCCTCGATCGCCAGCAGCTCGATATGCCGTCTGACAGGCTTCACGAGCGTCCATGGTGCCTCGTCGCTGAGTTCGCTTCGCAAGTGGTCAAAAGGCACCTGCTCGCGCTCCATCATCATGTTCAGGGTCAGCAGTACTTGAGGGTTGCCGCCGGCGAGGCGCCCGATGTACATCTGCTCCTCGTCCGTCAAGGTTCGCAAACTGGGCAAATGCCACATCAGTAGCCGAGATTCGGCTTCTGAAAGTGCGCGGATCGGATGCGATGCGGCTCGTGTTCCTCCTAGTGCAGAGAACGCCACCGGGATCTGAGTGGTGACGAGCACTCGACCACCGTGGAGGGTCAACGCGTCCTCGATGGCTTGGCGCACTTCGGCATCCCGGATCTCTCCTGCATGATCGGAGCGACGCAAGTTCCCTTCAAACCTATCCAGGAACAACACCCAGGGTTTGGTCAGCTCAGGGCCGGGCAGCACATCCCGGATCGCTTGCGCGCTGACCCGACCTGGCGGAGGACTCACCGGCACCAGTCCCGATCGTCCGATGACATTGCGAGCCAACGCGGTCTTACCCATTCCTGCTGGCCCGGTAATGACCGCGACCGCGCCTTCTTCCAAGAGAACCGACATCAGTTCTCGCACTTCGGCCTGCCTTCCCACGAAACTTTCGGGTGGGGAAGGAAGATCGTTGTTGGTCTCCGAGGATTCGCTGATTTGGAACAGGATCGAGGGCACCGAGCGCGTCAGCAGTACCGGACGTGCCCACTCGGGCGGACCGACCTGGGATGAGAAGGTCGCCAGGTCGCGGCGTCCGAGCTCGACGCGCCGTCGTGCTTCGGAGAAACATGTCAGCACATTGGGTTCAGTAGTCGTTGCCAGCTCCCGGTAGAGTGCGCTGGCGAATGTTGCGGCATAGTTTTCGCTCACCACGCCGGTCATCGCGATGACAGCTGGAATTCCTTGTGCAAGAAGAGTGTTGGCAAACGATCCGTCCCTGAACCCCTTGGTATCGATCGGGTCAGCGGTCTCGCGGGTAGCGAGCATGACAAGCGATACTCGGGCTGCGATCGCATCGGCGAAGCGGTTGGGGCCGACGATGTCTGCTCCACCGTCTTCATCTTCCAACAGCAACTCTCCGAATCGGGTCTGGCACGAGATGTGAAGGATATGGCAGGGTTCGGCGCCGAGGGCCGCCGCGATCGAAGGCAGGCTGGCTCTGTTGAGTATTCGAACATCCACGGCGCGGTCGCGTAGCGGGGCGAGGCTGTCGAGCAGAAGTTGCAATGCGGAGTCGGCATTGCTGGGCTCTGGTGTGGAGGTCACTGCCAGGACGCGGAGCGGTCCCGCGGCCGTCAGCTGTGGAATTGTTGTTGGGCCGTAGATGCTGCGTCGGTACAGCTGCAGGTGCGGATGCAGGGCGAGAGGGGCCGACACACCCTCGACACTCATCGCCTCCCATGGAAGGGCGCTGAGTTCAGGCTCCGCCACTTCAAGCGCGAGCCGGACCACCGCGTCGCGTCGTTTTGCTTCATTCAATGCGTGGCGCAGACCATCGGCGATGTCGCCGTGCAGCAGGTCCTCTCCCAAAGCAATGCCGAGATCTCGCAGCAGTGCTGGGTTGGGATGGTCGCGAGCGAGTACAGCCAGTTCCTGCACTCGGGGATGGATGGTATGGACCGACGACTCGACAGGTTCTCGGTGGCCGAAGTCCTCGCGCAGGACTGCACGCGAAGCAGTGATCGTCAGGGTGAAACTGGCATGCACAGAATGGTTCTGGCGCGCGACCGCGTGGTGCAAGAAGGCATTGAGCCCAACGTGACGCTGACGACCAGCCTTCTTGATCGCGGCGACAAGTATGTCGATCAGCTGCTCTTTGGTTTCGCCGTGGCTCTCGCCGTGGCCCTCGCCGCGAAGATCGATCCACTGGCGAACTCTCAGCCAGGTAGGGAACTCGATATCGTCGATGACGGCCGGAAAGATCCGATCATCGCTTGCAACCGACTGTCGCAGCAATGCCGCGTATTCTTCCTGCTGCCACGTGCTGTGCAGGCATGCCGAGCTGATCACCAGGACGACGGCTCGTGAGGCTGCCATCATGTTTTCGATCGAGGACGCCCATCGTTCGCCAGGACGCAGTTTCCAACCGTCGAGCTGTACGACGAGACCACGCCGACGCAGTTGCTCAGCCAGGATGTGCACCCTCGGCCTGTCGCCGTGAGCGTAGGAGATAAAGGCGTCGCACTCAGCCATCAGTTCTCCCTGCCATGTGGGTCGTTCCCGACCGCCGGGCCGGCGGGTCGTGGCGCGGGGAAAAGTATCGGTAGCTGTCGTCGTCCATAGGACAGATCCACAGGCGCGGGCCGCCGCGTGGGGACAGGCAGTCGCTTGATACCTTGCACGATTGGTGCCGCCCGCTGTGCGGTCTTCACAAGCTGTTTCGCAGGTTCGGCGAAGAACGACGGGTACTCGACGATCAGATCGGAAATCTGGGGATCGATCACTGCCTGAAACTTGGCATGCGTGGCGGTTCGGGCGAGGACCAGCAGCATGTGGTGCGCGGTCTGCTCCGTATCCACCCACCCGCCGATCAGCGCCGTGAGATCCTTATCGGCAGACAACATTTCGCCCACCAAGAACTCCGCGATTCGGTCAGGCTCGACGCGCCCGATGGTATCGGTCCCCTCACCCGTCGGCGGATACACCTCACGCATCCATGACAACACATCTTCGTTGTGCTGGCCGGGCACCGACCGTTGGATGATCCGGACGGCAGCGTCGTCATCGACGGGGTTGAGTAGGATCGTTGCGCACAACAAGGTGTCGAGCACCTTCTTGACCTCCACGTCACGATCGAAGTTGTCCACACGGGGTGAGATAATGTCCTTGCCGTACAAACCTTTTCGCCGCGCCACTTGTTCCAGATAGGACTGTTCGTGTCTCACGAACTCGGTGTCGGGATCGTCAGGCTCGGCTGTACGCCCCGCGGGTCCGTCCTCGACAGCGTCGCGCAGATCAAGATAAGCCTTGATCTGCAGAGACAGAGCATTGGTGTAGCTCGTGTCGCTGAGATCGGGCGGGTCGGCCGTGAGGCGTTCAGCCGCGTGGCGGTACCGGGTGTCGCTGTGTCGCTCGGCGAGGCGTCGGCCCAGGTCGCTGACAGCCTGGCAGTAGGCGGTCATACGAGCCTCCATGGCGTTACCGAGCGGTTCCAGAAGTACGTGGCCGTGAACGATTGTCCCACCGACACTGTCCAGATGTCCCCACCACGAGCCTTTCGACCGTGCCAGCAGCAACAGGCACACACGTCGCTGCGGTGGATCCATCATCGACGCCTTCACCAACCCCAGCAGGTCGCCGGGACGCGACTCGGCGTAGTCGCTGACCAGCACCAGCGGCAGAACACTACGAGAGAGCGTCGCCCAGTGCTGCTGAATGCTGATCGCTGCTTCCACGAACCCCGTGGCGAAGCCAGCCTCGTCACTGCGCTGCAGGAACTCGCGCCCAAGCCGAGTCTTGCCCTCACCGGCAGGGGCGGTCACGAGACAGATAGACAACTGGGGACCACCTGCATCCCGCCAGTGCGCCAGTTCTTCGAGCTGAGAGCCTTTTTCGATAAACCTAACCGCCTCCGTTGCAGCTCGAAGCAGCGATGCGGGACCTCCCTGCGTCAAGGGATGCGGGCGGCGTTGAATGATTCGGGAGAATTCGATCGGAACCATGACCGGCGTCCATCCGGACGACTGTCGAAGATGCTCAACGAAAACGGCATCCGTGAACAGCTGACTCACGCGCACTGCGTAGATCATGTGATTGTCGAACAGCTCGTCGTCCTTGGCGAGGAGCCCGATCACATGATTGGCACAGATCACCGCTGCACCGGATAGCCCTCTCCACGCCGGTTCGGCCTCGTCCGTTTCCTGTTCTGCCCCATCCGTTTCCGGGTCCGGTTTACCTGACGTCGGGGCCACAGCGATCTCGAGGGCATACGTACTATTCGGGCCCATGGTGAACGGCTTCACTGGCCCCGAGACCACGACCGTATGCCGACGGCCGTCGTAGTGCGCAAATCGCGGGAAGCCGATCGACTCGCACTGTGCGTCATCACTGCACGCGAACCGTCCCCACATGATCGGCCGAGGGTTGAGGCTCGTGTCGATTTCGAGGAGAGCGGCGTCTCGATACCGGTGACGCCACACCACCGTCGCGGTACAGATGACCGGTTTCATGTGAAGTGGATGGCCTACGCGCACTTCAAATTTCGGATGGCACGGGCGGAAGCCATCGCTGGCGTCGTCCCACCCCGGTTCGACAAGGTGTCGTACGGTGAGAACAAGCCGAGGTGCAACCAGGTACCCCGAACCCACGTCCATCACGGCCCCGCTTTCGTCCAGGGACCGGATATCGGCAACTCTGTCGTAGTCCACAACGCCCTCGGTGGTCAGCGTGCGATCGGCACCGATAGTCCCATGATGGAGCTCGAGCGCGGGCCAAAGTGGACGAACTGAGTCCGGCCGTCGATGGATCGTCCGTGAATAGCCGCGCTGCCACCGGGTCTGACCACTGCGAGTGCGCCAATTGTATTGAGGCCCGCGATGACTGATATGTGGGGGATTGAGCGGTTGAGCCGAATTGCCGCGGCGAGCGCCTATCCGGCCCAGCCCGCTGCGCGGCGACGAACTGCCCCTAATCGTCGTCGACTCTTTCGTGCGGGCTGCGGGTCGAGCGCTCCACGCGGGCATGAACGGACTACAGATCCAGCTGCGCACGGTTACCTGCTCAGCCAATTCCTCACCCCGCACACCAACCGGCGAACCGATGAGTACGGCGGCCCGCTCGAGAATCGGGCACGCCTGCTGCTCGAGGTGTTGACAGCGGTTCGCGCAGAGGTAGGAGACTCGTTCCCGATCCTGGTGAAGCTGAACGGAACCGACGATCTGCTGCTGCGCCGGGCCTGCAAGGCCAAACTCGTGCGGGTCGCGCGTTGGCTCCAGGACAGCGGCGCCGATGCGCTCGAGGTCTCGCGCGGCCTCTACGAATCCTGGCCCGGAATGGTGCAGGGCAACTATCGCGGCTTCGTCTACAACTCGATGACGCGGGGCCCGATGACATCGAATTCTCGTCTTCGCAAGGCGGTGATGCTTGCCGCAGCACCGGCCGCCGAACGAGTCGCCGGGCGACTGCGACCGCCTACCGAGGGGTTCAACCTCGACTGCGCTGCCCGATTCACCGAAGCGCTCTCGATCCCTGTGATCTGTGTCGGCGGATTCCACACCAAGGAAGGGATCGAGCACGCCATCGGCAGTGGCAAAGTCGACGCAGTGTCGGCGGCCCGCGCCTTCATCGCCGACATGCGAACGTTGCGCGACAGGCAGGTTCGCCAGATGCAGAGTGGTAACCGCGGTATCTGACTTCGACCGCGGAATCCGGAGTGGATATCTCCCAC
The DNA here is from genome assembly GCF_053602575.1 of Nocardia sp. NPDC004340. NCBI lineage: Bacteria > Bacillati > Actinomycetota > Actinomycetes > Mycobacteriales > Nocardiaceae > Nocardia > Nocardia sp. NPDC004340. The sequence goes on from NZ_JBSGDW010000010.1 coordinate 76,434, forward strand.
GATCCGGGTCGAAGCCAATCCCTTACTGCTGACCGAGCTTGGCGATCAAGGACAGCGGCAGTTGCCGCAACGCGAGTCCGACTGGTGCCCAGGGCCAAGACGGCACCGTCGCTCGACCCGCCTCACGTTCGACTGCTTTCACGAGGGCCCGCACTCCTTCTTCGGTTGACACCTGGAATGGTCGGCTGGCGTCGGTCGAGCCGAGGTCGGATTGGATGTAGCCGGGGTAGACGGTGGTGACATTGATCGGGGTGGCGAGGGTTTCGGCGCGGATCGCCTCGGCGAGGGTCGCGAGGCCGGCTTTGGTGGCTGAGTATGTCGGCGTGCTCGGCATACCGCGCAGCGCTGCGATGGAGGAAATCACCACCAGGTGACCCTGGTTGCGTGCACGGAAGATCTCCATCGCTGCCTCGCATTGAGCAAGGGCGGCAACGAAATTGGTGTTCGCGATTTCGCGGTTCGTCGCGAACCCGCCGGTGCCGATCGGGTGGCCCTGAGCGATGCCGGCGTTGACGATCACGCGGTCGAGGCCCCCCATCTCCTGCGAGAACTGGTGGAAGACACTGAACACCTCGTCGTGGTCGTTCACGTCGAGTCGTGCGAGCGTGATGGTGATGTCGGGGTGGGAGCGCAGCAGGTCGTCGCGCAGCCTCTCGAGCTCGTCGACGCGGCGGGCGCAGAGGGCGAGGTTCCTGCCGCGGGCAGCGAATTGTCGCGCCATACCCGCGCCGAGCCCTGAGCTGGCACCGGTGATCAAGATATTTTTGCGCTCGATCATCCGATGGATTCCGGCAGTTGGGGGAGCAGCATCGGTCGTGCCTTTCATCAAGGATCTTTGGTCGCCGTCGGAAGCCGTCTCGAATCAGAACGAGGCTTCGTCGAGCTCCATGACGGAGACGTCGATTTCGTGGTCGCATCGATGGATCTGGCAGGCGGGGGTTCATCCTTCACGCCATGCCGGCGATCCAGTTGTGCATCCAGCCGGTTGCGGTCTGGCCGTCGCCGACCTGATAGGTGCCATAGGACTCGTGAGTTCCGGTTGCGTAGAACTTGGCCAGCTGCTGCGCGTGATCGCGGCTCATGTCGGAGCCGAGCTGCGTCTGGAGGGCCGCGAGACCGCCATGTGCCCGCACATCTGCGAGTAGCCGGGCTGCCTGAAGCTGATACAGCCACATGCTGTTCGGGATCGCATCCTGTCGGGCGAGATAGGTGGCGAGCCTGGTGAGCACGTCCTGATCATCGGCGGAGCAGTACAGGTCTCCTCGGGCGCAGATGGTGCGGACCCGGTCGCCGACCACTCCGAAGCCCCCCGCTCGAGGCCCGGCCGCGCCCGCGCCGTCGACGGGTGGACCGACCTGGGTGTCGGTGGGGGAGCGGCTCGGGTCCGACAGCAAGCCCACACCGGCGAACCGGTTCGCCGGGATGGCGCCCGTGCCGGTGCCGATCTCGGCCGCGACGTCTCCCGCGGCATCCGCGCCCTGGCTGTATCCGACGAGAGCGACGCGGGTGGTGTCACACCTTTGGGCCATCGCCCCGATCAGTGCGCGCGCGTTCTGTACTGCTTGCTTTTTGGATGAGCCGTATATGTCGCCTTCCCAAGGGAAGGCGGTGGCCGGGTAGTCGACGTAGGTGACTTCTGTGGAGTGGGGCAGCCCGTCGGTGACTCCCGCCAGCATGCCCGGCCCGTTGGCTATCGGGGACCTGTTCGCTCCCGTCTCCCAGGTGCCGGGTATCGCGACGACATAGAGCGTCGGGCAGCCGGATGTCGCGTCCGCGCTGCCTGTACCCAACACGGCGCTGGAAAGGCCCGACGCCGCTACGGCGACCACTGCCACGACCGATCTCTTCAATCGCAAGGTTCCTCCACGGGGTCGTGCTGTCCCGTTCGGTGGTGACAAGCGACAGGCAGTGATGATTTCATCAACTATCCCCTAATGTATTTGCTGATCGAGTTCGATGAGAAGGTCAGGAATGGTGGTGTTGCTCCCAAGCGACATGCAGTACGCACGATGAGTGGCGAATTGCGATGCGGCACAGAAGGGGCGGATGGAGAAGCCCGGGTTCGATGAGCGAACCCGGGCTCCGGCGAAGCCGTTTCGGCGGTGTCCTCCCGCTGGGCTGGGCTACTTCTTCCCCTGGTCCTGCCCCTGCTGGCTCTGCTGCCTGTTCGGCATGGGCTGGTTGATGGTGGTGAAGTACTGTGCGGCCGCGGCAATCGCGACCGGCGCGGTGACGAAGACCTGTCCGGCGAGGGTGCCCAGGAATCCGCCCGCGGCCACACCGGCGATGCAGCCCTGGACCTCGCTGGGCAGGCCGCCGAACATGGTCGCGAGCGTCCCGGTCAGAGTCGCGCCGGACACTCCGCCGATGACGCAACCGACGGCACCGCCGCCCACGGCGCCCGCTGTGGTGCCGATGGTGGCTCCCATGCTGATGGTGCTGGTCATGCGGTTCCAGGCGGCCGTTTCGCGCTCCTGCTCGTTCTTCCAGGTCGCCTGGTCCTCGTAGGGGAGGGTCACGGGCTTGTACTGGGCGTGCGCGAGGTCGAACTGCGGGGTCAGGGTCGCGGCTCGGCCGTCGATGGCGGCTTCGATCGGGAACACGAAATCGTCGACCCGGAAATTCAATTCGGTGCCAGCGACGGTGGTGCCGTCGGTGGCCTTGACCTCGAGGACGCCGTTCTCTGTCACCAGAGACCCCGCGCTGGTCCGGATCAAGGTGGTCGACTCTGTGTTCGTGACGGTGTAGTCGATGGCCGGGCCGGTCGGCGAGTCGGCGTGTGCGACAGCCTGGTTCCCCGCGGTGGCCAGGACGATGGCGGTGCCGACGGTCAGGGCGGTTCCGGTGATTTCGGTGAATCTCACGACGGTGAGCCTTTCTGTTTTTCCTTCATCAGGCGCGCGTCATCGATGCCGGGAGAAGCCCGCTTACGGCGTTGTGTGGGGGTGATTCGGCGCGGTCCGGCCGCGAGCGAGTGGATCGATATGTCGCCTGCCGACAGTGCGGTTCGCCAGGACTTGACCGGACGGGAGGAACGGTAGGAGAGCGTTAGGCCACCGACAACCTGGAGCGGGGGATTTTGCCGGAATTCTCAGAGTTCTCTTGATAAGAAGCTCAGTTTCTTAGAGGTCTATCAAGGTCGTTCAGAAGATCGAAACTGACCGTTCACGCAATCGGGGGACGGGAGCAGGTCGTTCGTGGCGACCGGTCGCCAAGTTCTGATGGTTTCATCAACTTGCCCTTGACAGAGTAGGTGATCGAAGTTGATGATTTAGTCAACACAAGTTCTGGAGGTAGCTGTGACGAGCATCGACAAAGGTGTCGGCACCGGCCGGACGGTCCGGGTCGGCGAGCGAGAGATCTACTTCGTGGAGGTTGGGTCGGGCCCCGCGCTCGTGCTGCTGCACGGTGGTGGCGCGGGAGCATCCGGGATGTCGAACTACTCGCGGAATGTCGAAGCGCTGGCACAGCGCTTCCGGGTGATCGTGCCGGACATGCCCGGGTATGGACGGTCTTCGAAGTGGATCGATCACTCCGATCCGTTCGGCGATCTGGCGGGAGCGATCGGCGGCCTGCTGGACGAACTGGGCATCGCCTCGGCGCATCTGGTCGGCAACTCCTACGGCGGCGCGGCGGCCCTGCGGCTGGCGATGGAACGACCGGAGAAGGTGAACCGTCTGATCCTGATGGGTCCGGGCGGGGTGGGCACGACTCGCGCACTGCCCACCGCCGGGCTGCAGGAGCTGCTGAACTACTACGGCGGGAGCGGTCCGAGCCTGGAGAAGATCACCAAGTTCATCCGTGAGTACCTCGTGTACGACGGCGACGCGGTGCCTGCCGAGCTGATCGAAGCCCGCTATCGCGACAGCCTGGACCCGGAAGTCGTGGCGAACCCGCCACTGCGCCGACCCTCGGGTCCGCTGGCCCTGCGCACGGTGTGGCGGATGGACTTCACCCGCGACTCGCGCCTGCGTGAGGTCGCCCATCCGACGCTGGTGATCTGGGGAGCCGACGACAAGGTCAATCGACCCGCCGGCGGCCGCATGCTGGCCGAGGCGATGCCCAACTGCGACCTGTACCTGGCAGCCAATACCGGTCACTGGGTGCAGTGGGAACGCGCCGACCTGTTCAACGCGCTAGCCACCGCTTTCCTGGAGGCGGCGTCATGATCGGTGTCCCGCCGCCCGCCGACGACTCGGTCTTCGGCGCGGTCCACCTGGGATACGTCGTCGTGCAGTCGAATCGGCTGACCGATTGGCGGCGCTTCGGCGCCGACGCGATCGGTCTGCACGTCGACGACGTCGACCCCAACACGCTGCGGTTCCGCCTGGACGACCGGTCCTGTCGATTCCTCATCCGCCGTGGCTCGGCCGAGGACGTCATCGCGCTGGGCTGGCAGGTCGACGACCACGAGACCTTCGACCGCATCATCGCCAGGGTCACCGATCGCGGCGTGCCGATCATCGAGGGCGCCAAGGAGGAAGCGGCCCTGCGCGGTGTGGAACGCCTGTGGCGTTTCGCCGGGCCGAAAGGCATCGCGCAGGAGATCTTCACGGTCCCGGTGACCACGTCCGAGCCGCTGCGCATGCAGAGTTCCGGGTGGGTGACCGGCGAGGCGGGCCTGGGTCATGTGGCGATCCTGTCGCGTGAGCCGGAGTCCATTCGCGGCTATTTCCACACGGTCTTCGATTCCCGGCTCAGCGACTACATCGATGAGAACGTCTCCGGTCTGAAGATGAAGATCCGGTTCCTGCGGGTCAACGAACGGCACCACTCCATCGCGATCGCGAACATCCGCGGGGTCAAGATCGATCCGATCCGAACCTCGGTGCAGCACATCAATATTCAGTCCGCGACGCTCGATGACATGCTCGCCTCGTATCAGCGGGTGAAAGATCTGGGCTTTCGTATGCAGTGGTCGGTGGGACAGCACACCAATGACCGCGAACTGTCGTACTACTGCGTCACGCCGTCGGGGTTCGAGCTCGAGGTCGGGTGGAACCCGATCGTGATCGGCCCCGAGCTCGAAGCGACGTGGGAACCGTCCACATACCAAGGGATCAGCATCTGGGGACACACCCCGGTGGGCGAGACCGTGCTGACCAAATTCGAGCAATTCCGGCAGGGCCTGTTGAGCACGGTCACTCCCGAGATCACCGTTCCCGAACTGGCAGGAGGACTTTCACGATGAACACCGACTACGACGTGGTGGTCGTCGGCCTGGGCCCGGCGGGGCTCACCCTTGCCAATCTGCTGGGGCGGCGCGGAGCGAGCGTGCTGGTGCTCGAACGAGAGCCGGAGTTCTATGGGCTCGCGCGCGCGGTTTACACCGACGACGAATGCATGCGGATCTTCCAAACCGCCGGTGCCGCCGACGAACTCGCCGCCGACATGAACGTGGACTCCACCGTGCAGTGGGTGCGCGCCAATGGAGAGGTGCTGGTGCAGTTCCACCAGACCGACCGGCCGCAGGGCTGGCCCGTGGTGAACTTCCTCTACCAGCCGTACCTGGAGAACACGCTCGAGCGCGCGCTCGGCCGCTACCCCAACGTGACGGTGCGCCGAGGTCGTGAGGTGACCGACTTCGACCAGGACGCCACGGGTGTCAGCGTCGAGCACGCCGCGTGCCGAGGCACCTCGTACGGCAAGAACGCCCCCGAGAGCGACCCGCGAACCGCCGAGCGTGTGCGCGCGAAGTTCCTGGTCGGCTGCGATGGTGGCCGCAGCGTGGTGCGTACCAAGCTCGGAATCGACATGACCGGGACCAGCTTTCCCGAACGCTGGCTGGTCGTGGACCTCGAGGCCAAGGAGGGCGTCGACGCGTTCCGGCATCTGCCCTACTTCGACTTCGTGTGCGATCCGGCGCTTCCGATCGTGTCGTGCCCCCAGCCGGGGAACCACCATCGCTTCGAGTTCCTGCTCAGCGATGATCAGACCAAGGAACAGATGGAGGACCCGGACACCGTCCGGCGCTACATTTCCCGCTTCGTCGACCCGGACGAGGTCGAGGTGCTGCGCAAGCTGGTGTACACCTTCAACGCGGTGGTCGCCGACCGGTGGCGGGTCGGCCGGATCCTGATCGCGGGCGATGCCGCTCACATGACGCCGCAATTCATCGGGCAGGGCATGAACGCCGGTGTCCGCGACGCCGACAACCTGTCCTGGAAGCTCATCGCCATCCTGAAACACGGTGCCGGGCTGGAGATTCTGAACAGTTACGAGGCCGAGCGCCGCCCGCACGCCAAGGCGATGATCGACCTGTCGGTACTGAACAAGAGCCTCGTCTCCGTCGACAACAAGCTGCTGGCAGGCGCGCGGGACCTGGTGCTGACGGCCGCGCTGCACACGCCGGGAGTGGGCGGCTGGATCCGAGCCGCGAAGATGAAGCCGGCTCCGCGGTTCCGCCGCGGAAAGTACCTGGGTCTGGCGCGGCGCGGGCTGTTCGGTGTCGAAGGCGCGCTGGCTCCGCAACCGGAGGTCCGAACCTTCGACGGACACCACTGCCGCCTCGACGATGTACTGGGCCAGGGCTTTTCGGTCCTCGGATACGGCGTCGACCCGCGGAAGGCACTGTCCGCCGATGATCTGGCCGCACTGCAGACCCTGGGCACGCGGTTCGTCACCGTGTACCCGAGCGGCGGACGCCCCCAGGGCGCGCCCGGCGACGGCCGCATCACCGGTGACGACTACACCGACATCGAGGACCACACCGGCGTGCTGACCCGATGGTTCGGCAAGGCCGGCGTCCGCACCGGCGGGCTGCTCGTGCTCCGGCCGGACCGCTACGTCTTCGGCACCGCCGCCGCCGGAGCTGGCGACAAGCTCGTAGCCGAACTGTTCGGCCGGCTGGCCGCGCCGCGCACCGGTGCCCCCGCTCCGGATACCTCCGCCATCGGGCCGTCCGCGTCGCCGGAGTCCGACCGCGACCTCGAGGAGGCTCGATGACCTTCACCCTGACCGATTCCCCGGCCATCCGCGCCGCGGCCGACCGGCTGGCAGCCGCGACCGCCACCGGTGAGCCCGTCGCACCGGTCCGCGACCTCATCGGCCCCGACGACGTCGTGTCGGCGTACGCCGTGCAGAGCATCGGCGTCCAGGGCCGCCTCGTGTCCGGCGCCCGGATCGTCGGGCGCAAGATCGGGCTGACCTCACCGGCGGTACAGCAGCAACTGGGTGTCGGCCAGCCCGACTTCGGGGTGCTCTTCGGCGACATGGATGTATCGGAAACCACTGTGGCCCAGCGGCCCCGGCTGCTGCAGCCGAAGGTGGAGGCCGAACTGGCGTTCGTGCTCGGGGCGGACCTGGATGGTGAGCAGCTCGACCCGATCACCGTGCGCGGCGCGATCGAGTACGCGGTCGCCGCCCTCGAGATCGTCGACAGCCGGATCGCCGACTGGGACATCACTTTCGCCGACACCGTCGCCGACAACGCCTCCAGCGGGTGGTTCGCGCTCGGCTCGCGGCGACTGTCGCTCGAGGAATTCGAACCCCGCGAGATAGCCATGACCATGGCCATCGCCGGCGAGGTCGTCTCCACCGGAACCGGGTCGGCCTGCCTGGGCGACCCGCTCAACGCGCTGGCCTGGCTCGCGCGAACCGCTCGCGACTTCGGTAATCCGTTGCGTGCGGGGGAGGTGGTGCTCTCCGGCGCTCTCGGCCCGATGGCGTCGCTACGCCCCGGCGCTCGCGTGCACGCCGAGATATTCAGCAGCGCGGAGACACTCGGCGCCGTCGACTTCGTATGGGAGGAACTGTGATGAGCCGCATCAAGGTAGCGGTAATCGGTTCGGGCAATATCGGCACCGACCTGATGATCAAGGTGCTGCGTCACTCGGAGGTCCTCGAGATGGCGGCGATGGTCGGCATCGATCCCGACTCCGACGGGCTGGCTCGCGCCGCGCGGATGGGGGTGCCCACGACCGCGCGCGGCGTCAGTGGACTCATCGGCATGGAGGATTTCGATCAGATCGACATCGTCTTCGACGCGACTTCCGCGGGCGCTCACCAGGCCAACGCGGCCGCGCTCGAGCCGTTCGGGAAACGACTGATCGACCTGACTCCCGCGGCGATCGGTCCGTACGTCGTGCCCCCGGTCAATCTCGACCAGCACCTGGACTCGCCCAATGTGAACATGGTGACCTGCGGCGGGCAGGCCACGATCCCGATCGTTTCGGCGATCTCTCAGGTCACGGCTGTGCCGTACGCGGAAATCGTCGCCTCGATCGCGTCGAAGTCGGCCGGCCCGGGAACCCGCGCGAACATCGACGAATTCACCGAGACGACATCGCACGCGATCGAGGCGGTCGGCGGTGCGGCGTCCGGGCGAGCGATCATCGTCCTCAATCCCGCCGAGCCGCCGCTGATCATGCGCGATACCGTGCTCGCCCTGATCGGTGACCCCGATCCGGAAACCCATGCGGCCGTGCGGGCATCGATCGAATCGATGGTCGCCGAGGTCGCGAGCTACGTGCCGGGCTACCGACTCAAGCAGTCCGTGCAGATCGTTCCGGTCAACGCGGCCGCGATGCGCACGCTCGTGGGTGATTCGATTGTCACGCACCAGGTTTCGGTGTTCCTCGAAGTCGAGGGCGCGGCCCACTACCTGCCCGCCTACGCCGGGAACCTCGACATCATGACCTCCGCCGCACTGCGGGTTGCCGAGCGGATCGCGACCACCGCCCTGACCCAGGAGACCGTGTAATGACCAAGATCTTCCTTCAGGACGTGACGCTGCGCGACGGCATGCACGCGCTGCGCCATCGGATCACGCCGAAAACCGTTGCCGCGGTGGCCGCGGCGCTGGATGCCGCCGGGGTCGACGCGGTGGAGGTCGCGCACGGCGACGGTCTGCACGGCGGCAGCCTCACCTACGGGGCCGGCAGCCACACCGACTGGGAATGGATCGAGGCCGCGGCGGGGGCGCTGACCACCGCACGGCTGACCACGCTGCTGCTGCCGGGCATCGGCACCATCGAAGATCTGAGGCGCGCCTACGACCTGGGCGTCCGCTCGGTGCGTGTCGCGACGCACTGCACCGAAGCCGACATCTCGGCCCAGCACATCGCCTATGCCCGGGCCCTCGGCATGGATGTGTCGGGCTTCCTGATGATGAGCCACATGAACACGCCGACCGGGCTGGCAGCTCAGGCGAAACTCATGGAATCCTATGGAGCGCACTGCGTTTACGTCACCGACTCGGGTGGCAGGCTCACCATGGACGGTGTTCGCGATCGCGTGCGGGCCTACCGCGAGGTGCTCGACCAGAACACGGAAATCGGCATCCACGCTCACCAGAACCTGTCGCTGTCCGTCGCGAACAGTGTGGTCGCGGTCGAGGAGGGTGGCACCCGTGTAGACGCGTCCCTGGCCGGTCTCGGCGCGGGCGCGGGCAATACGCCGTTGGAAGCCTTCGTCGCCGTGGCTGATCTGACCGGCTGGAAGCACTCCGCGAAGCTGGATCAGCTGACCGACGCCGCGGACGACCTCATCAGGCCCCTGATGGACCGGCCGGTTCAGGTCGACCGGGAAACCCTGACCCTGGGCTACGCGGGCGTGTACTCGAGCTTCCTGCGGCACGCGGAAAAAGCCTCCGCCACCTACGGAGTCGATGTGCGAACCTTGCTCGGCGAGGCGGGCCGGCGAGGTCTCGTCGGCGGCCAGGAGGACATGATCGTCGATATCGCACTCGACCTCACCGGCGGCCGCGCCGGATGAGGGCGGGCGGCGGCACTCGCCCGGCCACGCCCGCCGCGGGGCGGGAGTTGCCGCTACAGCTGCGGCTGGGCGGGCAGTTCGGTGCTGGTCAGCTTCTGCGCGGAGCGCTTGTTCATGCCGAACATGCGCAGCATGTGGTAGGTCATCTCGTCGGCCAGAGCGCCGGCGTCGGCGTCGGGCTGCGCGTCGAGCAGCTGAAGCAACCCGAGCAGCGATCCGCCCGCCGCCATCACCGCCATGTCCGGGTCCATCTGCTCGAAGCGCCCCGCTTCCTGAGCGGCGATGATGTCGCGGCGGGCGCGGGGAGCGAGACCTTCGTCGCGCAGCAGCACCGAGGTGCCGGAATTCAGGATCACCCGGATCATTTCGGGCACTTGCCGTTGCAGCCGCGCGGTCATGCGGAAGCTGACGGCGAAGACCTCGGCGGGATCGTCGTACAGGGCGACGATGCCGTCCCGCATCTCGCTGTAGACCTGCAACACGGACCGGACCGCTTCGTCGAAGAGTTGTTCCTTGGAGTCGAAGTGGTTGTAGAAGGAGCCGAAGCCGACGTCGGCTTCGTCGGTGATCTCCTGGATGCTCACCGCGGAGCGGCCCTCGGCCAGGAACTTGCGGGCCGCTCCGAGTAGGGCGTTGCGCGTGCGCTCACGCCGCCGATCGATGCGATTGCGGACCACGGGTTCGGTAGCCATCAGTTGCTCATCTCCATCGAAAATCGCCCTCGACTCATGTCTGACGAAACGATCAGTGCCGATCGTGATTCTAACCGAAAGGAAGGTCCCCTCGTGACCGACGCCGCTTCGCAATCCCAAACCGGTGTCAGCCGCCGCCGCATGCTCGGCGGTGCGATCGCCGGAACGCTCGGTGTGGCCGCGACGGCCGCGGCGGGCCCGCTCGCCTCGGCCGCCCCGATCCGCGGGCGCCAGAGTGCGCCCGAGGGCACCTACCGGATCGATCTCCACGCGCACTTTCTGCCGCCCGACTACCGGGCCGCGTTGCTCGAACACGGCCACTTCACCATCGGTGGCTACCCGACGCCGGACTGGTCGCCTGAGCAGGCGATCGCGTTCATGGACTACTACGGAATCGCGGCCCAGGCGCTTTCGGTTTCCGATCCGGGCGTTTCGTTCCTGTCCGGTCAAGAGGCCAACGACATGGCCCGCTACTGCAACACCTATGCCGCCGGCCTGTTCAAATCCCATCCCACCCGATTCGGCGCGTTCGCCGTGTTGCCGATGCCCGATATCGCGGCGTCCATCACGGAGGCGATCTACGCGCTCGATGAGCTGAAACTGGACGGCGTGATCCTGCTGTCCGCGTACGACGGGGTCTACCTGGGCGATCCGCGCTTCGAACCGCTCATGATCGCCTTGAACCAGCGCAACGCCTACGTCTTCGTGCATCCCGCAGCGATCCCCGACAACGCGAAACCCGCACTGCCGCTGCCGGACTTCCTCGAGGAATTCACCTTCGACACGACCCGCGCGGCCACCATGATGATGCTCACCGGCGTGACGCAGCGATACCCGAACATCCGGTTCCAGCTCGCGCACGCCGGCGGCACCGTCCCGTTCCTGTCCCACCGCATCGGCATCGCGTCCGAGACCGTGATCGGCAAGATGTGGCCCCAGGACCTGCCGAAGGCGTCGCTGCTCGACACTCGCCAGCAGATCGCGAACTTCTACTACGACACCGCCCTGAGCGGTTCGGCAGCGGCCATGTCCAGCGTGCTCGCCGTCACCGCCCGCGAGCACATCGTGTTCGGGTCGGACTGGCCGTTCAGTGCCATGACGCTTCCACAGACCGGCAGCCACGATCCGGCGCCGGGGCTGAGCGATGTATTCAACGCTGATCAGCGGATGGAGGTCGAACGTCTGAACCCGCTGCGGCAGCTGCCGCGGCTGGCTCAGGCGGTCGGCTAGAGGCACCGGAATTCGCCGAACGGATCCGAGAGGCGATGCACACCGAGCTCGACAGGCAAACGCGGTCTCGGGTGCCGATTCTCGGCTGAGCAGCCGGACTCGCCCGGCTATGTGGCGGGTTCGTCCGGCGGCGCGGTGTCGAGCGAAGGCAAAGGGCGCCGGGCAATGTCCTGTGCTTGGTCGGCCGGTAGGCCGAGCATGCGCAGGAGGTCTTCGGTGATCTGATCCGTTGTCGCGGCGTCGTCGCGCTCCGGGTGGTCGTGGAGGAATTTGCCCAGCGCCAGGGCGGTTCCGGAGATGATCGTCATGGTCAGCTGCGGGTCGCGGATCTGGAAACGCCCGGCGCGCATGGCTGTTTCGATATCGCGGAGGGCTCTGGGCTCGAGCCCTTTCTCGGAGCCGGTGAGATTGAGCCCATTGTTGAGCAACACCTTGCTCAGGGTGGGACTCGAGCGGTGCAGGCGGCCCGTGAGCCGAAAGCTCTGCGCGAAGACCTGAGCGGGATCGTCCAGGTCTTCGCACAGGAGATCGAGGAGCGCACCATGCTGGTCGAGCGCCTCCTCGATCGCGGCGTGGAACAGCTCCTCTCGGCTCTGGAAGTGGTTGTAGAACGACCCCATGCCGACGTCGGCGGCCTGGGTGATCTCGAGGATCGGCACGCCGGTCCTATCCGCTGCCAAGAGCGACTGTGCCGCGCGGACGAGTGCTGCGCGGGTCTTCGCCTTGCGGCGCTCCAGCCGGCTGGGCTCCATGTCGTTCCGCGGGGCCATCGTTGCTCGCCTTTCTCTCACATGTCCAGCTCCATGTTAGTTGCTCTTGTCAGTATTGACGAACCTGTCAGAAACGCTTGACTGATCGGATCGGCGTGAGTGACGATATCGTCAGTACTTCGAAGGGAGCGGTCGATGAGCGGCCATCACGATGTGCACAGTGGTCTGCACAGCGAGCACGGTGCGCTGGCGGGCGAGCATCCCGGACGTGCGCGAAACCCGGTGGTGAAGGTTCTCGACCTCGCCTGGCTGGAGTTCGAGAAGGCCGATCTGGACAAGGCCGAAGCTTTCGCGCACGCCTTCGGTTTCGCTACCGCCCTGCGGACGCCCGATGAGTTGCGGCTCCGAGGAACCGACCCGGGTTCACCCTGCGTTCTGATCCGGCGGGGACCTCGGTCACGGTTCGCCGGACCGGCCTTCCGGGCTGCTGACTCCGCGGATCTGATCCGACTTGCCGCAGCGATGGGCGAGCAGGCTGTACCGCTGCCGGAATCGCTTGGTGGGCTGACCGTCGACCTCGCCGATCCGAGTCGGCTGCGCGTCCGGGTCGTCGCCGACACCCACGAACTACCCGCCTCGGCGCCACAGCCGACGCGGGTCTTCAACGTCGGCCACGAGGTGCTGCGGGTCAACGCCACACAACGACCACCGCGGACCCCCGCACTGGTTCAGCGGCTCGGCCACGTGGTGGTGCAGACGACCCGATACCGCGAAACTCTCGACTGGTACCTGAAGAATCTGGGCCTGATCGTCAGCGACTTCCTCTACTACCCCGGCCAGCGCGAGCGCGGACCGGTCATGAGCTTCATCCGCTGCGATCGAGGTTCGGATCCGGCCGATCATCACACCCTGGCGCTGACGCTGGGGCCGTCCAACCGGTATGTGCACTCGGCCTATCAGGTCGCCGACCTGGACGCGCTCGCCGCGGGTGGCGAGTATCTGCGGGACCACGGCTACCGCCGGTCATGGGGGATCGGCCGTCACATCCAGGGCAGCCAGATCTTCGACTATTGGCGTGACCCCGACGGTTTCATGGTCGAGCACTTCAGCGACGGCGACATGTTCGACTGCACCCTCGAACCCGGATGGGCTCCCATGAGCGCGTCCGGCCTTGCCCAGTGGGGACCGCCGGCCACCAAGGACTTCCTCGGCATTTCCCCGAGCCGGGAATCGGTTCGCGAACTGCGCGCGACGCTCGACGCGCTGCGCGAGGACAACGAATTCGACCTTCGCCGCCTACGCGGCCTGTTGAAAGTAGCCAACTCATGAGCATTTCCGTCCTCCGCACCGCCGAAGCCTGGTGGGTGGGCACACCCTCCGGCGCGGCCCGCGTCGACACCGCCGCGACCACCACACGGGAACTACTGGCTGATCGCGCGGCGATCACCGCCGCGGCTGGGAGTTCGGACACCGTTGCGGTGGAGAGTCTTTCGTTGCTGTCTCCGGTGACGGCGCCCTGTCGGGTGGTCGCCCAGATGACGAATTTCGCCTCCCATGTCAAGGATTCCGGCGGGGACCCCGAGACTGTGCCGTTGACGTTCTTCCGGAAGGCATCCGGGTCGATCAGTGGGCCCTACGACGAGGTGATCCGCCCCGCGCATGTGCGGCTACTGGACTACGAGGTGGAGATCGGCCTCGTTTTCGGTGCGGACATGCCGGTCGGATCGGAGATCACGCCGGACAATCTCCCGGACTACGTCGCGGGCGTGGTTGTCACGAACGATGTCTCCGCGCGGGACGTCCAGCTGCCGAAAACTCAGTTCTACGAAGCGAAGTCGTATCCCACCTTCACGCCGGTCGGTCCGGCGCTGGTGCTCCTCGATGCCGACGAGCTGAAGCGCTTCACCGACCTACGGCTGCGGTTGTGGGTCAACGGCGAAATACGCCAGGACATGACGGTCGCCGACATGATCTACCGACCGGTGCGGACCCTGCGCGAACTGACTCGATTCCAGCGAATGGAATCCGGAGACCTGCTACTCACCGGCACGCCGGTCGGCACCGCGATCAGTGCCCCACCCAAGCCGGTGGAGATCATCGGCTCGATGCTGCCGCCGAATGTCAAGTGGAAGCTGTTCTTCCGAGGGCAGGCCAAGAATCCGAAGTATCTCCAGGACGGCGACGTGATGGAGGTCGCGGTCGGCACCGACGACGGCGTACTGGATCTCGGTCGTCAGCGCACGATCGTGAGATTCACCCGGTGACCAAGAAGCTCACCGTCGAAACCGCGGCATTCAGTCCACCGGGTCAGTTGTCTCTGGGCGGTCTCTGCCTGCTGGTATACAGCCCGTTCGTATTGATGATAGTCTCAGAAATGATTATCTTGTCGCATTAGTTGGCGCTCAGATCAAGCGACGGAGAGCTCGGCGGAGAGCATGCTCGGCATGCCGCTGAACCGAATCGATGTGCACCAGCACATGATCCCCCCGTTGTACGCGGAAGCGCTGCGTGAGCACGGCATCACATCCGCGGGCGGACGGGACCTCCCGAAGTGGAGTCCTCGCGATGCCATCGACACCATGGCGGGTGCCGGTATCGGGTCGGCGATCCTCTCCGTTTCGACTCCCGCTACCACGTTCCTGGCCGATCGCGCGGAGGCCGCGAAGCTGGCTCGAGCCGTCAATGACTACGCTGCGGAACTGGTCGCTGACGCACCGGACACGTTCGGGTTCTTCGCGACACTGTCGATGCCTGACGTGCCCGCCGCGGCAAACGAGGCCGTGCGCGCGCTGGATGATCTGGGCGCCGACGGCGTGGTTCTGTTGGGAATTCGCGCGGTACGTACCTGGGCGAGGAAGGGCAGGACGAGTTGTTCCGGGTGCTCGATGAGCGCGCGGCTGTGGTGTTCGTGCACCCTGCGGACCTTCGCGGACCCGCTGTCCCGGGAGTGCTGCCGTTCGCGGCGGACTTCCTCCTCGATACCAGCCGCGCGGCTTATCTACTGGTGCGCAACGGTGTTCGTCAGCGATACCCGAACATTCGGTTCGTGCTCAGTCACGGTGGCGGGTTCGTCCCCTATGCATCGCATCGCATGGCGTTGAGCATCTTCACTCAGACCGGGCGCAGTCCGATCGAGGTTCTCGAGGAGCTCGCGAGCTTCTACTTCGACACCGCGTTGACCTCGAGTTCGGCCGCGTTGCCGACATTGCTCGAGTTCGCCGCGCCGGGACATGTGCTGTACGGCAGCGACTGGCCGTTCGCGCCCGAACCGGCTGTGCACTATTTCCAGGCCGGTCTCACCGAGTATCGGGGTGCGGACGAGGCGACCCGCACCGCGATAGCACGCTCGAACGCCACGGTGCTGTTCCCGCGCTTCGGTGGGGGCGGTGCGCCGGTATCGGCGCCCGGGCAGTCCCTGCGCACGCGGGTACGGCGCGAGCTGCGGACGCGTGTGTTCCGAGCGGTAGCGCGGGCTGCCAGTCAGCGCTGACCCGCATCACTGCGCACACCGCCGGTGAACTGCCACGGCATGATCTGCGCTGATATCGGGCCGGACTCGAGACTGTCAACTAGAGGTCGAGCCTTGGCTCGGATGGCAACACGGACGTGGTCAGCGTCTGCGCCGAGTGCTTGTTCATGCCGAACATCTGCAACACATGCAGCGTCATCTCATCGGATAAGGCGTCGGCGTCGGCTTCCGGTTGCGTGTCCAGCAACTGCAGTAGGCCCAGAAGTGCTCCTCCGGCGGCCATGATCGCTACATCGGGATCCATCGGTTCGAACCGACCCGCCTGTTGGGCGGCGGTGATGTCCCTGCGAGCACGAGGGGCCAGACCCTCCTCGTAGAGCAGCACGGACATGCCGGAATGCAGCAGTACCCGCACCAGTTCTGGTGCCTGCCGCTGGAGCCTGCCTGTCATGCGGAAGCTGACGGCGAATACCTCTGCGGGGTCGTCGTATGGAGCGACGATGCTGTCACGAAACTCGCTGTAGATCTGCAGGACTGAGCGCAGAGCGTCGTCGAAGAGTTGTTCCTTGGAGTCGAAGTGGTTGTAGAAGGAGCCGAAGCCGACGTCGGCTTCGTCGGTGATCTCCTGGATGCTCACCGTGGAGCGGCCCTCGGCCAGGAACTTGCGGGCCGCTCCGAGTAGGGCGTTGCGCGTGCGCTCACGACGCCTGTCGATGCGGTTGTGAACCGCGGGGTCGGTCACGGCCCCTCCTTCCGCCTGTTATCGCGCCTTCTATCATAACTGACCAAAGCATCAGATTAGCTGGGTCCTCGTATGGCGAGTGGGTTCGATCACCGGCGAGTGGGGCATATTGATGATTGTCTCCGTATATGATGATATCATCAGAACTTGGTGTGAAGGCCTGTTGGGTGGACCCCGCGGTCTCGTCGAGAAGCTGACTGTGCGCCGCCGATGTCGCGCGAAATCCACATGTTCAACACCTTCGCGCATAGGGGATATCGTGAGTGGATCTGCGGATCGCAAGTGGCTCGGAGTCGACGACTCGTTCTGGGCGTGGCTCGAATCGCCCGAAACGCCAATGCATGTCGCGGCACTCGCGGTCTTCGAGTCGGAGTCCGAACCTGCGGCAGAGGTCGCCAAGAGGATCGTCGGCGCCTTCCGGGATCGAACGGATTTCGAGGCGCGGTTCCGTTCCCTCATCGTCAGGCGCCGTTTCCCCCTACCGGCCGGGCGCGGCGAGGCCGGAGACGTCGATATCGATTTCCACCTACGGCACAAGGCGCTGCCCGCGCCTGGCGGTGAACTGGAACTGGCGCAGCTCATCTCGCGCCTGCACTCGATCCAGCTCGACGCACGTCGACCGATGTGGGAGGTGCATGTCATCGAGGGCCTGCAGGGCAATCGATTCGCGATCTACATCAAGGTCCATCACGCCTTGATCAACGGCGTCGACGCGATACGTTTGCTCGCACGATCGCTCGCGGACGAACCTGAAGCGGCGATATCCGACCCTGCGTGGGCGCTCGAACGGCCTCGACGAAAAGGTTCGGTGCGCGGTGTTCGAGGCGTCGACGATCCGAACCGGCCGAGTCGGCCGAAACTGCTGATGGCCTCGCTGAAGGCGGTCAATGCCTTGCGGAAGGCGAGGCGGTCGGACTCTCCATTGGTCGGCCCCTTTGTGGCCCCACGATCACCGCTCAACGTGGAAGTCGGGCCACAGCGACGGGTATGCACCGCGTCGATCGACCTCGCCAGAATCAAACATCTCGCGACGCTCAGTGAAACCAGCCTCAATGACGTCGTTCTCGCCGCCTGCGCGGCTGCGCTACGCCGGTACCTGCTCGAGATCGATGGCCTTCCCGGAACGCCGCTGGTAGCGGGCTGCCCGGTGTCCATCGCGCCGACAGGATCGTCAACGGACAGTTCGGTCGGCATCATGCTCGCGAACCTGGCGACCGACGAACCTGATCCACTGGTTCGGTTGTCGGTCATCGCCGATTCGACCCGATCGGCGAAGGAGCATCACTCCGCGGTACCCCACGGTGCGCTCGTTGCGTATTCCATTCTTGCCATGGCGCCGCACACGTTGCGGCAACTGGTGCCTACTGCCGTTCGCAAGCTCCCGCCCATGTTCAACCTCATCATCTCCAATGTGCCCGGACCGAAACAGCGTCTGTATCTGGCCGGCGCGCGCATGGTGGGGCTCTATCCCTTGTCCCTGCTGTTCCGGGGTGAGGCACTCAACATCACGGCGGTTTCGCACGACGGCCGCATGAACTTCGGCTTCACCGCGTGCCGCAGCGCCCTCCCGCACGTTCAAAACCTCGCGCTCTACCTGGAAGACGGGTTCGATGAACTCGAGCTGGCGCTGAGATGATCAGCAACTACCTGTGCTGCCGGGCAACTCGGCGAAGCCTCCGGCCAGTTGGATTCGCAGTCCCGCGGGGGTGACGGTGATGTCTGTCGGCTGCTGGTTCAGTGGGTAGTCCTGGAGACTCTGGGCTACCACCCCCAGGATCCGGTCGGCCATGCCGGCGGGGACCCCGCGGGACGAGACGGTCTCGATCTGAATCTTGCCGTCCGCGGCGTAGGGGCGCAGCTCCACCGCAGCCAAGCCGGTGAGCAGTTGAACGGTGATGGAGTTCGTGTCGGGCTGGGAGGTCACCTCCGATGCCAGGCCGCGCAGCGTACTCAGAATCGCAGTGTCGCTCCATGTCGCAGTCGTTCGGCTACTCGTGACACTCGCGCCGCTGCTGGATTTGTCGGCAAGGTCGACGTCTTTCAGATTCACCTGAGCCTGCATGCCGACCGCCGGGCCGAACGCCGCGTTTTCGGTGTCGAGCGTCATGCTCGGGATGTGGTGGTCGATCGCGGCCAGCAGCAAAGGGCGTGCGCCGAAACCGACTGTGACGGAGCTGCCGAGCTCCCGCTGCGCCTGTGCTGCGACGCAGCGCTCGACTCGATCGCGGTAGTAGATCTCCGCGGCCACGCCACATGCGGCGACGAGCGTGACTGCCAGCGCACTGCTCATGAGGGTCAGTCGTAGTCGGCGTTTCCTGTGGCGGACCGGGAGGTCTGCGGGTGCTGTCGCGGTGTCCGGGTTTCTGTTCACGGTCGGTCCTTCTTCATGTCGGGGCACATCCAGGCGTGGTGCCGGACAAGATTCCTGTCGGTATCCATCATTAGTGACGGTTTCATCATTGCCTTTGGTTCGATCATAGCGTCATAATTGACGACATCATCAAAAACAGTTCTCGTGCAGCGGCCGGCAACCACGGCCCGCGTCAACGAGGCAGTCGGATTTGGGAGGAGGGACCGATGGGTTACGAACCATCCGCACCGCCGTCCAGCGAGCAGGCGAGTGTCCTCGCCGTTGGGCGGGCCGGAACCGGCGGAGTTCTCGCCGCGATGTGTACGTGCCTCGTACTGGTCGTCGCGTCGGTGTCGGCTCTCAATCTCGCGATGCCGGATCTGGCCATCGACTTATCGGCGTCGACGACGTCGCTGACGTGGATCGCCGACGCCTACACGGTCGCGCTGGCCGCGTTCGTGTTGCCGATCGGCGCTCTGGGAGACCGGGTCGGACGGCGGAATGTGCTGGTTGGCGGGACGATCGTCTTCGCGGTCGGGTCCATCGCGGCAGGCCTGGTCCATTCGACGGAACTACTCATCGGATGGCGTGCGGTCATGGGTATCGGTGCCGCGATGATCATGCCGGGCACTCTGTCCACGATCACAGCCGCATTCCCCGCCGACCGTCGGGACCGTGGCGTCGCGGTGTGGTCGGGGTTCGCCGCGGCCGGCGCGATCATCGGGTTGCTCGCCGCGGGATTTCTACTGCGGCAATGGAGTTGGCGCTCGATCTTCATCACCAGCGCGGTCGTCGCACTCGTCGGGGGGCTACTGGCGGTACTCCTCGCGCCGAATACCCGGGACGAGGAACGGCGTCCGCTCGATCACGCGGGTGCGTGGACGAGCGCGGTCGCGATCGGTGGCCTCGTCTACGGCATCATCGAAGGCAGCGAGGTGGGGTGGACCAGCGGCCGCGTGGTCGCCGGCTTCACTGTGTCCGTCGCGGCGCTGGTGCTGTATGCCGTTCTCGGGTTCCGCAACAGTCATCCCCTACTGGACCCCAGGCTGTTCGGCATTCGGGGCTTCCGGGCGGGGGCGATCACCATTCTGGTGCAGTTCATGGCGGTCTTCGGCTTCTTCTTCGTCGGCCTGCAATATCTGCAACTGATCCTGGGATACAGCCCGCTCGAGAGTGCCGTGGCGCTGATCCCGATCGCGGTCGTGGTCTTGCCGACCAGCGCGCTGACGCCGAAATTGTCTCGGCGCGTGGGGATCAAGACGGTCATGGGTATCGGATTGCTGCTGTTGGCCGCGGGAATGTTCGCGTTGTCCTTCCTGGAGGCCGACTCGGGATACTGGCCCTTCTTCGGCGGCCTGATCGTCTCCGGGCTCGGAGTCGGCATGACGAGTGCCGTCGGCACCGCTGTCATCGTCGGCTCGCTCCGGGCGGAACAGCAGGGCGTCGCGTCGGCGATGAACGACGCCACCCGCGAAGTGGGCTCCGCGGTCGGCATCGCGTTGATGGGATCGGTCTTCGCGGGCCACTACAAGTCGGCCCTGCCCACCCTGCAGGGACTGCCTCCGCAAGCGGCGCATGCCGTGGAATCGTCGGCGGCCGCGGGCATCCATGTGGCCGGGCTGGTCGGGCCACAGGGGCCTGCGGTCGAGGCGGCAGTGAAATCGGCCTTCATCAGCGGACTGTCTCACTCGTTGGTCGCAGTGGCGATCATCGTCGCGGTCGCGGGTGTCGGTGCGCTCCTGTTCGCACCGCACGACCAGACCCCTCCGGAGTGACGGCAAACCGGTGCTGCTGTCCCGTATCTCACGAATTCAACGACCGAATGGAGCTGGTTCGAATGTCCTGTCTGCGCAAGTGGTTGGCGGTTCCCGCGGCAGTTGCGCTGGCCGGAGTGCTCTCGGTGACCGGGTGCAGCGGCATCGGGAAGAATGTGGCGTCGCGCGACTTCGGAGCGTCGGGTATCGGACCGTCGTCGGCCGGAAACGACACGGCCGCACAGGTAGTCGTCGCAGCCGAGCGGGCCGGTCACCAGTGGGCTGCGGCCGGGTCGGCGGCACTCGCGCCCGGCGTGCAGACCTATACGCAGGGCGGAGGTCAGTGCACGGCGAACTACGTTTTCGTCGATGACGACGGCGGCGTATACCTCGGACAGGCCGCGCACTGTGCTGGCGCGGGGAACTCCGCCGAAACGAACGGGTGTATGGCCCACAACCTCCCGCTCGACACCGCGGTGAACTTCACCCACAACGGTTCGCTGCACTCCTCGGGCACCACGATCGGCACCGGACAACTGGCCTACAGCAGCTGGTCGACGATGCGCGCGCTAGGGGAGAGCGATCCGAATACCTGTGCGTACAACGATTTCTCGCTGGTGAAAGTCGACCAGCAGTTCGCCGACAAGGTCAATCCCAGCCTGCCCCACTGGGGCGGCCCGGCCGGCCTCAACACCTCGGGCACCGCCGGCGGCAAGGTCTACGGCTACGGCAACTCCAGCCTGCGTGCCGGAATCGCCGGCCTCTCTCCGCAACGCGGCGAGAGCAGGGCAGATGACAACTCCACCGGCGGTTGGACCCATGCGCTCGTGTCCCGCACGCCTGGGATCCCGGGCGACAGCGGCAGCGCCTACCTCGACGCGGACGGACAAGCCCTGGGCACCCTCTCGACGCTGGGCATCGGCCTACCCGTGGTCAACAACGTCGGAGATATCGGCCGCGAACTGGCCTACGCCCGAGCGCACTCCGGAATCACGGGCCTGCGTCTCGTGCTCGGCACCGAGCAATTCAACCCGAACCGGTAATGCCCGGTGGGAGCCCTTCGGGAGAGGACGCCCCGGCAGGCGAGTTGTTGCCGGACCGCAATACGATGATGTACAGCAAGGAGAAGTTCCCATGAGTCGCGCTCACCGCATCGACACTCACCAGCACCTGGTCCCGCCGAAGTACGCGGAGTGGTTGAACTCCAAGGGGGTGCGGCCAGGCGGAATAGATGTGCCGAACTGGTCGGAATCGATGGCGCTGGATTTCATGGACCGGCGCGGTATCCGGGCGGGGTTGCTGTCCCTGTCCACGCCCGGCGTGTACTTCGGCGACGCCGCCGAGGCGCGCAAATGGTCGCGGGAGATGAACGAGTACAGCGCCGACGTGGTCCGGCGGAATCCGGATCGGTTCGGGTTCTTCGCCACCCTCACGCTGCCCGATGTCGAGGGGGCACTCGCCGAGGCGGAGTACGCATTGGACACGCTGCACGCGGACGGCATCGTCCTGCTGGCGAACAACGACGGCCGCTACCTGGGCGATCCCGAATTCGAACCGCTGCTGCAGTTCCTCCACGACCGGCAGGCGGTGGTGTTCGTGCACCCGGGGGAGCTGCCCGCCGCACCAGTGCCAGGCATTCCGACCTTCGCCGCGGACTTTCTGCTGGATACCACGCGCACGGCGATCAGCCTCATACTGTCCGGCCGCCTGAGCAAGTACTCGGGTATCAAGTTCGTTCTGGCGCATGCCGGCGGCTTCGTCCCCTACATCGCCTACCGCGTGAAGCTTGTCATGTTCGCAACGAACACGGTCGTGCCGCAGCTCGATGATTCCGACGATCCGGTCGCGGCGTACGAAGCTGTGCTGCGCCAGTTCTATTACGACATCGCCTTGTCCGGCACCCCCGCCGCCTTGCCCAGCCTTTTGGCCGTCGCGGACCCGTCGCACATCACCTACGGCAGCGACTTCCCGTTCGCTCCCGAGGCAGCGGTCGCCTTCATCGACAACGAATACGAGCATTACCCGCTCGAGGAGGCGCTGCGTACGGCAATCGATCATGGGAACAGCGAAGCTCTGTTCCCGCGGTTGAAGTTCTGACCGAACTCCTTCGTCGTCTGGCGACGGCGGTCGCCGACACTTCCGCACGCTTCAACCGGCCGTTCTGCCGCCGTGGTTCGATCACGCCCTCATGCGACTTGACGTATGTATCGACTGTGACAAAATCATCATCTATAGGTGAATGGGCCGCATCCGCTCAGGCTGTGAAGGTGTGAGCGGGGCCGAATCGAAGGTAAGGAAGCCCATGCTCGCATCGCGCGGCGATCACATCACCAAGCTCGCATTTCTGGCTGTGATCGCCGTCGGAGTCGCGTCGATTTCCTCCTGTAGCCGGCCGGGAGCCGACTCGACCACGCCGGACGGCGCACCACAATCGGCCGCACCCACACGTCTGCCGAGCTTCGGGGACGACGTGATCGCGCAAATGATGGTGTCGGCGGACGCTGCTGGACCGCAGTGGGCCCCTGCTGGATCTGCGACCCTCGGGCCCGGCACCCAGCTGACCACCCAGGGGGTGGGGCAATGCACCGCCAACTACGTATTCGTCGACAATGTTGCCAACGTCTACCTCGGTGAAGGCAAAGCCGACGACCCTGCCCAGGGAGGCTGGACGCATTCGCTCGCCGCGGTAAGCCGCAGCACTTCCGGAGATAGCGGCGGCGCCGCGCTCGACCCCAGCGGACGCGCGCTGGGCACGTTATCGACACTCGGACTCGCTGCGCCGATCGTCAACAATATCGGCGACCTTGCGCACGAACTCGACTATGCCCGAGCGCATTCCGGAATTCCCGGGTTGCGTCTGGTGCTCGGCACCGAAAGCTTCCGGCCGACGCCCTGACCCCTGGCATGCCCCTAATCGCCACGTGCACCGTCTGATTGGGGGTGATCGCGGGTAATGCGATCAATCCCGTGCGTGCCATCGGCGTAGCGATTCGCGGGCCTGATGAGGCCCGAGGACACGGCTGTCCTCGTAGACCGAAATTGCCCTCTTGCTCGTTAGGCTTTCGAGATGAACAGCTGGATCGTCGAGGGAAGCGCGGTCGACAAACAGGACGTGGTGCACCTGATCGTGGACCCGCACAACACGGGCGATTGGACGCAGCGATGCACGGGACGGCCCGCCACACCTGAAACCGCGCCGGGGCGAGCGCGCTGCCTGCGTTGTGCGCTCAAAGCCGCGGAGGCCTTCCGTCTCGGCGAACAACCATTGGATGTCGTCAAAGAATGGATGCGAGTCGACCACACGGCTCTTCCCCGCCCGGCTTCGATCCAGCTTCGGATGCCTGAACGGCGGACGCATCGGTCGGCCCCTGCCGAGCCGGGAAGCCAGGAGCTGGTGCTCGATCTGGCGGACCCGGACATGCGGTATGTCATCACGGATGCGCTCTCGCGATGGGCTGCGCACCAGCGTCGCAAGGCCCGCGCCGAACCGGACACGACCCTGACCGCAACGCGAAACCGTTGGGCCGACCTCGCTGACGTGGTCCGTGTCCGCGCCGATGTCGTGGGAAATGACTGAGTGCCGTTGACCACGCCGCAGCAGACGGGTACGGCCTGGTGGGCGGCATCGGCGAATACGAGGGCATGTGGCGGATGGCCTATGTCCGGGGACCCGAAGGAATCATCGTCTCGTTGGCCGAGCGTATCCAGCAGTAGGGCGTCGCACCCGGGCTCGGCCCGAGTCGGGCGGGTTGTTTCCCGACGGCGTGACGAGGGACGATAGCCGTATGGAATTGACAGCGGTGCCCATCGAGAATCCCGATGAGCTCAATGTCATCATCGGGCAGTCCCACTTCATCAAGACCGTCGAGGACCTTCATGAAGCCCTCATCGGCACCGGCCCGCAACTCCGGTTCGGGCTGGCCTTCTGCGAAGCCTCCGGCCCTCGCCTGATCCGCTGGTCGGGTAACGACGACAGCCTGATCGAGCTCGCCACCAAGAACGCGACAGCCCTCGCCGCCGGCCACTCCTTCATCGTCTTCCTCCGCGACGGCTACCCGGTCAACGTTCTCAACGCGATCCGCCACATCCCCGAGCTCTGCACCGTCTTCTGCGCCACGGCCAACTCCGTCGAGGTGCTCATCGCCGAAACCTCGCTCGGGCGCGGCGTCATCGGCGTCGTCGACGGTGCGCCGCCCCTCGGGATCGAAACCGAGACCGACCGCGCCGACCGGCACCGGCTGCTCCGCGCCATCGGCTACAAGCTCTGAGCCCACCCGGACTCACGCGCGGGGCAAGGACGTGCCCCGAGCGCGGTCATTCGCGCCTATGCGGTGATGATGCCGATCACCGTGGCGACGAGGTCGCCGTCGGGATCGCGCAGGCGCGGTAACTCCGCCCTGCTCCGCAATAGCGATCCGAGCGTGAGATCCACCAGTTCGGAACCGACCTGTTCGGCGGAATTGCGTCCGCCCGGCTCGAACCACGTCCACGCCCACTGTGCGGCGCCGAAAATGAGCAGGCTCCGGATGCTGGTGTCGACGGGATGGAAGTCGCCGGATGCGATGCCCGCCTCGAGCACGCCGCGCAGGATTCCGATGTAATACCTGCGCAGCTTGCGCCCCTCGGAATCCTCTTCCTGCTGGCCGAATCGGGCGACCTCGCGCTGGAATGCGACGGTCCGGTTCCGGTCGTGTACCTGATAGAGCATGGCCGCGTGCAACAACCCGGCCAGCTGCTCGGGTGGCGTCGAGAAGATCGAGACGATTCGTTCCGCCTCGTCGACACGGCGCCGCATATAGGAAACGTGCAGCGCTTCCAGCAATCGCGCCTTCGTGCCGTAATGGTGCACGATCAAGCCCTGCGAGATGCCGAGCTCGCGGGCTACCTCGCTGAAACTCGTTCCGTCATAGCCTTTTTCAGCGACATGGCGTGTGAACATGTCGAGGATTGCGCCCGACTTGCCAGGTCCCGCCGCACGTTCATTCATCGATCCCACCCCTGTTCGTCCACATTCTCCGACACCCCTGGAGAACCGATCGACCGCGCTAACCGTCGTTGACTGAGTGCGCAGTCAGTATTAGCATTATGCCCCGAGTCGCACCGGCGCGTTCTCGACATCAACCATTCATCTCGAAAAGTTGACCTACCGCCCATGTATCAGCACGCCAATCTCACCGAAGTCGTCGATGAGCGACGAGCTTTCGCATGCATCGCATGACCGGCTCGTTCGATAACCCGACGGGTGGGCGCCCATGAATGCGGGTATAGCGGCAGACGAGCACCCGGCGACCGATTCCGAATCGTTGTTGTCCCCGGAGCAACTCTTGGCCGCGATCGCCGGGCGGCTTGCCGAACCGTTCCCACTCGTGACGTGGGCGAGAGAGCTCGGCGATCTGCACGCCGCGTTGATTTCCGCGGTGCTGAACCCGCGGCGGAACGCACCGGAGGTCACCGAGGCGGCGTTGTGCGCCGATATCGCGAAGGTCATCGACAAGATCAATTCTTGGGCCGCCTCCTCCGTACGCCACAGCCGTTGCGCCCGCCGCCACACCCACACCTTCGGCGAGGTGATCAGTCACGTGGCCAAGACCTACGCCGAAGCGTGGTGGACGGTGCTGCACAGCGACTGCGAGGACCTTCGACACTCGGCCTGGGTCCACCTCGGCGAAGTCCGTGACGGCTACGCCCACCTCATCAGCGACATCCGTGCGGGGCGCGTCCAACTCCCACTCGGCTGGCGAGGCATCCGGCACACTCGGCCCGCGGGCTGAGAACCGACGCGACCGGTCCGGCCCGAGACGGCTGTGGAGCTGTACCCGAGCCTCGAATCACTATGGGGCGGTAGTCAATCTGCGGGCGGCCATCCGCTCGACCAGCAGCGGGACGAAGTCGCGGACGGGACGTCCGTCGAACGTGCGGTGGGCATCGTGGACGATGTCGGCGACGGTCCCCGCGCCGACGGCCGGGAACTTGGTGGTGAGCCGACCAACCAGTTCCTCGATCTGCTGATCTTCATCATTCGCTGCCATACTTCATGGTCGCGCCTCGTAGTCGAGCGCCGTTCGGGAACCGCGATGAACTCCGTATGGCCGTTTGCTCTCTATCTGGTCACGGTGCGCCTATTCCGCTATTCGGCTGTGCCCGCCAGTAATTCGTCGAACACGGGCCTCGTCTACCTGGTGGTCTCGGTTCGGGCCTCGATCGCGGTCACCGAGTTCTTGAACGCCTTGGTCAGCACGCCCCGGCCGACGGTGGCGACCACCGCTCCGAGGAGCCAGCCGCGCGGATTCTTGCCCTCGCGGACCACGGTGTAGTCGATATCGGTGGTGCCGTCGGGACGCGGGGTCAGGTCGTAGGTGTGCCCGGAGTGGTGACCCCACGCGTTGGAGTCGGTGGTGGTCAGCACGACGTGGTCCGGGTTGGTCCAGTCGTAGTCGAGTCGCTCCCAGATTCCGGTGGATCCTTCGGTGACGTCCGCGTGCTGGGCATCCTGGGCGTGCACCGCGAGGTACGACCCGGCGCTGTTGCCGAACAGCTCCGATCGGCCCGGGCCGAAGTCGGTGAGGGCCGAGACGAACTGCTCGGGCGTCACACGCGTGTTGGCGTGCATGTGGATGGTGGTCATTGCTCTCTTCTCCTTACTCGGGTAGCTGATCGCCGTGCATGTTCCAGAGTGCGCTTCGCCAGGCTTCATCGGACCGGTGGTGATCCCTGATCTGCCTCGGGAGCGTCCTCGCCACCGCGTCGGTGAACTCCAAGTGGCTGTTTGCTCTCGATACGGTCACGGTGGTCGCCGGTTCGGCTCCGCGAGATCACGGGAACGTGACGATCGTGATGAATCGGACGGTTCAGAGCACGCAGCTATTGCTGACAAGTTGCTGTTCGGCTTAGCGTCGAGTTCCGTCCGGAAAGGTGGGGCGGGTCACACCGGGTCGGGGATTCCGGTCAGCAAGGGATACGTCCATGAACCTTCATCAACTCTCCACAATTCGAGCCAGCCGTCCGCCGATCGACGTGCGGGACGAGATTCGGCCGGCGGCCCGGGTGCTGATCGTCGAGCAACATCCCGCGACCGCCGAGATGACTCTGCTGGTACTCGGCGCGGCCGGTTATGACGCCGTGCACACGTCGACGGCCGCCCAGGCGCTCGCCGCCGTCACCAGCTGGAAGCCGGATCTGGTGCTGACCGATCTGATGCTGCCGGACCTGTCCGGACCCGAGTTCTGCCTGCGACTGCGGGCGGCCTCGTCGGTGCCGATCCTGATCGTGACCACCGAAACCGATCCCGACCTCGTGGGCCTCGCGATCAGCGCGGGCGCGTCGGGGTATCTGCCCAAACCGTTCCGGACCGGCGACCTGCTCGATCGAATCCACACCGGTCTCGGGTTCTGACCGAATGTTTGCCCGCCCGCTGAGCGGTGGGCTGTGATACCGGGTATTCTCGCCGAGTATTCGAAATAGCGATGAGCGCTTTCGAATAGTCGAAAGGAATGCGGTGGCTGTGTCGGCTGACTCGGGGTCGCCTCCCACGCAGCGGGTGGTGCGGATCGTGGCCATTCTCGCCGCGCACCCGGGACGATCGTTCCCGTTGAGCGAGCTGGCTCGCGCGGCCGAAATCACCACGGCCACCTGCCATGCCATCCTCGTGAGCCTGGTCCGGTCCGGGTGGGTGACCCGGACCGATCTGACCTACGGCCTCGGACCGGCGATGCTCGCGATCGGCCGGGCCGCCGCGGCGGGGTATCCGATGGCGCGGGCGGCCGCCTCGGAATTGCCGTCCCTCGCCGCGACCACGGGATTCACCGCCGGTGTGTCGGTGCTGGACGGGGACTCGATCGTGCTGGTCGACGCCGTGGGCCCGGGCGCGGGGGAGTTGATCGGCCACCGGGTTCCGTACGCGCCGCCGGTCGGGATGGTGTTCGCCGCGTTCGATCCCGCCGGGCACGACGCCTGGATGAACCGCGTGCCCGACACCGTGAATCCCGTTGAGCGCGAGGAGCTCCGGCATGCACTGGAGCAGACCGCGCGGCGCGGATTCGTCCTCGAACGCTTCACCCCGGCCGCCACGAAACTCCGCGACGTCCTGGCCGACATCGCCGGATCGCCGTCGAGTGCCGACGGTCGGTTGCAGGACGCGGTCTTGTCGCTGCTGGCCCGGCTCGGGCCCGCCGAGTATTTTCCCACCGCGCCCGACGGCGACGAGTCGATCGATGTGACGGTGCTGGGCGTGCCCGTCTTCGGGGCGGACGGCCGCATCGACGCTCACCTCTGGCTGCATCCGGGGCGCGAGATGTCGGGATCGCAGATCGCGACGGCCGTGGAGTTGTTGTCGAGCGCGGCCGCGCGCACCACGGCGGGGTCGAGGTCGATCGAAAAAGGGAGAGTGTCTTGAGGATCGGGATCCTGGGTGCGGCGTCGATCGCGCCCACCGCGCTGATCGGACCCGCCGCGGTGGTGCCGGAGGTCGAGGTCACCGCGATCGCGGCCCGGGACCGCACCCGAGCGGAGGCGTTCGCCCGCAAGCACGGGATCGCGCAGGTATACGACTCCTACGCCGACCTGCTGAGCGCGGTGGACGCGGTCTACATCCCGTTGCCCAATTCGCTGCACGCGCGGTGGACATTGCAGGCGCTGGCCGCGGGTCGACATGTCCTGTGCGAGAAGCCACTCACGGCCAATGCCGCCGAAGCCCGGCAGGTCGCCGAGGAAGCGCGGCGCACCGGGCTCACCGTCATGGAGGGCTTCCACTATCGGTATCACCCACTGGCCGAGCGCATGCGGGAGATCGCCGCGACCGAGCTGGGCGCGATCCGGCGGGTGGAGAGCTCGATGTGCTTCCCGCTGCCCAAGTTCGGTGACATCCGTTATCGGCTGGACCTCGCGGGCGGGGCCACCATGGACGCGGGCTGCTACGCGATCCACAGCATGCGACTGTTCGAACCCGACCGCCCGGAGGTGACCGCGGCGCGGGCGCTGCTGCGGAGTCCCGGCGTGGATCGTGCCATGACCGCGGACTTCCGTTTCCGGTCCGGTGCGGTGGGCCGGATCAACGCGTCGATGTGGTCGCGTTCGCTGTTGCGGATCGGGCTGCGGGTCGAGGGTGAGCGCGGAACCATGAAGGTCCTCAATCACATACTGCCGCAAGCCTTCCACCGCGTGACGGTGACCGTGGACGGCGTCACCCGCCGCGAGCGGATCCCGGGTGAACCCACCTACGTCCGCCAGCTGCGCGCGTTCGCGAGCGCGGTGTCCGGCGCCGGCACCAACCTCACGCCGCCCGAGGACTCCGTCGTGAATATGGAACTGATCGACGACGTGTACCGAGCCGCCGGGTTACACCCGCGCGGCACCGTCGGATGAGCAGCGGCGTCGATCGGACCACCTGTAGTAGGTCGCCTCGGTCATCTGAAGGATTCGATATCCGAGGATGAACAGCATCGCCACCGGCGTCAGCGGCACGGAGACGACGCTCATGCGTGGACTTCCTGCACTGCGGCGTCCAGGATCGCGAGCAGGACCTTGCGGCACATGGACGTGCTCGCCAGATGTCCGGGGAGCGTCAGCACCGTGCAGGCTTCGGCTCGCCGGCATTCGTGGACGAGGTCGACGAACACCGGGGGCAATGTCGCGCTCTGAGGTCCCGGCTCGTGGAAAACCGTGCCCAGCACGTACCCGAGGGATCGGGCCGCGGCTCGCAGTAGCGTGTCGCTGGCACTCGGGTCGCGGTTGGTCAACAGATCGTCGCGCACGTATCCGTAGGCGAGCGGCTGCAAAGTGGTCATCGAAGCACCCGGTTCGTGCGGTCGGCGACGGTGACGACCGGAAATCCGTCCTCGCGGCTCTGCTGGAAGCGCACCCGCACCGGCCCGATGGAGAACAGCGGCACCTCGCCTTCGAGGGAGGTGTAGACCCAGGGTCCCTCGTCGAGTTCGACGATGGCGATGGTCATCGGCGTCGACGCGCCATGCGGATCACCCGTGCGGTGCACACTCCGCGAGGACACGATCGAACCGGACCCGGACGCGGGCACCCACTCGAGGTCGTCGGACGCGCAGGCCGAACAGGCGCCGATCATCGGCCCGAACAGCTTGTCGCAGGCCGCGCATCGCCGGATTGCGAACAGGTCTTCGTCGTCGCTGACACTCGCTGTGTGCTGGGCAATCGGTAGGGACATGGAACCGAACCTCCGTGGACCGGTGCTGGTGGATTTCGGTTTTCAGCATCGTCGGTCCGGGCGTCACACACGACGGTGGAATGGCCACTGGGTATACCTATTTTTGGTCCGCGTCCACGATCCACGCCGCGATCTGGGCGCGTGAGTTGAACCCGAGCTTGGCCAGGATGTGCTCGACGTGCGCGTCCACGGTGCGCTGGGCGATCACCAGCTGGGTCGCGATCTGCTTGTTGGTGAGCCCTTCGGCGACGAGGCCCGCGACCTGGCGTTCCCGTTTGGTCAGAGTCGTCGCGCCGGGGCGTGGTGCGTCGGCCGGCCGTTCCTCGTTCAGGGCGTAGGCGACCGCGGCGTTGACCCGCATCGCGCGTCCGCGTCGCCACGCCGTATCGAAGCGCGCGGCGCCGAGCGCGCCACGCACCGCTCGCTCGCAATCGAGGTGGGCTTCGACCATCTGGGGGAAGTAGATCGCCACGCCGGGGGCGGTCCGCATCATGTTCGCCGCCGCGCCCATCAGCACGGCGGCTCGCTGGCTGTCGGTGCCGGCGGCGATCCACGCCAGCACTTCGAGATCGAGCGCCGCGACGAGCAGGCTGCGCACGCGCCGGTTGAGCTGCAGTGATTCCCGCAGCAGATCCTGTGCGCGGGAGCCCTCTCCCCGGCGGTAGGCCGCGATCGCGGTCATTCCCAGGGCGGTCGAGCGGAACAGCGACTCGCCGCATTCCTCGGTGATCGACAGCATCCGCTGATGGCACTCGGCGGCGCGCTCGGCGTCGCCCTGCTGCGCGTACGCCACACCGAGCAACAGCAGCGCGGAGACGTGCAGGCATCCGCGCGGCTCGGAGCTCAGCACCTCGATGGCTCGATTGATGCACGACACCGCGCGCGGGGGGTCGTCGCGATAGAGCGCCAGATCTCCCTCCGCATACGCGATCAAGGCTTGATTCAGGGGTGTGGGATCGCGCTCGGCGAGCACCCGCCCGTGGGCGAGCAGGGTGGCGGCCGTCTCGAGGTCCCATTGCCGCGTGGCCATGAATACGCTGGCGTGCAGCGCCCGGACCTGGTCGGTTGTGGAGCGCGCGCACGGATGGGCCAGGGCTCGCTCGAGCCAGCGGCGGCCTTCACCGAACAGGCCGCGGAAGCTCCAGAAGGTGAGGGACGCGGCGCTGATGCGCAGCCCCGCTTCGGCCGACTGCTCGGTCGGGTCGGTCATACAGAATTCGAGCGTTGCCCGGATATTGCCCTGCTCGCGGTCGAGCCGGGCCATCCAGTCGCATTGCCGGTCGCTGATCCAGTCGCCCTCGGCGTCGAGCACCAGCCGCCGGTACCAGTCCCGGTGCGCGCGCCGGAATTCCTCGTCGGCACCGGCCTCCCGCAGCTTGTCCTGCCCGTACTCCCGGACGGTGTCGAGCATCCGGAAGCGGACCGCGCCGTCGGGTTCCTCCCTGATCACCACCGATTTGTCCACCAGCGAGGAGAGCACGTCGAGCAGTTCCGCCGCCTCGGCCTCGGCGCCGCACACCGCCTCGACGGCTTCGAGTTCGAAACCACCGGCGAACACCGACAACCGGGCCCACAGCCGCTGCTCGGCCGGGGTGCACAGCTCATAGCTCCAATCGATGCACCACCGCAGGGCCTGCTGCCGGGTCGGCGCGGTGCGGTGACCCCGGGTGAGCAGGGCGAACCGGTCGGTGAGCCGCTGCAGGATCTGGTCCGGCGACATCGTGCGCATGCGAGCCGCCGCGAGTTCGATCGCCAGGGGCAGACCGTCCAACCGGGCGCAGATCCCGGCCACTGCGGCCATGTTCTCCTCGGTCACCTCGAAGCCGGGCACGACCGTGCCGGCGCGATCGGCGAACAGCGTCACGGCGTCGTACTTGCGGAGCTGTCGCAGCGTCGGCTCGCGGTCGGCGGCGGGCACGCTCAGCGGCAGTAGTCGCTGCACCGCTTCGCCGCCGATATCCAGCGGTTCGCGGCTGGTGACCAGCATCCGCAGTCCCGGGCATGCCGACAACAATGTCTCGGCCAGGCTCGCCATCGGTTTGGCGACCTGCTCGCAGTTGTCGACGACGAGCAGCGTTTCCCGGGATCGCAGATACTCGACGAGCGTGTCATGGACCGGTCGAGCCGAATCGGCCCGCACACCCAGAGCGGCCGCGACGATGGGAGCCACCAGCGACGGGTCGCGCACGTCGGCCAGGTCGATCGCCCACACCCCGTCGGCGAAATCGCGTTGCGCGACCGAGGCCGCCCGCAGCGCCAGCCGGGTCTTGCCGACGCCGCCCATCCCGGCCAGCGTCACCAGCCTCGAGACGGTGAGCTGGTGCTTGAGTGCGCTCAACTCGGCGCGCCGGTTGATGAAGCTGGTCAATTCAGGCAGCAGCGGGCGATGGTGCCGGGTAGTTCGCGAGGCGCCGCGTTGCTGTATCTGCCGGATGGTCGCGCCGAGCTCCGCGGCGGAGGGTCGTTGTGCGGGATCGCGGTGCATCGCCGCTTCCACGACGGTGCACACCTCGGTGGGGAAGCCGCGCTCGCGCAGGTCCGGTGCCTGCGGCTCGGAGGCGGCGTGCCCGGTCAGCGCCCAGAACATGGTGGCGCCGAGCCCATGGATATCGGCGTCGGGAGTCGCCGGGCCCTCGTTAGAAGTTCGGGAGCCTTCGGAAGCGCGCGCGATTCCGAAGTCGGTCAGGGCGGCTTCACCGTATTCGGGGAAGAGAACACTGTCCGGCCGCACGTCGCCGTGCACGATGCCCAGCCGATGCGCGCTCTCGAGTGCCCGGGCGATCCCGGCCCCGACCTTCAGCACGTCATCGACGGGAAGCGCGCCCCGCTGCCGGATCCGCGCACCCAGCGAGTCCACGGGGTGATACGGCTGGACAAGATAGGGCCGCCCGCCGCTGCTGACACCGGCCGCGAGCACGGTGACGAGATTGGGATGCCCGGTCAGCCGGCCCAGAGCCTGCTGCTCCCACACGAACCGCGCCTGGCTCTCCTCGTCCAGGTCCCCGGTCAGGACCTTCACCGTGACCGTGCGATCCAACCCCGCTTGCCGACATCGGTAGACCAGGCCGAAACCGCCGCGAGCCATCTCTTCGGCATTCTCGAAGCCGAGCTCACGCAATTCCTCCGCTACCGTCAGGTTCACGTCGCGGGGGATACGGTTCGTAGCGTCGTCGATCATCGGCCGCGCGCAATCCTCACGGTACGGCTGCGAGCACCGGCCATTATCGACTCACCTTTCGACTGTGCCCAGCCTATCGCCGATGACGAGCAGATATACAGCTATTCGGCGGTCGGTCTCGATCGTCGATCGCTCACGGCTGCAGCGGCGAGCGGTGCGTGCTGGTGGCGACCGCCCAGCGCAGCGCGGCCCGGCGCATGGAGGACTCGTCGGCGTACCCCAGCAGTTGTGCCTGTTTGCCGCGGCTCAGCGGTCCGGTCGCCTGCGCCGCGCCGAGTCGGGCCGAGCGCGCCCGGTCCAGTTCACGCCGCCACGTCGTCCCGGCTTCGGCGAGCCGGCGCTGGAGGGTGCGCGGGCTCGTGGTGAGCCGCCGCGCGACCCGTTCCAAGGACGCGTCACCCTCGTCGAGGGCGGCGGCCGCCGCCACGGCGACCCGTTCGGGCCACGCGGAGATCAGGGGCGGGGGAGGCGGCAGCGCGTCCGCGAGGGGTTGCAGTACGGCGGCGAGGACCGGGTCGGCGGTGGTGAGCGGCAGGTCCAGATCGGCTGGGCGGAAGGTCATCGCGTCGGTGTCCGCGCCGAATTCGATTGTGGCGTCGCCGAATACGTCCCGGTAGGCGTCGAGCCGCCGAGGTGCGTTGCGGCGCATGGTCACTCGGACGGGGTCCAGGGGGGCGTCGACCACGCGGCGTGCCCGGGTCAGCACGGCGGCCAAACCCCACAGCTGGGTGTGGTCGCGGGTCGCGTCGGCCCCGTCGACCATGTCCAGGCGCAGCGTCGGCCCGCGGTCGTCGTCGACGAGGTTGAAATTGTGGTTGGTGGTGACGGCGCTGACATAGGGGCCGCAGGTCGCCAGTCCGGCGCCCAAGGTCGGTGCGCTGGTGAACAAATAGTCGTAGAGCCCGGTTGCCCGGAGCTGGTACCGGCTCGCGACCCGCAGCGCCACGTCCGGATCGTCGAGCATCTTCGCCCCGGTCTCCCATAGGCGCCAGAAGGTCTCGCTGGGGACATGGACGCCGCCGCCGGTCAGTGTCCACTCCGGCACACCGGATTCCTGGATCAGGCGGTTGCGGTCCAGTCCCATGGAGGTCAGCTGCGAGAGCACAAACTGGTGCAGCAGAGTCAGATCAGTGCGCAATGCCCCTCCTACGCATCGTCGTCCCCCCGGTCGATGGGTGGATCGTAGACGCGGCGGCGATCCGTAACCAGCACCGGGTGGGGCCGCGAACCGGGCGCGACGGTCGGCGTCCACACCCCGCTATCGGCGGAGGCCGGGGCCGCGTTAGGGCGGTGTTCGAGCGGAAGATCGGCCGGTGGCTGGGCCGGCGTGGCGTCGCCGCTTGATAGATTCGTTCGGTGACGTCGTCGACCACTCAGCCGTATCATCACGGCGACCTGCCCTCGGCGCTGTTGCGCGCGGCGGTCGAGCTGCTCGAGGAGAACGGCGCCGCCGACCTGTCCTTGCGTGCCGTGGCCCGACGTGCCGGGGTGTCGACGGCCGCGCCCTACCGCCATTTCGCGGACCGCGAAGCCCTGCTGTCCGCGGTCGCCGCGGTCGGATACCGCGATCTGGCAAGCCGTTTGGCCGCCGTGCATCCCGCGCCGGTCACGCCCGAGGATCTGGCGCTGATCGCCATCGCGTACGTGCGGTTCGCCTTGGATCGGCCGGGGTTGTTCCGGGTGATGTTCGCCGATCCGTGTGATCCGACGAGTCCGGAACGGGTCGCGGCCACCGAGGCGATTCACGAGTACGTCGAGAACATTGTGCGGCAGGCGTTTCCGGCGTCGGATCCGGAGGCGATGGCCATCGCGGTGTGGGCGTTGGTCCACGGCCTGGCGTTCCTGCACCTGGACGGCAAGTTCGAGGCGGTCTCCGATGAGGCTGTCGCCGACCGTATTCGCGCCGCGGTCTTCGCGGTGCTCGGCGCGTCGAACCAGGTCGCCGACACGTCTCACGCCAACTGACACACCGACGCGGTCGGGTCGCCGACCGGCGACAATGAATGTTGACGCTGCTCACACCTTTGGTAATGTTAGCGCCGCTAACTCGACACAGGAGGTGCGCTATGAACAAGAACACGGTGGCAGACCGCGGAGCCAAACTGATGAACTTCGCACACCGGATCGTCCTCACGGTCAGCGGAAACAAGCTGCTGGCCAATCCGTTCGGAATGCCGGTGGTCGAATTGCACACGATCGGACGGAAATCGGGGCAACCGCGGTCGTGCTATCTCACGGCCCCGGTGCACGATGCGCACCGGATCGTCCTGGTCGCCTCGAAAGGCGGTGACGACCGGAACCCCGACTGGTACCACAACCTGCAGACCACCCCCGACGCCGAGGCCGTGATCTACGGGCGACGCCGAAAAGTGCACGCGCACACCGCGAGCCCCGAGGAGCGGGCGGTCCTCTGGCCGCAGATCACCTCGGCGTACCAGGGCTATGCGAACTATCAGAAGCGGACCGCCCGCGAGATTCCGGTCGTGGTCTGCGAATTCAAGGACTGAGACGGGTGGCGGGCGATTCACCGGACGCCGAAGCGCTTCATCACCTTCAGCCACGTGGTGAGCACGCCCGCCCACGCCCGATACGGCACGGCGCCCGGCGGGGTGAATCCCATGACGCGCTGGTGGGCGATGGTCTGTGCCTCGGTGTACTTGAGAATGCCCTCGGCGCCGTGACGGCGCCCGAGTCCGGAGTCGCCCACCCCGCCCATCGGCGCGTCGATGCTGCCCCAGGCGGCGGCGAACGCGTCATTGACGTTGACAGTCCCCGCGTGCAGGCGGGCCGCGACGGCCCGGCCCTTGGCGCCATCGCGAGTCCACACGCTGGCATTGAGACCGTAGGGAGTGGCATTGGCCCGCTCGACCGCGTCGTCGAGATCGTCGAACGAGTAGATCGACACGACCGGACCGAAGGTCTCGTGCGCGTAGAGCGTCATCTCGGGAGTGACATCGGTGAGAATCGTCGCCTCGAAGAACAGCGGACCCAGATCGGGTCGAGCCCGGCCGCCCGCCAGCACCGTCGCCCCTTTGGCCACCGCGTCGTCGACGTGCGCGGTGACGGACTCCAGTTGCGAAGTGGTCGTGAGCGACCCGACATCGCGGCTGAAGTCGTACGCCGCGCCGGTGCTCAGCTTGCGTGTGCGGGCGACGAAGGCGGCGACGAATTCCACTCGGATCGATTCGGCGACGTAGAGGCGCTCGATCGAGACGCAGAGCTGACCCGCCGACGGGAAGCAGGCATTGACCGCGCCGGCGGCGGCCCGAGAGATATCGGCGTCGTCGAGGATCAACATGGCGTTCTTGCCACCCAGTTCCAGGGATGCCCCGATGAGCCGCTCACCGGCGTCGCGCGCGATGCGGCGGCCGCTGGCCGTCGAGCCGGTGAACATGATGTAGTCGGCGTTGTCCATCAGCGTGTCGCCGATATCGCTGCCCCGCCCGACCACCATCTGCCACACGTCGTCGGGCAGACCGGCCTCACGCATCAGGTCCAGGGCCCACAGCGCGGTGAGCGCGGTCTGGGTGTCGGGCTTCTGGACCACCGCGTTGCCCGCGAGCAGCGCTGGGATCGCGTCGGTCGCCGCCATGCTGAGCGGGTAATTCCACGGGGAGATCACGGCGACAACGCCTTTGGGGTGGCGCAGCTCGGTGGTGTGGGTCAGCAGCGGGATCGCGCCACGGCGGCGCGTGGGTGCGAGCAGCCCCGCGGCGCGCCGCGCGTAGTAGCGGGCCACGATCGCCACATCGACGACTTCGAGGAAGGCGTCGCGCCGCGTCTTGCCGCTCTCGGCCTGCATCAGGTCGAGGACCTCGTGCTGACGTTCGAGCAGTAGATCGTGGAAGCGCAGCATGATCGCCTTGCGCTCCCGGAAAGACGTTGCTGCCCACCGCTTCTGCGCGGTCCGCGCGCGGGCGAACGCGGCTTCGACGTCGGTGTTCGTCGACACTGGCAGCTCGGTCAAGGCGGTGCCCGTGTATGGGATCGTCTTGGTCACCGTGGCAGCGTCGGGTGCTGCGGCGACCCGGGCGGCGAGTCGGGGGATGAGCTCGGCGGTCGATGCCGGGGCAGGGGACGGGTGGCCGGTGCCACCGGCTGCGCGGTTGGGCGAGGCGTACTCGAGGGTCATGACGCTGCTCCGAGGGTGGGGACCGAGGTCGGGACCGGCATGTGGAGGGCGAGTTGGCCTTCGGTCATGACATCGAGTCGAATGGTCCGGAACGGTGCCAGCGACCGCAGATCCGCTGCCATGCGGCCGGTCCCGAGTTCGAGGTCGACGCCGCGCGGCAGCAGGGAGCTGCCGGCCGCCAGGGTGTTGGTCTGGCTCAGCGTCGAGTGCCACGCCCCGTCGATCCGGGTGTAGGAGGTGAGCGAGGAGACCTGTGCTCCGGTGCGGTGGGTGGTCTGCGCGGGTGTCGCCACCGACAGCGCGATATCGGTGCCGCCGTCGTCGTTCGCCACCCGGGCGGTGGTCCGATCGGCCCGGATGTCGATGTCGATATCGGTGACCCACTTGGGGAATCCGTAGCCGTCGTGGCCGCGCACCTGGGCGATCTCGCTGCTGACCGGGAGCGACAGCACATACGAGTGCAGATGGTCGTCGGCGAGTCCGGCGAGCAGGTCCACCGTGCCGAGGCGTCCGTGCCGGGCCGGGCGGACCGCGATGCCGACCGCCGCCTCGGTGTAGAAGTCGATATCGCAGACGTCGTAGCGGAACAGCATGAGCGAGACGATCCCGATGCCGGGCACGACCTCGAGCGGTGCGAGCTCGCGGGGGAGTCGGCCCCGGATGGTGCGGGTGCGGGCGAGCATCACCAGCCGGGCGGTCGAGATGCGGTAGTAGAAGTTCGGGGTGAACGTCTTGCCGATGAGGGAGTCGACCTCGGTCTTGGGCATTCGGCGGAAGAAGTCCACGCTGCTCACCCGTGGATCCGCCGCGATGGCGTCGAGGTCGGGCCGCATGCGGTACGTGTCGTACATGCCGCCTTTCGGGACGGTGACGACGCGGCCGTCGAGGGAGACCTTGGCTGTGTCCGGGGAGGTCGATGGCATGTTCTCGGGTTCCTCGCTCTGATGTATGCGGTGTTAACATCAGGCTAGGATCGAATGTAAGCGGTGTCAACACGCCTGCTCAGACGAAGAACTCCCGAAGTGTCGCGGCCACCGCGGCGGCGTCGTGGGGGTGGTGGAACTGCCCCGGCAGGGTGATGGTGCGCGCATCCGGGAGCGTCGCCTGGAGTAGTCCGACGCTCTCGGTGCCGTAGGGGTCGGTGAGCCCGCCCGCGAGCAGGAGGGCGGGGATGTCGATGGCCGACCAGGGGGTGATGTCGGCGTTCATGGCGGTCAGGCATTCGAGGTCGGCCACCAGGCCCGAGGCTCGGAAGGCCAAGGTGTCGGCGAGGGGCTGCAAGGCCGCGCGGGGCGGGGTGGGTTCGACAATGGCGGTGAAGAATTCGATGATCGCGTCCGCAGGGTGCGAGGCGGCCATATGGTCGCGGATCGTGTCGAGGGTCGATGCCAGCGGGGGACCGGCGAGGGACACCGGGGGCTCGTAGAGCGCGAGGCGACGGACCATCGACTGGTCCCGGTGGAGTGCGTGCAAGGCGACCAGGCCGCCCGCGGAATGCCCGAAGACGAAGGCGGGGTCGTCCAGGGTCGCGAGCACCGCTGCCAGGTCGGCGGCCTGGGCGGTGAATTCGGCGGGGCGCGGGCCGTTCCCGCTCTCGCCGTATTCTCGTCGTTCGACCACGAGGACCCGGTAGGCCGGGGCCAGCAATTCTGCCAGCTGGAAATAGAAGTCGAGGGTGACCAGTGCGCCGGGGACGATAACCAGGGCCGGGCCGTCGCCTCGGGAGTGGAAGACGATGCGGGTGCCGTCCGCCGATTCCACGGCTTCTCTGTGTTGCGACATATATCGATGGTGACAGATATCCGCCATCGCATCGGCTGGTGGACAGGAGAATTCGCCGCCCGTGGTGGTGTATCGGGTGGGTGGCTAATTGTGGGCACGAGCCCGCGGGAGGTCGGCCGGCGGCGCGCCGAAGGTGGGGGGAGGGCGCGGAATATGGGGTGTGACGGTGGATTTGCTGATTGTGATTTGATATTGGAGTTTCGTCCTTATTTCGCCATGCGCTCCGCTTAAGATCTCTAGGGCATCAGGCAATTGCTCGATGTAGAGCAGTTTTTCGCTCAGGAGGTGCGGAATGCTGGAAGCCAATTGGTGGATCCGGTCGCGACCACTGTTGATTGCGGGTGCTTTGCCGTTCGCCGTGCTGCTCGGCACCGGAGTCGCCTCGGCAGCGCCGGAGAATGACGCGCCGCCGCCCGCCGCGCTACCGGCGCCACCGGATTGGCTAATGAACGGTCAACTACCTGCGATCGATCTGCCCGCGATCGACGCGGCGGAGCCGCTGCCGGGCGTGGATCCGGAGTTCGTGGGTTCGCTGTGCGCGTCCGTTCCGGTCGATGCGCAGCGGTGCGGTGTCACCGTGGTCGACGCGGGCGTCGGCGCCGCCATCGGGGCGGGGATCGGGGCGGGCGTGTCCGCGCCGCTGGCGATCGTCACCGGACTGGTCGGCGCCGGTCTCGGATTCGTCGCCGGAATCCCGTTCCTGCCTACCGGTTTGGTGGTCGGACCGCTCGTCGGGGCGGCTGTCGGCGTGGCCGTCGTGGCCGGACCCGCGGCCGTGCTGGGCGCGGCGTTGGGGGCGTCGGTCGGGGCGATCGTGGGCCTCACGTCGCCGCTGCCGGTGGACGCGCCGGTCGACGACGGGGCCGGCGTGTCCACCGCACTGGAGTAACGAGCGTCCTCAGCGCTCCAAGTGGGTGTTGAGGATGTGGGCGATCTGGGCGACCGCGCCCGGGTCGGTCATCGCGAGGTGGGCCGCATCGATGTCGAAGGCCGAGATCCGGCCGCTGACAACGTCGGCCCATCCGGCGTGTCCGGTGGCGTCGGCCCGCCGGTCGCGGGTGGCGGTGAAGTACAGCATGTCGGCGTCGAGGACCGTGGGCTGCCAGGTGCTGGCGGCCCGGATCGCCAGGTTGTAGGCGTCGGTCAGTCGCTCGATCTGCTCGGCGTCGATGCCCATCGCGGTGCCGAGGTGCTGTTCGATCAGGTCGGCGGCCTCCTGGGCGGTCGCGTCGGGGCTGACGTAGTCGACGCCCATGACCGGACCCAGGTTGCTGATCAGCTCGCCCGCGGTGACGGTGCGCAGCGTGGATTCGTCGATCCCGCTCGCCTCGGCGTCCAGTAGCGCCAGCAGCGCGACTTCCTCACCGGCGGCACGCATTTCGACGGCGATCTGGTGGGCGATCGCGCCGCCCAGCGACCAGCCGAGCAGGTGGTACGGGCCGTGGGGTTGCACGGCGCGGATCTCCGCGAAGTAGCGTCGCGCCATCTCCACGATCGTGGTCGGTCCCGGGTCCTCGCCGGTGATCTGCGGGGTCTGGATGCCGTAGATCGGCCGATCGCCGGCGAGGTACCGGTCGAAGGTGTGGTAGCACCACGACAGGCCCAGGGCGGGGTGGATGCAGAACAGCGGAGGCTGGTCGCCGCCGGTCCGGATGGGCAGCAGCACGTCGAAGCCGAGCGCGGTGCCGTCGATCGTGCTGCCGGAGCGCATGCCGGATTCGATCCGCTTGGCCAGGTCGGCCGGGCAGGGATCGGACAGCATCCACCGGATCGGCACCTCGTAGTCGATCTCCTTGCGCAGGTGGGTGACCACCTGCACCGACTTCAGCGAGTTGCCGCCGAGGGCGTAGAAGTCGTCGTCCGCGCCGACCCGGTCCACGCCGAGCACCGCGCCGAAGGCCCGGGCGACTTCTTCCTCCAGCCACGACGAGGGTTCGCGGAACTCGCCGACCGGGAGCACCGGCTCCGGGAGCAGCTTCCGGTCCAGCTTGCCGGACACGGTGAGCGGCATGCTGTCCAGGGCCATCACGGTGGTGGGCACCATGTAGTCGGTCAGCGCGCCCGCCGCGTGCGCCAGGACGGCGGCGGTGTCGATGGTCGCGCCCGCGGCGGGCACCACGTACCCGACGAGGTGTTCGGCCGCACCGGTGTTGTGCACCAGCGCGATCGCGCGGGCGACGCTCGGGTGCTCCGCGAGGACCGCCTCGATCTCGCCGAGTTCGATCCGCAGGCCGCGCAGTTTCACCTGGAAGTCGCTGCGGCCCAGGTATTCCAGTTCACCGTCGTCGTTCCAGCGCACCAGGTCGCCGGTGCGGTAGAGGCGTCCGCCGTCGCCGAACGGGTCGGGCACGAACCGTTCCGCGGTGAGGCCGGGCCGCGACTGGTAGCCGCGCGAGAGTTGGACGCCGGCGAGGTACAGCTCGCCCGCGACACCGGCAGGCACCGGGTGCAACCGGCTGTCGAGGACGTAGGCGCGGGTGTTCCAGGCGGGTGCGCCGATCGGCATGTTCCCGCTGTCGGTGTCCTTGACCGGGTGCGAGGTCGCGCACACGGTGAACTCGGTCGGCCCGTACAGGTTGTGCAGTTCCACCCCGGGCATGGTGCGCCGGGCCTCGGCGACCACGTCGGGACCGAACGCCTCACCGCCGACCAGCAGCGTCCGCACCGATTCCAGGGATCCGGCCGGGACCGCGTCGGCGAACACCGCCAGCATCGACGGCACCAGCGCGGTGATGGTGACCCGCTGGGCGGCGATGGTTTCGGCGAGGTACAGCGGATCGGAGTGCCCGTCGGCGCGCGCGATCACCATGCGCGCCCCCATGGCGAGGGTCGCGAACAGCTCCCACACCGACATGTCGAAGGTGGCGGGCGACTTGTGCAGCACCACGTCGTCGGGCGACCACGCGTAGGTGCCGCCGAGCCACCGCACCTGGTTCACCACCGAACCATGGGTGACCGCCACGCCTTTCGGCCGACCGGTCGACCCGGAGGTGAACAGGAGGTAGGCGAGGTTGTGCGGTCGCAGCGGCACGATCCGGTCGGCGTCGGTCACCGGACCGTCGTCGAATCCGGACAGGTCCAGGCCGTCGAGGGACGACAGCTCCAGCGCGGGCGTGGCGATCGACAGCATGTACTCGATGCGATCGTCGGGCAGGTCCGGATCGATGGGCACGTAGCCCGCGCCCGCGGTGTGCACGGCGTACATGGCGATCACCTGGTCCAGGGACCGCCGCATCCGCAGCGCCACCAGGGATTCCGGGCCCACGCCGCGGCCGATCAGCCACCGCGCCAGCCGGTTGACCCGGGTGGAGAATTCCGCGTAGGTCAGGGACTCGTCGGCGGTCACGATCGCGGTCCGGTCCGCGTGGGCCCGCACCGAGTCGGTGAACAGCGAGGCGAGCGTCTCGTCGCCGGGGAGCTCGCGCTCGGTCGAATTCCAGTGCCGCAGAACGGTGTCCCGCTCCTCGGCTCCGAGCAGGTCCACGTCGTACACGGGCTGGGTCGCGTCGGTCGCCAGGGCGCCGAGCAGCCGCAGCAGCCGATCGGCGATGGTGCTCGCGGTCGACGCGTCGAACAAGTCGCTCGCGTAGGTCACCGCGCCGGTGATTCCGGCCGGTTCGCCGATGTCGTCGTAGGAATCCTGCACGGACACCAGCAGATCGAACAGCGCGGTGTCGGCGTCGGGCGTGACGCCCGAGACCGAGAGACCCGGCAATTCGAATTCGTTCTTGTCGAGGTTCTGGAACGCCAGCATCACCTGGAACAGCGGGTGATGGGCGTGCGACCGCATCGGATTCAGCTCCTGCACCAGCCGCTCGAACGGCACGTCGGCGTGCCCGAAGGCGGCCAGGTCGGTGCCGCGCACATGCTCGAGCAGCTGGGTG
This sequence comes from Nocardia sp. NPDC004340, assembly GCF_053602575.1. NCBI lineage: Bacteria > Bacillati > Actinomycetota > Actinomycetes > Mycobacteriales > Nocardiaceae > Nocardia > Nocardia sp. NPDC004340. The sequence continues at coordinate 120,245 of NZ_JBSGDW010000010.1, forward strand.
AGGGTCATCTCCGGCGCCAGCCGGGTCCGCAACACCAGGGTGTTGACGAACATGCCGACCAGGTCGTCGAGTTCGGGCTCGCCGCGTCCCGCGTACGGGGTGCCGATCGCGATGTCGTCCATATCGGCGAGCCGGGCCAGCGTGGCCGCGAGCGCGGCGTGGACCACCATGAACAGCGTCGTATTGTGCTCCCGCGCGACCTGCTGCAGTCCGGTGTGCAGGTCGGCGTCGATGCTGATCGGTACGGTCGCGCCGGCGTAGGTCTGCACGGGCGGCCGCGGCCGGTCGGTCGGGAGCTCCAGCAGCGGCGGGAGTTCCGCCAATTCGAGCGTCCAGTAGTCGATCTGAGCTCGGATCAGCGAGTCGGGATCGTCCTCGGTGCCCAGCACCGCGCGCTCCCAGATCGCGTAGTCCGCGTACTGCACCGGAAGTTCGGGCAGCTCCGGGGACTCCCCGGTCAGGTGGGCGGCGTAGGCGGTCATGGTGTCCCGGGCGAGCGGGACCAGCGAGGAGCCGTCGCAGGAGATGTGGTGCGCGACCACGGCCAGCACCCATTCGTGCTGCCCGAGTTCGAACAGCCGGACCCGCAGGGGCGCGTCGACGGTGACGTCGAAGGGCGTCGCGACGAGCGCCGACATCGCCTCGGCCAGCTCCGATTCCGTGGCCGGGATCGGTGTGATGTGCGTGACGGCCTGTGCCGTGGGCAGCACGACCTGCGACGGTTCGCCCTCGGCGTACGGGTAGACGGTCCGCAGCACCTCGTGCCGGTCGACGACCTCGGTGAGGGCCGCGCGCAGCGCGTCGAGGTTCAGTTCTCCGGTGAGCCGCAACACGATCGGGATGCTGTAGGCGGCCGAGTCGGGCTCGAGCCGGTTCAGGAACCACATGCGTTGCTGGGCGTAGGACAGCGGAATCCGCTGCGGCCGTTGCTGTGCGGTCAACGCGATTCGGCCGGTATTGGCCCGCGATTCGGCGCGGGCGGCCAGCCGGGCCACGGTCGGCGCCTCGAAGATGGTCGACACCGGGATGGTTTCGTCGAGCGCGGCGCCGATGCGGGCGGCGACGCGGGTGGCGACCAGGCTGTTGCCGCCCAGTTCGAAGAAGTCGTCGTCGGCGCCGATGGGGGTGTCGATGCCGAGGACGTCGGCGAAGATGCCCGCCACGATCTCCTCCGCGGGGGATGACGGGGCCCGGAATCGCTTGGCCTGCACCACGGGAGTGGGCAGCGCCGAACGGTCGAGCTTGCCGTTGGGTGAGAGCGGGATGGTGTCGAGGATCATCACCGCGGCGGGGACCAGGTAGGACGGCAGTGCCTCGGCCAAGGCCGCGCGCAGCTCCTCGCTGGACAGGCTCGCCCCGGCTTCGGGGACCGCGTACGTGACCAGCTGGGCGGGCCCGGTGTCGGTGCGCCACGGCGTGGTGATTGCGTAGGCGACATCCGGCCGCGCGTCGAGGACCGCGTCGATCTCGCCCATCTCGACCCGGTAGCCGCGGATCTTGACCTGGAAGTCGTTGCGTCCCAGGAACTCCAGATCGCCCTCGGTGTTCCATCGCACCACGTCGCCGGTGCGGTACATGCGGCTGCCGGGCTCCCCGAACGGGTGCGCCACGAACCGGGACCCGCTGGCGGCGGGCTTGTCCAGATAGGCGCGCGCCAGCGACGGGCCCGCCAGATACAGCTCGCCGGCCACCCCGACGGGCACCGGCCGCAGCCGGGCGTCGAGGACCAGCGCCCGCACGGCCTGCAACGGAACACCGATCGTCGGCCGGTCGCCGGGCCACAGCGGACCGGTCGCGGTGGTCACGATCGTGGTCTCGGTCGGGCCGTACAGTTCCCGGAACACCCGGACGCCCGCGAGATCGGTTCCGGCCCACCGGTTCACCAGCTCCGCGGACACCTCGTCACCACCGGACATGACCACGCGCAGGTCGTCGAGCCCGGCCGGATCCACCGACGCCAGCGCGGCGGGGGTCATGAAGGCGTGGGTGACGCGCTCCTCGCGCAGGAACTCCGTCATCTCGGCGCCACCGTAGATGCCGGTCGGCACGATGATCAGCGCACCGGCGCCGCTGACCGCCATCAGGGTCTCCAGCAGGGCGGCGTCGAATGACGGCGACGCGAACCGCAGCACCCGGGAGGTCGGCCCGAGATCGAAGTCGGCGCGGAACGAGGCGAGGAAGTCGGCGACACCGCTGTGGGTGACGGCCACGCCCTTCGGCTTTCCGGTCGATCCGGAGGTGAAGACCACGTAGGCCACGTTCTCGGCGCGCATCGGGTGGAGCCGGTCGGCATCGCCGACCGGCCCGCTCGCCAACCCGTCGAGGCGCTCGGCAACAGCGGCGTCGTCGAGCACGATCCAGTCCACCGACTCGGGCAGCCGGCCGGAGACGGCGGACACCGTGACACCCAGTGTCCCAGCCGAATCCGACACCATCTGCGCGATCCGGCTCTCCGGGTATCCGGCGTCCACCGGGACGAAAGCCGCGCCCGACTTCACCACGGCCCACCACGCGACCACGGTCTCCAGCGAGCGTGAGGCCGCCACCAGCACGGGGGTCTCCGGTCCGGCGCCACGGTCGATCAGCAACCGCGCCAACCGGTTCGAGCGTTCGTCGAGTTGCGCGTATGTCAACGCGGTGTCCCCGGCGACGACGGCGATGCCGTGCGGGTTGTTCCGGACGGCGGTGTCGAACACCTCCGGCAGCAGTCCGGACGGCTCCGGCCTGGTGCCGGTGCGTGCCCCGACCCGGGAGGTGAGCGCGGCGTGCTCGTCGGCGTCGAGCCATTCGATATCGCCGACCACCACGGCCGGGTCGGCGGCGACGGCTTCGAGGACCCGCACCAGCCGGCGCACGATCGCCGCGGCGGTCGACTCGTCGAACAGGTCCCGGGCGAAGGTCAGCATGCCCGAGATGCCCTGTGCGACACCGGCCTCGGGGGCCGCCTCGGAGAGCACGAGTTGCAGGTCGAACTGGGTCGCCCCGGTGTCGACCTCGGCGCGGGCGATGCGGACGCCGGGCAGCGCCACCTCGACCGCCGCCAGATTCTCGAACGCCAGGGCCACCTGGAACAGCGGATGCCGGGCCGCGGATCGCTCCGGGTTCAGCTCCTCCACCACCCGCTCGAACGGCACGTCGGCGTGCTCGAAGGCCAGCAGGTCGGTGTCGCGGGCGCGCATCAGGAGTTCGGCGAACCGCTCGGTGGTGTCGACCCGGGTGCGCAGGGCCAGCGTGTTCACGAACATGCCGACCAGTTGCTCCAGACCGGGTTCGCCGCGCCCGGCGACGGGGGTGCCGATCACGACGTCGTCGGCGCCGCCGAGCCGTCCCAGAACCGTTGCCAGCGCCGCGTGCATCACCATGAACAGCGATGCTCCACGCGACCGGGCGAGGGTGACCAGCTGCCGGTGCAGGTCCGCGTCGATCCGCACCGGCACCCGGCCGCCCGCCAGGGATGCGACGGCGGGGCGCGGGCGGTCGGCGGGGAGATCCAACCGGTCCGGCGCGCCGTCGAGGGTGGTCCGCCAGTACTCCAGCTGGGCGGACATCAGCGAGGCCGGATCGTCGGCGGCGCCGAGCATCTCCCGCTGCCACCACGCGAAATCGGCGTACTGCACGGTGAGCGGCTTCCACTCGGGCGCGTGCCCGGCGGTGCGCGCGGCGTAGGCCGTCATCACGTCGTGGGCCAGCGGTCCCATCGACTGGCCGTCACCGGCGATGTGATGGACCACCAGCACCAGCAGGAATTCGCCGGTGCCGTCGTCGTGTTCGGCGAGTTCGAACAGGCCCACCCGCATCGGAACGTTCGCGGTGACGTCGAATCCTCGGCGTACGAACTCGCCGACCACCTCGGCGACGACCTCTTCGGGTACGCGCTTCGGCTCGACCGCGGTCGCGGGCTCGTCGAGCACGACCTGCCGGGGCTCACCGGAGAATTCGGGATAGACCGTGCGCAACACCTCGTGGCGGGTGACCACATCGGCGAGCGCGGCCGAGAGGGCCTCGGTGTCCAGCGATCCCGACAACCGCAGCATGACCGGGATGTTGTAGGCCGGGGATTCGGGCTCGAAGCGGTTGAGGAACCACATCCGCTGCTGGGCCAGCGACAGCGGCACCGGGTCGGGATGGGTCCCGGGCAGCAGCGGCAGCCGGTCCGAGTCACTGAATGTCCAGGTGCGGGCTGCCAATTCGGCGACCGACGGCGCTTCGAAGATGGAGCGCACCGGCACCTGCACCTGCAGGGCCGCGCCCAGCCGTCCCGCGACCAGCGAGGCGCTGAGCGAATCGCCGCCCAGTTCGAAGAAGTCGTCGTCCGCGCCGACACCGGCCACATCGAGGACCCGCTCGTAGATCCGCGCGACCAGTTCTTCGGCACCCGGTGTCGGGGCCCGGAATACGCGGGTGACCGCGACCGGCTCGGGTAGTCGTTCGCGATCGAGTTTGCCATTGGCGGTCAGCGGTACCTCGTCGAGCACGATCACCGCGGACGGCACCATGATCCGGGGCAGCGACTCGGCCAGCGCCGCACGCAATTCCGTACCCGAGAGCTGGACCCCGGCCGCGGGCACGACATAGGACACCAGCCGGACCGGCCGACCGGGATCGTGGCGCGGCACGGTGACCGCGTACGCGACCTCGGGCCGCGCGCCCAGCGCCGCGTCGATCTCGCCGAGTTCGATGCGGGTGCCGTGCACCTTCACCTGGAAGTCGTTGCGGCCCAGGAACTCGAACTCGCCGCCGGTGGTGCGGCGCACCACGTCACCGGTGCGGTACATGGGGCGGCCGGGATCGCCGAACGGGCAGGCCACGAAGCGGGCCGCGGTCAAGGCCGTCCTGGCGACGTAGCCGTCGGCCAGGCCCGCGCCGAACAGATACAGCTCACCCGCGACACCGTGTGGCACCGGCCGCAACCAGGTGTCGAGCACCACGGCCGCGACGGGACCGACCGGTCGGCCGATCGTGATGGCGGCGCCCGGCGTCAGCGCGTCGGTGGCCGTCGCCCAGATGGTGGTCTCGCTGGGCCCGTACAGATTGACCATGGTGCGCCCGGGGGCCCACCGCTCGACCAGTTCGGGTCCGAGGGGCTCACCGGCGGTCGCCAGCAGCCGCAGCCCGTCCAGGCCGGCGGTCGGGACCGTCGCCAGCGCCGAGGGGGTCACCACGGCGTGCGAAACCCGTTCGCGGGCGATCAGTTCCGCCAGGTCGGGCCCGGCGTAGATCTCGCCGGGGGAGACGACCAGCCGGCCGCCCGACCCGTGCGCCATGAGCAGCTCGAACACCGAGGCGTCGAAGCTGGGCGAGGCGACCTGCAGCACCACCGACATCGGGTCCACCCCGAACCGCCGCCGCTGCGCCACGACGATATCGGCCAGGCCGCGATGGCTCACCAGCACGCCCTTGGGCGTTCCGGTCGAGCCGGAGGTGTAGCTGACGTACGCGATCTGCTCGCGCCGGATCGGCGCTCCGCGTTCGGCATCGGTGATCGGCGCGCCGGACACCGAGTCCAGCGCGTGCAGCGCCTGGGCTCCGTCCAGCAGCAGCCAGTCGACGCCGTCCGGCGGGCGCTTGCGGACGGACCCGTCGGTCAGCCCGAGCACGGTGCCCGAGTCCGACAGCAGGAACTCGATCCGCTCGGCGGGCAGCGTCGGATCGATCGGCAGGATCGCCGCACCCGTCTTCGCCACCGCCCACAGGGTGACCGTGGCCGCCAGCGAGCGGGGCAGCACCGAGGCGACCACCTGGCCGCGTCGGGCCCCGCGCCGCAACAGGATTCGAGCCAGCCGGGTGGATCGGTCGTCGAGCTGGCGGTAGGTCAGGGAATCCGCGCCGCAGCGGACGGCGACCGTATCCGGATCGGCGATCACCGAGGCCGCGAGGATGCGATCCAAGGTCTCCGGGATCGCCACCTCGGCAGCCGATTCCGGCCACGCGGGCAGCGGTTCCCGGTCCAGGGGCAGTTCGCCGAGCCGGGTGTGGGCGTGCGAGCCGATCCGGCCCAGCAGGTCGATGAAGCGGTCGAGAATGCGACGCGCGGAGTCGTGGTCGAAGACCCGTTCGTGGAATCGCAGGATGATCTTCAGACCGTTCGCCTCACCGCGCTCGGACTGCATCGGTTCCACGACCATGCTCAACGGGTACGGGGCGGCGTCCACGCCGTCGAGATCGGTCACCCGCAGGCCCGCGGAATCGACGAGGTGTTGCAGGGCCGAGCGGTCGACGGGGAACGACTGGTAGGTGATGGCGGTGTCGAACAGCTCCGACAGGCCTGCGCTGCGGTGGATCTCGGGCAGGCCGATGTGGTGGTGCTCGAGCATGCGGGCCTGCCGCGACTGCATCTCGCTCAGCAATTCGTGCACCGTCATGGCGGGATCGAGCGGGACGCGCACCGGAATCGTGTTCAGGAACATGCCGAGCGTCTGGTCGACCATCGGCAATTCCGGGGGCCGGCCCGCGACCGAGGCGCCGAAGATCACGTCGGTCTCACCGGTGAGCACGCGCAGGCTCAGGGCCCACGCCGCGTTGACGGCGGTATTGAGGGTGACGGCCGCGTCTGCGGCCACCCGGCGCAACGCGCCGAAGCGGTCCTCGGTCAGCTCGGCGCCGACCTCGCCGGAGGACGTCGGGCCCGCGTCGGCGTCGCGGGACGCCCGGGTGGGGGCGTCGACATCCGAGAACTCCCGCGCCCAGGCCGCTTTGGACTCGGAGGTGTTCTGCCGCCCCAGCCAGGCCAGGTAGTCGCGGTAGGTGGGGGCCGGTCCGGCGGCGTCGATGTGGTCGGGCGAGCCGTAGTAGTCGAGCAGCTCGGCCATGAGCAGCGGCATCGACCAGCCGTCCAGGATCACATGGTGATTGGTGACGAGCAGCCGGTAGGACTCCGCGCCGAGCCGGATCAGGGTCAGGCGCAGCAGCGGCGGGGCCGCCAGGTCGAAGCTCTCGGCCGCGTCCGCCGCGGCGATCGCCGCCGGGTCGGCCGGGCCGTCCTCGTCGCCGCCGGTAGCGAGATCGACCACCCGGAACGGGATCTCGGCATGATCGACCACGACCTGGCACGGGCCGGCCGCGGTGTCCGCGAACGCGGCCCGCAGGATGTCGTGCCGGTCCACCAGGGCCTGCGCGGCCCGCCGCAGCCGGTCGGCGTCGACGGCGCCGGAGAAGCCGATCATGGTCTGGACGGTGTAGCCGTCGTCCGCGTCCGGATCGAACATCGTGTGGAAGTGCATGCCGGACTGCATGGGCGACAGCGGCCAGACATCGGAGAGCCGGGGGTACTGCCGCTCGAGCTGATCGATGTCCTGGCGGGTGAGCTTCACGAGTTGGGTGCCCACGGCGCGATACGCGTGATGCGCGGTGGCCGGCTGCGGGGGCTCCTCGACGGTCTTCGGGGTCGACTCGGCGTCGGCCATCGCGGCCAGGGCGGCAACCGTCTTGCCCTCGAAGACATCTCGCGGAGTGAGCGTGAGCCCGGCGTTCCTGGCCAGCGCCACCAGCCGCATGGACACGATGCTGTCGCCGCCGAGGGCGAAGAAGTTGCTGTCGGCGGACACCGACTCCAGGTGCAGCACCTCGGCGAAGAGCCGTGCCATCACCTGCTCGGCGGGGGTCGACGGCGCTCTGCCGCCGGTCGCGCCCACCTCGAAGGCGCGCTGCTGCAAGGCTCTTCGGTCGACCTTGCCCGTGGGCGTGCGCGGCATCTCCTCGAGCCGCACGATCGCGGCGGGATTCATGTAGCGCGGCATGCTGCCCGCCAGATCGCCTTCGATGGCGGTCACGTCGACCGATTCGCCGGGCGCGGCCACCACATAGGACACCAGCAGCGGTTCGCCGGTGGGCCCGTCGACGGTCACGGTGGCGACGCTGGACACGGCGGGGTGGCGCGCGATGTGGGCGTCGATCTCGCCGGGCTCGATGCGCAGGCCGTGAATCTTGACCTGCTGATCGATGCGGCCCAGGTACTCGAGCGCGAGCCGGCCGTTCGCGCGCACCCACCGCACGGAATCGCCGGTGCGGTAGAGCCGTTCACCGCGGGTCGACCGCGGGTCGGCGACGAACCGGGCCGCCGACACCTCCGGGCGGTCGCGATAGCCGCGGGCCAGGCCGGGGCCGCCGACGTACAGCTCGCCCGCGACGCCGACCGGCACCGGTCGCAGCCACGGGTCCAGCACCAGCGCGGACGCGCCGAGGATGGGGCCGCCGATCGTGACGGGGTCACCGGCGGCGAGATCGTCGGATCCCGTTGCCCAGACCGTGCATTCGGTCGGACCGTAGTGGTTCATGAGCCTTCGGCCGGGGGCCCACCGGTTCACGGTGTCGGGCCCGACCGCCTCACCGACCACCGCGAGGGTGGTCAGCGACGGCAGGTGGGACGGATCCATGGTGTTCAGCACCGACGGGGTGATGATCGCGTGCGAAACCCGCTGCGACCGAAGCAGTTCCTCCAGGTCGATGCCCGCGTACACCTCCGGCGGGGCGACCACGAGGCACGCGCCGCTGCTGTGCGCCAGCAGCATCTCCGACACGCAGGCGTCGAATCCGGGCGAGGCGACCTGCAACACCCGCGAATCCGGGGTAGGTCGGAACGAGTCGGCCTGCGCCGCGACCAGATCGGCCAGACCCCGGTGACTGAGGTGGACCGCCTTCGGGGTGCCGGTCGAGCCGGACGTGTAGATCACGTACGCCGCGTGGTCGACCGTCAGGTCCACCTCGGACGGGTGGGGCAGGAGCTCATCGGCGTCGGTGGTCGAAAGGTCCGGCGTCAGCCAGTCCACGTCTGCTGGAATCTGCTGCGCGACAGCGCTTGTCGTGACGCCCAGCCGGGTGTTCGAGGCGGACAGCAACTCGCCGATCCGCGCGGCCGGGTTGCCGGGATCCAAGGGCAGGAAGGCGGCGCCGGTCTTGGCGACGGCCCAGATCGCGACGAAGAGCTCGGCGGAGCGGGGCAGGACCAGCGCCACCGTCGACTCGGGACGCGCGCCGTGGGCGATCAGCCGGCGGGCGAACGCGTCGGCGCGCTCGTCCAGCTCCCGATAGGTCCACGTGGTGTCGCCGTACCGGATGGCCGCGGCGTCGGGGTACCGGCGAGCGGTCGCGGACAGGATGTCGCGGAGCACCCGCTCAGGGGCGGGCTCGCCGCCGGTGACCGAGAACAGCTTGGCGCGCTCGGAATCCCAGCAGGGTGAGATCGAGGCGACCGTGGCGGCCGGATCGTCGACGAGCTGCATGAGCATCAGCTCGAAGCGACCCAGCAGCTGGTGGGCGTCAATGTCGTCGAAGCGGTCGGTGGCGAATTTCAGTGTCACCGAATAGGTTCCGGCATCCGCCTCGCTGTCGCCACCCGGGCGCGGCGGGGTCACCTGCAGGCTCAACGGGAACGGCGTCGCGTCGTGCGCGTCGATCTCGACCAGCCGCAAACCAGCGGCCGAGAGGTCGTGGGCCAGCAGCTCCCGATCGAACGGGTAGGACTCGAGCACCGTCGCGGTGTCGAACATGTCGGTGATCCCGGATACCCGCTGCAATTCCGCCAAGCCGATGTGCTGGTGATCCAGCATCGCGGCCTGCTCGGACTGCACCCGCACCAGCAGGTCGCCGACGGTCTCGCCGGGCTCGAGCCGGATCCGCACGGGCAGCGTGTTCACCATCAGCCCGACCATGCGCTCGACATCCGGAATTCGCGGCGGACGGTTCGAGACCGTATTGCCGAACACCACATCCGGCCGTCCGGCCAGCACGGACACCAGCAGCGCCCAGGCCACGTGCAGGGCGGTATTGGGGGTGACGCCGTGCGTGCGGCCGAGGTCGAGAATCGCGGCGGAGGTGGCGGCATCGAGGTTCAGACCCACCTCGCCGGCGTCCGAGGTGACCGTCCGCTCCGGACCGTTGGTGACCCGCGTCGGCCGGTCGATCCCGGCGAGCATGTCCCGCCACGCGGACGCCGTGGCGTCGGCGTCCTGCTCCTGGAGCCAGCGTAGGTATTCGCGGAACGACCGCGCGGGCGCGAGGTCCGCGGTGTCGCCGTCGGAGCTGTACAGCGTCAGCAACTCGTGGATGAGCAACGGCATCGACCAGCCGTCCAGCACCAGATGGTGATTTGTCACCAGCAACCGGAACTGCTCGACACCGGTGCGCACGAGATGGAAACGCACCAGCGGCGGACGCGCCGGATCGAAGGGCGCGGCGGCGATGCGCGCGATGTCCCGCAGCACTTCGTCCTGCTCGTCGACCAGGCTGACATCCGACTCGGCCCACTCGACCGTGGTGTCGCGCAACACGATCTGACGTGGTCCGGCGTCGGTTTCGACGAACGCGGTCCGCAGGCTGTCGTGCCGATCCAGCAGCACCTGGGCGGCCCGCCGCATCCGCTCACCGTCCACCTGACCGTCGAAGGTCAGCGCGGCCTGGACGATGTAGCCGTCCTCGCCGCCGCGATCGTAGATGGTGTGGAACAGCAGCCCGGACTGCAGGGCGGTCAGCGGCCACACCTCGGTCATCGACGGGTATTCGCGCAGCCACCGGTCGATCTGGTCCTGGGCGACGGGGGCGAGCGGGAAGTCGGAGGGCGTGTAGCTGCGCGTGGTCATGGACCGGACGTGATCGGCCAGCGCCTCCAGCGCGCGAGTCCACAGGTCGGCGAGCTCCTCGACGTCCTCGGCCGCCAGCGCCTGCGACGCGAATTCCCAGGTCACAGCGAGCTCGAGCCCGTCGGCGCCCGCTTCGGCGATGGCGTTGACGTCCAGCAGGGCGGCCAGCGCCATGGCCGGATCGCTGGTGCCGGTGAGCGCGGTGAACTCGGTGGTCGGGGCCCACGGCCCGGACCGCTCACCCGAGCCGACGCGCCCGAGGTAGTTGAAGCTGATCTGCGGTTTGGGCAGGTGCGCCAGCTCGGCGCGGCCCATGGGATCGAGATGCCGCAGCATCGGGAAGCCGATGCCGTTGCCCGGCACCGCCCGCAGCTGCTCCTTGACCAGTTTGATCGCCCGGCCCGCGTTCGGGCCGCCGGCCAGGGCGTCGTCGAGATCGAGGTCGTCCCACTCGATGCGGATCGGGAAGCGGGTGGTGAACCAGCCGACGGTGGCGCCCAGATCCGCGCCGGGGACGGCCTGCTCCTCGCGGCCGTGGCCTTCCAAGAGGATGGACTCGCCTGTCGTGGTCACGCCGCGTCGGCGTCGCCACTCCGCCAGAGCCAGCACCAGGGCCGCGACCAGCGGATCGTTGGCGCCGCAATGGAATCGGTCCGGGATGGTGGTGAGGACCGCCTCGGTCACCGCCGCCGGAATTCGTTCGTGGATCCGGCCCGCGGTGGCGCCGGTGTCGACGTTCGGGTCCAGGCGACGCGAGCCGAGTAGTCGATCCTCGTGCGCGAGAACGTCTTTCCAGTGCGCGAGTTCGGTCCCGCGTCTACTCTGTGCCTGCTCGGCCAAACCGTGCACCCACCGCCGCATCGACGTGGAGGTCGGACCCCACTGCGGCTCGCCGCTCTGTGTCCAGGCCTGCGCGAGATCGGTGAGCACGGTGCGCCACGACACCGCGTCGACGGCGAGATGGTGGATCACCAGCCAGAGCAGGTCGGGTCCCGAAGCGGGGTCGTCCCGCAACCACACGGCTCGAACGAGTGCGCCGTTGCCGGGGTCCAATCGATCCGCGGCATCCTGGAGATGACGGTCGATCTCGTCGGAGTCGCGTCGGCCGAGGCGCACCTCGTGCAGCGAGGCGTCCGGGTCGACCGCGTCCCGTTCGAGGACCTCGACGTATCCGTCCGCTCCGGCGCCCCGCAGGACCGCGCGCAGCATGTCGTGGCGGTCCATGAGGGCGCCCAGTGCGCGCACCAGACCCGCTCGATCGACTCCGTCCGGGAGTTCCACGAGGGCGGCCTGTGCGAACCGGTTGTAGTGACCGCGATCGAGCATCGCGTGCATGATCGGCGACAACGGCATTCGCCCGACGCCGCCGCCCGGCAGCTCGGCCAGCCCGGGTTCGTCGCCGACCTCGGTGGCGGCGGCCGCCAGCCCCTCGACCGTCTTGTGCACGAACACGTCCTGGGTGGAGAAGCTCAGACCCTCGGCCTTGGCGCGCGCCACGAGGCGGATCGACAGGATGCTGTCGCCGCCCAGGACGAAGAAGCTGTCGTCGGCCCCGACCCGGGGCACACCGAGCACCTCGGCGAACAGCGCCGCGATCGTCTTCTCCCGCTCGGTCGCCGGGGCCCGCCCGGAGGCCGCGGTCCCGAACTCGGGCTTCGGCAACGCGCGGCGATCCACCTTGCCGAAGGCGTTCATCGGCAGGCTGTCCAGGGGTATCACGATCGCCGGAACCAGGTGTGGCGGCAGCGTTTCGTGGGCGAAGTGCAGGATCTCGGCCGGGTCGATACCGCGGCCGTCCACCGGCACGACATACGACGCCAGCACGGTGGTGCCGACATTGTTCTGGGCGGGCACGGTGACGCACAGATCGACGTCCTCGTGGGTGGAGAGCGCGGCGTCGACCTCGCCCGGCTCGATCCGGTAGCCGCGGATCTTGACCTGGAAGTCGCTGCGGCCCATCAGTTCGAGGGAGGTGTCGCCGTTCCGGCCGGTCCAGCGCGCGATATCGCCGGTGCGGTACATGCGCGCACCGGTGCCGCCGTACGGGTCGGCGACGAACCGGGCGGCGGTCTCGACGAATCGGTGGTTGTAGCCGCGGGCCAATCCCGGTCCGGCCAGATACAACTCGCCGACGGTGCCCCGTGGCACGGGCTGCAAGGCCCGGTCCAGGACCATGGCCTCCACGCCGCGGATCGGGCCGCCGATCGTATGAGTCTGGCCCGGCTTCAGCATCGCGCCCGCGGCGGTGACGGTGGATTCGGTGGGCCCGTACTCGTTGAACATGGCCGCCGACAGCGTCCAGCGCTCGACCAGATGCGGCGGGCAGACGTCGCCGCCCACCACGACCACGCGCACATCGGTCGGCAGCTCCGGATCCACCGTCGCCAGCATGGTGGGCGTCAGCGTCAGGTGGGTCACGTGCTCGTCGGCCAGCAGCTGGGTGAGCGAGTCGCCGCCGACCACCTCGGGCGGCACGACCACCAGCGTGGACCCGGTCGCGAAGCAGGTCAGGAACTGTTCGAGGGAGGCGTCGAAACTGGGGGAGAGGGCATACGACACACGGGAAGTCGTGTCGATGCCGAACGTGGCCGCGCGGTCGGCGACCAGATTCGCCAGCCCGGTGTGCGTGACCTGCACGCCCTTCGGTTTTCCGGTGGAACCCGAGGTGTAGGTCATGTAGGCGACATTGGACGGCCGCAGCGGATGGCTGCGGTCGAGGTCGGAGATCGGCCCGTCCGCGGCGTCGGACAGAGCCAGGGTCGAGGGGTCGTCGAGCACCACTTGACGGAGGTCCGCCGGGAGGGTGTCGCGCAGCGCGTTCACCGTGATCGCCACGGTCGCGCCGCTGTCGGTGACCATGTGTTCGATCCGCTTGGCCGGGTAGTCGGGGGCCATCTGCACGAAGGCCGCGCCGCTCTTGGCGACCGCCCAGGTCGCCACCACCGAATCGGTCGACCGGCGCAGCATGAGCGCCACCGCCGTGTCCGGGCCACACCCCAGCGCGATCAGCTGCCGGGCCAGCCGCGACGACTGGGAGTCCAGTTCGGCGTAGGTCATGCTCCGGCCGTTGGAGCTGATCGCGCAGCCGTCGGGGTTCCGGCGGGCGCTCTCGGCCAGCATGTCGGGCAGCAGGCGGGTGTCGACGGCGCTGGGCCCGCGCACGGGCAGCAGCTCGTCGCGTTCCTGGACGTCGAGCAGCGGCAGGCCGCCGACCCGGCCGTCGGATCCGACCGCCAGGAATTCGTGCAGGAACATCTGGAATCGCCGATGGTGACCGGCGAGTTCGTCGTGGCTGTAGGAATTCGGATTCCCCTGGAAGTCGATAAGCGTGCTCTCTTTGCCCGCGCCCGGGTAGATGTTGACGAAAAGGTCGGAGGTGGGGCCGGAGGTGAGCACGTGCAAACGGCCCGTGGTCTCGCCCAGGACGACTTCGTTCTCCACCATCATGAGATTCACGGCGGGGCCGAACGAGGCGGCCTCGTCTCGCGCGATTCCCATGTCGTGGAATATGTCCTCCTGGCGATACCGCTGCCGCCGGAGGGCGCTCGTCAATTCGCTTTTCACCGCCGCGATCAGTTCGCCGACGGTGCGATCCGCGACCTGGATGCGCAACGGGACCACATTGGCCACCATGCTGCCCGAACGCCGCAATACCGCGGAATGCCGGCCCGACACGGGCAGGCTCAGAAGAACTTCGTCGTTGCCGGTCATTCTCGCCAGATAGGCCGCGAACGCGGCGACGATGATCGGGGTGACGCTCTTGTCGTGGTCGAGCGCGACGGTGTCGAGCAGATGCGCGGTGTCGTCGGCGAGTTCGGTGCTGACGAGCGTCGGATGAATGGTGGGCCTGTTGACGTGGGCCGCCAGACTGGCGACCGCCGGCGCGCCCGCCAGATGCTCCATCCAGTGGGCGCGATCGTTCTCCATCCGCGTCGAATCGCGGTACGCGAGATCTTGTTCGGCGACCAGCCGCAGGTCCTGGGCCGCGCACGCCGGGGGCTCCGCGGACGTGATCCACGCGTTGTAGAGCTCGGTCATGCGGTGGAGCATGGTCACCGCGGCGAATCCGTCGAGCGCGATGTGGTGTGCCCGCTGGTACCACAGGTAATGGTCGTCGCCGACGTGGAAGACAATGGCGGTCACCAGGGAGTCACGCACGAGATCCAGAGGAGCGGAATAGTCCTCGGTCATCCTGCGATGCGCCGTCGCCACCGGATCGGCTTCCTGTCGCAAATCCTCGACCCACACCGAGGCGCCGTTCTCGGCGTCGACGTACTGGAATGGCTCGCCGTCGATCTCGACCAGACGAGTATGCCCCGACCCGAACTCCCGACCGGCCGTTCGGCAGGCTTCGGCCAGGAGTTCGGCGTCCAATTCGCCGACGATCTCGACGTATTGGGCGACGGATATGGGTGTGTTGACCGCGAGATGCTGGGCGAACCAGATTCCCCGCTGCGCGGATGTGAGCGGAAAGACCTCGTGTGATGAATGAAATGTGCCGCTTGGCAACGATTCTGGCTGGTCAGGATTGCTTCCGATGCCACTGTGCAATTGGCGCATTTCGACCTCCAGCAAACAACGTGATGTCAGGAACTCAAAACGCCCGAGGGCCGGTTGTGGATGCGCTCACACGCGCCCGGCCCGGGGACCATGGAATATGGCGGCAAGGTGTGACTCCGACACCCGCATTGCTGTGTACGTCGGGTCCGCCACCGAGATCATTACAGCGAGTACCAACCGGTTCGTATGCGCCAACCTCGGCGCCTGATGCCCGGCATTCGGTCGCTACATCGCGTCCACCCCGACCCCCGAATCACCCTCCAACCTCCCGGAAAACTGTCCAGTATGCCCTTGATCGCAGTGTCGACTGAGACCATGTCGAACTTCCCTACTCGAAAAGCGACTGTCCAGGATGATTCTGCGCCCCGATGCCGCAACCGGTCGGTTTATTGATCAAAATGTTGGAAAAGGTTGTGCCTCACAGCACGGAATCCGTATGGGCGAGCGTTGCTTCATGGGGTCTGACCTGCGATATTTAGGTATTTTAGTCGTGAAAATTGCAGATCGGCGAGCCGAGACCAGATCGAGAGCTGACCTCTCCCGAGCTCTGAACCCTCAACGAGAGGGTCACTGGCGAACATGGCGCAACCTGTCAATCGGCCCCGCGAAGCGGGATGTTCGGTGGAGACCGAGTACGCGAGCGTCGGGAACAAGACCGCGCTGCTCGAGACCGTCCTCGACATCGCGGTGGTCGGCGACGACGCGCAGATCGCGCTCGACGATCGCCCGTGGTTCGGCGTGGGGGAGTGTCCCCTCGCGCCCCGCGTCGCCGCACTGGCGGAGGTCATCGCCGGGATCTACCGCCGCACCGCCGAACTGCGCGGTGTCCTCGACAGCGCGGCCCGGAACAATGCGGAACTCGCCGAGCTGGACGCGAGAAGCCGTGCACAGGAACGCATCTCGCGCACCGCGCTGGTGTCCGCGGCGGCCACCGCCGCCGAGTGGCGGCACTGGTATCTCGAATACAACGTGAAACCGTTGGGGCCCATCGATTTATCGATGTGGTTCGACCGCGTCGTGTGGCCCGCCGGCCGTTCGGTCACGGGTGGTCGGCGGCCCAGGCGCAGATGGCGGCGAGCGGGGTCTGCAGCGACTTGCCGAGTTCGGTGAGGGAGTACTCGATGTGCTGCGGGGCGGTCTCCTTGAAGACGTGGCGTTCGACGAGCCCGTCGGATTCCATGCCGCGCAAGGTTTCGGTGAGCACCTTCTGGGTGATGCCGGGCAGGCGGCGGCGCAGCGCGGCCGGGCGCTGGGCGCCGTCGAGCAGGGCGTAGATGAGCAGGATTCGCCACTTGGCGGCCAGGCGTTCGAGGGCCTGGCGGGTGGTGCAGGATTCCTCGAGTACGTCGGGGATCACCAGGTCCATCGCGCCTCCGTTCGGAAGGGCACTTCGAAGTGCCTTCTATCGGTGGCGGGGGTCCGCGCCTACCGTCTTGTTTCACCGTAATGCGACGACTTCGAGGACGAGAGCACCAGATGACTGTCAGCACAGTTCCGTTCACTTTCACCCGTGCCGGAGACCGACTGGTCGGCACGCTGTACTTGCCGGCGGGCGAGCCCACCGGTGTGGTGGTCACGACCGGCCCGCTGACCTCCGTCAAGGAGCAGGCGGCGGGCGTCTACGCCGAGGCGCTGGCGCGCCGCGGTTTCGCCGCCCTGGCCTTCGATCACCGGACCTTCGGCGAGAGTGCCGGGGAGCCGCGGCAATTGGAGGACCCGCTGGGCAAGGCCGCCGACATCAGCGCCGCCGTCTCGGCGCTGGAAGCGGACGCGCGGTTCACCGGTAAGTCCGTGGTCGCGCTGGGCGTCTGCGCCGGCGGCGGCTACATGGCCCGCGCGGTCGCCGACGACTCGCGCCTGCGCGCCTTCGCCGGTGTCGCGGGCGTGTACGCCGACGCGGCCGCCAACCCGGCCGATCCGGCGGTGGTCGAGCGCGGCCGCCTGGCTCGGGAGCGCCGTCTCGCCACCGGCGAGGTCGAGACCATCCCGGCGGTGGCCGCCGACAACGGCGATGTGGCCATGCCCCTGACCGAGGCGTTCGAGTACTACGGCACCCCGCGCGGCGTGGTCCCCAACTACACGAACGGTTTCGCCGTCGAATCCTTCGAGCACACCGCGGGTTTCGACGCCCAGGAGGCGGCGGCCCGGCTGTCGGTGCCGTTCCTGCTGGTGCACTCGGAGAACGCCCTGGTCCCGCCGTGGGCGCACAAGTTCTACGCTGGGGTGGCATCCCCGAAATCGGAGCTGTGGCTGGACTCGGTCGGCCAGATCGACTTCTACGACGATCCCCGGCTGATCGAGCCCGCCGCCGACGCGGCCGCCGAATTGTTCCGCGGCGTCTGCTGACCCGCGTGAGGTGAGCCGGATGTGGTCGAGACGAGCCGGGTGGGCGCTGACCGCGATCGCACTGGTCGCGGGCTGCTCATCCGGCCCGGCCACCACCGGCGGACCGCTGCCGCTGCGGAAGGTCGCCCAGGTTTCCCTGCCGGGCGGCTCGGCCCGATTCGATTACGCGAGCTTGGATTCCGGTCGTGGGCTGCTGTTCCTGGCGCACATGGGGGCCGGTGAGATCGTCGAGGTCGACGTCCGCGCGCACCGCGTGGTGCGCACGATCGCCGATACCCCGGATGTCCATGGCGTGCTGGTCGTTCCGGAGAAGCGCCGGGTGTACGCGACGGTGACGGGGCGCGATCAGCTCGTCGCCCTGGACGAGGACAGCGGGTCGGTGCTGTTCACCGCGCCGACCGGGACGTATCCGGACGGGTTGGCCTACGACCCGGTGCGCGACGCGGTCTGGACCACCAATGAGCGCGCGGGCAGCGAGTCGGTCGTCGACGCCGACACCGGAAGGTTCCGCGGCACGGTCACTCTGGGCGGCGAAGCCGGCAATGTCGTCTACGACCCGGGTCCCGACCGCATGATCGTGGCGGTGCAGGGCCGAGGCGATCTGGCGGTCGTCGACCCCGGCGCGCTGTCGGTCACCGACCGCATTCCGACGCCCGGCTGCTCGGGACCGCACGGTCAGGCGCTGGACACGGCCCGGCGGTTGATGTTCGTCGGCTGTGAGGACAACGCCACGCTCGTCACGGTCGATCTGGCGAAACACGCTGTCACCGACCGGAACAGCGTCGGCCGGACCCCCGACGTACTCGCCTACGATCCCGGCGCGCAGCGCATCTATGTAGCCGCCGAGAGCGGCTGGGTCAGTGCGTTCGACGCCCGCACCGGGCACCCGGCTCCCATCGGGGCCGAGCACCTGGCCGACGGCGCGCACACCGTGGTGGTCGATCCGGCCGATCATCATTGCTACTTCCCGATCCCCACCGCGGCGTCGGGGCCCGTGCTCTGGGAGTTCGAGCCCTCGGCGTAGCCCGGCACCAGCTGCCGCAGGCCCGGCTCCCAGTCCGAACGCTGCTGCGGGAAGCACCGTTCGAGGAGTTCGATCATGATCGCGGGAGCGGTCGACGCGCCGGGGGACGCGCCCAGCAAGCCCGCGATCGTGCCGTCGGCGCCGGTGACCAGTTCGGTGCCCATGGTCAGCACGCCCACCCGGTCGAGGTCGGGCTTCACCAGCTGCGCGCGTTGTCCGGCCTGGACGGGATACCAGTCGGCCGGATCGGCCTCGGGGTAGAAGCGCTGCAGCTGAGCGAACTTGCGCCGCCGGGTCGCGAGCAACTCGCCGATCAGATAGCGGACCAGCGGCAGATTCTGCAGTCCCGCCGCCACCAGCACCACGATGTTCGTCAGCCGCAACGTGGTGAACAGGTCGATCAGTTTGCCGTGCTCGAGCAGCCGCGTGCTGAACGTCGCGTACGGGCCGAACAGCAGCGACGACTCGCCGCCGACATTGCGCTTGTCCAAGTGCGGCACCGACATCGGGGGAGCGCCCAGCAGAGCCTGGCTGTAGACCTTCGCCTCGTGCCGGGCCACGACCTCGGGGTTGTCGGTCCGCAGGAACTGCGCGCCGACCGGGAACACGCCGTAGCCGCGCACCTCGGGGATGCGGGCCCGCTGGAGCAGCTTCAGCGCGTATCCGCCCGCTCCCACGAACACGAAACGGGCGCGGACGGTGAAGCGCCGCTTGCCGTTCCGATCCCGTCCCGTCACGGTCCAGATCCCGTCGGCGTCGCGGCGCAGTCCCCGCACCTCGTGACCGGTGCGCACCTGCGCGCCCGCGTCGGTCATGGCCCGCACGAGCGACCCGGTCAGCGCCCCGAAATCGACGTCGGTGCCCGCCTCGAACCGGGTGGCCGCCACCGGTTGCCCCGGGTCCCGGCCCGCCATGAGCAGGGGAGCCCAGTCCGCGATGACGGCGGGATCCTCGCTGTACTCCATGGCCGCGAACGCGGGCAGGATGCGCAGGGTCTCGAATCGCCGGCGCAGATAGGTGACATCCCGCTCGCCGAACACCACATCCATATGCGGTGTCGCCGTGACGAATCCGGTGTCGGCCAGCGCGCCCCGCTCGGCCAGTCCCGCCCAGAACTGCCGCGACAGCGCGAACATCGACGCGATCTCGGCCGCCTTGCCCCCATCGTCCGGATCCGGCATGTAGTTGAGTTCGCACAGGCCCGAGTGCCCGGTGCCCGCGTTGTTCCACGGATCGGAGCTCTCGGCCGCGACCCGGTCGAGCCGCTCCAGCAGGGTCATGGACCAATCCGGTCGCAGCGCCGCGATCATCGCGCCGAGGGTGGCCGACATGATGCCGCCACCGATCAATACGACGTCGAGAATCTCTGTGTCCGTGGTGGTTTCGGTGGGTGCGGTGGGCTCGTCCATCTGCGTGACCTCCTGGTCGGCGGGTACTCCGTCATCGTCACGCCGCGCTTATCCATCCGTCCAATGCTCATTCCGCGCGGCTATGATCCGAATATGGATGAATTGCCGTCGTCGCAGGTGGAGGCCCTGATCCCGCTGCTCGCGGCGTTCGA
Source organism: Nocardia sp. NPDC004340 (assembly GCF_053602575.1). Classification (NCBI taxonomy): domain Bacteria; kingdom Bacillati; phylum Actinomycetota; class Actinomycetes; order Mycobacteriales; family Nocardiaceae; genus Nocardia; species Nocardia sp. NPDC004340. The sequence continues at coordinate 140,310 of NZ_JBSGDW010000010.1, forward strand.
CGCGGCCGCGGGGGAGGGGCACGTCACGCGGGCGGCGCAGCTCCTGGGCGTACCGCAGTCGTCGGTGAGTCGCCGGTTGAAGGCGGTCGAGCAGGCGGTCGGGGTGAAACTCTTCCAACCGGTCGGTCGCCGCATCGCCCTCACCGCCGCCGGTCAAGAACTGCACGAACGCACCCGTGGCCTGGTCCAGGCCCTCACCGACGCCGTCGACGTGGTCCGCAGCGACGCCGACCCCGACAGCGGCCTGGTCCGGTTCGGTTTCCCGTTCACCCTCGGCCCGGTCAGCATCCCGTCACTTCTGGCCGATTTCCACGCGGGCGCACCGCGCATCCGCCTGCACCTCGTGCAGGCTCACGGCAGTGCCCTGACCGACATGGTCCGCGACGGCCGCCTGGATCTGGCCGTCACCATCCCGGCCCCCGACGACCTGCCCGCGATCATCCTCGGCCACCAGCGCCTGCACCTGTACGTAGCCGACGCCCACCCATTGGCAACCCGCACCGAGGTCGAACTCGCCGAACTGGCCGACGAGCCGTTCATCGCGAACCCGCCGACCTACCACCTGCGTCGCCTGGTCGACTCCTGGTGCGCTGAGGCCGGATTCACCCCGCGCGTCGGCTTCGAGATCACCGAGTTCGAGACGCTGCGCGCCCTGGTCGCCCAGAATCTCGGCATCGCGGTGCTGCCCGCCCCGGAGGTCGACCACCCGGGCCTGTCACGCGTGGCCCTGGCCGATGCGCGGGATCGCAGCATCGGCCTGGTCTCGGGCGGCCACCGCCCGACTCCCGCGGTGGCACGCCTGCGTGATCACGTTGCCGCGCAGGCCCTGTCGTATCTCGGGCGCGGCGCGGACCCGGCTACTCCTGATAGGTCGTGAGGATGCGCCGGATCGACGAGGTCACCGGCAGGTCACCGGTCAGCGGCACCCACCGGTATTCGGCGTAGTTGGTCACCCGCACCGGTCCGGCGCTGGCCACCACCGCGGCGAAATGCTCCCGGCGCACCGGTTTCCCGGCGCTGGACAGGTAGTCGAAGCTGCCGAGGTGGCGCACGATATCGGTGACCGCCAGACCGGTCTCCTCGCGCACCGCCCGCACCACCGCGCTGGCCAGCGACTCGCCCGGGCGCACCACGGTGCCCGGTAGGTGCAGCGGACTGCGCCCTTCGACGTGCTCCTCGTGCTCGAGCATCAGCACCGAGTCATTGTGCTCGACGACCACACCTACCCGTAGCGCGACTCCCTCCGAGGCGGCCCGCTCCCGCAGTTCCTGCAACACCGTTTCGCCGATGGACTGCCCGGGCGAAACTTCGAAATCCCACACTGCACACCACATCCCGTATCACCGGACACCGTCGACCGATACGGATAACGCTACCGGCGGAGAAACGGTCGGCGGCAGAGACATTCGCAAGAATAGGCGCACTTCCGTCCCAGCGATCCAGGGTCCGGAAACTTTCTCGACACCGGCCCGAAATGCCTGCGTGCCATCGCCGCGGCGGGGGTGGGAAGCTGGACCGGTACCGCCTACGAGAGGAGTCATCGTGAAGGTGTTCCAGATCGGCGCGGCCGGCGGCATCGGCCGCCGCCTGGCGACCCTGCTCACCGCCCGCGGTGACGAGGTCACCGGGATGCACCGCGGCCCCGCGCAGGCCGAGATCATCGCCGCCACCGGCGCGACCCCGCTGCACGGTGACCTGATCGCCGATTCGGTCGACGAGCTGGCCGCCAAGTTCCACGGCCACGACGCCATCGTCTTCTCCGCGGGCGCGCACGGCACGGGCATGGACCAGACCAGCCTGATCGACGGCCGCGGCCTGGAGAAGGCCGCCGACGCCGCCCGCTTCGCCGGAGTCGCCCGTTTCGTCCTGGTCTCGGTGTTCCCCGACGCGGGCCGCGACCGCGAGACCAGCCCCGGCTTCGAGCACTACATGCGGGTGAAGAAGACCGCCGACGCCTATCTGGTCGGCACCGATCTGGACTGGCTGATCGTCCGCCCCGGCACGCTGCGCGACGAGCCCGGAACCGGCCTGGTCGCAGCCGGACTCGCGATCGAATACGGCGATGTCCGCCGCGACGACGTGGCCGCCTTCATCGACGTGGCCCTGCACCGCCCGGCGCTGAACCGGGTGATCCTGGAACTGACGGCCGGTCACACGGCGGTCGCGGAGGCCGTGGAACTGGTGTTGGAGCGCTCGACCACGGCCAGGAAATAGCCGAATCCCGGATTTCGCGGCCGAAATTCGCGCCCCGATCGCGGGCGGGTGCGGCAATCGCGCGAGATACCTGGAATAGTTGGGGCGGAACGCACAGGACCAAGGCGAAAGCGGGGATGTTGGTGACTTCGACTGACGGTGTGAGCGGGGTAAGCACGGTGAAGGACGCACCTTCGGCTCCGAGCACCCTCGAGCGCGATGTCCAGACCCTGGAAAAGGCGATCTACGAAGTCAAACGTGTGATCGTCGGTCAGGATCGGCTCGTCGAGCGGCTGTTGGTCGGTGTTCTCGCCAAGGGGCACGTGCTGCTCGAAGGTGTGCCGGGTATCGCCAAGACCCTGGCCGTGGAGACCTTCGCGACCGTGGTGGGCGGCAGCTTCTCGCGCGTGCAGTTCACTCCTGACCTGGTGCCCACCGACCTCGTCGGTACCCGCATCTACCGGCAGGGCCGCGAGGAGTTCGACACCGAGCTGGGCCCGGTGGTCGCCAACTTCGTGCTCGCCGACGAGATCAACCGCGCGCCCGCCAAGGTGCAGTCCGCACTGCTCGAGGTGATGGCCGAGCGGCACGTGTCCATCGGTGGCAAGACCTACCCGATGCCGAATCCGTTCCTGGTCATGGCGACTCAGAACCCGATCGAGTCCGAGGGCGTGTACCCGCTGCCCGAGGCGCAGCGCGACCGCTTCCTGTTCAAGGTCGTCGTCGACTACCCCTCGGTCGAGGAGGAGCGCGAGATCATCTACCGGATGGGTGTCACCCCGCCGGAGCCCAAGCGGGTGCTGGACCCGGCCGAGCTGGTGCGGCTGCAGAACGTCGCTGCCAACACCTTCGTGCACCACGCCCTGGTCGACTACGTGGTCCGGGTGATCGCCGCGACCCGCAAGCCCGCCGACTTCGGCATGCAGGACGTGGCCGGCTGGATCTCCTACGGTGCCTCCCCGCGCGCCTCGCTGGGCATCATCGCCGCCGCCCGCGCGGTGGCCCTGATCCGCGGCCGCGACTACGTGGTCCCGCAGGACGTGGTCGAGGTGATCCCGGACGTGCTGCGTCACCGCCTGGTGCTGTCCTACGACGCGCTGGCCGACGAGGTCAGCCCGGACGACGTGATCAAGCGCGTGCTGCAGACCGTCGGCCTGCCGCAGGTCGCCGCCCAGGCCAACGCCCCGGCCAATGCCTCCGCCGGCGCGCCCGCCCCGGTGCCCGCCGCCATGCCGCAGCCCGGCATCCCGCAGCAGCCGGGGGTGCCCGCGCAGGGTATTCCGCAGCCGCCGCAGCAGGGCATCCCGCAGCCTCCGAACGGTCAGATGCCCGGCGTCCCCGGTCAGCCGCAGCCGAAGTAGGTGGCCACGGAATCGACTGCGCCCGTGACGATCTCAACTCCCAGCGACTCCCCGCACGCCCCGCCCTCGTTCCGGCAGGGTCAGCTCACCGACCCGCGGTTGTCGGCGGCGCTGCGGACGCTCGAACTCACCGTGCGGCGGCGCCTGGACGGCGTGCTGCACGGTGACCACCTGGGCCTGATCCCCGGTCCCGGCTCCGAGCCCGGCGATGCCCGCATGTATCAGCCGGGCGACGATGTGCGGCAGATGGATTGGTCGGTCACCGCCCGCACCACCCACCCGCACGTCCGGCAGATGATCGCCGACCGCGAGCTGGAGACCTGGCTGGTGGTCGACCTGTCGGCCAGCCTCGATTTCGGTACCGCGCTGTGCGAGAAGCGGGATCTGGTGGTCGCCGCGGCGGCCGCGGTCACGCATCTGACCAGCGGCGGCGGCAACCGGATCGGCGCGGTGGTGACCAATGGCAATGAGCTGATCCGCATTCCGGCCCGCAGCGGCCGGGTGCACGAGCAGTCCATGCTGCGCAAGATCGCGACCACCCCGCACGCCCCGGACGGTGTCCGAGGCGACCTGCGCGACGCGATCGAGGCATTGCGCAGACCGCAGCGCAAACGCGGTCTGGCCGTGGTCATTTCCGATTTCCTCGGCGATATCGACTGGCAGCGGTCGCTGCGCGCCATCTCCGGCCGCCACGACCTGCTCGGTGTCGAAGTACTGGACCCGCGTGATCTGGAGCTTCCGGATCTGGGCGATGTGGTCCTGCACGACCCGGAGACCGGACGGACCCGGGAATTCAGTGTGACCCCCACGCTTCGCGCCGATTTCGCGCGCGCCGCGCAAGGCCATCGGGATCAGGTCGAGCAGGCGTTGCGCAGTTGTGGTGCGCCGGTGATGACCCTGCGCACCGACGGCGACTGGATCGCGGACGTGGTTCGATTCGTGTCCACCCGGCGCCACACCTTTGGCGCCCCGAATGCCGGACGGGTGCCGCGGCAGTGACTATCGGCGAGCTGACCTTCAGCCTTTCGCATTTCGCCTACCAGTATTGGCTGGCCTTCCTGGCCGTGATCGCGCTGGCGGCGCTGATCTACATCCTGATGCAGCAGCGGCGTCGCAAACAGATGCTGCGCTTCTCCAATATGGAGATGCTGGAGAAGGTGGCGCCCAAGCAGCCGAAACCGTGGCGGCACATTCCCGTCGCGGTGACCCTGGTGGGCCTCATGTTCCTCACCTTCGCCGCGGCCGGTCCGACCGCGGCGAAGAAGGTGCCCCGCAACCGCGCCACGGTGATCCTGGTGATCGACGTGTCGCTGTCGATGGAGGCCACCGACGTGCCGCCCAGCCGGATTCAGGTGGCCAAGAAGGCCGCCAAGGAATTCGCGGACAATCTGACGCCGGGCATCAACCTGGGTCTGGTCACCTTCGCGGGCACCGCGTCGGTGCAGGTGTCGCCGACCACGAATCGGGAGGCGGTCAAGGCCGCCATCGACACCATGAAGCTGGCCGAGCGCACCGCGACCGGTGAGGGCATCCTGACCGCGTTGCAGTCCATCGACACCCTGGCCTCGGTGCTGCCGGGTGCGGAGAAGCCGCCGCCGGCCCAGGTGGTGCTCATGTCCGACGGCAAGCAGACCGTCCCGGACGACAAGGATGTCGAGAATCCCCGCCACGGCTTCACCGCCGCGCGTCTGGCGAAGGAGAAAGGCATTCCGGTGTCGACGATTTCGTTCGGCACCACGTGGGGCACCGTGGAGATCCCCGACCAGGACGGCAAGGGCTCGCAGCGGGTCCGCGTCCCGGTGGACGACGATTCGCTGCGCGAGATCGCGAAACTGTCCGGCGGCGAGTTCTTCACCGCCTCCACGCTGGAAGAACTCAAGAACGTCTACGCGCACTTGGAAGAGCAGATCGGCTTCGAGACGACCGTCGCCGACGCCAGCCGCCCGTGGTTGCTGCTGGGTTTGGTGGTGACTGCCGCCGGGTTGGTGGCCGCGTTGCTCTATCGTCAGCGTCTGCCGTAAATCGGTACCGCGCGCCGAGTCCCGAACACGAACAGATAGGTTTGCGTCTATGTCGAACATCACATCCCGGTCGGTCCTGGTGACCGGCGGTAATCGCGGCATCGGGCTCGCGGTCGCCCAGCGCCTGCTCGCCGACGGACACAAGGTCGCCGTCACCCACCGCGGGTCCGGCGTTCCCGAGGGTTTCTTCGGCGTGAAATGCGATGTGACCGATAGCGAATCGGTCGATCGGGCCTTCTCCGAGGTGGAGGAGCACCAGGGTCCGGTCGAGGTACTGGTCGCGAACGCGGGCATCACCGATGACACGCTGCTGATGCGCATGACCGAGGAGCAGTTCACCCGGGTCATCGACGCCAACCTGACCGGCGCCTTCCGCTGCGCCAAGCGCGCCAACCGTGCCATGCTGCGCGCCCGCTGGGGCCGCATGATCTTCCTCGGCTCGGTCGTCGGTCTGGGTGGTGGCCCCGGCCAGATCAACTACGCCTCCTCCAAGGCCGGTGTGGTCGGCCTGGCCCGCTCGGTGACCCGCGAGCTCGGTTCGCGCAACATCACCGCCAACGTGGTCGCGCCCGGTTTCATCGAGACCGACATGACCGCCGAGCTGCCCGACGACCTGCGCGACACCGCCAAGAAGTTCATCCCGCTGCAGCGTCTCGGCCAGCCCGAGGACGTCGCCGCCGTGGTCAGCTTCCTGGCCTCCGAGGACTCCGGTTACGTCTCCGGCGCGATCATCCCCGTCGACGGCGGTATGGGCATGGGCCACTAGGCCCACCCGAACCCGCTCTCGCCCCTGACATTTCGAACGAGGAGAACCCACCACCCCATGGCTGGATTGCTCGCAGGCAAGACCGTACTCATCACCGGCATCATCACCGACTCGTCCATCGCCTTCCACGCGGCCGCGGTCGCGCAGGAGCAGGGCGCGAAGGTGATCATCACCGGCATCCCGGAGCGGCTGCGCCTCATCGACCGCATCGCCAAGCGTCTGCCGCAGGAGGTGCCCCCGGCCATCGGTCTGGACGTCACCAGCGAGGAGAACCTGGCCGAGCTGCCGGCGAAGCTGCGTGAGCTGGCCCCCGAGGGCATCGACGGCGTGCTGCACTCGATCGCCTTCGCGCCCAAGACCCTGATGGGCCCGGACGCGGTGAACTTCCTCGACGCCCCCGGCCCGGACGCGGCCAAGGCGTTCGAGATCTCGGCCTGGTCGTACGCCTCGCTGGCGCGCGCCGTGCTCCCCGCCATGAACGAGGGCGGCTCCATCGTGGGCATGGACTTCGATCCGCGCACCGCGATGCCGTTCTACAACTGGATGGGTGTCGCCAAGGCGGCCCTGGAGTCGGTGAACCGCTACGTGGCGCGGGAGGTGGGCGCCGCCAAGAAGATCCGCTCCAACCTGATCGCGGCCGGTCCGATCAAGACCCTCGCGGCCAAGGCCATCGCCGGCACCGCCACCGATGACGCCAAGCAGCTGAACATGCTCAACGAGTACTGGGACGGCGCGTCTCCGATCGGCTGGGACGTCGACGACCCGACCGTGGTCGCCAAGTCCGTGTGCGCGCTGCTGTCGGATTGGCTGCCCGGCACCACCGGTTCGATCATCTACGTCGACGGCGGCGCCAGCCACAACACCTGGTTCCCGGAATCCGGTTTCGGCGCCAACTGATCGTCAGCGGTTCGATTTCCCAGGAGGAGAGCGGTAGTGGGTGAGCCCGCGGCTCGTGAAGTGGACGCCCTGCTACTGCTGTCCTTCGGCGGTCCCGAGCGCCCCGAGGACGTGATGCCGTTCCTGGAGAACGTCACTCGGGGCCGGGGCGTGCCGCCGGAACGCCTCGCCGAGGTCGCGCAGCACTACCTGCACTTCGGCGGGGTGTCCCCGATCAATGCGCTGAACCTCGACATCATCAAGGCGATCGAGGCCGAATTCGCCGCGCGCGGTATCGATCTGCCGGTGTATTTCGGCAATCGCAACTGGCACCCGATGGTCGAGGCAACCGTCGAGGGCATGCGCGCCGACGGGATTCGCTCGGCGCTGGTGTTCCCGACCTCCGCGTGGGGCGGGTATTCGGGCTGCCTGCAGTACCAGGAGGACATCACGCGCGCCCGCGCCGCGGTCGCCGATGCCCCCGAATTGGTGAAGCTGCGCCAATATTTCGATCATCCGCTGTTCGTCGAGGCGTTCGCGGACGCGATTCGCGCGGCGGTCGCGGAATTGCCGCAGGACAAGCGTGATTCGGCCCGCCTGGTCTTCACCGCGCATTCCGTGCCGGTCTCCGCCGATATCGCCTCCGGTCCGCCCGCCGAACAGCGTCTCTACAGCCGTCAGGTCGCCGAGGCGGCCCGATTGTGCGCGGCGGCAACCGGATTCGAGGCCCACGACCTGGTGTGGCAGTCGCGCTCGGGCCCGCCGCAGGTGCCCTGGCTGGACCCCGACATCGTCGACCATCTCGACGCGCTCGCCGAACAGGGCGTGGACTCCGTGGTGGTGTGCCCGGTCGGTTTCGTCTCCGACCACCTCGAGGTCATCTGGGACCTGGACAACGAGGCGAAAGAGCGTGCCGCCGAACTGGGTATGGCCTTCGCCCGCGCCGCCACCCCCGGCCCGGACCCGCGTTTCGCGCGCATGGTCGCCGATCTGGTGCAGGAGTACCTGTCCGCCGCCGCCCCGGCGCGTCTGAGCGACATCACCGGTCTGGGCTGCACCGTCGACGGCGCGCCGTGCGTGGTCGGCTGCTGCGCTCTGCCGCCCCGCAGGCCCGCGGTGGCACCGGCGGCCGCCGAATTGTAGTCTCGCCCAGGTGACTACACCCGGACGCGGAACCCCGCAACGCCGTCAGCCCGCCTCGGGCGGCACCGCCGCCCGCAAGCCACAGCGCACCTTCGGTGCCCCGGACATGTTCGTCTGGGCCCCCGTGCTGACCTTGTTCCTGGCCGCCGGCATCGTCGGCACCATCGGCCAATCCATCATGTTCGCCGCGGCGTTCGTCGCCATCGCGGTGGTCATGCTGGTCGCGGATATGTTCTTCAACCGCTGACGGGTTCGCCCGTCAGTTCAGGACGTTCACCGCGCGGGCGACGACCAGGCTCACGGTGACGAGGGAGATGCCGGACTGCACCATCATGAGGAGCTTGGCCCAGCGGGTCATGGGCATCACGTCGGTGGGGCTGAAGGCGGTCGCGTTGGTGAACGACAGATACAGATAATCCGGAAATTGCGGTTCCCAGTCGGGGTCGGCGAGATTCGGATTCTGCATCTGGACCCACAGGAAATCCGGATACGGCTTGCGGGCGTGGGCGCGCGCCGCCGGGCCGCCCCGGTCGAAATCCCAGTACCAGAGCGCGAACACGAGCACATTGGACAGCCACACGGCCGCGCCCGAGCCGAGCAGTCCGGCGGCATTGTCGGCGGCCGTGCCGTTGATCAGCGATTTCACCAGGTGGGACACCGACCACACCATGCCGAAACCGAGCAGCCCCATCAGCAGCAGGCTGAATCGCCGCAGCCGTTCGTCCTCGCGGTCGAGCCGGACCGGGTTGGCGATCATCAGGATGATCAGCAACGCGAATCCGACGATCGGCACGACCCAGTTGGGCCCGGCCGAGTATTCGGGCGGTAGGAGGTATTGCACCAGCAATATCCCGACTACTGCCGCGGTGGCCGCCCAGCGCGATTCCCCGGCCGTGCGCCGGGCCCAGGCGGGTACCTGATCGTCGTCGGTCTCGTTCCCGGGTGCGCTCACCTTCGTGAGTATGCCCAAAGGTGACAGAAGTATGACGCGGGCTCGCGGACGGACTTTCCGTCGGGCAGGGTGGGTTGTAGCTGAGGCCTACCAAGGAGGTCATGTGGCACGGGAGTACAACCGGAATCCGGCGGCGGTGGCGGCGCTGTCGCCCGAGCAGTATCACGTCACCCAGGAGAACGGCACCGAGCGGGCGTTCACCGGCGAGTACTGGGACAACCACGAGCCCGGTATCTACGTGGACGTGGTGTCCGGGGAGCCGTTGTTCGCGTCGACGGACAAATTCGAGAGCGGATCGGGGTGGCCGAGTTTCACCAGGCCGATCGACGCGACGAATGTGGCCGAGAAGCGCGACGTCAGCCATTTCATGGTGCGCACCGAGGTGCGGTCGGTGCACGGTGACAGCCATCTGGGCCATGTGTTCCCCGATGGCCCGCGCGACGCGGGCGGGCTGCGCTACTGCATCAACTCGGCGTCGCTGCGGTTCGTGCATCTCGACGATCTGGAATCCGAAGGCTACGGACAGTACAAGACGCTGTTCACGAAGGAGGAAGCGTGACCGACACTCGCAAGGCGATTCTGGCCGGTGGTTGTTTCTGGGGCATGCAGGATCTGATCCGGCGCCAGCCCGGTGTCATCGACACCCGGGTCGGATACAGCGGCGGCCGCAACGACAACCCGACGTACCGCAATCACCCCGGCCACGCGGAGGCCGTGGAGATCGTCTACGACCCGGCGCAGACCGATTACCGTGCGCTGCTGGAGTTCTTCTTCCAGATCCACGATCCGAGCACCAAGGATCGGCAGGGCAACGACATCGGCTCGAGCTACCGCTCCGCCATCTTCTACCTGGATGACGAGCAGAAGCGGGTCGCCGAGGACACCATCGCCGACGTGGACGCCTCGGGCCTGTGGCCCGGCAAGGTGGTCACCGAGGTGACCCCGGCGAGCACGTTCTGGGACGCCGAGCCGGAGCACCAGGACTACCTGGTCCGCTACCCGAACGGCTACACCTGCCACTTCCCGCGTCCGGGCTGGAAGCTGCCCCGCCGCGAGACCACGGCATAGCAGTGAAAGGAGGGCCTCACCGCGGCATTCGCCCCGGTGAGGCCCTTCTTTTCGCTTGATCCCAGGATTAGACTGAGGCCGGACCGAGCATCGATCTTCCGTGGGCCGCGACCGGCGGCCCCGGATCCCGTGCCACGGTCACGAATCCGCCAGTAGAGCGCAGTGTGCGTGGTTTTCCACGCGGGTCGAGGGTGCACCTTCCTGACGCCTTTATGGCCGTGCCCGACCCGAGGTATGGCCATGACCATCTCCGAGAGGACATCCGCACGCCACCGGCTGGCCCGGGCGGTCGTGCTGGGCTCGCTCCTCGCCCTTCCCCTGGGCTTCGCCGCCCCCGCCTTGTCCGAGCCGCTGACTTTGTCCGATCCGCTGACCCAGTCCGACCACGACAACAACTGGTACAGCGATTGCGACCACAACGGCAACTGGGGCTGGCAACAGAACCGAGGCCGCTGGCAGAACGGCGACTGCGACAACAATCGCGGCCACTGGGAGTACCGCGACCGCGACAACGGCTGGGGCTGGCACCGCGATTACGACGACAACTGGGGCGGCCAGAACCGCGGCAGCTACCAGCAGTCGCCCTTGTGGTGCCAATTCGGCAGCTGCTGACCGTCTTTCACCGCCGTCCCGCGTCCCCGCGCGGGACGGCTGAACCCTGCCGTTCGGACGCTCAGTCGCTGGCCAGCGACCGAGCGATGACCAAACGCTGGATCTGGTTGGTGCCCTCGAAGATCTGGGTGATCTTGGCTTCGCGCATGTAGCGCTCGACGGGGAAGTCCTGGGTGTAGCCGTAGCCGCCGAGGACCTGGACGGCGTCGGTGGTGACCTTCATGGCGGCGTCGGTGGCGACGAGTTTGGCGACGCTGGCCTGGCGGGAGTAGGGGAGTCCGGCGTCGCGGCGGCGGGCGGCGTCGAGGTAGGTGGCGCGGGCGGAGTCGACGGCGGCGGCCATGTCGGCGAGGACGAAGCCGAGGCCCTGGTGGTCGATGATGGCGCGGCCGAAGGCTTCGCGCTGCTTGGCATAGGCGACGGCGTCGTCGAGGGCGCGCTGCGCGATGCCGGTGGCGACGGCGGCGATGCCCAGGCGGCCGGAGTCCAAGGCGCTGAACGCGATCGGGAGACCCTGGCCCGGCGCGCCGAGGAGGCGCTCGGTGGGCACGAAGGCGTCGTCGTAGGCGGCGCTGGTGGTGGGGACCGCGCGCAGACCCATCTTCTCCTCGGGCTTGCCGAAGGTGAGGCCCTCGGTGCCGGCGGGCACCAGGAAGCAGGAGATGCCGCGCGACCCCTCGCCGGTGCGGGCGAACAGGGTGTAGTAGTCGGCCTTGCCGCCGTTGGTGATCCACGCCTTGGTGCCGGTGATCCGGTAGCCGCCCTCGGTCTCGGTCGCCCGGCAGCGCAGCGCCGCGGCATCGGAACCGGCATGGGATTCGGACAGGCTGTACGCGCCGATGAGATTGCCCGACAGCATGTCCGGCAGCCAGCGCTGCTTCTGCTCGTCGGTGCCGTACACGAACAGCGGGTGGCACGACAGGCTGTGCACGCTCACCGCCACGGCGACCGCCGCCCACCGCGCGCCGAGCTCCTCGAGCACCTGCAGGTACACCTCGTAGGGCTGGCCGCCCCCGCCGAACTCCTCCGGATACGGCAGGCTCAGCAGCCCCGCCGCGCCGAGCGCCCGGAACGCCTCGTCCGGATAGCGCTCCTGCTTCTCGTACTCGGCCGCGATCGGTTCGAGCACCTTGTCCGCGATATCGCGGGTGAGCTCGATGAGGTCGCGGGCTTCGGACGTGGGCAGCAAACGATCGACGGACATGAGGTCACAGTACGACCGACACCCAATTGCGTGCAAGGGAGCACGCAATTTCGCAAGGCGGCTAGACTGACCAGGTGGTATCCGGTCTACCCCCGAACAAGCACCAGGAGAAGAGCCTCCGCACCCGAGCCCTGCTGCTCGACGCCGCCATCGACAGCCTGGCCGAGGTCGGGTACGCGAGCGCGTCGATCGCGGATATCACCGCGCGGGCCGGGGTGACCCGGGGTGCGCAGCTGCACCACTTCCACACCCGGCAGGAATTGTTCGCACAGACCATCGAGCATCTGACGCAGCGGCAGGGCGAGGCGCTGCGACGGCGGGAGCGGACACTGCCGGGGGCGTCGTCGCCGGGCGAGGTGCTGGTCGAGCTGGTGACCGCGCCGTTCGCGGGCAAGCTCGGCAAAGCCGCGGTGGAGTTGTACGTCGGCATCGCCAATGACAAGGACCTGCGCCGCAACATGCTGCGCGTGCAGCACGACCTGACCGCCGAACTGCTCGACGCCTGCGGCCGTTTCGTGGACGTCCCGCGCGAGCGTCTGGAAGCCGCCTTCTGGCTCACCATCAACTTGGTGCGCGGCGCGACCCTGGACGAGATGGTCGGTCGAGATCGTCTGCGGCGCAAGCAGGTTCTCTCGGACTGGGCGCGGCTCGCCGACGGCATGCTGGCGTAAACGCATCGGTCGCGAGGCGCGATAACGAACCGTTGTGGTTCGTTATCGCGCCCGGGCAGTCGGGCGTGACCTCGGGGGAGGTGCGCCGTCATGGCGATCAATCGTCGAAACCTGTTGCGGGCGACCGCGCTCGGAGTCGGTCTGGCCGGATTGAGTTCGGTGACCGGCTGCGAACCGGAAGGTATGCCACGTGCGGAAACACCTGCCGGGCAGGCCGATTGGGAAGGTCTGCGGCAGAAACTGGCCGGGACGCTGAACCTGCCGTCCGATTCCGGTTACGGAACAGCCAAACTGGCCTTCAATCCGGTGTTCGACAGTCGCCGTCCGGCGGCGGTCGCTCAGGTGACCAACGCATCCGATGTGCAGGCGTGCGTGAACGCCGCGGCGAGCGCGAGGATCCCGGTGGCCGCGCGCAGCGGCGGACACAGCTACGGCGGATACTCGACACCCGACAACGGCCTGGTCGTCGACCTGGGATCCATGAGCGGTGTGGAGGTGAAACCGGACGGCACCGCGGTCATCGGCGCGGGCGCCCGGCTGATGGATGTGTACTCCGGCCTGGCCAAGGCCGGTCGCTGCCTGCCCGCGGGCTCGTGCCCGACGGTGGGCATCGCAGGCCTGACCCTGGGCGGCGGCCTCGGCGTCTTGACCGGAAAGTACGGATTGACCTGCGACAACATGATTTCGGCACAGGTCGTCACCGCCGACGGCACCGTGCGCACCGCCTCGACGACCTCCGAGCCCGACCTGTTCTGGGCACTGCGCGGCGGAGGCGGCGGCAACTTCGGCATCGTCACCTCTTTCACCTTCAAGACCGTCGCGGCACCGCAACTGGCCGTCTTCCAGGTCCGCTTCCCGGCCGGGTCACTGACGGATGTGCTCGGGGCCTGGCAGACGTTCACGGCCTCCGCACCCGACGAATTCTGGTCCACCCTGGGCATTTCCGCCGGAAGCCCGCCGACGTGCCGGATCAACGGATGTTATGTCGGCTCGGAGAGCAATATGAATGCCCTCCTCGACAAACTGGTGGCGGCCACGAAGACACAACCGTCCAACCGGTATTCGATTTCCAAGGATTACCTCTCGGCGATGAAGTACTTCGGCGGTTGCGCGAATTACTCGGTCGAGCAGTGCCGACCGGACTGGAATGGCGGGGGAGTGCTCGGACGGGAGTCGTTCACCGCGTCCTCGCGAGTGCTGACGAAACCGTTGGCGGACCCGAGCCGATTGACCGCATTGTTGACCGGACGCAGCGGGATGGATGTTCTCCTCGACAGCATGTCCGGCGCACCCGCGCGAATCGGCGCGAAGGACACGGCTTTTCCCTACCGAGGCGCATTGGCCACCGCACAGATTTATGTCGGTGCCACCACACCGGAGGCACGGACCGCCGTGAATGAGGTGCGTGACGGCCTCGGCGCCTTGACCGGCAACACTGCATTCGTGAACTACATCGACCCCGGCCTAACCAACTGGGCGACCGCCTATTACGGCGACAATTCCGCTCGATTGCGTGGCATAGCGAAACACTATGATCCGGCCGGCGTCTTCGTCTTCGACCAATCGGCCGCCAAGGCTTGAGGCTCTGCTGGTCCAGGTCAGCAGGTTTCGAGAGTGTGCAGGATCGGGCGCAGGCGGGCGAGGGCCCGTTCATCCTCGACGGCGATATCGCCCGTGGAGTGGAAGCGTTCGTCGCGGTCGGCGAGGGTGCGGAGCTTCGTCGCGACCGAGCGGCGGACGACCGCGGGCGCGGCGGTGAGTCGCTCGGTGAGTCGGAGCCCCAGGTCGCGAGCCCAGCTGTCGGCTACCGCGCGCGCCACGACTTTCGTGATGCGTGCGGGAGTTCCGGGCAGTGGCAGCCCGAGGTCGAGGAGTGCGATCGCGGCCACCACGCTGGCTTTGACGAGCGGGCCGTTGTAGTTCTTGCGGTCGGTGACGACCAGATCGGCGAGCAGCGCGTCGAGGTCGGTCACGGCCTCGGCCGGAAGTAGCTGCCTGGCACGCCAATCGAGCGCCAGCCCGATAGCGTCTTCGATCGGTTCGGTACCGGCGTCGATAATGCCGCGCAGCGCGGGCCAGCCGGTTGCGACGTGGCCCGAGTCGAGGTCCGCGAGGATGCGCAGAGCGGTGACCTGGTTGCCTCGCTCGAACACGCTGACCGCAACTTCGGTGCCGACGAGGCCGCGACACCAGTCGAGGAACCGGGGATCGGTGCGGTCGGCCCAGTGCTCGAGGACGGCGGACTCCGTATAGCGGAGGTCGGCGTCGAGGACACGATGGAAGTCGGCCGGGTCCCGCGTCATTCGTGCGAGAGCCAGCAGAACGGTCGCGTCCCCGCCGTGGCTCGCCGTGCGAACGTGGTCGATGCCGGCGGTATCGCCCCACGCCGCGAGTGCGCCGGCCGCTTGTTTCGGCGCGACCTCCAGGAGCTCCCGGACCGCGGGCAGCGCGTCGGCGGTGGCCTCGGCGGGCCAGCTGGCGAGCAACGCGACGAGGTGTCCGGCTCCGTCCTGGGATGGCTCGGTCGGCGGATTCTGCCGCAGCGCCTGCAGGATCGAAGCGACCAGCATGCTTGCCGGGGGTGCCTGTTCGCTCACGAGTGCGTGGCCGAGCGCGGATCGTCCGGATGCCGAGGTGGCCACCATGAGGCCGCGCGCGGCCGGGTTGGTGAGCAGGGCTCGGGCCATCGGGCGCGACCATCGTCCGTCGCCCGCGCGTAGCAGGGCGAAAGCCGCATCCGCGCGAGCATCGGTGTGAAACGCGGTCGACCCGAAGGTGGAAATGCCACCGGTCGTGACCCGTTCGGCGAGGGCGGCGAGTGCGTCCCGGACCTCGGGCGTCGGCGGGCATTGGCGCAGTGCGGCGATCATCGTTTCCGGCGTGGAGTCGGGCAGCGCCGCGAGAGCCAGCAAGCGGCGAACCGCCGCGGCGGCATTGCCCCGGGATCCGAGGACGACCTCGACGAGTCCCGCGATCGTCGCCTCGTCCGGTGTCGGCAGCGCCGCGAGCACATGGGCCGCCGCGCCGGAGTCGACCGCGCTCAACCACTCCGGCAGATTGTCGACACCGAACGCGACGTTCGGCGCGACCTCGACGGCGAGTTCCCACCCCGCCACCAGTAAGTCCAGGTCGGCGGTCGCGCCGTCCCCGGCCCCGATCCGAGCGAGCGTGGCCGCCATGGCGAGGCCGGGATCCCCGTCGGCGAGCACCGCCGCGACATCGGCCCCGAGAGTCGTGAGCGTGGCAACGCAGGCCTGTTCGACCAGTCCCGCGGGTCTGACGCCCGCCCGCGCCGCGAGCATCTGCGGCACGGCGGAATCGACTGCGCGTGAATCGGCTTGGAGCAGCGCCGCGGCGGCCGCTTCGGGGCCGTCGTCGGAGATCAGCGGCTGTACCAGGGCGGCGATCGCAGTCAACGAGTCTCGGGCGGACCGGACGATGGCGGCCGTCTCGGCGTCGTCCAGGTCCAGCTGTTCGTAGTCGCGGACCGTGTCGGCGAACATCAGAAGCAGCCACGCCGTGTTCTCCGCGTCCGCGGTCTGCCGTGCCCCGAGTAGTGCGGCGATCGCCATCATCGCCGGTGGGGTGGAGTCGTAGAGGGTGCCCTGGTGCAGCACCGCCGCCCACAACTCGTGCAGCGCCGCCTCGACGGTGTCCGCCTCGGTCAGTCCGTCGATCCAGCCGGGTACGTCGCTCGCGTCGCCGTACGCGTGCTCCAGCGCTGGCCAGTCGACTTCAGCGACAGGGGTGTGCCGGGGCACGCCGTGCATGAAACTCCTCGTTGTCGGACAACCGGACGCCGGGCAGGGGTGTCCTGCCCGTACGGGTTCGCTCAGAAGTGTGGGTCGCGCTCAGAAGTCCGCGGGCAGCCGGGAGTACACACCCGGGTACCCGTCGAGCGCGACGCCACGGGCCCACGAGGTGATACCGACCAGTTTTCCGTCGATGAGCAGTGGTCCGCCGCTGTCGAATTCGCCGGTGTCGGCCGTGGTGGAGCCCGCGCACACCATCTCGGTGGCGTCGAAGGCACCTGGATAGGCGGCGGCGCAGGCGGCGTCGGACACCATGGGAACCGTGGCTTGCCGCAAAACGGTGTTGAACAGATCGCCATCGGAGGTGCCGCCCCAGCCGAGCACGGTGCCCGTATCGCCCCGGGGTGCGGCGATCGGAACGGTCGGGCGGGACTGCGGCTGCGCGAGCGTCAGGATCGCGAGGTCGTGATGGTAGACATCGACGCCGTCGACGGTGTCGGAGCGAAAGTCCGGGTGCAGACGGACTGCCGTGACTTTCACGGTCGTGCCGTCACGTGAGGCCAGATCGCTGCGGTCGAAGGTGACGGTGAGCGCCTGCGGCAAGAGCTGTGCGAATTGCACGCAGTGCGCGTCCGTGAGCACCTTGTCCGGTGCGATGAGCGCGCCGCCGCAGAACTGGCCGGACGCGCGGGGGAGGAACAGGGGTGTGCCGACCGCGGCGAGCCAGGGATAGTCGCCGGCGTTTGCCTCGGTGCCGCCGACGACGGCATGGGCGGGGGCGGGCACTGCGCAGCCGATGAGCGCCGCGGCGAGGACGGCGAGCCGGCGGGAGTACGACATCGGGCCATTCAAACAGAAAGGGCCGGGTTTCGGTGGCCGGACATGTCGGACCCTCCGCGTACGGTCGCGGTCATGACGTCTTGGAACGAGTTCGCTGCGGCCGCCCCTCGCATCTCGGGAATCTTCACCCGTCGTCATGCCGCCACCGGCAACCTCTGCATGCTCGCCACCCTGCGCAAAGACGGCTCACCGCGCATCAGCCCCCTGGAACCGCGCATCTTCGAGGGTGAGCTCTGGCTCGTGGGCATGCCGGGCACCACGAAGTTCGCCGACCTGGCCCGCGACCCGCGCTTCTGCCTGCACACGGCGACCGTCGACACTCAGGTTAGCGACGGCGACGTGAAGATCTTCGGCAGTGTGCGTGATGTGCAGGATCCGGAGCTGCAACGCCGTTGGGCGGAAGACCTCTTCGCCGAGAGCGGGTTCGACCTGCGCGGCCGCAAGTTCGAGCCCTTCTACGCGGTGGAACTGACCGGGGCTTCGTCGGTGGAGATCGTCGACGGGCGCATGGAAGTGACGGTGTGGAAGCCGGGACAGAAGGAGCACGTCGTCGAGGTCTCCGACAGCTCCGAACCCGCGACTACATAACGTGCAATATTGCACGCAGTGCAAGAAGGCATCTCATGCAACAGTGCACGAGGTGCCGAATATTGCTGATTTTCAGCACATTTCGAGGTCAGCGCCCGGTCGGGTGCGTGTGTCATGACGACTGTTCGCGCCCTGCAAGGTTATCGGGAGCGGCCGTCGAGTGTTGGCGGCGCGGTGGTCTGGTGTCGCGTCGGCATCTCCGCCGCCGATTCGCCGGTGCTGCCGGACGGCTGCATGGATCTGCTGTGGCTCGACGGCCGACTGTCGGTGGCGGGCCCGGACACTCGGGCCTACCGTCCGCCGCCCGGCTTCGCGGACCGGATAGCGGGGATCCGCTTCTACCCGGGGACGGCGCCGTCACTCCTCGGGGTGCCCGCGTACGAACTCCGCGACGCCAGGGCCGATCTCGCCGACCTATGGTCGCCCGCCGATCTGCGCACGGCTTCGGAGTTGGTCGCACAAGCGTCGAGTCCGGCCGTCGGGCTGGAAGCGATCGCTCGCTGGCGCGCGGGCCGAACCGATGCCGTCGATCCCGTGGTGCGATTCCTGGTGGCATCGCTGAGATCGGGCAGCTCGGTCGCGGCCATTGCGGCAGAGTTGGGGACGGGGCCGCGCAGGTTGCATCGAATATCCCTTGCGGCGTTCGGGTATGGGCCCAAGACGCTGGGGAGGGTCTTGCGGATGCAGCGCGCGTTGGCATTGGCGCGCGGCGGAATGGGGCTTGCGGACGTAGCGGTCGCTTCTGGTTATGCGGATCAGGCGCATTTGACGCGGGATGTTCGAGAGTTCTCGGGCATGTCGCCGATGAAGTTGCTGGGGTTGGATTTGGAACCGCTGTCGTTCTGAATATTGTTATATCACTTCGTGATTCGAGCGTGTGTGCGATGAATCGGCGATAGAATTGATGCATGAATTCGATGGGGGTGACACTCGACGACTGCGGTATCGCTGAACTGGCGGCCGCGGTCTCGACCCTGTCGGAATCCATTCAAGGCGGGAAGATGTCGGGGTTTTCCGACGAGGACATTGTGACGTTGATGCAGAGGATTGAAACCTGCAAGCGTCAGCTCGCCGCGTTGGATACTCCGCTGATTGTCGAAGCGGGGGAGCGTTCGCTGCATTCACGTAGCGGGGCCGGGAAGATGGTGCCGTTCCTGCGCCACACCCTCGGGCTCTCCCGTTACGACGCGTCGGTGCGGGTGAAGATCACCCACCACTGTGGCGAATTCGTGCAGCAGACCGGGCACGTCGCACCACCGGTATTGCCGGTGACTGCCGAAGTGTTTGCTGCGGGCGAGATCTCGCGTGATCACGTGCGCCACATCATGGACGTGATGAACCACCTGCCTCTTGATGTGCCTGCTGAAGCGCGGGCCGAGGCCGAGCAGATCCTGGTCGACTACTCGCGCAATGGGTGGCCCGATGACTTGTTGAAGATCGGGCGCGACATCCTTGCCCGCTTGGATCCCGATGGGAAGGTTGTTTCCGACGCTGACCGTCGCCGCCGTCGCGGGATCACCTTGTGTCGCCCGGGTGTGGATGGGATGACGCGGATCGAAGGGTGGATCACCCCTGAGCTGCGTGCGTGCCTGGATGCGGTGTTCGCGAAGCTCGCGCGGCCTGGGATGTGCAATGTCGAGGATCCGGAAAGCCCTTCCGCCGCGGGTGGGTTCATCGCGGACAGTGTGCTCGATGCTGCTGCGCGTCGTGATCGTCGTGATGCCGGGCAGCGGACCCACGATGCTTTGCTGGCGTTGGTGCAGCCGGGGGTGAACATGCGGACCCTGGGCATGCACCGTGGCCTGCCCGTCGAGGTCGTGCTCACCATGAGCCTCACCGACCTGGAGAACGGCACCGGCGTCGCAACCACCGCGTCCGGGACCCAGATCTCCATCAACGAAGCCTTGAAGATGGCCGAAGGGACCCGACCGGTGATCGCGGTCCTCGACGGGGACGGAATGCCGCTGTTCCTGCGTCGCTCCCGCCGCACCGCCAACCGCGCCCAACGATTGGCGCTCCTGGCCCGCGACAGGGGATGCACTCGACCGGGTTGTGAACAACCCGCCAACATGTGCGCCGCCCACCACGTCACCGACTGGGCCACAGGCGGGCCGACCGACATCAACAACCTGACCTTGGCGTGCGACCACTGCCACGCGCTGGTCAACGACAGCCCGGATGGTTGGAAAACCGTTGTGATGGGTAAAGACTCGCCCCACCCTGGTCGGACAGGGTGGATTGCGCCGAAGAGTGTTGATCCCGCCGGCACCCCGCGCGTCAACGACCGCCATCATGTGGGGCAGGCGATCGCCGCTGCCATCGATTCCAGCTGCCGAACGTGGCGCTCACGGGCAGCGTGACACCGAGCTGCTCGTGTCCTGCCGGCGTGCGCAAAGCAACGCGGAGTGTGGTCACCTCGCCTGCCCTGCCGGACCTGGGCTGACGCCGGGCCGGGATCCGCTTCCCGCCGATCCCAGCCCACAGACTGCACGCATCACCCTTCAGAGACCAACCGCTCCGGCGTCTTCAGCTCTTCAGCTCTTCGTTCTTTGTCTTTTCTCTTCTTCTCCAGGCGTCTTTTATCTTTTGGTCTCTTTGTCTTTGAGTCTCGAGCTTTGAGCCGCCTCACCCCAACGCCGCGTACAGATCCACCCCATGCCCATCCGGATCAAGCACAGTCGCATACCTCTGCCCCCAAAACGCATCGAACGGCTTCAACTCACCCCGATACCCAGCCCCCACCAACTCCGCGAACTTGGCATCCACCCCAGCCGCATCCCCACAGTCGCAGGCCAACCCGATCCGCCCAGCCCCAGGCACCGCAACCCAATCCGGCCGAAACGACCGAACCGTCTCCTCGGTATCGAGCATCAGCTTCACACCCCCGCCAAGCTCCGCGTCGACATGCGGCTCCGTCTCGGCCCCATCCGCGAACCCCACCCCGAGCCGCCGATAGAACGCCAGCGACGCGCTCATATCCGCCACCACGATCCCGATCACATTCAGTCGAATACCCATGCCCGAACCCTAGGCCCGGCCCGCCCGCATTCTCTTGAACGAATCGGACACTCAGCGAGCGTGCACAGCCGCCAGCCGCGCGGCCCGAATCGCATTCCACAGCGGCCGCAACAACGCCTCCTGAGCAGCCACCGCGGTCGCCGAGGTCGGCGCCGAAGCCGGCTCCCGCTCGGCGACGGTCAGGATCGCGGCGACCTGATCGGCGGTGTCGAGAATCCGCCGCGCCCGCAAAGGCATCGAATCCGGGTACTTGTGCCGGGAATGCCCGGCCAACTCGGCCTCCACCAGATCCCGAGGCGGCACCCCGCCCGACCCGAGTCGGGTGGTGTGCATCTGTGCCAACGCGTCCGCCGCATCCCGAACGGCTTCCCGCATCGTGTATTCGGCCTCACCCAACGGCATTTCCGGCGCGAGAGTCAGCGGTATGGGCGTGGAGTACACCCGCCACTGCAATGCGTCCTCATCGGTCCACACCGGTACGAGTCCGGTCCCATTGGTTCCGGGCGCTCCGACGAGAATGCCTTCCTCGGCTTCGGTTGCGGCGGCCGCGAACTCGGTGCCAACGGGTATGCCCCGCACATCTCCCGGAATCGGCAGCACCAGTCGAACCTGTGCCTCCGGCCCGGTGTAGGCCTCGCGAATAATCTTGAGCAGCACCATGATTCCCGCCCCGGCCACCGAAGCGGGGTCTTCGTCGGACGCCCACGGCAGCCCCGTGTGCCCGCCGGTGACGGGGTCTCCGGCGGCCACGGTCTGTCGCGGAGCCCAAGCGCGCAGTTCGTCGAGCACATCGTCGGGGGCGCTACAGCCTGCCAGCCAGGAACCGGCCCAGACCGTGAGCGAGGCGCTTGGGGAACTCATGTATTCGAGGATAACTGGCGGGCTACTCCTGCTCGGTGACGAAATCGATCAGTCGTTCGACCGCACCGATGAGGGGGGTTTCCAGGTCGCGGTAGGAGTTGACCGCGTTGTAGACGCGCCGCCACCCGTCCTGCGGGGTGCCCCAGCCGAGGCGTTGGCAGATGCCGGTCTTCCAATCCTCGCCGCGGGGTACGTCCGGCCAGGCGGGGATGCCGACGGCTTTGGGCCGAACGGCCTGCCACACGTCGATGTAGGGGTGGCCGGTGACGAGGACGTGCGGGCCGAGGCCCTGGGTGAGGCCGGATTCCTTGGAGCCGGTGACCAGGTGGTCGACGAGGACGCCGACGCGGTGGTTCGGTCCGGGCTGGAATTCGGCGAGTTTCGCGCCGAGGTGGTCGAGGCCCTCGAGTTGTTCGACGACGACGCCTTCGACCCGGAGGTCGTGGCCCCACACGCGTTCGACGAGGGCGGCGTCGTGGATGCCTTCGACCCAGATGCGGCTGGCGCGGGCGACGCGCGCTGTGTGGCCTTCGACGCGGGTGGATCCGGAGGCGGATCGGGTGGGT
Source organism: Nocardia sp. NPDC004340 (assembly GCF_053602575.1). Classification (NCBI taxonomy): domain Bacteria; kingdom Bacillati; phylum Actinomycetota; class Actinomycetes; order Mycobacteriales; family Nocardiaceae; genus Nocardia; species Nocardia sp. NPDC004340. Next base: position 162,802 of record NZ_JBSGDW010000010.1, read on the forward strand.
TTCGTGGGTGCGGTGGCCGTCGGCTTGACGAGGGTGACCGCCTGGCCGTCGATGAGGAAGGCGGCTTCTCGCATCGCGAACAGTCGCACGCGTCCGGCGCGGTCCTCGAGTTTGACGAACTCGCCGTCGTAGCTGCGGTCGAAACCGACTACGGCGCCGCAGAATCCGGTGGCCGCGTCCTCGGCGACGAGGTCGCGTTCGGCGACCACGCGGGGCACCTCCCGCTTCTCTTTCCGTGCGTGCCCGGTGAAGATGTCGCCGTACTTCTGGTGCCCACTCACCGCGTCGAGGTTACCGGCGGCGGACGGGAATCCCGCTCGCGCCGCGCCCATTCCGGCGGTCGGGGCGGCTGCTGGGCAGGTTGTGCACGGATTCCGCTGATCGGTGTCCGATGTGCCCGGTCGCGGGGCTCGGAGTGATCACGAATAGCAGCCGGGCCCCGCAAATACAGTTACTGTTGTGGCGTGGCCGCAATAGTTTGGCTGGTCGCGGGCATCCTGCTCGCGGCGGCCGAGATGCTCACGGGCACTCTTGTGCTGATCATGCTGGGGGTCGCCGCACTCATCACCGCGGGCGTGAACGCGCTCACGGGGGCCCCGGTGCTGGTGGACGCGGTCGTGTTCGGTGTCACCTCGATCGCGCTGCTGGCGCTGGTGCGCCCATTCCTGTTGCGGCGCTACGCGACTCCGCCACCGCATCAGACGGGGGTGGACGCTTTGCCGGGTAAGACCGCCAAGGTGCTCGAAACGGTCGACGAGCACGGTGGTCGCGTGAAGCTCGGCGGAGAGGTGTGGAGTGCGCGCCCGTACGACGCCTCGGAGACCTATCCCGTCGGTTCGACCGTGTACGTCATGAGGATCGACGGCGCGCACGCCGTCGTCATGAAAGGGCAGTGATGGCTGTACTGATAGTCGCCGTCGTACTCATACTTCTGGTCGTAGTGGTGGTCTTCAAGTCGGTGGCGCTGGTGCCGCAGGCGGAGGCCGCCGTGATCGAGCGGCTGGGCCGCTATTCGCGGACCGTGTCCGGGCAGCTGACCTTCCTGGTGCCGTTCGCGGACCGGGTGCGCGCGAAGGTGGACCTACGCGAGCGGGTGGTGTCCTTCCCGCCGCAGCCGGTCATCACCAAGGACAACCTGACCGTGCAGATCGACTCGGTGGTCTATTTCCAGGTCACCAGCCCGCAGGCCGCCGTCTACGAGATCTCCAATTACATTGCCGCCGTTGAACAGTTGACGATCACCACGCTGCGCAACGTGGTCGGCGGCATGACCCTCGAGGAAACCCTCACCTCTCGCGATCAGATCAACGGTGAACTGCGCGGCGTCCTCGACGAGGCCACCGGTCGCTGGGGCCTGCGGGTGTCGCGCGTGGAACTGAAGGCGATCGATCCGCCGCCGTCGATTCAGGAATCGATGGAGAAGCAGATGAAGGCCGACCGCGAGAAGCGCGCCATCATCCTCACCGCCGAAGGTCAGCGTGAGGCGTCGATCAAGACGGCCGAGGGCCAGAAGCAGGCGCAGATCCTCGCGGCCGAGGGCTCCAAGCAGGGAATGATCCTGACTGCCGAGGGTGAGCGGCAGTCCCGCATCCTGCGCGCCCAGGGTGAGCGAGCGGCCGCGTATCTCCAGGCGCAGGGCCAGGCCAAGGCCATCGAGAAGGTGTTCGCCGCCATCAAGAACGGCAAGCCCACCCCCGAGCTGCTGGCCTACCAGTACATGCAGACCCTGCCGCAGGTCGCCAAGGGTGACGCCAACAAGGTGTGGCTGGTGCCGAGCGACTTCGGCAAGGCCCTCGAAGGGTTCGCGCGCGGCTTCGGCAAGCAGGGCGAGGACGGCGTCTTCCGCTACGAGCCGGCCCCTGACGGCGCGGAATCCTCGACCGAGGACGACTCCGACGAGGTCGCCGACTGGTTCGATACGGCCACCGACCCGGCCACCCAGCAGGCCGTGCGCGCCGCGGAGGCCGACGCCCGCACCCCGGTCGAGCCGATGAGCCTGCCGCCGACGGTCGCGCCGCAGCAGCTGCCGCACACCCAGCGTCCGACTCCGCCCGTGCAGCCGCAGTACCGGCCGGAACCGCCGGACCAGCGCTGGCAGAACCCGCCGCAGCCGCCGCGTCCCCAGGGTCACTGACGGATTTCCCGATCGCGACATCGAGTGAGGCCCTCCCGGCAGTGCCGGGAGGGCCTCGTCGTCGGTAGCGGTCAGTTCGTGGAACCGTCGAACCGTTCGCCGGAGATCGAGCGCGACGGCTCGCCGTCGACGCCCACGGGCACCTCACCCTCGAGGGTGGTGCGGTACAGCACCCGGGTCACGTCGAGATGGTCGAGGTCGCTGGGCGCGAGATGCGCGGTGGCGCGGTTGTCCCAGAACGCGACACTGCCCTTCTCCCACCGGAATCGGACCGTGTACGCGGGGTCGGCGATCTCGGCGTACAGCAGCTCGAGCAGCGCGTCGCTCTGCCGCGGGCTCAGGCCGACGATGCGAGTCGTGAAGCCGGGGTTCACGAACAGCACGCGTTCCCCGGTCACCGGGTGCACGCGGACCACCGGATGCTCGGTGACCAGCGGCGCCGCCGCGACGCGCTTGGCGTAGTCGCTGTCGGCGTCCCACACGGGCAGTTTGCCGCCGAACCGGTGTTCGGCGCGCAGGCCGTCGAGCAGCGTCGCGAGCGAATCCGGCAGTCCCGCATAGGCGGCCGCCAGATTGGTCCACTGGGTGTCGCCGCCGCGCTCGGGCGCGATGTCGGCCCGCAGCAGGGAGGCGGCGGGCGGGTTGATCAGCGGCGAGATGTCGGTGTGCCACTGGTTGGTGTAGCTGAATTTCTTCTTCCCGAAACGCTTTTCGTAGAGCCGGCTGTCGACGGCGAGGATCTCGGGGTGCTCGGTGGGCGCGTCGTCGTCGTAGGGGTGCGAGGGCGTGACCGCGCCGAAGCGGCGGGAGAAGGCGATCTGCTCGGCGTGCCCGATGCGCTGATCGCGGAAGAACAGCACCTTGTATTCGTGCAGTGCCGCGGTGAGGACCGCGATCTGCTCGTCGGTGAAGTCGTCGCGCAGGTCGATGCCGCTGATCTCGGCGCCGATGTGCCCGGCGACGGGAGTGATCTGGAAAGTGCCGACGGGGTGCTCGGTGACGGTGGTCATGAGGGGTTTCCTTTCGGGGGTCAGGCGGTGGCCTGGGTGCGGACGGGAGTGAACTGGCTTTCCACCGGGGCGAGGCCGTAGTGGCCGCGCAGCGTGGTGGCGGTGTACTCGGTGCGGAACAGGCCGCGCTGCTGCAGGATCGGCACGACCTGGTCGACGAAGTCCTCGAGCCCGCCGGGCAGGTACGGCGGCATGATGTTGAAGCCGTCGGCCGCGCCCTGCTCGAACCAGGTCTGCAGGTCGTCGGCGATCTGTTCGGGGGTGCCGGCGAGGGTGCGGTGGCCGCGGCCGCCGCCGAGCTTGCCGATGAGCTGGCGCACGGTCAGCTCCTCCTTCTCGGCGAGCTCCTTGACGAGGGTGAATCTGCTCTTGCCGCCTTCGATCTCGCTTTCCGGGGGCAGCGGCGGGAGCGGCGCGTCGAGGGCGTGTTCGGTGAGGTCGACGCCGAGCAGCGTCGACAGCTGCCGCAGGGCGTAGTCGGGGGAGATGAGGTCGGTGAATTCCTGTTCCAGCGCCCGCGCTTCGGCCTCGGTGCCGGCGATGAACGGCACCAGGCCGGGCAGTACCTTCAGGTCGTCGGCGGACCGCCCGTACTTGGGCAGGCGGGCCTTGAGGTCCCGGTAGAACGCCTGGCCTTCGGCGAGTGTGCGCTGAGCGGTGAACACGGCCTCGGCGTGGCGGGCCGCGAATTCCTTTCCGCTCTCAGAGGATCCGGCCTGCACGAGCAGCGGCCGCCCCTGCGGGCTGCGCGGGGAGTTCAGCGGCCCGCGGACCCGGAATCGCTCGCCGCGGTAGTCGAGGGTGTGCACCTTGTCCGGGTCGGCGAATACGCCGGTCTCGGGGTCGAGCACGACGGCGTCGGATTCCCAGCTGTCCCACAGCTGTACGGCCAGATCGACGAACTCCTCGGCCCGCTCGTAGCGGCGGGCGTGTTCGGGGATGGCGTCGAAGCCGAAGTTGAACGCCTCGTCCTCGCTGCCGGAGGTGACGATGTTCCACCCCGCGCGCCCGCCGCTGATGTGGTCCAGGGACGCGAATTTGCGGGCCAGATTGAAGGGTTCGTTGTAGCTGGTCGAGGCGGTGGCGATGAGGCCCACGTGTTCGGTGGCGGTGGCGATGGCCGCGAGCAGGGTGACCGGTTCGAAGACGGCGAGGGCGTTGCGTTTGATGCGCGGCCCGACCGCGAGCCCGTCGGCGAAGAACACCGAGTCGAGCCGGCCGCGTTCGGCGATGCGGCCGAGCTCCTGGAAGTGGCCGACCTCGAGCACCTGGTGTTCGCGGGTGCGGGGATGCCGCCAGGCGGCCTCGTGGTGGCCGACGCCCATGAGGAAGGCGTTGAGATGGAAGGTCTTGCGGGGGTCGGACATAGGGGAGTGATCCTTCGATGGTGTCAGGGGTGGCGGCTAGCGGTGCGCGCGCCAGCGGGAGAGCCGCCGTTCGATGGCCACGAGCACACCGTTGTAGGTGAGCCCGACCACGGCGATGGCGACGATCCCGGCGTACATGTCCGGAATCTGGAAGTTCTGCTGCGCGGCGGTGATCAGGTACCCGAGCCCGGCCCGCGCCCCGAACATCTCCGCGGCGATGAGCACCAGGATCGAGCCCGAAGCCGCCATCCGGATACCGGTGAAGATGGACGGCACGGCTGCGGGCAGGATCACCTTCTGGAAGAGCCGCAGCGGCGAGAAGCCGAGTGAGACGGCCGATTTCACGAGCAGCGGGTCCACCGTCCGCACGCCGCTGATGGTGTTGAGCAGGATCGGGAAGAACCCGGCGTACACCACCAGCGCGATCTTCGAGGTCTCGCCGATGCCGAGAATCAGGATGAACACCGGCAGCAAGGCGAGGGCGGCGGTATTGCGGAACAGTTCCAGCACCGGGTTCAGGAATTCCGCGACCGGCCGGTACCAGGCGATCGCCACACCCACCGGAATCGCGGTCACGAGTGCGATGGCGAAGCCGATGAGCGAGCGGGTCAGGCTGGTGGACACGTGTTCCCAGAGCTGACCGTTGCGGATCAGCTCGAGCCCGGCCCCGACCACCGTCGAGAACGGCGGCAGGAAGATCTCGTCCACGAGGCCCAGCCGCGGCGCGGCCTCCCACACCGCGAGGAACGCCGCGATCACCACGGCCGGTTTGCCGATCCGCCAGCCGATGCGGGCGATCGTGGGCAGAACCGAGGCGGCCCGTTTCGGCCGCGGCGTCGCGCGATCGGCGGTGCGGGACGGGATCTCGACGGGTGCGTCGACCAGTTGCACAGCGCTAGACATGGGAATTCCTCCGATCGGCGGTGAGCGCGGCCTGCTCCAGGTCCTGGGCCCGCGCGACCTCGTCGTGCAGCAGCGACCACACGTGGTGGCGCAGTTCGCGGAACCGTTCACTGGACCGCACATCCGGGTCGGCTGCCCGGTCCAGGTCGATATCGACCACGGCCTTGATCCGCCCGGGCCGCGAGGTCAGTACGGCGACGCGCTGCCCGAGGTAGACGGCTTCGTCGATGCCGTGGGTGATGAACAGCACCGTCTTGCCGGTGGCCCGCCAGATCCGTAACAGCTCGTCCTGCAACGACTCCCGGGTCTGGGCGTCGAGCGCGGCGAACGGCTCGTCCATCAGCAGCACTTCCGGATCGAAGGCCAGGCTGCGGGCGATGGCGACGCGCTGCTTCATGCCGCCGGACAATTCGTGCGGGTACCGGTTGCCGAATCCGGCCAGTCCGACCAGTTCCAGATAGTGTTCGGCGATTCCCTTGCGGGCGCGGCGGGGAATGCCCTTGGCCTCCAACCCGAATTCGATATTGGCCCGGGCCGTGCGCCAGGGGAGCAGCGCGTACTGCTGGAACACGATGCCGCGATCGAGCCCCGGCCCGGTGACGGGTGCGCCATCGAGCAGGATCTGCCCGGCGGTCGGCCGATCCAGCCCACCGAGCAGGTCCAGCAGGGTGGACTTGCCCGAACCACTGGGCCCGACCAGGACCAGGAACTCACCGTCCCGGACATCGACGGAGATATCGGAGATCGCGGTGAGCGGTTCCTTTTCGCCCCGCACCGGGAATTCCTTCCGGACCCCCGACAGCGCGAGTTTGACCGCGGCCGTGCTCATTTCGTCACCGCCTCGCCGCTCGGGCCGCCGGTCGCCGGGTACTTCCCGTTGGCGTACGGATTGTCCTTGTTGGTGTAGAGGTCCTTGGCGGCGAGCTTGCCCGCGGGCAGTTCGCCATTGCGGACCAGCCAGTCGATCCAGATCTGCAGCTCCCGTTCGGCGACCACGCCGCCGGGGACCGGGACGCCGGAACTCTTGTAGTACTGCAGCAGCGAGGTGTTCTCGTTGCGCCCGCGCTTGTGGATGATGTCGGCGAACTTTGCCACCACCTCGTCACGCGGTGTCACCTGCAGCCAGCGGGTGGCGCGCGCGGTGCCCTGCACGAAGTCGGCCACCGCGTCGGCGTGCGACTTCAGATAGTCGTTGCGGAAGACATAGGTGCCGTAATCGAATTGGCCGAACAGATCCTTGTCGGTGTAGAGCGGATGGATCCCGCCGCGCCCGATGGCGGTGTCGCGGAAGACGCCGCCGAGCGCGGCCACGTCGATCTGCCCGTTGCGCAGCGCGTCCTCGGTATTGGCGGGCGGCAGCACGACCAGCTGCACCTGCTTGATCTCGGCGTCGCTGAGCCCTTGATCGTGCAGCCACTGACGGGTGATGAATTCGTGGTGCGCGCCCAGGGTGTTGACGCCGACCTTCTTGCCGATGAGGTCGCGCGCCGAGGTGATGCGGGAATCGTCACGCACGAAGTAGCCGGTGAAGTTCAGTTCGTCCGCGCCGTAGGAGCTGAGCACGGAGGTGACGGGCGCGCCGCCCGCGATGAGCTTGATGACCGCGCCGTTGAAGGCGCTGCCGAATTCGACCTGTTTGGTGGCGGCGGCCTGGATATTGGCCGGGCCGGAGGTGGTGTCGCCCTCCCAGTGCAGGTCGATCTTGGTGAAGTAGCCGAGGTCGGCCGCGAGCTCGAAGGCCGTGACCTGGCCGGTGCTGCCCTGATAGCGGACGACGGTCTTACCGTCGGCGGTCGTGCCCGCGTCGGTCTTGGCGCAGCCGGTGAGCAGGACCGCCGCGCTGGTGACCGCGATCGCGGCGGCGACCGCGCGTCGCACCCGCGCGGGGCGGAGAGAGAAGGCCATGGGGATGTCTTTCGGTGAATGTGTCCGTCGCGGAATGGGTTTCGTGGCGGGGACGACAACAGAGCCGCATGGGGATTCCTCTTCGGGGGGTGGGGACGGTCGATCGGAGTGCTCACATGCTGCGATGGCCGGGAGGCCCCGGCAACCGCCATTTCACGATGTGGAAATCAGCGTGAGCGAAACTCGGCGGCGGAAAGCATTGTGTCGCCGGTGTTTTGGAACAACGGCGCGATCCGCCCCGCCGCGATGCGCATGGCGGGGACGACGGCACGGATCAGCTCGCCATCCAAGCGCGCCGAACGGGCCTGCACCGCCAGCGCGCCCCGCACCTGCCGGTGCGGTCCGACGATGGGCACCGCGAGCGCGCGGATCGGATCCTCGGTCTCGATGAGCTCGCTGGCGAACCCCCGGTGCCGGACCCGGTCGAGGTCGACATCGGCTGCGGCCCGGCCGGCGGAGTAGGCGAGCAACGCGTGGCCCGTCGCGCTGGCGTGCAGCGACTGCCGGGCGCGCGGCACCTGATGGTGGCAGAAGTGCACGGGCGGGCGGGCCTGGAACACCGTGACCGCGTCGTCGGCCTCGGGCACGCTCACGCTGACGGTGATGCGGATGCCCGCTGCCAGCGCGTACAGGTGCGGCGCGATCGAGTCCAGGCCCAGGCGGGCCAGCGCGGGCCGGGCCAGCGTGGCCAGCCCCTGTCCGACCCGATACCGGTCGGTGGCCGGGTCCTGCTCGAGCAGCCCGCCCCGGACCAGCGCCTGGGCCAGCCGGTGCGTGGTGCTGACCGGCAGCGCGGCCCGCTGGGCCAGTTCGCTCAGCGACAGCTCGGGATCGTCGCCCTCGAGGCAGTTCAGGACGTGGATCGCGCGGTCGACAGCGCGGGCTCCGGACCGGGGTTCATCGATGGCGGCCATGGTTCCTCCTGGGGGACCCGAAACGACGTTCCAGGCACTATCCCTAGTGCTCTGACCTGGGGCAACGGTTGCGCGCAGCACGATCCGAGCCGGTCACGCCGCGTTTTCGCGCGCGAATCGTTCTGTGTCGCGTTTGTATTACGCGATGGGGGTCACCTTTTATGCGTGACCTCGCTCACAAATTCGTGCCTGAATTCCAGAAATGTCATTCTCCGACTCTCCGCGTCGAACTGCGTAAACCACATAAAGTGCTGTCGCAATCGTTTCGTCAACTGCTTGTGATCGATACGTGATTTGCGGAGATCTTTCCGTTACCGTCGCTAGCGGCTCGGAGAAACCCGGGCTCCAGCTCGAATCGACGAACACCGGCAACTCCGTCCCGCGATTCGAGAGCAACCGATACCCCTGGGGACGGGGACCCGCAGCGAGCAGCACGGGCCGGTGGGAGCGGGGCAAGGAAACAAACTTATGCATCGCAACCGGAAGCTCACCACCCGCACTCGTATCGCCGCCGCCACCGCGGCTGTGGGCGCGCTCGTGTCCGTCCCGTTCGCGCTGTCGACGGCGACCGCCTCGGCCGCCTCGGGCAACTGGGACGCTGTCGCACAGTGCGAGAGCAGCGGCAACTGGGGCGCCAACACCGGCAACGGTTTCTACGGCGGCCTGCAGTTCACCCAGAGCACCTGGAACGCCTACGGTGGCGCGGGCAGTGCCGCCAACGCCAGCCGTGAAGAGCAGATCCGCGTCGCGGAGAACGTGCTCGCCGGCCAGGGCCGGGGCGCCTGGCCCGTGTGCGGCGCCTACCTGTAATAGGCGTTCCGCTCAGCCGGAATTCACAATGGCCCGTGCCGCAACGATGCGGCACGGGCCATTGTCGTATTCCATGCGATCACGCGTGGGCTTCGTAGATCGCCTGCGCCAATTCGATCTCGAGAGCCTGGAATTCGGGCGTCGCGGTGACAGCTAACTCTCGGGCACCGCCCGTGTCGTCGCCGGGCAGGGTGATGGCCCGGTCCACGATGACGCGCCCGGCCGGGCGCTCATGACCAGGACCCGGGTGGACAGGAATACCGCTTCCTCCACCGAATGGGTCACGAACACAATGGTTTTCCCGGCCTCGCGCCACAGGCGCAGCAACTCCACCTGCAACCGCTCGCGGGTCAGTTGATCCAGCGCGCCGAACGGCTCGTCCATGAGGATGATGCGCGGATCGTTGGCCAGCACCCGCGCGATCTGCGCCCGCTGCTGCATCCCGCCGGACAGCTCGTAGGGCCGCTTGCCGCCGACGTCGCCGAGCCCGACCAGCGCGAGCAGCCGGTCCGCCGCGACCCGCCGCGCCTTCTTGTCCACGCCTCGACACTTCGGGCCGAACTCGACATTGCCGCGGACGGTGAGCCACGGGTACAGGGTGGGCGACTTGAAGACGACTCCGCGTTCGGGGCTCGGCCCGTCGACGCGGTCCTGACCGACCAGCAGGGTTCCGATGCTGGGTTCGAGGAACCCGCCGAGCAGTTGCAGCAGCGTGGTCTTGCCGCATCCGGACGGCCCGACGACGCTCACGAACTCGCCGGGCTCGATGACCAGATCGGTGGGGGACAGCGCGACGGTGCTGCCGGTCGGGGTGTCATAGGTCTTGGAGACCTCCGTCAGCACCACCCGGTCGCGCTGGTCGACCACGGCGGTCATTTCGCGCTGACCTTGGTGGCCGCCCCCGCGTGGACCGCCCCGGCGTACGCCTCCGGCGCCGCCAGGCCCTGGATCTCGCCCTGGCTCAACAGGAAGTTGGCCGAGGCCTTCAGATCCGCGCCCAGCTGCTTGCCCAGGTAGGCCGGACCGGCCTGGGCCGCGGCGTCGAGGTAGCCGTACTCGCCGAGCTGCTTGCGGATGTCGGCGACCGGAACGCCGAGCTGCGCGGCGATCCGGGTGGCGGCGCTGTCGGGCGCGGTGTTGATGAGGGTGACCGCCCAGTTCTGCGCCGCGGTCCACACTTCCAGGAAGCGCGGGTTGGCCGTCACGAACTCGGTGCGCGCGCCCGCCAGGTCGTAGGTGGGCTTGCCGGCCTTGGCGGTCTCGGCGGCGGTGGTGACCACGTGCCCGTTCTTCACCAGCTCCGACAGCGTCGGCTCCCAGATGAACGCCGCGTCGATATCGGCGCCCCGCCAGGCCGCGGCGATGGCGTCGGGCTGCATGTTCACCAGCGTCACGTCGCGCTCGACCCCGGCGGCGGTGAGCGCCGCGAGCAGGCTGTAGTGCGAGGTGCTGGCGAACGGGACCGCGACCTTCTTCCCGCGCAGGCCCGCCACCGAGGTGATGGCCGGGTCCTTCACGACGAGCGATTCGGCCGCGCCGATCACGTCGTGGATCCACACCGCCTTCATGCCGATGTTCAGCGGCGCGGACAGGGCCCGGGCGGCGGCCGCGCTGCCGAGCAGACCCAGATCCAGGGAGTTCGACCCGAACGCCTGGATCACGGTCGCGCCGGAGGCGAACTTGCTCCACGTGATGGTCGCCTTGGGCAGGCAGGTCTCGAGCAGTCCCGCGTCCTTCACGATCAGGTCCCCGTTGGGGATCTCCTGATAGCCGAGTCGCACCGTGCCGGTAAAAGTTTCGTCCACCGCCACCGGGCACGCCACCTGCTCCCCGCCGCCGCGGGACTGATCGGTGCGCCCGGACTGGACGCACGCGGTCAGGGACGCGGTGAGCAGCCCGGCGACCGCCAGGGCCGCGGCTGCGCGTACTGAACGGGCAACGCGTTTCATGCTTGGCCTTTCCACGGCACGACCAGCGCGCCGATCCGACTGATGACCGCGTCGAGCGTGAGCGCGGTGAGACCGATGACGATGATGCAGGCCATGGTCAGCGCGGTATTGAGCTGCTGACCGGCTAGGAAGGCGAGCCCGCCGATACCGGGGATGCCGTTGTTCAGCTCCGCCGCGACCACGGTGGTCCAAGCGAATCCGACCGCGACCCGGATCCCGCCGATGACCTCGGGCAGGGTGGCGGGCAGCAGCACCCGGGTGACGACCTGCACCCGGTCGGCCCCCAGCGAGCGGGCGGCATTGATCCGGTCGGCCGAAACCTGGTGCACGCCCGCCATGGTCGCGATCACGATGGGCGGGAAGGCGGCCAGGAACAACAACCAGATCTTGGAGGTATCGCCGATGCCGAACCAGACGATGAGCAGCCCGATGTAGCCCAGCGGCGGCAGCGTCCGCACGAAGTTGAGGTAGGGCCCGACGATGGTCGCCGGCGTCCGGGAGGTGCCGAGCGCGAAACCGGCTATCGGACCGAGGATCACGGCCGCGCCCGCACCCGCGGCGATGCGTTGCAGGCTCGCCAGCAGGTGTTCCCACAGGAAGTAGTTCTGCTCGCCGGGCACCTCGCGCGGGACGCCGGGCGCGAGCTGATGCCAGCTGTTGGCGCGCACGAAGGCGTCCCACACGGCCTGCGGGCCCGGCAGGAACTGCGGGTCGACGAGTTTCGCGGCGGCGACGGCCCACCACAGGGCCAGGAATCCGGCCAGCGATGCCGCGCGCACGGCGAGGCCGCGAATCGGTCCGGCGGGCAGGGTGATTCGGGCCCGGTCGGCGGGGGTGGTCGTGGATCGGGTCGCGCCGATACTGATCATGCGGGTGTTCCGGGCACGTGGTGGGGACTCACGTGGGTGCGCCTCTCTGTCCGACGGGTGGGCCTGCGGCGCCGGTGCGAGACCGAAACCGTCCGGCCCGATCCTGTCGGGGCGGCATCGCGCCGAACAGGGCCAGGATCAGCGTGATTCTGAAACCGGGTCCGCCAGCGGCCGGGTGGGAACCGTGGCGGTGAGCCGGGTGCCGGTGCCCGGGCGGGCGTCGACGCGCAAGCTGCCGCCGATCACCGCGAGCCGGTCGCGCATGTTCGTCAGCCCGGTGCCGTCGGTGGCGCGATCGGGGTCGAACCCGCCGCCCGTATCGGTGACGGTGACCACCAGCCCGGCGTCACCCTGATGGGCGGCGATGGTGACGGTGGCGGTGGGCCCGCCGTGTTTGGCGCTGTTCTGCAACGCTTCCAGGCAGCAGTAGTAGAGGGCTGTTTCGATGTCCGGCCGATACCGCCCGATCCGGTCGGCACGCACCCGTACGGGAATGGGGGAGCGGGCGGCCGCGGCGGGCAGCGCGCCCGGCAGGCCTTCACGGGCCAGCAGCGGCGGGTAGATGCCCTGGGCGAGGCGGCGGATCTCGGCGATCGCGGTTTGCAGCAGTTCGCCTGCCTCTCCGATCAATTCGACGCCCGCGGGCGGATCGGCGGCCACGGTCTGGCGGGCCAGCTGCAGCGTGATCGCCACCGCGACCAGCTGTTGCTGCGCCCCGTCGTGCAGATCCTGTTCCAGCCGCCGCCGTTCGGCGTCGGTGGCCGCCACCAGGCGCGCGCGTGAGGAGGTGAGCTGGTCGGCGCGTTCGGCGAGCAGCCGCTGGGAGGAGCGCAGCGCGTCGGCATTGCGGCGCGCGATCACCGCCATATCGCCCATGGTGGCCGCGGTGTGCCAGACCACCAGCAGGATCGGCGCGGTCACGGCCGGAAACCCGATGGTGGCAAAGTATTCGGCGACCATCGGCGCGACGACCGAGGCGACCACCGGCAGCGCCAGCGCCGCGCACCCGAAGGTGGTGGCCAGGGTCGCGAGGCAGTACAGCAGCAGACGGCGGCGCTGCACGTACGGGATCGCGCTGATGGCCGGGATGATCGCGGCGACCACGTGCAGGGGCAGGGTGAACGGCGACAGCCACGACGCGGCCAGCGCTCCGGTCCAGATGCATACGGAGAACGTGGCGATGGCCGCTTCGAACGCGCCCCGCGCGGCGATCCGCAGCGTCACCACGAAGACCGCGCATTCGACGGCCAGCAGCGCCAGCATCGCGAACACCCAGATCGTCGGCCGCCCGATCGCCACGGCCACGGTCAGTGCCATGAGCACGCCGTTCGCGATCAGCAGCGCGAAGATGAGCTGCCGCAACCGGATCCGGGCCAGGACGTCGGTGCCGTCGGAGTCCACGCCGCTCCCGGCGTTCAACCCGCCGGTGTCGAGGGTGGCGTGAGCCCGCTCCAGATGCTGCGCAGCAACTGCGGGCTCAGCGTCTCCTTGTGTACGTAACCTGCTGCGCCGCACCGGTATACCTCGTGGGGGAGATCGGATGTGTCGTAGGTCGACATGAGCAGCACCGCCACGCCGGGATGCGCCCGCCGCAGCCGCCGGGTGGCCTCGATGCCGCCCATGCCGGGCATGTGGATGTCCATCAGCACCAGTCCGGTGCCCGCGCCGCGGGTCAGTTCGAGGGCCGCTTCGCCGCTGTCGGCCTCGCCCGCCAGCACGAATCCGGCGCTCGCGGCCACCATCGCCGCGGCCGCGCGCCGGAAGGTGGGCCCGTCGTCGACGATCCACACCTGCACCTGCTCGGTCATGTGCGCCCCATGCCTGTCATGGTGCGACGCGGGGCGGGCTTCGGGAAAGGGTGCACACACCCCTACCCGGAGTGCGCCGCCAGATACAGCAGCACCGCGGTGACCCGCTGGTCCAGGGTGGGATCGGAGGTGAGCCCGAACTTGGCGAAGATCGAGTTGATGTGCTTCTCGACCGCGCGTTGTGACAGCGAAAGACGTTGTGCCACCGCCCGATTGCTACCGCCGCCCGCGATCTCGGCGAGCACCTGCTTTTCCCGGGCGGTGAGGCGTCCGACCAGTTCGTCTTCGCGGCGGCGCGACAGCAGCGTCTCCACGATCACCGGGTCCAGCACGGATCCGCCGCCCGCGACCACGTGCACCGCGCTGAGCAGCTGGTCGAAATGCGCGATGTGCTCCTTGAGCAGGTATCCGCGCCCGGCGGACCCGCCGTCGAGCAGTCCGGTCGCGTACCGGGGTTCGGCGTAGTGGGACAGGGCGATGACGCCGGTGCGCCGCCCGGTGGCGCGCAGCTGCCGGGCCAGTCGGATGCCTTCGTCGGTCCCGGTGGGCGGCATGCGGATATCGGTGATCAGGACGTCGGGTTCGTGCCGGTGCACCAGTGCGGCGGTGGCGTCGAAATCGGTGGCGGTGCCGACCACCTCGATGCTGTCGTCGGTGGCCAGTACCCGCAGTACCCCGTCGCGGATCAGCATCGAATCCTCGGCCACGACGACCGTGACCGCTGTACTACTCACGGTATCCAAGGATCCTCCGGCTGTCGCCCCCGTGCACGGGTACCGCGCTACCCGATCACGCCGCCGCGGATCCGGATGCGCCAATCCCGGTGTGCCCCTTGCCCGTGAGGGGGTGCAGGCACCACGTTGATCAGTGGTATCGGCAGGCTGCCCGGGGCAGGCGCGGCGGCCGACCATGGAAGACGCGAGGGCGGTGGGGAGGAGGGGACCTCACCGTCCTCGCGCGGATCACGCGGGTGGCCGGTGGACTGTGAGCAGGTGGGGGCAGGTTGGTAGCGTGGTCGCAGGAAAACGATCGGTTGATCGGATATGTGCTGAGCCTGGAGGAGAGTGTCGTGACGGCCGTACGGCGGACTCAGGCCCAGCGGCGCGCCGAGACGCGAGAGGCGCTGATCGAGGCCACCATTCGGGCGATCGTCGAGAAGGGCTACTCCAAGCTCACGGTCAACGAGGTGTGCCGGCGTGCCGGCGTCTCGCACGGTGGACTGTTCGGCCGCTTCGACTCGCTGTTCGACCTGGTGGCCGCCGCCGCGGCCGAGGTCGGTCGCCGCCAGATCGAGCGTTTCGGCGCGAACGTGGCCGAGCTGCCCGACCCGCGCGACGTCGACGCGGTGCTGGCGATCTGGCTCGACGCCGCCCGCGACCCCATCAATACGGTGTGGCTGGAGCTGACCATCGCGGCCCGCACCGATGAGCAACTGCGCGAACACCTCTCGGCGGTCCGCGACGAGTACGCCGCGGCCCTGCTCTCCGGCGGTGGCCTGCCCGCCACCCGTGGACTCACCCCCGAACAGAACCTGGCCCTGGGCTCGATCGTGGTGTTCTGCTTCGACGGCTTCGCCATCCACACCGGCACCTTCCCGCAGCCGGAACTGGACGCCATGCGGCTGGCCGCCCTGACCACCATGGTCCGCCAGTACCTGGACACCCACCTCGTATCCGACCGGGCCACAGCGCGAGACTGACCGGCCTCCGGGTCACCGACCCGCGCCGGCCGTGTCGAAATCAATATATCGAGTGGGTGCAATATTTCTTAGGTCGGGTCCACCTGACCGACCGTCATGCGAGCGTCCACGACCAGGCCGATCACGCCCACCGCCAGGCATGCGACAGTGACGATGATCTGCGCGGGGGAGGTCCGATTGGTGAGCGCGTCACCGAGCAGCACGGTCCCCACCGTGCCCGGGATGATGCCGAGGAAGGTGGCCGCCAGGTACGGCGTGAACCGGATGGAAGACAGTGCCGCGCAATAGTTCACGATCGAGAACGGCGCGAAGGCGATGAGCCGCAACGATCCGATCGCCAGCCAGCCCCGCCGCGCGAGCCGCGCGTCGACCGCCCGCACCGTCGGATGGGTGAGCCGGGCTCGGACTCGCTCGTGATCGAGCGCGCGCACCAGCCACAATGCCAGCACCGCGCTCACCGTGGTGGCGGTGATGGCGAGTGTCAGCCCCTCCGTCGACCCGAACAGCATGCCCGCGCTGAGTGTGAAAATCGTTCGGGGAAACGGCGCTACGCACACCAGTGTGTGCACCGCGAAGAACACCAGCGGCAGCAGCGGCCCGACCGAATCGGCCCACTGCCGGATCTGCTGGGGTGCCGGATGCGGCGCGAAGGCCGCGAGCGCGAAGAGTAGTCCGCAGCCGATCAGCAAGGCCAGGGTGCGGGGTTGGCGCAGGCGGTTGAGCAGCCCGGATACGCGCTCGAGCGGGGAGCTCACGGTTGTTGGCACCGCGCCAGGTTACCCGCTGGTAGCGAGACTCCGGAGACGGCAATTACCGGGGTGCCGCTAGCATCAGGGGAAAGACGAGGAATGCTCGTTAACCAAAGTGACCGTTGATCTGCGCGAATGCCGGCCCAACGGGCACCGCGGTCAGGGAGTGGAAGAAGGAACAGCAGCTATGCCGATTGCTTCCGACTCGGACACCGATCCGGTGCCCGAGTATGCCGCCTGGCGCAAGGGTGTCGCCGGGGTGCTGGCGAAGGCCCGCAGGGTGGATGCGAGCGAACTGCCGGACGAGCCGGAGCAGCTGCTCGCGGTCACGACCTATGACGGTCTGACGGTCAACCCGCTCTACACGCGCCGTGACGAACTGCCCGAGCAGCCGCTGCCCGGGCAGTTCCCCTACGTGCGCGGTGGCGACGCCACCCGCGACGTGCACCGCGGCTGGTTCGTGAGCCAGAAGTTCGCCGGTAAGGACGCCAAGGCCGTCAACGCCGACATCCTGTTCGCGCTCGACAACGGCGTGAGCGCCGTGCAGCTGGGCGTCGCCGAGCGGGGCGTCCCGGTCGAGGGCCTGGCCACCGCGCTGCGGGGCCTGCTATTCGAGCTGGCCCCGCTCACCCTGGACGCCGGTCCGGCCGCCAATGAGGCCGCCGCCCAGCTGTTCTCGGTGCTCGACGCCTACGCCGCGGCCAACGCGACCACGGTCCCGAACCGCGCCGACATCCGCGTCTCGCTGGGCGCGACCCCGCTGACGAGCCTGTTCGCGGGCACCTCCGCCATCGACCTGGACGGCGCGGTCGCGCTGGCCCAGCAGGCGGTGGCCCGCCCGGAGACCATCCGCGCGATCACCGTGTGCGGCGTGGCCTTCCACAACGCGGGCGCCTCCGACGCGCAGGAGCTGGGCGCGGCCGTGGCCGCCGGCCTGGAGTACCTGCGCTCGCTCACCGACGCGGGCGCCGACATCGTGGATGCGCTGGGGCAGCTGGAGTTCCGCTTCGCCGCCACCGACGACCAGTTCGAGACGGTCGCGAAGTTCCGTGCCGCCCGCAAGCTGTGGGCCCGCGTGGCCCACGTCTGCGGCGCTCCGTCCGCCGGCAACGCGCCGCAGCAGGCCGTGACCTCCGCGGCCATGATGAGCCAGCGCGACCCGTGGGTGAACATGCTGCGCACCACGCTCGCCGCGTTCGGCGCGGGCGTCGGCGGCGCCGACATCGTCACCGTGCTGCCCTTCGACGCCGCCCTGCCCGCCGGGGAACTCGAGGTGTCGCAGGCGTT
The DNA here is from genome assembly GCF_053602575.1 of Nocardia sp. NPDC004340. Lineage (NCBI taxonomy): Bacteria > Bacillati > Actinomycetota > Actinomycetes > Mycobacteriales > Nocardiaceae > Nocardia > Nocardia sp. NPDC004340. The sequence goes on from NZ_JBSGDW010000010.1 coordinate 180,206, forward strand.
CTCCGAGCGCATGGCCCGCAACACCCAGCTGCTGCTGCTCGAGGAATCCCACCTCGGCCACGTGCAGGACCCGGGTGCGGGCTCCTGGTACGTGGAGTCGCTCACCGATGAGCTCGCCGCCAAGGCGTGGGAGTTCATGCAGGAGATCGAGGCCGCCGGCGGCTACCTGGCCGCGCTGCAGGCGGGTCTGCTCGCCGAGCGCATCGGCGAGACCAAGGCCCGGCGCGATTCCGATGTGGCGCACCGCAAGACGGCCGTCACCGGTGTCAACGAGTTCCCGAACCTGGGCGAGAAGCCGCTGTCGGAGGCCGCGCGCGCCGACGAGACCGCCCGCTACGGCGCCGCCTTCGAGGCGCTGCGCAACCGCTCCGACGTCTACCTGGCCGCCAACGGCGACCGCCCGCGGGTGCGCCTGGTTCCGCTGGGCCCGGTGTCGGAGAACAATGTTCGTGTCACCTTCTCCACCAACCTGCTGGCCTCCGGCGGCATCGAGGCGGTCACCGAGGCCGGTCCGTCGATCGCGGTGCTGTGCGGGTCGGACAAGCGGTACGGCACCGACGCCGCCGCGGCGGTGGAGGAATTGCGGGCGGCCGGTGTCACCACCGTGCTGCTGGCCGGACCCGAGAAGGCGGTCGCGGACCTGACCGGCGCCCAGCGCCCCGACGGTTTCGTGACCGCGCGCATGGATGCGGTGGCGGCTCTGTCCGGTCTGCTGGAGAAGCTGGGAGCGTAGAGATGAGCGATATCAAGCACCGGATCGGCAATTTCGCCGAAGTACCGCTGGCCGAGGGCGACACCGCCCCCGCAGAGGTCAGCGCCGCGCAGGTCGAGGAGTTCGTCAAGACCGCCGCGACCGCCAATCACTATGCGCCCGAGCAGCTGACCTGGTCGACCCCCGAGGGCATCGACGTGCCGCCGGTGTTCACCAAGGCCGACCGCGACGCCATCGTGGCCGAGGGCTACCCCCTCGACAGCGTGCCCGGCATCGCGCCGTTCGTGCGCGGTCCCTACCCGACCATGTACGTGAACCAGCCGTGGACCATCCGCCAGTACGCGGGCTTCTCCACCGCCGCGGACTCCAACGCCTTCTACCGCCGCAACCTGCAGTCGGGTCAGAAGGGCCTGTCGGTTGCCTTCGACCTGGCGACCCACCGCGGCTACGACTCGGACCACCCGCGCGTCACCGGTGACGTCGGTATGGCCGGTGTCGCCATCGACTCCATCCTCGACATGCGGGAACTGTTCGATCAGATTCCGCTGGACCAGGTTTCGGTGTCGATGACCATGAACGGCGCGGTGCTGCCGATCCTGGCGCTCTACGTCGTCGCCGCCGAGGAGCAGGGCGTCGCGCCCGAGCAGCTGGCCGGAACCATTCAGAACGACATTCTGAAGGAGTTCATGGTCCGCAACACCTACATTTACCCGCCCAAGCCCTCGATGCGGATCATCTCCGACATCTTCGCCTACACCTCCGCGAAGATGCCGAAGTTCAACTCGATCTCCATCTCCGGCTACCACATCCAGGAAGCCGGCGCGACCGCCGACCTGGAGCTGGCCTACACCCTCGCCGACGGCGTGGAGTACATCAAGGCCGGTCTGGACGCGGGCATGGAGGTCGACAAGTTCGCGCCGCGCCTGTCGTTCTTCTGGGCCATCGGCATGAACTTCTTCATGGAGGTCGCGAAACTCCGTGCGGGCCGCCTGCTCTGGAACGAGCTGGTCGCCAAGTTCGAGCCGAAGAACTCCAAGTCGCTCGCGCTGCGCACCCACTCGCAGACCTCGGGCTGGTCGCTGACCGCGCAGGACGTGTTCAACAATGTCGCGCGCACCTGCGTGGAGGCCATGGCCGCCACCCAGGGTCACACCCAGTCGCTGCACACCAACGCGCTCGACGAGGCGCTGGCCCTGCCGACGGACTTCTCCGCCCGCATCGCCCGCAACACCCAGCTGCTCATCCAGCAGGAGTCCAACACCACCCGTCCGGCCGACCCGTGGGGCGGCTCGTACTACGTGGAGTGGCTGACCCACCAGCTGGCCGAGCGCGCCCGCGCCCACATCGCCGAGATCGAGGCGCACGGCGGTATGGCGCAGGCGATTTCGGAGGGCATCCCGAAGCTGCGCATCGAGGAGGCCGCGGCTCGTACGCAGGCCCGCATCGACACCGGCCAGCAGCCGGTGATCGGCGTCAACAAGTACCTGGTCGAGGAAGACACCCCGATCGAGGTCCTCAAGGTCGAGAACTCGCGCGTGCGCGCCGAGCAGAACGCCAAGCTGGAAAAGCTGCGCGCCGAACGTGATTCGGCCGCGGTCGAGCAGGCGCTGGCCGAGCTCACCCGCGCGGCCGCCTCGACCGAGGGCGGCATGGAGAACAACCTGATGGCCCTGGCCATCGCGGCGGCCCGCGCCAAGGCCACCGTCGGTGAGATCTCCGATGCCCTGGAGAAGGTCTACGGCCGCCACCAGGCCGAAATCCGTACGCTCTCCGGCGTCTACCGGGAGGAGGCGGGCAAGGTGACCAATATCAGCAAGGCCATCGAACTGGTCGAGGAGTTCGCCGAAGCCGAGGGCCGTCGCCCCCGCATCCTGATCGCCAAGATGGGTCAGGACGGCCACGACCGCGGCCAGAAGGTGATCGCGACCGCCTTCGCCGACCTCGGCATGGACGTCGACGTGGGCCCGCTGTTCCAGACCCCCGAGGAGGTGGCGCAGCAGGCGGCCGACAATGACGTGCACGTCGTCGGCGTCTCGTCGCTGGCCGCGGGCCACCTCACGCTGGTGCCCGCCCTGCGGCAGGCACTGGCCGATGTCGGCCGGCCCGACATCATGGTCACCGTCGGCGGCGTCATCCCGCCCGGTGACTACGACGAGCTGTACGCCGCCGGCGCCGCGGGCATCTTCGGCCCCGGCACCATCATCGCCGACGCCGCGATCGACCTGATCGGCAAGCTGGCCGCACAGCTGGGCCACGAGATCGGCAGCGGCGCAACGGAATGAGCGACGCCGCACGCGCGACCGGGGGTGGCGAGAACCACCCCCGGCTCGGCACCACCGCCGGTGTCGGGGTCCCCGGACCCGGCCCCGGCGTCCGGCCCGCCACCCCCGTGGCGCGCCGGGTGATCGACGTCGACCAGCTGGCCGCGCAGGTGCGGGCGGGGGAGCGGGCCGGCCTGGCCCGCGCCATCACCCTCGTCGAATCCACCCGGGGCGACCATCGGGAACTGGCTCAGCAGCTGCTGCTGAAGCTGACCCCCGACGCGGGCAAGGCGCTGTCCAATCGCGTGGGCATCACCGGCGTTCCCGGTGTCGGCAAGTCGACCTTCATCGACGCGCTCGGCATGTACCTGATAGGCCAGGGCCATCGGGTGGCGGTGCTGGCCGTCGACCCGTCCTCGACCCTGACCGGCGGCTCGATCCTGGGCGACAAGACCCGCATGGAACGGCTGTCGGTGCAGCGCGACGCGTTCATCCGGCCCTCGCCGACCGCGGGCACCCTCGGCGGCGTCGCCAAGGCGACCCGCGAGACCATCGTGCTGCTCGAGGCGGCGGGCTACGACGTGATCCTGGTGGAGACCGTCGGCGTCGGCCAGTCCGAGGTCACCGTCGCCAATATGGTCGACGTCTTCTGCTTCCTCACCCTGGCCCGCACCGGCGACCAGCTGCAGGGCATCAAGAAGGGCGTGCTCGAACTCGCCGACCTGGTGGCCGTGAACAAGGCCGACGGCCGCCACGAGCTCGAGGCCAAGGCCGCCGCCCGCGAACTGCAGGGCGCCATGCGGCTCGTGCACCCGCGCGAATCGCTGTGGCGGCCACCGGTTCTCACCATGTCCGGCCTCAACGGCACCGGCCTGGACACGTTCTGGGACGCCGTGCTCACCCACCGCCGGGTGCTCACCGAGGCGGGGGAGTTCGCCGAGAAGCGCCGCCGCCAGCAGGTCGACTGGACCTGGACCATGGTGCACGACAACCTGCTGCGCCGCCTGTCCGACAGCCCGGCCGTCAAGGCCCTGAAGGCCCCGGTGGAGAAGCAGATTCGCGACGGCTCCCTCACCCCGGCGCTGGCCGCCGAGGAGATCCTGCGGGCCTTCGACGAACGGCCCTGATCGCCATGACCATCCGGATCCGCCCCGGTCTCGCCTCCGACGCGGACGCGGTCGCCATGCTGCACACCGCCAGCTGGCGCACCGCATACGTCGGGATCATGCCCGGGGCGTATCTGGACGGGGCGCTGGCCGCTGACCACAAGGCCATGTGGCTGTCCCGGCTGACCGCCGAGGTCGCGCCCGGCAGCCTCTTCGTCGCCGAATCCGGTTCGGAACTGCTGGGATTCATCTATCTGGCGCTGCAACCGGACGGTCGCGTCCTGATCGACAATCTGCATGTCGGCCCGGCTCTCAAGCGCGGCGGCATCGGGACGCGGCTGCTGCGTCACGGATTCGAGTGGGCCGCCGCCGAATTCCCCGGCCACCCGGTGTATCTGGAAGTGCTGGAAGACAATACGGCCGCCATCGCGTTCTACGAACGCCATGGCGGCCGGGCCGGTATGCCTCGCACCTATCGCTTCCCGCAGGGCTTCGAGGTTCAGGACCTCGAAATCACCTGGCCTGTCACGCCCGCCGGCTAGACCCCGAGGGCGTCGGCGATCAGCGGCCAGGAATCGTGCACGTCATCCTGCCAATACGGCCAGGCGTGCGTGCCGTTCCGGTAGGCGACCTGTGCCGGAATCCCCAGTTCCCCGAGCCGGGTGACCAGTGAGTCCGTGCAGCCGCGGACCACCGTCTCCATGACCCCGCCCACCGCCATGCGATCGGTCAGCGTGGCCACGTTCCCGGCGATGCTCGGATCCGCGAGGGAATCGTGCACGCCTGGCGCGCCATTGCCCGCCGAGACGTAGAGCGCCACCCCGCGCAGCCGGTCGGCGTTGATCACGGGGTCGTGGGCGTCCCAGGCCGGATTGTTGTCAGGCCCCCACATATTGAAGGCATTGGCCCGGAACAGCCCGAGCTCGGACCGCACGAAATTGCGCGCCACCGCGTCGGTGGTGCGCGGACAGCCGCTGTAGGCCCCGACGGCCTGGTACATGCCGGGCGCCTCGATGGCGAGATTCAGCGCCGAGGTCGCGGACATGGACGCGCCCGCGATCGCGTTGCGCCCGGTCATCTGGAAGTGGGACTCCAGTAGCGGCGGCAGTTCGTGGATCAGGAAGGTGGACCACTTGTTGCGGCCCAGCGTCGGATCGTCGGAGATCCAGTCGGTGTAGAAGCTGGCGCGCCCGCCGATCGGGGTGATGACGTTGACCGGCTTGTCCGAGAAGAATTCGGCGACATCGGTGCGATTGGACCAGGGGCCGCCGGATTCCCCGCCGTCGACCGCGTTCAACAGATACAGCGCCGGTGCCGGGGCATCGGGGTGCGACACCCAGACCGGGATATTGCGTCCCATGGCCGCGGAGTAGACGGTCACCTCGTACTGGCGTCCGCCGAGCGGCCGCACGTCCACGATGCCGGAACCTCCGCCGGGGTCGGCGTGCGCCGACGCTGGCATCAGCGCGGCAAATATGGCGATCAGGGCAACGAGGGAACGCGTCAGCCGATGCATGACAGTGAGTATCCCGCCGCTGACCTCGATTTTTTGACATCAGCACGCGTGTTCTCCGCGGACGGTTTCGCGGCGGGCGGAAACGGGTAACGGACGGGCGGTCCGACAGCCGCATACGTACAGCTATCGGACCGCGTCGAGGACGTCAGATCATCATGCGCAGCGGGCCCTCGGGCTCCAGGCCCATCGTGGTCAGCGCCGTCGAGTGGTAGATCGATCCGGGCGTGTGGATGGCGTGCTGCAACCCCACGTGCGCGTCGCGCCAGAACCGCTGCATGACGTTCTGCCGCCGCGCCGCGTTGCCGCCCGAGCGCGCGAAGATCTGGTCGACCGCTGCCACCGCCCGCCACGCACAGCGAACTTGATTGCGGCGCACCACGGATCGGTCCTCGAACGAGATGGGCTTACCGGCGTCGGCGAGATCGTAGAGGCGGCTGATGCCGTCGAGCAGCTGGCCGCGGGAGGCGGCGATGTCGGCGGCGGCCTCGGAGATGGCCGACAGCACGATCGGGTCGTCCTTGATCAGGGTGCCCGTGGCGGTGACGCGATTGCGCTGGTAGTCGAGGTGGGCCGCGAGCGCGCCCTCGGCGATCCCGATGACCGCGGCGGTGATGCCGAGGGGGAACATCGACCAGAACGGCAGTTTGTAGACGGTGTCGGTGCGGCCCGCGCGCTCAGCGGCCAGCTCGCCCTCGGCGACCGCCTCCATCTCGATGGTCCGGTAGGCCGGAATGAACGCGCCGTCGACGATGATGTCCTTGGACCCGGTGCCCTGCAGCCCGATGACGTCCCAGGAGTCATCGACGATGGTGTAGTCCTTGCGCGGCAGCACCACGTGCAGCACGGACGGGGGCATCACCGGATTCCCCTCGGGGTCGGCGAGCAACGCGCCCAGGAAGATCCAGTCGCAGTGGTCGGTGCCGGAGGAGAAGGCCCAGCGCCCGTTCAGCGTGTAACCGCCGTCGGTCTGCTTCGCAACGCCCATCACCGCGTACGGCGAGGCGATCCAGGCTTCGGGGTTCTCGCCCCACACCTCGTCCTGCAGCCGGCGGTCCATCAGCGCCATTTCCCACGGGTGCGCGCCGACCACGCCGGTCACCCATCCGGTGGAGCCGCAGTGCTTGGACACGGCCATGACCGCCTCGGCGTAGTCGCGCGGGTGCGCGGCCAGGCCGCCGTACTCGGTCGGCTGCAGCATCCGCATGATGCCGGTCTGGCGGAGCAGCTTCACGCTCTCGTCGGAGAGCTTCCCCAGCCGCTCGGTTTCCGGGGCAGTCGCCGCGAGCTGTCCGGACAGCTCCTCGATCCGGCTCACTACCTCATGCGTCATTTGCAACTCCCCGCTGTTCGGCGTGCCTCTATTGGAACGCGTTCCAGGGCAACGTATCCCGAATGTCCGCGGTTTGCCGGACAAACCCGATAGCTATCGCCATGCATCGTCTCCGCGCCGCCGGTGTGACGGACCAGACCGGCAGATAGATTGTTCACAATCTAATTGCTGGCTACCGTGTTGTACGTGACCGATGAGCAGGCACTGGAGAACCAGCTGTGCTTCGCGCTGTACGCGGCGTCGCGGGCGATGACCGGGCTGTACCGGTCCAAGCTCGACGCGCTCGGCATCACCTATCCGCAATATCTGGTCCTGGCCGCGCTCTGGCAGCGCGACGAGCGAACTGTCGGCGATCTGTGCGCGGCACTGGACCTGGACTCGGGCACGCTCTCACCCTTGTTGAAGCGCCTCGAAACGGCGGGCTTCGTAACCCGCCGCCGCTCCACGACCGACGAACGTCGCGTCCGGATCAGCCTCACCGACCGCGGCCGCGACCTGCGCGCGGCCGCCTGCCACATCCCGGGACGAGCCGAGGAGATCTCCGGCATGTCCACCACCGAACTGGCCGACCTGCGGACGACCCTGCAACGGCTCACCGCGGCCCTGGCCGCCCACCCCCGATCGAAGGAGAACCCCTGATGAACGCTCCCATGCGCGCGGTGGTCATCGAAGCATTCGGCGAGCCGAAGGACGTGCTGACCACGTCCGAACGGCCGGTGCCCGAACCCGGCCCGGGCGAGGTGCGCATCGCGACCACCCTGGCCCCGATCCACAATCACGACCTGGCCATCATTCGCGGCATCTACGGCTACCGGCCGGAGCTGCCCGCCGTCCCCGGCACCGAGGCCGTCGGCCGCGTCGACGCCCTCGGCGAGGGTGTCACCGGCCTGGAAGCCGGTCAGCGCGTGACGGTCTCGGGTGTGCAGGGCGCGTGGGCGGAGTACTTCGTCGCCAAGGCGGGCGGGGTGGTGCCGGTGCCGGACTCGGTGTCCGACGCGACCGCGAGCCAGCTACTGGCCATGCCGCTGAGCGCGCTCATGCTGCTCGAGGACCTGAATGTCGAACCCGGGCAATGGATCACGATCAATGCCGCCAACGGTGCGGTCGGTCGCCTGCTGAACCTGATGGCCCGGGCCCGCGGCGTGCGGGTGCTCAATCTGGTGCGCAGCGAGTCCGCGGCGAAGTCCTTGCGGGAGCTGGGTTTCGAACCGGTACTCGACACCGAGTCCGCGGACTGGGTCGAGCGGGCCGCCGAGGTCACCGGTGGTGAGCCGATCGTGCGCGCGGTCGACCAGGTCAGCGGCAAGGCCGCCGATGATCTGCTCACGGTGCTGGCTCCGCGCGGCGAGCTGATCACCTTCGGTGCGCTCTCCGGTCAGCCGCTGGTGCTCAACCCCGGCCCGATCATCTTCAAACAGGCCGTGGTGAAGGGCTTCTGGGGCTCCAAGCGGGCCGAGGAGATCGGCGGCGAGGAGCGCCGCCGCCTCATCACCGAACTGGTCACGCTGGCCGCGCAGGGCGTGCTGGATCTGCCCGTCGAGACCGCCTACCCGCTCGAGCAGGCCGCCGAGGCGGCCGCGGCCAGCGAACGGCCGGGCCGCAACGCCAAGATCGCGCTCAGCGTCTCCGGCGGCTAGCCGCTACCCGGCCAGCAACACCGCGGCCAGCGTGATCGCGCCCGGCACCGCCTGGGCGAACAGGATCCGCCGGCTCGCGGTGGCCGCGCCGTAGAGTCCGGCCACCACCACGCAGGCCGCGAAGAAGATCTTCGCGGCCTGCCCGACCGGATCGGACGCGATCAGGCCCCAGATCAGGCCCGCGGCCAGGAAACCGTTGTAGAGGCCCTGATTGGCGGCCAGCACCTTGGTCTCCTCGGCGAACTCGGCGGTGGTGCCGAAGCTCGCGCGAACCCGGGGCGTGGTCCACAGGAACATCTCCATGACCAGGATGTAGACGTGCAACGCGGCGAGCAATCCGACGAGGATTTCCGCGACCAACCGCATGACCGGCCCGCCTTTCTCGATATCGCCAGGGTGTGAGGTGCTATCCGAGAGGGAACACGCGTGCCGCGTTATCGTGACAGACCGCGCGCAGCCAGTCGTCGCCGAGGTCCAGGCGTTCCAGTGCGAACAGCGCGTGCCCGTACGGGTAGGGGATGTTCGGGAAGTCGCTGCCGAACAGGATGCGGTCGCCGAGATCGCGGACGCGGGGGAGTTCGGCGGCGGGGAAGGGGTCGGCGGCCTCGAAGAAATCGGTGAAGTTCATGGTGGTGTCGAGCAGGACGCCGTCATGAGCCTGGGCGATGTCGAGGAACTCGCCGTACTCCGGAGCGCCCATGTGCGCGATGATCAGCCGCAGTCGCGGGAAGCGCCGCAGCAGGGCCTCGATGGGCTCGGGACCGGTGAATTCCCCGGCGGCGGGCCCGGATCCGCAGTGGATCACGACCGGCGTGCCCGCGTCCTGGATCAGGCCCCATACCTCGTCCAGCAGCGGATCGGCCGGGTGGTAGTGGCCGACCTGGATGTGCAGCTTGAAGATTCGCGTTCCGGCCTCCAGCGCCGCGCGCACGTATTCGGGCGCGCCCGGCTCCGGATAGAAGGTCGAGGTGTGCAGGCAGTCCGGCGTGCGGGCGGCGAAGTCGGCGGACCAGCTGTTGAGCCAGGCCGCCATGTCCGGTTTGTGCGGATAGATCATCGAGGTGAAGGCGCTGACCCCGAACCCCCGCAGCGTCTTCAGCCGCACCTGCTCCTCGTCGCGGTAGGTGATCGGCCATTCGCGGTGGCCCACCAGCGGTCCGGCGGTGTCGAAGTAGGTCCACACCTTGCGCAGCACCTGCTCGGGCATGAAATGCGTGTGCACGTCGATGATTCCGGGCAGCCCGAGCCGCTCGCGGAATCCGGTGACGTAGTCGAGGTCTGTTCCGCCGGTCACCGGTCGGTATCTCCTTCCGCGAACACCGTTCGCGCGTAATCGCCGACGCGGCCGATCAGCCGCTCGAAGAACTCCTCGGGCCCGGTCGCGACCACGATGTCCGCGTTGGGTTCCCGGCCCCACATCCCCGCCCAGTCGGCCACCGTGGTGGCGCGGGTGAGGGTTCCTGTCAACTCCACGTCGACCGTCGCGGGCTTGGTGACCGCCAGGCTCGGGTCCAGTGCCACCGCCGCCGCGAACGGGTCGTGCATGTGCGCCAGATAGCCCTGGTCGTAGAGCTTGTGGAAGTCGAAATAGAAGCGCACCGCGTCGGTGAGGAACCGCACCAGCGGATTGCTCGCCTTCGACCGGGTGTGCGGCGGATCGTCCTCGGTGACCAGCTCTACCGGTGTGCTGCCGGCCCGTTCGGCCAGCAGCGCCAGGTGCGGGGGCTTCATCTCGATGGTCTCGGTGATGTCGAGGGCGCACACGATCGGGCGGCGGTCGGCGGGCGCGGCGGAGAAGGCGTCGAAGACCTCCTTGGCCGCCTCCGGGTCCACGTGCACGTTCCACTCGTTGGTGGGGGTGGTGTTGCCCGGGTGATTGAACGCCCCGCCCATGATGACCAGCCGCCGGAGCAGCTGCGGCAGTTGCGGTTCCATGCGCAGCGCCAATGCGAGATTGGTGAGCGGACCGGTGCACAGGCCGACGATCTCGCCGGGGTGCTCGCGGGCCAGGTCGACCCACAGCTGTGCGGCCGTCCGATTCGACAGGGTCCGCTTGCTCGGCGGCAGCTCGGCGTACCCGACCCCCTGCGGCCCGTGCGTGTCCTCGGTGGTGCGCAGCGGCACCGCCAGGGGCGTCAACGCCCCTTGTGCCACTTCGATTTCCGGGGCCCGCGCGAGCTCGAGTAGCGCCAGATTATTGGCCGCGACCTGCGGTGCGGGCACATTGCCCGCGGTGGAGGCGATTCCGATGATCTCGGCCTCGGGGGAGGCGAGCAGGTAGAGCAGACCGAGGGCGTCATCGATGCCGGTGTCGTTGTCCATGAGGATCTTCTGCCGCACAGGTCCGAGGGTAGCCGGACGGATGCCACCCGACTTTTATACGGGTGTCTGGAACGAATGTCTAAGACGCTGCTAGGGTGGGGGGATGGGAAATCGAGAAGACCTGCTGGCGGGTGCGCGTCAGGCCGTCCTGGAGCGCGGCCTGGCCAAGGTGACCGCCCGCGACATCGCCACCGCCGCCGGTGTCAGCCTCGCCGCCATCGGCTATCACTTCGGCTCCAAGGACCAGTTGGTCACCGAGGCCATCACCATGGGCGTCGGCACCGAGATCGGTGACGGCATGGAGACGGCCATTCGCGACGCGGGGGAGGGGCGCACCCTCTGGGAGTCGTTGGCCGCCACCTGGAACGGCTTCGTCGACGTGATCCAGAGCAATCGCGACGGCCTGCTGCTCAGCACCGAGAACGGTCTGCAGATCGCGCGTGATCCCGCGCAACAGGTCTTCATGGCCGAGGCGAGCGCGGAGGCGCACCGGGAAATCGCGGCCTCGGTTCAGGCGGTGCATACCGACCTGAGCGACGATCAGGCCGCCGCGGTCGCCAAGCTGCTGTTCGTGCTGTTCCAGGGCTTGGCCGTGCAAATGATCATCGCGCCCGGCGCGGATTGGATCGACGGCGACGAACTGACGACCGCGGTCGCGGCGATCCGCGGGAAGTGATCTCAGCTCGGCGGTACGTGCCGCAGCCGGGTGACGGCGATGACGGCCAGCAGTAAGGCGGCCCCCGCGGCGATCGCCGCGGTCAGGTGCATGCCGGTGAGGAAGGCGTGCTTGGCCGCCTCGGCGACGGTGCTGCCCAGCTTGCCCGGCATGGTGCGGGCCACCTCGAGCGCCGCGCCGAGCGTGTCGCGGGCCGCGCGGGCATCGGGGTCCGACATGCCGTAGGGCAGACCGGCATTGAGCTGGCTGCGGTAGATGGCGATGCTGATGCTGCCGAGGATGGAGATCCCGAGCGCGCCACCGAATTCGGCCCCGGTCTCCGAGAGCCCGGAGGCCGCCCCCGCCTGCTCCGGCGGCGCGGTGCCGACGATGAGCTCGGTGGTCACTCCGAAAACCGGTGCCAGACCGAACGACACCAGCAGCGACGCCACGATGGTGAGCTCCACCCCGCCCGAGGTGGTGATCTGGGTGAGCAGCAGCAGTCCGCAGGCGGCCAGGGCCATGCCTGCGCCGATCATGTACGCGGGCCGCACCACTTTCATGATGCGCGGCCCCAGCTGCGAACCGACCATGAAGCCCAGGCCGGCCGGGATGGTGGCCAGGCCGGCGCGCAGCGGCGACATGCCCAGGACCAGCTGGAAGTACTGGCCCACGAACAGGGCGTATCCGAACGCGACGAAGATGGCCACCATATTGATGGTCAGCGCGGTCCGGAAGCTGCCTAGTCGGAACAGGCGGAGATCCAGCATCGGCTCCGGCGTATTGAGCTGCCGCCGAACGAAGATCACCCCGATGGCGATGCCCGTGGTCAGCGCCGCCAGCGCGATGGGTCCGGGTCCGTCCTGCGCGGCCTGTTTCATGCCGAACACCACCAAGAGCACGGCTGCCGTGCACAGCGCGGCGCTCACCGGATCGAGGCGGCCCGCGTCGGGATCGCGAAATTCGGGCAGCACTCGGGGCGCGAGCACGATCAGCAGCACCATGACCGGCACCGCGAGCAGGAACACCGACCCCCACCAGAAGTGCTCGAGCATCAGCCCGCCCGCGAGCGGCCCGATGGAGCCGCCGACCGAGTAGGAGCCCACCCACACCCCGACGGCCACCGACCGTTGCCCCGGGTCGCGAAACATGGTGAAGATCAACGAGAGTGTGGAGGGCGCGAGGGTGGCTCCGGCGACGCCGAGCAGCGCCCGGCAGGCGATGAGCACCGGCGCGGACGGCGCGAAGGCCGCGATCACCGAGATCGCCGCGAACGCGGCCGCTCCGACCATCAGCAACCGGCGGCGTCCGATGCGGTCGCCGATGGTGCCCATGGTGAGCAGCAAACCCGCGACGAGAAATCCGTAAACGTCGATGATCCACAGCAATTGGGAACCGGTCGGCCGCAGGACCTCGCTGATCTGCGGTACCGCCAGGTGCAGGACCGTCAGGTCCATCGAGTAGACCAGGCACGCCAGTGCGAGCACCGACAGTCCGGCCCATTCCCGTCTCCCTACCTTGGTGGCGCCGGCGTCGCTGGCGGCGGTGAGCAAGGGAGCAGGTGTGTCCACGGTGACGTCCTCCATCCGCATGTCGACATACGGGTCGACAATTTTGATGTCGGTTTCAGGGTCTCATTTATTAACGCCGTACGTGGGACAAGTGGGGTGTGTCGAAAACGCTGCATTGCAAGGCAATTCGACTATTTCGCGGATGCACTTACGGGTGTGCGTGCAGCAGCTTGTATACATTCGGCGAAGTTACGAACCGTCCGGTCGGGCTTTCCATTCGGGAACGCTCGATCCGTAGGCCGGAGCGGGCCACGGAAAGTCCGGATACTCGCTCAATGCCGGGCCCGCGGTGTCCACCGCGGCGTGCGTCACCGCGTAGCGCGGATCCGGGACCTGCGCCGGCGCGTGCCCGGGCGTCCGGCCCGGCGCGGTGATCAGCCAGGACGCGGTGCGAGCCAGCGCGACCCGGACATCGCGTCCGCGACCGTCGGCGCGACGCGCGCACAGGGCGTCCAGCACGCCCGCCGCGAGCAGGTACCCGCTGGCGTGGTCGAGGGCCTGTGCCGGGAGGGCGCCCATGACCGGTTCGATGCGTGAATTATCCCGCGTGCCTTCGATCAGAGAAATTCCGGATGCGGCCTGCACGATGCTGTCGAAACCGCGCCGATCTCCCCACGGACCCTGTTCGCCCCACGCCGAAACTCGGCCGTGCACAATTCCCGGTCGAATATCGCCGGGCCGCACTCCGAGTCGTTCCAAGCTGCCCGGTCGGTAACCCGAGATGATTATGTCTGCATTGCTGATCAATTCGCGGAAGACCGGAAGTCCGGTGTGCAAATCGACTACAGTGGAACGCTTCCCCTGACACGTGTCCAGGAACTGCCAGTCGATCTCCGGCAGTTCCGGCGGGTCGATCCGCAACACATCGGCTCCCAGCAGGGCCAACGCCCGCGTCGCCACCGGACCGGCGATCACCCGGGTCAGATCCAGCACCCGGACCCCGCGCAGTGGCAGCATCGCCGTTGCCGCCCTGAGTGAGTCGAGCGCGCCCCGATCGTCGCGGGCGTCGAGCGCCACCAGCGGGCCGGACGCGGCGGCCTTGCCCTGCGGGCTGTCGGCCCACTCCTGCTCGGTGCGCACCCGGAACGCGATGGCCGCGTGCTCGACGGCGCGCTGTTCGATATCGGCGGCCGTGAGCGTCGCGACCCGCCGGGTGAAATCCTCGGGCCCGGCCTCGGCGGGCAGATCCAGCGCCGCCAGCAGGCGCGTCCGATGGTGCGGGTAGTTGGCGTGCGTGCGCACCCAGCCGTCCGCGGTCCGGAAGAAGCCCGACAACTCCGCGAACATTCGCGGCTGCCGCCCATCGATCCGCAGCAGCTTCTCGCTCTGGAAGGCCGCCGCGACACGGCCGGGGTCGACGACGCTGCGCAGCGGCGTGACCCCGCAGACGTCGCGCCACCGGTCGGCCGCACCGGCGAAGGCCGCGACCGCGCCACCCGCCAGCGCCCAGACCGGCAGCGTCGCAGCCAGATTCGCACCCGGATCGAGCGGCGGCACCGGTGTCCCGGCGACCCCGATTCCGGTCTCGTAGTCGCGAATCAGTGCGTCATAGGTGGCCACGAGCCGACTCTAACTCCGGGACCACGTGCGAGCCCGACGCGAGATCTCGGGGCATACTCGTTCGGATGAGCGCCCATCGACTCCCCGGAACCACTTGGTTGCGCGAACTGAGGCCCGATCCCGCCCCCGAGACCGTGCTGGTGTGCTTCCCGCCCGGCGGCGGCTCCGTGGGCGCCTATCGGCAACTGGCCCAGCGCTTCGGCGCGGGCACCGCGGTCTTCGGCGTGCAGTACCCCGGGCGACAGGACCGTCTTGGCGACCCGCCCGTCCCCGCGCTCACCGAACTGGCCGGGCACGCCGCCACCGACCTGCTGGCGTGGCCGAAAGACGTGCGGCTGGCCATCTTCGGGCACAGTATGGGCGCGACCGTCGCCTACGAGACCGCTCGCCGGGTCGAGGCGGGCGGGCGCGAGGTTACGCACCTGTTCGTCTCCGGCCGTCCCGCACCGGTGCACGAGGAGGCGGGGCGCCTGCACGAGGGCCCGGACGAGGGCCTCATCGCCGAACTCGAACGCCTGTCGAACGATCCGGCGTCGGTGCGCATCCTGCGCGACGAGCCGGGGCTGGCCGATCTGGTCCTCCCGGCGGTCCGCACCGACTATCGCGCGGTCGAGACCTACCGCCACCAGATCGGCGCACCGCTGCGCACGCCGATCACCGCGCTGATCAGCTCCTCGGACCCGACCACCTCGGCCGACCAGGCCGGGCAGTGGCGCGACTTCACCACCGCCGATTTCGATCTCGCCACCTTCGAAGGCGGCCACTTCTATCTGGATCTGCCCGAGAACATCAAGGCCCTCGCCGACTCGATCACCCGCGCGCTGGCCACGGCGTCGCCCGGCCACTCGAGGTGAGTCGGCCGGGCTGCCGCGGACGGCGCTCTCGCCGCCGCGGCGAGTTCGCCGTCAGCCCAGGTATTCCGACTCGAGCACCCGGTCCTTGAGCAGGGACTGGTACTCGATGTGGGTGTCGTGCTCCACGGTGCGCCAGGACTTGCCCTCGGCCTCCCGCATGTAGGCCAGGTAGTCCGGCGCGCCGGGAATGCGCATATTGTCGGCCACCACGATGGTGCCCGGGTGCAGCCAGCCCGCGTCGAGAATGTGCTTCAGGTCGGCGAGATACGCCGACTTGTCGTGGTCGACGAAGACGAAATCGACCGCGCCCTCGGTGATCCCGTGCTCCTCGGCGAGCGTGCGGATGGTGTCCCCGCCGTCGCCGATGGTGCCGACCACCACCGTCACCCGATCCGCGAACCCGGCGTGCGCGATGATGGCGCGCGCCACCTCGGCATTGGCGGCGCTGAACTCGACCGAGATCAGGCGCGCGCCCTCGGGCAGCACCCGCGCCGTGCGAACCGCGCTGTAGCCGACGTACGTGCCCAGCTCCAGTGCCAGCGTCGGATTCGCCCGGCGCACCGCGGCATCCAGCAGCAGGCCCTTCTCGTCGCCGACGTTGACCAGATTGGTGCGCGTGCGCGCGAACCGGTCGATTGCGTCCAGCACGCTGTCCGGGTTGCCCTGCTCGGCATGGGCCAGCACGTGATCGCGCACCGCGGCCTCGCGCCCGTCACCGAATTGGCCCGTGCGGGTGAAGGTCCCGATTCCCCGCACGGTGCTGATCGCCGTGCGCACCGGATACACCACCCGCTGCAGGAACACCGACGCGATCGATGAGCCACCCATGAAAACCCCTTAAGTCACTTCGACAACCAGCGCGATTATGCACGCCCCGAAGCGGATTCGCCCGCGGCGGCCGGATCGGCCTGCTTGCGTCGTTGCCGAAGCGCGCGCATCGACACCTGCGATCCGCACCCGGGACTGCAGTAGCGTGCCGCCCGGTTGCGGGTGCGATCGACGAAGCCGAAGTGGCACGGGGGATTGCAGCATGCCTTGATCCGCATCCAGTCCCCGCGCTGCGCCGTCTCGGTCACCGCAGCGAGAACACTGCCCAGAACGCCCGGGACACCGGACGAGCCGGCGAGAAGTTGTGCCGTTTGCGCGGTGACGACCGTCGTCAGCGGATACCGGATACCGGCCTGCCGCAAGTACCGTTCCGCTTCGACGACCTGCGCGTCACCGATATCCGGATCGCCCGCGTGCGTCAGCAATGTCGTGACCAGTGCGTCGCGCAGCTCGCGTGCGGCCACCGCATCGGAGTCGGTCACCACGGTGGCTGTGTCGAGCAGGCCGCGCTGGGTCGCCCACCGCGCGAATCCCGCAGCCGTGCCGAAGATCTCGACGTTCCCCGCGCCGTCAGCTCTGGTGTTGACGAACGTCAACACCAGAGCAGCCGCATCGTCGTTCCACCGCGGTGTCTCCATGCCTTCACGATATCAACGCCTGATCGAGGTTAGCTCATTCGGTCGCAACTTGTTCGCGGCAACCTCTTGAAGAGTTGCGTTCTAAACCGCTACGGTCGCAACATGACGAATGAAGGAACTACCTCGCGAGTCTGGTTCATCACCGGCGCCTCCTCGGGCATCGGCCGCGAACTCGCAATTCAGGCGCTGGCGGCCGGTGAAGCCGTTGTCGCGGTGGCTCGCCACACCGAAACCCTTGCCGGACTGGCGCAATCCGACCAGCTGCTCGCCATCGAGGCGGACGTACGCGACGAGACGGCCGTCGCGAAGGCGGTCGGGCAGAGCGTGACTCGCTTCGGCCGTATCGATGTCGTCGCCAACCTCGCCGGCTACGGGCTCTTCGGAGCGGTCGAGGAAGCCTCCGACACGCAAGCACGGGCGATCTTCGACACCAACGTCTTCGGTGTCCTCAACGTCCTGCGCGCCACACTGCCGGTGCTGCGGAATCAGAGATCGGGGCACATTCTGCAAGGCTCGTCCTATTACGGTCAGACCGCCGATCCTGGCGTCGGGCTGCTCGCCGCGACCAAGTACGCCGTCGAGGGGCTCTCCGACGCGCTCGCCGCCGAACTGGCGCCACTCGACGTCCACGTCACTCTCGTCCAGCCCGGCCTGGTCGCGACACCGTTCCTGTCCAACCTCGCCGCGGCGACGGCAACCCACGCCGATTACGACCAGACGGTCCGTACCCTGCAACAGGCGATCGGGGCTCTGCCCGCCGAGGCCTTCTCCGCTGTCGAGCGCGTAGCGGCGGGCATCCGAACCGCCGTTGCCAGTGACAATCCGCCTCGCCGCCTCGCCCTCGGCGTCGCGGGATCCGACAGCATGCGCAGCGCCCTCGCCGCGCGCCTCGACGATCTCGACGCCTGGGCCGCCGTCACCGAACTGGTTGACGCCCACGCGGGATAGACGACTTCGGGCCGGGATCGCGCGGGCCGGCGACGACACCGATCCGCGCGATCAAGGCCCCGAGGCGACGGCCCGCCGCCGCGACAGCAGGTAGAGACCCACCCAGGAGACGACGACACACACCACGACCAGCAGCCGTACCTCTGTCAACGCGCTGCGGGGGTAGAGCACGCCGGTGATGTAGTGGTCGATGAACCCGCTCGGTGGCAACCCCGCCTCGCCCGCTCGGTGGCGCGCCCAGTTCTCCAGATTCGTCAGCGGGCACTCGACCTTGAACAGCACGGTGCTGAACCCCCACCCGAAGGCGAGCAGATGCAGCCAGATCGTGCGCGGCCAGCGCCAGGCGATGAAGCCGCCCACCACGACATAGGCCACGAACGCGAAGTGCACGACCGCGGTCGCGTCGGCCAGCAGCCGGTAGACCATGACCCCAGGATAGGTGCGGGTCAGCCCAGGTACTCCGACTCCAGTACGAGATCTCTCAGGAGCGACTGGTATTCGACGTGGGTGTGGTGCTCGACGGTGCGCCACGTGGCGCCCTCGGACTCGCGCATGTACCGCAGGTAGTCCGGTGCTCCTGGAATGCGCACATTGTCGGCGACGGCGAGGCTGCCCGGGTGGAGCCAGCCGGCCTCCAGGATCGTCTTCAGGTCCGGCAGATAAGCCTTCTTGTCGTGGTCGAGGAAGACGAAATCGAGTGTGCCGGGGCCGAATCCGTGCTCGGATACCAGACGCTTCACAGTGTCGCCGCCGTCGTCGATCGTGCCGACGACAACGGTGACCCGATCGGAGAGCCCCGCGTGCGCCAGCAACGTGCGCGCGATCGACGCGTTGTCGGCATTGAGCTCCACCGACACCAGCCGCGCGCCCGGCGCCAGTGCCCGCCCGATCCGGACCGCGCTGTACCCGCAGTAACCACCCAATTCGAGGGCCGACGCGGGACTGGCTCGGCGCACCGCCGCGTCCAGTATCAGCCCCTTCTCGTCGCCGACGTTCACCAGCATGCTGCGGGTCCGCGCGAAGCCGTCGTACGCGGCGAGCACACTGTCCGGATCGCCGACCGTCCCGTGGGCGAGCACGTACGCCCGCGCCGCCTCCTCCCGGCCATCGCCGACCTGACCCGTGCGTACGAAAGTCGGCCCGCCCAAGGCGAATCGGATCACCGACCAGCGCAGGAACGGCAACCGCTCCCGCAATGCATCAGCCACAGACTTAGCGCTCATGAGATCACCCGTCCTGGTGGGGGAGTGCGTGTGTCGATTATGGGCCGCGGTGGGAACGCGGGGTGGGGGAGCGCACGTGGATCGAATTCGGGAAACCCGCAGGGTAGGGGAGTTTCTCGTCCAATTCTGGCGGCCGCCCGATGCTCGGGGGAGCTGATTTCGACAATTAAGTCATGTGATTACGTACATATGCGCATCTAAACATGAATGCTCACCTTCGCGAAAATGGTCGAGAAACAACCCCTCGCCTTCAAAGACAGCAAGGAGGGGAGGGGGCTGGGTCGGTAAGGGAGTCGGCTACCAGTTGGAGGGTTCGTAGTCCTTGAGGAAGCAGCCGTACAGGTCGTCACCGGATTCGCCACGGACGATCGGGTCGTACACGCGGGCCGCGCCGTCGACCAGGTCGAGGGGTGCGTGGAAGCCTTCCTCGGCCAGCCGGATCTTGGTGTAGTGCGGTCGCTCGTCGGTGATCCAGCCGGTGTCGACGGCGGTCATGAGGATCTTGTCGGACTCGAACATCTCGCGGGCGCTGGTGCGAGTCAGCATGTTCAGCGCGGCCTTGGCCATATTGGTGTGCGGGTGGCCCGCGCCCTTGTAGCCGCGGGCGAAGACGCCTTCCATGGCGGAGACATTGACGACGTACTTGCGGCGGGCGGGCGCGGCGGCCATGGCCGGGCGTAGTCGGGAGATGAGGATGAACGGCGCGACCGAGTTGCACAGCTGCACCTCGAGCAGTTCGGTGGCGTCGACCTCGCCGACGTTCTGCACCCAGCTGTTGGTGTGGGCGAGGTCGGGCACCAGGCCGCCCGCGTCGATGGCGACGCCCTGCGAAATGCGTTCGGGGGTGGCCGATCCCGCGATCAGGGCGAGGTCGGTGATGTCGGCGGCGGTGAGGTTGGGGGTGAGGCTGGCGGTCAGCGCGGTGGGGTGGGCCTGCATGGTCTTGCCGAAGCTGATCACGTCGGGCAGTTCGCCGGCGGGCAGCGGTCCGTTCTCGGCTTCGACGAGGGCGCTGTAGGCGCCGACCGAGCGGCGCACGGTCTGCGCGGCGTTGTTGATGAGGATGTCGAGCGGGCCCTGGGCGGCGACGTCGTCGGCGAGGGCGACGACCTGGGCGGGGTCGCGCAGGTCGATGCCGATGATGCGGAGCCGGTGCAGCCAGTCGGCGCTGTCGGGCTGGGCGGCGAAGCGGCGGATTGCGTCGTTGGGGAAGCGGGTGGTGATGGTGGTGTGGGCGCCGTCGCGCAGCAGGCGCAGCGCGATGTACATGCCGATCTTGGCGCGGCCGCCGGTGAGCAGGGCGCGCTTGCCGCTGAGGTCGGTGCCGGCGTCACGCTTGGCGTGGCTCTTGGCGGCGCAGTCCGGGCAGAGCTGGTGGTAGAAGGCGTCCACGCGGGTATAGCGCTGTTTGCATATGTAGCAGGGCCGTGCCCGCAGCAGGGTTCCGGCGCTGCCGCCTTCGGTGGCGGAGCTGATCGGGATCCCGGCGGTTTCGTCGTCGATGCGGTTGGGTGAGCCGGTGGCGGTGGCGGCCACGACTTCCTTGTCGGCGGTGGCGATGGCGTCGCGGGTGGCGATGCGCTTGTTGCGCTTGAACTTCTTGAACATGTGCCCGACGGCGCGCTGCACGGCGACGGAGTCCGGGTGGTCCTTGTCGAGCTGTCCGGCTTGTTCGAGGACGCGCAGGCAGGTGGCCAGGTCGGCGGGGTCGATGGCCGGGGCGTCGGTCGGGGTGGTCTGCTCGGCCATCGGAGCTGCGGTGATCCTTCGTGTGCGGGGCGGTGGACCGAGCCATTCTCCCAGAGCGCCGGGTGTGACGGTCGCCCGGCCGTGACCTGGGGCCGGGCGTGGTGGGTGGCGGCGGGGTCAGGTGGTGGCGATGCCGAGGGGTTCGAGCTGGGTGGCGTGGTGGTCGTGGCCGAGTTCGCGGGCGCGGTCGGCGAGCCGGGTGAGCAGGTCCGCGGGGATCTGGTCGCGGGCCTGAACGAGGGTGTGCCACACCGTGTCCGGGGTGTCGGGGGTGAGGGCGGCGTCGACGAGCGGGAGGGCTTGGGGCCAGAGGTCGTGGGTGGCGGTGGCGTCGATGATGGCGGTGAGGATGTGTTCGTCGTGGATGGCGGGGCGTTGGGCGAACAGGCGCAGGCTGTCGGGGCTCATGGCGCTGGTGATGGGCAGCAGGGTGGTCCAGGCGTCGAGTTCGGCGACGGCGGTGATGAGGCCGTCGAGGACGTCGACGCCGAGGCCGGCGGTGATGTCGCCGATCCAGGCGCGGTTGTGGGGTGCGATGTTGTCGAGCAGGTCGATGCCTTCGGCCCACATCTGCTGGTCGTGGGCGGCGCGGATGATGCCGGGGACGCGGTCGGCGACGATGTGCAGGACGCGGTCGAGGGCGGTTTTGTCCTCGAGCAGGAAGCCGATGCGCAGCAGGTCGGGGTCGCTCATGACGGGGGCGGCGGCGCGCAGGGCGGGTTCGGGGATAACGTGGACGAAGCGGCCCATGGTGATGTGGTCGCCGCGGGACAGGAGTTGGCGTGCGACGTCGGTGACCAGGGTGGCGGGGACCGCGGTGATGATGGCGGCGGTGCGGCGGGGGTCGAGTTGGACGGCGGCTTCGGCGAGGAAGGCCGGGGTGAGGTTCTTGGCGATGTCGACCGCGCGGCGGGGTTCGACGGCGCTGGCGACGGCGGCGCACAGGATGGGTCCGAAGGCGCGTTCGGCGATCTTGGAGCTGATGGCGACGGGGACGATGGCGCTGGCGGTGGCGATGGCCTTCATGCGTTTGGCGTCGCGGTCGAAGAGCAGGTCGGTGACGCGTTCGCGGTATTCGCGCAGGGCGGCGGGTGGGAGGTCGACGAGGAAGTCGAGTTCGGTGGGGTCGTCGAGGCCCAGGACGCGGGCGAGTTTGGTGGTTTCGGCGACGGCGGCGAGGTGGTCGCTCATAGACCCAGTGCTTTCTTGACGGCGGGGCGCAGCAGGCGCGGGACGAAGTCGAGGGAGGAGCCGAGGGCTGCGTCGAGGGTGTCGCGGCGGTGGGTCTTGGCGGCTTCGAGGAGGCGGTGGAGTTCGGCCAGGTCGCTGTCGGGGAGCTGGTCGAAGGCTGCGGGCAGGGGTGCGCGCAGGGTGTCGCCGAGTTGGCGGGCTGGGTCGGACATCGTCGTCTTTCCGGTTGTGCGTACTGCCGGTACGGGATTCGATACTGGCAGTACGATCGGTCCGAAATCAAGTGGGATTGTCGTGCGGACCTGCCGTACCGGCGGTACATGTATGCTGCGCGGGTGGTTCGTAGCAGTGCCGGGGGGACTCGGCTGGTGTCGCGTGAGGAGATCGTGGACGCGGCGATCCGGGTGATCGATCGGGCGGGTCCGCGCCCGAGCATGGATGACATCGCGCGCGAGGCGGGGATCACCAAGCCGCGGTTGTACCGGCAGTTCGCGGACAAGGGGGATCTGTTCACCGAGATCGCGGCGCGCATGTCGCGGCGGGCGTTCGCGGCCGCGGGCGCGGATATGACGTTGATGCTGCAGCCGCCGCGGGTGGCGTTGACGCGGGTGTTCGGTGAGTACGCGCGCGGAATCCTGGAGCATCCCAACGTTTTCCGGTATCTGGGGCAGGCCCCGGTGATCCAGCAGTCGGGCTCGGGGGTGCTGCAGTTGGATCTGGGGCGTGAGGCGGCGCTGCGGTTGGAGAAGCTGGCGCGGTCGGTGGCCGAGGCGGTGCCCTTGGACACGGCGGGGCTGGACTATCTCTCGCGCGCGTTGACCGGTGCGATGGTGTCGATCACCGATCTGTGGCTGTCGGATTCGGATACGCCGTCAGCGGCGCAGACCGCGGAGTTCGTGGGGCAGGCCACGGAGTTGGCGTGGGGGTTGATCGATGGTTTCCTGCGGCGTCAGGGGATCGCCGCGGATCCGGACGTGCCGATTTTCACGACGTTCGCCGAGGTGAATCAGGCCCGGTCGGCCGAGTATTGACACGTTGTTGACACCACGCCAATAGCCGTGCACCCTAGGGGCGAGGCGCATTTGCGCACCCCCGTTCAGGCAAGCGAAGGATCTGCGATGGCACGCCCCGCATGGAGCGACGACGAGGTCGAGGCGGTACGGACTCTGGCGACCACCTTCTTCGAGAAGGAGGTGATCCCGCACACCGAGAAGTTCATCGAACAGGGCCACCCCGACCGCGCCCTCTACAACCGGGCCGGCGAACTGGGCCTGCTGTGCGCGGCCATCCCCACCGAATACGGCGGTGGCGGCGGCACTTTCGCCCACGAGGCGGCCATCATCGAAGCCCAGACCCACGCCGGGGACGGCTCCCTGGGCATGTCGGTGCACTCCTCGATCATCGCGCCCTACATCCACGAATTCGGTTCCGAGGAACTCAAACGGCGGGTGCTGCCCCAGGCGGCCAGCGGCGAGATGGTGCTCTCCATCGGCATGACCGAACCCGGCACCGGCTCGGATCTGCAGAACATCAAGACCCGCGCGGTGCGCGAGGGCGACGAGTACGTCATCACCGGCTCGAAGATCTTCATCTCCAACGGCTGGCTGTGCGACGGCATCATCATCGCCTGCAAGACCGACCCCACCCAGGGCGCGGCCGGCGTCTCGCTGATCTTCGCCGAGGTCTCCGACGAGACCCCCGGCTTCAAGCGTGGCCGCATCCTGTCCAAGATCGGCGGCAAGGCCCAGGACACCGCCGAGCTGTTCTTCGACGGCCTGCGGGTGCCCGCGTCGAACCTGCTCGGGCAGGCCGAGGGCCAGGGCTTCTATCAGATGATGCAGATGCTGGCCCAGGAACGCCTGGTCACCGCCATCCTCGCGGTCGCCATGACCGAGAAGGCCGTGCAGCTGACCGTCGACTACACCAAGGGCCGCGAGGCGTTCGGCAAGCCGCTCTACGCCATGCAGAACACCCGCTTCGAACTGGCCGAGTGCGCGACGATCGCCAAGGTCGGACGCGTGTTCCTCGACGACTGCATCAGCAAGCACCTGCGTGGGGAGCTCGATATCCCCACCGCGGCCATGTCGAAATACTGGTTGACCGATCAACTCGGTAATGTGGTGGATCGCTGCCTGCAGTTCTTCGGCGGCTATGGATACATGACCGAATACCCGATCTCGCAGTTGTACACCGGCGCTCGGGTCCTGCGAATCCTCGCGGGAGCCAACGAGGTGATGAAGGATCTCATTGCCCGCTCACTCTGACCCCACCGCGCCGCCAAGGCCCGGCGGTAACTCCGACCCCACCGCGCCGCCAAGGCCCGGCGGTAACTCCGACCCCACCGCGCCACCCCGGCCCGGCGGTAACTCCGACCCTTCGGCAGACGACGGCGCCACGCGCCGTCGCCGCCTCGAGCCCGACGAACGTCGCGCGCAGATCCTGTCCTGCGCGATCGACATGTTCGGCGAGCGCCCCTACGCGGCGGTGTCGACCGCCGAGCTGGCCCAGCGGGCCGGGGTGGCGCGCGGGCTGATCAACCACTACTTCGGCAACAAGCGCGACCTGTACCTGGCGGTAGTGCGCCGCATGGTTACGCTGCCGCGGCCGGAGAAGATGGCGGTGCCCACCGGATCGCTGCGGGAACGAGTGGACGCCAGTGTGGCGTGGCTGCTCGACACCATCGGCGAGCACGGCAGCACCTGGGTCAAGGTCACCGGCCACGAAGGCGTCGGCGACGATCCGGAGGTGCAGCGCATCCTCGACGAGGCCGACTACGCCGCAGCCGATCGCATGGTGGCGATGATGGGTCTCGACGATTCGCTGCATTCGGCCGAATTGCGGGCGCTGGTGCGCTGTTACGGCGGTCTGGTCAAGGCCGCCGGGCGCGAGTGGATCGTGCGCGGCAGCCTGACCCGCGAGCAGGTGCACCACCTGCTCGCCGACGCCCTCACCACGCTGGTGGCCGAGACGTTCCCGAAGGTCGACGCGAACCCCTAGCGCACGCGAGAAGCCCTAGACGCTCGTGAGCTCCTCGACCTGCCAGTGCACCCCCGTGGTGGCGAGATGGTCGAGGAAGCTCGCGGCGTCGAAAGCCTGCGCGGGCGCGAGGGTTCCGGCCGGAGCGCCGTCGAGCGCGAGACGGCGTGCGGCCTCGACAGCGATGACCGCGGTGGCCGCGTACGGGTCGAACCCGCTCACCCAGCCCCGCGCCCGGCTGCCGTCGACACCGGTCGCCTCGGCCAGGACCAGCCAGCGCGACGCGGCCAAGGCGTCGGCGTCGGGGATCTCGGGAATCGTCTCGGCGACGTCACCACCCAGGCCCGCGAAGATCTCACCCATCTCGGTGCGGATCACCCCGTGCACGATCGGGGTGTCGAGGTGGCGGGGGATGGTGTAGACGCCCGGCAATGCCAGCGGCGTCACCGACACCGGGTCCGGTTCGCCGGGCTCGCTGAGGGTGGTGGCCGATGCGTTGGCCGATTGCCATGTCCGGTCGCGGTATTCGACCTGATCGAGCACGGCGATGGCGGCCATCGACCGGGCCGTGCCGCGCGAGGCCGCGCCCGGGCGGCGCAGATCGGCGATTCGGACCTCCCGCAGCGGCGCGTCGAGGCGGGCGGCGGTGAGTGCGGCGATCAGGTCACCGGGCACCCCGTCATCGGTGACGGCCGGAACGACCGCCACCCCGGCCTGTTTCGCGGGTTCGTCATAGGTGGACAGGATCGTGTGCAGATAGCCGGGTTCGCCGGTGGTGTCGATGTAATGGCGGCGGGCGGCGATCGCGGCCCGCACCACCGGCTCGCCCCACAGGGTGAACGGTCCGGCGGCGTTGACGACGGCGTCGCTGTCGGCGAAGGCGGCGGCCAGGGCGGCGGTGTCGTCGAGGGCGGCCACCCGGATCTCGGCGTCGGGGACCCCGGTGCGGGCGGCGACGGCCCGCAACCGGGTCTCGTCGCGGCCCACCAGGATGGGGGACAGGTCGCGGCGCGCGAGTTCGGCGACGATGAGCGAACCGGTGAAACCGCTCGCGCCGTGCACGGCAATACGCATGAGGGACAACTCCATCGGGTGAAGGGATGCGGCCGGGAATCGGCTCGCAACCCACGCTAGGCACGGCAACTCGGACGATCCATGCTCGAAAGTCCGGTCCCGATGTCCGATCGTCCGGGGCCGCGGGCGCCGCCGGTACGGTGGGATTCGTGGACATCCTCAGTGACGCGGTCGCCGCGATGCGGCTGGGCACACCGCATTCCAACCGCACCGTCCGGCACGGCAGCTGGCGCACCCACTTTCCCGCCGCCGGCAACAGCGCCGGTTTCCATGTCGTGCTGCAGGGTTCGTGCTGGCTGCTGCCCGACGACGGCGACCCGATCCACCTCCAGGTCGGTGACGTCGCGTTCATGCCCCGCAGCCGCGGCCACGCCATCGCCGACCGCCCCGACAGCGACCCCGGCCCCGCCACGGCCGGACCCGACACCGTATTGCTGTGTGGCGCTTACTCTCTCGACGACGCCCGCCCGCACCCCGCGCTGGCCGAACTGCCCGATGTGATCCATCTGCCCGCCCGCGTCGGCCACCACAGCCCGCTGCGCGCCGCGATCGACCTGCTCGGCCACGAACTCGACACCGCCGACGGATCCGGGGCCATCGCGCCCCTGCTCGAAGTGCTGCTGCTGTTCCTGCTGCGCGCCTGGCACCAGGCCCACCCCTCCGACACCGGATGGGTCGGCGCGCTGCGCGACCCGGCCGTGCACGCCGCGCTGCAAGCCATCCACGCCGACCCCGGTCAGCCCTGGACCGTGCAATCGCTGGCCGACCGCGCGGGCGTGTCGCGATCGGTGTTCGCGCAACGGTTCACCGCCACCCTGGGCATCGGCCCGCTCACCTACCTGACCTGGTGGCGCATGACCGGCGCGGCCCGGCTGCTGCGCGACACCGACCTGCTGCTGCGCGTCGTGGCCGAAAAGTCCGGATACGCCTCCGAATACGCGTTCGCCAAAGCGTTCAAACGCGAATTCGGGGTCGCACCGGGAAGATTTCGCGCCGGGGAATGCAATCCGATCATGAACCGTTGAGGCCCGGTATGGCATTCGACGGCTTGGGAACATTCGGCGTGTGGCAGCCCTATCCGCAGTTCACCCCGGAATCCGCGCGGGAGATGGAGGAACTCGGCTACGGCACGATCTGGCTGGGCAGCTCCCCGCCCGCCGACTTCGACGGCTACGAGCAACTGCTCGGCGCGACCGAATCACTGGTGGTCGCCACCAGCATCGTCAATGTGTGGGCCTCGGCGCCCGAAGCCGCCGCCGACACCTACCTGCGCCTGGACGAGAAATTCCCCGGCCGCTTCCTGCTCGGCATCGGCGCGGGCCACCGCGAACACACCGCGGACTACACCAAACCCTATGACGCGCTGGTCGACTACCTCGACGTCCTCGACGCCCGCGGCGTCCCCCAGCACGGTCGCGCTCTGGCCGCACTCGGTCCGCGGGTGGCGCGCCTGGCCCGCGACCGCACCGCCGGGGCGCTGCCCTACCTGACGGTCCCCGAACACACCGCCGAACTGCGCGGCATCCTCGGCCCCGAGGCCCTGCTCGCGGTCGAACACAAAGTGGTCCTCGACGACGACCCGGCCCGCGCCCGCACCCAGGGCCGCGACCGCGCCGGCTTCTACCTCGGGTTGAGCAACTACACCAACAACCTGCGCCGCTTCGGACTCGACGACACCGACCTCACCGCCCCCGGCAGCGACCGCTACGTCGACGCCGTCGTCGCCCACGGCACCACCGACCAGGTCGCCGACCGGTTGAACCAGCACCTGCAGGCCGGAGCCGACCACGTCGCCATCCAGGTCCTCGGTGACGACGCCACCGCGGTCCTGCGCACCCTGGCCCCCGTTCTCACCACCAACCGGGACTGACACCGATTCCGGGCGACAGACATGATGCCTGTCGCCCGGAATCAGCCGCTTTCACTGGTTTTCGAGCCCGCTCACGGCCTTCTCCAGCCGGGAAGCCCGCGTTTTCGCCGTTCTCGTGCGCAGCACGTCCAACACGATCAGATACTGGCCTGTGCGGTCGAGCGCCTCGAACGCGGCTCGCGCCCGCGGCCGCCCTGCCAAGGCCGCCGCTAAATCCTCGGGCACGGTGAAGTTCGCCTGCGAGGGATACGCCGCCGCCCACCGCCCGTCCGCGCGCGCCGCCTGCACCTCCGCCAGCCCCGGCCCCCGCATCCGCCCCGCCGCCGTCAACGCCGCCACCTTGTCGACGTTCACCTGCGACCAGAAGCTTCCGGGCCGCCGCGGCACATACTTCTGCAGATAGAACTCGCCATCGAGGCCCTTGCGCTGCCCGGAGATCCAGCCCCAGCACAACCCCACATCCACCGCCTCGTCCTCGGTCAGCGACGCGATCCCCGATCCCTTCTTCGCCATCCGAATCCACACCCCCTCCGCGCGTCCGTGATTGACCTCGAGCCAGGCATCGAACGCCTCCGCATCACCGAACGCCACCGAATCCATACCCGCCACTGTCGCAGACCGCACCGACACCACCGCCGATCGCGGCTACCGGGCCACGCGACGCGACATCACCGCCTGCCCGAGCACGAGCACACCCGACACCAGCACCGCCACCCCGACCACCCGGAATCCGGCATCCGCGCCCGAAACGAACGCCGCGACAATCGCATCGGCACGCTCGGGCGCGAACGCGCGAGCCTGCGCCACGGTGTGCGCGCCACCCGCGCGGACCTCCGACGGGAGAGCGGCCACGAAACGGGAGGTCAGGACCGTGCCGATCACCGCGACACCCAACGCGCTCCCGAACTCGCGGGTCGTGGCCTGCAATCCCGCACCCACCCCGGCCAGCGACTGCGGCAACGCGCCGGTGATCGCCGCCGACAAGGTCGGAAGAGCCAGCGTCACACCGATTCCGGTGACCACCAGCCACACCGCGTACACCAGGTAGGAGGTGTGCAGGCCGGTGGTGGACAGACCCAGCAGGCCGCCGCCGACGAAACCGAACGCGATCGCGATCGTCGCATCCACCCCGATCCGGCCCGACAGCCGTCCGACATGGCGCGCGCCCACGATGACCGGAACCGTCAACGGAATGATGCCCAGCCCGGTGCGCAGCACCCCGAACCCTTTGGCGTACTGCAGGAACGACGCGTTCACATAGAACAGCGCGAACATCCCGAAGAACACCGCGGTCATGCCCAGGCAAGCGCTGCGCAACCCCGGCGACGCGAACAGTCGCGGATCCAGCAAGGGATGCTCCACCCGCAACTCGACCACCGTCCACACCGCGAACAGCACCGCCGCGCACCCGAATCCGGCGACCACCACGACACTGCCCCAACCCGCGACCGGACCCTCCACGATCCCGACCAGCAGCGCCACCGACGCCGCGACCAGCAACACCGTGCCCACCGGATCCAAACGGCGATCGTGGCGGCCCGACACCGGCGCGACCCATGCCACCAACGCGGCCAGCACCCCCGCCAATGGTGCCGCGGCCACGAACAGCCACCGCCACGATCCGCCCGAAAGGACCGCGCCGCCACCGACATTGCCCAGCACGCCGCCGATCCCGGTCATCGACGCCCACGTCGCGATCGTCGCGGGCTTGCGATCGGCCGGCACCGCGTGCAACAACACCGCCAACGTATTGGGCAACACCGCCGCCGCCCCGGCGCCGGTGATCGCCCGGCCCGCCAGCAACACGCCCACCGACGGCGCCAGCGCCGAGACCAGCGCGCCGACCGCGAACAATCCCAGCCCGGCCAGCAGCACCCCCTTGCGCCCGAACCGGTCACCGGCCGCGCCACCGGGAATCACCAGGCAGGCGAACACGATCACGTAGGTGTCCACGATCCACACCAGCGACGACGCCGACGGCCGCAGCGGACTCGCCGCCAGCATCGGAACGGCCAGATTGATCGCGGCCACCATCCCCACGACCAACACCACACACGCGCACATCAACGACACGAGCCCCCGCCGGACAACCGCATTGGGCGCGGTCACGGCCTGGGGGAGAAGGTTTGTTTGCATACAGTGCACGCTATGGACCAGGCTTACATCCGCGCGACGCAACTTCGGTAACCCAGAGTTGCATACGATGCAACAATGACCGAGCAGCTCGACCTGAACCTGTTGCGCGTCTTCGACGCCCTGCTCCAGGACGCCAGCGTCACCGCGGCCGCCGAACGCCTGCACCTGTCGATCCCCGCCACCAGCCGCGCCCTGGGTCGACTGCGCCGCGCCATGGGCGACCCCATCCTGGTGCGAGCCGGGCGCGCCATGGCCCCCACCCCGTTCGCGCTGCGCACCGCACCCCGCGTCCGGTCCCTCCTCGAAGAGGCCTCCGCCCTCA
Source organism: Nocardia sp. NPDC004340 (assembly GCF_053602575.1). Classification (NCBI taxonomy): domain Bacteria; kingdom Bacillati; phylum Actinomycetota; class Actinomycetes; order Mycobacteriales; family Nocardiaceae; genus Nocardia; species Nocardia sp. NPDC004340. Next base: position 210,685 of record NZ_JBSGDW010000010.1, read on the forward strand.
TCAGCGCCGACCGCACCGTCGACCTCGCGGCACTGAAGCGCACCTTCGCCATCCGCATCAACGACGGCGTCGCCGCGACCCTGGTCACCGCCGCCGTCGCGGCCACCGCGGCCGCCGCACCCGGCGTGGTCCTGCGCTTCGTCCCCGAAGGCGACGAAAGCCTCGAAGCGTTACGTGACGGCACCATCGACCTCGACATCGGCGTCGACACCGCCGCCGCCCCCGACATCCACACCGCCGAGCTCTACCGCGAACACCTCGTCGGCATCGTCCGCGCCGAGCACCCGCTGGGCCGGCGCCGCCGCCCCACCCTGGCCCAACTCTGCAAACACCCGCACGTGTCCGCGTCGCGGCGCGGCCGCGCCCGCGGCCCCCTCGACGACGCGCTCACCGCCGAAGGTCTGCGCCGCCACGTCGCCGCCGTCGTGCCCACCTCCGCCCTTGCCGCCCTGCTGGTTTCACAGACCCCCTACGTCGGGCTGGTCCCGCACCGCCTCGCCACCCACTATGGCGACACCTTGGGCCTGCGCTGGTTCGACATCCCCGCGCCCCTGCCCGAAGTCGACATCCGGCTACGCTGGCACGCCCGCCTCGACGCGGACCCCGCCCAACGCTGGCTCCGCGACACCTTGCGCACCGCCCTGGGTTCACCGGGCGCATAACGGTTCCCACTTCGCCAGGTCCGAAACCCCCAATCCCGCGCCAAAATTGTCCCAGACACACCTTGCCGGGGTGGTGGTGGCGCCGCTACCGTGGATCGATGACGACCCACAGCTCCGCCACCGCTGCCGGACTGCCCGCCGGAGTACACGGCGCCGCCGACCCCCGATTCGATTCCGCCATACGGACATTCGCCCGCGTCCTGGCCGGACGCCGCGGCAACGGCGGCGCACTCGCGGTGTATCAGGACGGCGAACTGGTCGTCGACATCCACGCCGGCGCCGCCGACGCCCACGGCACACCCTGGACCGCCGACACCGGCGCCATGGTGTACTCCGCGTCCAAAGGTGTCTCGGCCACCGTCCTCGCGCGCCTGGCCGATCGTGGCCTGCTCGACTACGACGCCCCCGTCGCCGAGTACTGGCCCGAATTCGCCGCCAACGGCAAAGGCCGGATCACCGTCACCGAACTGCTCAGCCACCGCGCCGGACTCTCGGGCCTGCCCGCCGTCACCCCCGACGAAGTCCTCGACCACGAACTCATGGAACAACGCCTCGCGGCCGCGAAACCCGATCACCTGCTGGGCAAACCGATCTACCACGCACTCACCATCGGCTGGCTCATGGCCGGCCTCGCCCGCGCCATCACCGGCCACGACATGACCCGCCTCTACCGCAGCGAGGTCGCCGAACCCCTCGGCGTCGACGGCATCCACCTGGGCCGCCCACCCGCCGGATCCCGCACCCGCCCCGCCGACCTGGTCGGATCGCTGAAAAACCTGGCCGAGCACACCATTCCGGGCCCGGTCGCCACCGCCGTCCCGCAACTGCCGCGCCTGCTGCGCTCCCCGATCTCCTCCATCTACGTCCCCGGCCTGGAATCGATCTTCCGCGGCGACCGCCCCACCATCCTCGACACCGCCCTGCCCGCCGGCAATGCCGTGTGCACCGCGCCCGCCCTGGCCAAGATGTACAGCGCCCTCGCAGGCGGCGGCACCGTCGACGGCCGCACCTACCTGTCGCCGGAAACCGTTCGGGGCCTGCAACGAATCCGCACCTACCAGCTCGACCGCGCCCTGGTCATCCCGTTCTGGCACGTCGGCTACCACAGCTTCCCGTCCCCGCACGCCCCGCGCGGCTACGGGCACATGGGGTTGTTCGGATCGATGGGCTGGGCCGACCCCGACTCCGGTGTGGCCGTCGGATTCGTGCACAACCGCATGTCCGCGGGCTGGAGTCCGGTCGACCAAACCCTTTTCGTGGCCCTGCTGCACCTGATCCTGCGCGGCGCCCGCCAACCCGCCGCACTCGCCGTCGAGCGCACCGCCGGAGCCGCCTGACCCGCGAGTCGATCTTGCCCACTGCTGCAACGGGTTCTAGATTGGCTGCATGCAGGGGGAGTCGAACCACAAGCTGGCCATCCGAAACGTCCGAATCTTCGACGGCCACACCATCACCGCACCGACCACGGTCGTCATCGACGGCACCGTCATCGGAACCGACCCCGTCGGCGCCGAACACCTCGACGCCGACGGGGCCATCCTCATCCCGGGCCTCATCGACGCCCACATCCACCTCGACAGTCCGCACGCGCTGGATACCTATGCCGCCCACGGCGTCACGACCGCACTCGACATGGGATCGGTCGACACCGCCCTGATCGAGCAGGCGCGCGCCCGCACCGCCACGACCACCCTGCGCTGCGCCGGAGCGCCGATCATCGGTTCCGCGGGCGTGCACGCCCACGTCCCCGGCATCGCCGACGTCGCCGGCATCGCTCACCCCGACGACGCCGAAGCCATGGTGGCGCAGCGCGTCTCGACCGGCAGCGACTACATCAAGCTGGTCCTGGAAGCCCCCGGCGAAGGCGGGCCCGACGCCGACACCACCAAGGCCGTCGTCACCGCCGCCCACGCCCGCGGCCTGACCGTCGTCGCCCACACCTCCACCCCCGGCGCGTACGCCATGGCGATCGACGCCGGAGTCGACGCCCTGACCCACGTCCCCATCGGCGCCCGCCTGCCTGCCGCCGACATCGATCGCCTGGCGACCGGCGCCCACGTGGTGATCCCCACCCTCGTCATGATGGAAGGCGTCGCCGACATCCACGGCGTCGCACAGTATTTCCCCGCGTCACTGAAGACCGTCGGCGTCCTGCACGCCGCGGGCGTCCCCATCCTCGCCGGCACCGACGCCAACCAGATGACCGGCATCCCCGTCCACCCACCCCAGGGCGCGAGCCTGCACCACGAACTCGAGCTCCTCGTCCGGGCCGGCCTCAGCCCCGCCGACGCCCTCAACGCCGCCACCGCGCTGCCCGCCCGCCACTTCGGCCTCACCGACCGCGGCGCCATCACCCCGGGCCTGCGCGCCGACCTGGTCCTGCTCGACGCCGACCCCCTCGCCGACATCACCGCCACCCGCGCCATCCGCACGATCTGGTGCGCGGGAACCGAACACGCACCCGCGCAGACACTCTCGGCCTAGCCCATGCCCGCCACCCGTCGGCGTCGCGCCCGCGGGTGGGCACTGTTCCTCGTCGGATCGGCGGTGACGGCCGCGGCGGTGCTGTGACGAGCCGCCCGGAAGCTAGTCGGCGTCCTTGCGGGCCTTGCTCGGCTGCACGCGCGGCGGCTCATTGGGCATCTTCGGATACACCGGCGGCCACGGGGCGTCCATCAAGCCCGCGGCCATGTCCTTGTCCGACATCTCCAACAGCGGAGCCAGCGACTGCGGGGTGCGGTCGGCCCACGGATCGCCCAGTTCGGCGACACGGGCCGGGACGGTGGCGATGGTCAGGTCATCGGGCACGATCGTGGCCAGCTCGTCCCAGGAGATCGGGGTCGAGACCTGCGCGCCGACCTTCGGGCGCGCGCACCACGCGCCGAAAACCGTTTTGTGCGGGGCATTCTGGTTGAAATCGACGAACACCCGCGAGCCGCGCTCCTCTTTCCACCACGCGGCGGTGATGTCGTCGGGGTGGCGGCGTTCGAGTTCACGCGCCAGCGCGACCGCCGCCGCCCGAACCTGGTAGCCGTCCCATTCCGGCTTCAACATCGCGTACAGGTGCAGGCCCCGCGAACCGGAGGTCTTCACGCGCACATCGATACCCAGTTCGGTGCACAGCTCGCGGGTCGCGAACGCCGCGGCCCGCAGATCGTCGAAACCGATGCCGGGGGAGGGATCCAGATCGATGCGCAGCTCATCGGTGACACCGGTGGGCGGCAGCACATTCCCCGCCGCGTCGAGCACCGGCGGGAACGTGGACGCCGCCTCGGCGCCGGCGTGGGTGGGCCAGACGTGGAAACCCAAGCAGCCCAGGTTGACCGCCCACACGATGTGCGCCATATCGACCGCGACCAGCGCGTCACTGGTGGTGCCGTTGGGGGTGGACACGACCGTGGTCTGCAACCAGTCCGGCGCCGAGGACGGAACCCGCTTCTGGAACCACGACTTGCCCGACGCCCCGTCCGGGTAGCGCTCCAGCAGCACCGGCCGCCCGCCGATGGTCCGCATGATCGGATCGGCAACGGCCAGATAGTAATTCACCAGATCCAGCTTGGTGTCCCCGCGCTTGGAGAAATACACCTTGCCCGGATTCGACACCGGCACCGTGCGCCCGGCGACCTCGATCTGCACCGAATCACTCACCGCGCGGTCCCTTTCGAGTTTCTGGCCTCGGCGAAGATATCGGCCAGCTCGGCGGGCGCGACCTCGTCGAGCTGAGCGTAGGTACACGATTCGGGGGTGCGGTCACTGCGGAACCGCGCCAGCCGCCCGCCGTGGCGGAACCGCCCGGCCATCACATGCTCGTAGCGCACCTCCGCCACCAGCTCCGGCCGCAACGCCTCCCACGACAGATCCTTGCCGCCGGTCCAGCGGCTCACCCCGCCCGGCATCTTCCCGTCGGCCTTGGCCTGGGCGGCGGCATCGGCCCAGGAACGCCACGGATGGTTCTCCAGGGCGTTCTCCCGCAGCGGGGCCAGCTCGTCGACCAGTTCCTTGCGCCGGGCCGCGGTGAACGACGACGCCACCCCGACATGATGCAGATTGCCCTCGCCGTCGAACAGGCCCAGCAGCAGCGATCCCACCCCTTGGCCGTCCTTGTGCCAGCGGAACCCGGCGACCACACAGTCGGCGGTCCGCTCATGCTTGATCTTGAGCATTACCCGCTTGTCCTGCAGATACGCCAGATCCGACGCCTTGGCCATCACCCCGTCGAACCCCGCGCCCTCGAACCGGGTGAACCAGTCCGCGGCGACATCGGGATCATCGGTGATCGGCGTCAGATGCGTGCCCGGATGTGAGCCGTCGAGCACCGTCTCGAGCAGTGCGCGCCGCTCGGCGAACGGCCGCCCGGTCAGATCCTCGTCACCCAACGCCAGCAGGTCGAAGCCCACGAAACTGGCGGGGGTCTCCGCGGCCAGCTTCTTCACCCGCGACGCCGCCGGATGCAGCCGCTGCTGCAGCGTGTCGAAATCCAGGCCGTTCTCGGTGACGACCACGATCTCCCCGTCCACCACGCACCGCGGCGGCAGCGCCTGACCCAGTAGTTCCACCAGTTCGGGGAAATACCGGGTCAGGGGCCGATCATTGCGGGAACCCAGCTCGATCTCGGGTCCGTCGCGGAACACGATGCAGCGGAAGCCGTCCCATTTCGGTTCGAACCGCAGCCCCGGATCCCGGGGCAGCTCCGACACCGATTTGGCCAGCATCGGTTTCACCGGCGGCATGACGGGCAACAGCACACGGCCTCCTCGGTTCGCGGCGGATCCGAGACCGATCGTAATGCGAACCGGTCAGTTTTCGAGCCACCCGTGCGCGTCGGCAAAGGAGGTGAGCCGATCCCGAATCGTGATGATCTCCGCCGCCGTCAGCTGCGGCGAGGCGTCCAACAGCAGTTCGGTGATCAACCGGCGATGCTCGGCCGCGGTCATCTGGCCCGCCGCGCGATGCTCCTTGGCCTTGTGCCGCACCGGCGCGGCCGCCTGACCGGGCACCACCGCCAGATTGATCGCCTTCGGACCCCGATCACCCTCGGTCACATCGAATTCGAAAACCCGCCCCTGGCGCAGCTCGTCCTCATCCAACCCGATGTCGTTGACATGCACGAACACATCCGGGCCGCCGTCTTCCGGACGGATGAACCCGAAACCCCGAGAGCTGTCGAACGACACCAATTTCCCGATGGACACCTAAACACCCGCTCCTCGTCGCCGCGTCCCTCTGGCGGTCACTCTAGTCCGCGGGCTGATCATTGTTGGAGGAAAGTGCCTTTTGCAACGAATTGAAGACCGTCAACCCCTGGCCCACCATCCCGTTGACGATCTCCGACACCCCGTCGGGACCATTGAGCACCGTCAGGTTCGCCTTCGACAGCCCGCCCGCGGCCTGCTTGACGATCTCGGGCAACTGCTCGATCAACAGCTGATCGAGCGCGATCCGATTGTTCGACGCCGCCGCCTCGGCCTGGATCCGGGTGCGATCGGCCTCGGCCTCGGCGAGAATGCGCACCCGATCCGCCTCTGCCAGAGCGGGTTTGACCACCTCGGCCTGCAGCTGCTGCTCCCGCAGCTCCGCCTGCTTGCGCGCCTGCTCGGCCTGGGCGGCGAGCACCTCCTGCATGGCGGTGGCCTGCGCGAGCGGGCCCGCCTGCGCGGCTTCGGCATTGGCCTTGTCGATATCGCGCTGATACTGCGCGCGCAGGATCGCGGTCTCGCGCTGGTATTCGGCCTGCTTGCGCTGGGACTCCTGCTCGGCCTGGGCGGCCAGCTGGGCGGCGGCGGCCTGCGCGATCTGCGCGTCCCGCTGCACCGCGGCATTGTGCGGGGCGGCCAGGGCGGTGATGTAGCCCAGATTGCCGTCGTCGATGTGCTGGATCTGGAACGAGTCCACCCACAACCCGATATTGCTCATCTCCACCTTCGAGGCCACCAGCACCTCGTCGGCCAGCTTCTGGCGCTCGCGAATGATCTCCTCGACCGTCATCGACCCCACGATCGAGCGCAGATGACCGGAGAAGATGCGCCCGGTCAGCACACTCATCTCCTTCTCCTGCTCGGACAGGAACCGTTGCGCCGCATTGACGATCGACTGCTCGTCATTGGCGACCTTGAACGCGATCACCGCCCGCACATCGAGCTGGATGGCCTGCTTGGTGACGCAGCGTTCCCCGATCTCGGCCTCGAACATCGCCAGCGACAGATACCGCACCTTGCGGAACAACGGCACCACCCAGGCGCCGTGACCGATGATCACCCGGAACGGCGCGCCGCCGTCCTTGCCGTGACGGCCACCGCTGACCAGCATTGCCTCATCGGGATCGGGTACGTGATAACCCAGCATCGTGTGTGACTCCCCTCGAACGTGGTTCGAACCATTTCCGAACAATCAATCGCCCGGAAGCGGGACCCACGCAACAACATCGACGACACGACCGGGATGAACGGCGACCACCAGCACCGACGCACCGGCGGACAGCGGCTCGCGGGCACGCGCGATGTAGAGCTCGGTTCCCCCTCGGATGGCGACCTGCACCTCACCCAGAGCTCCCTCGCCCCGGATCGGCGAGGTCAGCGTACCGGTCAGGCCCACTACCGGGTCGGTCATCGAGAGTGTTCTCCTCGCCGTACTTCGCTGAGAACGCCAGGGTACGCGCGGTGCGCGTAGGGTTCGGCGGTCCGCCACGAACTTGCTCCAAGGTTGCTACTGCTCGGTATGCTTTGGGAATCCGACTCCGAAGCGACCTGTCCGCGGTAGAGAGGACCTGCGCATGGGCACCGAGAGAAAAATGTGCTGGTTTCACGGCCGACCGGCTGGCAGGCTGAAGCGGTGACCACCCCTCCGGATACCAAGGCGGCCGACTCCGCCGACGACAAGCTGGACATCGGCGTCTTCAAAATCGCCGGTGTCGTGGTGCTCGGCGCCATCATGTCGATCCTCGACGTCACGGTCGTGACCGTCGCCATCCCCACCTTCCAGCACGACTTCAACACGACCTACGCCATCGCCGCCTGGTCCATGACCGGCTACACCCTCGCGCTGGCCACCGTCATCCCCCTCACCGGCTGGGCCGCCGACCGATTCGGCACCAAACGCCTCTACATGATGGCGCTGGTGTTCTTCGTGATCGGCTCGGTGCTGTGCTCGACGGCCTGGAACATCGAGTCCCTCATCGCCTTCCGCGTCATTCAGGGTCTCGGCGGCGGCATGCTCATGCCGCTGGGTATGACGATCATGACCCACGCCGCGGGCCCCACCCGCATCGGCCGCGTCATGGCCGTGCTCGGCGTGCCCATGCTGCTGGGCCCCATCGGCGGCCCCATCCTGGGCGGCTGGCTCATCGACTCCTTCAGCTGGCACTGGATCTTCCTGATCAACCTGCCCATCGGCATCATCGCCCTGGTGCTGGCCTACACGATCTTCCCGCGCGACAATCCCGAACCGTCGCAGAGCTTCGACTTCCTGGGCATGCTGCTCGCCTCGCCCGGTCTGGCCGCCTTCCTGTTCGGTGTGTCCTCGATCCCCGGTGAAGGCACGATCAAGTCGGCCAAGGTGCTCATCCCCGCCATCGTCGGCGCGGGTTTGCTGATCGCGTTCGTCTTCCACGCGCTGCGCACCGAACACCCGCTCATCGACCTGCGGCTGTTCAAGAACAAATCGCTGCGCTACGCGGTCATGACCATGACCCTGTTCGCCATGGCGTTCTTCGGCTCCGGTCTGCTGCTGCCCTCGTATCTGCAGCAGGTGCGCGGTGAATCCACCCTGGCCGCCGGTCTGCTCATCGCACCGCAAGGCTTGGGTGCGATGCTGACCATGCCGATCGCCGGCCGCCTGGTCGACAAGATCGGGCCCGGCAAGATCGTGCTCACCGGCATCTCGATCATGACGCTGTCGATGGCCGCGCTGACGCAGGTCAAGGCCGACACCCCCTACCCGATGCTGTGCGGGGTGCTGTTCATCATGGGTCTGGGCATGGGCTGCACCATGATGCCGACCATGACCGCCGCCATCCAGACCCTCACCCACGGTGAGGTCGCGCGGGGTTCCACCCTGATGAACATCGTCAACCAGACGGCCGGATCCATCGGCACCGCAACCATTTCCGTGGTGCTGACCACCCTGCTCAACCACCGGCCCGAAGCCAAGATGGCCATCGGATCGAACTACGATCCGCGCATCTCCCAGCAGGTTCCGCCGCAGGTCCTCGCCGACGGCTTCGATCAAGCCGCCCAGGCGTTCGCCCACACCTTCGTGGTGGCCACCGTGCTGCTGCTGGCGACGCTGATCCCGGCGTTCTTCCTGCCGCGCACCAAACCGGCGACCCCGGCCGCGGCCGACGCACCCGCGGTCGTGCACTGAGCTGACACCGTCGAAAGCCCACCCGGAAACCCTTGTCCCGGGTGGGCTTTCGCGTTTCTCAGCGCCGCGGCCCCGACGAGGCCAGGTGCTCGGCGTAGAAGAACAGCAGCCCCGTCGCCGCCGAAATCGCCGCCAGCAGCCAGAACCGGATGATCACCGTGGTCTCCGGCCAGCCGGTCAGCTCGAAATGATGATGGAACGGGGCCATCTTGAACACCCGGGTGCGGGTGGTGCGGAACATGACGATCTGCAAGGCCACCGACGCGATCTCGGCCACGAACAACGCGCCGACCGCGACCATCAGCAGTTCGGTGCGCGTGGTGATCGACAACCCGGCCAGCAGTCCGCCCAATGCCAGCGACCCCGTGTCGCCCATGAAGATCTTCGCCGGAGCCGCGTTCCACCACAGGAATCCCACGCACGCCGCCGCGCCCGCCGCGCACACCACCGACAGATCCAGCGGATCACGCACCGTGTAGCAGCCCGGCACCGCCCTGGTCGCGCACGCGTGCGCATACTGCCAGAACGTGATCAGCACATACGAACCCAGCGCCAACCCCACCGAACCGGCCGCCAAACCATCCAGACCGTCGGTGATATTGACCGCGTTCGACCACGCCACCACGATGATGCACGCCACCAGCAGAAACCCCGCCACCGCCAGCGACACCGTCGAGATGTCGCGCACGATCGAGATCTGCTTGCTGCCCGGCGTCAGCCCCGACCCGCCGCGGAACCGCAACGCCAGCACCCCGAACACCACCGCCGCGCACAACTGCCCGACCATCTTGCCCGACGCCGTCAACCCCAGCGAGCGCCGCTGCGACAACTTGATCGCGTCATCGGCGAACCCCACCGCGCCCAACGCCGTCGCCAACCCCAGCACCAGCAGCCCCGACGCCGACGCGCCCCGCCCGTCGAAATGCCGCCCCACCAGCGACGCCGCCCCGTACCCGCACCAGATCGCGACCAGGATCGCCACCCCGCCCATGGTCGGGGTGCCCCGCTTGGACAGATGACTCGACGGGCCGTCCGAGCGGATCGCCTGCCCCCACCGCTGCCGCGTGAACAGCCGAATCAGCAACGGCGTCACCGTGATCGACACCACCAGCGCCACCAGCGCCGCCACCAGAATCTGCCGCATCGCACCCCCTCGAAACCCGAAATCCGGTCACATGCTAACCGCCGCCGGAACGAAAGGGGCCCCCGTGATTGTTAGCGTGAGATATGACCACCCCGGGTGCGCGCCGCGACCAACTGCGAGAGTTCCTGCGCGACAGACGCGCCCGCATCACCCCCGACCAGGTCGGACTCCCCACCGCCGGCCGCCGCCGCACCCCCGGCCTGCGCCGCGAAGAACTCGCCCTCCTCGCCGGAGTCGGCGTCTCCTGGTACACCTGGCTCGAACAGGGCCGCGACATCACCGTCTCCACTGACGTCCTCGACGCCATCGCCGCCGCCCTGCTCCTCGATGACACCGAACGCGCCCACCTCTATATCCTTTCCGGCCTCAACCCGCCCTGCCGCGGCGGCGACACCGGCAGCGACATCACCCCCGAAACCCGCAACCTGCTCGACGCCTGGGGAACCCGCCCCGCCGTCCTGCGCAACCGCTACTGGACCGTCCTGGCCTACAACGACGCCGCCCGCGCCGTCTTCGGCTACGACGGCCCCGGCCACAACTGCCTCATCACCTACTTCACCAACCCCCGCTACCTGGCCATGACCGACCACTGGCAGCAGGCCGCCCCCGCCGTCGTCGCCGCCTACCGCGCCGACACCGCCCCCTGCCCCGACGACCCCGGCTTCGACGCCATCATCACCGACCTGGCCCACCGCAGCCCCGAATTCGCGGCCTTGTGGTCCCGCCACGACGTCGGCACCCCCACCCAAGCAGTCAACGCCCTCCAACACCCCGAAGTAGGCGAACTCCACTTCGACACCACCACATTGACCCTCGCCGACCGCCCCGGCCAACACATGGTCCTCTACAACCCCCGCCCGAGCACCGGCACCGCCGAAGCCCTCGACCACCTCCACCGCCTCCGCCTGGCACCACCCGCGTGACGGGCATGTCGACTGGCGCGCCCTGGATGAACGTCTAGGGGTCCGGGCGGTCGTCTGTGGTGGAACGGGTTGCGGGGAAAAGTCTTTCGACAGCGGTCACGATGGCCGCGCGGCGCGCGAGGGCGAACTCCGACGGCGTACCGGTGGCGGCGGAGTTGTTCAGGCCCGGCTGGTCGGCCCAGGCCATGGCGAGTTGATTGACGAACATCAGGATGTCGAGTGGATCCCAGGACGGATCGAGGTGTCCATCCTGCTGTGCGCGGCGGATCTGCGCGGTCTTGCGGATCACGGTGTCGCGGGTGGCGTCGTCGGGATCGGTGCCGGCGAATTCGAGTTGGCCCCAGCGCATCAGGAGAAGGTTCTCGCGGTGGGCGGTGAAGTAGTCGTGGATGCGGCCCGCGTAGCCCGGTAGGTCGGTCGGGTCCAGGCGGGTGGCCTCGGCGACGGCGTCGAGTTCCTGAGCGGCGATGAAGCGGTAGAGCTCTCGACGACGAGCGGTCGGTCACCGCGATTCGGCGAGCACACGAGCTCGGCGTCGACTTCTTCGACACCGCCGAGATGTACGGGTGGGGTGAGGGGGAGAGGCTGCTGGGCCGCGCCCTGGCCCCGGTGCGCGACGAGGTGGTGATCGCCACCAAATTCGGGTTCACTCGCGAGTTCGGCACCGATTCGCGCCCCGAGCACATCCGCGAGGTCGTGGAGAACAGTCTGCGCAACCTCGCCGTGGACAGCATCGATCTGCTGTATCAGCACCGCGTGGACCCGGCGGTCCCGATCGAGGACGTCGTGGGCGCCATGGCCGAGCTCGTCGCGGCGGGCAAGGTGAAATACCTCGGACTGTCCGAGGCCGGGCCCGAACAGATCCGCAAAGCCCATGCGGTGCACCCGATCTCGGCGTTGCAGACCGAGTACTCGATCTTCGCCCGCGACGCCGAACCGCTGTTCGGGCTGCTCGAGGAACTCGGCATCGGATTCGTCGCCTATTCCCCGCTCGCCCGCGGCTTCCTCACGGGCGCCGTGCAACCGATCGACGACTACGACCCCACCGACTTCCGCCGCCGACTGCCCTGGTGGAGCCCGGAGCACTACGCCGCCAACATCGACATCGTCGAGCAGCTCACCGAGCTCGCGAAATCCCACGGCGCCACCGTGTCCCAGCTGGCGCTGGCCTGGCTCCTGGCGCAGAAGGACTACATCGTCCCGATCCCCGGCTCTCGCAATCCCGACCGCGTCACCGACAACATCGCGGCCGCGGACCTCAACCTCAGCGCCGCGGACCTCGCCCGAATCACCGACATCGCACCCACCGGCGGACACGGAGGCCGCGGCACACCCTCACCCTGGCTCTGACTCACTCGCTGTTGGCGCGTCGGGGCCATCCAGCAGGAGCGCAGCCACGTGAAGGTGGTGGTGTCACACCCACGATAAGCACGCACTGTTTGCCCACTGCGTCGCCCGGCACGCTGAAGGCATGACGCACAAAGGATCCCGCTTCGAGAACAAGATCGCACTCATCACCGGGGGTAGTAGTGGCATGGGGCTGGCCACGGCGCAGCGCCTCATTGCCGAAGGTGCGGAGGTGATCATCACTGGGCGGGACAAGAGCCGGCTCGACGCAGCTGTCGCTGAGCTGGGGGAGCGTGCCATCGCCGTCCCTGGCGATGTGACCGGCAGCGAGGATCTTGCTGCGCTGGCCCATACTGCCACAGAGCGGTTCGGGCGGCTGGATGTGGCGTTCGTGAATGCGGGGGTTGGGGCGTTTCAGTCGTTCACCGGCGTCACTCCCGATGAGTTCGATCGGATTGTGGCGCTCAACTTCAAGTCGGTGTTCTTCACCATCCAGCACGTGCTGCCGTTGATGTCGGCGGGTGGTGCGATCGTCATCAATGCCTCGTTCGCCACCTATCGGGGTGCGCCTGGTACCGCTCTCTATACCGCCACCAAGGCCGCGATCGATTCGCTGGCGCGTACGCTCGCGGCGGAGTTGGCGCCCAAGGGGATTCGGGTGAATTCCATCAGCCCCGGCTACACCGATACCCCGGCCTTCCGTGCCGAGACCACGCCGGAGACCCAAGCTGAGGCGGCTTCGCGGGTGGCGCTCGGTCGCATCGGCACCTCCGGCGATGTGGCCGCTGCGGTCGCGTTCCTGGCCTCCGCTGACGCCTCCTACATCACCGGCCAGGATCTGCTTGTGGACGGCGGGCTCACCTCCGTCATCCCCTCGGCCATGGTCTGAACCTGGCCCGGTGGCCGGAACCTGGTGTGGTGCAGAGCATCCGCTATTGCTGAGATCGCCGCTGCGGCGGCTGCGATGCGGCGTTCAGGATCGCAGCCGCCGATTCTGGATTACTGAACGGCCGCCGTCAGCGGTGCACCGAACCAACCTCCGAGCGCTTCGCGCAGCGATTCCGCGGCAGATCCGGCGGGTTCCTCGATGGGCGCGGCCCAGGCGATGTGGCCGTCCGGGCGGATGAGCAGCGCGGCCTCGGGCCGCTCCTCCGTTGTGGCGGTGTGGATTTCGACGCGGTCCTGCCAGGCTTCGGCGATCTCCCGAAGCTCCGGGCGCTCGGCGAGGATCAGCAGAATCGGCCGGGCGGTGCGCATGAGCACGGCGACGCTGCTCTCGCCCTGCTCGGTGTGCAGCACGAGATCGGGCGCGAAAGCGCCGATCAGGGCGTGCCGGTCGGATCCGGACTGGGGGTACCGGGTGCAGTTGCCCGCGATCAGGTCACCCACCCGCCGCAACGCCGGCTCGTCGGTGGTCAGTTCCTGGAACAACTGCCGCAGGCCTTCGGACGCGGCATCCTGCCCACGCCGCAACGCCACCTGCGCCCGAGCCTGCATGCGGGTGCGCGCACCGGCCGCGTGCCGCTCCTCGTGGTAGGTGTCCAGCAGACCTTCCGGCGCCCAGCCATTGATCTCGGCGCCCAGCTTCCACGCCAGGTTCACCGTGTCGAGCATGCCCGCATTGAGCGCGACACCGGTGGATGGGAACAGATGCGCGGCGTCACCGGCTACCATGATCCGCCCGGCCCGGTACTGTTCGGCCTGCCGATCCTTGAAGGTGAAGCGCGACAACCGCTTCGCGTCCCTCATCGGAATCTCCGCACCCAGCACCCGGCGAACGCTGTCCTGCAGTTCGTCCAGGGTCATCGGTACATCGTCGTCGTATTCCGCGGTCTCGTCCTCGGTGGTCGACAGGTGCAGCGCTCCGTCCGGCGTGCTCGCGAAGGCCAGCTGACCGTTCTCGGTCCGGGTGAATCCCGCTGCGACCCGCCCGAATCCGGGCACCTCGAGGTCGCCGTTCTCGTACACGGTCACGCCGTCGCCCACCGACACCTGAGCCAGCCGCACGACCTCCGGATAAGTGGTGCCGGAGAAAACGATTCCCGCCATCTCGCGAATACGGCTGCGCCCACCATCGCAAGCGACCAGATACCGCGCCGTCACCGTGTACGCCCCGTCCGGCCCGGTCACCTCCGCGGTCACCGTCTCATCGTCCTGCCGCACCACGTCCACTCGATGCCCACGCCGGATCTCCGCCCGCAATTCGCCGGCGCGTTCAGCGAGCAGTCGTTCGATCTCCATCTGTGCCATCGGCAGCACCTTCATCGGCGCTTCCGCCATCCGCGTGAAGTCCATGTGCATCCCGCCGAACGGCAACCGCAACGGCGGATACGGATCGGCGCTGGCGGCCTCGAACCGATCCAGCAATCCGCGATACCGCAGCAAATCCAGAATCCGGCCACCGATCCCACTGGCCTTCGGCACATCCCAGAGTTGCGGATGCCGCTCCAGCACCAGCGGCCGTACTCCGGCCAGGCGCAGTTCACCGGCCAGCATCAGCCCGGTCGGGCCGGCGCCGACGATGATCACATCGGTGTCCATGACTCGCAATCCACACTCCTGTTTTCCGCGGTTGATCGACTACGAGCAGCGATTCTGCGGCATGCCCCCGGCCTTGCGGCAAGCCCCCGGGTGCGCTATATGTTGGAAGGGGAAATAGAACCTCCGGTTTCTGGTTTGGCCCGATGGGTGCCGAACCTCCTGTACGACAAGATGAATCCCGCGTCGGGACACTGTCGAATTCGATTGAGCTCACTGCTCGGCTTCCACCGGCCGCGGCACCGTGCGCCAGCCGACGCTGGTCACCGACGGCTCCAGGCTCAGACGGCTCACCGCGGACTCCATCTGGCGATCGTCGCGACGATCGCCGGTGAGCTCGGCCCGCACCTGCACCCGCCCCGGGGACGTGTCATGACTGGAGATGGACACCAGCCGGAAGTCGGTGCGCGTCAACGACTGCACCAGCAACGCCCGCACCTGTGCCTCGTGCGCGTCGTCGGTGTCGGCGTGGAAGGCGTACAGAGCGTCCTGCGCGTCGGTGCCGTCGGCGAGCGGACGATCCACCGACCGGGCGACCGTGCGCAGCGCGGTATTGACCACCACCACCGCGACCGTGCCCGCCGCGGCCGTCGAGTACATGCCCGCACCCGCCAGCGCGCCGACCGCGGCCGAACACCACAGCGTGGCAGCGGTATTGAGGCCGCGGATATTGAACCCGTCGCGCAGGATCACGCCCGCGCCCAGGAAGCCGATACCCGAAACAATCTGCGCCGCAACGCGAGTCGGGTCGGCGGTGGCGCCGTTGAAGCCGTGCGCGGACAGCAGCACGAACAGGGTCGCACCGGCGGCGACCAGTGCGTTGGTGCGCAGCCCGGCCATGCGAGCCCGGAACTGGCGCTCGAATCCGATGATCGCGCCCAACCCGACACCGGTGGCCAGGCGGAGCAGCATTTCCCAGGTGGTCATCTCGATCTCCCAGCGGATGACGGCGCACTCGAAGTCGGACGCTACCGGGTGTGCGGCAGCGGCCGGAGGATTAATGGAGTGTCGCCTGGTGAACGATTGGCTAACGGAACTCGGTCCGGTCCATCGGGCACGACCACCACCTCCTCGACACACAGGCGCAGCGCGACCACCAGGTCGCGTACATGCCGGGGGAGTGGGACCGGCGGGGAATCGCCGGCACGGGTACCACCCCTCGTAAGACCTTCAGCACTCCACGGCGTAACCCGCCACCAGGGCGGGAGCCGGTCGGGGCATCCCCTTAGCTCGGGGAAGCCTGTCCTGATCCGGGGCGTCTCTCGACGTTCGGGATCGCCGGCCTGTATCCGTGAAGGAGCCTCAGCTAACGACGGCACCTTGCGTCAGCGAGTAAACACCTCCGCGCCGCGCCTCGCAACCCGATGTGACCGCGGTCGCCCGCATCCACGCCGCAACCGGGCCGGTGGGAGAGTCAGCGATACATGCCGCGATAGGCGTCGATGGTCGCCACCAGATGGTCCACGATCTGATCGCGCGTGGCGCGCAGCGTGCCATTGAGCCACGCCGAGAACATGCCCGCATTACCGCTGGCCATGGTGACCGCGGCCAGCCGCCGCCGCACCGGATCGTCGATGTGGGCGAACAGGTGATCCTGGATCAGGCGGGTGAACGCGGGCATCACCGCGATCGTGGTCTGTCCCAGCCCCGTCGACGAATACGGCTCCACCAGGAACAGCCGTGACTTGCGCGGATCCTGCAGCACCTTGTCCACCAGCGCTTCCGACAGCGCGCGATCCCGATCGCGATCATCGGCGACCGCGAACGCCGTCATCGGATCCAGGAACTCGTCGGCGATCTGGCGATACAGCACGTCGAGCAGTTCGTCGCGGCTGGCGAAGGATTCGTAGAAGTAGCGGTCGGTCAGCGTGGCGCGCCGGCACACCGCGCGCATGGTGACCGCGCCCGCCCCGGATTCGCCGATCAGGTCCAGTGCGGCCTCGAGCAGCGCGGTGCGGCGCGCCTCACGGCGTTCGGTGAGGGTCGTTCCGCCCCAGATGCGGGGCTCCTCGGCGGGAGGCTGCTCGGTCTGCACCGGGTCAAGAGTAATGCCCGGGCCCGGGTGTGAGCGCACACCCGGCCCCGGACCGGCTCACTTGGTGACCACGCACGCGCTGCCGAGGTTGATGCCGGTGCCGACCGTGACCACCGCCCACTGCGAGCCGTTGTAGGTCCAGGCCTGCACGTAATGGGTGCCCGTGGAGGTCGGCGTCCAGCTCGAGGTGGCGGTGCCGCCGCTACCCAGGCTGAACTGCTGCGGACTGAACGTCGCCGAGGCGCTGTCGTAGAGCCACACGTACTCGTTGGGGCTGCCGTTGACGGTGACCGTGTAGGCGCAGTTGGTGCCGTAGCCGCCGCCGATGCTGGTGCCGGTCGCGATGGTCACGCTGCTGACGTAGGCCGACGCGTCGGGCGCGGCGAGCACGAGCGCCGCGGCCGCGGCGCTACAGGTGGCGAACACGGACACGGCCGAGGTGCGTGAGCGGATCATTGTCGATCATCTCCCCAGATGAACGGGATGAATGAGAAAACTGCGACGCCATTGGCGCATAGAGGCAAGTGTCCGGGTTCAGCACCCCCGACATGCGCGTATCGGGACTACTCGGTGCGAACCAGTAACCCCGCCAACGCAATTCGCGATCTCCGGCAATCAGTCGGCTGTCCAGGATCGAGGCCGAAAGGCGGGGGTTCCCCTAACAATCCCCTAATTCGCTTGCTCGCAGCGCAATTCAGCTACTACATCGCTAACGTTCCGATTGTCCGAATCGCCCGGGTGACGAAGCGCAGACACCCACCGGCGATCGGACACCGCGCGAGTCCTCTTCCCCGAGACTCGCCTCCCGCGTCCCCGCCGCGCAGCGGGCGCCGCGAACCCCGGCGTGGGGGGGGGGGGGCCCCCCCCCCCCCCCCCCCCCCCGCGCGCAAGCGGGCGGGGGGGCCCCAACGACAACCCGCCCTCACGCTGAATCGCAATCTGATACCCCACCGGATTTATTTTGTGTTTGTG
>NZ_JBSGDW010000011.1:0-128048 GCF_053602575.1 Nocardia sp. NPDC004340
CAGCGAAATCGACAGATTACCTACCGCGTTCAAGATGCCAAGTTCACAACCTGGCCATCTCTGGCACCATGAACCGCTCACTGCACTGAATTCGGTATTACAGCGCGTACGCAGTCCGTACGCAGCAGCGCCACACGGCACCGGCTCTCACCAACGAGCCCAACGACGATTCGCCCCGGTCAGACCAACCCGCCAACGCCGCCAACCACTCACATGCCGGGCAAAACAGACTCAGGAGGCCCCCCTGAAGCGGGTATCGCAGGTTCGAATCCTGCCGAGGGCACACCATCAGCGCCGGATATCGCCGAAGTCCCCGGCCGAGCGCCTACCCTGAACGACACGAATGCCCCACCGGATAGGTCCCGGCGGGGCATTCGTCCGTCCGGGCAGTGATCAGGCTGCGATGCGGTGTGACCCGGGCCTTCGGGCGGGCGTTGCGTCCCTCACCGGCCGCGGTCGTCTCGTGTGGGCGGCAGTGGCCCGTCGCTCCCGTTCGATCCGCACTCTGATCGCACTCACACTGTTCTCCGGGGGGATTCGCTCCGGCCAGAGCGTGGCCCGGAGCAGTGCGCCGCCGGGGACCAAGAACGCCATAATCCATCCCCAGAACAGGGCGGTCTCGTGGTGGGCCAGACAAGTGATCATCTCTCCAGGTCCTCTCGCGCCAAATCTGTTGGACTCCAATGAATCTCACGAACACTTACGGGCTCCACTTCGATGACGGTCACGCCCAGCGGCTCCAGGGCCGACACGTCGGTCTCCAGTTCGCGCAAATGCGCCGGGTATTCGTCCATGGGCACGGGCCAACCGTCCGCGCCTACCACCGACCACGACCCGTCCGAGCCCTGGAGGTAGCGACCCCCGGGCTCCACGCGCCGCGGCGCGGATTGCCTTGCGGGCCGCGCCCTTCGGCGGCTCATCGCGCGTACCTCCGGAACTTCGTGGTCCAGGCCGCACGCCCCCTGGGGGTGATCGACCATCGGGACGCGTGCGGGACGGCCATTACCAGCCCGCGTGACTCCAGTTGCCCGATCGCCCGGCGGGCCGACCAGCCGGTGATCCCAGCCTGTTCGCTGATCTGCGCTGCGGTCAGCCTCTCGCCGGGTGCGAGCACCCCCAGCACCGCCGCCTCTGCCATCGCCCCGGCTGCCATCGGCACCCCCTTGTAGTCAAAATCCGTCCCCGCACTGCCCGAACGCGCCTTGTGCGTATACGCAGATGCGTATACGCACAAGGCTCACGCACGCACAGGTTTTGATGTGTCATGACTGCCAACACCCACAATGGGTATACGCAGTTGCGTATACTGAAGATCATCCATTGCACTGCACCAAGCATCGAGGGGGCTGAAACGTGGTGGGAGAACCTGCCTACGTCTCCATCGCAGGCGAGTACGCGCACCGAATCCGAACGGGGATACTGTCACCCGGATCTCAGCTGCCCAGCCTCGCCGAGATGGCCGCCGACAACGGCGTCTCGGACATTGTGATCCGCAGGGCGATCAAGCTCCTGCTAAGCCAAGGCCTGGTCCGCACGATCGAGCGTCGCGGGACCTTCGTCGCAGATCGACCGAACCTGATCCGGGTCTCGCCTGAACGGCAAATGGAAAGTCCCGAAACAACCTTCGGTCATGAGTCTGATCACGCGGTTCGAATCGAACGCGACTCACAGCGCATACACGCTCCCGCGACCATCGCGGAGCCGCTGGGCCTCGCCAATGGCGCTGAGATCACCCACGTCGCCACCCGTACCAGCGAGAACGGCAAACCGATCTCGATCTCCGATTCCTACCAACCCGTGGGCATCCACGGCACGACTGCCGCGGCGTTCCTGGAGGAGACGATCGCCGACCGACTACCGACACAAGCCCATGCCACATGGCTTGGTACGCCCGCAGGCGAGTTGGTCAAGACGGTCCATCAGCGCTTCGTCGACCCTGATGGCCGAGTGATCATGATTTCCGACGTGTCCTATCCGCTCAACCGGTACGACGCGTTCGTGTTCCGCATGGCACTCACAGGTGACGACGAGTCCTGAAGGCGACTACCGGCGCACCCACCCTTGAGCGACGTCGGACAGGTTCCACCACGAAACATATTGGGATGGAGCAGATTTAAGCTCCCAACCTTCGACCAGTGCATCGAAGAAGGCATCATCACCGGTCTTGCCGCCCTTGGGTTCACCGACGAAGATCAGTCGTTGACCTCCGTGCGCGGCAAACCGTGCGAGAGCCTCGGAGGCCATCGGACTTCCCCATCCGGGCGGCCAGCACATCAGAAGCGTGTGATCGGCCTTGCCGTCGGTCCGATCCAAGTACTGTTCCACACTGCCGATGCCATGCCAGACATCACGCTGACCAGCGGCGTCGGGGAACGAGACGTTATCGGCGATATCCGGCGGTTCCGAGTCGTAGGCGTCTGTCTCCACCCCTGCACGCTCGAGCTGCGCAGCCCAATACCCACGCCCTGCACCGAGTTCGACGACACTACTTGCTCCGCAGAACTCCCGGACCCACATGACCGTTCGTGGGGACGGGATGGCGTACGCGTATGCGGACTGAAGGATCGTTTGAGCGAACGCGAGTCGAGCGCTACCGGACGGTTTGCCGCCATCCACAACCCATCGGCCATCCCGCTCTGACACCGAAGACTCCACGATGTCCCAGTAGGGATTCCCGCTCGGCGACTCGCCGCCCGTCATGTAGTGCACAAGCTTCAGATCGAACGCTGCGTCGGCATCCTGATCACCCGTGCCAGGCAACATCGGCGCGGTCTCCAGGTACTCCGCGACCCTCGGGTACCGTGCCCGCAAGCCCTGCTCGTCACCGAGTAGCGCGGCCAGCTCACTCCGCCGCTCGGGAGTCAGCGCGAGATCAGCCATGACCCCAATTCTGCCTGTCCGCCGATCAATGTAGTTCCACTTCAATATGATCGGGCACGTCAGGCCCAGCCGGCCCGTCGACTTCTGACCTCCGCACCGAACGTATCGAGTGAGGAACCCCAGTCGATCCCGCCTCACCGAATCGGGCGCAGGCATGTCCCCGCAGTGCCTCACCCCGCTGTTGGCCTCGCCCTTTCTCTTTGGCCCGATCGTCTCGCTCCAGGAGGATTCGACAGGGGCCGGATCGAGCGATCAGCGGCATGAGCGGATGTTTGTGAGTCAACCGCCGCGCCACTGAAATGCCGTTATGGACAAGGCCGTCAGTCTTCGACAACTGGGCCAGACCGTAACACCCGTCCCCGACACAACCTGTATTAACCAGCATCCGAACCCTTCTGCGCCCCTTCACGTTCAGACCCGAGCGTGCGCGAACCGGCATCGATTCACACCTCCGAGCTTCGTCGAGACATGTCGAGACACCCCGCGCACGTCGATACCAGACGTACGAAATTCGGTGCGGGCTCAGGCGGTTATCGCAACACATAGTTGAGTGCTTCTGATGGTGTGCGGAATCCGAGGGTTTGTCGAGGACGGCCGTTGAGTTCGTCGGCGATGGCATCGAGATCGGCTTGGCTGTAGGTGCGAAGGTCGAGGTGGCGGGGAAGGTATTGGCGTAGAAGGCCGTTGGTGTTTTCGTTGCTGCCCCGCTGCCATGGACTCTTCGGATCGCAGAAATAGACCGGGACACCGGTGGCGACGGTGAAGGCGGCGTGTTCGGTCATTTCGATGCCTGCGTCCCAGGTCAGGGTTCGTCGTAGCGCGGCGGGCAGGGTCACGACTTTCGTGGCCAAGGCCTCGGCGACGTTTCCCTATCTCGCGGCCGCCGGAAGCCGATGGGGGCTGACGAGCCGGGTGCGACTCACTGCGCCGCTACGACGTGTGGGGCTCGATCTCCGTGTTGGAGGTCGAGACCGGGGTGAATCTGACCAATCTCACCGACAAGTCCATGCCTGCCCAACAGGACTGTCAGTGGCACGCCGCGGACGGTCCGACAGTCCACCCGGAGCGGTGGTTTCGGTCCCGCTCAACGACCCGACCCTGCTAATGAGCAACGCTCCACCATCGTTGGACTTCCAGCCCGCGTGTGGAACATCAGCCGACGAGCGGCCGGCCGATGCGTAATCACTACGACGACGAAGCACTGGGGCCCCTGGCCTGGCCAACACCATTCCGAATCCCGACCGGCCGTGCAGCGAACTCCTCTACACCCAGGTGATTCTCCCAACCCAAATCCAACTTGGGCAGGCCTGCCAGGCTGCGACCTCGGTCGCTACCCAGGTGCTGTCCCGTTGGCCCGCGCACTAGGTTTGCCATATCTATTGGTGGCGAAGCTCACTTGCCGGGTTTGATGGTCTCTACGACTTGTTTGAGGGTATCCAACCGTTCCTTGCCCACGAGCCCGGTCACGACGATCCAAAGCAGAGCCCAAACTACGGCCGGCATCAGCAATGAGCTGCCGGACCAGTCAAGCAGCGTGATCTTTTGTTGTATGAGCACAAAAACGCCCACCAGCGGTGCGATAGCGATTGCGACGGCGGCAATCCGCTGGGTGACTCTCATCGGCTGTGCCTCTATAGGATTCGGGGACAGCGGCAGATCATGGTAGCGCTCGGCGGCGATGATGCCGAGCAGGTCGACCACCTGGTTGAAAATATCGCGTTCCGTGTTCACCTGAGGGAAAAGCACCCAGGTACGCAACTCACGAAAGTACTGCGCCGCTAGCTGGATTCGCTCCCTGTCGGCCCTGTTCGCAGTGCTTGGGACTACTCGTTCGATATCGCGGGCGATATACCCAAGTCGCTGCAACCATAGCTTTCTGGAGATCTCATCGCCGAAGGCGATATCGGGTTCCCTTCTCATCCTGAGCAGCTTGGTGGCCTGGAAGAAGATGCCCGAGCGTGGATCCAACGCCAAGTGTCGTCGAAACGCGATGGCCGACAAGGCCGCCAGCATCGTCACCGGCACGACTGCGACGAAAGCGCCGTCTACTTGCAGCCACGCCAAGTGAAACGCCCACCACCCAGGGTGTTCGACCGATCCAAACGACAGTAGGTAGACGATCGGCCACCACGTAGCTACAACGAACGGGAGGAGTAGTGCCGGAATGTCTGTATCCGCTTTGCCGCCAACCCGTTGACTGCGTTCCAGCCCGGACCGGAAATAGTCCTTCCTCGCGAAACCATCGAGCCTGGTCAACAAGAAGATCAGCCACTCGTAACACAGTCCGGCTATCGCGATGGTCAGCACTCCGACGATCAACCCCAGCACCCGCTGCCACTGATGTCCGAGGAACCAAGCCTCGAGCGCAGGCGGCAAGATCAGTGCGAGAAGCAACACCATTCCTGGCACTATGCGCGTGATGACCCGCTCGAATCGCTGCACCCTTAGCTCAGCGTCCGCGACTCGGTAGGTGAGCTTGTCCACCTCATCCTGCAGCTGTGCAGAGTAGTGCGAGTCCCACGCACCGACGTGCGGCGCAATACAATCCGCGATCTCGCTGATGCGTTGTCGCAGTGCATCTTCGTGTGCCGGCAGCGTGCTCACTGCATCCCCCAAGCTTGGCCCGATCGTCCGAGCGCAGGCTATCGTGTGCCACCGACAGTCCACTCAGTGCACGCCTGATTTGTCGACGCCTCGAGACCTCCCGCCTCGCGTCTCGCGGAAGTGCTTTGCCAGGCTGCATCCGCGCCCCCAGACTCCGATGGCCGGACGCTGGAATGCGCCCGGCCATCGGCCGAGGAACGGTCAGAGCTCGAATTCGGCTCGGACCTGGTCTTCGGTGAGGCCGTAGTCGGCGAGCGAGTACTTGTGGACCGGTTTGCGGTCGCCGGACTTGCTCTCCTCGTCGAGGGCGGTCATGGAGGACCGCGCCGAGTCGGTGTAGTCCAGCCCGAACTTCGAGTAGATCTTCTCGACGGTGGCGAACGGGTCCGCGCGCAGTTCGTCGAATTCGATGTCCAGGAACTGATCCGGGTTGTACCGGGCGCGTGCGGTATTGAATTCACGCAGGCCGCGCGACCACAGTTCCAGCTGGGACGAACCGATCTTCTCGCCCACGAAGGTGGTGGACCAGCCCGCGGTCGCCTGCTCGGACAGACTGCACGAGGAGCCGACGATGGTGACCGGGTCGCGGTGGGTCTGGATGATCAGCGCGTCGGGGTACACCTTCATCAGCGCGTCCAGGGCGAACAAATGGCTGGGGTTCTTGAGAACCCAGCGCCGTTCGTCACCGAGCCCGATCAGCTGCAGGTTCTGCTTGTGCCGGGTGTAGGCGTCGGTCCAGTCCTGCTTGCGCAGCCACTCCGAATACGTCGGCAGGTAGGCCAGCGATTCGTAGGAGATGGATTTCACCGTCTGGCGCAGCAGCTGCCAGCACTCCTCCACCTCGGCGGCGGTCATGTAGTGCACGCCCATGAATTCCGGATTCTCGATCCGGTGCTGGGCGAAGCCCTTGTCGACGGCCTGGTAGACAGGGTTGTCGGCCCAGGTGTCGCGGGGCGGCCGCGGCTGCGGGAAGTCGGCGAGCCACATTTCCAGGGCCTGGTGCTGCGGGTCGGCGGCGAGCAGGCGGTGCAGGGCGGTAGTGCCGGTGCGGGGCAGGCCGGTGACGAAAATCGGGCGGGTGACCTTGGTTTCGGTGTACCCGGGGTTGGCCTTCCAGCTGGCTTCGCTCAGCGCGCGGGCGACGAGCGCGCCGCGCAGGAAGTAGCGGCTCATCTTGGAGCCGATCTCGGTGAGCCCGGCGTCGCGCTGGTAGGAATCCAGCAGCACGCCCAGCGCCTCGTGGTGGTCATCGGACCCGAAGTCGGTGAGCCCGCAGACCTTGGTGGCCGAGGCGTGCAGGTCCTCGACGGTGCCGACGTTGGTACGTCCGGTCATGGTGATGAAACTCCTTGCTCAGACGTGGTATTCGCCGCAGTTGACGTCGATGGTCTGCCCGGTGACGGCGTTCGCGAACGGCGACATCAGGTAGACGATGGTCTGCGCGATCTCGTCGGGCAGCGGCAGCCGCTTCAGGTCGGACTTGGACGCGGTCTGCTGGTAGACCTGCTCCTCGGTGATGCCGTACTTCTTGGCGATCTCCGCGAAATACCACTTCAGCTGGTCGGTCCAGATGTAGCCGGGCAGCACGCTGTTGACGCGAATACCCTTCTCCCCCAGCTCGGTCGCCAGGGTCTGCGACATGGCCAGCAGCGCCGCTTTGGCGATCTTGTAGCTGCCGTAGCGGGGCTCGCTGTGCCGCAGCACCATGGAGTTGACCATGACGATCGACCCCTTGGTCTCGGCCAGCCCGGGCGTGAACGCCTGCGTCATGCGCAGATTGCCGAGCACGGTCAGGTCCACGCTCTCGCGGATCTGCTCGAAGTCGGTGCGCGCCAGCGGCTTCATCGACGGCACCTTGAACGCGTTGTTCACCAGCGCGTCGACCCGGCCGAACGTCTCGAGGGTCTGCTTGGCGAGGTTCTCGACGGTCGCCTCATCGGTGATATCGGTGGGCACGCACAGGGTTTCCGCGCCGCCCTCGGCCGCGATCTCGTCCGCGACCTCCTTCAGCTTGGATTCGGTGCGCGCGGCCAGCACGACCTTGGCTCCGGCGGCCGCCGCCTCGAGCGCGATGGAACGGCCCAGACCGGGCCCGATTCCGCTGACCACGACGACCTTGCCGTCCAGCAGACCGGTCTTCAGACGGCTCATCCCAGCATCCTTTCCGCGAAGGCGCGCTGGCGTGCGGCGATCCGCTCACGCCATCCGGCCTCGTCGATTCGATTCAGTTCATGGTGCGGCAGGCGTTCCGCCACTTTGTCGAACGGCACCAGTTCGATGGTCGGCCCGTCCTCGGGCGTCATCGTCCGCGAGACCCGCTGCCAGCGGAACTGGAGGATGCCGAGCTTGCGCCCGGTGGTCTCGATCCAGTTGGCGACGCCCGGATTCCGCGCCGACACGACCATGCGGATCATCCCGTCCGGATCCACCTGCGCCTGCCGGTGATTCAGCGAGGTCTGGTGGTTGACGTAGTCGAGGGAGATGTACCAGCGGCTGCCCAGCTGGAATCCCTGGTACGGCGCATCGGATTTCGGCACGGTGATGATGAGCGCCTGGTCGTCCTCGAGCTCGAAGTGCCCGACCGAGGAGTACTGGGTGCTCAGCCCGCCCGGCGTGAGCCGCGGTTCGGTCAGCGTGTTGACCGGCAGGTTCAGATAGAACCACTTCGGGAAGTTGAACCAGGTGTGCACCCGGGTCAGCAGCATGCGCCCGGCCGCCCGGTACCGCTTGCGCAGCTGTTCCACGCCCGCTTCGACCGGCGCGGTGCCGATGGTGTCCACCCGCTCGATGCGAATGGTGCCCTTGCGCTCCGCGTTCCAGTCGCCGTACACCTCGCGCACGGCCAGCATGGACGCGCCCTCGGCGAGCACGAAGTAGTTCGGCTCCGGGTTCTCCTTGGGCGGCCCGAAACGCAACTGGTAGCTGCCGTCCGCGTTGATCTCCAGCCGCCGGTCGTCGAACGCGTCGTCGCCGTTGGGCACATCGGAGGCGGTGTAATCGCCCTTGAGCACCTGGAAACTCAGGTCGACGGTGCTGCCGCGCACACCGGTGAGCAGGTATTCCGCACCCGGCTCGATATTGGCGCTGTAGTACAGCGTGTCCGGATTATCCAGGCCCATCTTGGTGTAGGGCCCGGTCGCGGTGACCAGGTACGGGTGCGAGGTGCCGTGCGCCCGGGACAATTGCAGCACCGCGGCGATACCGGCCTGCAGATAGTCGTATCCCTCGGCCAGGTCGTGCGGGTCGCGGATGAAATCCGCACCGGCGATGAGCTTCTCGGCCTCCGCGACGGCCGCCAGGAACGGTTCCGTGAGCGGCTGTTCGGCCTTGTCGTTGTCTGTCATCAGCTGTCAGCGATCCCTAGTGTCTCTCGAATTCGATGGGCGATCTCGGCCGGCGTCCCGTCCGAGGGGGTGATGGTGAGGTCGGCGAACTCCGGCCGCTCGTACGGTGAGCTGACACCGGTGAATTCGGGCAGTTCCCCGGCGCGGGCCTTCCGGTACAGGCCCTTCGGGTCCCGCAGCTCGCACTCTTCCAGGGGCGTGTCGACGAAGATCTCCCGGAACGGAAGATGCTTGGCGTCGTGCAGTTTTCGCGCCTCGCGTCGTTCGGCGCGGAAGGGGCTGATCAGCGAGACGATCGCGACCACGCCCGCGTCGGCGAACAGCGCCGCCACCTCGGACACGCGGCGGATGTTCTCGCGGCGATCCTCATCGGTGAAGCCCAGGTTCTTGTTCAGCCCGTGCCGCAGATTGTCGCCGTCGAGCAGATAGGCGGGCTGCCCGGAGGCGATGAGCTGACGCTCCAGTTCCACTGCGATGGTGGATTTCCCGGAGCCCGACAGCCCGGTCAGCCACACCGTCGCGCCGGTGCTGAGCCGCTGCCCGCGCTCCACGGCGGAGCTGTGCCACACCACGTTCGAGGCCTTGTGCCCGACCTTCGGCGCGCCCGTGGAGCGTCCGGTGATCATGCCCGCGGCCACCGTCTGGTTGGTGGTCTCGTCGATGAGGATGAAGCTGCCGGTGGCCCGGTTCTCACGGTAGGGATCGAACAGCAGCGCCTGCCGGCTCTCGAGGGTGAGGCGCCCGATGTCGTTGAGCCCCAGCGTTTCCGCGTCGGTCTGCCGGTGCAGGGTGTTCACGTCGAGCCGGTAGTCCAGGTCGGTCACCTCGACCTTGGAGGTCTGGGTGGCGGTCCGGATCGAGTACGAGGCGCCCGCGCGCAGTTCGGTGTCGTCGGAGAACCAGCACACCATGGCGTCGAGTTCGCGATCGGTGTGCGGCTGGTTGCCGGGCCGGGCGAGCATATCGCCACGGCCGATGTCGATCTCGTCGTCGAGGGTGAGCGAGACCGCCATGCCGGTGAACGCCTCGTCCACCTTGCCGCCGCCCGGCCCCCAGATCTGGTTGACGTGGCTGGTGCGTCCCGACGGCAGCACCACGACCTCGTCGCCCGGCTTGAAGATGCCGCCCGCGACGGTGCCCGCGTAACTGCGCTGGCTCTCCCCGTGCGGCCGGATCACGTACTGCACCGGCAACCGGTTGTCGATCAGGTTGCGGTCGGAGGCGACGTGCACTTCCTCCAGGTGCCGCAGCAGCGGCGGCCCCGGATACCAGCCCGCGGTGCGCTCGGAGGCGTCCACCACATTGTCGCCGTGCAGCGCCGACACCGGCACGAAGCTGAGGTCGCCGACATCGAGCTTGGTGGCGAAATCCGCGAATTCCGAACGGATCTCCTCGAACCGCTGCTCGGACCAGTCGACCAGGTCCATCTTGTTCACGCACAACACCAGGTGCCCGACGCCCAGCAGCGAGGACAGGAAGGCGTGGCGGCGGGTCTGCTCGGAGACGCCCTTGCGCGCGTCGACCAGGATCAGCGCCAGGTCCGCGGTGGACGCGCCGGTCACCATGTTCCGGGTGTACTGCACGTGCCCGGGAGTGTCGGCGATGATGAACTTGCGTCGCGGCGTGGTGAAGTAGCGGTAGGCGACGTCGATGGTGATGCCCTGCTCGCGCTCGGCGCGCAGGCCGTCGGTGACCAGCGACAGGTCGGGTCCGTCGCCGCCGCGCGAGAGGCTGGCCCGCTCGATGGCGTCGAGCTGATCGCTGAACAGGCTCTTGGAGTCGAACAGCAGCCGCCCGATGAGGGTCGACTTGCCGTCGTCCACACTGCCGGCCGTGGCGATCCGTAACAGGTTGCGGCGCATCAGAAGTAGCCCTCTCGCTTGCGATCTTCCATGCCGGACTCGGAGATCCGGTCGTCGGCGCGGGTGGCGCCGCGCTCGGTCAGGCGGGTGGTCGCGGTCTCGGCGATCACCTCGACCGGGTTGGACGCGCCCGATTCCACGCAGCCCGTGCAGTCGGCGTCGCCGAGGGTGCGGAACCGGACGGTCGCCTCGAATCGCCGCTCGTCCGCGCCGAATTCCAGGAAGCGGTTCTCCGCCAGCAGCATTCCATCGCGCTCCACCACGGTGCGGCGGTGCGCGTAGTACAACGACGGCAGCTCCACCTCGGCCTGGTCGATGTACTCCCAGATGTCGAGCTCGGTCCAGTTGGACAGCGGGAAAACGCGAATGTGCTCGCCCTTCCGATGCCGCCCGTTGTAGAGGTTCCACACCTCCGGCCGCTGCGCGCGCGGATCCCACGCGCCGTACTCGTCGCGGAAGCTGAACACCCGCTCCTTGGCGCGCGCCTTCTCCTCGTCGCGCCGCGCCCCGCCGAAGACCGCGTCGAAGCGGTGCTCGCGGATGCTGCGCAGCAGGGTGGCGGTCTGCAGCCGGTTGCGGGTCTCGCCCGGGCGCTCGGTGACCCGGCCCGCGTCGATATCGTCCTGCACCTTGCCGACCAGCAGCTGGGCGCCCAGTCGCGCCGCCGTGCGATCCCGGAAGTCGATGACCTCGTCGAAGTTGCGCCCGGTGTCGATGTGCAGCAGGGCGAACGGCAGCGGCGCGGGCCAGAACGCCCGCCGCGCCAGTTCCAGCATGACCGCCGAGTCCTTGCCACCGGAGAACAACAGCACCGGCCGCTCGAAGGTGGCCGCCACCTCCCGAATGATGTGCACCGATTCCGCCTCCAAGGCGTTCAGGTGCGACAGCTCATATCCCGTGCGCATCTCTCGTCCCATTCGCCGCGTCTGTCGAACCGGTCGGGTTCTTGCCAACCCTTGCGGTGTCGAATATTCGACGCTATTGTTCGATAATGTGACACCGACGATAAGTCGGTACCGGGCGACGGTCAATACCCACGCCCGAATTGGCGCGCACCGTCATCACCGGAATCGGCCGCGCCACCGCCGGGACCGGCCCGGTCGGGGTCACGCCGCCGTGCGTGACCGATACACCGACCGATACGATTTCCGCGCGCCCCTCCCGCACCGCGGGACCGACACATGCAGGAATCGAGTTGCCTGAATCCACCACCGCACCAGTGGCTTCCACCCCCGCGACGGTGACCGAACCCTGCGCGTCGCCCCCGACCCACCGCGTCGTGCAGGCGATCGAACTGCTGTCCCGGCATTCCGGCGAGCGCCTGTCGCTGGCCGCGATCGTGCGCGCCACCGGCATGTCCCGTGCCACCGCGCACGCCGTGCTCACCCAGCTGTGCGCCGACGCCTGGACCGTCCGCGACCCCGAGGGCAACTACAGCCTCGGCCTGGGCCTGCTCGCCGTGGCCCGCCGCGCCGACACCGCCTTCCCGGTCCGCAGCCTCGCCCTCGGCGCGATGCACACCCTCGCCGCCGACGCCGGCGTGCCGGTCTTCCTCGCCGAACGCGAATTCCAGAGCGGCTCCCGCGCCGCCGCCAAGCCGGACGCCGCCCCGGACACGATCGTCATCACCGAAGTCCTGGGCACCCCCTCGGCCCCCTGGATCCGCCCGGCCCGCCGCATGCCGTTCGCCCCGCCGGTCTGCCGCGAATTCGTCGCCTGGGCGCCCGAATCCGAGCGCGCCGCCTGGCTCGCCGCCGCCGACCCGGCCCACCGCGACCGCCTCGCCGCCGTCCTCGACGCCATCGCCACCCGCGGATACTCCGTCGAACGCCTGGCCGACGACTCCGCCCCGATGCTGGAAGCCCTGGGCGCCCTACGTCATTCGCCCGTCACCGATCCCCTGCGCCACCGCCTCAGCGCCATGATCGCCGACCTCATCACCATCGACTACCTACCCGACGAACTGGGCGACCAGAACGCCGTCGTGTCCGTAGCCGCCCCCATCTTCTCCCCCGACGGCCCCGTCATCGCCTCCATCGTCGCCTGCCCCGACACCAATCTCTCCGCCGCGGGCCTCGGCGACCTGGCCGCCGCCACCATCGCCGCCGCCGACACCGTCACCACCTCCCTCCGCAGCTGACACCCGCGGGCCACCGACAACGGAGCCGAGTCATAGCGCAGTGCGCGGCGTCGCCGCGCCGCGGACTACGTCGCCGCGCTGTGACAACTCGCGCGGGCCGCGGATCTCCTCGCACACTCGCAATACGGCCCGCACCGAGTCGGTGCGGGCCGTCGAATCAGACTGCGACGTCAGCGATTCGCCAGTTCGGCGAGCTGGAAGGCCAGCTTGTAGCGGAACGCCGGAATGCGGGCGAGGGTGCTGATCACCAGGTTGCGGATCATGCGGGCGGGGCGGGCACGGAGGGTGGCCATGCGGGTGACCCGGTCGGTGAAGGCGACGACGCCGAGAGCCACCGGGCGACGGGTCTTCTCGTAGTCGTCGAGGAGCGAGGCGGGGGCGCCCGCGACCACGGCGGCCAGCAGGCGACCGAGGACGACCGCGTCCTGGATGCCGGTGTTCATGCCCTGACCGCCCGCGGGGCTGTGGACGTGCGCGGCGTCGCCCGCCAGCAGGACGCGGCCCGCGCGGTAGTGGTCGGCGACGCGGTGGTGGACGCGGAAGCGTGAGCTCCAGACGATCTCCTCGACCTTCGCGTGAGCGCCCGGGCGGCGGGCGTCGACCAGGCCCTGTACGTAGGCGAGGTCCTGGTGCTCGGGCGCTTCGGCGACGGTGGCGACGATGCGGAAGCGGTCGGGCCGCGCGTCCGGCAGCGGGGCGATGACGGTGACACCCTCGGGCGAGAGCTGCAGGCAGACTTCGTCTCGCGGCTCCGGCCAGGTCATGCGGACGTCGGCGAGCACGAAGGACTCGGGATAGGTGGCGCCGGTGAAGCCGATCCCTGCCGCCTCCCGCACCTTGCTGTGCATGCCGTCCGCGCCGATGACCCATTCCGCGCGAACCGAATTCGCGACGCCGTCGGCATCGGTGAAGTCGACGGTGACGCCGTCCGCGTCCTGGGTGAGCCCGGTGACCTCGGCGTGCCGGACCACCTGCACGCCCGCCTTCTCCAGCCGTGCCAGCAGGATCGCCTCGGTGGATTCCTGACCGAGCATGACGGTGTAGGGGTGTTCGGTGGGCAGCCCCGCGAAGGAGACGCGGGCCAGCGTCCGGTCGCCGTCGCGCATGACGAAGTTCGGCACCACGAGCCCCTGCTCCAGCAGCCGCTCGGTGACCCCGAACTCCTCGAGCACCTCCAGCGTGCGAGCGTGCACCACCACGGCACGCGAGGTGTTGGCCCCTTCGGCGAGCCGATCGAGCAGCACCACGTCCACGCCCGCGTCGGCGAGCGCGATTCCGGCGGTCATGCCGGCGGGACCGGCACCCACGATGACGACCTGGGCGGTGGCGGGCACTGCGTTCATGACAACTCCCGAATTTATGCCAACACTTGTTGGCCAACGTCTGTTGAATTAGACGGTACGACTCGGTCAGCGCGATGTCAACACTTGTTGGCCAACGATTGTTGGCAACCTTTCAGCGGTCGGTCGCCGCGGCCAGGGACTGGAAGACTCCCGCTGTGCGGCTGTGCGGGGTCGCGCAGTAGACGATCACCCGCTGATCGGTGTCGGAGATGTGCAGCACCTGGCACTGGAAATCCAGCGGGCCCAGTTCCGGATGGCGGATGCGTTTGCGGTGGGTGCGGCGCACCTCCACGTCGTGCGCGCCCCACATGTCGGCGAAACGTGGTGAGGTGCCCAGTAATTCGGTGACCAGCGCGGCGAGCGCCGGATGCCCCGGGTAGCGGGCGTAGGCCGCGCGCAGGTCGGCGATGAGGGCGCGGGCGAAGTCGCGGGTGTCGGCCTCGGCCCACTGCGGGTGGTCGACGGCCTCCCGGAACATCCAGCGGATCATATTGCGCTCGTGACCGGGCACGGTGTCGAGATCGCCGACGAACGGGGTCGCGGCCCGGTTCCAGGCCAGCACCTCGTAGGTGGCGTCCACCACGTAGGCCGGGGTGGCGAGCGCGTCGAGAATGGTCCGGACCGACTGCGGCACCGTCTTGTTCGGCCCCGCCACCACCGGCGGCGCCTCCCCCGCGATCCGGAACAGGTATTCGCGTTCGTCGACGGTCAGCATGAGCGCGCGGCCGATCGCCGCCAGCACCTGCCGCGAGGGTTTCGCCCCGCGCGCCTGCTCCATGCGGATGTAGTAGTCCACCGAGATCCCGGCCAGCTGCGCCACCTCCTGACGCCGCAGGCCGGGCGCGCGGCGGTTCAGGCCCAGGGGCAGTCCGACGTCGGTGGGTGTCAGCCGGTTGCGCCTGGCCTTGAGAAAGGCCGCGAGCTCGCTACGGTCAGCCATTACTCCAGTGTGGGCCGATATTCCCGTTCAGGGTGGTACAAACCGGCCCTCCCACGGAATCCGCTGCCGCGCGAAGCTTTTCGCATGAGCAGAACAGCATTCATCACCGGAGCCAACAAGGGCATCGGCTACGAGACCGCCCGGCAGCTGGCCGCGCGCGGCATGACCGTCCTGATCGGCGCGCGCGACCCCGGACTCGGGCAGGCCGCCGCGGACAAGCTGCGGGCCGAGGGCGCGGACGCCCACTTCATCCAGATCGACGTCGCCGACGAGGATTCCGTCACCCGCGCCGCCACCCGCATCGAGTCCGAGTTCGGCAGGCTCGACGTGCTGGTCAACAACGCCGCCATCACCGGCGGTCTGGAAGGCGACGGCAAGGCGTCCTCGGGCACCCTCGCCACCCTGCGACACGTGTACGACACCAACGTCTTCGGCCTGATCGCGGTCACCAACGCGCTGCTGCCGCTGCTGCGGCGCGCGGAGGCCGCGCGAATCGTCAACGTGTCCAGCGAAGTCGGCTCCCTCACCGCGCGCACAGATCCCGACAGCCCGCTGTCGCGGATGCCGTCCGCGATCCCCTACACCGCGTCCAAGACCACCGTGAACATGGTGACGGTCCTCTACGCGCAGGAGCTGCAGGACACCCCGATCAAGGTGAACGCCGCCAACCCCGGCTACACCGCCACGGATCTGAACGGCCACAGCGGTTTCCGCACCCCCGAACAGGGCGCCGAACCCAGCGTGTACCTGGCGACCCTGCCCGCCGACGGACCGACCGGCACTTTCTGGGGCCACGTGTGGGGTAGCGAGGAGTACGCGCGGCTCGCCTGGTGAGGGCTACCAGCTGCCCGTCGACGGCGGGTCGCCACGGTGCCACATATCGTTGCGATCACGCATACAGCGCGGCTGCCACCATTCGTGGAGTTGCTTGCAGTGGTGGATGAACCAGGCGTCGCCCTGATCGCCGCCGCCATCGCGGTCCGAGCCCTGGTCGTCGTGGCGAGCGGCGACCGGGCTCGCCACCGCAGTGGTCGCCGGCGCGGCCTGGGCCGCGGCCAGGCCCGTCACCAGTGGCGCCGTCACCAGCACGGCCGCCAGCGCGGCCGCGGGAGTTCTTCCGAACATAGGATCACTTCTTCGTATCACGGAGTGCACCAATACGATCCATGACCAATCCCCCAGCCCTTCCAGGCGTGGACCGCGACGACCATTGAACGCCGCCCGCGTCACGCCGCAAGGGTCACCGGGATCCACTTTCAGCGGATCTTCCGCTTTCGGACGTAATAAACCGTCTATACGACTGGACGCCCGCTCGTCTTCTCGTGCAGCAGCAGAAGCGAATACGCGGCAACGGTCTGCGCGTCCACGATCGCCCCCGTCCGGATCAGGTCCTCGAACTCGTCGCGGGTGAACCACCCCGACTCCATGTCCGCCTCCGACGGCTCCCGCTCGTGCGGCCCCTCGGTCAGCTCGGTCGCCAGCACCACCGTCCCGTAATGCGTACTGGTCGCCGGAGCCGGAGCCACCTTCCCCAGCACCGTCAGCGTCCCCGCCCGCAACCCGGTCTCCTCCCGCAGCTCCTGCCGGGCCACCTCGACCAGATCGCCCTCTCCCGCCACCGCCCCACCCGGGAACTCCCAGCACCGCCGCTGCAACGGATACCGGAACTGCTCCACCAGATGGAACCGCTCCCCGTCCCACGGAATCACGATCGCGAAGTCCGACTTCCGGATGAAGGCATAGATCGACTCCTCCCCATCGGCCTGCCGGACCACATCCTCCCGCAGCGTGATCCACCGATTCGAATACACCTCACGACCGCTCACCGTCTCCATGCCCCGATCCTCCCTCATCCGGACCGAGATCAGCGGAGTCCGGAGATCGCGGGCTACTATCCGGCCGTGCGTGTGGGAGGGAAGCAGGTGACCGAGGGCGCGGCCGTGGCCGCGGTGGCCGCGGTATCGGCTGGATTCACGGCGATCTACTGGCGCGACCATCCGCTGATGGCGCTGTTCCCCTGGTACTACTACGGCGCGCTGATGCTGGCAGTCCTGATACACGAACTCGGACACCTGGCGGTAGGACGACTTTTCGGCGCGTATCCCCTGATCGTGTGCATCGGAACGCGGCCCGGCGCCGGTGGTCTGCGCTTCGAATTCGGTTCGGTGACGGTGCGGCTGGGTCTGTATCCGGGCGGACGGGTGCACTGGTCGGTGCGACCGAGCCCGCGCGGCGAGCGGCTGACCGTTGCCGCGGGGCCGCTCGCGAACCTGATCTCCGCGGGCATCTTCGCCGCGGTCTGGGCGCAAGCAGCTCTGCCGCTGCCGGTGGGGTTTTCGTTGACGGCGCTTTCGGCAATGCTCGGGCTGAGCAACTTGCTGCCGTTCCGAACTCGCGACGGCAGCTACAGCGACGGCGCGCAGCTCTTCGGAACCGTCCCGGCCGACGCCGTGCCGACGCTGTCCGACCGGACCCGCATCGACTTCGACAGCTCCCCGCCGCCCGACCCTCAGCCCGCCGCCTCCAGCGACGAGACCCTCCAGCGGGCCGCCGGAACGGTCCGGGCACTGTGCGAGATCGCGCTCACCAAACCCGATCTCTCCGCCGCCGAGCTGGAGCTCACCGGCACCCGCATCGCCTGGCTGGCCGAGAACGCCCCGCGCACACCGCAGGTCGAGGCCGTGCTCGCACTCTACGAGCGGCGCGTGGGCGTCGCGTCAGAGCTGGCGGGCGGGAGCTAGCGCGTCGCGGGCGTCCATGAGGGCGAAGCCGAGTAGGTTCTCGCCGCGCCACAGCGCCGGGTCGGCGGCGTCGGGATTCTCGGCGCCCAGCCCGATGCCCCAGATGGTGTCGCGGGGTGCGGCTTCCACCAGCACCTTCTCGGTGGTGGCGAGCAGGAAGTCGCGCAGCGCGTCGTGCTGGCCGAATTTGGCGATGCTGCCGCGCAGCACGATGTCGAAGCGGTGGGCTTCCCAAGTGTCCTGATCGAAGCCGGAGATGGCACGGCCCAGGCGTTTCGCGTCCGCGGGGGTGTCGCTGGTGAGGATGCGGGTGCGCATGTCCTCGTCGCCGAACAGGCGGGCCTTCTCGGCCATCATGAAATGTTCGGCGCTGGAGTAGGTCTGGCCGTCCACGGTGAAGTCGACGGGCCACCACTGGCTGAGCACCCATGTGCCGACCTCGTGCCCGGGGGTGCGGGTGTGCCCCCAGAAGAAGAGGAACTCCGGTCTCGCTCCGGCCGCCATATCCGCTGCAAGCTGCGCCCTGTCCACGCCGCGACCCTAGCCGACCCAGATGACACAGTCGTGAAGAAATCCCGCCACACCGGCGACGCGCCGCCCGAATCAGCGGGCCAGCGCGCGTAGTCGGGCCATGACCTCGGCGGGCGGATGGTCCTGGACCCGGAAACGCGGCGGGTCGTACTCGTCGGCGAGTTCCAGTGGCACCAGCCCGGACACGTCGTCCCAGGCCACCCGGAAGACATCGCCGTCGCCGGTGACGAAGCAGATGTAGTCCGCGGCGGGCAGCAGATTCGTCGCGCCGTCGGTCCAGGAGGTCATGGTGTACTCGCTGCCGTCGGGCGCGCTCACCAGCAGCAGCTCCATGATCGCGCCCTCGCGGTCGTCCTCCTCGCGCAGATTCTCGGTCTGAGACCGGTACGCGCCGACCACGAGTTGCGCCTGCGCGTGCCGGATCTCCGCGTACGCCGGATGATCCTCGGGCACCCGCAGCGGCGTCAGGTCGCCGTTGTCGTCCACGGTGTACGGCACCGCCGACAAGGGGCGCAGCGCGGCCTCGTGCCGTTCGGAGGCCAGCGCGAGCAGTTGCGGCATGGCCGCGGGCGTCGCGCCGAGCACGACCAGCATGCCGAGGTGTCCCGGCAGGAAAAGCAGTGGCGTGGTGCCGGTTCGGGCCCCCACCCCCGCCAGCCAGCCCGCCACCAGCGGCAGCGAGCCGACGTAGTTCTCGCCGTCGTCATCGGTGAAATCCAGCACCCGCACGCCCTCCGCCTGATCGAAGGCGGTCATGGTGCTCATGGCCAGTTCGGTGAGATTGGCGTGCGCGACCGCGTACACCTGCTCCTCGTCCACTCCCCAGCGCGAAAGATCCTGCCGTGTCACGAATTGCACGGTGCTGGGCAGATCGATCACCACCAGCTCGCACAGATACGGCAGCGCCGGCCGGGTGAGCACCATGTCCCGGCCGTCCGCCTCGGCGACCCGCACCGCCCCGTACCCGGCCCGCCGCACCACCGGCCGCAGCTTGGGCGACACCTCGTCCCAGCTCTCCCGCGCGGCGGGCGGCAACAGCATGCTGTCGATCACGGCGAACAGCTCCGCGCCGACCTTCCCCCCGAACCGGCGATAGAGCGTCTCCAGTTTCAGTGTCGCGGCGTACCCGTTCCGCAGCCGGCACGCGATCTCGAACGCCTCCGGGTCGAACCGCGCGAATTCCACCACCTCGTACCCCCGCACCTGCTCCAAGATCTTCTTGCCGAACCGATCTCGCGGCGACCCGAAAACCCCACCCAGGAAACTCATAGGCCGGACTCTACGCGCGAGCGCAATTCGCGCGGTTGTGGTTAGCTGTAGCGCCATGAGCACGCCCGTCTCCACCCACCCCGACGAGTTTCTGCCCCGCGACACCGCGGATGTGGTTCGGACCGTTCGGGATTCACGTCGTTCGACGAAACCGCTGATCATCCGGGGTGGGGAACGTCCGGACGAGGAGTTCGGACTGCCCGTGCAGGGCACCACCCTGAGCATGCGGAAGATGAACCGCGTACAGGTTGTCGACGCCGATGCCAGGACTGTGCGCGTGCAGGCGGGGGCACGGCTGTCCGACATCGATCGCACCCTGGGCGCGCACGGGCTCGGGCTGCCCATCGTGGGCGACCATCGCGACATCACGGCGGGCGGATTCGCGGCGGTGGGCGGGCTGTCGGCGGCGTCGCATCGCTTCGGCATGTTCTCCGACAATGTCGTCGAACTCGAATACGTCGATCAGGACGGGCGATTCGGCACCTGCGGGCGCACCCACCACGCGGAACGCTTCCGCAAGATCCTGGGCGGCGGCGGGCGCACCGGCATCATCACCGCGCTCACCCTCGAGGTGACCGGCGTGGACAAGGACCGCACCTGGCTCACCACCGACGCGCACCGCTTCCTGGACTTCGACACCTGGGTGGAGCACTCCTTCCGCGAGATCCAGTCCCCGGGCGACTCCATGCTGCAGGTTGGCCGCTGGATCGACACCGCGCCGCTGAAGGTCGCGCGCCCGGTCGGCACCGGCACCGTGCAGCTGGGCACGGTCCGTTTCGGCCAGTGGTCGAGCCTGCACCCCACCACCCCCAACCTGTCGCTGCGCGCCCGGCGTGAGGTCGGCGCCCGCGCCCGGAAGTCGCTGGGCGCCATCGCCGCCTCGGCGGGCGGCCGCGCCGGCATGCCGGTCCGCAATGCCGCGGCGGGCGCGCTCATGTTCGCTCCGAAGGTGCTGACGCTGCGCGACGCGGAGTACCTGGCCGACACCGTGATCAGCTCCTCGGAGCGCGGACCGGCCTACCGCATCTCGCTTTTCGCGCCCATGTCCAACTACGCGCGGGTGTTCCACGGCCTGCACGACCTGTTCTCCGGGCACCGCGAGCGCACCGGCTGCTTCACCGTGATCTCGGCCATGACCTACGGTGTGCGCTCCCGCTACCTGCGTGAACTCGACGACGAGGACCACGGCTTCATCACCTTCACCTGCCGGTTGCGTCCGGCGGCGCTGCCCTCGGAACTGTTGCGGGACATCGTGTCCGGAATCGACGAGATCTGTGTGGCCGAACGCGCCCGGCGTTATGACCCGACCGAATAGAATGTGTTCCGCCGCTCACCCAGCAATCGCGTAGCGCAAATCAGCTATCGGTTGGCAGCCGGGAGGCGCGGCGGTATCGATACTGTCGGCGGGGTATCGGTGCATGGTTCATGCTCAATCCTCTGATGAAGGTTGCCTGTCCCATGATCGAATTCCGTGCTGCCCGCCGCCCCCGTAGTGCCGGTGGCCCCGAGGGCGAACGCCCGCTCGAGGGCAAACGCGTGGTCATCACCGACGCCACGTCCGAGATCGGCCGAGAAACGGCCCGACTACTCGGTTTTCACGGCGCGGAGGTCATCCTGGTCGCGCGCACCGGCGCCCAGCTGGTCGAGGATTGCGCCACCATCATCGAAGCCGGCGGCCGCGCCCACTGGTACCGCTGCGACATCGCCGCCCTCGGCGATGTCGACCAGCTGGTCGAGTGGCTGCTCACCGAATTCGACACGGTCGACGTGCTGGTCAACAACACCGGGCGCCCCAGCCGCCGCCCGGTCCTGCAATCCCTGGACCGGTTCCGCGACTACCAGCGCATGATGGCCGCCTACTACTTCGGCCCGCTGCGCCTGACCCTGGGCCTGCTCCCCGCCATGCTCGCGGGCGGTTCCGGCCACGTGGTGAACGTCGGCCCGTGGAGCCCGGAGACCGGTCCCTCCCCGAACTTCGCCTCCTACGCCTCCGCCCAGGCCGCCTGGACCACCTTCGGCCAGTGCGCCGACGCCGAGCTCTCCCCGCGCGGCATCCACGTCTCCACGGTCCAGTACCCGATCTTCACCGGCGCCACCAGCGCTCGGGCGCACGCCGAATACGGGACCATCGATCCGGCCGAGGCCGCCCGCTGGATCGAGACCGCCATCCACACCCGCCCGTCCCAACTGACACCGAGGTTCCCGCGCGCCCTGCTGGGTCTGGCGTCGATGTCGCCGCGCACCACCCGCCTCAAACACGCGCTCGGCATCTGAAGACCTCCGAACAGTTCCCCCCGAACAGCAAAGCGCCCCATCCGGATTCGGATGGGGCGCTTCGAGTTGTGCTCCGGATCAGTGCTTTTCCGGGCCCAGGTGGTACTCGAACACCAGGCCGGCGACGGCCGCGAGCACGCAGACCACGCCGATGCCGATCAGCCAGAACTGGAAGAATGCCAGGCCCAGCGCGGTGATGGAACCCGCACCGGCCAGCAGGATGGGCCAGAACGAGCCGGGCGAGAAGAAGCCCAGGTCGCCGGCGCCGTCCACGATCTCGGCCTCCTCGTAGTCCTCGGGACGCAGGTCCAGACGACGGGCGACGAAGCGGAAGTAGGTGGCCACGATCAGCGCCAGGCCGCCGGTCAGCACGATGGCGGTGGTGCCCGCCCACTCGACTCCGGTGCGGGACTGGCCGGTGAAGTAGCCGTAGATCACGGCCACGATCACGAAGAAGACCGTGAGCAGTTCGAAGATGCGAGCTTCGACCTTCATGTCAGTTCATCCTCACTTGGCGTCGGCGAGCTCGTTGCCGCGCGCCTTGCGGTCGGTGTTGAACGGCTTGGTGGAGGTCGCCACCGGCGACTGACCGATCGCGGAGAGCGCCTCGCCGTTGGTCTTGTGGTCCTTGATCCGCGCGTCCATGTACTTCTTGAAGTCGTCCGGCGAGACGACCCGGATCTCGAAGTTCATCATCGAGTGGAAGGTGCCGCACATCTCGGCGCAACGGCCGACGAACGCGCCTTCCTTCTCGATCTTGGTGATCTGGAAGACGTTGTCCGAGTTGTTCTGCTTCGGGTTCGGCATCACGTCGCGCTTGAACAGGAACTCCGGCACCCAGAACGAGTGGATGACGTCGGCCGCGGCCAGCTGGAACTCGATGTTCTTGCCCGAGGGCAGCACCAGGACCGGGATCTCGTTGGAGGTACCGACGGTCTCGACCTTGTCGTAGTGCAGGTAGGAGATGTCGTTCGCGGGCAGGCCGTTGTTCGGGCCCGGCTGCGGGTGGCCATCCTTGGTCGCTTCCTTGTAGCGATCCTTGATGTCCTCGTTCATGTCCTGGCGCTCGGTGTCGACACCGTCCCAGACCGGCGAGCCGTCCTTCAGGTCGACCTTCTGGTAACCGAACTTCCAGTTCCACTGGAACGCCGTCACGTCGACCACGACGTCCGGGTTCTCGACCTTCTCGTGCACGTAGTTCTGCACGACGACGGTGAAGTAGAACAGCACGGCGATGATCACGAACGGGATCGCCGTGTAGCTCAGCTCCAGCGGCACGTTGTAACCAGTCTGCCGCGGGAACTCCGGGGAGTTCGCCTTCTTGCGGTGGAACGCGATGGTCCAGAAGGTCAGACCCCAGACCAGCACACCCATCGCCAGCGCGGCGAGCACGGACCAGGTCCACAGCTCGCGCATCCTGGTGGCCTGCGGCGTGATGCCCGAGGGCCAGCCGAATCGAAGCCAAACGTTGTCGATCGAGCAGCCGGAGACGAGCATCGCGGTCATCCCCAAGGACACCGCCAGCCCGGCCCGCCGAAGGATGCGGCCCCGCCGACCCTGGGCGGGTCGTGCCCCTATCGCCTCGCTCGCCTTGTGCGCCACGCTCAACGCCTTCCTGGTCGTCATTCCGACACCGCGCCGCCCGGGCTCCCTTCCGCCGGACGACACATAATCAGCACAGTTCGGGAGCTCGGGGAAGGGTACACGCGAACGCGCAACCGACCCTGAGAGTTTCCCAAGTACTACGCAGCGTAGACCAACAAGGGGCCCCCGTTGCGACGGGGTCCTGTCCGACACTCCGGAAACCTCATATGCAGTGGATACGGGCTCTGGCGGCGGGATCTGCACGGGTACGGCATACTCGGGCAGTAGGTTTCGCGTGCAGCGTGCCCGTGCGGGTACGCCCCAATCCTTATGACTCCGGAAAGAGGTTCTCGGCGCAGTGTGTGGTCTGCTCGGATTTCTGACAGCTAGCACAGCTACTACTCCGGACGGGCGGACGGTCGA
Source organism: Nocardia sp. NPDC004340 (assembly GCF_053602575.1). Taxonomy (NCBI): domain Bacteria; kingdom Bacillati; phylum Actinomycetota; class Actinomycetes; order Mycobacteriales; family Nocardiaceae; genus Nocardia; species Nocardia sp. NPDC004340. The sequence continues at coordinate 23,936 of NZ_JBSGDW010000011.1, forward strand.
GACCACCGCTGCACAGGTGTACGAGGCGCTGCACTGCCAGCGCCACCGCGGCCCGGACGAGCGGGGCACCTGGAACGACGAGCGCATGATCTTCGGCTTCAACCGCCTGTCGATCATCGATATCGAGCACTCGCACCAGCCGCTGCGCTGGGGTCCCCCGGAGAACCCCGAGCGCTACGCCATGACCTTCAACGGCGAGATCTACAACTATCTGGAGCTGCGCGCCGAGCTGAAGGAGGCCCACGAGGCCGAGTTCGGCGACCAGCCGATGTTCCGCACCGAGGGTGACGGCGAGGCCATCGTGGCCGCCTTCCACTACTGGGGTGCCAAGGCCGCGAGCCGGCTGCGCGGCATGTTCGCCTTCGCCATCTGGGACACCGAGCTGAACAAGCTGTTCCTGGCCCGCGACCCGTTCGGCATCAAGCCGCTGTTCATCGCCACCGGCGCGGGCGGCACGGCCTTCTCCAGCGAGAAGAAGAGCCTGCTGGGCCTGCTCGCCGAGCTGGAGCTGACCGACGCCCTGGACCCGCGCGCGCTCGAGCACTACACGGTGCTGCAGTACGTGCCCGAGGCCGAGACCCTGCACAAGGACATCCGCCGCCTGGAGTCGGGCTGCTACGCCTGGATCGAGCCCGGCAGCGCCCCGCAGGTGACCCGCTACTTCAACCCGCAGTTCCGGGTGCAGAAGTTCGCGGCGGGCTCGGAGGCCAAGCGCTACAAGGAGATCGCCGAGGCGCTCGAGGACTCCGTCGCCAAGCACATGCGCGCGGACGTCACCGTCGGCGCGTTCCTGTCCGGCGGCATCGACTCCACCGCCATCGCCGCGCTGGCCATCCGCCACAACCCGAACCTGCTGACCTTCACCTCGGCGTTCGAGCGGCAGGGTTACTCGGAGGCCGATGTGGCCGCCGAGACCGCCGAGGCCATCGGCGCCAAGCACTACATCCGCATGGTCTCCCCCGAGGAGTACGCGGCCTCGATTCCCGAAATCGTCTGGTACCTCGACGAACCCGTCGCGGACCCGGCGCTGGTGCCGCTGTACTTCGTGGCCAAGGAGGCCCGCAAGCACGTCAAGGTGGTGCTCTCCGGCGAGGGCTCCGACGAGCTGTTCGGCGGCTACACGATCTACCGGGAACCGCTGTCGCTCAAGCCCTTCGAGTACCTGCCCAAGCCGCTGCGCAAGCTGGCGGGCAAGGTGTCGGACCGGATCCCGGAGGGCACCCGCGGCAAGAGCCTGCTGCACCGCGGCTCGCTCACCCTGGAGGAGCGTTACTACGGCAACGCGCGCAGCTTCAACGACGCCCAGCTGCGGTCGGTGCTGCGCGAGTTCCGGCCCGAGTGGACGCACCAGGACGTCACCGCCCCGATCTACGCCATGCAGGGCTACCACTGGGACCCGGTGGCGCGCATGCAGCACCTGGACCTGTTCACCTGGCTGCGCGGCGACATCCTGGTCAAGGCCGACAAGATGACCATGGCCAACTCGCTGGAACTGCGCGTCCCGTTCCTGGACCCCGAGGTGTTCAAGGTCGCCGAGAAGATCCCGGTGGACCAGAAGATCACCAAGGAGACCACCAAGTACGCGCTGCGCCGGGCGCTCACCGACATCGTGCCGCCGCACGTGCTCAACCGGGCCAAGCTGGGCTTCCCGGTGCCGCTGCGGCACTGGCTGCGCGGCCCGGAGCTCTACGACTGGGCGCGCGCCCAGATCACCGAGTCGGGCACCGACCACCTGCTGAACAAGCAGGCCATCCTGGCCATGCTGGAGGCGCACCGCACCGGTCCGGTCGACCACAGCCGCCGCCTGTGGACGCTCATCGTGTTCATGATCTGGCACGGCATCTTCGTGGAGAACCGGATCAAGCCCGAGATCCAGGAGCCGACCTACCCGGTCAACCTCTGACCCGCACGCGACACACCGGAGCGCCACGCCCGTGAGGGCGCTCCGGGCCCGCGTCGCCGCAGTACGGTGCTGGCCATGAGCCACCCCTTCGCACCTTTCTCGCGTCGCCGGATGCTCGAACTGGGCGCCCGGACGCTCGGCATGGGCGCTGCGGCCGCCCTCGGACTAACCGCCTGCGGCACCTCGGACAATGGATCCGGCACCACCGGCGCCACCTCGGCCTCCAGCGACGCCAAGGACATCGCCGCCGACGCCTACGTGTTCGGCTACCCGCTGGTCCTCATGGACGTCACCCGCGAAACCGGGGGCCCGGCAAACCAATTCGTGCACCAGAATCCGCCCACCCCCGAGGTGCGGCAGGTGGTGCGGCTCAACCTCGACACCCTGTACTCGCAGGCCTGGCTGGATCTGCGGCCGGAACCGATGGTGTTGCAGGTACCCGAGATCAAGGGCCGGTACTGGCTCATGCAGTTCCTCGACGCCTGGACCAATACGGTGCACGATCCCGCCAGCACCAATCCGCGCGTCAAGAACGCGCCGCAGCAGGCGCCCTACACCTACCTCGTCACCGGACCGGGCTGGAAGGGCACGGTGCCCGACGGCATGACCCAGCTGGCCATGCCGACCGGCACCACCTGGCTGCTCGGCCGTATCGAATACAAGGGTGAGGGCGACATCGAGCGTGTGCGGGCGCTCCAGCACCAGTTGAAGCTGGCCCCGCTCAGCGTCTGGGATTCCGGCGAGGTGCAGGGCGGTCCGGGGGCCTTGGCCGCGGGCGGCGGCGCGCCCGCCCAGATGGTGGGGGCCATGGACGGGCCCACGTTCTTCGCGCGCATGTGCACGGTCATGGCGGTCAATCCGGCCGACGAGGACGCCGTCGACGCCATGAAGCGCTTCGCCACCATCGGCATCACACCGGGCGGAGCGGCCACCGTGCCCGCGGACGTGCTCAACGCGGGCCTCGCCGACGGCCGCCGCGCGCTCACCGAGTACCGGGATCCCAAGTCGCAGTACCAGAACGGGTGGCTCTTCAATCTGGAGGTCGGCGCGTACGGCACCGACTATCCGCTGCGCGCGCAGATCGCCGCGCTCGGCCTGGGCGCGAATCTGCCCCGGGACGCGGTGTATCCGACGATCGACGCGAATGCGGACGGCGACAGCCGATTCCGGGTCACCTTCGCCCAGGACCAGCAGCCGCCGGTGGGGGCGTTCTGGTCACTCACCGCCTATGACGGCGAGTCCTACCTGGTGCAGAACCCCGCGCGCATCTACTCGGTCGGGCATCTGGTCCCGCTCTCCCCCGCCGAGGACGGCACCATCACGATCGCGGTGCAGAACGCCGATCCCGGGTCGGAGGTACCGACCGGGCACTGGCTGCCGATCCCGGAGTCCGGGCGGTTCTCCCTCACGCTGCGGCTGTACGCGCCGAAGGACAGCGTGCTGAACGGGAAGTGGGAGGTCCCGAAGCTGGAGAAGCTGTCCTGACCCGGGCGCGCCCGTCGTCAGTCGGCGGGCGCGTGGTGGCCGCGGGCGAGGCGGGCGCGCGCACCCGCGATGATCGTGATGATCATGACCGTCATGACCTGGAGCGCGGTCAGGCCGGCCGCCGGTGGCGGCGGTTCCGGCGCGGCGACTTCGTCCGGCTGCCGAGGCGGCGGCGGGATCGGCGCCGGGGCGGGCGGGACCACCGCGGGCAGCGGAGCCACGACGGGAGCGGCGGCCGGGACCACCGCGGGGGCGGCCGGCGGGATCAGCAGGGGGATACCGGGTTCCGGCGCCATCGGGACGGGCAGCAACAGCATGCAGGTCAGCAGGGCGCTGCCGGTGGCGGCGCTGCCGACCACCACACTGCCCGCCCCGGCCGAGCCCGGACCGACCAGTCCGCTGGAGCCGGGGATGAAGCCGGGGCCGATCAGGCCCGAACCCATGCCACTGCCCGTGAGGATGCCCATGCCCAGCGCCGCACTGCCGACCACGGCGCTGCCCGCGCAGGCGGTGAGAACGCTGCCGGAGTCGAGGCCGAGGAGGCCACCGAGGGTGTTGGGGATGGCGATCGGAGTCACGGGCGGTTCGGGTGGCACGAGATCCGATGCCCCCGCGGTCGTTTCGCGCGGGATGTCCGGGCTGCTGCTGCCGAGATCCAAGGCGGTCATCGGATTCGGGCCCGCGGGGTTGCCGGTGACGACCCGGCCGCCCGGCTGGCCCTGATTGCCGGAATAGCTACTGCCAGTGCCTAACCCGAGCGCGCTGCCGGTGGGCGCGTCGATCGGCGCGGCGGCATCACCGGGATCCGGTCCCCCGCCCGCGCTGCCGCTGATGATCTCCCCGATCGACGGCAGCCCCGGGTCGGCGGCGGCGACATCGGGATGGAGGGCGAGCAGCGCCGCGGCCACCGGGACCGCTGTCACCGCCGCGAATCCTCGTGCTGTTCTGCGGTTTCCGTTCACAGGTGCCTCCGAGAAGCCGAGCGGGTTACGCGGTCGCGACGGTCAGCGGGGACTGCCGCCGCTGGACGGCGTTTCCGCGGCGATGTGCTGGAAGCGCGCGAGGGCGAGTTCGTAGGCGTCCTTGGCGACGTGGTTGCCGCCGGAGAAGGGCCGATCGAGCTGATAGACGGCCACGATGACCGCGCCGATCACCAGCCCGAACAGACCGGTCATCAGGATGCTGCGCTTGGTGACCACGACACCGGAGAACACGGTGCCGAACAACAGCATGCCGGTCGCGAACCACAGGGCCACGTAAAGGAATCCGGGCAGTCGGTACCCCGCATCCAGGCCGCGGTCGTAGCGGGCGTCGGTGATCGCCTCGACCGCGGTGGCCGCCTTGTCCTGGGTGACCTTGGCGTCCGGGTCGGTGGCGGGCGCGGCGTCCACGGCCTCGCGCAGATCGTCCAGGGTGGACTGCGCGGCCGGGCTCAGGCGGCGCTGCTCGTCCATCACCTTCCACTCGTCGCCGATCACCTGCTTGGTGTAGGCGGTCACCAGGGCCTGGATCTGCTTGCGGTCCTGTTCGGGCATGCCGTTGGCGCTCTCGTAGACATTCACCAGCGCCTTGCCCTCGGCGACCGTGTGCGCGTGCGAGGTGTCGTACTGCTGCCACAGGATCACCACCACGAAGGCCACGATCGCGGCGAAGAACATATTGACCATGTCCAAGGTCATGGAGCCCGCGCCGGAATCGTCGCCGTGCCGCCAGGACCTCGGGCGCACCCGGTCCCCCAGCACGAAGATTCCCACCGCGATGCCCGCGAAGAGTGCCAATACCCCCAGCTGCAACAGAATTCCGAGCATTTCGCGACTCCGTTTCCGGCCGGGTGCATGCGATCAGAAGGTATTCGCGGCCACGGGTCGGTCGGATTGCGAACGGAGGACGAACTGTTATACGAGTGTCCGAATCCCAACCCCGCCAAGGCCGGGACGCGTTTTCCGGTCCACTCTCAGCGACCGAGCGACAATACCGCTGCGGCCGCAGTGACACTCAATTCCAGTGCGGCGCCGAGCACATCGCCGTTCAACCCCCCGAATCGCCGCACACAATGCCGCACCAGCACCATGGCCCCCACCAGCCCCACAACCACCGCCACCGGCCCCTGCCACACATTCCCGGTAACGAACACCGCTGCCCCACAGGCGATCACACTCCACCCGACCCCCACCACGGGCGCCTGCGTCCCCGCCACCAACGCGCCGAACCCGGCCCCCGGCGCCGCCTCGATCCCCCGCCGACACGCCAGCACCACCGCGACCCGCCCGACCGCAACAGCCACGACGACCGCCGCCCACCGCCCCTGCTCGGCCAGCACCCCCAGCGAAATCGCCTGAATGGCAACGGCGAACACCAACGCCGCCACCCCGAACGGCCCCGCTCCGCCACTCTTCATGATCTCGCGAGCCCGCTCCGGCGGACCGTAGCTCCCGAGCCCATCCATGGTGTCGGCCAACCCGTCGACGTGCATCCCGCGCGTGATCAACGCGAGCCCGGCCACCACGACAAACCCGGCCAACAGCCCCGAGGCCCCGAGTTTGCCCAGCCCCCAAAGCAATCCGGCCGCCGCGCCGCCGAGCAACACCCCGACCACCGGAGCCCACCCGATCGCCCGGGCAGCAACCGACCGGTCGACTTCATCCGGCCCTCGAACCGGCAGCACCGTCAGCCAGGACACCGCCAGCCGAAGCCCGTTCACCGATCAGGCCTCAGCGGCTTCCGCGTCGGCGTCGGCGGTGCTGACTCCGGCTTCGGCGAAGGTGGCCATCTCGCCGAGGGTGGCGACGGCGGCGCGCAGCAGCGGGAGGGCGGCCACCGCGCCGGAGCCTTCGCCCAGGCGCATGTTCATGTCGACGAGCGGCTCGAGGTCGAGACGCTTCAGGGCGATGGTGTGGGACGGCTCGCTGGAGCGGTGGCCCGCGATCCACCAGGCGCGGGCGCCAGGGGCGAGCTGGTCGGCGACCAGGGCGGCGGCGGTCACCACGACGCCGTCGAGGATGACCGGAGTGCGACGGGCCGCGGCACGGGCCAGGAAGCCCGCCATGGCGGTCAGATCCGCGCCGGAGGCGGTGCGCAGCAGGGCGACCGGGTCCTTGAGGACGGGGCGGGCGCGCCACATGGCATCGCGGATGGCGGCGGTCTTGCGGATCCAGCCCGCGTCGTCGACGCCGGTGCCGCGGCCGACCGCCACCACCGGCTCGGTGTCGGTGATGGCCGCGATCAGCACGGTGGCGGGCGTGGTGTTGCCGATACCCATGTCGCCGGCGATGAGAAGGTCGGCGCCGGAATCGATTTCCTCGTCGGCGATGCTCGCGCCGGCCGCGAGCGCCGCCTGCACCTCGGCCTCGGTCAGCGCGTCCTCGCGGTCGATCGAGCCGCTGGAGCGCCGCACCTTGTGCCGCGAGATCTCCGGCGCGGTGTCGCCGTCGACGGCGATGTCGGCCACGCGCACGCTGGCATCGGCCAAGCGCGCCAGCACATTCACGGCCGCGCCGCCGTGCAGGAAGTTGGCGACCATCTGCCCGGTCACCTCGCTCGGATACGCGGACACGCCGTGCTGCGCCACCCCGTGATCCCCGGCGAACACCACGACGCGGGCCCGCTCGAACTGCTTGGGCGGGCATACGCCCTGGCACGCGGCGACCCAGTTGGCCAGCTTCTCCAGTCGGCCCAATGCCCCTGCGGGCTTGGTCAATTGCGCCTGCCGCTCCTCGGCGGCGGCCCACACCAGCGGATCCGGTCCGGTCACAGGACCGAACGAGATGCGGGCGGGCTTGGTGAGCACTGGGGCGCTCTGCGCGCCGTCAGCCAGCGACTCTCCACCCGTCTCGCCGTCGGCGGACGCGACGCCCACCCCGGCGGCGGCCGCGGAATCGGCGGTCGCCGAGCCGAGTTCGGCACCGGCGGTTCCACTTTCGACGTCGGCACCCGAGCCGTCCGGTCGGCCCGATCCGCCGTCGGTGGCGGCCTGCGCCACGGCGGCCGCCGAAACCGACGCCACCGCAACCTGATCCGCTCCGCCATCGGAGGCATCGATCGAAGTCGCCACCGTGAGCGATGAATCCGCACCGGTCGCATCCGACAGCGCGGCGCCGGAGACGACCGCGCGGTCGGGCTTGACCCGCACCGGCTGCCCCGCGACCACGAGGAAGACCTCGTCGCACACCTCGGCGAGGCGCTGGTTCAGCGTTCCGATCTCGTCACGGAACAGCCGCCCGGAGGCGGTGGCGGGAATGACGCCGAGCCCCACCTCGGGGCTGACGATTATCAACCGCTGCGCGTAGCCGGAGACGGCGGCGACGAGCGCGTCGATGTCCGGCCCGATGGTGCCGCGCGGCGATTCCCAGGCGGCGCGGGCGTCGATGCGCCCGGTCAGCCAGGTGCCGAGGTCGTCGACGAGGGTGGCGGCGGCGGGCTCGCCCAGCGCGGCGATCGGATCGCCCTCCACGATGGTCCAGCTCGCGGGCCGCCGGGCCCGGTGCGCCGCAATGCGTTCGGCGAAGTCGGCGTCGGCGGGGTCGACCGCGGCGGTGGCCACGTACCGCACCGCCTCCGACGCGACGAGCTGTTCCGCGAAGGCCGACTTGCCGGACCGGGCGCCACCGAGCACCAGGGTCCGCAGCGGCCGATCGGTTGTCTGAGCACTGTGCGACACGTCAGCACGGTATCAACTGTGCCCGTGCTCCGGCCGAGTAGGCACGGCCATCCCGGGTGCGGGAGTCAGTGGTTCTTCTCGTTGTGCACGCACTGCACCTTCAGGTCCTTGGCCGTGTACGACCAATCGGTCCCCTGCGGGCAGTCCGAGCCGTGCGCCACGCTGGCGATGATCTTGCCGTCGTGCTGCTTGGAGCAGGCCACCAGCTTGTCGTGGTTACTCGTCGCACCGCCGACGATGCACTCCCCCACCGCGGTGCGCGGATCCGTGCATCCCGCCGTCGCCGAAACCGCCGCCACCGCCAGCGGCACCGCCGCGATCATCACTGCCCACCGCATGAGTGCGCATCGTAACGGCTCGAGCCCGCTCAGGAGACCCTGGATCCGAATCGCCGCCGGTACTCCACGGGCGCGATCCCCACCAACCGCTGGAAGTGGTGCCGCAACAGCGCCCCCGACCCGAATCCGCAACGGTGGGACAGCGATTCGAGGTCCAGGTCGGTGTCCTCCAGCAGCTGTTTGGCCAGCAGTACCCGCTGCCCGGTCAGCCATTTCACTGGCGTGGTCCCGGTCTCGGCGGCGAAGCGCCGTGCGAAAGTGCGCGTCGACATGGAACTGCGCGCCGCCAGTGACTCCACCGAATGCGGCAGGTCCAGATGCTCGCCCATCCAGTGCAGCGTCTCGCTGAGCCCCTCGGATTCGCAGGCCACGACCGGCCGCTCGATGAACTGCCGCTGTCCGCCGTCGCGCTGCGGCGGCACCACCATGCGCCGGGCGATGGCATTGGCGACGCTGCTGCCCAGTTCACGGCGTACCAGGTGCAGGCAGGCGTCGATGCCGGCCGCGGTGCCCGCGCTGGTGATGAGATTGCCCTCGTCGACGAACAGCACGTCCGGGTCGACGGTGGCGAGTGGGAACTGTTCGGCCAGCAGGTCGACATAACCCCAGTGGGTGGTGCATTTGCGCCCGTCGAGCAGTCCGGCCGCGCCCGCCAGGAACGCGCCCGAGCACACGGTCAGCACGGTGGCCCCGGCCACGGCGGCGTCGCGCACGGCGTCGATGACCCGGGCGTCGATCTTCGCCTTGCCGTCGCGGATCGGAAAGGCCGGAATGGCAACCAGATCCGCGTCGCGCAGTTCCTCGAGCCCGTAATCGGGCGTGACGTGGATGCCCGGCGAGCTGGACTTCAGCGGTTTCCCCGGTTCGAGCCCGCAGACCCGGAAGTCGAAGAGGGGCAGGCCCTGCGCGGTCCGGTCGAGCCCGAAAACCTCACAGACCACGCCGAATTCGAACATGGCGAGGTTGTCGTTGAGTACGACGGCGACCTTGGAGAGCATGTCGCGATCCCATCTGGCCGGATATTTGCGAACTATGTCAGAACAGCCACTGTTGGCCGAAAGTTCCCTACTGAAAACTTACTGCCATGGATGCACTGTCCGCAATCGTCGCAGCCGGAACCGCGATCACCGCGCTCGGCACCCTGACCTTCGGCCTCATGGCCGCAGAGACCACCGCACACCTCGACGAGGAAGAGGCCCGCGCATGACCGCCATCACCTCCGGACACGGCCACTACCGCTCCGCGACCGCCACCTCCCGCGCCGGCCTCGCCGTCCGCCGGATCACCGCCCTGTTCGCCGCGGCCAGCCGCGCGGTCCCGCTGCACCGCGACAACACCTGGGAATTCGCGGGCTCGACGAACGTGGTCGATCGGGACCACGCCCGCGTCGCCCTGGAATTGCGGGCGCTCTCGGCCTACCGAGAGCAGAACTGATCGCTAGATCGCGTCGCCCGGGCTCACCTGCGGCTTCGGCGCGCGCATGCGCCGCACCTGCGAGGCGCGCACGAAGGCGTACCAGCCCAGCGAGAAGGCGGAATCGGTGCTGTCCGGGAAGCGCTCCCGGACCCGGTTGCTCACGATCCGACCGAGCACCACGCCCTCGATGATCATGAACAGCATCATCACCAGCATGGCCAGCGTCACGATCGCCTGCAGCGCGGGCGAGAGGATCATGCTCAGGATCAGCACCAGCGCCAGCGGCATGAACAGGCCGAGCAGGTTGCGGCGGGCGTCGACGATGTCGCGCACGTACTTCTTGACCGGGCCCTTGTCGCGCGGGAGCAGGTACTGCTCGTCACCGGCGAGCATGCGGGCGCGGCGGTTGTTGACGTCGGCGCGACGCTCGGCCGAGGACGCCTTGCGCTCCTCCTTGGTGCCGCGCAGCGCCTTGCGGCGGGCCCGGGCCTCCTTGGCGGTCTTGGGCGCGGGCGCGACCGGACCGCGGCGGCGACCCTGCGCCTCGCGGCGCGACGGGGTCGGACGCCCTTTACCCAGGGTGACGGTCGTGTCCGCCACCGCGGCACCGGCGTCGGTGCTGGTGCTGTCGGAGGTGGGGGTGGACTCGCCACGGCGCAGGAACTTCACGCCGACCAGGCTAACAATCCCGCCTCTCCGAAACTTCAGCGCCCAGCTGAGAGCCGTTTGCCGACCCGCATGCGGGCCGGCGGTCGAGAGCCAACCCGATTCTGGACGTCCCCGGCGAGTTACCCTCGCCACCCGAAATCAGTTGTCACCTCGGCACACCCCCAGGAGCTATTTGTCAGCGACGACGCAGCCTGACCGTTCCGCTGGATAAGCGCCGCGTAGGATAGGGAATAGTCGCCCGCCGACGGGTGTTGACAGGCTTCGAGCCATACCCTCACGGGCTGGCCCACACGCCACCACAAATGGGTCCCTTAGGAGAGTTCATGACTGTTGAGAACGAGACCACCACCCATGGTGCGACTCTGACCGAGGCCGCCGCCCTCAAGGCGAAGGCGCTGCTGGACCAGGAAGGCCGCGACGACCTCGCCCTTCGCATCGCGGTTCAGCCCGGTGGCTGCGCGGGCCTGCGCTACCAGCTCTTCTTCGACGACCGCACCCTCGACGGCGACCTGGTCGTGGAGTTCAACGGCGTGAAGCTCGCGGTCGACCGCATGAGCGCCCCCTACATCCAGGGCGCCTCGATCGACTTCGTCGACACCATCGAGAAGCAGGGTTTCACCATCGACAACCCGAACGCCACCGGCTCCTGTGCCTGCGGCGACAGCTTCAACTGAGCTAGCTCCCGAGTTAGCACCGCGCAGCGCGGAACATCTTCCAGGATGTTCCGCGCTGTCGCGTGTCCGGTTATTTTCGTAGGTGCGGACCACTGTCGGCCGCCTCCCCCACTCGAAGGATCCACCCGTGACCATCGCCGTGTCCGCGTCCATCGCGACCGATCACCTCATGCGCTTTCCGGGCAAGTTCTCCGATGTGCTGCTGGCCGATCAGCTGCAGCATGTTTCGCTCAGCTTCCTCGTCGATGATCTGGTGATCCGCAAGGGCGGCGTCGCCGGCAACATCAGCTACGCCATGGGCGTACTGGGCCGCACCCCGCTGCTGGTCGGCGCGGTCGGCCAGGACTGGGGCGACTACCGGAAGTGGCTGGAGGACAACGGCGTCGACTGCTCCGCGGTCCGGGTGTCCGCGACCGCGCACACCGCGCGCTTCGTCTGCACCACCGACGAGACCATGGCGCAGATCGCGTCCTTCTACCCCGGCGCCATGGCCGAGGCCCGCGAGATCGACATCACCGAGCTGGCCGCCGGCCGCGAACTGGAGCTGGTGCTGATCGGCGCCGACGATCCGGAAGCCATGCTGGCCCACACCGATCAGTGCCGCGCCGCCGGAATCCCCTTCGCCGCCGACCCCTCCCAGCAGCTGGCCTTCCTCGACGGCGAGACCATCCAGCGCCTGATCGACGGCGCCGACTACCTGTTCACCAACGAGTACGAGTGGGGCATCCTGCTCCAGAAGACCGGCCTGTCCGAAGCCGAAGTCGCTGAGCGCGTGGGCATCCGCATCACCACCCTGGGCTCGAAGGGCGCCAAGATCGTCGACCGCGACGGCTCCGAGCTGTTCGTGGACGTGGTCCCCGACATGGCCAAGGAGGACCCGACCGGCGTCGGCGACGGCTTCCGCGCGGGCTTCCTGACCGGCCGTTCCGCGGGCCTGTCGCTGGAGCGCTCGGCCCAGCTGGGTTCGCTGGTCGCGGTGCACGTGCTGGAAACCGTTGGGCCGCAGGACTGGACCCTGGACCACGACGTGGCGATGAAGCGCCTGCGCGAGGCCTACGGCGCCGAGGCCGCGAACGAGATCGAGCCGATCCTGCGCTGACGCGAGTCCCGGTGCCCGGCTCCGGCCGGGTACCGGCGTACTGCCGGACCCGCAAAACCGGACGCCCTGCCCGCAATATGCCGCCGGGTCCCGCAATATGCTGAGGGACATGGCCTCCGACCGTTTGTACTTCCGCCAGTTGCTCTCCGGCCGCGACTGGGCCGTGGGCGACCCGATCGCCACCCAGATGCGCAACTTCGCCTACCTGATCGGTGATCGGGATACCGGCGAATGCGTGGTCGTCGACCCCGCCTACGAGGCGGCCCAGCTGGTGGAGATCGCCGAGGCGGACGACATGCGGCTCACCGGAGTCCTGGCCACCCACCACCACCCCGACCACGTCGGCGGCTCGATGATGGGCTTCACCCTGCGCGGCGTGAAGGAACTCCTGGAGAAGACCGACGTGGCGGTCCACGTCAATGCCGAGGAACTGCCGTGGGTGGCCAATGTCACCGGCATCGCCCCCTCCGAGCTCACCGGTCACTCGCACGGCGACAAGGTCGCGGTCGGCGGCTTCGAGATCGAACTCCTGCATACCCCGGGCCACACTCCCGGCAGCCAGTGCTTCCTCTTCGAGGACCGCCTCATCGCCGGTGACACCCTCTTCGTCGACGGCTGCGGCCGCACCGACTTCCCCGGCGGCGACTCCGACGCCATGTTCCGCAGCCTCCGCTACCTCGCGGACCTGAAGTCCAACCCGACGGTCTTCCCGGGCCACTGGTACTCGGAGGAGCCCAGCGCGTCGCTGTCCCACATCCGCGACCACAACTACGTCATGCGCCCCCAGACCCTCGAACAGTGGCACATGTTCATGCCCAGCTGACGACATCCCGCCGAGGCGCTCGCAGCAGCCCGATCGCGACAACGAGCGCATCGGCTGCCGGGCTGCTTGCGGCCCGGTCGCGTTCGTCCGGCGGACGCGGCCGACCACCCCTCGATACAGCACGACCGCCCCGAAACTCTTTCGGGGCGGTCGTGTTTCGCTTGTGGGAGGCTATGCCATCGTGCGTAGCCAGCCGTGGCTGTCGGCGAAGGTGCCGCGCTGGATGCCGGTCAGCGTGTCGCGCAGGGCCATGGTGACCTCGCCGGGTTCGCCGGTGCCGATGGTGAATTCGCCTTCCGCGGAGCGGACCGAACCGACAGGGATGACGACGGCCGCGGTGCCGCAGCCGAAAACCTCGGTGATCTCACCGGATTCGACGCCCTTGCGCCATTCCTCCACGGAGATCTTGCGCTCCTCCACCTTGTAGCCGGAGTCGGCGGCCAGGGTGATCAGCGAGTCGCGGGTGATGCCGGGCAGCAGCGAGCCGGACAGTTCCGGCGTCACCAGCCGCGCGTCGGAGCCGCTGCCGAAGACGAAGAACAGGTTGTTGGTGCCCATCTCCTCGACGTAGCGGTGCTCACACGCGTCCAGCCACACCACCTGGTCGCAGCCCTTCTCCGAGGCCTGCTGCTGGGCGAGCAGCGAGGCGGCGTAGTTGCCCGCCACCTTGGCCTCGCCGGTGCCGCCGGGAGCGGCGCGCACGAACTCGGTGGACAGCCACACCTTGACCGGCTTCAGCCCGCGCGGGAAGTACGCGCCGGCCGGGCCGCCGAGCAGCAGGTACTTGTAGGCGGAGGCGGGCTTCACGCCCAGGCCGACCTCGGTGGAGAACATGAACGGCCGCAGGTACAGCGCGTCCTCGCCGCCCGCGGCGGGCACCCAGTCGCCGTCGACCTCGAGCAACTGGCGGATCGACTCGACGAACAGCTCCTCGGGCAGCTGCGCCATCGCCATGCGGGCCGCCGACCGGCGGAAACGCGCGGCATTGGCGTCGACGCGGAAGGTCGCGATGGAGCCGTCGGCCTGCCGGTACGCCTTGAGACCCTCGAAGATGGCCTGGCCGTAGTGGAACACCATGGTGGCCGGGTCCATGGCCATCGGCCCGTAGGGCTCGACGCGGCCGTTGGTCCACTGTCCGTCCACATAATCCAGCGACACCATGTGATCGGTGAAGTACCGCCCGAACCCGGGCTCCGCGAGAATCTCCTGCCGCCGCTGCGCCGGAACGGGCGCGGGATGCGGGACACGGGTGAACTGCGCGGCAAGTGTCATGACCGGGAGTCTAATTCGCCGCCCACGACACGCCGGTTCGGGCTACCCTTGCGGACCGTTCAGCATCCCGCCGTCGACGCGGCCGCTGGATAGGGTGGACGACGTGTATCCGGAGCCTCCGCCAGCGCAGCCGCCCCGTTCGAACCGTCCCCTGGTCATCGCATTGATCGCCGTGAGCGCGCTGGGCCTGGTCGCCATCCTCGCCGCCGCGGCCCTCGTCCCCGCCCACACCATCCCCGGAACGGCTCTCCCCGCGGACGACTACGGCCCCCAGGACACCGCCACCCACACCACCGCGCCGACGACCACCACCACGACCGGCGTCCCGAAACAGCAGATCGCCGCCCTGACCCCCGGCTGGCAGACCGCCTACTCCATCAACCGCAACGCCGCCTACGACGCACCGGCGGACTGGACCGTCCCCACCCCGACCACCATCGTCGGCTACGAGGGCGGCGGCGGCCGCGTGGTCATGAGTGGCGCCGCCGAATGGCAACCCAAGTCCTGCGACGGCCATCACACCAAGGCCCTCGCAGGCGTGACCGGCTCCAAACTGGGCGACCCCGCGGCCGCCGCCAAGGACGTCGCCGGCAGCTGGGCCAAGGTCGTGGCCTCCAACGACGACCGCCCCAACTCCACCTACACCCTCTCCCCCGCCGAAACCCTCACCATCCAAGGCAAACCCGCCGCCCACATAACCGCCACCCTCGCCAACCCCGGCCCGAACGACTGCTCCCACCCCGCTGTCTCAGTCGTCCACACCATCGCCGTCCCCGGCAACAAGGGCCAGTCCGTGGTCATGGTCATCTACGCCGACCAGAACGTCGACGGCGCGGTCACCGACGACACCCTCCACCAGATGTACACCACCCTCCGCCCGGCAGGCCTGGCCCTCGCGGACTGCAAGCAGGACAACGAAGTCGTCGGCACCTGGTGCGGCTGAGTTCACCTGGACACCGAACGATGAACGCCACAGTCGGTCGTCTCGACTGCGGCGTTCATCGTTGCGAGCGAAGCTCCGTCAGGCAGTGCGGGTTTCGACGAACGGCGGGCGGATGACCTCGCAGCGGAGGCGGCGGCCGCGGACGTCGACCTCGACCTGGTCGCCGGGCTCGAGGCCCGCGGCGGTGTCGAGCAGCGCCAGCGCGATGCCGACCTTGAGGGTGGGTGAGAAGGTGCCGGAGGTGGTTTCGCCGACCTTCTCGTCACCGCCCATCACGGCCTGGCCCTGGCGCAGCACGCCCTTGTCGATCGCCTTGAGCCCCAGCAGGGTTCGGCGCGGACCGGCGGCCTTCTCGGCGTCGAGGGCTTCCTTGCCCCAGAATTCCGGCTTCTTCCAGCCGACCGCCCAGCCGGTGCGCGCCTGCAGCGGCGAAATGTCCACGGACAGTTCGTGTCCGTGCAGCGGGTAACCCATCTCGGTGCGCAGCGTGTCACGCGCGCCCAGTCCGGCGGGCTGGCCACCGGCCGCCTGCACCTCGCTGGTCAGCGCCCGGAACACGGCCTCGGCGTCGTCCCACTTGGGCAGCAGCTCGTAACCGTGCTCGCCGGTGTACCCGGTGCGGCACACCCGAATCGGGCGACCGTCCCACTCGGCGTCCTCGTAGGCCATGTACTCCATGTCGGTGGGCAGCCCCAGCTTGGCCAGCACCTCCGCCGACCGCGGCCCCTGCACCGCGAACACGGCGTACCCGCGGTGCTCGTCGGTGACGGTGATCCCCTCCGGCGCGACCTTCTGCATCTCAGCCACCACGGCAGCGGTGTTCGCGGCATTGGGCACCAGGAAGATCTCGTCGTCGCTCACGTAGTAGGCGATGAGGTCGTCGATCACGCCGCCTTCGGGCGTGCAGCACAGCGTGTACTGCGCCTTGCCGGGCCGAATCCGGTTCAGGTCATTGGTCAGCGCCGAGTTCACGAAGGCCGCCGCTCCCGCGCCCTTGACCGTCGCCTTGCCCAGATGACTGACATCGAACAGTCCGACCGTGGTCCGCACGGCGGTGTGCTCACCGACCGTCCCCGCGTACGAAACCGGCATCTCCCACCCCCCGAACGGAGCGAAGGTGGCGCCCAGCTCGACATGGACGGCGTGAATGGGTCCCTGCAGCAGTTTCTCGTCGGTCACCGTGGCAGTTTATCCGTCTGCCGATAGCCGGGTGACATCGGAACCGACCGCCTGCAACGCCGGATCACCACCGGTCAGCGACTCGGACCCGATCGCGACCACCGCCGGGGGTTCGAAGATTGCCGCCGCTGCCGGGCCGGACCGCGCGCCGAGGCTCGCGACGAACGCCGCCTCATCCATGACCTCGATCCGCTGCCCTCGTATCCGCAGTTCGGCGACCCGCCGCGCCTTGCTCGTCGTGAACGCGGACACATCAGCGCCGCGGAAGCCGTCACCGATCACGAGCCCGGTCGTACGCCTGGTGACGTTGCGGGCGGGAGTCGCCCCGCACGCGGCGATGGCGTCCCAAGCTTGCTGGCGTGTCATGGCCGCGAGATCGCCGGTGAAGACGATGGTCTCGCCGTACAGCGGGTGGGATGGGTCGGTGCCGGTGACAGTAGGCAGCACCAGTTCCTCACGGGCGAACCAGGATCGGCGAGGCCCACGCTCGGCGGCGACGGGCTCGGTCCGCAGGGGCCGAGGTTTCCGTTCCGTCCGCAGCGGCCGGTCGACGACCATGCGTTCGAGAGCCGCGAGGGAATCGGTGCCCGCCCGATTTGCCAGGGCGATCACGATGTCGGCGGCCGCGGCGGCGTCTGCTGCCGCATCGTGGTGGTTGGTGAAGTCGATGCCCAGGGCGTCGGCGACGTGCGGCAGTCGATAGCTGTCGAGAGCGAGGTGGCGGCGGGCCAGGGCGAGGCTGCAGCTGTAGGTCCAGCTGGGCGGGTGAATACCGCTGCGGGCGCAGGCTTCCCGGATCGCACCACTGTCGAACCCCGCATTGTGCGCGATGACAGGAAGGTCGCCGATGAGGCTCACTACTTCCGGCCACCGGTGCGCGAACTCGGGTTTGTCGGCGACCATCGCCGCCGAGATCCCGTGCACGCGAATGTTGTGCCAGTTGAAGAAGTCGAGCCCCGCGGGCGGCCGGCACAGCCACGACGCGTCCTCGGCGCGACGACCGTCCCGCACGACGGTGACTCCCACAGCGCAGATACTGCCCCGTGAGGAGTTGGCGGACTCGACATCGATGGCGGCGAACGAAAGTCCCGCCATGCTCACCGCACCGCGAGCGGCAGCGACCGCGCCTCGGGCCCGCCGAGCTCGACCAGGAACGACCGAGCCAGCCGCAGCGACTCGAATGCCGCCCAGGCATCAGCCAATTCCGCGACCTCCCGCGCGAGAGTGAGCACCGGCCGAATGTGGTCGTCCACCACGTCGACCTGGTACCGCGTCAACGGCACGCCACCGGCCGCCGCGATCACCGGCCACTGCGGCCGGGTCAGCTTTCCACCCGCGTCCTGATGCTCGGTGAATCGCGCATCCGCGGATTCGACTGCCGCACGAACGGTTTCAACGGTCGCGTCGATATCGACAATCCGCACGTTTACGGCATCCGGGTCGCTGCCCTTCGCCATCGCGACGGGATATCCGCTCGTGAGACTCTCGATCTCCGCCACACACGACCGATCCAGCACCCAAGCGCCCGATAGCCGCGACTCCCCCACCGCCGCGCCCACATTCACATGCCAGATGACCATCCGTTCCCCGGCCGCGCCGAGCACCGCAAGGGAATGAAGGTCGGAGGGGGCAGCCATAACGCTCCACGGTCGTGGCGAACAGGTACCGCGCTACGTTAGAGCATCCCGCCGACAGATTTCCGCGAACCCCACGCGAATCATCAACGGAGCCAAACAATTCCGACCGACCGGTGTTCCACTACGCAACCCACCCCTGCGGCCGAAGCATCAATGCCCGACTCGCCACCTGCCGACCGAGGCACGGCCGCACCCTGCGGCCGTGCCTCGATGAATGAGCCGTTCCGCCAACTCGAGCCCGAGGTCAAACCAGTTCGGGAACCCGCAAATGAGCCAAGGCCAGCTCGAATTCGCGAACGTCGACAGCCTCGACGCGCGCCTGCCGAGCGGCATCCACCCGCAACGCGGCCGACGCCATCCGATTGCGTTCCATCGCCTCGGCACTGTCGTACACACTGCACGAGACAGCACGCCCCGACGCCCTGTTCACCATCAGGCTCGCACTGCAAAATCCATCGAGCTGCTGTTCCATACCGGGCAACGTATGCCCCCGATACACGTCGATCGCACTGTCGATCCTGCTGGGATCAGTCTTCACCCAGGTAACCCGCGCACACGCACCTTCCGGCGTCATATGCGCCCGATGCATGACCGCGATCTCCCATTCCTCGACCATCGGACTCCCACCGAATACCGCCGCCGCCCGATCGCGAATCGCCATCACCGGCCCAGCACTCGCCCGCATCGCCTCCTCGGTTTCCCACGAACTCGTCACAATGCACCGGCCCGTATGCCGATCGACCAGCAACGAAAGCCCGACACACCCGGGAATCCCCTCAATCCCCGGCATGACCTCGTCCCGCACATGCGCGATCCCGGATTCCAAAGCAGATAATTGCGCCTGAAGCGTGGTAGACCGTGCGTACACGACCCACCTCCTTTCTCCACAGAGGCAGCGCCCGGTGGCGCCACCGGCACACTTCACAGTGCCCCCTCCTGATCACCAGAGCAATAGCCGATGGCTATTTCGCAGCAATCGAACGGCCTCACCGGCCATGACCCCAGAACCAAGGGGCTTTACTCGGCAGCCAGGTTGTGACCTCGCCGAGGATTGCCGCGCACGGCGTATTCGAGGCATGTCCGGGTGGCGCGGTCGTATCATTTACCCGTTGGCCGCTCCCACAAGCCATTGCCGAGGTCGGATATCGACCACCGTCGATCGCACAGTGAGGATCTCGCAGATGGCAAGCTCGATCGAGCCCTATCAGGCAGAGGCGTCCGTCGCCGATTCGTCGACCTGCCCCGGATCACAATGCCAGTTCACGTTTCCAACGGTTCCCGCCGGGAAGCGATTGCATCTCACCAGCGTTTCCGCACAACTCGGCCAGGTCTCCGACGTCATTGTCCTCGAGGGTGCGGGGGTGTCGTACTTCGTGACCAAGTTCCACCCCGACCTCGGTTACCTCACCACCCCGGTGTCGCTGTACTACGGGGCCGGGCAAACGCCGACGGCGCGCGTGTTTGCACCGAATCCGGATCAACACACGTCGCTGATCATCACCCTGGTCGGCGAACTCGAGAAGCTGTAGCCGAATCGAGTTGTCCCCTGGGCAACCGCTAGCGCGAAGCCGTCACGCCGGACAGCCTGTCGTGGTCCCTTGGGCAGCGATTCCGCTTGCGTTGACGGCGAATCGGCCGCATTCCTTGCCATCGAAGGTGCCGTGTTCGACCCATTCGGTCAGTGCTGCCGCGACGGTGCTGTGAGGGCCGAGCCAAGTCTGCGCGGTTTGCCCATACGGGATGGTCGCATCATTGTGGTCGTCGCAGCGGGCGTCGGCACAACCCTCGCTGTGCATGAAATGTCCGCCGCATTCGATCTTCACCATCACTTTGTTCGCGACGCCGGTGAGCGAGTCGAAGATGTTGTCGGCGTTGGCCGGTGGGTTGGTCAGGTCGTCCGAGCCTTGCAGGATCAGCGTCGGCACCGTGAAGGTGGCCGCGACGGTGGGATTCCAGCCGTAGTTGGTGAACGTCGGCAGCCGGTACACCCCGCTCGGATGGGCGGGATCGCTACCGCCCCAGGACTTGCCGAGCGGATCGAGGTCGAGCACCTGCCGTTGCAGATCCTGTGGTCCGCCGACCGGCACGCGGCCGGTGCAGACGGATTCACGATCCGGCGGCACGCCGTCCCAGCCGCCCGTGCGACCGATCGCGAGCGGGAAAGACGTGGACCGCTCCAACTCGGGCAGGTCGGCTTCCTCGGTGGGGAGGTTGACGTCGCCGGGCACACCGGGCAGGCGGTTGAAAACCGATGCCAGCAACAGGATTCGACTGACCTTGCGGTTGACGTGTTCCCCGAGCCGGTACAACGCACGGGCCACGCGCGCCCCACCGAGCGAGTAGCCCAGCACGGCGACTTTGTCCGCCCGCGGCCGAGCCTTGGCGATGGCGTCGTCGATTACCTGCAGGATGTCGCGCGCCCAGACGTCGGTGGTGGCGAAGTAGTGGCCGCTGGTGTGCTTGCGCATTTCGCCGTGCAGCGGATTCACGCCGAGCCCATCGATCGGCGGATTCTTGCCGTCGCCGAGGTAGTGGGCCTGCTGGTTGAGCGGGAAGATGGCCGCATTCCGGGTCCGGTCGCACCCGACTTCCGGTGTCGCACAGCTGTTGTCGGCACCGTATGCCGGAAGACTGGCGTTGGCAGGATCGTCGAGGCCATCGGGGAATCGGGTCGATTTGCCGTAGCCGAGCAGGTCGGGCGCGAAGGTGTCGATCCCGGACCGAGCGAGGGCTTCCTGAAGGCTGAACGCCCCACCACCGGGGTCTTGCGAGGTCGGATGACGCAGGTCGAAGGTGGACGACCCGGGGATCGAGCGACCGTGCACGAGCACCATCGCCGTAGTCTGCACCCCGGGGCACCTGCCGTGCGCGTAGGCCGGCGTCACGCGATGCACTCGGATCGTGGCAGGACGGCCGTCGAACATCGCATCCGGCATCAGGTGCGGCGGCATCGTGAAATCCAGTGTGTAGTCGGATGCCTCGACCAGCGTCGGGACCCGATCGCACGTGGGTGCGGCCTGCACAAGAGGCGCCGACCCGACGTGGATCGACCCGGCGAACACCGCGGCGAATACCGCAGCGGCGAGCGAACTTCGCGGTGCGCTCATCGAATACATTCCTGTCCGGGGTCAACAATGCTCGATTGAGCCAGGATCGTAGCTGGTCAGGGTGCGCAGACCGGGGATGCCGGGCGGCGCGGCAACAAGCTCGTCGACAACCCGGGTGCGGTCCCCAGCTGCCAGCCGGGGAGGTCGACCCGATAGTCACTCATGCTTGTGACGGGATCCGACGCCAGCTGCTGCACTTTTGGAACAAAAGTGCAGTAATCGAAGACGTTGGCAAACTTTTATACAAATAAAGTATGGTAATTGCAGAGTAGGTCGACTTTTGCCAAGGAGACCGTATGGACTGGCCACCGCACCGGACCGAAGAGCGCGTCTGGACCTCGCGCCGCCGCCAAGGTTCGAAGGCGGACCGAACCCTCGATCGGATCGCTGTCGGCCGCCGCACCATCGATCACCGATAGCGAAATTCGGCGCAGCCTTGCGGCCGCGCCCCGACCGTAGAAATCGGATAGCTGAATTAAGTTGTATGCCTTGACAATACAATCATCAGCTCTTCAAATCCCACGTGCCTGAAGCAGCCGCCACAGCCCGATAGCAGAGCCGCGTGGATCCGCTACCACCTCATCTCTCGACAGTCCCCAACCAGACGTACTCGCGTGCCCTGGTGATGGCGACGAATCGCTGGTTGATCATAAAACTCGGCACGGTCACGAGCCGCGTCAGTGAGCAGTTCCGTGGGAAGAGCCTTCGCGAAGAAGGGATGCAAGACTGCACGGAAGTCGAACCCCTTGGCGCGGTACACGGTGCCAATCTTGATCACCCGATCGCCACGGCAATAGCGGGTGGCTATTTGGTGGCCAGGCGGATCTCGAGCAGGTCATCAGCTCCGCGGTAGATATGGGTGTGGAACCGGCGGCTGATGCGAGTGAGCGTTTTGACCAGCCAATCGGCATCGGCCCGGGATGCAGGTTCGAGCCGCATGCGGCGAATCCGCATGGGCAACATCCGAATTCCGGTCGGCTGCCCGCCGGGCTCGACCGAAACCAGGAAGAGCAGCCGCAGTTCGGGACGGTAGGACCCATATCCGGAGATGCCTTCGTAGTCGTCGATGACATCACCACAGCCATAGAAGATCGGTTGGCCATGGTAGATCTCGACAGGGCGAGGATGGTGGGATGAATGCCCATGCACGATGTCGACGCCGGCGTCGATGAGCCGGTGGGCGAACTGGATTTCGCTCCGCCCGATCCCGTAGCCCCAGTTCGGGCCCCAATGCACGGACACGATCAGAATATCGCCGGGACGCTTGTACGCGACCGCTTGCGCCGCGACATGGTCGGCGACATCACGGCCCGCCGGATCACCGAACAGCCACACTCCCGGCCGATCGTGCCGCGCGGCCCACGCCCGCGGGACGCCGCTGCTGGTGCTGGCGACCGAGACGATAACCACCCGCCGCCCGGCCGGCTCCACTACCTGCGGGCGGCATGCCGCGTCGATGCTCGCTCCCGCCCCGGCCGCGCGGATGCCCGCCGCGTCGAGCGCGTCGAGCGTGTCGAGCAGACCACGGTTTCCGAAGTCGAGGATGTGATTGTTGGCCAACGCGCACGTGTCGGGCCGAAACGCTTTCAGCGTCGCGATATTGGCGGGGTTCATCCGATAATGGATGCCCTTGGCGGGCGCGAATACGCCGTCGCTGGTGATCGAGGTTTCGAGGTTTATCAGCCGGACGTCGGGCGCCAGTTGGTCGAGCATCGGCCCGACGTCGCCCCACGGCCAGTCGAAGTCGACCGGGTACGGTATCGGCCCGTTCGCCTTCTCGGCCAACTCGACGTAGCGACGGGCGTCCTCGACCCACGATTCGTGCAAGAGCGGATCACCCGGATGCGGCAGGATCTGATCGACGCCACGACCGAGCATCACATCACCGCCAAGCAGCACGGTGACCGGACTCTGTTGCGATGGACTACTCGTCTGCGTCATCGATTCGCCCCCAGAACACGGCCTGCCCAAGAGCTGTCTACCTGTCCGTGACGACGGATGTAATGGCCATTGTAGCGGCGGGGATACCGCTCTGATGACCTTCGCTTCTGGGCAGGGACAGGGCGAAAGCGCAGAATCTATGTATCGCACGAATCTATTCGCCTGAATAGCGGCGGCTTATCGGGCCGCATGAGCGGAAGGCATCGTTGTGAAGGTCCGAAGTGATTCATTCGACGATAATGCGCGCATTCCGGGCACGTTCGCCTACGGCGTACCGGATGCCGTGCACCATGTCCGGGCGGGCGCCAATCGCAACCCGCATCTGGCGTGGGATGAGGTGCCCGCGGGAACACAATCCTTCGCGGTCGTGTGCTGCGACCCCGACGTGCCCAGCACCGGCTCGGACGTGAACGTCGAGGGGCGAACGGTGCCGGAGGAATTGCCGCGCAACGACTTCTACCATTTGGCGTTGTTCGATATCCCAGCCGACATGCGGCAGATCGCCGCAGGCAGCCTCCAGACCACACACAATCCGACCGCACCCCATAACGCGCGGTACGGCCTCAACGACTTCAGCAGTGCGGGAAACGATCATTACGGCTATGACGGCCCCTGCCCGCCCTGGAACGACCAGCGCCTCCATCACTACGTGTTCACCGTCTGTGCCCTGGATGTCGAACGGCTGCCGCTGCGACAGGCGGTGACCGGGAAACAGCTACGCCAAGCGATGACCGGCCACGTCCTGGGGCAGGCCGACCTCGTCGGCACCTACACACTCAACTCCGCCCTGAGCTCGAACTGAGTGGCACAAGCGCATGTCATACCGAAGCGACTGCCGGTTCCGAGCTCGGACCGGAGGGCCGCGGGGAGGAGCGCTGTGGACGGCAGCCGTTTTGCTGGACGACCAGGCGTTGTGATGGCCGATCAGGGCAGCTGAATCTTATGCTCATGGTTCGCGACAGCTTCCTGGAGCCGGAACCGCGACAGTGTGTGCGGCCCACACTCGCAGGCAGCGGGCAACGCGTCATCGACAAAGCCATCACCGGCAAGCAGATCCGTATACCGGGTGCCATGCCCGTTAGCGCTGTGCGCGGCATCGACGAAATCACGCGACCCATGCGCGCGCGGCCCGGTCGCCGACTGATACACCGCGCCGGCCGGTGTATCGAACACCGCCGCCACACGATGACCACAACCGCACCGCACCTGCGTCAACGTATGCCCCGCCCGGTCCGTCAGCGAGTCCAGCGTGTTCTGGGCCAGCCGTCGTCGTTCCGGTGCGGTCAGAATCGAAACTTTTGCCATCAATCCACGATCACCTTCGAAGGTCTCAGCAGCAAGACCCAAATGGCCGAGAGAAGGGATGATCGGCCCCGTTATCGCTTCGCAATCTTGTCGGGCGTCTGCCCGCTAGCTAGAGCGAGGAGGATTCCGGCTGATCTGATGGCGAACCCGTCGACCCCGTCAGGTTTTCGTGAAATCCGATCCAATCGAGATGTTCATCGAGCTGCAACGCCACCTCACCCCACTCGACGGAATGCAGCCCCGTGCCGAGCTGCAATCAGCGGGCTGTCGAGGGCGCTGAAGCCGTGACGTTCGGTCTCACCGCTACTCGTTGGCGGCCGCCCGCTTGCGACTCTCCCGAACCTCGACCCGGCCGTTGCCCTTGAACTCAACCCGTTCGAAGGTGTCGAAGCCCAACTCGCTGAGCGCTTTCAGCGCCGCGTGCGAGTTGTAGTTGTTGACCGAGCCGCCGGAGCCGGGGGTGCCGGTGGCGAGGGTGATCAGCTGGATCGGCGGCCAAAGAGTTCCATTGACCAGCACCGCGTAGGTCTGAATCTTGTCCGGCGTCTGCCCGCGGGTAGCGAGGAAGACCTGGTCGTCCGTGAGCTGGACCGAACCGCCGTTGATCGTGATAGTCGTGTTGGACACAGCTGGTGATCCTGTCAGAAGTCGGAGTACCGCAACCAATTTCACGCAGCTGCCCACCACGCAGGAAGCTGGCGTTCTGAGCGACGGATTCATCTCTGCCGGAATGCGTTTCATTCGCAGCATGAGCTAGGTGGGGGCTCGAGCACACGCGACGTGCGAAGCTGGTCCGCCGGGCGCAGACTCAACGACCCGCCGCGATCGCGCCCTCGACTATCCGGCGGGGGACCTCGAAACGAATTCGGACGCGTTTGGGGTCTGCGGTGGAGGCGCTAATCGCGGCGATGTAATCGTTCTTCTTCGCCATTGCCGCGCGGGCCTCGGCGACGATCCGGGCTCGGGCGGGTTCGAGTTGATCCGGGCGGTAGGCGGCGAGGACGACGCCCCAGCTTTCCAGCAGCGCGCGGTTGATCGGAGAGCGCCGATCGGAACCCGCGGGCCAGCGACGGAAGGCATAGTCGCCAAAGATGATTCGCGCGTTCTGCATGCCGCGTTCGAAGGCCGCGAACCAGGATTCGAGCTGGGCGTCGGGTACTTGGCGCGGGTCGTCGAGGAGTTCGGTCGTCGCGTCGAGGAGGTTCTCGAGTGAGCCGTAGGAGTCGTACTCCTGGAGGTTCGGCAGCCGGTAAAAAGCCAGGAATCGCAGGACCGCTTCGCGGTCGTTCATACGCACGTGATCGCGCAGCACGCCGGCGGTCGCCTCATGGAAGGCAGCGGAGGCGGCGCACCGTTTGAGCAGGTCTCGACTGCGGACGCTACTCATACAATGCCGAATCTCCATGGCGTTCAACGGTTCGCCACCGGTGTTGATGCGCTTGAAGATGTCGTACTTGACGCGGTTGGGTGTGGAGGGCTCGATGACGTGGACGACGATCTGCGCGTTCTGCAGCCGACGGCGGAGCACGGTCTCGAAGTCGGCGAAGGTCTTGCCGTGCTCGGCATCGAGGTATTCGAGCTCGTCGAGCGCGAACCGTCCCTGTACGAAATCATGCACGGTGGACAGGCGCTGCAGACCGTCGACCACGCGGAACATGCCACCGCGGTCCTCGGCGAAATAGAAGGCGGGCAGGGGAATCTGCAACAACAGGCTCTCGATGAGTCTCGACTTCTGGCGCCCCTTCCACACCCGATTCCGCTGAAAGTCGGGGGCCAGCTCCAGATCACCGTCGTCGATCATGTCGAGTACGTTGCGCAGCGAGAAGGTGCGCGTGGAGATTCGGATCTGTTCGGGATCCCACGGCGCGAGCGGCCGCTGGTCGAAACGGTCCTCGTTCTGCTCGATCTCGACGCCGGTCGGCTGTCCGTAGAAGACCTCCTCGACCACCGGTTCAGCGGGAGTCTGGGCAGTGTCGGTGACGCCCGCTGAGGGAGCACCGGATTGGAAGTAGGCCACGATGGTGTCGGTGCGGTCCGCGAGCTCTGCCGCCGAGAGACCGGCGAAGCTCGCGACATCGTTCATGGCCGGCAACCACCGGTTCTCCATCATCGTTCGCAGCCGGTGCGCGAACTGCTGGCGTCTCTCCTCCTCGCCGAGAAACGGTGGCAGAAAGCACCCGAAGATCAGCCGCAGGGATCCACCGTGCAAGCCCAGGAAGTACAGCCAGTAGGGAAATTCGTTGTCCAGCCGTCGGACGTAGTGCCGAACCGGCTCCATCTCGAACAGTTCGGTCGGGATGTGTTCGTAGCCCTCGATCACCAACTCCACCGCGCCGAGCGCGCCGCGCGCGGCGTCCGGCGAGATGAAGCACGAGTTGAGGGCTTCGATTGCGGGCCTCAGGTCCCCACTCTCGATGTCTTGACGAGGCACCACGACAACCAACTGATCTGGCGAAAACACCGGTCTTCCTTACGGTTCGAGCTGTCCGCCGATCACCCTACCGAGACACCCTCGCGCGGGGACCGATTCGATGGTCCCTACCCGCGGGAAACCCGAGGTGAGGCCACATTCCGCCAAATCGGTCATCGTATCGGTCGGTCCGGCGAACGCTAGGATTTGTGGAGTTGTCCTCCGCTGGAAAGGAGTGAACATGGTCGCGGGAGTCGTGTTGCGGCATGCTGACGAGAACACCCCGCGGGCAGCCCTCACGCGCCGGATCGCGGTTGCGCTGCTGCGTACTCCGTTCCAGTCCGCACAGCTGATCAGCGCCCGGCTCGATCTGCCCGAGGCCACCCCGAAGGTGGTGACCTCGCTGTTGTACAGCGAGCCGCAGGTGTTCGAGATCCTGGGTACCGAGAACCCCTCTATCTGGGCGGTTCGGGAAGCGGCCGAGGCGCTGGTAGAGACATGGGCCCGACCACCGACTCCGCAACCGGAACCCACGGACTCCCCGAGGACACCGACACCATCCACGAGTTATACGGGCCCGCCCTTGCGCGCCTGGCAATCCGAGGCATTGGCCGCTTGGACTACCCGCGACCGGCGAGGCATTGTCGAAGCTGTCACCGGCTCCGGCAAAACGGCAGTCGGGACCCGGGCGGTCGCCGAGGCGATCGACGACGGGCGGCAGGCCGTCATCCTGGTCCCCGGCATCGACCTGCAGACACAATGGTGGGAGCGACTGAGCGCAGCATTGCCCGGAACTCGGATCGACCGGGTCGGTGGCAAAGGTGCAGCTCGGCCACCGGCACACTGGGATGTCCTGGTGGCAACGGTGCAAACCGTTTCGGGAACACAGTTGGCGATTCCACCCGGCACCTTGCTGGTTGCCGATGAGGTGCACCGCTACGGCGCCGGCAGTTACGCGAAAGCGCTGGCCGGCGAGTACGAATGGCGGCTGGGTCTCACCGCCACGCTGGAGCGCAATGACAATGCGGTCGAGGAGATCCTGCTGCCCTACTTCGGTGGCCTGGTCCCCGGCTGCGATTACACCCGTGCCCGCGCGGACGGAATCCTCGCACCGGTGCGGCTGGCACTGACCGGTGTGCACTTCACCGCTCGCGAGCGCGCCAAATACGATCGCGCCGACGAAGCCGCGCGCAAAGCAAAATCGGTGCTGGTCGACGGTTACGGCGCGCCGGAGGACTCCTTCGGCGAATTCATGTCCTTCGCACAGCGATTGGCGAAGCAGGAGACGGGTGAGGCAGCGCGGCAGGCCCAGCGATTCCTGAAGTACTTCGCCGAACGCCGCGAAGTACTGGCCGACTGTCAGGGCAAGCTCGACTTGATTCGTACCTTGCCGATCCCGGAACTCCGTGCCACCCAATCGATCTTCTTCGCCGAACGGACCTCCACGGCCGGTCAGATCCAGTCCACCTTGGACCAGCTGGGTCTGTCCTGCGGATGCGTCGGTTCCGCCCTGCGGCCAACCGAGCGCGAGCAGATCATCGGCGACTTCCGGCGCGGCGACCTGCGCGCCCTGTCCGCACCCCGGGTCCTCGACGAGGGCATCGACATCCCCGACGCCCAACTCGGTATGGTGCTGGCCGCCAGCCGCACCCGTCGGCAGATGATCCAGCGCATGGGCCGCGTGGTCCGGCCCAAGTCCAACGGCAGCGCCGCGCTTTTCGTGGTGGCGTACGTGTACGGCACCCCGGAGGACCCAGCACTGGGTGCCCACGAGGCATTTCTGGAAGACCTGGAATCCATCGCCGAGGAACGAATCACCACCGACGCCGCCGGGCTCCCGGCGATCCTGCGCGCTTGGCTGACCGAGCCGAACACCCCGACCGCGCCCGAATCTCCCGCGTCCCACGAATTCCGTAGGCCGCCCCCACAAGAACCTCGCCCGCTCACTGCCCCAACCCCAGCCGAGTTCCGCACACCCCCTCGCGAGCCTGTGCCGGCCACACTCGATGCGTCGGCGTCGCAGGCGAGCGGCGACACGACGGACATGCCCACCCCACTCGAGGTAGTTGCGCGGATGCCGACGCGACGGCTCCCCGCCGAGCCGGATGAACAGGCCTCCGGTTCCTCGTCACGGGGATTGAATACGCCTCCTGCCCCAGCCACAGCTGACAGCGGTCCGGCCGATTTCAGTCCTGCGGAGCCTGATTCGTCGACTGAGCCAACCCCTGTCGTCGCCGCACCCGGAGACCGGGCTTATCCCACTACCGGTCCGGAAAATGATGCACCGACAGCAGGCTCGGACAATCCCGGCGATCATGCCGCTGGTTCGCAGCGGCCGGGCGGCACGCGCCGCCCCTACGGTGAGCCGGTGCCACCGGCACGGTCCGACAGAGCCCGCACCGCGACGACCTATCGCAGGCAGGTTGAGGAAATGCTCGGCGTGGCAGATGCTTCCGGCCTGTGGACGCGCTCGGCCGCCGACTCCTCACTGATGGCTTTCGACGAGTTCGTGGAGTGGCAGGCAGACACCTTGTACTACCTGTCGCGCCCCTGGGACGGCGATGCCGAGACGTGGCAGCGAACCATGCGAGCCATCGTCGACTGGGCGGCGTCGCCCGCCGACCCGATCGACTCGTTCCTCGAGGTCAATCGGGCCGTGAGCGAGGTGGGGCCGAGCCGTACCGAAATGCTGCGCTTCGCAGCCGTCATGCGCGGCTGCGAACTGGCAGATCTCTTGTAGCTGATCAGTTCCCGTTGCCGATGCTGCGCGACAGCGGCACTACCATTGCGAGCGCGGCGATCGCGTTGTCGGTAAGCCGGGTTTGTCCGACCGAGTTCAGAACCGCGCGGAACAAGGTCGCGCGGTCTGCGATGCCGAGTTGCTCGGACTGGTAGGCCATCAGCTCCGCCAGCTCGAGCGGCGGAATCTGCTCGACCTTGCGCGGGCCCAGTCCACGCCATCGGCTCGCGGGCTGACCGGGAAGGCGGTAGGTCAACAGTGCCGCGTCGTCGATATCGAGGACGTTGTCCACCAGCAGTTTTCCGGTGGCGACCGCAGCACGCAGCGCGATGTCCAGCTTCTGGCGGACATGATCGCGTTCCCTGGTCCGAGCCGCGGTCACGTAGGCGGCGCGCAGCCGCGCGGCCGTCACCGGGCCCTCGACCTCCACGATCCGGACGAAGTCACCGACGATGGTCGAGTGGGTGGCGCTCGTCGGGCTCTCCAGCTGATCGGTGAAGGCGGCGTACGACTCGATTTCTCGCCGCAGGGTGGATTCCGCCGGAGTGTTGGCCACGGATGCTGTGGCATCGACGGTCTGCTCGGCATCATCATCCATGAGGCCGTCGGCATCGTCCTTCGCCGCTTCGGACGTAGCACCCGATGACGGGGTGGCGGGAACCTCGTCGGGCACGTCCGATGGTTCCTCGAAAGCACCATCCTCGGCCGATGACTCACGGTCGGAAGACACCGCTTCCGCGTCATCGCGGGCCGCTCGATCAGGATGATCGGAATCGCCTATGCACACACAGAGGCGTGAGTCGGCAATATCGTCCGCCGATGCCATCGATTCCCAGACAACCCGCGAAACACGTTCCCGCAATTCGTGATCGGTCGGGTCGACCCTGACCGGTCCGGAGTCGGCGAGCAGCTTGGCCAGCCGGCGCTGCTCTTCCTCGGCGATCGGGTAGATCCCGTGGCGTTCGAGCAGCGCGACCAGCTCGTCCAGACAGGCTTCGGGATCGACGATGAAGTCCGCCAGCCGGATTCGATGGAACGGCCAGCCGCAGCGCTCCAGGTCCCGTTGCCGGGCGAGGTCGTCACGGTAATGGTCAGGACCGTGCCAATGGTCGCTATCGCACTGCACGGCCAGCTGCCCGCCGCCACCGGACACCACCACATCGATGTCGTAGCCGGTTTCGGTGTGGTGCGGGCTGATCTGGTAGCCGCGGTCGACGATGCCGTTGTAGACCTGCTGTTCGAAGAGCGATTCGAAGGGCTCGACCGGATAGTCGCCGGGAAACCGTTGTGGCGGTTCGGCATCGACACCGGAGGACTTCTCGACTCCGAGGCAGTACTCGAGCAGCTGCAATCTCATATCGGCGCTGTTGGACAGATGGTCGAGCGTCATCGAGTGGAACAGCCACAGCTGGTCGCGGGCTCGTGATACCGCGACGTTGTAGCGCTGCACGGCGCCGTCTTGGGTCTGTGCGGGCAGCCGCCGGTCCGGACCCGGCGCGGCGACCAGCGACAGGAAGATCACATCGCGTTCCGCACCCTGGAAGTCGGCCGCGTCGCCGCAGTGCAGATCTCGCCGCTGCATCTCCTCAGGTCCGACGCGCGTCACCAGCTTCTGCGCGATGTGCTTGGCCTGCGCGGAACCGAGCAGCGAGATGACACCGAACGACTTGCCGTCGTACCGGGAATCGGCGAGGCACTGCTCGATCCGGTCGACGATCAGGTCGGCCTCGGCCGGATTGACGCCCCTGGACACCTCGTGGCCGTCCGGCACGTACACGGTCCGCACGGGGTCGAGCCGGTCGCTGCCGTAGCGGCGCACGGGCACCAGCCGCACACCCTGCGGCTCGTAGGCGATCTTGTTCGAGAACTCGATGATCTCTGGCACGCAGCGCCGATGCTCAACCAGCGTGAGCCGCTTCGGATACCGCATGATCGCGTCGTCGAACAGGCTGCGCTTGGGATTCCGCCACGACGACAGGTAACGGTCATCGTGGAGATATTGTCCGGCCAGCCGCTCGAGTTCGGATTCGTCGACACCGACCGCCGACGGCGACACCTGCTTGTCGTCGCCGATCACCACGATCCGCGGCGCGAGGTACTGCAGGAACACCGCTTCGACACCGGCCTGCGAGGCCTCGTCGACCACGACGACGTCGAACATGTCCGCGGTGACTGAGAACTGTTCGACGACGCGGTAGATCGGCATGATCCATACCGGAACCGAGGAACGGCAGTTGCCGAGAGCCTCCTGGATCTCAGAGCGCTTGCGGTCGGCGTACTGGCCGGTGCCGCGGCCCAGGCTCTTCACCAACTGGGCGTAATGCTGCAGGTCGGCGCGGGCGCGGTTGGTGAGTCGCCCGACCGCCAGATCCCACGCCGTGGTGGCCGCCCGGGCCGCGGCGTGGCAGCGCAGTTCGGCTTCGATGTCGTCGAGGCCCCGGCACAGTTCGTTGACTCCGCCGCGGTTGTTGGCGGCCAGCCACTGCCCCACCACAGCCCAGCTCCAGGCTTCGTCGAAGCGCTCGAGCCGCTCGTCCCATACGGGATCGGCAGGATCGGCGGCGATGGCGGTGCGCAACGCCGGCAGATCGGACAGGTCGGAGTCGATCTCGTGGCGCCGGGCGAGACTGCGGCGCAAGTGGCTCAACTCGGCCAGACGCTCGTGTGCCAGCTGGTAAGCGGGCGCGTCCCGTTCGAGCGTGGCTTCGGTGAGGCGGTGCAGGTTGTCGGTGGCACGCAGGTCGTCCCGCAGTGCGGCCAGCCGCCGAGCCAGCTCGGCGAGCGGCACGGTCGTCCGCTCGAGCGCTTCCCGTGCCTCGACGGCATCGAATGCCTCACGCGCGCTGTGTATGCCGATCGGATCGCCCCAGTCCGGTACGGGCAGACCCAGTTCGGTCAGGCGGGTCGCGGCATAGTCGAGCCGGCTCGCGTATTCGAGCAGCTGAGTCAGCAGCGTGTGGGCCGCGCGGTGCCGTGCCACCCGATCGCGCACGAGTCCGGGACCCGAAACCGCTGCGGGCCAAGCCATATCGAGCTGGTCGGCCAGCCGTTCGCCGCGCTGCGCATTCAGGAAATGGGTGAGCTGTTCGATTGTGGTCGGAATGCGTCCGTCGATCCGGACGCTGTCGAACAGCGGATCGGCGAGCTTGACCACTCGGGCGGTGGTGAATCCGATCTTGGGCCGCCCGTCGGGATGTACCTTCAACTCACCGTGGATCTCGATGTGCGACTTCAGATTCTCGGCCAGGTCCAGCAACGACGCCGGGTCGTCGACCGACACGTGCACGGTCGTGTAACCGAGCGCGGCGATCACCGAGTCCGCGTGCCCGAGCAGATCGGCGACGGCGACGGCGCGGCCATGCCATTCGAAGAGCCGTCCACCGTGGATATCCATCAGTGCCGTGGCCGCCCACGGCTCCGGCCGATGCCGCAGGTTCCGCACCCGGTCGCTGATCTCGCCGAGCAGTGCGTGCACCTCATGACGCTCGGGCGGGGAAAACTGGGAGATGCGCGCGGCCGCCGGGTCACCGTCGAACTGCGTATAGCGATGTCGATGCTGCGCCGCTTGCTGTTCAGCCGTGCACCACTGGCCGAACAGCTCCACGGGCGGCAGCGCGGTGGCCGCGACAAGTTCGGGCGCCGCGACTTCCGGATCGGCGAGGCGGTTGTCCAGCAACAGGTTTCGCCACTCGGCGAGCGGGGCTCCGGCGACCGGGCTCACCGGCTCCGCTTCGGTGTCCACCAGCTCGGTGATCCAGTCGAACCGCGGCCGCTGGGCGCGCCAGTGCAGCGCGATGTTGGCGATCGTCCCGGTGTAGCCCCCGACGGAGTGCGTGGTGACATCACGCTCGCGCAGGCTCAGCAGTTTCTGCTGGATCGATGCCCGCCGCTCGCGCAGCTCGGCGATGGCCCGGTCGGTCGCGGCGACCGCGGCGCGTCCCGCGGCGGGATCATGTTCGGCGGCGGCGTGGGAAATCTGATTGACCGAGGCCTTGAGGTCCTCGAGTTCCTGACGCGAATCGCCGACCACCGCGACACTGAGCGGTTTGATCTCCTCCGGTAGCTTGGCACGCACCTCGTGCAGGGCGCGATCGGTGTGGGCGGTGATCAGCACCCGCTTGCCCTGCGCGAGCAGATGGGTGATCAAGGCGGCGGCGGTGTGCGTCTTGCCGGTTCCCGGCGGTCCCTGCACCAGGGTGTGCGCGTGCTTGTCCACGTGCTCGAGGATCCGCAACTGAATATCGTTGAGCTGCAGGGGCAGAAACAGGTCCGCGCCGTCGCGGACGATCGCACCGTCACCCGCGGTCGGCGCCGGCCCCGGCTCGAAGTCCGGATCGACCAGGTTATGGATGCCCGAGGGCAGTTCACCGGTGGCGCGAATGGTCCGCGCGATGGTCCGCAACGCGGTCACCATGCCGCGATTTCCGCGCTTGCGCAGGATCACGGCCGGCGCATAGGTCGCCGTGGGGTGAGCTACCGCGGTACCGGGCCGAATATCGTCGGCGTACACCGCATCCGGGTTGATGCAGTTGATGAACATGCGCACCAGCGCGCCGACATTCTCCCGGTCGAACGGGTCGATGTGACCGTCGCGCGCTTCGTTCTCGGCGCGCTGCAGGTCACCGGCCGCCGACATCTGGGACGGCTCGAGAATTTCCTGCAATTCGGCGGTGTACCCGGTGACCCCCGGATCGATGGATACCGAGATCGCGCCGTAGTCGGAGTCGAAGCCCAGCACCACCTGCATAGTCAGCACGTGCCGGCGCACGGTGCCGACATCCCCGTGCCGCCAGGCCAGAAAGCCCAGGGCGAGTACAGCTTCGAGGGTCTCGGTCGCGCCGTCGTACCGCGTGTACATCTCGTACATGGTCTGGTAGAGACGCCGCACGGGCAGCTTGGGCCGCGCTCGCTCAGCCCATTCACGCCAGTCCGGCAGCCAGTCCGCGAAGGCGGTCCGGATCTGGGGGTGATCGTCGAGCCGAAGTGTCTCCCCGCTCTGACCCGCCCGGGTCGTGCGCAGCGCCGGTTCCGTTTCGGGTTTGTCCCAGCCGGTTTCGAGCCACCGGCGCAGTTCGATATCGGGCTCCGGCGCGGATCCGATGGTCACCTTCTGGACCATGAGGAACGGCTTCCCCGGCTCCGCCTCCTGATAGGTGACAGCCGGGTGTTCCGGCAGGTCGGCGACCCACAGGACTTCACCGTCACGCTGATAGGTGGCGATGTCCTGGATCCGGGACGTGCGGAGCGTCTGTGCCTTCGCCAGAAACTCGAACAGACGCGCACCGCGATCGGCGAGATCGTTCATGACCGGCGTCCGATCGCCACCCATAGTCGGCACCCTCTCCTCCAGTGTTGTTCCAGGGTCTGCGGAGAGCTATCGACGACTGATACGCATCCGCTACTCGAGCAGGCCATTCCGCCTGAAATAGACGGATTCATATGCCTACGAGGGCTTTATGTGATTGATCTGCGCGGCGAGATCGACCACGCGGCGGTCCTGCTCCCCGTAGCGGAGCGCCATCTGGGAATGCAATCGCTTGAGCCGGGTCAGCGCATTGCGGGTGTCGCCAAGGTAGACATGACAGGTCGCCAGCTGACGCTGGCAGTACATGACCTGGTCGTCGTAGGGCCCTCGCTCGGCGGTGAGGTCGTCGATCAGCCCGCGATACAGATCCGCGGCCGCGGAGTAGTCCGTGTTCTCGAACCGCAGATCGGCGAGCTTCACCCGCGCCTCGACGACGTCGGCGTCGCGTGAACCCAACAGCGGGACAGCGGCTTCGACGACGGTGCGCAGTTCGTGGATGGCAGGGGCGTAGCGGGAGTCGTCGGCGAGCTCACGGGCGCGATGCACGGCCCGCTGCAGGTCTCCGCGGCTGAAGTCGGGGACGGGTACAGGTACGGGATCGGTCGGTCGCTCGACGAACTCGGTCCGATCGTTCGAGGGGGTTACCACGGTGGTGGCGGTTCGTGCGGAGGCCATCGCCCCGACCGCCAGCGCGTACATGCGCGCAGGACTGTGATTGTCATCGACCTCGGGTAGCTCACCGAGATCGCCGGCGTACCGCAGCAGCACCGCGTTCACAGTGGCGGCGTCGTCGGGGCGCGCGTCGGGCGACTTGGCCAGCATGCTCATGACGAGCCGTGCCATCTCGACCGGGACGCCACGCCGTTCCTGCCGGATGTCGGATGGCGTGTGGTTGATCTGCTTCTGCCATACGGTGAAGGTCGATTCACCCGTCATCACCCGGTCGCCCGTGAGCAACTCGTAGAGCACCAACCCGAGCGAGTAGAGGTCGGTCTGCGGCGCCACCGGCTTACCCTCGACCTGTTCGGGCGCCATATACGACGGCGTGCCGAGGGTTTGGCCGTGGCTGGTGTAGCGGGTCCGGCCCGATTCCGGTGCGACAGCCAGCCCGAAGTCGAGCACCTTGACCGTGCCGTTGGCGCACAGCATGAGGTTCGACGGCTTGAGGTCGCGATGATAGATGCGATTCCGATGCGCCGCGGCGAGGGCCGCGGCGGCCTGCGCCCCGAGGTTTGCCACGACGCCCACCGATTGCGCACCGCGCTGCTCGAGCAGCTTGTCGAAGGTCGTGCCCTCGATGTATTCCATGACGAGATAGGGACGTTCGGGTCCCCCGGCGGTGGTCGAACCACGGCCCGCGTCATGAATGACCGTCAGTCCGGGGTGGTTGAACTGGGCCATCAGCTCGGCTTCACGCACGAATCGCTGTTCCCAGCCGGGGTCGTCGTCCAGATTCGGATGGCTGAACTTCACCGCGACCCAGCGTCCGAGATGAAGGTCGAGGCCCTTGTACACCTGCCCCATGCCGCCCGTACCGATCTGATCCCTCAGCTCGTAACGGCCGCCGAGGACCTGCCGCTGCACCGCCATTACCTCCGTGAGTCCCGAGAACCCGACACGCTACCGGCCGTCCGCAACAGGACGGAGTGTGCCTCTCGCCATTCCGCCGAATCCGATTCTCACCAACTGGGCGATATTCGCCCGCTGCTGTTGAAACGCGGTTTCGAGGGCAGTCAACCGCTCGAAAGCCATGCCGTAGCGGCGTTGCTCGGATGGATCGATCCGGGGCACCGCGACCTCGTAGATATCGATGTGGCTTCCGTCGGCCACCTCGAGTGCCGCCCGCAGAATCCCAGCCAGGAAATGGGGATCAATACCGGAGTTGGCGCGCACCAACCGGATACCCGGTCCGAGCAGCGCGCCGTCGGCGGTGCAAACCCTGACCGCGGGCTCGGTGCTGATCGCCACCGCGACATCGCCGGCGCGAACGGTGATCGCGCCCGGCGCGTCGGCACTACCCCAGCGAGAAGGGGCGCGGCCGAGCCGGACATCCTTGGCGGTCAACATCGGCGTGTCTCCACCAGTCGAGCCGAGAGTCGGCGGCGCCTCATGGACCTCGATCGCGCCCGCGTCGACGAGCGCTTCGAAGGGAATCGGAGGATGCGAAGCCGTGTCCGGTTCCAGCACCGGAGGTTGCCACGCCGCCAGATCGAGCAACGCCGAGCACTGGGATCGATATTCGGCGTATGGGTCCGAGAGCTGGACGGGGTCGAGTGAATCGGGCGTGCCGTCGGATCCATCGTCGACACCGGTCCGGTCCCGTCCACCGACGGCTTCACCCACCATGACCCCTGCCCTCCCCCGCCCACACCAGCGTTCCGATCGGCAGCAACGGTAACAGTGCCGTAGCCGACCGAAAGGGCTGCGCGGCAAGGATGGCACTCATCGTCCGTCCTCGGCATCCTCGGGCGCCAGCGCGCCCGCGGTGAGCCCGGTCGTCACCAGCTCGGCGACCTGCTCGGCGGCCTCGGTGGCCCGGCGGGCGGCAGTGCGCAGCGTGAACAGCTGCCGGAAAAGTTCGCCGTACCGTTGTTGCTCGGCCAGCCCGAGCACGGGGACGCGCAGCCGGGAGGGATCGAAACGGACCGTGGAGGTCCGTGTCGCCGAGATGTTCTCGGCGCCGGTCAGGAAGCCCGCCAGGAACCAGGGGTCGAGCCGGTCGGAATCGACGCGCAGGGTGTGGATGTGTGGTCCCCGGATCGCCCCGGCATCGGCCGCGTCGGCGACCCGTGCGCTGCGCCCGCCGGTGCGGTCGCTGCGCACCGCGGGAATGAGAACATCACCGGCTCGGACCTCGACGCTGGTCGCAGCAACCGACGCTGTCGCGGTGCCCGACGCTGGAACACCGGTTGCGATATCCGGTGCGGTGAGCATCCGGCGCTGTGAAGCAACGGGATTCAGGTCCGGCACCGAACCGGTGTCCGGTTCTTCGGCGGGTGCCCGGCCCGTGGATTCGGCGGATTCTCCGCCGGGCAGGATGGACCGAATCAGTTCCAGTTGACCATGATTGGCCAGATCCGCGATCGTCACGTAGCGCCAGGACACGCCGGATCCGGCCGACCATCCACACATGTCGCCAGCGGCCGAGGTCAGATCCGCGGCCGCGCCGCTCAGCGATCGAATCGCCTCGCCGACCTGATCGGAGACAGTCCCTGAATCGAGCGCGGAGCGTACGTACCCGGCCGGGGTCAGATCGACCTCCTCAGTCAGCACATCGACCAGCCGAATACCCACCGCCACACCGGATTCGGTCGCCGTGTCCGGGTCCGCGCCGTCGAACGCACGCCAGGCGCGCAACACAGTGTCGGTGACGGCGGCGTTCTCGCCGTCACCGGTCGCGGGCACACCGGTGGTGTCGACGAACAGCATCGAGTCGGCGACGGGCGCGGCGGGTCGGGGTCGGCGCAGAAGCCAGATCTGCAGGCCGACATGCCAGGGCTGGGCGCTGCCCGGAGCCAGCCCGATCACCGCGCGCAGCGCGCCGGTGCGCACCAGGTTGGCACGGATCTTGCGGCCGGAGGGGCGGGTGGCCACAGCGGGTGGGAGCAGTACCGCGGCGGTCCCGCCGGGCCGTAGATGCGCGAGCGCGTGTTGCACCCAGGCGAGTTCGGGCTCCCCACGCGGTGGAAGCCCGTAATCCCATCGTGGGTCGAACGCCAATTCGCTTGCACCCCAGTCGCGTTGACCGTAGGGCGGATTGCATACCACGGCGTCTGCCCGCAGGTCGGGGAAGGCGTCGGCGGTGAGACTGTCACCGGTCCGCATATCTGGTTCGAGGGCGGTCTCGGCCTCGATGAGCAGCCGCGCGCGCTGCGCTTGGACCGGCAGCGCGTCCTGACCGGCGAGCTGGCTCGCACCGGTTCGCGCGGCCGCGAGCAGGAGTGACCCGCTGCCGCAAGCAGGGTCCAGCACGGCGCGCACAGACTCGACTTCGGCCTCGGCTTCGGAGTCGGACACGGTTGCCAGCGCGGCCATCAGGTCCGCCAACCACGCCGGAGTGATGTACACACCGGTGGCGGCGGTTTCCTCCAGCGCGCGTTCACCGAGGATGTCGATGGCCGTGCGCGCTCCGGCCTCGGCGGCCGCCCGGCCGAGCAGTCGCGTCACCTCGTCGCCGAGTTCGGCGTCGAAGCCGGGTGCGGCCCACCCGCTTTCTCCCCGTCGCAGTGCTTGCAGCAGCCGCGCGACGGTATCCGGGGTGGCTCGAGTGCGGACCAGGGAGCGCAGTTCGCTCACGGCCGAGGCGCTGGCTTCGTTGCCGTGTTCGGCCAGCCATCTCTGGACTTCACCCAGGTCGAACTGCGGGCGAGCCTCACTGCCCCCGGTGGACTTGGGAAAGTCGGCGTGCCGTCGCCGCCAGTTGCTGACGGTGGCGCGCGTAACCCCGGCCAGCCGGGAGATCTCCGCGGCGCTGACGGTCGATACAGGCTTCGACATGCCCCTCCTCTCGTGTACGTTCCCTCCACCCTGCTCAAATGGGAAGCGAATTGCAATCCCATCAATGCGGTTGACAACGCTTTCTGTCGCAAATAGCGTTTTGCATCGACTCCGGTGTCGACGCTCCGGTGAAAGCGACACCAACGCCCATCGAGGCGCCGCGCTTCATCCCCATCAAGAAGGAATCATGCGTACCCTTTCGACCCTGCTCGCCGCCGGCGCGACCGCCGTCGCCCTGTCCGCAGCGGCCCCCACCGCCATGGCCGCCCCCAGCACCGGCTCCTCCGGATCCTCGAGCGGTTCGTCCAGCGGCTCGGCGGACCCCGGTTGCGGCCCCCGCAGCAATGCCGACCTCCGCTTCCTGCGCGCCGCGCACCAGACGGAGTTCTCCTGCTCGGTCCAGGATTCGGCCATCGGACTGGCGCAGTCCCAGTGCAAGTGGCTCGACGCCTACGGCAACTCCGCGCACAACCAGATCGTGCTGGCCGAGCGGAGCCGCGGTGCCGTGCAGTACCCCTACACCTTCCTCGACGCCGCCGTCAGCGCGTACTGCCCGCGCCACACGCTCTGACGTCGCTCACCCGAACTGAGGCACTCGAGTAGACGACACCGTCTCGATGCCCGCGGCGGGATGCGCGTCAACTCTGGCTCGTCCCGCCGCACCCCACTTCGATCCCCGTACAACCGAATCCGAGGAACGTCGATGACCTACCAGCCCCCGCAGCCGCCCCCCGATCCCACAGCCGGACACCACCGGACCACGCCCTATCCCCCGATGTCACCGCAGTACGCG
The DNA here is from genome assembly GCF_053602575.1 of Nocardia sp. NPDC004340. NCBI lineage: Bacteria > Bacillati > Actinomycetota > Actinomycetes > Mycobacteriales > Nocardiaceae > Nocardia > Nocardia sp. NPDC004340. The sequence continues at coordinate 64,129 of NZ_JBSGDW010000011.1, forward strand.
ACGGGCGGCCTGCCGCCCCAGTACCCCGGTCAGTTCCCGCTGCAGCAGCCCGCGCCCAAAAAGTCGAACACCCTCACGATCATCCTGCTGGTGCTGGCGGGCATCGTGGTCCTCTGTGGCGTCGGCGGTGCGCTCACCGGCAAGGACACCAAATCCGCTCAGCCCCCGGCGACTCCGGCCGCCGGTACTCCCGCCGCCGGCGCACCGGGCAACGCGCCCGCCGCGACCACCGAGAAACCGCCGGCCCCCACCACCGAGAAGCCGCCCGCCCCTGGCCTGAACACCCCGGTCCGTGACGGCAAGTTCGAATTCACCGTCACCGAGATCCAGTCCGGCATCCGCACGGTCGGCGACAACCCCTATCTCCGCAAAACCGCCCAGGGCAGCTACACCATCATCTCGATGACCGTCCGCAACATCGGCAAGGTCCCCTACGGCTTCTCCCCGTCCAACCAGGACGTGTACGACGCCCAGAACCGCAAGTTCTCCAACGACGCGGCCGCGGCCATCAACCTCCTATCCGACACCAGCCTCTACGCGGAGATCAACCCCGGCAATTCCATTACCGCCCAGGTGGTCTACGACCTGCCCGCCGACTCCGTCCCGGACCGGATCGTCGTGCACGATTCGATGTTCTCCGGCGGCGCGACCGTCTCGCTGCGGTAGCGACGAGATGCCCATGACTGGAACCACTTTCACGCCTTCGGTCGCCGTCGTGGATCACATCGACGAGCAGTTCATCGTCTGGCATGTGAATATCGGCAACGACCTCGGCCTTTCGCGGCTGGCCGGTGCCTGGGTGCTCGGCATCGACGAAGTCGACGTGCTCACCAGCCTGACAGTCGAACGCCACATCGCATGCGCGTCGCCGTCGGCGCTGCCGGAGCGCCTGCCCCCCGCCGGTGTCATCGATCTGGATCGCACCGTCGAGCATGTGCGATCCGAGATCGCCGCAGCCAACCGGCTTTTCACCGACCACCAGCTCACCGTCCCCCACACTCTGGTGCGTCCAGATTGGCCGTCGATGCGCCATCCTGAACGCCCGCAACCGCTGCCACCCACCCTCGCCGAGCACTTGGTTCCCGCGCTGCGCTTGGCGTTCGGACTGCGCGACCTCGCGGACGCCTGGGCGGAGTTCGAAGCCCTGAGAGTCACCCGCGACTACCTCATCCACCACGGCGGACCGTCGGCCCGCCCGCTCCCCTTGGAGATTCGTTGACCCCCGGATTGTCCTTCGCCGCCATCGACGTCGAAACCGCCAACGCGAAACGCGGCAGTATCTGCGCCATCGGCGTCTCAGTCGTGCGCGACGGCGCGCGCGTCACCACCCGTTCGTGGTTGTGCCGCCCACCGGCCCCCCTCGACTACTTCGGCCAGATGCAGATGTTCAAACACAAGATCACCCCCGAAATGGTCGCCGCCGAACCGGCTTTCGCCCACCGATGGCCGGAGGTACTTCGCCTGGTCGGCGACCTGCCGGTCGTCGCCCACAACGCCAGCTTCGACATGGACAACATCCGTCAGGCCTGCAACTTCAGTGGAGTTCCGGTCCCGCGCTGGGAGTTCGGCTGCACCTGTGAGTGGGCGAGGGATCAGTTCGCGGACCTGCCCAACCATCAATTGAAGACCCTCACGCGACGGCTGGGCATCGAGTTGAAGAACCATCACGCGGCGGATTCGGACGCCGCCGCGGCCGCCGACCTGGCCGTCCACCTCGCGCGTCACGCCGGCGCGACCACGCTCCCGGAACTCGCCGGGGCTACAGGCAGCAGCCTGCGCCAGATGACCCCGTCCGGAATCGAGCGCCGCCGATGAGCACCACCCCCTCCGCTATTCCCGCGCCGCTCGTCACCGCCTTCGATATCGCCGGGGGCAGACGGGATGTGCGCGGTCTGACCGCCGTCCTGCACACGATCGAACCCGGCATCCGGGCAACCGCCGCGTTCCGCTCCCCCTTGTTCGGGCCACACGTGTTCACCGACACGGTCGCCCGTTCCGAGGCGATCGGCACTCTCACCCTCGGCGGGCAGCCCCTCGAGTCCTCCGGCGCTCTCCGCGCCCCCGTCCCCGAACTTCTCACCCTCACAACGGTGGACGGTGACGAGGACGAGGACGAGGACGAGGACACAACCGCAACGTCGTACCCGGACCAAGTTCGTGACGCCATCGATGAACTGTCGCAAGGCGATCTCGTGAAGGCATGTTTCGAACAGCATCCGTACGGCCACTTCTCTATCACCGGTTTCGTGCTCCGGGCCCCCGCCAGCAACGTTTTCGTCGTGGGTGGCGGCTGGTTCGTCACCGAGCCTCATCAGCGCGTCCCGGCAGACCGGCTCATCGACCTGACACTGTTCAGCCCGGCGGGCAGGCACGACTATCCGGTCCCCCAGCCGATTCACCGCTGGCCCGAGCTGGAGTGACGTCCCGAACTATGGACAATCCGAAGGCGTTCAGAGAACCTGGGATCGTATTCCAGTGTGAACACTGCCAGACCGATGTCGTCTGGCTCGCAACACTTTACGGCGGCAGGCGGCTCTTCGACGCGAAGGAATACTCCACCGCCGACAGCGCACCCGGCAACCGCTTCGCCATCCAGAGGTCGACACGCCTGGTCGCCGACCTCGAAAACGTCAAGCGACACCCACCGACGTGCCTGCACCTGCACAGCTTCGTCTGTTCCGGGCATTACCAGGACATGCGATTTCGGATGTGGAATCTCGAGAAGCCGGGTGGCGGCCTCGGCGGCTATCCACTGCCGTACGAGCCTGATTTCTAGCGTGTTCCAACGCGATCGGCTGTGTTGTGCCACCGAGAGAGTCTTGCGGCTTCGGGTCGCCTGTCGCTGTTCCGGGCATTCACAAGGTGTGCGTGATCCGGAGCGGCACGGCCTCCTCCCACTCGGTCGTGCCGTTCGCCGGCGGCTGAACGGTCGAGCCTTTCGTCGTAGCCGGTTCAGGCAAGTCCTGGATCTCGGCGAATACCCTGGTGGCCTCCTGCCGGGCTCGCGCTCTGGCCGTTTCATGGCATTGCGCTATCGCTTTCGCCAGCCGAGCGGGATCGACCGACATCGCCGCCTGGGTGATCCGCAGGTCCGTGATCGTTCCGTTCACGTCGGTCTCGACGACGACAGCGCCACCAGATGTTTCGGCGTGACCGCGAACCAGCGTGATCTCGCTACGGATGCGCTCGTTCCGTTCGGCCAGCTTCTCGAGCTCAGTGTCCACCGGTAGTAAGCTAGCCCAGCCTTCGTTGGGGTGGGCGATAGGGGATTCGATGACATCGATGCCGGATACAGCTGGGGACGGCTTCCACGTCGTGGCCGATACGGTGACAGATGCGGGCAAGTTCGTGCAGCTGACGGCCGAGGAGCTGTTCCACGAAGTCAAGTCACTCGATGCCGAGGTGAACCACCTGTTGACCACGTGGAAGGGCAACTCCGCCAATCACTATCGGCACGGCTGGGAAGAGGTTCGCGCCGGGGCGCACGAAGTATTCGAAGCGTTGCGGACGATGGCGGAACTCCTGGGTGTGTCCGCGGCCGTCTACACGGATGCCGACCAAGGCAACGCCGGCGACTTCCTGTCGCTGTGAATGACCGCCGGACAGACCGAAGCAGGGATGAATGACGAACGACTCGAGTGCCTTTCAAGTGAACTTGGCGGAGCTGGAGGAGATCCAAGATCGGATAGCCGGCTTCGTCGGTTTTCTCTCGGACAGCTTGACGGGGCTACAGCAGCGGATCAGTTCGGTCCAGCAGAACTGGACGGGGCCTGCCGCCGACACCCAGGCCGCCGCTTTCCGGAAATGGATAGCCGGGGCCGCAGAGGTTTCCGACGGAATCGGCGAGATGAAACTCGCTGCCGCCGAGGCCCACGCGCACTACACCAGGGCGGCGACCACGAACCGCGCGATGCTCGGCGGTGGGTGACTGGTCGGCCGGGGTCCTACGCCGTCGAATCAGCCGGGACAGCCACCGACTATGAGCTGAAGGAAAACTTGTTTGCCATTCCGCACGTCATCGAGCTGGGTAGCCGAGATCACGGAGACCTCATGCCCGCCCTCGAGAGCTGAGACGGTCGATTTCGGGTCCGAATCGAACACCATGGTGGCATAGCAGCCGTCCGCCCGCATACCTCGAGCAACGACACGGCGGCGGGGGTTTCGCGCACTACCCGAGTCAGCTGGACTGATGACCGAACCCAGCTCGATTGCCGGTATCGATACAGCGGTCAATGGATCCGGTTGCGGCGCTGGACCGATGAAGTACGCGTAGGCCATGAGCGGATGGTCCCCGTCCGAAATATCGACAACCGCTGTTCGAGCGAATCCGGCGACAATGGCGGATTCGGTGATACGCCTGGCCTCGCTGGGGCGCTCACGCCACGATTCGAAACGCTGGCAGCCGACCGCTACAAGACTCGCGCCCGCCAACAGTACGACTGCGCATCCACCCCACAAGTACCATCGGCGCCTTCCGGCTGTGTGCACCTTCACCGGTATGCCCCGCTCTCACACAGAATCCTGTTCGGGACCCCGACGCCGTTCACGGCGCTCTGACTATGCTCCGTCTCCAGCGGACCGAGCCCACCGCGCACGATGCTCGGCGGTAGATAGATGCCCGACCGTGGTCGTGCGCCGACGGATCAGGTGGGACAGCCGCCAATGACGATCTGGATGAACACCTGAGTTCCTTTTCGCACGTCATCAAGCTGCTGAGGAGTGAGACCGAAGTTGCCCTGATACGGATCGGACCGGAACGTCACGGTCGCCCCGCACCCACCCGAACGATGGCCCACCGCTACAACCGCAAACGCCCTGGACTCCGGCGCGGGCGGCGGCGGCTCGACTGCCGTCAGCACGATGTTTGGCACCGTGACGGCCGTCAACGGATCCGGCTTCGGGGCAGGACCGATGAAATACGCCTCAGCGAACGGCGCGTCATCGCCGTGTGGCACATCGATGACTTTCGTCCGCGTAAACCCCGCGACGGTCACCGTCTCGGCAACACGCCTTGCCTCACTCGGACGGTAATGTCGGCTATTCCACCTGGTATAGCCGAAAACCAGGAGACACACGACGGTCAAGAGGACGAACGAGATCAGCCACCATCGGTATCGGCGACCTGTACCGCTGCCAGCCGTCACCGGTACGCCCCACTGCCACACAGGATCGTGTTCGCAAGCCTCACAACGTCCACCGTGCTCCGCCCATGTTCTTCCTCACTCGGGGTGAACGTATCCGTCACGGGTGCACCATTCTGACCTGGAACAAGGTGCTGTTCAGCGACCGACAACGACCGCGCGTCCATTCCGCCGGCGTTGTAGCCCGATCCGAGGAACTGATTCAGCGGCTGGCTCGCGCGCACTTCCGGGGTCGCTTGGACGGCCGCGTCGTCATTGAGCATTTTCAGGTTGTACGCGGCGGCCTTCATCGCCAGATCGTCGTTCCCCACCAAATCAGACCACTCCTGTCCCTTGAACTTCTCGGGGTATTTGGCCTTCACTTCCTCGAACGGCCCTTGCTTCTGATTGGTCAGGCCGATGGAGTTTCCGGCGCCATTCTTATCGACACCGAGCCGGGAGGCGTTGAGCCGCGCCTCGTCCCAGGCCAGCCCGGCCGCGGCCCCGACCCCCGAATGCGGTTGATAAGCAGAGGGTCCCCGGCTGTCGTTCAGCTCCGGATAGAAGTCGCCTTCCAGCCCCGACCGCAGGGGTGCGCCCTCCTGCAGCGCCATGGCCAGCACCAGTCGCGGATCGACCCCGGCGTCATTGCCGTACTGGACCGCCAGCATCGCCCATCGCTTCATCTGCGGACCGTACTGGTTCAAGGCATTGAGATCGGCTTCGGTCAGCGGTTGCGGTTTGACGGGTGTCTTCCATGTGGCCATGTTGTCCAGCTCCCCATGGAGTGCGGTGTTATCGCCCTGATTTCCGGACTCGACCAGCAGTGGCAATGCCGCCAGCGCCTGCAATTTCGGAAGGGCGCTGAGCGCGTCCGAACCCGTGAAACCGTTCTTCGCGTAGTCCGCGTGGGAGAGATCGGTGAACAGCGCCGTGTTGCGAGCCGTCACGTTGAAGGTGTTCGCGGCGTTGAGAACATCGATCATGCTGAGCGACGCGGCTACCGCGACGCGGACCGAATTGCCGACCGTCATCGCCGTCACCTGGGCGTCCGGGTGGGTCGGAAAGGCTCCGAGGGCCGCCGAGGCCAGCTGATTCCTCGCGTCGACCAGATTGGTCTGATACGCCGCGGTTTTGGTCGCGAGCGCGCATGCGACATTGCTGATCTCCTCCGCTCCGCTACGCAGCGCGTCGAGCGCTTCGGCGATGTCGGGCACCTCGGGCGCCTGCACGACCGTGAAGGAGTTGCGGACATCGAGCAAGGTCAGCGGCGCTGTCAGCAACTCGCTGCCGAAGGCGAAGGCGTCCCAGGCCGTGGACGCCACGGTGAGGGCGTCTGCGCGCCCGTTCGGCGCGCCCGTCCATGGCGTCGGGCTCTGCCAGCCAGGTGCGATCACAAGTCCGGCGCCGTTGTCTCCGTTCGGATCCGGGATCTCAGGGAAGGCGTCCACCGGCATCGACTGCGCTGTCCCGAGCACCGGTCGTACCGGCGGATCGCCCTTGCTGGAGCTGGGGTTCGAATTGTATTCGGCGGCATCCCAGTTATAGCCGGCGATATTGAGGATGTCGCTGAAGTGCGACAGCGCGGCGGCGTAGGCGAGGATCGCGGTCCGGACGTCGCCGGCGTGTTTACGGTAAGCGGCATTCCAGCCCGCCACCGCCGGATAGTTCCCACCCATTCCCGCGGTCGTCTTCAGCCCGGGCACCAGGTCGCGGTTGACGGTGGTACTGATATCACCGGCCAGGGCTACGAGACTTTTGGCCGCCGCGTAGTACACGGCGGGGTCGACGGCCAGTGCCGCGCCATCGGGCGGGGCCATCAGGGCTCACTTCGCCGCACGCCGATACCCACCGAATTCCCTCCCCACGCCCCTGGACTCCCCACTGTAGCGAAGACCGACCGGGATGATCCGCACCGGTTCGCGCGTCCGGTGTGGTCCGTCGGGTGAGGTCCCTCACCCGGACTACCCCGCCTAGCGTGCTGAATCGCGCGAGGTCCTCGCCGAGGCTTCGACAGGGTTGATCAGGCGGCGTCCGCACCACACGCGCTGACGCCGCCCCCGGCATGCGAATCCATCGCGAAAAGTGTTCAGCCCCGCCAGATCCCGCTGGCAAGGAAGCTGTCCCACTGGTCCGCGGAGAACACCAGCACGGGACCGATGTGGTCCTTCGAGTCCCGGACTCCGACCGCACCCGTAGAAAGGTGGGCGATCTCAACACAATCCGCGTTGGGCTGGCTCCGCGTGCTCTTGAACCATCGGGCATTGGACGTTCGGGCCAACCGCACCTCGACCTCGGGCAGTACCTCGATCACCGCCCGGTCGAGCGTCACTCGTGCCGGCACCAGGCTCCGCTGGGGTTCGGCCGCAGCCCATTCGAAGGACAAGTCCAGTGCGCGGAGCCCGTCCGCACCACCGATCTCCTGCAAAGCCTGCACCATCGGGAGCCGCAACCCCTGTCCGATGGCGTCGTCGACATCGGAGAACGCACCGCTGTCGGCGGCGAATTGTCTTGTCGTCTCGAGGCTTTAAGACATGCCAATCCCACCGGTCTCGGCCGACGTTCGTCAACGCTTCGACGCCTCCTCTGGGAGTTGCGGTGGTCCGTGAAACAAACCGGACCGTGACAACCGTGAGACACCTTTCAAAACGCCAGGTCAGCGGCGGGGTCTCCCTCGTTACCGTCGATCTCGATTCCTTCGGACTCGAGGATTGCGGGGACATCGATGGGAGTCTCGCTATCGTCTGCGGGCGCTGAGTCGTCGACCTCGACGTCAATAACGATCGGGGGAAGCTCACCACCCTTCTCGAAGAGGAACCGCTCGCGGTAAGCCCAGTAGGCAGCGTTCGCGACGTCGTCGACCATCTTCCAGTTCAGGGCCGCACCGATGGCGATACCAGCGACGGGTACGAACTGGCCGAGTTTCTTCTTGGTGAGTTTTTCACCGAACTGTCCGGCGAATCTCTGAACGACCTTGACGAACGTCTGCTTGTTGAGCTCCCGCCAGGCAGCATTCGTGGCAAGGCTGCGTGTCAAAATCGCAAGCTGCTGGTATGCAACAGCTTTCGCTGAGGGGGTGACCGCCAGCCCGAGCCCGATGACCTGCATCATGAAGACTTCCTCAGCGGGGTCGAGGGGGTCGTAACCATAGTAGAGCGCGTCGTGGGCGATCACCCTGCTGCAGACGGTGAGCAGAGCGGCGGCATCGACGCCCATGGCGGCCGCGATGGCGCCAAGTCCTGGCGCGGCGCCGGCTCCCGCTCCCGCGACGGCACCGCCGGCGGCAACTATCTGCCCACCACTGACCGCGAACCCCGCTGCGGCACCTTCTGCCGCGGCGGAGGCCGAGTACGCGTAGTGCAGGCGGGTGAATGAGGCGACCTTGTCGACGGCTCGAAGGTCCAGCTTCCGGATATCGTCCAGGTGCTCGACCGAGTGCCCCTGCTTGGAGTAGGCGTGAACGACGCGCTTCTCGGAGGTCGTCAGTTGACCGGTCCGGGTCATGAACTTGCCCGCCCCCTCACCTGCGGCCTTGAGCGCAGCTGCGCCACCGTCACGGACCATGGCTGCGCCGGGGGTTTTCATCGCCTTGCCGTACAACTGGCGGCTCTTGTCTTTGACCGACTCGGGAACCAACCGCCTTGGTGAACGGCTCAGCTCCCGTTCGCGATGCTCACGAACCTTCTCGAGCTGCTGCTGTTCATACTCCGACAACGCCATGTCAGCCTCCTCAGCCTTTGCCCAACTCCCGTGACATCACACCACTCCTGGCCGACAATCGACCAGGTGGCCTCAGTTGCGTGACCGGCACACCAGGGCAGCGGCCGGGGCCAAGCCCCGTGGCGTGGCGCCTGCTCGGCGCGTCTGCGCCGCTGCAGCAGCCAGTCTGGAAAATAGCTCCCCGTGCGCAGCGCCGTAGCGGGTCAGGATCGCGTCGAGGGTGGCGCGCAGGTCGTGGACCATCGGCCGGCCGGTGACCGCGACGAGTTCGGTCATCACCGCGCGCGCCTCACGTTCGAGGACGGCCCACTCGGTATCGGTGAGGTCCGACGGGCAGGCGACGGTCCGGTCGTGGCATCGGCCATCTACTCGCCTCCTCCATCAGTACCAGCAGGGACTGGGGTGCAAGCAGATTAACCTTCGGCAGGTGAACGCTCTGGGAGCTGTTCGGCGCCGCCCGCACCACCGCCAACACTCCGGGATCAGCCGCTTCGATACCGTGCGGTCGATTGCACTGAAATAGATTGTCACCAAAGAGAATCCGGAGTCGATTTGCCGCCTCTCAACACCGAGGGCACGCCGCTGGCCGCGCTCACCCGATACACCGGTCTCGACGAGCAAACCTTCATCGATCTGTTCGGTGCAGCGTGGACGGACGCCGACGGGCGAGGCTCCGGCAGCCTGGGCCCGAACAGCACGACCCGCGCACCGGGCGACGACATCGCCGATGTCTCGGCCTTCTTGTTCGGGACCCCGGCGCAGCTGGCCTTCAAGGTCGGCGTGACCGCGACGAGCACCGTGATCACGCTCGGCACACCCGATTTCGCATGGCATGGGCACATCCGCATCCTGCGTATGGCGAATGAGATCCCCATCGCGGTGCCAATCGACCCGGAGGAGCTACGCCCGCGCGTCGCGTCCCTGCTCGAAGTCCGGCGCGGCACGTTCGGATTCTGCCGCTACTGCGGGTCGCTACGCGCACCCGAAGACGGCATCCCGACCTGCCACGGTTGCATGTCGCGACGGCTCGGTGTGGTGTTCTGACTCCGGCGCGCCGATGGGCAGTGTCAACAAACGGTTTGAGCGGCGAAATTCGAGGAAGAACCTGTCTTCGCGATCAGCCGAAAGGACCTGCGCTATGGCGTTCAGGCGTGCCTGCCAGACCTGCGCGCCGAGGACGTGGTCGATGTCGTGGAACCCCATGGATTCGCACTTCAGACCTCTGATCACTGGTCGTAACGTCGCCAGTCGGTGCTCGCCGTCGTCGACCAGTCGGCAGCGTCGACACGGGTCAGTAAACCGTCCCCACTGCGACCGGCGTAACGCGCGAGGACGCGGAAATTGCGGTGGCTGGACCAATTTCGATAGTCACCGACGATGACCAGTCGGCGTTTGGCGCGAGTGATCGCGACGTTCAGCAGGTTCGGAGTGTCGGATGCCCAGACTCGGGAGCCGCGCTGATCGGTGGCGGTACCCAGCACGAGGATGACGATCTCCGCTTCCTTGCCCTGTGTGGTGTGCACGGTGCCGAGGCGTTTCGGCTCGCGCGGTAGCCGGTCACCGACGGTCTTCTGCAAACCGTCGCGCACCGCGACAAACGGGCTGACCACGAAAACCGCTTCCGCCACACGGCGATTCAGCTCGGTGACCTTGCTGATCTCGTTCTCGGCCCAGCCGGGCATTTCGCCGTCGCATTCGATGAGTTCGGCGTTCATCCGGTCGCGAATTCGGTCCCGCACGAGATCCAACGTCGCGACGACGTAGCGTCCGTCCACGGGGTTCCACTTCTCGCCGGACGGAACGGCCGGTACGTCGAGCCAGGTATTACGAGTCAGCAGATGCGGCCCCTCCGGTTCGGCGGTGCCGAAGACCATCAGATTGTCGTAGGCGATCGAATTGCTGACCTCGAACATGAGACGGTCACAGCGACGGTGCACGCGCAAGGGGGAACCCACCCACAGCTCGTCGCGATTATCCGGATCGGGCAGCCAGGTTCCGAAGTGGTTGAGACGGTCCGCGATCGACTGCACCGACGAGCCGTGCGGTGTCCACTGCGCATCGACGCCGAACTGCGTGCACAGCCGACGCTGACCCGACCAGGGCAAGGTGTTCACTGGCTCGAGCTGCCGCGGATCCCCGACGATCACCGCACGCTGCGACCGCCACAACGCACCGATCGCCGCCTGCGGAGTGGCCTGCCCGGCTTCGTCGATGAACAGCCAGCCGAGCGCTTCTCGACCGAGTGTGGCGAACATCCGGGAGACTGACGCGAAGGTAGTCGAAATCACCGGCACGACAAAGAACAACAACCGCCACGCGTCCAGCACCGTCTCGGCCGGGAGATCGGCGGGGGCACGGCCGCGCACGATTTCCATGGCGCTGGCCAGGTTGTCGCGAACCCGTTTCGGTTCTGAGGTCAGGACTGCGAAGTGCAGAGCGAGGGCGGCCGTGAAGACCGCGGTTCTCGCCGCAGCGAACTCCTCGTCCATCCATGGCGAGGACTTCTCACGAACCTCCATGGCGGCTCGATCATCAACCGACGCGGTCCATTCCGATCCAGGAATGGTGGACGGCCACATCTCGCGTGCGGCAGCGAGGGTTTGGTCATCGCGACGCCGCGCTTCCTCTCGACGACGGATTTCGTCCTGGGTCCGTATGCGATCGGCAGCGGCCGCGTCGAGTTCTCGCGAGACGGCGCGCAGAGCGGCCGTCGCTGAACGCTCGGTCTGTGTGGCCGCATCGAGTGCGCGCTGGCGAATCCGCACCTCGGCACGTGCCCGATCGTTCTCGCCTACGGCCCAGGCCAGACTCTCGTCCGCCTGATCCTGCGCCTTCATCAGCGGCTCACGCTCGGCCTCCCAGTCCTGCTTCGAGCCCCACGACAAAACACGTTTGAGAAAACCGGGACGTTGCCGATCATGTTCTCGCAGAGCCACTTCAGCCGCCCGCACCACACCGGACGCATGCTCGACCGCGGCCTCGGCGGCGCTCGATCGTGAGCGTGCCGCGGCGAGTTCCGTCGATGCCGCGACACGGGCGTCCTCGGCATGTCGCACGTTCTCGGCGGTCATCGACCGCCGGTTCCGCAGCCCGTCGAGGTAAGCGTCGTGATCCCGTGCCGCATCGCGCAATCGGACGAGTTCGGGATCAACGTCGAACTCCCGCTCGAGCAGGTCGGCGATATGCTGCCGCTCCGCGGCGAGCCTTGCCGCTTCGGCCATCGCCTCATCGAATTCGGCGACCGCCTCCTCCCACGTGAGAATGCCCTCCAACTGTTCGCCTGCCGCCGCATAGTCGGCGAAATCTGTCAGCAGATCCTTCAGGCCTGCCTCGCCCTCTTCTAGGTCTGCGCCCTCACCCCACCAGAATCGCTCGACGAATTCGGATCGGTAGGGGCGCTTCCCCAATCGCGCCGCGACCGCACCCCACGCCGGCTTGCCCATCAGCAGGGTGGCCTGGTCGGAGAGGTATTCCGCGCGCGGAAATTCATCGGCATCGACGGCGTCTGCGGACGGAACTTCCATGGTGATGTTCTCGACCGCACCGTTGTTCGATGACGCGACCACGATTTCGAAGCCGCACAGCTCGTCGATGAGCGGATAGAGGCGGTTCTCCCACGAACCCGAATCGCCGGTCCGCCATTTGCGCGCCTGTTTCCCGAACGCCTGTCCCGGGTTCTCGAGTCGCGCCAGCGCGGCAGCGCGGTCGACGACGATCGCCGCGATGAGGTCGCGCAGCAGGGTCGTCTTGCCGGTGCCCGGTGGTCCGTTCACCGCGAATATGCCACGGGCGCGGGGGTCTCGAAGACTCCGGTGGATCTCGTTCACCGCGAACTGCTGACTGAGCGTCAACGTGTGCGCGAGCTTGGCAGGCCAGCGGCCGGCGGGCATGGACGACGGAGCCACCGACCTCAGCACCTGCTCCGGAGCCCGGCGGACATCGACGCGCTGACGCTCGTCGATCCGCGCGCCGTCGACGAGGTAGTCGGTCAACGCCTGACCGGCAGCGTTGCTTTCGATCGCCTGGGCCACGCGCTCGAGATCGTCGGCATAGAAGCTGTTGAGAAATTCATCGCTGCCGGCGTCGTCGGCGAAACGCTCGTTCACCTGATAGCTCTTGACCCGAATAATGTTGGGCAGCAACACTTCCGCGACACCCAGCTGCTCGGCAACCCAGCGGGTGAGCGCAACCAGATCCTTGACATCGAGCGCCTTGACGCCCAGCGCCGGCACTTCGGCGGCTTCCTCGTCTTGCTCCGGCTCCTCCGCCTCGGTGGTGTCGTCGGCAGATTCTGTGTCCTCCGAGGAGCCGGGCATACCGAATTGGTCGGACAGCTCGGTCACGACCTCCCAGACGTCACCGGCGAAGTCGGCGGCCGCGCCGACCACATCCGGCAGCGTCTCGGTGATCAGCGGTCCAGCTCCGGAAATCACACCGGCCAGCGCCGTGGACACACCGCCGGTGACCGCGTCCAGTGCGATGCGCGCCGCGGTGCCGGCGATCCGGCCCAGCACGGACGGCACATCGGAGGCCACTTCGGTGATCGGCACTCGTCCGTCACCGATACCGAAGGCCATCGCCAGAATGTCCTTCTGAGCATCATCGAAACCGGCCAGCCACAAGTCCGACGCCGGCCCCGGATTCACGGTCCGGCCGATAGCCCAAGCACACGACGACAACGTCACCGAGTCACGAATCAAGAGACCGTCCGAATTCACCGTCAAGCTGAGCAGCGCGCTCTGCCCGCCGGTGCGGCTGTCGAGATCGAGTTCCTCCTCGTCCGCGACCCGCAATGTCGCGTCCAGCACCTCGCGAACCTTGGCCAGGTCGAAAACACCGACATACACCGTATGCTGCCACCGGCACTTCTTCCGAAGCGACTCATGCGGTTTCGCGCCCCGCGCCCACGGCAACGGCCGCGCCCCGTCAACATTCCGGATTCCCTTGCGCCAGTCCGTCGCATCCACCTTGGGCGGCGAAAAGTACTCGACCGCCCGCCAATACCTCAGAATCCGAGCCTGCCGCTCCGCCTCACCCATGCGCTCTCCCCACCCGCCATCGTCGGCCGCACCCACGCCGCCCCACCGAGCCCGGTTGCTGCGGCCCGGGCTCAAATCGATTCTGCCCGAACGATACCCACAGCGCAGCCGAAGAGCACAGAAACCCTGCGCCCGATAGCCTCCAGCACCGGCCCAACGCCGGTGCTACTGATACTCAGCGACTAACGGTTCCCCCGGGCTTTCTGGAACATTTTGTTGTCGGCTACTCGTCGGCCAGTCGCTGGAAGATCCGAGTCCGATGCCATGCGAAGTACGGTTCACGTGCGCTCGTCCACCACGGGCTCACCCGGTCACGCAGATGATCGTCTACGTGTCGCCGAATATCGCCGGATCTGTGGGTCGCGTTGCTGACCAGGAGCTTCCCTCCATAGTCCACTCCGATGTAGCCGTGTTCGAACAGGCTGTCGCAGCCGACCGCGCATGCCAGCATGCCGATGTTCTCGAAGTCCTTGCGTTCGCCCTCGGTGCATTGCCCTCGCCGCTTGATGTGTGCGGCGATGAGAAGCTGATCAGGGAAAGCGCGCCCGCACAGTGCACACCGACCTGCACTCAGTTGTCGTAGTCTGCTCTTGAGTGCTCGCTGTTCGCGACGAAAGGTCGTCTCGCGAATCCCGTCGGTCGCCCCTTCGGGCACTGCGGCCGCTGACGACGGGCGCTTGGACGCCGGACTCTCCGAGTAGTCGATCTCGGTCTCCAGGTTGACGAGATCCGCGAGGTTCTCGGCCGGATCCCCCTCGACGACGGTGAACCCCGGGATCGAACTGTCCCCGTGCCACCCGATTGCTCGGCGGACCTCCTGAACGGGTAGGTCGAGGGTCCGCAATTCCGCGAGCGCGAACATGTTGGTCCACGCCCTACCTTTGGAATCGCGACCCCATAGTCGTTCGGCAAGCGACTCGTTCTGGAACAGTGCGGCGATGTGACTGATAGCGTGCAGCTTGTTGTCACCGCAGAAAGCGACGGGGTCACCGGGTTCCAGCTTCGCCCACTTCCCCGTGTTCACCCCAGGGGTGACCGCCCACATCCGAGCCGCACCATCGGGGAAGATCCGTAGAAGATTCGCCAGGGTTTCGGAGTCCAAGAGGTCGAGGTGGTCATCGAAGCGAACTTTGGCCCGGATCGTGGTCTCGAAATGCTCCAGAACTGGTCGGTTGCTGAGGCGGGCTGGAAGCAGCGCGATTCTCACATGTCTCCGTGGCGAACGATCCGGCGTTGATCACAGGACGCAGCACTGACGCTTCATCCCATTTGACCGATTCTGCCAGACCGCTCGGACACGTGCATCCACGTACCCTGTTGCTAATCAACCCCTTTCACGGAACCCGTGCCCGTTCACCTCGCAAATCACGGAGAGCAGACCCATTGAGCCGCGCGAGGTCCTCGCCGATGCTTCGACGGGGTTGATCAGGCGGCGTCCGCACAACACGCGTGGACGCCGCCCCCGGGCCTGGGAATCTACCGCGAGAACCGTTCAGCCCCGCCAGATCCCGCTGGCGAGGAAGCTGTCCCACTGGGCCGCGGAGAACACCAGCGCGGGACCGATGGGGTCCTTCGAGTCCCGGACTCCGACCAAGTCCGCTCGACGTCCCAGGAAGGCGACCTCAACGCATTCGGACGAGTTCGGCGATTTGCTGGACTTGAACCACTGGGCTTCGGACAGATCTACGTTCACGCCTGGTACTCCTTCACGATGCTCCACACCAGTTCCGTGGTGTCACCCTCGCTCAACGCTACCTGCTCGAGGTTGGCGACGGCCTGGCGATGACGGCGGATCACGGCCTCGTTGTCCAGGTAGAGCGCCCCCTCGTAGCCGTCGACATAGACGATGGGCGGCTCGACCAAATTGTCTGACAGCGGCGGGAATTCGAGGATCGTGAACGATCGAACGCCGAGCCCGCTGTGTGAGCAGGCCTCGAAGGGGACGACACGGATCGAGACGTTTGCTCGGGTCGCGACCTCCGTGAGATGCCGCAGCTGTTCAGCCGCCACCACGATGCCGCCCGGCCGATGGCGCAGGACAGCTTCCGACAACAGCGCTTTGACACGAAACCCGATGTCGTCCAGCCTCGCCCGGCGGTGCGCCGCCAGTTCGAGCCGCCGCTCGATGTCCGCATCGGACATCTCCGCGTCGGCGCTCCGTATCACAGCTCGCCGGTACCCAGCGGTCTGGAACAGGCCGGGTATCAAGGAGAGCTGGTGGGTCGTCAGGTGATTCGCGGAAGCTTCGAGATTCAAGTAGTTGTCGAAGTGCGGTGCGAACTGATCGCTGTAGGCGCGCCACCAGCCCTTCGTCACCCCCTGCATCTTCGCCACCTGGTCCTGCTTCCGAACCTCCTCCCACAGGTCGAGGATCGCATCGCGCTCCTTGCTGGGGTTCTCGACTCGATAGAAATCGAGCAAGTCACGCATTTGAGCCGTCGATATTTTGACCTTCCGACCATCTTCTATTCTGCCGATGCTCTGCGCCGAGAGTTCGATATGCAGGCCGGCGGCCAATTGTCCCTTCCCGGAACGGATTCGATAACCACGAAGCGTGCGCCCGAGCGCCCTTCGAGGGAGGGTCGATCCGGCCATTTCGTTAGCCTCGCTATCTGGGAATCCCCCGTCTGGAATAGGCCTGGTGGAACGCAGACCAATTCGAGTCGAATGTGCTGCTGGAGATTCCCAATTCTATTGCCGCAGGTGTCTACTGAGCTCACGAACGCGAAAAGCCGAGGGGAGCAAAGGATGATCACCCACCTGCCGTCGAAGGATCTGCTCCTGAACGCCTGCGCGGGCACCGTCACGCTGGCGAACCCGCTGTTACAGGCCGCCTACGAGTTGGCCGGCCTGCACGAGGCCCGGCATGCCGCGACGCTGGACGAGCTGCCCGGAATCGACTGTGCCCGTGCCCGATTGATCCACGACATCGACAGCTGGGCAGCCCGCGAGCTGCCGCGCCCGCTCGCGGCCGCTGCCCTGCACACCGAGACGCTCGGCATGGTCGTCGACCGCTTGGCCCGGTTCTCGGTTGCCGCTCGCACCGCTCTGGCCGCCTCCGACTCCGAATGTGGCTCGCATCAGGCCTGGACCCGCCTGGCCGAACTGTCTCTGGCCTACGCCGATCTCTCCCACGGCCTGACCGCCCGGACCCGCCGCATCCCGGGCTCGATCACCCCCGACCCGGAAGACCTCCCCCACCATCGCATCTGACCGTTCGCCGAAGGAGTCCTCCCATGACCACCCTCTGGCTGTTCTTCCTCCTGGGCCTGACCACCGGCAGCGCTGGCGCCTGGCTGCTGCCGGCGTTCACCCGCCCGCACCGATCCCTGGCCTACGACGGCTGGACGGTGGCCGCCATCGCTTCCCGCATCGAACGCGAGAACGCCCACCAGCGCAGCGAATCCCCCGCGGTCCGCACCCGCCACAACGGTCCTCACCCCACCCCACATCGAGGGGACACCAACCGGATCCACGCTCAGCAGATTTCCACCGCATCTCCCGCGAGCACTCGAATTCGGTTCACCAACCCACGTACGAACAGCGTGTCGAAACGAGTCAATCCACCGTCGAAGTAGTGCGCCTTCGCTTGATAGAACAGGCACCCACGCAGCACGGAAAGATCTTCCGGCAGTTCCCCCGACTGTTCCCAGGCCGCCCTCGACTCCCGCACGATCGCGCCGAAGTCACCAAGACCGCAGCCCTGTCTGTACAGGTCGTACGTGTGAGCGAACTCGAGCAGCACCCCCTCGTCCGCCCCCTCCGACGGCACAGCGCAGTATTCCGTCACCTTCGCCTCCCCGAAGACACCTTCACTACCGCTGATCATCTACCAGCGCGCCGGATATCGTAGAGGATCACAGCGGCGCTGAGGGCCGTCGCACTCGCCGGCCGATGCTGCGATTACCGCTCGGTCGCACGGAGGAGATCTCTCAGCGGCTACAGGTCTTTTCGCCGACGGGTCGGCACGATCGGATTGCACGATCAGGCCGGCTACGGTGTCGGCGACGAATAAACCCACGGCGGCGGATGGGATACCCGAGCTCGAGTGGTATCTCGGCAAGCCCGACTTGCCTTTGCCCTTCGGCTGCACGACCGAAGGGCAAAGGTTCGCTGCGGACAGCGGCTATTTCTTCTTGCCCTTGTTCTTTGCCTGGGCCAAGTCGCTGGCCGCCACCCTCTTCTCGGCGGGCGTCGCCTTCTTGTCGCCCAGCTGCTTGGCCGCCGCGCTGGCGGCCTTCTTACCTGTTGCCACGGTGTTCCTTTCGACCCGATACAGCATCCGATGATCTGCGCGCCCACCCCGACAAAGCTCTCGTAGAGAGCGCGGGCTCGACTGTGGCCCGCGCCACCGACAACACCCCGGAATCGGCCGCTTCGATACAGTGCGGTCGGTTTTCGCCGAAATCGATGGTCACCACCGAGAATCCGGAGTCCATGTGCCACCTCTCAACACCGAGGACACGCCGCTGGCGATGCTCACCCGATGCACGGGTCTCGACGAGCAACCTTCATAGATCTGTTCGATGCGGAGTGGACGGATGCGGGCAGGCGAGGCTTCGGCGGCCTGGGCGGGACCCACCGACCGGGCGACGACATCGCCGATGTCTCGGTCTTCTTGTTCGGGACCCCGGCGCAGCTGGCCTTCAAGGTCGGCGTGACCGCGACGAGCACCGTGATCACGCTCGGCACACCCGATTTCGCATGGCATGGGCACATCCGCATCCTGCGTATGGCGAATGAGATCCCCATCGCGGTGCCAATCGACCCGGAGGAGCTACGCCCGCGCGTCGCGTCCCTGCTCGAGATCCGGCGCGGCACATTCGGAATCTGCCGCTACTGCGGATCGCTGCGCGCACCCGAGGATGACGTCCCGACCTGCCACGGTTGCGTGTCACAACGGCTCAGTGTGGTCTGCCGACTCCGGCGTGCCGACGAAACGGCGCATGGGAAGCCGATCACATGAAACTGATTGACAATGCTTTCACTCAACACTTAAGGTGAGCGCTAACCAACTTGGCAGGGTTCGAGGGGCGTCGCCAGAGTGTTCGGCAAGTGACGGATCGTGCCAGATGCCGCGCTCGGATGGACCTCCGCAACCACCACGCTAAGTTGAATGCCAGACTGCCGGCCCGTCCAGGAGCATCAATTCAATGACCGTTGCCCAAGAGCCCGACCTCAATGTCGCACCTGGCTCGATTGTCGTGGTTCGTGATGAGGAGTGGCTGGTCACCTCGGTCGAGCACGGAGCCGACGGCGGTCTGGTGCGAGTGCGGGGGCTATCGGAGCTGGTCGCGGACACCACGGCGACCTTCTATGCGAGTCTCGATCGCATCGAAGTGCTCGATCCCGCCGATGCCGAGGTGGTGGCGGACGGGTCGTCCGGGTACCGGGATTCGCGGCTGTGGCTGGAGTCGCTGCTGCGCAAGACGCCGTTTCCGTATGGGGATCAGACATTGACGGTGTCGACGCGGATGCTCGCGGACTCGCTCGGGTATCAGCGGGCGGCGGTGGCGAAAGCGCTTGATCCGCAGCATATTCGGCCGCGGATCCTGCTGGCGGACGCGGTCGGGCTGGGCAAGACCCTGGAAATCGGGATGATTCTGTCGGAGCTGGTGCGGCGGGGGCGCGGGGAGCGGATTCTCATCGTGACGCCCAAGCATGTGCTCGAGCAGATGCAGCACGAGCTGTGGTGCCGGTTCGCGTTGCCGTTCGTGCGGCTGGATTCGGCCGGGATTCAGAAGGTTCGGCAGAAGCTGCCGGCCACCCGGAACCCGTTCACCTATTACAAGCGGGCGATCATCTCGATCGACACGCTCAAGAGTCCCCGGTACAAGGCACATCTGGAGCGTCAGCACTGGGATGCGGTGGTCATCGACGAATCACACAACCTCACCAATGTCGGCACATACAACAATGAATTGGCGCGGGTGCTGGCCCCGAACACCGAGGCGCTGATCTTGGCGTCGGCGACCCCGCACAACGGTAGCGATGAGTCGTTCGCGGAGCTGCTGCGGCTGCTGGATCCGACCGCGGTCGCCGCGGACGGCACTTTCACAGACGAAGACGTCCACACGCTGCTGATCCGGCGCCATCGCCATCATCCGGAGGTGGCGGCGGAGGTCGGCAGCGACTGGGCCGAGCGGGCCGAGCCGGTGCATCGGCTGGTCACCCCGTCACCGGCGGAAGACGCTGTGGCGCAGGAACTCTCCCAGACCTGGCTACATCCGAAGATCGGGCGCTCACCGCATTCGGGCGAGACCACGGCACTGTTCCCGTGGACGCTGGCCAAGGCGTTCCTCTCCTCGCCGGCCGCCTTGCGGGAGTCGATCATCCAGCGGCGCAACACCTTGCACAAGGATGGCGGCCCGCGCGGTCCCGAGCAGGGCGCCGAGCTGGCCGCGCTCGAGCTGCTGGCGGAGTTGAACGACAAGGCATTCGACTCGTCGGCGGGCAAGCAGGCTGCGCTGATCGAGCGGCTGCGCGAGATCGGCATCGGGCCCGCGTCGTCGATGCGTGCAGTGGTGTTCGGCGAACGTGTAGCAACCTTGAAGTGGCTGGCGGACACGCTGCCGGGCGCGCTCGGCCTGCGCCCGGAGAACGTCGTCATGTTGCACGGTGGGCTTTCCGATCAGGACCAGCAGACCATCGTGGACAACTTCAAGTTGGAGACTTCCCCGGTCCGGGTGCTGGTCACTGGCGATGTGGCGTCGGAGGGCGTGAACCTGCACGCCCACTGCCATCACCTGATCCACTACGACATTCCCTGGTCGCTGATCCGCATCGAACAACGCAACGGCCGTATCGACCGGTACGGGCAGCAGCATCCCCCGGTGATCTCGTCGCTGATCCTGGAACCGTCGGACCCGCAGTTCTCGGGCGATCTGCGCGTGCTGTCGAGGCTGCTGGAGCGGGAGACCCAAGCGCACTCCACCCTCGGTGACGTGGCCTCGTTGATGGGCAAACACAGTGTGGGCGAGGAGGAGTCGGCGATCCGCAAGGTGCTGGCGGGCCGCTACACACTGGAACAGCAGGTGCGGACCATCGACGAGGTGATCGACGGCGGCGGCGTGGACGCCTTCTTCGCCCAGTTCGACATGACCGAGGACGAGCCGCCCGCCCTGCCGGAACAGCCGCGCCAGAGCCTCTACGCCGACGACATCAGCTTCCTCGACGAGGCGTTGCGCGCCTCGTTCGACGACTTCCCGCACGCCGCGCCCGCCGCCGGCGGCGTCGGCTGGACGGTGCACGCCAATCACGGTATCGCCGAACTGATCCCGACCAAGGATCTCAGGCAGCGGCTCGGGCAGTTGCCGCAGAACTATCTGCAGGACGGCCGGATTCTGGAACGGCTGAAGCTGGCCACCTCCCCGCAGGTCGGCACTGCCCAGCTGGAGGCGGCCCGGCAGGGCAAGGGCATCAATGGAACGACCTGGCCGGAGGCGCATTTCCTCGGCCCGCTGCATCCCGTGCTGGATTGGGCCAGTGATCGTGCGTTGAGCGCGCTGGGCCGCAACCAGATCTTCGTGATCCGCGGCGAAGTCGACGTTCCGACGGTGCTGTTGATGGGCACACTCATGAACCGGCGCGGGCAGCTCGTGTCCCGGGTGTTCTCCACCGCTGAATTCCCGAACGCGAACAATCCGGCGTTCTGCCTCGTCGAAACCCTCGAAGATCTCGCCTTCCTCACCGCGGACACAGGTTTGAAGCCGGGTACGGCCAATCCGGGTCCGGTCGCCGACCCGCAGCGGTATCGGGCGCTGATCCCGGTCGCGGTCGACCACGCTGTCAACGCCATGAAGGTGACCCTCGACAAGCAGCAGGAATCCGCTGAGCAGCGGCTCGAGGCTTGGCGGCGGCGCGCTGCCCGCTGGCATTCGAGCGCCGAGCAGCTGGAACTGTCCGGCAGTCAGAAGAAGAAGGACGTGGACAAGCTGTCGCAGCGCATCGCCGAGGAGCAGAGGCTCGCCGAATCCCTCGCCCCCACACAGCAGCTGGTGCGTCCGCTGCTGGTGATCGTCCCCGCTGAGGAGCAGTGAGCATGGCCTCCTTCGATTCCATCGTCATCGGCGAGGACTGGATCAGCGAGCACTACTTCACCACCGATTCGGTGAAGGAATCCTTCCACGGCAAGGTGATGGAGCTGCGCAAGCTCTGGGACGCCGAGGCCAAAGAGGGCCGCGCCACGGTCCGGAGCACGCTGCTCGCGGCCTGCCGGGATCTGCAGACCGACCTGGCCGCACTGGCCGAGAATCCGGACGGCGCGGCGAAGGCGCACGCGGCGGTTCGCCAGGCCTTCGGGTACCAGGGCGAGCTGTCCGCGTTCATCGCCGAACGTGCGGGCTCCGACCTCGAGCTGCCCGACGCCCAACTGCCCGGCGTCTCGAATGTGCTTTTCCTGCAAGCCGATCCGGTCTCCTCGCTGGAGGATCTGCTCGATCCCGACACCGGCCGGTTGATCACGCCCGCCACCGAGGACGGCAAACCGATCCAATCGGTATCCAAGGCGGTGTCGGCGGCGTTCCGCTCGGACACACCGCCCGCGTTCGTGGTGGTGCAGGCCGGGCAGTGGATGCTGCTGGCCGAGGCCGAACGGTGGGCGGAGGGCCGGTACCTGGCCGTGGATCTGCTGGTCGTCGCCGAACGCAAGCATGAGGCGCGGGGCGGCGAGATCGACCGGGCCGCCACGATTTTCGGTGCGCAGGCGTTGAAAGCCGATGCCGACGGCAATATCTGGTGGACCGGAGTCCTCGAGGATTCGGTCAAGCACACGGTCGGCGTCTCGAAGGATCTACGCGAAGGCATCCGGCTGTCCATCGAGATCATCGCCAACAATGTGGTGGAACGCCGCCGCGCGCAGGAGCTGTCCATGGACGGCATCGACGGCCAGGACCTGGCCAAGCATTCCCTGCGCTTTCTCTACCGCATCCTGTTCCTGCTGTACGCCGAGGCCTCCCCGGAAATGCAGGTGCTGCCCACCGGCGCACCCGAATACGAGGAAGGTTACGGCCTCGACCGGCTGCGGGAACTGACCCTCACCGAACTGGCGACCGTCCGCGCCCGCACCGGCACCCACCTGTACGAGTCGCTCAAGCGGCTGTTCCACCTCGTCGAATTCGGCCACTCCCCCGCGGTGCGCGACCACGATGCCGACGACGCCGCACCCGGCCTGGTCTTCAACCCGCTGCGCGCGGACCTGTTCTCGACCGAGGCGACCGCCCTCATCGACGAGGTCGGGCTCAGCAACGAAGCGGTGCAGCGGGTCCTCGAACACCTCCTGCTCACCAAGGAGAGCAAGGGCCGCAAGGGCGGCGACCGCGGCTTCATCAGCTACGCCGAACTCGGCATCAACCAGCTGGGCGCGGTCTACGAGGGCCTCATGTCCTATACGGGATTCTTCGCCGAAGAGGACCTCTACGAGGTCGCCAAGAACGGCGACCCCGAAAAAGGCTCCTGGGTGGTCCCGGTCGACCGCGCCGATCACCTCTCCGAATCCGACTTCGTCCGCACCGAAGACCCCGACACCCACGAACCGCGCCCGGTCATCCACCGCAAGGGCACCTTCGTCTTCCGCCTCGCCGGCCGCGAACGCCAGCAGTCCGCCTCCTACTACACCCCCGAAGTCCTCACGAAATTCGTCGTCTCCCAAGCCCTCGAGGAACTCCTCGACCAGAACGACACCCGCACCACCCCCGACGAAATCCTCCAGCTCACCATCTGCGAGCCCGCCCTCGGCTCCGGAGCCTTCGCCATCGAAGCCGTCCGCCAACTCGCCACCGAGTACCTGAAGCGCAAACAAGAAGACCTCGGCAAACTCATCGACGCCGACAAATACGCCATGGAACTGCAAAAGGTGAAGGCCCACATAGCCCTCCACCAGGTCTACGGCGTAGACCTCAACGCCACCGCCGTCGAACTCGCCGAAATCTCCCTGTGGCTCGACACCATGGTCGCTGGCCTCCAAGCCCCCTGGTTCGGCCTCCACCTCCGCCGCGGCAACTCCCTCATCGGAGCCCGCCGCGCCGTCTACACCCCCAACCTCCTCGCCAAAAAAGCCTGGCTCACCACCGTCCCCGACGACATCCCCCTCGGCACCGACATCGGCACCGGCATCCACCACTTCCTCCTGCCCGCAGCGGGCTGGGGCGCGGTCATCGACACCGCCGAAGCCAAAACCTATGCTCCGGACAAGCGCGAAGAACTCCGCCTGTGGCGCAATGAAATCCGCAAGTCCCCCAACAAGGCCATCATCAAACGCCTCGCTGCGTTGGCCCAACGCGTCGAAACCCTCTGGGACTTCACCCTCCGCCGCCTCACCATCGCCGAATCCGAAATCCGGCGAGACCTGCACCTGTGGGAATCCGAACCGGTCGAGCACACCCCGGCGGTGACGCGCGAACAGATCGAAGATGTCCTCAACAACCCGAACGGGGCCTACCAACGCCTGCGCCGGGTCATGGACGCCTGGTGCGCCATCTGGTCGTGGCCGCTGACCACGGACAAGGAACCGCCAGACTGGGATACCTGGGTCGGTGGATTGGAGGCAGTACTCGGTATCGCACCGAAGGAAACCCTCGCCGAACGGCGCGGGCAGTTGAGTTTGGGGCGTGATACAAGCTGGCAAGAACTAGGTCTCGCCGAGGAGAACGACCTGCTGCTGTCACGCGCCATGCCGGTCGGGCACGCGTGGTACCAATTCCCCTGGATCGCAGTCGCCGAGGACATCGCGAAGCGCGCCGGATTCCACCACTGGGAGTTAGATTTCGCGCCGGTGTTCGCCCGTGATGGGTTCGACCTCCAGGTGGGCAATCCCCCGTGGGTGCGGCCGGATTGGGATGAGGCGGCGGTACTGGCTGAGCTCGACCCCTGGTGGCAGCTTGTCAACAAGCCATCTGAATCAGTCAAAAAACAAAAAGCAGCCGAGCTGATGACAATGGCGGGTGCCCGCATCACATTGCTTGATGAACGCGCCGATCAGGCCGGGCAGAAGGAGCACCTCGGTTCGAGCATCGACAGACCCGTACTGACAGGGCTTCAGCCGGACCTGTACCGCTGCTTCATGGAGCGCACCTGGCGATCGTCCTCCGCAGGAGGCGTAGTCTCGCTCATCCACCCGGAAAGCCATTTCACGGAGGCTCGGGCCAAACATCTACGAAAAGCAGCATACCGTCGCTTGAGAGAACATTGGCACTTTCGAAATGAGCTCAAGCTTTTCGAGATTGATCACCACATCTTCTTCGGCGTCCACGTGTACGGGGCTGACTCGGATGTGAACTTCAAAATGGCTGCGTCGCTCTACCATCCCGATACGGTTAGACGCTCGTTCGATCACGATGGCTCAGGTCGCACGCCCGGGATCAAGGACGACAAAGGCCAGTGGGATCTCCGAGCGCATTCCGAACGCATCGTCGAAGTCACCGAGGCTGGGCTCCAGAGCTGGGCGGCACTGATCGACGAACCCGGAACGGTTATCACCGAAGCACGCATGTTGTACCCGATAAACCGCGCGAGCGCGGCCGTACTGGACAAGATCGCCGCAGCACCTCGCCTCACGGAGATTGGGTTCGAATGGACAGCAGGATGGCACGAGACTGCCGATCGTAAGCTCGGCCTTTTCGAATCACGCTCCGCCGTCCCAAGCGACTGGGACGAGGTCATCTTCCAGGGACCCTTTCTGACTGTTGCGTGCCCGATTTACCAACAGGGCAACCCGACGATGCGCAACAACCTCGACTACTCGCAGGTCGATCTTGAGACCATCCCGCAAACTTTCATTCCGAGAACCAACTACCAGGTCGCCCGGCCGCTCTCCGAATACCAAGCGGCCTACCCGAAATGGAACGAAGAGCCGAGTTCCACGTTCTTCCGGCTCGCGTGGCGACGCATGGCCGACTCCGCGACGGTCCGCACGCTGCACTCGGCGATCATCCCTCCTGGCGCTTGCCATATCAACGGAGTCTTGAGCGCTTCATTTGCTAAGCCTGCCGATCTCGCAGTCGCGAGCGGTATATGGGCATCGGTTCCAGCCGACTTCTTCGTCAAGGCAGCTGGGGTGTCAGAGCTCAACCAGGGCATTGTCCGTCGCCTTCCTCATATCCGAAACCACCCACTTGAGCCCCGCTTGATCCTTCGTGTCTTGCGTCTCAACTGCCTGGTCGAGCCATATGCCCCGCTCTGGTCGAAGCTCTACGACCCCACCTGGGCAGATGACGCTTGGGTTCCAGACATTGGAGTCACTTATCTGGACGGTGCGGAACTTGGTGCTGTTAAGCAGGAGTGGACTTGGCAAGCCCCGCTCCGCAAGGACGCCGACCGCCGTCAGGCCTTGTTGGAGATCGATGCCATTGTCGCCGTCATGCTCGGCATAACCGCGGAGGAATTACTCACTATCTACCGGACCCAGTTCCCGGTCCTGCAGCGCTACGAACGCGAGGCGCTCTACGACGCCACCGGCCGCCAGCTTCCCACCAAACTCGCGTCCGAGTACCGCAAGAAGGGTGTTCTGAAGCCTGCTGATCTGACCGTTGACGGCATCACCTACCAGATGCCCTTTGTCGGCGTGGATCGTGAGAAGGATATGCAGCTCGCTCACGAGCATTTCTCTCGGATCGCGGCGGGTGAACAGCCGTGAGGCGCGGGCGGATCGACGCTGGTGGCGGATATACCATGTACCCGTTGTGGACTGTTGGTGGCGGTGGTTGGGCCGGGCAGGAAGTGGTTGGGACGTTCGCCTATATGCCGAACGTGTTGTGGATGCTCGGGGGTGAGTTCAATCGTCGGGGGGCGGAGGTGTTGCGGACGGTTGAGTTGGTGCCGGAGCCGCAGAATTCGCATGATCCGAATGCGGTGTCGGTTCGGTTCCAGGCAAAGACGATCGGGTATTTGCCTCGGGAGGATGCGGTTCGGTATCAGCGGCCGTTGCTGGAGTTGATGGCGGGCGGGTTCATTCCGACTGCTCGGGCACGGATTTGGGCTTCGGAGTACACCGACTGGGATGAGCGGGCACGGCAGCGGAAGACGGTGGCACGGGCTCAGATTCAGTTGTTCTTGTCGGGTCCGGAGACGATGGCGCCGCTCAATGATCCGCCCGCCGAGCCGTACACGATGCTGCCGGATGGGGGTTCGGTACAGGTCGGGAAGACGGGTGAGCATTTCGACTGGCTCGGCCGATATGGGCCGGGGAGCGGGTCGGCGCTGGTGCTCGTGACCCTGGTTCCCCGGGAGGAGCGGACCGCGCGGACGGTGAAGCGGGTGGCGGAGATTCGGCTCGATGGGGTGCGGATCGGGCAGTTGACGCCGGCGATGAGTGAGAAGTTCCTGCCCGCCGTGGATCATTTGCTGGCGCGCGGGCTGGCGGTGGTCGCGCCGGCGGTGGTGACGGCGTCGGCGGTGTCAGCCACGGTGTCGTTGCGGGCGAAGAAGGCGTTCGAGTTGCCGCCGGAGGTGTTGAACGGGCCGCCGGTGACGGTGCTCGCCCGGGGCATCGAACCACCGGCCCGTCCCGCGCCACCCGTCGCACCCGACGGGACCGACTCGATCAGTGCATCGAATCCGCCCGAGTTCCAAGGTCATCCGATCGAACTCGATGACCAGTTCGAACTCGATGATCCGGTCGCGGTCGCTGATCCCGACGATGAGGTTCAGACGGCGGTCACCGCGTCGGGCAGCCGGATCACCGTCACCGAATCACCCACCAGGAAGACCGTGGCGGTCGCCCTGGAATTCGCGCAGCCGCTCACCACCTGGCAGTCGCGGGTGGCCTCGGACGTGCTCACCACCGGGCGACGCCTGCTGGCGAATGGCAATGGCATGGATGCGCAGATTCCCGAGCTGACCGACTGCTCCCTGTTCGCGGTCGCACCGCTGGACCGGGCGCAAGCCTTCGTGGACGCGCTGATCGGCATCGACGACTCCGATTTCACCGCCGCCCAGCACTTCAACTCTCTGTAGAAGGGACGACTTCCACCATGGGGGACCCATTGCAGGATTCCGCGGGAGGGCCGATATGAGCCGCCGGCCGCACCCGACCCAGGTCTACCACATCACGCGCATCGAACACGTGCCGTCGATGATCGAGCACGGGATCCTCAGTGACACCCTGGCGACCGCGAAAGGGCTGACGAACATCCAGATCGGGCATCAGCACATCAAGGAGCAACGTGCCGCTCGCCAAGTTCCAGCCGGCCCGGGCGGAGTCGTCGCCGATTACACGCCGTTCTATTTCGCGCCGCGGAGTCCCATGCTGTACGCGATCCACCGGAACAATGTCCGCAGTTATACAGGCGGCTGCGACCGGATCGTGTACCTGGTCAGCACTGTGCAGGAGCTACGCGGGCGCGGGTTGGCTGTGGTCGGGACCGACCGTCACGCGGTCACCCGGTACACGCGCTTCACCTGCGACGACGGCCAGCTGACCGACTTCGTCGACTGGCCGCTGATGCGGCAGACCTACTGGAACGATGTGCCCGAGGACCCGGACCGCAGTGAGCGACGCCAGGCCGAGCTACTGGTTCACCAGCAGGTTCCCTGGGCTAGCATCCTCGGTATAGCGACCAAAACCGAAGCGGTTCACACCGAGGTCGAGGGCATAATCGCCGCCGGTGGCGCACAGACCCCAGCACGTGTCATACCCCAGTGGTACTTCTAGAGCATGGAGGAGCACATGATTCGAGAGGAGCACGGCAATCTCCTCCGCGCGGATGTCGACGCCCTGGTGAATACGGTGAATACCGTCGGGGTCATGGGTAAGGGCATCGCATTGCAATTCAAGCGTGCCTATCCACAGATGTTCGACGCGTACGAGCGTGCCGCGAAGTCCGGTCTGGTCCGGGTCGGTGAGATGTTCGTGTGGGAAACGGGGATGCTGGAAGGCCCCCGTTTCATCATCAATTTCCCCACCAAGCGGCATTGGCGGTCACCCAGCCAGCTGCCCGATATCGATGCGGGTCTGCATGATCTCGTCGACGTCATCGTCAAGAACAGTATTCGGTCGATCGCGGTGCCGCCGCTGGGGTGCGGGAACGGCGGCCTGGACTGGCGCGAGGTCGCCCCGCTGATCTGGCGGTCGCTGGGTCCGATCGCCGACACCGTGGATGTACTCGTGTATCCGCCCGAGGGCGCACCGCCGGCCGCCGACATGATCAATCGGACCGCACGGCCGCGGATGACCTCGGCCCGGGCGGCTGTCCTGAAAATCCTTCGGGCCTATGAGAATTCGTCCATGGGTGGTGCGACGCCGCTCGAAGTGCAGAAGCTGGTCTACTTCCTGCAACTGTCCGGCGCGAATCTGCGATTGGAATTCGCGAAGGGTTCTTACGGCCCTTATGCCGACAATCTGCGTAAAACGTTGCGGGAGATCGAAGGTCACTTCGTCACCGGTTTCGGCGACGGTAGCGCCAGGGCACTTGAAGCCGAACCTTTGTATGTCCTTCCCGAGGCTGTCGCCGAAGCCGATGAGCTGCTCGCCGACGACAGCACTACGACCGCCAGAGTCGACCGGGTCATCGCCTTGACCGAGGGATTCAGCAGCATGTACGGGTTGGAATTGCTGGCGACGGTGCATTGGGCTGCTGCACAAGGCGATTCACTGGACCCCGAGGAGATCACGCGGCTCGTTCAAGGCTGGAACGAACGCAAGGGCCGGATCTTCACGAGCGAACACATCGCCGTGGCGCTCGCACAGCTCAGCGAACAGGGCTGGCTCGCGGCTTCCTGACGAACTCCGAGTGAGATCACTAGTCACCGCATGTGTTTTGCGAATCCACGACGGGCAAGCGGCGTCCAGCCGATGCCGGTCAGCGCGGAAGGGATGATGACCGATCATGGGGGCACTGCTACCCACCTTGCAGGCCGAACGGCTGCGGGAGGGGTTGACCGACTACCTGGCGACCACGTTCGCGCTCACCGACCCGGATGCGCAGGGTGCGTTGTCGGATTTCATCGGGCATCCGGTGTCGGGGATGTTCAAGGGGCCGTATGTGCGGTTGCGGTTGCCGTTCGCGTCGGCGCGGGGCAACTGGGGGATGCATCTGGATTGGCTGCCAGATGGGTTCGTGCCGTATCAGCATCAGGCGGACGCGTTCGGGCGGTTGTCGACGAAGTTTCAGGCGCGGCCGTTGCCGACGCTGGTGACCACCGGTACCGGGTCAGGTAAGACCGAGTCATTCCTGTATCCGATTCTGGATCATGTGCTGCGCGCGAAGCAGGCGGGCGTGGTCGGGATGAAGGCGCTGATCATCTATCCGATGAACGCGCTGGCCAATGATCAGGAGCAGCGGCTGGCGCGGCTGATCGCGAAGGATTCCCGGCTGGCGGGGATTTCGGCGGGGCTGTACACCGGTGAACAGTCCTCGGGCGGGCGGACTTTGGTGTCGGTGGAGGGGCTGATCACCGATCGGCGGCTCATGCACGATTCGCCACCGGACATTCTGCTCACCAATTACAAGATGCTCGATCATCTGCTGCTGCGGCCGGACCGGGCGGCCATGTGGCGGCAGTCGGCGGAATCGTTGCAGTACGTGGTGCTCGACGAATTCCACACCTACGACGGCGCGCAGGGCACCGATGTGGCGATGCTGCTGCGGCGGCTCGGGCTCGCGGTCAAATCGTATTGGACCGCCGATTCGGCTGTGACGGAAGCGGATCGAGAGCGGCCGCTGGGGAAGATCACGCCGGTCGCCACCTCCGCGACACTGGGGTCCAAGGATTCACCCACCGCCATGCTGGATTTCGCGCACACCGTGTTCGGGGAGGTGTTCGACGCAGCGGCCGCCGTCGGTGAGACACGGGTGAGCGCCGGGGACTGGCTGGCCGACCGGAGTTCGGCATTGGACGGGCTGTGGCGGCCGAACCGGCCGACCGCGTTCGAGGAGATCGTCGACTGGCTGGACGGTTTCGCGCGCACCGCGCCCTCCAACGCGACACTGACCGCGGGCGTGCTGGCCACCATGTTCAAACGCGCCGATGACGCGGGCGAGGGTCTGCGGCGAGTCATCGCCGACCTGCGGATGCTGGACGCCACCGAACAACTCGACCTGATGAAGGGGCACCCCACCGTCATCAAACTGCTCGAGCAGGCCGTCACGGCACGGGCGCTCGCGGATCTGGCCGAGGACCTGCTTCCGGCGACCGAACCCGACTCCCCGAGTGCGCGCGAGGCCCGCCAGCGCTACCTGGCCTACATCTTCGCCGCCTTCTCCCACCTGCGCACCGAGATCGACCGCGGCGCGCTGAACGTCGATGTGCACCTGTGGATTCGAGAGCTGTCGCGCATCGACCGCGCGCTGTCGACGACCACCGAATACCGCTGGAACGATGACGGCCCGGTGGAGAACCGCAGCAAGGAGTTCGAGTCCGCCGTCTACTGCCGGCACTGCGGCCGCTCCGGGTGGGGTGTGCGGCTCGCGCCCACCGGCAATACGCTCGACCCGACCGAGGAATCGGTGCGCGTGTATCACGCCAGCGGCGGCCCCCGCTTCCGTGCGCTGATCTCCGCGCCGGTCGAAGCCCAGGTCGGCAAGGATGTCGACGGGCTGCGCTGGCTGCGCGTCGAAGACCGCGAAATCAGTGACAAGACACCGGATCGCGACAGCACCGAAATGCTCGAGGGCCGGGTGCTGCCAGTGCTGACGCTGATCGGTCCCGACGCCGACGCCGCCTCCCAGAAGGATCAGTGCCCGGCGTGCGGCAGCGCCGACGGCATCCGGTTCCTCGGCAGTGCGGTCGCCACCCAGCTGTCGGTGGCGCTGTCGAACCTGTTCGGTGACGCCGAACTCGACGCCGGTGAGAAGAAGGCGCTGATGTTCACCGACAGCGTCCAGGACGCCGCGCACCGCGCCGGATTCGTGCAATCCCGCTCCCACACCCTCAGCCTGCGTTCGACACTGCGCAACGCCCTGCCGGACAACACATCCGGCATGCTGACCCTGACCGAACTGTGCGAGCAGGTCGTGGACCGAGCGGGCGAGGACACCATGCGCCGCTACCACCTGCTCGCCCCCGATATCGTCGAACACGAGGCGTTCACCGCGTTCTGGCAGCTGGACCGGCCCGGAGCCGAACGCCGCAAGGCGCTGCGGAATGTGAAGCGCCGCCTGCAATTCGACATCGACCTCGAGTTCGGTCTGCAATCACGGCTGGGCCGCACCTTGGAACTCACCGGCAGTGTCGTCGCAGAGGTCGACCTCGGCCCCGCCGACCGGGTCCTGCGGCTGGGTGCGGCGGCAGTGGCGGCCACCCAGCATCAGACGCAGCTCGGGGAGACGGAGGCCGGTCACGATCCGGCCCGGGTAACCCGGTGGGTGCGCGGCACCGTCGAACGCATGCGCACCCAGGGCGCGATCCGCCACGAATGGCTCGACCGCTTCGTGGCCCGCGACGCCAACCGCCGGTGGATCTGGGGCGGCCGCCCCAAGGGCGAAGGCATGCCAGCCTTCCCGAAAGGCCGTCCCGCCCCGGCTTTTCCGGCGATCGGATCGCGGACGGTGCCCGAGGGCTTCGACGCCATCACCGCACCCTCCTCCTGGTACGCACGGTGGGCGTCGCAATGTCTGGACGTGTCCCCGTTCGAGGGCGGCTTCCTGGCCCGCGCCCTGTTCGCGGTGCTGGCGGAACAGCGCATCCTCACCACCGTGTCCACCGAGAAGGACCTGACCGCCTACCAGCTCGGTGAATCCACCGTCCTGGTCGGCGTCCCCGATTACGACGACCTCATCGATTCCCGGCATCTGCTGGTGTGCGACGTGTGCCAAACCCTCAACCCGGGCACCATGTCGGTGGTCGATCAGCTCGACGGCGCGCCCTGCCTGCTCGTCCGTTGCCCTGGCACCCTGCGGCGCGGGCCGCGCAAGCAGAACTTCTACCGCAGGCTCTACGACTCCTCCGAGATGAAGAGGGTTGTCGCCCGCGAACACACCTCACTGCTTCCGACCCCGATCCGGCTGGATTACGAGACCAAGTTCAAGAGCACCGTCCCCGACCCGACCGCACCCAATGTGCTCGTCGCGACGCCCACCCTCGAAATGGGTATCGACATCGGCGATCTGTCCACCGTGATGCTCGGGTCCATGCCGCGCAGCGTCGCCTCCTATCTCCAGCGAGTCGGCCGCGCCGGCCGGTTGACCGGCAACTCCCTGGTGCTGGCGTTCGTGCGCGGGCGCGGGGAACACCTGCCGAAACTCCACGACCCGACCTCGGTGATCGCGGGCGAGGTCCGTCCGCCCGCCACCTTCCTGACCGCGGAGGAGATCCTGCAACGCCAGTACGCGGCGCACCTCGTCGACCGCGTCGCACGCGAACCCGGCGCGGAGGATCCGGGCACCGCGAGCGCCGTCCTCGGCAGCTTCGACGAGGGCACCTGGATGGGGACCCTGCTCGACACCGCCGACCGCGACGCCGAGCGGCTCGTGGACGGCTACCTCGCGCAATTCGGCGAGCTGCTGGGCCCCGACAGCCGGAAAGCGTTGCGCAGGTGGGCGACCCCGCCCGCCCCGGACACCGCCAGCCCCATGGTCGCCCAGCTGCGCGAGGCCGTACACCGCTGGAATCGTGACGTGGCCGAGCTGCACGCACGCCGCAAGGCCGTCGACACCGTCATCCCCGAACTCGAGAAACGCGCCAACTCCCCCGCCGCGACCGACGACGACCGCCGCGACCTGCGTACCGCCCGCGGCACCCTGCGCCTGATCGGCGGGCACATCAGGGACCTGACCACCGAACACTGGGTGGGGGTGCTCGAACGCTACGGCGTGCTGCCCAACTACACCCTGCTCGACGACTCGGTCACCCTCGATGTCGGCATCACCTGGATCGACCCGGACACCAACCAGTACGACGGGGACACCGCGACCTATCAGCGCGGTTCCCGGGTGGCGCTCACCGAATTGGCGCCCGGCACCACGTTTTACGCGCAAGGGCTTGCGGTGGAGGTCGACGCCGTCGACCTGGGTCCCGGCGAATCCAGCATCCACACCTGGCGGATGTGCCCGAACTGCGGCTGGGCCGGTATCGCGCACGCCGGTGCGGAGACCGCGCCGCCGATCCAGTGCCCGCGGTGCCACACCGGAGCCATCGCCGACACCAGCCAGCGGCTGCAGGTGGTGGAGATGTCGAAGGTGTCCGCCGAGGTCCGGCGCGACGAGGCCGCCATCGGTGACGCCCGCGACGAACGTCGGCGCGAAACCTTCACCGTCCTCACCGCCGCCGACGTGGACCCGGACAATATCGTGTCGCGCTGGTTCGTCACCGACCGCGACTTCGGGGCGGAATACCTGCGCAGCATGGATATTCGCTGGCTGAACGTGGGCCGGCGCAACGGGCAGGGCGGTAAACGGACCATCGCCGGGGAGGAGGTGACCGCCCCGCTGTTCCGGGTGTGCTCGGGCTGCGGGCGACTCGACAAGATCGCCGGGCAGAACCACGCGCACGAGCATCGTGCCTGGTGCAAATACCGCAATGCCAGCGACGAGAAGCACGTGCGGGAAATCGCCCTCGCCCGCACTCTGCGCACCCAGGCGGTACTGCTGCACCTGCCGAACTGGCTCGAATTCGACGTCTTCGCGTATCCGAGCCTGAGCGCGGCCATTCTGCTGGGGTTGCGGCAGGTCATCGGCGGCTCCCCCGAACACCTCGACGTCGCCACCATCACCGACGCCCTGCACGCCCCCAACCAGCACGCGCTGCTCATCCACGACACCGTGCCCGGCGGCACCGGCTACCTCGCCGAATTCGCCGACGCCGCCAAGGTCTGGTCGGTGCTGGTCGCCGCCCGCGAACGCTGCCGCACCTGCGAATGCGCGCACCAGGATCGACGGGCCTGCCATCAATGCCTGCTGCCGTTCGCGCCGCCGCACAACCTCGACAAGGTGGCCCGCAAAACCGCGCTACACGTGCTGGACACGCTGCTCGGCGTACGCGGCGACACCGAACCGGATCTGGAGGTCTGGTTGCGGTCGATCACGCGGGAAGAACCCGGGAAGAAGGCAGTCAGCCCCGAATCCCCGCTGGAGCGCGAGTTCTACGTCGAGTTCGTGAAGCGCCTGCGCGCCATGGGTGCGACCGTCAAGGAAAAGCCCGGCACATACGCGCCCTCGGCGACGATCACCATGCCCGGCAGCAAGATTCGCACCTGGACGCTGATCCCGCAGCCGCAGATGGGCAATGTCGTACCCGACTTCGAGCTGAGCACACTCGACGCCAATATCCCCGACATCGCGATCTTCGCGGACGGCCGCAAGTTTCACGCCACCCCGGAAGTGAACCGGGTCGCCGACGACGCGGGCAAGCGGGCCAAACTGCGATCCGGGCATGTGATCGTGTGGTCGTTCGGATATGAAGACCTGCAACGGTTCATCCGCAACGAGCCGGTGCGGCCGTCCTGGTTCCAGGACCAGGCCGCCAAGGTGACCATGCAGATGGGCAAACTCAAGCCCGCGGTGTTCCGGCTGCTCACCACGGCCGATCCAGTCACCCAGCTGCTGAACTTCCTCAGCGACCCCGACGCCGAAGCCTGGCGCGAGGTCGGCCGCTGGCTGCCGCTGATGTTCGTGCGCGACAAGCAGTTCAAGGGCGACGACACCGCGATCGCGGCGTGGGCGCTGGACCTGATCGACCGTCAGAAGACCCAGATCGCGCCCGGCGAATTCCCGTGCTGGTCGTACTCGGACGGTCCGCTGACCGTGACCGCGGGCCTGCGCCCCGGCACCCGGGAGATCACCGCCGTACTCGCCGTCGACGACCGGGACCGCAAGCTCGAAGCGGACGGACAAGCGTGGAAGGAATGGGTGCGCCTGTCGAACTGGTTCGGTCTCAGCGCCGCCAACGCCGTCACCACCCGCACCCTGCTCGCCGCCGACAGCTCGACGCCCGACCGGACGGCGATCACCTCCGGCGCGCACCTGGCCCCCGCCTGGCAGGAGGTGCTCGACAATGTCGTCTCCACCGCGGAACGAGACCTGGTACTCGAACTCGTCAAGGCCGGAACACCGCCTCCGGTACTGGGCGTGGAGGCCGACAACGGCGAGGTGCTCGACCTCGGCTGGCCAGACGGCCAGGTCGGGGTCCTCATTTTCGACAACGCCGAAACCGCCGACGCCATGTCCGAACTCGGATGGACCATTTGCGCGCCGGACATCGAACGGATCGTCGCGGTCCTGAAAACGAACGGGGTCATGTAATGCCGAACATCGTCATGGCGACCAACACAAAGGCCATGGGCAAGCTCGACGGATCGGTCAAACGCAAGGTCTACGACTTCCTCGAGAAGTTGCAGACCGACGACACCGCACCGGGTCTGCACATCGAGCCGATGAAAGGTGCCGCCGACTCGCGCATCCGCACCGGGCGCGTCGACCAGCAATTCCGGGCCATCCTGTTCCGAATCGACCCGCAGGGCGGCGACACCACCTACATCTACATGGGCACCTGGAACCACGACGACGCCAACGCCCTCGCCGAACGCTCCACGCTGCGGGTGAATCCGATCACCGGCACCCTCGAAGGCATCATCGGCGAACTCAACGGCGAATCCGATCGGAAGAAACGGTCCGTGGTCCGCGACCCTGACGGACAGCTCGGCAAAGCGGTTGCCGGGCAGGAGAAGTCGTTCCTCACCGGGATCGGCTACACCTTCGAGGATCTGACCGAACGACTCGGTCTCGATCCGGAACTGGCCCGCGCCGCCCTCGCCGCCATGGACGAGGACGCCATCAACGACCTCGCCGCCGACGCCGAGGACGCCGGCAGCTGGCAGGGCATGGCGCTGTTCGAACTGGCGCTCGGCGTCGGCATCGACACCATTCGCGACAAGTTCCGGCTCGACAGCAATCCCGTCGACCAGACCCACGACGAGGACACCCAGATCCTCGAGGCCCTCGAACACCCGGTGTCCAAGATGCAGTTCACTTACATCGGCGACGACAACGAGGAACTGCGCCGCGTCATCGAGGGCGGTGACTTCGCGGCCTGGCGCACCTTCCTGCACCCGCAGCAGCAGACCTTCGCCGAGAAGGACTTCAACGGCCCCGCCCGCATCTCCGGCGGCGCAGGGACCGGCAAGACGGTGGTGGCGATTCACCGCGCCCGAAATCTGTGGAAGCGCGAACCCGACGCCAGGATCATCCTGACCACCTTCAACAAAACCCTCGCCATGGAGCTGCGAGCCGCGCTGAAGGTGCTCGAACCGGGGATCGCGCTCGCCAAGAAGCCAGGCGAGCCGGGCATTTACGTCGAGGGCATCGACAAACTCGCCAGCGATGTCCTCAACCGCGCCGGCGACCTGGGCCCCGCCGCCACAGCACTGTTCGGGACGCCGATCGAGGCGACCTCGGTGCGCACCAACACCAATCGGATGTGGCGCGAAGTGGCCGAGACCGTCAACAGCGGCCTCGACGCCCGCCTGTCCACCCCCACGTTCCTCGACAACGAGTATGTGGGCGTCGTTCTCGCCAACCAGGTGACCACGCTCGAGCAGTACGCGAAGGTGGCGCGGGCGGGTCGTGGCGTCCGGTTGAGCCGGCCGCAACGCATCGCGGTGTGGAAACTGGTGGAGGGCTTCCGCAAACAGAGCCGCGCCGACGGCAGCCTCAGCTTCCCCGAGGTGCTGGCGCTGGCCGCCGAATACCTGAAACAGCGTGCCGCCGACGGCGAATACGTCGCCGATCACGTCCTCGTCGACGAAGCCCAGGACCTGCACGCGACGCACTGGGCGCTGCTGCGCGCCCTCGTCGCACCGGGACCCAATGACCTGTTCATCGCCGAGGACTCCCATCAGCGCATCTACGGGCAGCCCGTGGTGCTCAAGCGGATGGGGATCGAAATCGTCGGACGGTCCAAACGGCTGACGCTCAACTACCGCACCACCGCCGAGAATCTCGAATTCGCGGTCCGAATCCTCTCCGGCGGCGAATACAACGACCTACAGGGCAAGGGCGAATCCACCAAGGGCTACCGGTCGGCACGCCGCGGACCGAAACCCGTACTGCTCCCGGCCGACTCCGCGTTCGACGAACTCGCCCAGGTCGCCAAGCAGGTGCGGCATTGGATTGACGAGGAGAAGGTCGAGCCCTCCACCATCGCCGTCCTCACCCGGGGCCAGAACGACCGCACCCAATTCGTGCGGGCGCTGGGCGAACGCGGCATCGAAGCCCGCGCGCTCGACGACAATCCGGCCACCTCCGGCAATGTCCAGGTCCTCACCATGCACCGGTCCAAGGGCATGGAGTTCTCGCGGGTGATCCTGGCCGGGATTGACGAATCCCATGTCCCCTCGCGGGCCGCCACCAACTCGGTGCCCGAGGAGGAGCAGGCCGAGGCGCTGCTGCGGGAACGCTCGCTGCTGTATGTCGCGGCCAGCCGCGCCCGCGACGAACTCGTGGTGACCTGGAGTGGCAAGAAGTCCGAATTGCTGGGCTGATGGGTTCGGGCGTACCCGCACCGCGCGGGTACGCCCGAACCGGGTCAACCGCGAATCAGCATGGCCGCCAGACGATCCGCGTCGGTCTCCTCGACCCGCACCACCTGATACCCCTCGTCCTTCAACCCGGCATCGCGATCGGCGTCCTCGCCCTCGGCCAGCACCACCGAGCA
Organism: Nocardia sp. NPDC004340; assembly: GCF_053602575.1. Classification (NCBI taxonomy): domain Bacteria; kingdom Bacillati; phylum Actinomycetota; class Actinomycetes; order Mycobacteriales; family Nocardiaceae; genus Nocardia; species Nocardia sp. NPDC004340. The sequence goes on from NZ_JBSGDW010000011.1 coordinate 102,590, forward strand.
ATCCGGCCACACCGCCTCCACCGGCCAGTAGTGCCTGCCCAGATCGATCGCGAGATCGGGCTTGGCAACGCCGTACCGGGCCAGCGCCAGCAGCAGTTCGGTGGTGGCCCGGGAGGTATGGACCAGCGGCTCGCCCCACGGGCTCGTCGCATCCCACGGGCTCGCCGGATCGTCGGCGGCCGGGCCGATCACATGCAGTCGCTCGAAGATCTCCAATGCGCCCGCGCGCGAAAGCTGGTCGTGGACACGATCATTGCGGAACGACCGCAGGCAGCCGTAGCACGAGGTCTCCGGTCCGCAATCACAGACACTGACCCGAACGACCGCCTGCCCGATGACCTTCTCCAGATTCTCGGCGATCTGCTTGGACGCTCCCGCCCCGGCGGGCACCGTATCGAACAACACGATGGAGCGGCGGCCGTCCGCACTCCACGACAGTGCGCCGTCGATATCGTCGCGGCTGATCTCGAGGGCCTCGGACGCGCCCTCGAGCAGCGCGTAGAGCACCGACAGCCACTTGCGTTCGGACTCCTTGTCGTAGGACATGTCCGCGAAGGTGAACTCCGCGACATCGGTCTCGTACCGGTGGACCAGCGACACCGTGTACAGCGGGCCGGTGCACGGCGTCCCGGTCGCCGGACGGTGATGGCCACCGCGCGGCGGCCTGCCGTCCGACGCCTGTGCCCAACCGCACCAGCGGCACAGATGGAATCCGGCGCCGCGGCCCTCCGCGATGACAGCCATCCGCGCACGTGTGCCCGCGCGGGCCTGCACCTCGACACCACCTTCCGACGACCATTGGAACGTCCTGGTGACCTCGCCGATGTTCTCCACATAGCTGGCGCCGCCCCACAAACGCTGCGGCGGTTCGGATTTCACCTCGCCTGGCTCCCGATCAGCGACGAATCCGAACTCGGGAACCACACAGGTGCGGATCTTGCCGAATTCCTGATCACAGTTGGGGCACAGCGTGTCCGGATCGAGTTGATGACCGCATTCGAACTGGGCGCACTCCCGGCACACCCGGTACTGCAACTCCTCGAGCTCACGTTTGGGCAGCTTGTGCAGACCGCGGGAGGTCCATACCTTGCCGCCGGCCACCACCTCGTTTCCGGGGGCATAATCATAGATGGCCTGGCTCAGATCCCGGGTCAGCTCCAGCTTGCGTCCCAGATCGCCCTCGCAGTGCGCCGTGCGCAACTCGACCGTGTCCACCGGGAACCCGTATTTCGGCAGAATGTTCTTGTTGGCCAGGTACCCGATCAGCTGGCGTTCCTCGATGGTCCGCAACGTCTTCTGCAGCCGAGCCGCCAGCGTGAACTGCCCAGCGGCGGAGGCCTCCCCGATCATCGCTGTGAACGTCTCGAGATCCGCGCGTATGTCCTGCTCGGCGATTGCCAGCAATTCGGTGAGCTTCGCGACCCAGGAATCGTCGTCCACGCCGATGGCCGCGGCGATCGACGGCGGCAGGATCTTCCGCAACGAGGCGCGCATGCTCTCGGGCACCGGCGTGAGGAAGTCGCCGACCTGGGCGGCCGCCGAATCCTGTCCGTCGGGTCCGGGCGCGAAGAACGCGCCCGCGTACCGCCAGGACTTCTCGTCCAGCTCGGCGCGGTGACGGAAGTAGGCCGACAGCGCCACCGAATGGGCGTGGCGGCGGCCGATTCGTTCATTCTCGATGGGAATCCACGGGATTCGCATCTCCCCCGCGATCATCGACTGCGGTTTCTGAAACTTCGACAGGTCGTGCGAACTACGTTTGGCGTAGGTGAGCACCAGCGCGGCCGAGGCCGCGCGACGGCCCGCACGGCCCGCACGCTGCACATAGTTGGCGGTCTTGGGCGGCATGTTCCGCAACACGACCGACTGCAGGTCACCGACATCCACGCCCAGCTCGAACGTGGTCGAACACGACAGTACATTCACCGAACCGGCGATGAAGCGCCGCTGGATGGTGGCGGCCTCGGTGGCCTCCCACTGCGCGGTGTGCTCCTCCGCGGACAGCGGCGCGGGCTTCAGCGTGCGGTACACGGTGCGGTAGTGGTTGGTGTCCCGCTCGACCGCGGGCACCTCGAACACCGACAGCGTCCCGTCACACGCCCCCTGCGGGCACAGGTCGCGAATGTTGTTGGCGGTCAACCTCCGGCACGCCGAACACTGGTACCACTCACACGAGGTCCCTGACCGGATCCGCAGCTGTTCCTGATCCACCTGGTAGACCGCGCCCGCAGCCCGGTCACGTTCCAGCATCAGGAATTCCTGGTCGAGCAGGAAACGCCAGCAGCCGTCGAGGAGATCCTCCGCCGGCAAGCTCGGGCCCAGTGCCGTGAGCACCTTGCGCGCGAACAAGACCCGCGCATTCGTGGTGCCCTGGCGGCCGCCGGGCAGCCAGCTGATGATTCGGCGCTTGCGATCGGAATCCCTTGACCTGATGCGGATCTGGGCGTTGCGCGGCTCGAAGATCGGCCGCTTGATGTCCACCTCGGGAAGCAACGTCATCGCGCCCTGCAAGCGGACCGTCTTCACCAGCTCATCGAGCAGGCCCCAGCCCTCCTCCTGTGTCAGGCCCAATCGCGTGAGACCCCTGGGCAATTCGACGCCTCGCGGGCGGAACAGCTGCACCCGCATCAAGCCCAGCCCCTCGAGCGACTGCCGCTGGTCCATCGACATCAACTCGGCCATGATCCACGGATTCACCTCCCGCAGCTGCGTGCGGGAGGTGGCGCGGTCGTCGAAATGCCCGGCCTTGGCGGCGATCTTGCGGACGTCGGCGGCCAGATCCTCCACCGACAGATCCTCGTCGGCATTGCGGGGATCGAGCAGCGCCAGGGTGAGGTAGCGGCGTTCGAGCAGCCGGCCATAGGTGTGGGCAAGATACGGCGCGGCGAATGCGGCCGCCTGCCGGGAATCGGAGAACATCAGCAGCTTGCGGCCCGCGCCGACCTGCTCGGCCTTCTCGTCGGCCGCCGCCGGCAGATGCTCGTAGAGGGCGGTCGTGATGACGGCGGGCGCGGCATTGACATCGGTGCGCAGACGCCGGATCACCTGCCGCGCACGCGCCCCGCACTCGGTGCACTTGCTCATCACCCGCGACGCCTGGGCGTGCTCACGAACCCGCAGCACCGGACCGCCCGGGCAGCCCGGACCACAGATCGCCGCATGCGTGCCCAGCGCCCCACAGCCGGTGCACAGATGGCGGATGCCGGTCGAGGTGCTACCGTCCGCATCCTCCTCCGACAGCGTCGACTCATCCTCGTCGAGCAGGTCGCCGTCGGTGTCGGTGAGCACCAGCCAGCGCACCGACTCCTCCTTCTGCGCAGGCCGGAAGAACTGGCGTCCGCCCACCGCCGTCGGCTGACCCGCCAAATGCACCGCGCCACAACGCTGGCAGGTACCGAACTCGAAAACCGCACGGCCGGTGTCGGGATCGATCTCGCGACGCCCCAGAAACACCCGCGGCGCACCATCGGTGAACGAGACGTACGCGCCCTCGGTGGCGCGCACGAACATGTGATAGCGGGCCGACAGCACCGGATTGCCGCCGTTGTCGAACACCTTGGAGCCCAGCGCGACCAGCGCCTCCAGTTTTACCGCCGCGGCCGGATCAGCGGGCCACAACTTCGCGGCGAGCAGACTCGCTTCCATCGGACCACGCGACACGATCGCCTTCAGATCAGCGATACGCCGCTCATCGTGGAGCGCGTCGGCGATATCGCCACTGGCACACCGTGACCCGAGGACCGACAGATCGGCGTCCGGGGTCGCGAGTGACAACAGCTGAGCGTCGTCGATGGTCCAGGTCGGAGTGTCACGGCGGGGCAGCCTGGTCGCCCGCACCAAGTCCTGGCGCGTCGGGTCGCCGGTGACGAACTCGAAGGGCACATCGAACAGCTTCTGCGCGAACGTGGTCGCCTCGGCGCCCTCGGTCTCCGGGCTCGTCCCCGTCAAGGACGCGGACGTCGCGATGCACTGCAGCGACGATCCCCGCGCCACCCGGTCACGCAGCCGGCGCAACAGCAACGCCACCTCCGACCCCTGGGCGCCGTCATAGACATGCGCCTCGTCGAGCGCGATGAACCGCCACGTGCCCGCGTACTCGCCGTCGAACAGATCCAGGTCACGCGGGCGCAGCAGCAGGTACTCGAGCATCGCGTAGTTGGTCAGCAACAGGTGAGGCGGGTTGTCCCGCATCTCCTGACGACTGAGCAGCTCGTTCGGCAGCCGCCGCTCATCCGGGAACAACGCCTGGAACATCGACTCCGCGTCCGCCGCCGACTCCTTCGTCTCACCGGTATACCGGCCGAAGGTGATATCGGGGAGCTGCGCCAGCAATCCGCGCAGCCGTTTGAGCTGATCGTTGGCGAGCGCGTTCATCGGATACAGCAGCAGCGCACGCACTCCCGGCCCCAAGGTCCCGGCCGCTCGCTCGGCGATCAGCGCATTGAGGATCGGCAGCAGGAAACTCTCGGTCTTGCCGGATCCGGTACCGGTACTCACCACCAGATTGCGCCCGGCCACCACCTTGCGGACCGCGGTCTCCTGATGGCGGTACAACGGCCGATCCAGATCGAACGTGCTTCCCAACTCCGCCATGCCGGGGTTCAGGACGCCATCGGAGATCAACTCCCGCAACGACATTCCCGGGGCGTACGGCGGGGTCAGCTCCAGCAGCGGTCCCTTGGTCAGCAAGGACGTCTCGTCCACCGCGTGGTCGAAGGCGGCGGCCAGGGCCGGTTCACGCGGGGCCACCAACGTTTTCAAATAGCGCTTGTAACCGGCCTCGATATCGGCTGCGGCGGCGAGTGGGTCGAGGCGGTCGGTCATTGATTGTCTCCGATCAGATCTCCATGGGCGACGAAGGCGACGAGGGCGTCGGCGATCAGCAGATCGGTCGCCACCATCGCCGGGCACAGATCCGCCATCCGCGCCCATGCCTCGCGCATTTCCGAGGTGATGGGCGGGACGCCGAAACGCGCGGCGGCGTCCAAACGGGCGAGGGCGGCCATCGTCAACGACTGCACCGACAGCAGCATCCACGGATGCGCCCCGACATCCACGCCATCCAAAGCCTCATTGCGCGCCCCGATGGTGTCGTAGATCAATGGGGCGACCTGTCTGATGCGGCGCAATGCGGCCGGTGTCGCGGCGGTGAGCACCTCGCGGGCAGCATCGCGCACCCACCGCGCCCGAGCGTGGAACGCCTCGATCGTGGCGCTGGTACGGGTATCCACGTCCAGCAGCGCGCCGGGAACCAGCCGGAACGCCTCGAACAAGGCGTCGACCTGCTCCATCGGAAGTCCGTGCACGTGTTCGACATTCCGATCGAATACTCCGATCCGGGCATCCCCCGGCCGGCCACGAAGCAAGTCGATCAGCCACTCACCACCCTGATTCCCGAGATAGGCCAGCGTCTCGGCGCGCCGCTCCGTCACCTCGGCACACGGCTCCAGCGCCTCCGCCGCCCGCCGCCCGGACACCTCGGCGCGGCGACCGGACAACGACGGCAGGTCTGCAAGCTCGACCAGACAGCCGACCCACGGATTGGCGTGCAGCCCAGCAGCTCCGACGCTGCCGAGCCCGGTACCGGCAGGCTCGGCGATCGGACCGCTCGTGCCATTATCCCGGGCAAGCGTCACGTGCCCGCGCGGGAACGTCCCGTCCCCTGGAACGGACATGGCGTCTCCGTGGTCGGAGCCGACATCGGCGCCTCGGGGCAGCTCGTCCCTGGGAACGGACCCGGCGTCTCCTCGGGCGAAGCCGACGTCACCGCTTTCGGGCATCGCGTCCACCGGGATCGGCATCGCATCCATCGGCGCGGCATCCACCCTGGCGGGCCTGGCAGCGACGACATACGGTCGCTCGGCCAGACCGGTGCGAATCACGAGCGGAACCATCTCCGCGGCCGGAATGGTGCTGCCGCCCAATGCCTCCAGGGCCGCGCGCGCATCCATGCCCAGCACCGCGATCAGCGAACTGCGGAGCCGCTCGGTGGCGCTGTCAGCTCGCCCCGCGGGCATCATCGCCAACGCCGCCCAGACCTCGGCCACGGCGTCGGCCGAGCGCGGCACCGTGCCGAAACCGGCCAGGAACCGGGAGAGTTGTTCACGCGCGGGCGACGGATCACGCAGCCAGCCCGGCTGATCCACCCGCAGCGCCGAAGAATCGGGGCGGCTCGGAGCGGGAATGCTGACCCACGGGTCGTCCACGAAAACCTGGACCAGCAGCGGGCCCGCGTCCCGGAGCACCTCGGGCAGCTCCGCGCGTCCGCCGCGAATCATCAACTGGCGCACCGACTGCCAGGGCGCGGTGGTTGACCAGACGAAAACACCGAGTTCGGCGTCGGCCGGCTCACGGAAGACCAGGAAACCGTCCTCGACATCGACGCCACCGCACAGCAGCGCCGGCCGGATCCGCGCCAGCGTCACCGATTGCGAGACGCCGGTCGGGTCATCGATCCGCACGACCAGCCGCGTGGAACGGGCGCGACGCGCGGTGTCCACGAACACCCTCGACGAGATCTGAAAAACGAACTCCGCCGGCACATCCGGCGTCTCGGCCTGCAGCACCGCGCCGGCCGAATCGAGCAGGGCGAAGTCGGCGCGCACGTCACCGGGCACGCGCGCCGCGATGACGGCGTTCGCTTCGAGATCGGCCGGGGTCAGCAGGTGGGCCGTCGTGCGCCATCGCGCCGCCGTGCCCAGCTCGTCGACCCGGGACTCGAAATACGGCGGAGTCAGCACCAGCTTGTGGACGCGCTCACCGGAGCGGACCTCGATCCGGGACTCCCGCTGCCCGGCGTCGAAAGGCACCAGCGCGGGATCGACCGCCAGCGGCGGATCACACTCCAGGCGCGTGACGCTGGGCGACAACCCACCCGGGACCGGAGCGCGGAAGCAGACGCCGTGATCGACCGAAAGACCCTCGGCGAGAAACAGATTGCACCGAAGATCCGAACCCAGCGGGCCGTTCACCGCGATCTCGAAATGACCGACCAGGCCGGCGGGCAACCCGTCGAAAGGATCCAGGCAGGCGTCCTCGAAACTCGACTCCCACTCCTCGTTGACCAGCCACTCCGCACTCCCGGCCGCCCGCACCCGGACCATCCACGACACCGGTTCGACGCCCCGATGCTTAGGCAGCACCACCCACGGCCGCTGGGAATACACCGACAAACCGCTGACCGTCCGCACACCGTCGAGCGGATCGGCGAATTCGAGACTAGGCGCGCCGACCGCTCGGATCTCACGCACCGGGCCCATCGCCACGCCGTTGCGGCGCAGTTGAATCGCGTCGTGCTCGCTCACATCCAGGGTGTGGGCTCGCCATCCACGCCACCCGACAGGCACCCGAACGTCCTCGTTCGACACAACCGGGGCACCCGTCGTCCCGTCGACGATCACCGCGTCACTGGGGTGCACCGCCAGCACCACGTCGCGAGGCAGCGCACTGCGGCGCGGCAACAACCTGCCCTCCAGATCGAACAGCAGCAGCGGATCGGTCTTGTCCACCACCACGATCCGATGCTGTGCGGCCGAACCATCGTGGTGCAGCACGATCTCACGCACCGGCCGGGTCACCGGGACAGGCGTCAACGGGTGATCCGCGTCAACACCCCAGCCGCGGTCCGCGTACACCTCACGGGTGTCACCGCCGATCGAAACCCGCCACGGGGTTTCAGGGGCGACAGCCGGATACGGGATGCCGACCGTGATCTGATCATCGGCCAGTGAATAACCCAGAACCGGCGCACCGAGACGGGAAGCGGCGACGGAACCCGCCCGTTGCGTACCGAACGGCTGCTCACGCAGTCGCTCGATCAACCCCTCCAGCATGATGGTGGGCAGACCGGTGGTGGCCGTGTCGAGATCCAGGTTGTTCCACACCTCCGGGTGACCGGCGGTGAACTCGATGAAATCCATGATGCGGCCGACGATGTCCACCGCGACCTCGCCGCCCAACCGCAGGAACTGGCGCACCGGCACATCCAACCGGCCCAGCCGGTAGTCCATGCCCGGCTCGGTCAACCACTCGAAAACTGCTGCGCCGCTGCGCTCCCGCCCCATGACGAGGTGGTGTTCGATGACATCGACCAGATCCCCCAGGCAGTGCACGGGAATGCCCGCGTGTATCGCCATCACCTGCACGTAACTGCCGGCCAGTTCCGGGAACTCCCGCAGCCGGAAACGCCGCAGCAGCCCATTCAATTCGTGCCGGAGCGCGCTCTCGAATTCCTGATCCCGGGCCAGGTCCAGCTCCGCCCAGAAACTCTCCCAGTACTTCCCCTGGTCGTAGGCGAGCCCGGCATGACCGATCAGCGAAACCAGCGTCAGCGCAGGATATTTCCGGATCAGCGCGCGAGCGCCGTACCGCGGGACATAGGTGGCAGCGATCTGCCCGTACATGCTCTGAACTCGGCACACCTCGTCCTCATCGAGGTTCAACTCGAAGAACAACGTCACCCCGTCGAGCTGCTGGCCGAACCGGAACTCCTCGTCGCCTGCCAGCGTTGTGAGAAACGCGCTCGCCACCGGTACAAACCCCCTGTCACCTCGATCGGCTTGCCGAGAACTGTCCCACAGGAGTCCGACAATTCAGCAGTAGCCGAACGATTTCGAACACATTGGCGAAGTCCATCGACCAGCCGTTCACACCGACGGCGGGCCGATCGTCGTGCGCCCGAACCGCTCACGGCACTTCCTCGTTACCAAGATTTCTCCCGGTCGCGCAACCCGAATGGCCGCATGGTGGGAAGCTCCAGAGGTTGCGAATTGAATCCCCCCGAGGTTTTCTGCCGCTCCTATGTGGGTTACGGCTCTCGGTCGAAAGCGGCGTTGTAGTTGCCCTCGAACTCGGTGGGCGTGATCATGCCGAGGCAGCCGTGCGGGCGCCGACCCTCGACGCCGCCACGCGGGCGCCGCCGAGAGCTGGACCGTGGCCGCCATCGCCTCCCGCATCGAGCGCGAAGACGACCGGGGTAAGCCGGCGCTCACTCGCTCAGCATGGCTCCGAGCGCCGCGGGTTCCACACCGCCGACTTTGACGACCCGATATCCCTTCGCCTGTAAGTCGTTGTCGCGCTCCGCGTCGTCGCCTTCGGCGAGCACCACCATCCGGCTGGGCCAGACGGCTTCGATCGGCCAATTGTGAGTGCCGAGCTCGACGTCGATCTCAGGTTTGGGGGCTCCTCGGTCGGCCAAGGCCTGCAACAGTTCCCGAACCGGCTGTGACAGGTACTCCGGGTTCGAACCCCACGGGCCGTCAGTGGTCGCGACACCGACAAGGCCGGCCGAGCGCCCCACGGCCGTGTCCCGGAACCAGAGCAGTGCGTCGCAGGTGAGTTTGAGATCGGCTGCGTCCGTGATCGCTGAAAGCGGGATTCCCGGCCGCAGCGTCAGTTTGCCCTCTGGAATGTCCACGGTAGACAGTTCATTGAGGCGCGAGCGGAATTCGTTCCGCAAGCCCGTTTCGTTGAACGGCTCGCGGACGGCCAGGTACTGGAAAACCACTTCCAGCTTGCCCACACCGCCATTGCCCGGGTAGACGACCAGCGGCCAGATCACCTCCGCGTCGCCGCCGCGGGCCAGGCTGAGGAAGCAGCTGGTGGACTTGGCGCCGCCGCCGAATTCGAGGAAGCCGCCGATGGATTCCCAAAAGGCGAGCAGTTCACGGACGTTCGTCACCGCGGCGGCCAGGTTTCCGTCCTCGAGCTGGGCGAAGAACCGATCCCGGCGCTCGCCCCCGGGGCCGGACTGCTCGCCGGTCTCGTCGTCGGAGCCGCTCATGCCGAGCAGAACGGCCAGGTCCTGCGCGGTGAGCCGCTGCTCGGCGGCGGCGACCCCATTGCCGTTGAAGGCGATGCCCTCCGCGCGCAGCACGTCGTGCACATCACCCCGGTCCGCTCCTTCGGGCCAGCGGAAACTCCTTGTCACCCGGCCACTCTGGTCGAGGACTCGGTAGGCCCCCGGGAACGACCCCGCCAACTGCTGGCCGACCGCGTGCGGGCTCGAACCGACCAGTGCCGCCAGCTCGCCGTAGGAGGTCCATGTGCCCGCCGGGATCACCGCCACGGCCTGACGAAGCAGCGTCCAGTCCCGCTTCCCGGTTCCGCGGTCCACACTGGCCAGCGGCGCGGGCCACAGGCGAATCGCTTGTTCGGCCAGTTCAGCTGCCCGAGTCTCGATTTCGGCCGCACCCCAGTGCTCGGTCCCGGCAATTCGGCGGTTCATCTCCAGATGCGAACCCTTGAGCAGATCCTGTTTGCGCTGGAACGGGTGATTGGAGAGACGCGAATTCTCACCGGTCAACGTCAGATTTCCAAGCGTGTGGACGATCCGCTCGTGCAGGTCCTCGGCCGTCTCCCCGTCACCGGCTTCCGCGGCCAGCGCTTCCAGCCATTCCGGCCCGGGCTGCTGCGGCAGTACGTGTTCGATGGTGAGCTTGGCATTGGCGAAATCCACCGGCTCGGGGTGCTCGTAGCTCTCCTCCAGCCGTTGCAGTACCAACCGCCGCTGCTCCGGTTTTCCCTGCCAGTAGAACGGCTTCGCCGCGATCGCCTCACGCAGTTCGGCATCGGTCGACCAATAGCGCCGGGGTGCGGACAGGACCTGGTGCAGTTCGTCGGCCATCGACATGTCCTCGGGCAACTGCTCCGGCAGCTCTTGAAAGACCCGATTCAGGCCCTGTGTCGGCCGGTGGCAGATCATTCGGCGAACCAGGAAGGACTCGATGTAGGACAGCGCCCGGACCAGTTCGGCCGTGCTCATCACTCCGGCCTCACGCCGGTCCAGCAGCATCATCAGCACCGGGTAGGTGGTGGCGGCCTGCCACTGGTCGATCCGGCGCAGGTAGCGGCGGGCCTCGAGGTCGGGTTCCCGATCCGGGTCGATGATCCGGCGGAAATGCTGAGCCCTGCGGTGCAATTCCCGGATGTAGACCTCGATATCGGCCTCGGTCTCGCCGGTCCGGAAAAAATGCCGCTGTTGTGCGGTATAGACGTCCTGCCTCCGAGTCCGTGAGCCGCCATGCAGGACCAGCTGCAGCCACATCAGCTGTTCGAGCTGTTCGTTACTCAAACTGCGTTGCAGCGGCAGCCAATACGCCTGATAGACCTGCTCGCCACGGGTCGGCAGTCGCATGAACAGATAGTTGCGCAGCAGGTCCGCCTGCGACAGCTTCAAACCGGTGTTGTTGAGCGACTCGAAGATTCGATGCACGTTGTCATCGCGTTCGGCGACCACCTGCACCAGGGTCAGCCGGGTAGTGATCGCCTTCTCGATCTGGACGACCGCCGAACCGTCGGCCGCACCCTCGACCGCCAGCAGCGCCTGCCGGAAGAAGCGGTAGGCCGCACCGACCCGGTCGCCACCGTCACCGGCGTGGGTTTCGCGGATGTGCTCGGCATAGGCTCCCCGATCCGCCTGCGTCGGCAACAACCGGAAGAACCCGTCGCCCTCCTGGAACTTGTTGATCAGGTACTGCTCGTTGATCCGCTCCCGCTGCCGCGGATCCGACTCCCCCAAGTGGTCACGGATCGCCGCCAGCGCCAAACTCAGTGTCGTCAAACGCTGTTGGCCGTCCACCACCAGCCAGCGCGCGAAGCTCGCATCATTCAGCGGCGACGGCGCGAGCACCACCGAACCGCAGAAATGGCTGGTGGACTGATCACCGTCGGCCAGCAACTCCGCCTGCTCGCAGATGTCGCTCCACAGCTGAGCCAGCTGCTTGTCCGACCACGAGTACGTGCGCTGATACAGCGGGATCTGGAACTGCTTCTCCCCCTGCACAAGTGCGGCAAACGTTGTCTCCGACGCCTTCATCAGTCCCTCGTTCTCTCCCAGCAGCTCACCGCACCCTACCGGGCCACACCGACGCCTGGCACCGGTTAGCAACCTTAGGCACCCTAGGTAAAGTTAAGAGCCAATAGATCGGTTGACAATGCTTTCATGGATATCTAACGTGATTCACGCTTCCGCAAGAAGTTGAGCCAGAGCATGAGTTCACAGTCGAGGATGTTGACACCATGAGCCACCGAGTCCGCGTATCGCACCTTGCACAGCAGCACCGGGGACGACGCCGAACCCACCGAACGCACCGCGGTCTCGGGTTGCGCGACGGTTCGGACCTCACGCGACAGCCCACCCGCGTGCCCGCTACGCGGTGCGCGATCGGCAAGCGGCGCTTTATGACTCGCAGTGACGCCGAGATCGTGCTCGCCTGCTTGGACCGCACCGACTCCGCACGCCGGGAGAAGCGGGTGTACTGCTGTCCCGCCTGCGACGGCTGGCACTTGACCAGCTGGTCGCTCGAGGAATACCACCTCGGCTCGAACACCGGCGGGCACGACTCGACCACAGGTGGGCAAGCGACCCGTCGGCCGACGCCCCTGCAACCGGCCCATATAAACGGCCGCCCGGTACCGACACCGCTCGAGGTGGCCGCGCGAACTGTGCCGATCACCAGGTCCGAAGCCCCTTCACAGAACCCGGCCCCGGCGACGTCCCCCGCACGAGCGCAACCGGGGGCGGCGATCCATCGTGGCTCGATCCTGCGTGCTCGGCTACTCACAGCGACCCGGTGGGTGATCGGCCGCGTGCGCCACGATCGCAGATCGACCCGATAAAACAATCATCCCTGCAACACTTTTCGAGGAATCATGTTCAAGCGAACGATCGCAGCCGGCGCGCTGACAGCCGGACTGATCATGGCTACCGCCGGATGCGGCCCCAGCCCGACTTCCCCGACCGCCGCACCGTCGCCGGCTCCGGCGCGGACCACCACCACAGTCGCCCCGAAGCCGGAGTTTCAACCGACCCCCGACCAGATCAGTCTGGCGTTGAAGGTTGTGAAGAAATCTTGTTACGGGTCGGCCGGCTGCAGCGTCTACGTCCAGATCGACCCGAGTTTCAGCTTCGGGCAGGACATTCCTGCGGGCAAGAAATGGACCGTGATCTATCAGATCGACGGCGGAGAGGACGGTCCGAAAACGAACTCGTTCACCATCAGCCGCGGCGACACCGCCCGCCAGGTCAGCTACCGATTCGACTCGAAAGAACTGGTCAGCACCAGCGGACCCAACGATGTGCTGACGGTGACGGTCACCGACGTGATACCCGGCGACGCGTCCTGAACCGGCGAACAACCCGACACTCTTTCATCCCTTATCTCACAAAGGAATTCAGCCATGACCAACCCGAACATGCCGCAGCAGCCCTGGTCCGGACAGCCGCAGGGCCCGTACTACCCGCCGCAGCCGCCGAAGAAGCGGCGCATCTGGCCGTGGGTGCTCGGCGGGTTCCTCGCCTGCCTGCTGCTGCTCTTCGGCGGATGCGCCGCGCTGATCGGCGGTGCCGCGCACGAGGTCGCCAAACAGGAGGAGAAGCGGACCACCGCTGAGCCGGTCGGGACGACGGTGCGGGACGGGAAGTTCTCGTTCGCGGTTACGCGGGTCGACCCGCCGATTACCACGGTGGGCACCAGCGAGATCCTGAAGAAGGACGCTCAGGGCGAGTTCGTGCTCGTGTACGTGGACATCACCAATGTCGGCAACCAGAAGCAGAGTTTCTTCGGGGACAACCAGAAGCTCATCGACGAGCAGGGCAAGGAGTTCTCCAACGACTCCGGCGCCGCATTGAACGTGAACAAGGACCTGCTGTCCGAAATCAATCCGGGCAACAAGCTCTCGGCGGTCCTGGTGTTCGACGTCCCCAAGGGCACGGTCCCGGCCGCCGTCGAATTCCACGACTCGATCCTGTCCGGCGGCGCGCGCGTCGCGATCAAGTAGCACCGGGCCGGGCCGCCTACTTCACTCCACCACGACCAGCCGCCCGGAATCCGTTCTCCGGATCTCCTGCCGCCGCAACAGGATCTCCACGTCGTTGTTCAGCTGAGCGCGAATGTCGGCCCCGAGCCGGGACCAGCCGAAGATCTCGGCTACCTCGCGGATCGCTTCCTCCGGGAGCGCGCCGGACGCATCGGTGATCACGTTACGAAGAGCCAATCGCCGTTCCGCCGGGGGCACCTCGCCGACCTTGCGCACATAGCCGGCAGACGGAGCCCTGACCGCGGTCACCATGCGGCCGGGCAGCGTGTAGGTGGTTTCGGCGCGAGTCAGCCGACGGTCGCGGACCATGGTGTCGAGCACGGTCCGAATCGCTTGCTGGACCGTGCGACCTGCGCGCTGGAAGCCCCACGCCGAACGAACCCGGGCGATAATCACCGATTCATCGATGGGGCCTTCCTCGTCGACGACCCGCAGCACTACCGCTGTGATCACCGGACCCGCGTCGCGGTCCTGGAGTTGGACCTCCCCGACGCGCGCTTCTTTCGAAACCCGGTGGCGCACCTCGGCGAGCTGCTGCCAGGTCACCGCGTGGTAGGGACGGACCCAGCCGGGCGGTGCGGCCTCAACCGGAACGAATTCTACTGTGGCAGACGCGTTTTCGGTGCCACGGACACCAGCGCCGGGTGACGTGCCCGATCCGGTCCGTATGGCAGCCTCGGCCGGCTCGACGGCGCAGGCCGCCTCCACCGCTGAGCGCAGCCGCGCTTTCGCACCGACGCGGTCGCGGTGCCAATCCGCGCCCCAGACCCGGTGCAACCGCCAGCCGAGCGCGCGAAGCACCGCCTCCCGCAGGCGATCCCGATCACGGGCCGCACGCGAGGCGTGGTACATCGCGCCATCACATTCGACGCCCAGCGCGAATACGCCCGGTGCGGCGGGATGCCGCACCGCCATGTCCACCCGATAGGCCGCCACGCCGACCTGGGGCTCGACTTCGTATCCCCAATCACGCAGGGTGTCGATGACATCCTCCTCGAACGGGCCCGAGGTCGGCACTTCCAGGTCGGTTCCGCCCGAGCCCAGCATTGCTGGACCGTGCTCGGCATACGTCAGGTACCGCTTAAGGTGCTGCACACTGGGGTTCGGGCTTTCGGGCAGGTCTGCACCGTGGAACGAGGCGATCAGCTCGAGTCGCCGGCGGGCTCGGGTGACGGCGACATTGAGCCGTCGCCAGCCGCCGTCGCTGTTGATGGGGCCGAATACCGAACGCAGCTTTCCGGACTCGTCGGGTCCATAGCCGATCGACAAGAGAATCACGTCCCGCTCATCGCCCTGGACGGATTCGAGATTCTTCACGAAGAAGCCGTTGAGACGGTCATCGGTGAAGAAGTCCTCGAATTCCGGCCGTGACTGCCGGAGACGCTGCACAGCCTCCTCGATCGCGTCGGCCTGCGGTTTCGACAACGCCACCACACCGAGCGTCAGATCGGGACGGGTCTCGGCGTGATGCATCACGCGCTGCGCGACAACCTCGGCTTCGCGGGGATTGTCCCGGCGCCGACCACGGTCGTAGACCCCATCGGCCTTGATGAACTCGACCCCGATGTCGGGGCCTGCCTCGAGCACACCGGGGAAGGTCACCATCGAGCCGCCGTAGAACTCGTGGTTGCTGAAGGCGATCAGGTTTTCGTGGCGACTGCGATAGTGCCAGCGCAACGGCAGGCTGGGCAGCACACCGCTGCCCTTGCACAGGTCGAGGACGGATTCGAAGGCGATACCGTCGTCCTCATTCCACTCGTCGCCGTCATTGCTGCCCGCGGCCGTGAAGAACGCGGTCGGCGGCAGCTGTTTCTGGTCCCCGGCCACGATCAGGGCGTCGCCCCGATAGATCGAGTTCGCCGCGTCCTGGGGCAGCACCTGGGAAGCCTCGTCGAAAATGACCACGTCGAAACGGAAGTCCGGAGGCAGGAACTGGCTGACCGTCAGTGGACTCATCATGAAGCACGGCTTGATCCGCTGTACGACATCACGCGTCTGATCCAGCAATACGCGGACTGGCATATGCCGAGTCTTCTTGCCCGCCTCCCGCTGGAGTATCGCGGCCGCGCCGCTGCTGATGCTCCGCGGCCGCCTTGCGTTGCAGGCGGCGATCACCGTCGCATGCGAGGACCGCACCAGTAACGTATCGGCTCTGCGGAAGTCGTCCACCAGACGATCTCGGTCCGCCGCGCGCGCCGGCGACAACCGCGAGTCCTTGGACAGCCAGTAATCCACCCAGGCAGTCAGCACCATGCGTTCGACCGTGGGCGCGAGATCGGCCGGCTTCCGGCCGAGTTTGGCCAAACGCTCCGGAAGCCCGGACAATCCGAATGTCCGGAACGTCGAACTCGCGCCGAGATACCGCTGCCACGCCTCCGGACCGTGCTCGTTCTCGGCCAGTTCGCCGAGAAACGCACGCGCGCTGGTCAGCGAATTCTCCAACGGCCCACGGATTCCGAGGACTCGTCCAATGTCGAAGCACTCGCAGAGCTCGGACCGGCGCTGTTGCCAGTGCTCATGCAGACCGGCCATCCCGGGACCGGGGTCGGCTGTCAGCATGACCCGAGCCGCGGACTCCGGCACGGGCCGCGAGTGCCCACCGCCCGTCATCCGGCGGCGGACGTTGTCGGCCCAGTCCAGCGCGGCGTGAACGGCGTCGAGATCGGTGTCCGCACCGACGTACAGCTCCCCGAGCAACTCACGCCAGTTCTGATCGGAATCGTCGAACCTCGATTGCGCGGCACGGGCGGCGGCCACCTTCACCACCGCGGCGCGCGCACCCGCCACGGTCAGCACTCGACCGGACGCGCGCGAGACCGCCTCGAGCAGATCAGCGGCGATCTCGACGGCCTCGAGGTGAGCGCGCAGCCATGAGGCTCGATCACCCAGTCCCATTCCGGACAACGACGGCCACACTTCCGCGAAATCGGGTGCGCCGGCGAGCAGCTCGCAGTGTTCGAGCTGATCACGCAGGCGCTCGGCCAATCGCGGCAGCTCCGCGGAGGGCGTCTGCCCCCAGGCGAAGGACTGGGAAAACCGCTGCCGGCGTGTGGGATCGGCATGCGCGTCGGGAACGATGTCCACGACCCGGTGCGCCACCTCGAGCGCTCGCCACAGCGCCGCCGAGTCCAGATCCTTCGCGTAATGGCCCAGCGCGGCGATATCCGACTCGGTCGCCGGGTCAGCCGAGCGTGAATCGACCGCGCGCCGCACGAGTTCGCAGCCCGCGAATCGGGCGCCACCCGGCGGCTTCCCCTTGCCGATACCGGCCGCCACGGTTTCGAGTCCGAAGTACCACGGGCCCAGCAGGCGGATATCGGCCGCGCTCTGGGCTTCGAAGCGCCTCGTTACCCACTGGGCTCGGTGCGCCACCCCGATCGCCTCACGTGCATGCACCAGTGTCTGCCCCGCAGCCGACGACGGGTCCAAGCCCCTTGCGGTGGCGATGTGGTCCAGCAGCGCGCATCCTTGCCGCAACGGCTCGAGATGAGCATGCAGCCACTCGGCTGCTTCCCGAAGCGGCCGTTTGGTCAGCTCAACGGCTTTATCGGCCAGCGGCGCTCGTGTCACCGCATCACGCCACGTCGACAACCCGTCGGCGAGCTCGAAGGCTCGCTGGCGCACACTCCCCGGAACAGCACCGTCGTCGGCGAGGCATGCCGCCAGGAGCCGACGGCGTGCTGGATCGGCCACCGCGGCCGGAGCCAAACGATGCACGAGCCGGGCATGCGCCAAAGCGTTGCGCAAGCGATCTACGTCGGGTCGTTCCACGTCGACACGTCCACCGAGCAGCTCCGCGTTGTCGACCACCAATGTGCGCAAACGGTGGTGTGCCGCATGCCATTCCACTGCCAGCGGGAGTTGCCCATAGACCTCGCGCCGCCAGGTGCCGGCGATCGTGACCGGGGCGATCGCCTTCCGCGCCTGCCGGACTTGTCGTGAGAAGACACCTCCTAAGCCGCGCGGACTGCTCAGCAGTATCGCTATCGAATCCTGCAGACCGGGGGTATCGAGTGCAGCCTGCTGGAAACACTGCCGCGCGGCGTCATGAGCGGCTGCCAATCCCACTGTGGCGACTTCGATCTCATCCAGCAGCTCGGCGACCCTTACCAGGCCCTCGGGCTCGAACCATCCTCGCGGCGCGCGATCCGCACTGTCGGCGGCGTCGATCAACTCCAGCAGATTCGCCGCTTGCTCGACCGTCGCGGGTAAGGGACAACCGAGCTGGCCCGCAACGGCCGCGGCGGCGTCATCGGCGGATTCGAGCGTGCGCGACAGCAGCGCGAAGCGCACGCCGAGCTCACCCGCCTGTTCACGGTTGAGAGCGGCGAGGCCGACAGCCGGCGGGGTCAAGGCGGCGAGGGCGAGTTCCGAAGGGAACAGCTCGGCGCTCTGTTCGGAAGGAAGCCTCTGCCAGCCGAGGCCGAACACGACTTCGGCGGCGTCCCGCACCACCTGAACGGCCGCCATACGGGCGAGGAATTCGTCGATCCGGTCTGCGACCACCCGCACCGCCGCCCGTGTAGCGTCCTCGGCCCCATCGGGTGTCAGCCAGCTGTGCAGCGGGCGGTACTCGGCGGCGGTCAACACGATCAGCTCGCACAGCCCCCGGACCGCGTCTTCGTCGGCAGGGGGCGGGCTGCCGAGTTCTGCCGCGGTCTCCACGGCGGTGTTGAACATCTGCTCGAAATGATCAGCGGCGGAATCGAATTCCCGACTCCAGTGGCGCAGGATGGTCTCCTGACGACCGGTGACGTTGAGACCCGGTGGCGACAACCTCGCCAAGGCGGTCTCCGCCGCGGACACATCGGCGCTCACGCGACCGGGAAGCTCGTCCCACTTGGGTCCGAGCGCGGCCCGCGCTTCGTCGGCCGAGTGACGCAACTTGCGCAGCCGACCTTGGAAGTCCCTGATCTGTCGGTCGATTTCGCCCGGATCTCGCCCGGTCAGCCAGGCCATCGGCACCGGCGGGCGGGTCGCGGTCAACTCCAGCAATTTGGACAAGCGCGTCAAACTCTGATCGTCGTAAGCCGGTGTGCCGCCCGTCAACTCGCGGAATTCCTCCGCGACCTCCACAACCTGGTCGAGCGCGGCTCGGGCCCGTTCTACGACGACCCGCGCATTGCGGACATCGCCACGCAGTCCGCGCCAGACGAAAGTCTTGTCCACCATCACCGGCCAGACCTCGGCGATCACCTCGGCCGCATCCACGACGGACCGAACATCCGCGGCGCTGAGGCGCTCGGGCCGGAAATCCTCCACTGCCGCCGAACCGTTACGACCGGCCGCTGACAACAGATTCACAGCGACAGGAATCGACGACAATCGCCCCACCATGCCGATCACATCGTGCACGCTCGCACCGAGCGGGCCCCGGACCTCGTTCATGGCGGCCGCGTACGCGCTCAGTGATTCACGCGTGCCGCGCAGGGCTGTCAGCTCCTCGGCCGGCAATTCCGGTGCGGACGGGACCTCGGTGAGGCACCGGCCCAGTTCCTGGGCGACAGCCTTGCGGCTGGCATTGTGGCTGTGCAGGGCCAGCGCATAGGAATCCAGCCCGGTTGAGCGCAGCCGGTCGAGCACCACATCGAGCGCGGCGGCCTTCTCGGACACGAACAGCACGGTACGACCGGCGTGCAACAGGCCCGCGATCATGTTCGCGATAGTCTGGCTCTTACCTGTGCCAGGAGGCCCGTCCAGCACGAACGACCGGCGAGCCACCGCAGCCGCGACTGCCTGGCGTTGAGACACGTCGGCGTCGAGCACCAGCGGCGTCTGCTCGGGTGGACTCAACTCATCGATACGCGCGAGATCCAATGGCGCGAAGTCGAACCGCGATGCAGACAAACCGGACCGGGGCCCGAGCGCCACGGCGCGCACCAGATCACTGGCCATCACCCGGCTTTGATTGTCGAGCAGGTCCTTGTACATGGCCTCCTTGTGGGAGGCGAACTGCGCCAGCACAACCCGATCCGACACCGACCAGTCACGCTGGTGCGCGACGGCCGCACGCGCGGCGGCCAGCACCGCAGGCAAGTCCATCGGATCGAGGTCGGCCACCTTCGACCAATCCACCTGGAACTGCTCGAGTTTCACCGCCAGCGCCGGATTGTGCCGCGGCTCGTCCTCCTCATTGATGCGCAGCCGGTACTCACCCGTGCGAGTCAGCTCGACAAGGGCTGGCACGAGCACCAGTGGAGCCTCATACCCTGCCGACGCGTCGCGCCAGTTCAGCATTCCCACGCCGATCTGCAGCGTCCACAGGCCGTAGTCGTTGAACATCTGAGTCGACTTGGCACTCAGGTTCTTCAAGGACCGGCGCAGGGCCGGTCCGGTCGTCTTCTGAGTGATGACCGCGCGGGGGCGCTGGGATGCGAGCCGCATCCGCCCCGAGCGATCCAGTCCCGGTTCCTCCTCCGGCAACGGCGCGAAGTCCATACCGCGAACCAGGCCGGCCAGCAGTTGTGCGGCGGGGGGATGCTCGAGGTCCAGTGTCGCTGCCGCGGTGTGCCGGAAGTTCAACAAACGATTACGACCGGTCAGATCGATCAGCGAACCTCGCCACCGCTCCAACACCTCGGCGAGCCGCTCCGCGTTCCCCTGACCAACCGCCGACTGCGCGTTCCTCAAGAGCTGCCCATCCCCGCCGCTAGTGCCACTGGACCGAGATGCCCGGTGGCAGACGTTATGTCGTCACGTACATTCGCGTGAATCCGCTTGCGGGACTGCGACGTTACGCCTCGACCGACTGACGCGGTCAGCGGCTTGCATCATCCCAGCACCCGCCCATGCCCGGCAAGCCGATTCAATCGGTCACCGAATCGGTCTGCGGGGCGAACCGAAGACGGCAAACCCGCCCAACCGGACTCGGCATTGGTTATGTACCAGCACATTCGGGTACATGGGCGTGCTGACTCACCTGGGGACAACACATGTGGGCATTGCTGCTGGCGCCGGTCGAATACGGACAGACTTTGGCAAGCAGGCTGTTTCGGCCGCAATAGCGGCTCGCGCCCCTGGACAAGACCATCGACGACTTGGGTGCGGCCCGGACGGCGGTGGGACTGGGGATCAACTGCTCGTCGTCGGCCGGTACACCGACAACGTGATCGAAGGGATGGTCGCCGTTGCGATGCAGCGGCTGATGCCGTCAGGGGTGATCGCGTTCCCCGTGTACCTGGCCACCATGGCCGCCATCATCGACATCGCCACGCCGAAACCCACACTGCTTCCTACTTCGGTCAATCTCCTAATTCTCCTCGGAGGGTGTTTCACGATCACAATCGTCGCCGTCGTGGAAGGTCGTCGCGCACACCAGCGCTACGGCATCACCTTCCGGTCGGGTGCCTAACCACAAGATCTGCGACGATGACTCCACTTGTCATCAGCATTGCGATCGACGGCTGGTACGAGCCCAGCCTGCGACGGTCGGCGATCCAGCTGCTGCTCGACGACTACCCGGGTATGGCCGATGGGTTCGACATGGAAAACCGCGAATCGGTCGAGGAAATCGATGAGACGCTCCGCGATCGGGCGCCACGCTCCACTGCCCCCGGACACCATTCCGCCGGGGCTGCCTGACAGCCATTGGTGGTGGAACCTGCCGTCTGGAGACCCCGCGGCGATCGCGAATCGAGAGCAGCTTCTGAACTACACGGACCCATCCCACTGACCCAGCCAGCCATGCAGCTCGGCACGGCGGTCGATGGTCCAGCTAGTCCGGAGGCATGTGGTACTCGACTTGGTTGTCGGTGATGTTGATGCCGTGGCGGCGGAGGTTGTCGAGGAGTTGGTGGGTAAAGCGACGGGGTGGGCGGTAGTGGGTGCTGTGGTCGGAGATGAGGTTGAGGCGGCCGGAGGTGGTGGAGAGTTCGCCGGCTGCGGCTACTGGGGCACCGGCCAGGAAGCTGGAGTGGTGGAATTGGCCGAGGATGTGGTGAGGGGAAGAGTAGAGGTTGCCTTGGGCGTCCATGACGAAGATGGCTCGGCCGCCCTGGGGGGTCCAGAGGGTTCGGGATGTGGTGGTGTCGAAGGGGGCGCCTTGGGCGTCGTAGAGGAGGCCGTTGGTGATGGTGAGCTTGTATGGGGCGCGTTCGGCGGGGGTGAGGTAGCGGACGTGAGTGCCGTTCCAGCGGGTGTTTCCTGGGAGGTGCTCGCCTATGAACTCGGGGCGGAGTGGGGTTGTTTCGTAGGGCACGGGAGCTGAGGGGGTCGACAGGACGGTCACTTTGGAGGGGTCGAGGGATGAGGACGACAGGATCTCCCGGACTATCGCGGCGGCGTTGGGGTTGTTCTCGCGCGCTACCAGAGCGGTCGCGTTTCGGTCGCGCCAGCCGGGCCAGATGAAGCCCACTTCGGTGCCGGACTTCAGGCGGAGGAGCAGTACCTCGCGGTTGTAGCCGGCGGGCTTTCGGAACATCTTTCCGACGATGGGCTGGATGTCGATCCAGGACAGGTCGATTCGGGCGATGGGGTCGAGGTGGACGAACTCTGACCACCTTTCGAGCCGGATCTCGCGGTAAGCGCGGTCGGGCCATGGGCGCATGGTGTCGAGGTCGGCGACTACGCGGGTGAGGAAGTGGCGCTTTTCTGCTTCGGTGAATGGGGCGTGGACGACTGGGTCGATGGCCGTGTCGGAGTGGAGGGCCGTGGTGAGGGCCTGGTGTTCTTCCTCGACCGTCAGGTCCCAGAGGGGTTGGTGGACAAGCCATTCTGCGGTGCGACGGGCCTCCGTGTCGCCGAGGGCACTGGCGAACTGCGTGCGGTACAGGACGGCGGTGACAACTGCCCGCCATTTCTCGGTCATGTCGAATCCTCTCTTGCTACTTCGGGGCTCGCAGGTCGATCTGGGTGGGATCTATTCGGAGGCCTTCACTGCGAAGTTGGTCGATAACCTGGTTCGAGAATGTTTGGGCGGGGCGGTAGTGGCCACTGGCGTCGGTGATGAAGCGAAGTTCGCCGTTGACCACTTCGAACTCGCCTGCACCGGCAACCGGGGCGCCGGAAAGGAAGCTGGAGTGGTGGAATTCGCCGGGGGCATGGTACTTCGAGGCGTAGAGGGCACCGTTCTCGTCCATGACGAAGATCGCTCTTCCGCCGTTGAAGTGGGTAGCTGAGGTGGTGGTGTCGAACAGGGCGCCGGTGGCGTCGTAGAGCTTGCTATCGTGGATGGAGAGTTGGAAGCTCTGGCGTTCTTCGGGGGTGAGGTAGCGAACGGATTGTCCTGGCCAGATCGAGTTTCCGGGGAGGTTTTCGCCCTTGTAGTGGGGGTTCATCGGGGTGGTCCTGAGTTTGGGAACAGAGCCTGTTCGGCGGCCGAAGACTGCCAGTCTCGCTGCGGCCTCCTGGACCCACTTGGCGACCTTTGCCGTGAGGGCTCGGACTCGGTCGGCCAGGACGCCGACGACCCGCGCGGATTCTCTTGCCTTGGTGGCCAAGCCGGCGATGATCGATGCGATTCGGGCTGCTTTGACGGCTACGCGGGCGGCCCAGGCGGAGTTGCCGATGTACTCGGACAGGCCCGCGGTGACAGGAGCCAATAACGCCAAGCCGACTTCTACCGCGGCGGTTTCGAGGCCCAGGTCCTTAAGCTCGTCGAGGATCTGGTGGTGGGCCTCGTCGAGGTGGTGGGCGTAGTCGCCGCAGGCTATTCCGATCTCGGTGCTGATGGCGGCGAGGTCGGTCAGGTCTGATTGGCGGGAGCGGGCAGCCTCGATGGCGGCGGGGATTTCCTCGGACTGCTGGTTGGTGAGGAGGTCGATGGCCTTCGGGATCGTGTCGGCCAGGGTGTGGAAGTTGGTGGCCGAGGTGGACCAGGCGGACTGGGCGGCAAGGAGTTCGGACTGGTGGCCGTTGGGCCACATCGCGCCTACGGCATCCTTGATGATCGACCAGCCGAACGGTTCGGGGATGCCGTCGCCGGCCGCGGAGGGAGCCTCGTCGGGGAGGCAGGATGGCGGGGTCAGAGCGGGTGGTGGAGGGGGTTCCACCTCGTTGTGGTCGGCTGCGGACTCACCTGCCTGGTGGTTGTAGGCACCGACCACGATCAGGTCTCGGACTTGTGCCGCGGCGGCGGCCAGTTGGGCGGAGGCTTGCAGGGCTGAGTTCGCGGCTTGGTCGTAGGCGGCGGACCATTCTTGGGCGATGGTGTCGCTGCCTGCCATACCGACGTTCGCGCGGAGGACGGTGAGCAGGCCGGAGTGGGTTTCGATCGCGTCGGACTCGAGGGTGCCGAAAACCTCTCCGGCGGAGCTGTATTCGCCTGAGCGGCAGACGATCAGCGGGACCGTGGGAGGCGGGCTCATGGCCACATGGACGCGTTGGTGGATCCCACCGTTTCGTAGGCGGTGTGGGCTGCGGAGAGCTTCTCGCGCAGGGCTCGCAGAGCCTCGCGCATGAGGGCGGCCGCGGCTACACGGTCATCGTGGGCGGCGCGGTGGGCGGTGGCGGCTTCGCCGGACCAGTCCACGTGGAGCTCGGCTACGCACTTCTCGATCGCGGCTATCCGGGCCTCGATCGAGGACTCCAGTTTGGCTGTGCCGTCGATGAGTTGCTGCAGACCACCCAGGTCGACCCGATAGTCCGCCACTAGACCACCTCGGGCAGGTCGAGGCCCGAGCCGGCTTGCGCGACCGCCTCCGCTCGGTGGTGGTCAATCCGGGTGTGTTCCGAAGCCACCTGGCGGAGCAAGGCGGCGTCGGTGGCGAAGGAGGTGAGAATCCGGTGGGCGCCGGATTCCCAATCGGTCCAAGGGGTCTCGTGTGAGGCCGCGGCGTCACCTTGCCAGTCGCCGCCCAGGAACGAGCGGACCAGCCGCATGTGTGCGGTCAGGTCGTCCACGAGGTCCTGGGCCGCGCGGTCCAGCCAATCCGCGGCCGCTCGCATCGCGGCCGGGTCGATCTTCAGTATCCCCACCATCCGCACGAAGGTAGTGACGGAAGGCGGTGGTGGGGTGCGAGATTCGAACTTCGCGCACTCGGGGTGGGGCTAGCCCGCGTGCATCCACTCGGAGGTGAAGCGGGGGCGCGGGCGGTGGTAGGAGAGGATCGAGGTGGGGGTGGTGTGGCGGCGGATGATGACCTCGAGGGCCTGGGGGAAGGTGGGGGCCACGAGGTCGAGGGAGAGGACGCCGTCGGAGACGATGCGGCCGTCGTCGAGCATCAGGAGGAAGGTGGTGCCGGCGGTGTTGGCTGCCAGGGGGGTCATGCGGTGGCCCAGGGCGCGTTCGAAATCGGCGTAGCGGTCGTACATGCCGCTGGCTACGTCGATCGGGTCGAAGAATAGGGGGTCCGCGGTCCAGAGGGCGCCGGGGAGATCCGGGGGCTGGAGGGTCAGGTTGCCGAAGCCTTGGAGGATGCTCGCAGCGGGGCGGGAGACGTGGAAGCCCTCGGCTTCCAGCTGGTCGGTCCAGCCGGTGATGTCGACACGACGGGAAGGGGTCCAGCCCGCTGCGGTGAGGGCTCGGCACGTCACTGGATTCGGCCAAAAGTAGCGCATAGTGGATATTCGGCGCTGGAAGTTCTTGGGCACGTATCGATTTGATCGAGATACGCCAAAGGCCCCCAGCTATTGCTGGGGGCCTTCGCGAATGATGTTCCGGCGGTGTCCTACTCTCCCACACCCTGTCGAGTGCAGTACCATC
>NZ_JBSGDW010000012.1:0-125596 GCF_053602575.1 Nocardia sp. NPDC004340
GTCACTCGCCCCGCACTCGCTGGGGTTTGTTGTCGGTCGGCCGGGGGGGGGTTTCGCCCGGCGACCGCCGTCGTGCGTGGTCGCGTTCCTTCCCCTCGCGAACGCGACGTGGATCTCACATGCGGGTAGCCGAGGATTGTGCGACTTCGGGGCTGGTTAGCATCGTCAGCACGTGCAGATCGAGGAAACCCCGAGGACTTGTGTTGACTACCGACCATCTTGACCGCTGGAACGCTCACGAGGCTGCGGCGGAGGCGATGATTCCGATCATCGGCAGCTTGTATCGGGACAAGGGGGTGACGATTCTGCTGCACAGCCGGTCACTGGTGAACAAGTCGGTGATCAGCATCCTGCGGACCCACCGGTTCGCGCGGCAGATCGAGGGCGAGGAACTGTCGATCGACGAGACGCTGCCCTTCCTGGAGGCGCTGCGCTCGCTCGACCTGGGCCCCAGCAAGATCGACCTGGGCCGTCTGGTGATGGCCTACCGCGCCGACGAGCGCGGCCTGTCGGTCCCTGAGTTCGCCGCCGACGTGCTCGCCGAGGTGACCGACGGCAACAAGGCCGAGGCGCAGGGCCCCCGCGATGTCGTGCTGTACGGCTTCGGTCGCATCGGCCGTCTGGTGTCGCGCCTGCTCATCGAGAAGGTCGGCTCCGGCAACGGCCTGGTCCTGCGGGCCGTCGTGGTCCGCAAGGGTGGCGAGGACGACCTGGTCAAGCGCGCGTCTCTGCTGCGCCGCGACTCGGTGCACGGCCAGTTCAACGGCACCATCAAGGTCGATGCCGAGAACAGCACGATCATCGCCAACGGCAACGCGATCAAGTTCATCTACAGCAACGACCCGACCTCGATCGACTACACCGAGTACGGGATCGACAACGCGATCCTGATCGACAACACCGGCAAGTGGCGTGACCGCGCGGGCCTGGAACAGCACCTGCGCCCGGGCATCTCGAAGGTCGTGCTGACCGCGCCCGGCAAGGGCGACGTCCCGAACATCGTGCACGGCGTCAACCACCGTGAGCTGGACCTGTCGCAGACCATCTACTCCTGCGCGTCCTGCACCACCAATGCGATCGTCCCGCCGCTGAAGGCGATGGAGGACGAGTTCGGCATCGTGCGCGGCCACGTGGAGACGGTGCACTCGTTCACCAATGACCAGAACCTGCTGGACAACTACCACAGCTCCGACCGTCGCGGCCGGTCCGCGCCGTTCAACCTGGTGCTGACCGAGACCGGCGCGCAGTCCGCGGTCAAGAAGGCCATGCCGGACTTCCAGGCCAAGATCACCGGCAGCTCGATTCGCGTTCCCACCCCGGATGTCTCGGTGGCGATCCTGAACCTGCAGCTCGAGCGCGCGACCTCCAAGGACGAGGTGCTCGAGTACCTGCGCGAGATGTCGCTGTCGGGTCCGTTGAGCCGCAACCTCGATTTCACCGCGGCCACCGACGTGGTCTCGAGTGACTTCATCGGCTCGCGCGCGGCCTCGATCGTGGACGCCAACGCCACCATCGTGGACGGCGACACCGCGATCCTCTACCTCTGGTACGACAACGAGTTCGGTTACTCGTGCCAGGTCGTGCGGACCGTGCAGTACATCTCGGGTATCGAGTACCCGACCTACCCGCGCGTGGGCGCGGAGAGCGTCGCGGTCGCGGCGGGCTAGTCCCCGGACGTGACGAAGGGCCCCGGCGGTGTGACCGCCGGGGCCCTTCGCTGTGTGTCGACTAGCTGACCGGTGTGACCGGCTGCCAGCACACCACGCGGGCGGGCTGCGGGGTCACGGTCGCGCCGGCGGGGATGGCGCACTGGTTGGTGTCGGTGGTGCCGTCGAAGCGGCCGCCGATCTGGACGGTGATGGCGGTGCCGTTCTTCGTCGCGCAGTCGATGGGCGCGATCTGGTTGACGTCGGGCTGCATGCTGTAGCAGCTGCCCACCTTGACGTTGGGGGCGAAGCACAGCGAGTTGTTGCCGTTGGTGAGCACGAAGTAGCCGGCGTCGCGCAGCTTGCCGTCGGGGCAGGTGGCGCCGTTCTTCACCGAGGCGGCCAGTTCGTAGACCGCGGAGTTGTCCTCGCAGGCGGTCGGCTTGATCTTGCCGATCTGGGCGCCGCGGTAGTCGGTGGCGGTGACGCAGTTGCCCACGGCCAGTTCGGGATCCTTGGCCGAGATGGCACCGGACTTGGTGAGGCCCGCGACGAGGCCGAGCGCCAGGATCAGGATGCCGGCGACGGCGACGATGGTGCCCGTGTGCTTGGGCAGGCCGGATGACGCGGTCTTGGCGGGGATGCCGCCCTCTTCCGCTGCGACGGGGGTCGTCTTCGACCGGTTGCGCAGTACGAGCCCCACGATCAGCAGGACCACACCGGCCGCTGGGATCAGGAGGCTGCCGGCGGAGAAGCCGGAGGAGTCGGCCGAATCTCCGGCCGCAAGGATCGCGGTCGACCCGATTTGCCCAATGAACACTGTGTTTCAACCCTTCCGGTCCGGTGACGGACTCGGCAGGAAAGTACCTCGAGTGGGGTACCGGCCGGGCTGTTTTTAAACGAACTTGTTTCCGATTTTTTCGGAGTGCGCTCAGTGAGGTGCGGGACCACCGAGGCGGTCCCGCACATCCCCGGTCAGTGGCAGTCGTGCTTGAACGACAACCGCTCCGACCAGCGCTGCGAGGTCGGATCGTAGGCCTGGATGTAGGAGTCGTCGCCGCCCGTGCAGGGCGCGTGGAAGCCGGACTTCGGATCCCACATGGTGGTCTGGTAGCCGAAGGAGGCGCCCGCGTAGCCGTTGTGCGGCCCGGCCTTCACCGTGTACGTGGCCAGCCGCGTGCCGTTGTTCCGGTTCACGATGAGCGTGACGGTCCCATTGTTGAAGTGATCGCCATTGATCTTGAACTGCGCTCCGGCATCGGAGACCGCGGTGCACACGTCGCCGTCGCACTTGTTGCCCGCGGTGTAGGTGGTCAGCCAGATGTTCAGCGACGCCTTGCGGGCGGCCGCCGCGGCATTGTCGTCCTTGGCCTGCTGCCGCACGGCCGGGGTGACGCAGACGACGTCACCGTTGTAGGCCTCCCGCCAGACGTAGCCGTTCACACAGGTATTGGGCCCGTACGCGCCGCCGCCCGCCTTGCGGGACGCGGCCGCGGCATTGTCGGCGCGCGCCTGATCCCGGGTGCCGGGGCTGACGCACACGTGGTCGGCCGAGTTGGCCTCCCGCCACACGTAGCCCTCCTGACAGGTGTCGGGCCCGTAGTCGCCGCCCGCGTTGGCGACGGTGAGGCTGCCGAACAGACCGAAACTGGCGGAACCGACGACGGCCGCTGCGAGCGCGGCGCGGGCGGCGGTACGGGCGTGGGTGGCGATCATCGGTGCGGTTCCTTCGTATTCGAGAGGTGGTGTGCACCGAGAATGCGGGCGGCTACCAACGAACGACCAACGAGAAACTCATGGCCGCGAACGGCCGGTGGCCAGCAGCAACAGCTCGCCGATGGGAGCCTGCACCGGGACACCGCTGCCCGCAGTCCATTCGGTGTCGGTCGCGGTGAGCCGTTGCCGGGCCAAGGTGTCGCCTATCCCGAAAGTGCCCGCCGCGCAGATCCGGTCGAGCGACACCCGGGCCGCGTCGATCGGTATGTCGCGCGGGATGCCGAGGGGGACGGCGATGTCCTGGCCGTGCACGAGCAGGTCCATGAGGCGGTCGGCCGGGGTGGAGCCGAGGGCGGTCGCCCGGGTGGGCACGGTGGCTCGCAGTTCGTCGAGCAGTTGCGTGGTGGTCGCGGCCGCCGCGTGGCGGATGGCGGTGTCGCGGATCATGGTGTGCAGGTTGCCGCCCGCGCGGACCAGGCCGATCAGGATGGCGGCGGTGCTCGGCCGGGCGGACAGGATCACGTGGGCGACGACGTCGCGGATTCGCCAATCCGCGCACAGGGATTGGTGATTCCACTGGGCGTCCGACAGCGAGTCGAGCATGTCGTGGAGGCTGACGCGTTCGGCGGCGACCGCCCGCCAGATCTGTTCGGTGGTCAGGGTGGGAGTTGTCATTCCCGTACCGTAGGAATTCCACCGGGGTGGAGGTTCAAGTGGCCGCGCTGACCTGGCGGCAGGCGGCGCTGACGGCGGTGGCGGACGCGCCGGAGGGGGAGCGGGCGAACCGGCTGGAATTGGTTGCGGTGGTGCGGGATCGGGGACACGCCAAGGACACGGTGGTGCGGTTCTGGCGTCGGGTCCTGGAGCCGCTGACACCGGAGATGTTCGACGCGTTCGTCGACATGAACGTCCCGGATCCGATCGATCCCACACCCGTGGAACTGCTGGCCTTCGCGGAACTGGTCACCGCGGTCGGGGATCCCGGCCTGTATCAGGCGGTTTCGCGGCAGCTGTGGCGGGCGGACCGGGAACGCATCACGCATCGGCGGGCGCTGCTGGACGGTGTCGCGTGGGCGTGTGCGGCGGCCGGGCCGCAGGTGGTGGCGAACCGGCCGCCGGGCCCGGGACCGGAACTCGATCGGTTCGTCGACGTCCACGCCCGGGCGCGCGGCGAACACGACAGTCCCGGTTTCCGGCGGCGACTACTGTCCGGCGCAACCGATTCCGACGAACGGATCCTGCGCTACTGGAGCCTGACCGGAGAGGTCACGGGCGCCCTGACGACCGGCGCCGCGCAGCAATGGCTGCACGGCGCGTTGGAACGGTCGGTGTGTGGTGGGCCGGAATAGCGGGTCCGGCCCACCGGAACGGCCAGGGATCAGCGCGTTTCGCCCGCGGTATCGGCCAACCAGTTGCGCAGCCAGACCGTGGCGGTGGTGCCGTTGCTGTCGACGACGTACCGCGGATACGACTGGTGCACGCCCGAGTCCAGGAAGTCCTGGACCTGCTTGATCCACTGCTCACTCGCCGGGTGGTCGCCCGGCGCACTGAGAATGGCGGTGCCGCCCTGGACCAGGGCCTCGGACAGGATGGACTGGAAGGTCAGCGCATAGCTGGGGATCTGCACCGGGTCCTGGGCGGTGAGCTGGGTGAGCAGCCCGGCCGAGCGGCCCGCCAGGTCGTCGGTGGGGACCGAGCAGTACAGGTCGCCCGCCGCGCAGAAGGTGCGGACCCGCGGGCTGAGCCAGCCGAAGCCGCCGGCCCGCGCACCGCCCGCGCCGGTGCCGGCCACCTGCGGGCCGATCAGGGCGTCGGTGGGGGAGCGGCGCGGATCGGAGACCAGTCCGACGGCGGCCACCCGATCGGGCGAGACGACGCCGAGGCCGGTGCCGATCTCGGAGGCCAGGTCGCCCGCGGCGTCCGCGCCCTGGCTGTAGCCGATGAGCGCGAAACGCGTTGCCGCGCATCGGGCGGCCATGGCGGAGATGAGCCCGCGGGCATTGCCCACGGCCTCGTGCTTGGAGCGGCCGTAGACCTCGCCGTCCCAGGGGAAGGCGGTGGCCGGATAGCTGACGTAGTCGGTGCGCACGGTGCCGGGCAGGCCGCGCGTGACCTGGGCGAGCATGCCCTGTTTCGGATCGTCGACCGAGGTTTCCCAGGTGCCGGGGACGGCGATCACATTGAGGTTGGGGCAATCCGCGGGCGCGGCCTGTGCGCCGGGTGCGCCGGTGGCCGTGAGGATTCCGGCCGCGGTCGCCACCGCCGCGAGCGCGCTGCTCGCCGTTCTGAAGGCTCGGGTAACTCGAATGGACAAGGTCCACACCCCTTGATCGAATCGTTCGGACGATTTCTCCACCGCATGGTCGGTGCCGGGGCGGCACGTCGAGCAGAACATACCAAAGGTGGGGGCCGGTCTCGAGACTGATTGCGCGGGAAACGCCGAGAACCGGACGGATGGGATAATTGACACATGTTCCAATTGCCCGGCGTGGCGGCGCGCGGGGCGAAATCCAATTCCATTGTGCCGTGCCGATTTCACCGAGGTTAATTCGCGGGACGATAGCGGATTCCTCATTGCTATCAATCGACGCGCCGCCCGGCGGATGGGACCCCAGGCCGATTATGTGGGAGTATTCCGTGCGGGAGAAGTTCTGGCAGTGGTCGCGGACGCTGAGCCGTCGATTCGCTACAGGGCAGGAGGGAACCGGCGGATATGAGTATCCGGACAACGAATATCGGGGAACACCAGGACATCGCGCTGCCCACATTCGGAGATGTGTTGCGGCGGCTACGAGACCAGCGCGGACTTTCCCGGGAGCGGCTGGCATTCTCGGCCGGGGTCAGCGCCAGTTATGTCACGCGGTTGGAGAAGGGCGGGAAAGCCAAGCCCACCCAGGCCGTGGTCGACGCGCTCGTCAGATGCATCAATCAGCGGAATCCGCTGTCGGACACCGAGCGTCGTTATCTCTACGATTTGGCCGGGCTCACCGGCGCCGGATATCCGACGGTCGCGGAGTTGAAGAGATCGATCAGCGCCGACGCGCTGCGCATGCTCGCCATGCACCGGCCCAAGCTGGCGGCGTTCTACGACACCCGCGGCAATGTGCTGGCCGGGAACATCGAATGGGCGCAGGCGTTTCCGGGGCTGGCCGAGAACGGGAATCTGTATCGGTGGATGTTCGCCGATCCGGCGGCCCGGCGGGTGATGGCCGATTGGGAGGCCGATGTGCGGCAGTCGGTGAGCTGGCTGCGCGGGAGTGTGGGGTCGCTGACCGATCCCACCGTATTCGGTGATCTCATGCGCGAGCTCGGTGAGTTCGCGGAGTTCCGGCGCTTCTGGTCCTCCGGCGATGTCGGGTTCGCTCCGCCCGTGCGGACCATGCGATTGCGTGATCGGGGCACGGGCGAGCTGAAGGTGTACCGGATCCAGGTGGGCATGCTGGATTCCGTGGCGTATCCCGGCCATATCGTCGCCACGGTCGGGTTGTCCACCGGTGTCGTCTAGTTGATGTCGTCTAGTTGATCGGGGTCAGGATCACGACCGGGATCTCGCGCTCGGTCCACGCCTGGTAGGTGTCGAAGTCGGCGTAGGCCTCCACCAGTCGCGGCCACAGCCGGGCGCGCTGCTCGGCGTCGGCGGTGTGGGCGCGCACCGCGAATCGGTCGCGGCCGATCTGGATGTGGGTGTCCGGGTTCGCGCACAGATTGCGGTACCACTGCGGGTGCTTCGGCAGCCCGCCCTGCGAGGCCACCACGATGGTGTCGGCGCCGTCGCCGATGTACAGCAGCGGGACCGTGTAGACGGTGCCGGACTTGCGGCCGCGGTGCTCGAGCAGCAGCGTCGGCACCGGTTTGCGGAAGCCCGCGCCGATGCGCCATTTCCCGCCGATCCGGCCGCCGGTGCGGCGGTAGATCCAGACCTGTGCGCGGCCGGTGTATTTGAAGATCTTGGGCAGGACCGGGGAGTCGAGTTGCGGGGGCCGCGGCGGGGTGGTGGTCATGGGCTTCCTTTCACGCCCCTCGACCATACAGTCAGGACCAGGTGTATGGTCAAGGAGTGCGCACGCATGGATGGTCCGGATCAGCTCCCGCCGACGACGCGGAGGCGATCGACCGCATCGTGGCCGCCGCCCGCCGCGCCATCGACCGCTCCGGCGACGAGTTCAGCATCGCGGAGGTGGCTCGCGACCTCGGCGTCACCCGGCAGACCGTGTACCGCTATTTCCCCAGTGCGGAAACGCTTTTGACCGCGACGGCTATCGCACAGACCGAACATTTCCTGAATGTGCTGGCCGAGCGACTGGTCGAGATTCGCGATCCGGCGACCGCGGTCGTGGAGGGCATCGCCTACACCCTCGAACGCCTGCCGGAGGAGAAATACCTCGGTCTGCTGCTGCGTCCGGGACGGGCCAGCGCCTTCTCGGCGGGCGTAACCTCCGATACCGCACGGTCTTTCGGGCGTTCACTCCTGAAGCGCTACTCGGTGGACTGGGCGGCCGCCGGCATCTCGGACAGCGACCTGGACGAGCTCGTCGAGCACATGCTGCGCATCGTCCAGTCGTTCGTCATCGACCCGGGCCGCCCCCCGCGCCGCGGAACCGAGCTGCGCGAATACTTGTCGAAATGGGTTGCGCCCGCACTGCCTTCGAGCTGATTCCGGGCCGGAACATAAGGGAAACCCCGGGGACTAGCCTGCCCCGGGGTTTCAGTGGCCACCCAATTGCGGCACGCCGACCTGTTTAAGAACGTGCTCAGTCTTACGTTAACGTGACGCTCTGCGATTGAGCTACGGCCCATTGGTGGCTGAGCCGGAGGGAGTTGAACCCTCAACCTTCACGCTGACAATCCGTCCTCTCGGTTCGGCGTTCGGCGGCGAATGCTGAAACTGGAGCGATAGTGTGAGTTTGATGGCGCACAGCGCCGGTCACATTGATCTTCTGTTTCAGCTTGCGCTCCTTGCGCAGTGCCGACTGTAGTCGCCGCCGCGCCGATCAGCCAAACAAATATCCGAAGACTTCCGCGCCCAGTTTACGCTGGGTGATCTCCGCGTTGTTGGCCTCCTCGCGCGCGAACTTGACTGCGTGCTGGAGCTTTTCGACGCGCTCGGTCAGCTCGTTGACGCGCTTGGCGGGCAGCGCGCCGGAGAACCGGATGGTGCGCCAGTAACCGACCACCACATCCTCGTGATACACCTCGACCTGCGCCGGATGCTTTTCCGTCGCTTCGGCTTTCACGTGGTTGCGCGGGATCTTCTTGGTGCGCACCGTCTGTACCGGCTCGGTGGCGTAGCAGTCGGCGGCGGCGTCGTACTCCCAGGTCTCGGCGGCGTCGAGGACCGGCAGTTTGCGCACCAGGGTGTGCAGGTCCACCAGCTGCTTCTCCAGGAACAGCAGGTAGGTGATGGGCGCGTCGGCGACCAGCGTGCGGCCGTCCACGACGACGTCGGCGGTGGCGGTGCAGTTCGCCCAGTCCTTGGTGGCGACGACGTCGAACAGTTTGGTCAGAATGTCGGCCGTGGTCTGCAAGACCTCCTCCGAACGCACCTGGACCCGGGTCGACTCGGGCGGCAGCTGCTCACCCTCCTCGTCCTTGGGCCGGTAGGTGCGTGAGATACCGCTCAGCAGCGGGTTCTTGGCCAGCTTGGCCTGGGCCTCGGCGAGCTCGGAGAAGGTGCGGGACTTGATCCCTTTCTCGACGGCGACAATCTGGTTCAAACGAGTCATTCGGGCACTGTATCGGCGTATCGGTCTTGGCGGCCAAGCATTTTCGGCGCACCGCGACGGCCAGGCCCGGGCGGGCTGTTCGATCGGCTGTCGAGCACGGGTGCCCGGGGGAACAGGGGAGGGGTCTCGCGCCCCGAAGCCGCGCTGCGGCGGAAATCGGGCGTGCGGTAGAAAAGGTATGGCGTCGTGGACGCATCCGCTGATGCCGCCGCCGAGGAGACTTCGTGCGGTCATCGACATCTGAACGGAGAGGCTGTTTCATGGCGACCTCGGAAGCGCGCGCCCAGATCGGCGTGACCGGCCTGGCGGTCATGGGTAGCAATATCGCCCGCAACTTCGCCCGGCACGGCTACACCGTGGCCCTGCACAACCGCAGCATCGGCAAGACCGACGCCCTGCTCGCCGAGCATGGCGGTGACGGCGACTTCGTGCGCACCGAGACCGTCGAGGAGTTCGTGGCCGCGCTGGAGAAGCCGCGCCGCGTGCTGATCATGGTGAAGGCGGGCGACGCCACCGACGCCGTCATCGAGGAGCTGGCCGCGGCCATGGAGCCCGGCGACATCATCATCGACGGCGGCAACGCCCTCTACACCGACACCATTCGCCGTGAGGCGGCCATGAAGGCGCGCGGCCTGAACTTCGTCGGCGCCGGTATCTCCGGTGGTGAGGAGGGCGCGCTGAACGGCCCAGCCATCATGCCGGGCGGCCCGAAGGAGTCCTACGAGTCGCTGGGCCCGCTGCTGGAGTCGATCGCCGCCCAGGTCGACGGCGTCCCCTGCTGCACCCACATCGGCCCCGACGGTTCCGGCCACTTCGTGAAGATGGTGCACAACGGCATCGAGTACGCCGACATGCAGCTCATCGGCGAGGCCTACAACCTGTTCCGCGACGCGCTGGGTTTCGACGCCAAGCAGATCGCCGACGTCTTCACCCAGTGGAACTCCGGTGACCTGGAGAGCTACCTGGTCGAGATCACCGCCGAGGTGCTGAACCAGGTCGACGCCAAGACCGGCAAGCCGCTGGTCGACGTGATCGTCGACGCCGCGGAGCAGAAGGGCACCGGCCGCTGGACGGTCAAGTCCGCCCTCGATCTCGGCATCCCCGTGACCGGTATCGCCGAGGCCGTCTTCGCCCGCGCCCTGTCCGGCTCCCGCGCCCAGCGCGCCGCCGCCAAGGGCCTCGCCTCCGGCGTCCTGGGCGAGAAGCCCACCGACGTCGCCGAATTCACCGAGGCGATCCGCCAGGCCCTCTACGCCTCCAAGATCGTCGCCTACGCCCAGGGCTTCGACCAGATCGCCGCCGGCTCCGCCGAATACGACTGGGACCTGCACCCCGGCGACCTGGCCACCATCTGGCGCGGCGGCTGCATCATTCGCGCCCGCTTCCTCAACCGCATCAAGGAAGCCTACGAAGCCGACCCGTCCCTGCCGTCCCTCATCCTCGCCCCGTACTTCCGCGAGGCCATCGAGACGGCCATCGACAGCTGGCGGCGAGTGGTCGTCGTCGCCACCCAGCTCGGCATCCCGGTCCCGGCCTTCGCCTCCTCGCTGTCCTACTACGACGGCCTCCGCGCCGAGCGCCTCCCGGCCGCCCTCACTCAGGGCCAGCGCGACTTCTTCGGCGCCCACACCTACGAGCGCGTCGACGCCGAAGGCAAGTACCACACGCTGTGGAGCGGCGACCGCAGCGAAGTCCCCGCGTAATTCGCGGCAGGACAACCGGTCTCACCCGAAAGGCGGGGCAGGCGCCGACTCGGCGCCTGCCCCGCCTTCTCGTTCAGCACGCCCCACACCGCGAGGGCGATGAACGGCGCCGCCGTGACCGCGAGCGCGGCCGCGACCATCATGAGGACGAGGAACAGCCCGGAGGAGCGGCGGGGCGGGGCACAGGTGGTGACGTCATAGGGGCAGGCACAGCAACAGGACTATTCGGTCGGGGTGGGTTTCGCACTGGATGGGGCCTACCTGGACGTTGTACTCGCGGATGGTGCCGGAGTTGGGGTTTCGGAGCCGGAGGGTGCGGACGGGCGGGGTGAAGTCGACCGTGCCTTCGGACCAATAGTGGCGGAAGTGGGGGTAGCGGGCCAGCTCGGCGACCAGGGTGGGGAGGGCGGGGTCGTCGGGGAGGCGGCCGACGGTCATGCGGAGCCATTGGACGTAGAGGCGGACCTCGGTCTGCCAGTCGGGTTCGACGAGTTTGGCTATCGGGTTGCCGAAGAGCCAGTGGAAGATATTGCGGTCCTCGCGGAGACCGGGGAGGGCGGCGTACCAGGCCTCGTTGGCGTCGAGGACGTCGCCGCAAGGGGCGATATAGGCGGCCGGGGCGGGTTCGAACAGGGCCAGGGCCTCGTGCTGGTCGGCGGTGAGGGAGTCGTACAGGTCCTCGGAGGTGGGGGCGTCGTCCGCGCGCAGGCCGGCCAGGTCGAAGAGGTGGCGGCGGTCGGTGGGGGTCAGGGGCGCCTTGGTGTCGAGGCAGCGCAGGAGGGCTTCGACCACGGACCGGGTGGGGTTGCCGCGTTCGCCCTTCTCCAGCAGCGTGACGTAGCTGGCGCTGACGCCGGCCGAGTATGCCAGGTGTTCGCGGGAGAAGCCGCGTTCGTCTCGGAGGCGGCGTAAGGCCTGGCCGAAGCTGGGAATCGAGATGTCATCCGCCAGCCGGTCGCCGTCTCCGGTCACCGATGCCCGCCTTCCCACTGCCTGCTCGTCGCCGATTCCCGCTCGCAGTCACCGACGAGCAACCCATAACGGGATGCTGCCACACAACTCGTTTCGCGACGATCATGCGTTGGATCCTGTTTGTGTGTGTTGCAGCGCTTGTGGCGGCGGTGCCACGCGTGCTAATCGCGCTTACCACACCGTGCCGCGATCGGGTACTGGGAAGGTGCTGGGTATCGCCATGGAGTCGGCGCAGAATCCGCGTCCGGCTCTCGCCGGGACATGATGGGCCGCATTACTTTTCGAGGCGTCTTCAATTTCTCGCTCTCGAAAGGTTCAACACATGTGGGCTCTGGTTCTCGCTGCGGTCGGTCTGATGACGGGTAGCGCGGTGGCCGCGGGTGCGGCGGGTAGCGCGGGATCGCTGGCCGGGAATATCTGACCGGTCAGGGCTGCGGGTCCGCGGCCATCGCGTCGCGGACCGAACTCTCCTGTGCGCCACGGAATGTCGGCTCGGGGTGCAGGAGAATGGAATAGACGGCCTTGGTGTCGGCCAATTGTTCGCGCAGCCAATTCTGGCGATAGACCATGGTGTGCGGCATGGTGCCGTCACCGACCGCGACCGTATCGATTCCGGCCGCGCGGCACAGCGCGATGGTGCGGGGCAGACTGAAATCCTGGGTGACCGCGATGGCGGAGGTGACGCCGAAGATGTCGTGGGCGCGCACGCACGATTCGTGGGTGCTGAATCCGGCGTAGTCGAGCGCGATCTTGGCGGCGGGCACGCCCTGTTCGATCAGGTAGGCGCGCATGGCGGTCGGCTCGTCGTAGGTGGAGCGGCCGTTGTCGCCGGTGAGTAGCAGCGCCTTCACCTTCCCGGCCGCCAGCAGCTGCCGGCCCAGGTCCAGGCGGGCCTTCAGATAGTCCGACGGCTTCCCGTTCGCCTTGACCTCCGCGCCGAGCACGATGGCGACATCGGCGGACGGAGCGCTCTCCACGCTGTACTCGTACTTCCGGTGCGCCATCCGGATCCACAGATCCGACGCGACCAATACCGTGAACCCCAGCACCGCGATCACGGCGCAGATCTTCACCACCCGCCGCAACGGCAACCATGTGGCGACCCGGCTGCGGGCGGAGCGGAGAGTGGAACGCAACGGCATGGTTGCCAGTGTGCCGGAACTCCCCGTGCCGATCGAACGACTTTTCGCCCGCGTCGCGACCGGATCAGATCGGCTGCACGCCGATCATCGGCAGCACCGTGCGCCGCGCGAACTCGCGGGCCGCGGTCTCGTCGGTGAGCGGGATCAGCCCGTCCGGCGTCAGTACCAGCGACTGCCCCAGCCGTGCGAACACCTCCGCCACCAGATCCGCGTCGAAGTCCGGGACGTCCCCGGAAGCCTGTAGCGCGCGCAGTTTCTCGGCCAGGTAGGTGCGTCCGACCGCGAGCACCGGCCCGGCCTCGGTGGTCAGCCGCGGCAGGATGGTGTCGGGCTCGGTGCGCAGCAGCCGCCGCAGCAGCTTGTTGTTGGCGAGCTGAATGATGAACGCCGCGAACACCTCGACCAGCTGCGCCTGCCCGGACTTGC
Source organism: Nocardia sp. NPDC004340 (assembly GCF_053602575.1). NCBI lineage: Bacteria > Bacillati > Actinomycetota > Actinomycetes > Mycobacteriales > Nocardiaceae > Nocardia > Nocardia sp. NPDC004340. The sequence continues at coordinate 13,329 of NZ_JBSGDW010000012.1, forward strand.
CGACCGCGGCGCGGCGCACGCGTTCGTCGATCTCGGCGATGAACAGCTGCGCCTCGCGCACGCCGACCGCGGCGACCAGATCGTTCTTGGATTCGAATCGCCGGTACAGGGTGGCGGGGCTGATCCCGGCGCGACGGGCGATCTCCCCCATGCTGGTTCGCTTGATCCCGAAGTCCAGGAACGCCGACAGCGCGCTTTCCAGTAGCTGTTCGCCTTCGCTCCGCGGCTTCTCGAGAATGCGTTGCAGGATGGTGGGAACGGACGGCATCGAGTCTCCAGTCGATCGGGTGGACGACCCCGCGACAACGCGGTGAACGGCCGAGGCGCGGTAGCGCACAGGCCGATCCGAAAGTATCTCATTGCCTCGGGGTCGCGGTTCGTACCCCGTCCGATCAGTGAACGCCCGGTCCGGTCAGCGGACGTCGAGGGCGGCCATTTCGCTCTCGATGGCATTGGCCGCGAAATCGATGCCGCTGGAACGCAGTTCGTGGACTCGGCGTTGCAGCGCCTCGAATCCCCCTGGCTGCGCGGCGATGTCGGCCACGCTGATGCGCTGTCGGTGCATACCGTCGTGCTTGTACGACACCGTGAAACCTCCTGCTAGCCCCGAGCGCGGACCCGGCCGGCGGCGGCACAGCGCGGGCCGCCGGGAACGCATCCGCCGATGCTAGCAGCGTACTGACTGGTCACTTGTTCAGTGTGGGGCTTCTCACACGCCCCCTTCAGTCACACCTCTTGACCCTGCCGGTGCAGCGCCGAGTTGTGCAGGTATGCGGCCGCATTCAGGCGAATGTGATCGCGCTCGGCCTCGCTCAGCTCCCGGCGCACCTTGCCCGGGACGCCCGCCACCAGCGACCCCGGCGGGATCTGCGCGCCCTCGGGCACCAGTGCGTTGGCCGCGATCAGACTGCCCTCGCCGATCACCGCGCCGTTGAGGACCGTCGCGCCCATCCCGATCAGCACGTCGTCGCCGACCGTGCAGCCGTGCAGAATCGCGTTGTGCCCGACCGAGACACCCTCGCCCACGGTGCACGGGAAGCCCGGATCGGCGTGCAGCACGCAGCCGTCCTGGATATTGCTGCGCGCGCCCACGGTGATCTGGTCCATGTCCCCGCGCAGCACCGCCGAATACCAGACGCTCACTTCGCCTTCCAGCCGCACCCGGCCGGCCACGGTGGCGTTGGGCGCGATCCACGCGGTCTCGTCGATCTGCGGCGCGTGCTCACCCAGCTGAATCCTCATGGGGCGAACTTAGCGGCGGAACAGGGCGCGGTGGGCCGCGGGGGTGGTGCCCAGCAGCCGGTGGAAGTGATGGCGCAGATTGACGCCGGTGCCCAGACCGGAATCGGCGGCGACGCGATCCATCGTGTCGTCGGTCGATTCCAGCAGCAGCCGGGCGTGATCGACGCGCTGCTGCAGCAGCCACTGCTGCGGGCTGGCGCCGGTGCGATCGCGGAATCGCCGGGTGAAGGTGCGCCGCGACATGAGCGCCGTCCGCGCCCAGCCGTCCAGGTCCACCGGCTCGTCGAGATGGGTGCGGGCCCACACCATGGCGTGCTCGATCGGATCCTCGTCCACCGACTCCGGCACCGCGACCGGAATGTACTGCGCCTGTGAGCCACTGCGATGCGGGGCCAGCACGAGACTGCGCGCCAGTTCGGCCGCCATCCGGCTGCCGTGGTCGGTGCGCACCAGATGCAGGCAGCAGTCGAGCGCCGCGGCCGTGCCGGCGGAGGTGATCAGGTCGCCGTCGTCGGTCCACAACCGGTCGGCTCGTACCCGCACCGCCGGATAGGTGCGGGCCAGCTCGGTGGCCGCCGACCAGTGCGTGGTGATCTCGCGTCCGTCGGCCAGGCCGCTGGCCGCCACCGCCCACGCGCCCAGGCACAGGCCCACGATCCGCGCGCCGCGGGCGTGCGCCCGGTGCAGGGCCTCGCGAACCGGTTCGGGCAGTGGGCGATCGCGGTCCCACGCGGGGATCACGAAGGTGTCGGCGGTCTCGGCCGCCTCCAGGCCGTGGCCGACGACGATGTCGAATCCCGCGGGCGTGGCGAAGGTTCCGGGCTGCTCGGCGCACACCACCACGCGGTAGGGGCTGTGGTCGGGGCCGCCCGCGCCGATCCGGCCGAACACCAGGGTGGGGACCGACAGGTGGAAGGGGCTGATCCCGTCGTGCGCCAGAACGGCGACGGTGTGCTCGGCACTCATGGCCCGATCTTATCGATACGAGGCCTTCGGGCCACTGTCGGCGCTCGGCCCCGACGACGAAACTCGAAGCCATGACGAACAAGATCGACACCGCGGCCGCCCTCGAGATCCTCCACATCGGCGGTCCCACCGTGCGTTTCGGCTACGGCGACCTGACCTTCCTGACCGACCCCACCTTCGACGAGCCCGGCAACTACCCCGGCCCGGTCACCCTCTACAAGCTCGCCGGACCCGCCGTCCCGGTCGCGGAGATCGGCCCGATCGACGTGGTGCTGCTCTCGCACGACCAGCACGCCGACAATCTCGACGCCGCCGGTCGCGCGCTGCTGCCGAGCGTCGAACACGTGCTGTCGACCCCCGACGCCGCCGAGCGCATGGAAGGCGTTCGGGGACTCGCGAACTGGGAGTCGACGCGGATCGGCGCGGTGACCGTCACCGGCGTGCCCGCGCTGCACGGACCGGAGGGCTGCGAGCCGCTCACCGGCGTGGTCACCGGGTTCGTCCTGCAGGCCGACGGGCTGCCGACCGTGTACGTCTCCGGCGACAACGCCTCGGTCGAGAACGTGCAGCGGATCGCGGAACGCTTCGGGCGCATCGACATCGCCATCCTCAATGTGGGCGCGGCGAACGTCGACCGCTTCGGCGATCTGGACCTGACCCTCAACGGCCGCACCGCCGCCAAGGCCTCGCTCGCGCTCGGTGACGCGCTGATCGTGCCGGTGCACGCCGAGGGCTGGGCGCACTTCTCCGAGCACCTCGACTACCTGACCCACCGCTTCATGCTCGCGGGACAGACCGACCGCCTGCGCATCCCGAGCCCGGGCGAGACGTTGACCCTGGAACTCCCCGCCGCGGTAGCCCGCTGATAGTGGCCGCCGAATTCGGGCCGTGGCGCTGATGGCGGCGCGGCCCCGGCCGGGGAACTATGGCGGTATGAGAATCGGGGTTCCACGGGAGGTCAAGGAGCAGGAATACCGCGTCGCCCTCACCCCGGCCGGCGCCGGGGAACTGGTGCGGGGCGGCCACGAGGTGCTGATCGAGGCCGGAGCGGGCATCGGGTCCGGCTTCCACGATGCCGACTACCTCGAGGCGGGCGCCCGCACCGCGCCCACCGCCGACGACGTCTGGGACGCGGCCGAACTGGTGCTGAAGGTGAAAGAGCCCATCGCCGAGGAGTATCCGCGCATGCGGGCGGGGCAGGTGCTGTTCACCTTCCTGCACCTGGCCGCCTCCCGCGAATGCACCGACGCCATCCTGCGCTCGGGCATCACCGCCATCGCCTACGAGACCGTGCGTGCCGCGGACGGCACCCTGCCGTTGCTCGCGCCCATGAGCGAGGTGGCGGGCAAGCTCGGCGGCATGGTCGGGGCGTATCACCTGATGGCGCCGCAGGGCGGGTCCGGACTGCTGCTCGGCGGGGTGCCGGGCGTGCGGCCCGCGGACACGGTGGTGCTGGGCGGGGGCGTGGCGGGCGTCAACGCGGCGACCGTCGCGCTCGGCATGGGGGCGCGGGTCACGGTGCTGGACACCAATATCGCGCGCTTGCGGGAACTCGACGCCCGGTTCGGCGGGCGGCTCACCACCATCGGATCGAATACCGCCGAGGTCGAGAAGGCAGTGCTGGCCGCCGATCTGGTGATCGGGTCGGTGCTGGTGCCGGGTGCGCGGGCCCCGAAACTGGTGCCCGACAGTCTGGTCGCGCGGATGCGGTCCGGCGCGGTGCTGGTCGACATCGCCATCGATCAGGGCGGCTGCTTCGAGAGCTCGCATCCGACCACGCACGCGAAACCGACGTTCCACGTGGCGGACACGCTGTTCTACTGCGTCGCGAACATGCCGGGCGCGGTCCCGCACACATCCACGGTGGCGCTCACCAATGTGACGCTGCCGTACGCGCGCGCCATCGCGAACCTGGGCTGGTCGGGCGCGTGCGCCGCGGATCCCGGTCTCGCGCAGGGGCTCACGGCCGACGCCGGTCGGCTCTACTCGCCGGAGGTGGCGGCCGCGCACGGCCTGGGGCCGGCGACGTACACCTCGTCCTGACAACGGTGGCGGGCCCGCGACCGGGGTGAATCCGGTTGCGGGCCCGCGGTGTCCGTCGCTCAGGACTCGGACGAGCCCAGCGCCCAATCGGGTCCCGCGCCGTCGGCCGGGAGGTCGCGGAGCTTGTCGGGGTTGCGCACCACGTCGATCTTGGTGATCCGGCCCTCGTCGATGGTGAACGAGAAGACGCCGGTGTTCTTGCCGTCGAACACCACCAGGCCGGGACGGCCGTTGACCAGCACCGGGCGACCCCACGCGCCGCCGATCTTCGACGCGAACTCCAGGAACCCGAGCAGCGTCGCGGCGACCTTGTCCGCGCCGTGCATCGGGTGCAGGAACGCCTGCACCTTGCCGCCGCCGTCGGAGGTGAAGGTGACATTGGTGTCGAGCACGCCCAGCAGTGCGCTCAGGTCGCCGGAACGCCACGCCACCGCGAACGCCGACACCACCTTCTCGTGCTCGTCGGCGCTGGCGGGGAAGCGGGGGGTGCCGTTCTCCACGTGTTTGCGGGCGCGCGAAGCCAATTGGCGCACCGCGGCGGGGGTGCGGCCCACGACTTCGGCCACCTCGGGGCCGGTCATGCCGAAGACGTCCTGCAGCACGAACGCGGTCCGCTCGGCGGGCGACAGCGATTCCAGCACCACCAGCAGCGCGGTGGTGACCCGCTCGTCCTGCGAGACGCGGTCGGCCGGGTCGTCCCAGGTGGTGACCTCGGGCTCCGGAAGCCATTCGCCCACATACTGTTCGCGCCGCGCCCGCGCCGACCCCAGATAGTCGAGGGCGAGCCGGCCGGTGACCGTGGTCAGCCAGGCGCGCAGGTTCTCGATCTGCGCGTCCTCCGGGCTGGTCTCGTAGTACCGGACCAGCCGCAGCCACGCCTCCTGCACCACGTCGTCGGCGTCGCTGAGACTGCCGAGCGTGCTGTACGCGACCCGCCGCAGGTAGCCGCGATGCTCCTCGAACTGCCGTGCCAGCTCGGCCTGATCGGGCCCGTTCCGTCCGTCACCACTCATCGCAACCCTCGCCTTCGCTCACGCCCGCCCGATGGGGCGGACCGTTCACAGGACCGACGAGGCAGCTCGCCGGGCTGTGACATTCCCCTGGAAAATCTAGCGAAGGCGACCGGACGGTTCGCGAATTCGCGGTGACGGGTCAGCGTCGCCGCAGACAGACGGCCGTGGCGGCGAGGACCGCCGTCGCGACCTGAACGGCCTCGGACAGCCGGACCGCGCGCCGCAGATCGGGAACGCGGGGGACCGGACCGTCACCGAGGGTGGGTCGCATCTCGATCCCGTGCCGGTACTCGGTGCGGCCGCCGAGCGTCACGCCCAGCGCGCCCGCCATGGAGGCTTCCGCAACACCGGCATTCGGGCTCGGATGCTTGCCCGCATCGCGCCGCCAGGCCCGCCAGGCGGCGGCGGGACGGCCGCCGATCACCGGTGCGAGGGCGGTGGTGAGCAGGCCGCTCACCCGGGCGGGCGCGAGATTGGCGACGTCATCGGTCCGCGCGGCGGCCCAACCGAACCGCCCGTAGCGTTCGTTTCGATAGCCGACCATCGCGTCGAGGGTATTGACGGCGCGGTAGGCCAGCAGTCCGGGAACGCCCGCCACCGCGCCCCAGAACAGTGGCGCGACAGTCGCGTCCGAGGTGTTCTCCGCGATCGATTCGAGCGCCGCGCGCGCCAGCCCGTCCGCGTCGAGCACCTCGGGATCGCGGCCGCACAACGACGGCAGCAAGGCCCGCGCGCCCTCGATATCGCCGGACTCGAGGCGATCGGCCATGTCGCGCCCGGTCTTGGCGAGGGTCGTCCCGCCCAGCACGGTCCAGGTCGCGGCGGCGGTGAGCGCCACCTCGCCGAGCGTCCGAACGATCTCGTTCGAACGCGGCCGCGAGGTGCGGTGTTTCGCCCGGGTCCGTCCGGAGACGGCGCGTCCCAACCCGATTCCGAGTCCCGTGACGGTCCCGACCAGCACGACTTCGTGCACGACTCCCGCGGCCCGGTCGTCTCGATAGGTGACCTGCTCGACCTGGATTGCCGCCGAACCGAACCCGGCCACCGGATGTCCGCGCCGGGGATCGCCCAGCATCCGGTCCAGGCCGAACCCGAGGAGCAGTCCGGCCGCGGTAGCGGTCGCCCTCAACGCCGGTTGCCGTAGCGGTCGGCGAGGCGGGCCTCGTTCGTGGCGGGCGCGGGTTTGGGGGCCGGGTCGTTGGGCTTCGACTTGGTTGCCGGAGCGGGTGATTCGGCCGCCTGCGTCGTGGCTTCGGTCGCCGGGGTCTCGGCGCCCGTCGACTTGGCGGCCTCGGACTTCTCGCGGCGGCGAGCGCGGATCTCGGCCCACACGAAGTAGCCGAGACCCAGCGGCGCCATGACGCCGAAGGCCAGCCATTGCAGGCCGTAGGACAGGTACGGGCCGGCGTCGAGCTGGGGGAGGGCGTCGGGGGTGAACGCTCCGGGCTGGCCCGCGTCGAGTTGCAGATACCCGCCGAGGCCGTCGGTCGGGATGGGCGTCAGCGGCAGACCGAGAACGGTCGCCTCCTGCTGGGTGTCGGTCGTGTACACCTGCCGGTAGCCGTCCTCGGTGGTCGGCGGCTTCTTCTCGATGACGCCCTCGGAGGCGCGGATGCGGGCCTCGAGGTGTTGCGGCCCGGTGGGCGGGTCGGCGATGGCGGGCGGGCGGGTGCCGCCCTGCGCGGCCGCGATCTGGCCGCGGTCGACCAGCAGGGTGCGGCCGTCGTCGAGCCGGAACCCGGCGAGCACGGTGTAGGCGGGCTGCCCGTCGAGGTGGCGCAGGCGCACCAGGACCGTCGAGTCCGGGACGTAGCTGCCATCGGCGGTGACCCGCCGCCATTCGGTGTTCTTGCCGTCGCCCGACAGCAGCCCGGCGATGTCCACCGGGTCGGCGTGCACCGAGGCGGCGATGCGGTCGTTGCGTTCGGAGGTGCGGGTGTTCTTGCCCAGCTGCCAGGGCGCGAGCACGGTGAAGCACAGGTAGGCGAAACCGGCCACCACCACGGCCAGGATCAGCCAGCTCGGGCGCAGCAGGAAGGTGAGGCGACGCAGCAGTGAACTCATGCGTCCCGGCCTCCGGCCCGCGGTTCCTCGCCGAGCTGTTCGCGCACCCAGTCCAGCATCCCCGGCACGGCCGCCTCGATCTGTTCGCGCACCAACGCGAAATCGGACTGGTCGCCGTAGTACGGGTCCGGCACCGAGCGACCGTCCGCGTCCGGGTCGAAACTGCGCAGCAGCCGCCGCCGATCCGACGGCACCCCCATCCGGGCCAGGTCCCGCTCGTGCCCGGTGTCGAGCGCCACCACCAGATCGGCGTCGCGGTGGTCGTCCCCGATCACCGCCGCACTGTGCCCGGTCGGATACCCGTGCGCGCTGAGCTCCCGATCGGTCCGGTAGTCGGCCTCGTCCCCGACATGCCAGCTGCCGGTCCCGGCACTGCTCACCCGCACCCGATCCGCCAATCCCGCGCGCTCGAGATGCGCGGCGAAGATCTTCTCGGCCATCGGGGACCGGCAGATATTGCCGGTGCAGATAAACGTCACATGCAGGTCGCCCACGACAGCCATTCTGGCCGGTAGGCGCGGACGGCGGCCACGTAGGGTGGACGGCTGTGCCGGACGACACCGAGTTCCAGGATTTCGACCATGCCAGGCTGCGGCACCACGGGGACGTGGACGCGCGGCCGGGCATGGTGGATTTCGCGGTGAACGTTCAGGGCAGCGCGCCGCCGGAATGGCTGCGGGAGCGGCTGGCGGGACGGCTGGGGGAGCTGGGCCGGTATCCGGGGGAGGCGGACGAGCGGGCGGCGCGGGCGGCGGTGGCCGCGCGGCACGGGCGCTCGGCCGACGAGGTGCTGTTGCTGGCCGGGGTGGCCGAGGGGTTCGCGATGCTGCCGCGGCTGGTGTCACGGCTGGCCGCGGTGATCCATCCGTCGTTCACCGAGCCGGAGCTGGCGCTGCGCGAGGCCGGGGCGCCGGTGGCGCGGGTGCTGCTGGAGCCGCCGTACTCGCTCGACGGTGTCGTGGTGCCCGAGGACGCGGATCTGGTGGTGGTGGGCAATCCCACGAACCCGACCTCCGTCCTGCACTCGGCGGACAGCATTCGGGCGCTGCGGCGGCCGGGGCGCATCGTGGTGGTCGACGAGGCGTTCGCCGACGCCGTGCCGGGCGAGTTGGAATCCCTTGCCGGAGAGAGTCATCCGGATGTGCTGGTGTTCCGGAGCCTCACCAAGACCTGGGCGCTGGCCGGACTGCGCTGCGGGTACGCGCTCGGCGCGCCGGAGGTGCTGGCGCGGTTGAATCACGGCCGCGCGCACTGGCCGCTGGGCACCCTGCAGCTGGAAGCCATCGCGGCGGTGAGCGAACCGGCCGCGGTCGCGCAGGCGCAGCGGATGGCCGAGCGCATCGCCGTTGATCGGGCCGCCATGATCCCGCGGCTGCGGGAACTGGGCGTCGAGGTGCTCGAGCCCGCGGCCGGGCCGTTCCTGCTGATCCGGGTGCCGGACGCGGAACTGTTGCGAAAGCAGCTCGCGGACAAGGGGATCGCGGTGCGCCGCGGTGATACGTTCCCCGGGCTGGAAACGGGTTTCCTGCGGGTCGCGGTGCGGCCGGCGGAGGCGGTGGACCGGCTCGTCGCGGCCATTCGCGACGTGGGTGTGTGATCGTGGCAGGCAGGATCGAGCAGGAGGTTCGGTTGTGACGACGGTGCGGCTGTCGGATCTCATCGCGGCGCTGGAAGCGGCGTACCCGCCCGGACTGGCCGAGTCCTGGGATTCGGTGGGCTTGGTGTGCGGTGACCCGCGGGACTCGGTCTCGCGGGTGTTGTTCGCCGTCGACGCCACGGCCGGGGTCGTGGACGAGGCCATCGAGTGGGGCGCGCAGGCGCTGGTCGTGCACCACCCGCTGTTGCTGCGCGGGGTGGATACGGTCGCGGCCGACACCCCGAAAGGCGCGCTGCTGCACCGGCTCATCCGCTCCGGCTGCGCGCTGTTCAGCGCCCACACCAATGCCGACTCCGCCGATCCGGGCGTCTCGGACGCGCTCGCGGCGGCGATCGGGCTCACCGTCACCGGGCCGCTCGATCCCAAACCGCTGACCGCCCTGGACAAGTGGGTGGTGCAGGTGCCGGTCACGCACCGCGACGCCGTGCTGGACGCCCTGTTCGCGGCGGGCGCGGGCCGGATCGGCGCCTACTCCGACGCCGCCTGGACGGTCGCTGGCACCGGCCAGTTCCGGCCCCTCGAGGGCGCCAACCCGGCCCTCGGCGTGGTCGGCGAGCTGCACGAAGTGTCCGAAGATCGCCTCGAGGTGGTGGCCCCGCCGTCGCGCCGGACCGCGATCCTGGCCGCCCTGCGCGAGGCCCACCCGTACGAGGAACCCGCCTATCACGTCACCGAACGCGCCGACCTGCCGTCCGGCCTGGGCATCGGCCGCGTCGGCGAGCTGCCCGCCCCGGAAACCCTGCGCGAGTTCACCGCTCGCGTCCGTGCCGCCCTGCCCGCCACCACCTGGGGCGTGCGCGCCGCCGGGGACCCGGACCGGATCATCCGCACCGTCGCCGTCTGCGGCGGCGCGGGAGATTCCTTCCTGGGCAAGGTCTCCCGCCTCGGCGTGGACGCCTACGTCACCTCCGACCTGCGCCACCACCCCGCCGACGAACACCTGCGCGCGGGCGGCCCGGCCCTGATCGACGCCGCCCACTGGGCCACCGAGTTCCCCTGGTGCGGCCAGGCCGAAGGTGTGGTCCGCCACGCCCTGCCCGGGCTCGAGACCCGCGTCTCCACCCTCCGCACCGACCCGTGGACCCTGGGCGCCAACGCCTGCTGACCTGGGCACCACCCTGGTGGTTCGCGGCCGTCTCGATTCTGGACTGACGGAGCGGGGGAGCGAAGCGGAGGAGCGGAGGAGGGAAGAATCGAGACTTCGGGGCCGCGAACCGGCCCGGAGCGGAGCGGAGGGCAAATTTCACACGGTACGGTGGGTGTCTTGAATTCGTCCATAGCGTCCAGGAGACCTTCGCGTTGAATGCCGAACCATCGATCCAGGCCAAGCTGCTCGACCTCGCCGCCGTCGACGTCGAGCTGACGCGGATCGAGCATCGCCGCAAGGTGCTGCCCGAGCAGCAGGACGTGGATCGGCTGGCGGCGGAGCGCTCCACTCGTAAGGACGAGGCGGTGAAGGCCGAGATCCTGATCGACGACCTCGATCGCGACATCCGGAAGCTGGAAGGCGAGATCGAGGCCGTCCGCAAGCGCGAGGAGCGCGACCGCGGCATGCTCACCGCCGGTTCGGTCGGGGCCAAGCAGCTCTCCGAACTGCAGCACGAGCTGACCAGCCTGGAACGCCGCCGCAAGGTCCTCGAGGACGACGAGATCGAGGTGATGGAGCGCCGCGAGGCCGCGGCCGCCGCGCACGCGCACGCCGGGGCCAACCTGGACCAGGCCGAGGCCGAACTGGTCGACGCCGAGCGCCTGCGCGACAGCGCGCTCGCCGACCTGGCCGTGGCCCAGCAGCGCTGCGACTCCGACCGCGAAGCCCTGACCCGGTCCGTCCCCGCCGACCTGCTCGCCGCCTACGACAAGCAGCGCACCACCTACGGTGTCGGCGCGGCCCTGCTCCAGGCTCGCCGCTGCGGCGCCTGCCGCATCGAACTGGACCGCGGCGAGATCTCCCGCATCACCCAGACCGCCCCCGATGTCGTGGTCCGCTGTCCCGAATGCGGCGCGATCCTGGTGCGCACCAAGCACTCCGGGCTCTGACCCGCCCGCCGCGCGCCCCTCGGCGCGCGGCACCCGTGCCGCCCCGCGTGGGTCGGCACACGACACGACAGCCCGAATACCGCGAAACCAGCACGGCGACGCGACAGTATCGACGCCTGGCCCGCGCGGACCTCGACGCCACGGCGGCGTGACCCGCCGGCGGATTCTCGGACCTGCACGGAAGGTGAACAGCGTTGGTGGACATGGTGATCGTGGAGGCGGACGGCGGCTCGCGCGGCAATCCGGGCCCCGCCGGGTACGGCGCGGTGGTCTGGGACGCCGATCGTGCGCGCGTCCTGGCCGAGCGCAAGGAATTCCTCGGGGTCGTCACCAACAATGTCGCCGAATACCGCGGGCTCATCGCGGGTCTGGAGGCCGCCGCCGAGCTGGGTGCGCGGGAGGTGTCCGTGCGCATGGACTCCAAGCTGGTCGTCGAGCAGATGTCCGGCCGCTGGAAGGTCAAGCACGAGTCCATGATTCCGCTCGCCGATCGGGCGCGGCGGCTGGTGGCCGGGTTCGATCGGGTGAGCTTCGCGTGGATTCCGCGCAAGGAGAACTCGCACGCGGACCGGCTCGCCAACGAGGCCATGGACGACGCCGACACCGTCGCCGAGGTCCGCACGGCGCTGCGGGAGTCGGGTCAGGCGCTCGGCCGACCGGCCGAACTCGGATCCGGCGCATCGAATTCGACAGCGGCCGAACGCGATTCCGGGAGCGGACAGGGCACGCTGGGGCAGATCGCCGCCGCGGTGGCGGGCGGCGTCGTGGACAGTCCCGCGTCCGCTGCCACGCCCGCACCCGGCTGGACCGGGGCGATCGGGCGGCCGACGCGGCTGCTGCTGCTCCGGCACGGGCAGACGGAATTGTCGGTGGAGCGCCGGTATTCGGGCCGCGGCAATCCGCCGCTGACCGAGCTCGGCCGGCAGCAGGCCGAGAACGCGGCGGCCATGCTCGCCCGCAAGGGCGGGATCGAGGCCATCGTGTGCTCCCCGCTGGGCCGGGCGCGGGAGACCGCGGAGGCGGCCGGGAAGGCGCTCGGGCTGCCGGTGCGGGTGCTGGAAGGCTTGACCGAGACCGACTTCGGGGCCTGGGAGGGAATGACGTTCCTGGAAGCCCGGGACCAGGATCCGGAGCTGCACGGGCAGTGGCTGGGCGATCCCTCGATCCCCGCGCCCGGCGGCGAGAGCTTCGATCAGGTGCGGGAGCGCGTCGAGTCGGTGCGGCGGGATCTGGTGGCCTTGTATCCGGGTGCGAATGTGCTTGTGGTCAGCCATGTCACGCCGATCAAGACGCTGCTGCAGCTGGCGCTCGGGGTGGGTCCGTCGCTGCTGTACCGGCTGCACCTGGATCTGGCGTCGCTGTCGATCGCGGAGTTCTATCCGGACGGCGGCTCGTCGGTGCGCCTGGTCAACGACACGTCGTATCTCTGAGGGGACTGGTAACCCCTTGCGCCGCAGGGGGTTCGGTTCACGGACGTAGGGTCGCCATCAGGAATTCGGTCTGGTCGTAGACGGCCTTCTCGAACCAGTCGTCGAAGTAGATGTCGAAATGGCCGATCGGATAGCGCTTCACGGTGGCGTGCTTGGTCCGCTCGGCCGCCTTCACGGTGGGGCCTGCCGGGGCCACCGAGTCGTTGTCGCAGATCGCGTACAGCACAGGCGCTTTGATGTCCTTGACGTGCCGCGTCGGATTGTCGAACAGCGTCGACAGCCCGATCCGCGCCGCCACCTTCGGCCGGTACTGCGCGCTCTCCTCGGCGAGCCGCCCGAATCCGGCGGGCACGTCGGCAGCGCTCATCAACGCAGCGGAGTGCTTCTTGCCCGCCAGCCGCGCGGTGATCGGACGCCGAATGATCGTCCCCACCACCTGATCCGTCACCGCCAGCGTGCCGGTCTTGATCAGACTGAACGGTCCCTTCGCCAGTGCCGAGGACCAGCCGCTGGTGAACGGGCACTGCGCCACCACCGCCGCGATGTAATGGTCGTCGGGAGCGACGGCGAGTACATGCCCGCCGCCGAAAGAACTACCCCACAAAGCGATTCGCGTCGCATCGATCCCGCGAATCGTGCGCGCGAACGCGATCGCCGCGTGCCAGTCCTCACGCTGCCGCGCGATATTGATCACCTGCCGGGGCTCGCCCCCACTGGCCCCGAAATGCCGATAGTCGAAGGCCAGAGCCGCGATTCCCACCGACGCGAAACGGCGCGCGTACCGATCCAACCCCATTTCCCGGTCCGCCCCCAGGCCGTGCCCCATGACCACCAGCGGGCGCGGACGCGGCGGTCCATCCGGGAGATACAGCCAGCCGGCGCACTGTTCGACACCCGAAGGGAACCCCACCTCGACACGCTCCATGACGCCCTACCGTACCCTGGTGGCCGCGGACGAGTCGGTCGGGCGGCCGCGGCGAGAGGAACGGGCAACACGTGTGCCACAGCCTGTCGCCGAGGAAAGTCCGGACTCCGGAGAGCAGGGCGGTTGTTAACGGCAACCCGGGGCAACCCGCGGGACAGTGCCACAGAAAACAAACCGCCGGCGGGCCGCACTTCGCGAGAAGTGCACCGCCGGTAAGGGTGAAACGGTGCGGTAAGAGCGCACCAGCGTGCCGGGTGACCGGCGCGGCTAGGTAAACCCCGCCCGGAGCAAGGTCGAAGGCCGCACTCGCGAGAGTGCGGCTGCGCAGGTGTTCGAGGGCTGCTCGCCCGAGCCTGCGGGTGGACCGCTCGAGGCACCCGGCAACGGTGTGTCCAGATGGATGGTCGCCACCCGGCGTTTCGACGTCGGGGACAGGATCCGGCTTACAGACCGACTCGTCCGCCTTTCCCCGTCGCGGGGTTCACCGTCCGGTGCCATCATGGAGGCACACCGTCGGATTTCCGATGGCGCGGAGATATTTTCGCGGAGCTCGCCATGGATGTTCTGTATCTGTTGATCGGATGGCTCGCCGCCATCGTCGTGATCGCCGGAATCGGCCTGGCGGCCGGGGTACGGGTGGTCACGCAATACGAGCGGGGCGTGGTGTTCCGGCTCGGGCGGGTGCGGGCCGTGCGGGATCCCGGATTGCGGCTGCTGATTCCCGGCGTGGACAAGATGTCGAAGATCTCCCTGCAGGTGGTCACGATGCCGGTGCCCGCGCAGGAGGGCATCACGCGGGACAATGTGACGGTCCGGGTGGACGCGGTCGTGTATTTCCGGGTCGTGGATCCGATCCGCGCCCTCATCGAGGTGCAGGACTATCTGTTCGCGGTCGCGCAGGTGGCGCAGACATCCCTGCGTTCGATCATCGGCAAGAGCGAACTCGACGATCTGCTGTCGAATCGGGAGCAGCTCAACAAGGGCCTCGAATTGCTCATCGACTCGCCCGCCCTGAACTGGGGCGTGCACATCGACCGCGTCGAGATCAAGGACGTCGCCCTGCCGGACGCGCTGAAGCGTTCCATGTCCCGCCAGGCCGAGGCCGAACGCGAACGCCGCGCCCGCATCATCTCCGCCGAGGGCGAATTGCAGGCCTCGCGGAAGCTGGCGCAGGCCGCCGCCAATATGTCCGACGCCCCCGCCGCATTGCAGCTGCGATTCCTGGAGACCGTGGTTCAGGTTGCGGCGGAGAAGAATTCGACCCTGGTGTTGCCGTTCCCGGTGGAGCTGCTGCGTTTCCTCGAGCGCAGCGGGCGGATGCCGGCCGAGACCGCGCCGGAGGAGCCCGGCGCGTCGCAAGAGATGAGGGAGTAAGTCATGGCTGGTGTCGTTCAACCGGCGGCCATCGTGGTGCTGTTCGCCATCGCGTATGGATTCAAACTCTTCAGTGCCAAGTTCCCGGGCGGACTGCGCGGTAGGTAGGCGCACCGCGCGGCGAGCAGTGCGGCCGCGGGAAAACAGGCGGGCGGGCGGCGTGATCGACACCGCTCGCCCGCTTCCCTGCGCGAACCATCCGGTTGGATAAGAATTGCGGCGCGCCACACGGTGTGTACCGGCGCGGCTCGGCGTGTCGGGCGGGTTATCCGCCTTGAACTGGCACCGAACGTGATCGACGTCATAAAGTGTTGCGCGTTGGAAAGTCCCGTAGCGGTCCGCGACGGGACAAGGGCTCGACAATCGTCGGAAAGCAGGTCTCGTCTCAATGCGAATTGCTCGCAAACTGGCAGTGGGGGCGCTTCTCGCCGCTGCCGCCTCCGCTGTGCTGGGTGCCGGTTCTGCCTCCGCGGTGGCCGTGACGCCGCTGCCGGGCGGAATTCAGGTGGATCTCACCGCGGCGGACACTCAGTGGGTGGCGCAGAACCACTTCGGACAGGTCATCGCCGGCCTGCCGCATCCGTCGGCCGCGTCGTTCGGGGAAGCCCTGGACTCGGCCGCGTTGCTGTCGTCGCAGTACCCGGGCGGCCGCGTGGTGTTCACCGTGTACGGTCCGTTCAACGAGCTGAACGGCACGATGCTGGCCCTGCAGTAGGGCCAGTCTCCGCAGTGGAACTGCATCAACGGATCGTGTCGGCGCCGGTGGACTTCGGCGCCGTCCGAACCGAGTTCGGACTGGCCTCGGACTACCCGTCCGAGGCCGTCTCGGAAGCCCGCGACGCGGTCGACGCGTTCGCGGGCGCCCGAGCCGACCGGCGGGAGATTCCGCTGGTCACCATCGATCCCCCGGGTGCCATGGATCTGGACCAGGCCGTCTGCCTGGAGCGCACCCCGAGCGGCGGATTCCTCCTCCACTACGCCATCGCCGACGTCGCCGCGGTGGTCGTCCCCGGCGGGCCACTGGCCCGCGCGTCCCTGGCCCGCGGCCAGACCTTCTACTTCCCCGACGGCACCGTCCCGCTGCACCCGCCGGTGCTGAGCGAGGGCCTCGCCAGCCTGCTGCCCGACGTCGACCGCCCGGCCGCGCTGTGGACCATCGAATGCGACGCGCACGCCGAACCGGTGCGGTTCTCGGTGACCCGCGCCCTGGTCCGCTCCCGCGCCCGCCTCGACTATCAGGGCGTGCAGGCCGACGCCGACAACGGCCGCCTGCACCCGTCGATCGCCGCGCTGCCCGACTTCGGGCGGCTGCGCATCGCGGCCGGCATCGAGCGCGGCGCGATCACGCTGCGACTGCCCGCCCAGACCGTGGTGCGCGACGGTGCGCAATCCGGAGTCGATCACTGGCAACTCGCTATCGAGCCGCGCACCGCCGCGGACGATTGGAACGAACAGGTCTCCCTGCTGACCGGTATGTGTGCGGCCAGAATCATGCTCGATGGACATAACTCGAACGGCTCCGGCAAACCCGCGCTTCCGGGTTTGCTGCGGACCATGCCCCCGGCTCCGCCCGCCGCTATCGAGTCCATGCGGCGCACCGCCGCGGCGGTCGGGGTGGCCTGGCCGCCGGACGAGTCGGTGGGTCGCATGCTGGCTGGTCTGGACTGCAATACCCCCGCCGCCCTGGTGCTCATGTCGGAGGCCGTCAGCCTGCTGCGCGGCGCGTCCTACACGATTCTGAACGGTCAGGACCCGGAAACCCTGCGGCACAGCGCGATCGCCGGGACCTATGCCCACGTGACCGCTCCGCTGCGGCGCCTGGCCGACCGCTACGCCACCGAGATCTGCCTGGCCTACTGCGCGAAAACCGAAGTCCCGCACTGGGTCCTCGACGAGCTCGCCGCCGCTGTCGACACCATGCGCCGTACCGACGCCCTGGCCGGGAAGGTCGACCGCGCCTGCCTGGACCTCACCGAGGCCACCGTCCTGTCCCCGCGCCTGCACACCGACTTCGACGCCGTCGTGCTCCGCGAGGCCAACGGCACCCGCCCGGCCGAGATCTTCATCGCCGACCCACCCGTCCTCGCCAAATGCACCGGCCGCCCACCCGAAGGCGAGAACGTCCAGGTCCGTCTCGCCGAAGCCGACCCGGTCACCCGCACCGTCACCTTCGCCTACGCGCCCGGAGCCGAACCCGAACCCACCCCGACACCCTGACCCGTCGCGGAGGGGCGGACCGCTGCCGACCGGTCAGCTCAGTGGGTGGTGGTGGACGAATTCCACCGCGTCCGGATACTGCTCGAGCGCCGTGGCTGCCGCTGCCGCCTCGGCGTCACAGAGGTGCTGGTAGCTGGCGTCGGCGTCGACGGCGTGGGTGCGGATCGTGTTCAGGGCTTCCACGGCGTCGCGGTGATCGCCCAGTACCCCCTGTAAGTGCTTGGCCTTCTTGCCGAGGTCTTCGGCGGGTTTGCCGAGGACGGCGGTGGCGGCTTCGGCGGAGTAGCGCAATCGCTTGGCGGCCTTGCGGATATCGTGCAGGCGCTCGATGCGCTCGTCGCCGGACAGGCCGTGCTCGGCGTGCACGAGGTGGCGCAGCTTGCGGAGGTCGCGGCGCAGGACCTTGGTGAAGACCGGTTCCGCGGGTTTGCCGGCCCGGGACTCCTTCAACGGCGGGTCGGTGATCAGGTCGTGCAGATTGCCGATCAGTGTGGTGTAGCGGCGGTCTCCGAATGCGGTGACTACGGCGCGGTGGGCTCCGGCATAGGTGTCGCGCTCCTCTGCGATGAGTCGCTGGGCGAAACCTTGGTGGTGGGTGGGTTTCTCGTCCGTCGGCACCGCATCCTCCGGTGACCCCCCGGTGGCGACGAGCAACTCGGTGAAGCGTTCCGCGCGGACCTCCGCGTCTCGGGCCACCCCGAGCAGTCCGGCCATCCAGCGCAATTCGTCGGTGATCTCGCCGACGGCCTTGCGGCGCAGCACCCGGCGGTAGGACTTCAGTACGCTGCGCAGCCGCCGGGTGGCCACCCGCATCTTGTGTACCGAGTCCGGAAGGTCCTGGCGCACATCGGGTTCGGCCGTACACAGCCGGTCCACATCGGCGGCTACTGCGTCGACCAAGGCGGGACCGGCTGTGGTGCTCATCTACGTCCTGTACTTGTCCGTGGCTTCCACCAGATGGTGGGTGATGCCGGGTTCGAGGGCCGCGTGGCCGGCGTCGGCCACCACGTGCAGTTCCGAGCCGGGCCAGGCCCGATGCAGATCCCAGGCGCTGGTGGCCGGGCACACGACGTCGTAGCGGCCCTGCACGATGACGCCGGGAATGTCGGCGATGCGGTCGATGTCACGCAGCAGCTGTCCCTCGTCGAGGAAGCCGCCGTGGACGAAGTAGTGGTTCTCGATGCGCGCGAAGGCCAGCGCGAAGCGCGGATCGGCGGTCTCGGCGACCCGATCCGGCTGGGGCAGCAGGGAACTCGTGGCACCCTCCCAGGTGGACCACGCGACGGCCGCGTCGGTGGCGAGAGCGGCATCGGGGGAGTGCAGCAGGCGGTGATAGACCTCGACGAGGTCACGCCCGCGGTCGGCTTCCGGCACCGGCGCCAGGAACTTCTCCCACTCGTCGGGGTACACGTACCCCGCGGAGCCATTGTAGTACCAATCGATTTCCTTGCGCCGCAACAGGAATATGCCGCGCAGCACCAGCTCGGTGACCCGGTCCGGGTGGGTCTGCGCGTAGCTCAGCGCCAGCGTCGAACCCCACGATCCGCCGAACACCAGCCACCGCTCGATGCCCAGATGCGTTCGCAGCCTTTCGATATCGGCGACCAGATCCCAGGTGGTGTTGTGCTCGAGGCTCGCCCCGTCGGCGATGTGCGGCGTCGACTGCCCGCACCCGCGCTGATCGAACAGCACGATCCGGTACGCCTCGGGATCGAAGAACTGCCGGTGATAGGGCGCGGTGCCGCCACCAGGTCCGCCGTGCAGGAAGACGGCGGGCTTGCCGTCCGGATTGCCGCTCACCTCGTAGTAGAGCGACTGACCGTCACCGACCTCCAGCTTGCCCTGCTCGTAGGGCTCGATCGCCGGGTACGGGGTGCGCATCAGCCCGCCACCAGGCCCGCGGCCATGTTCGGGATCTCCAGCGCCGACAGCGTCTGATCACGGACGTCGGAACAGCTCTTGGTGGTGACCCGGTCGACCACGCCCCGATCGCCCGGCAGTTGCAGCAGGAAGCCGTTCTGGGTGGCCCACTGCAGCACGGTCGCGTTGAACGCGATCTTGCCCAGCGTCGGCCCCTGCACCCGCCAGTCCGACAGCTGCGGGCGCAGCATGTCACAGATCTGCTTGGCCTGATCCTCGGAAATGTTCAAGGCCGCACCGGTGCTCGGGGCGGTCGTCGGCGCCGAGGTGAGCGGCGAGCCGGAGCCCTTGGGCTGCGACGACCCGGTGGAGGTGTTGTCCCCGCACGCCGCGGTCAGCGCGACGGCGGCCAACGCCGCGCCCAGCAGCGAGGTACGGCGGATCCAGCGACTCGTTCCACGATCCATGAATTCCCTTTGGTCGTTCCAGCTCGTTGGCTTTCGAGTCTGCCACCAAATTCGCGCTGTGGACCGAGTCGACGGGCCCGAAGGCTGAGAGATAGCCGGAAGCTATGGAACGCGGGCGGGTGGGGCGTCGGCGGGTGGCCTCAGCGAAACGCCCCCGCGATCATCGCGGGGGCGTTCTCGTTCGGTACGCGGCCGGACGGCTCAGTAGCTGTGCTCCGGGCCGGGGAACACCCCGCGCCGCACCTCGTCGGCGTAAGTGGCTGCGGCGGTGCGCAATTGCCCGCCCACATCCGCGAACTGCTTGACGAACTTGGCGGTCTTGCCGCCGGTGTAGCCCACCATGTCCTGCCAGACCAGCACCTGCGCATCGCATTCCGCGCCCGCGCCGATGCCGACGGTCGGAATGGTCAGCTTGCGGGTGACCTGCCCGGCCAGCTCCGCGGGCACCATTTCCATCACGACGGAGAAGGCCCCGGCCTCCTGCACCGCGATGGCGTCGGCGACGAGCTGCTCGGCCCCGTCGCCGCGGCCCTGCACCCGGAATCCGCCCAGCGTGTTGACGCTCTGCGGGGTGAACCCGATGTGCGCCATCACCGGGATGCCGGCGGCGGTCAGCTTGTGGATGGTGTCGGCGACGCGCTCGCCGCCCTCCAGCTTCACCGCGTGCGCTCCGGTCTCCTTCATGAACCGCACGGCCGTGGCCAGCGCCTGCTCGGGGGAGGACTCGTAGCTGCCGAACGGCAGGTCGGCCACGACCAGCGCGTGCGGAGCGCCCTTCACCACGCCGCGGACCAGCGGAATCAGCTCGTCGACGGTGATCGCCACGGTGGTGTCGTAGCCGTACACCACATTGGCGGCCGAGTCGCCGACCAGGAGGACCGGAATCCCGGCCTCCTCGAAGAGCCGAGCGGTGGAGTAGTCGTAGGCGGTGAGCATGGACCAGCGTTCGCCCGCCTGCTTCATCTGCTGCAGGTGCTGCACTCGCGTCTTCCGCTTTGCGGGAGTTTTCGGCGCCGAACCGTACACAGGGGTTTCCGCATCGGATACGGACATCATCGTCCCTTTCGTCGTTCCTCGAGGCCCGTGCCGGGTCCCCGGGTTGTTCTGACGTCCTCAGTCTGCCATCGCGGCCGCTCACCCCAGGAATGCAATTCCTCACATCTCAGCCGACCGGTCCCTTCGCCAGTTGGACCCGCGCGGACCGGTTCTGCCCGGTCGCGTCGGTCCACTTCAAGGTGACCGTGTCGCCAGGGTGGTGCAGGTCCATGGTGGCGGTGAGGTCGGTGGCCGTGGTGATGGTGTGGTCGTCGAGGCCGGTGATGACGTCGCGGGCGGCCAGTCCGAGCTGGTCGGCGGGCCCGCCCTGCACCACGCCCCGGATCTGCGCGCCGCCCCCGGCGGAGGTCACCGAGACGCCGATGAAGGCGGTGTCGCCGATGTGGATGCGGTCCGAGCCCTGGCCCGCCTGGATCTGCTTGGCCACCCCGACGGCCTTGTTGATCGGGATGGCGAAGCCCTGACCGCCGCCGATGCTGAACCGGAAGCCCTTTGACGCGGCCGTGTCCATGCCGATCACCTTGCCGGTCGCGTCGACCAGCGGGCCGCCGGAATCGCCGGGTTCGATATTCGCGGCCACCTGGATGAGACCGGTCAGCTGCTCGGAGCTGCCGGTGGCGTCGTCGCTGGCGGTGATGGACCGGTTCAGCGCGGTCACCGTGCCCTGGGCGGGAGTGGGCTCGCCGCGGCCGCCGGCATTGCCGACACCGACCACGGGGTCGCCGACCGTCACCTTGTCGGAGTCGCCGAGCGGCGCGGTCTGCAACCCGGACGCCCCGCTCAGTTTGATGACGGCCATGTCCTCGCTGCGATCGAACCCGACCACGGTGGCCTCGTAGGTCTGCCCGTTCCCGAGGTCGGTGGCCGAGATCTTGGTCGCGCCCTCCACCACGTGATTGTTGGTGAGCACGAGGCCGTCCGAACCGAGCACGATGCCGGTGCCCGCGCCCTCGCCGTTCTGCAGCCCCAGCTCGGTGTCGATATCCACGATGCCCGGCACCGCATTTCGCGCGGCCGCGTCGAGATCGGCTGGCGCGGTGGTGAAGTCGATGGGCCGGCTCTTCGTCACCCCGCCCGGCGATTCCGCGATCGGCGCACCCGGCATGGTCGAGGGCCCGCACGCGACCAGTCCCAGCGTGGCGGTCAGCGCGACCACCGCCGCCGCGGCGATACGCAGCGCGCGGAGGCGGGACGAGCGGGTGGTGGACCGATTCGGCGAAAGTGGTTGCACGGACATGGCATCCCCTCGTACGTAGAGCCCCCCGGTTCTCTCCCATTAAGCATGCGGTTTCTGAGAGCGGCCTGGGGACTTTCCGTGCGAACACCCACGTACCGGACAGGACCGGCACCGAACCTCCACCATCGCCGAAACCGTGACATGGCACGATCGTGGGATGGCGTTGATGCGAACCGGCCGGGTCGTGCTCATGGCGACGGCGTTGGCGATGACCGCGGCTGCGTGCACCAGCGTGGTGGACGGCAATCCCACCGCGTCGGCACCGGTGGGGATGGAATCCTTCTACAACCAGACCCTGAACTGGGGCAGCTGCCGCGAGTACAGCGAAGACCAGATGCCGCGCGACGCCGAGTGCACCCGGGTCACCGTGCCGGTCGACTACGCCAATCCCGGCGGGGCCACCGCCAAGATCGCCATCTCGCGGGTCAAGGCGAACGGCGACAAGATCGGTTCGCTGCTGTTCAACCCCGGCGGCCCGGGCGTGACCGGCCTGAGCATGGTCACCCTCGGTGACAGCACCGCGCTCGCCGACCGCTTCGACCGGGTCGGCTTCGATCCGCGCGGTATCGGCGCGTCGCAGCCCGCGATCAAATGCCGCACCGACGCCGAGAACGACGCCCAGCGCGCCGAGCCGAACCGGGACAACTCGCCCGCCGGCATCGCCGCGCTCGAGGCGGAGAACAAGGACTTCGCCAACAAGTGCGTGGAGCGCACCGGCAAGGAGTTCCTCGGCCACGTCGGTACCCGCGAGGTCGTACAGGACATGGACGTGATCCGGGCCGCGCTCGGCGACCCCAAGCTCACCTACGTGGGCTACTCCTACGGCACCCGCCTGGGCTACGCCTACGCCGAGAAGTTCCCCGACAAGGTCCGCGCCCTGGTCCTCGACGGCGCGCTGGATCCGGAACAGGATCCGGTCAAGGAGTCGGTGGCGCAGGCGGCCAGCTTCCAGAAGGCGTTCGACGCCTACGCCGCGGACTGCGCGGCCAAGGAGAAGACCAACTGCCCGCTCGGCGACGACCCGGGTCAGGCCACCAAGAAGTTCCGCGCTCTCGTCGACCCGCTGTGGGACAAGCCGGTGCCCACCCAGGACGGTCGCGGCCTGCACTACGGCGACGCCATCACCGGCGTCCAGCAGACCCTGTACTCCAACCGCCTGTGGCCCGCCCTCACCAAGGGCCTGCGCGAACTGGCCCAGGGCAGCGGCGACACGCTGCTCGCGCTGGCGGATATGTACGACGGCCGCCACGACGACGGCACCTACGACAACAGCGCCGACGCCTTCAACTCCATCCGCTGCGTGGACGACCCGGCCGTCACCGATCGCGCCGTCGCCGCCAAGCAGGACGCCGACTACCGCCGTGTCGCGCCCTTCCTCGACGACGGGCACGGCAGCGATGCCGCGCCGCTGGAACTGTGCGCCATCTGGCCGGTCCCCAGTACCAGCACTCCGCACAAGATCTCGATCCCGAACCTGCCCAAGGTCGTGGTGATCTCCACGACCGAGGACCCGGCCACCCCCTACCAGGCGGGCGTGAACCTGGCCCAGCAGCTGGGCGCCTCGCTCATCACCTTCAACGGGACACGCCACACGGTGTCGCTGTCCGGTGTGAAATGCGTCGACGACCCGGTCATCGACTATCTCGTGGACCTGAAGCAGCCCGCCCAGGGCCTCACCTGCTGATCGGCGACGCCCGGGCCGCGCGCCGGAATCTCCGCGCGGTTCGGGGTCGTCACTGCTGACAGTTCCGAGAGTTGAATCTGTCGGCGTATGTAACACGGATTTAACTCCGGGACCCTACGCTCGCGGTCATGGACCGTCAGAAGGAATTCGTGCTCCGGACGCTCGAAGAGCGGGACATCCGTTTCGTGCGTCTCTGGTTCACCGATGTCCTGGGATATCTCAAGTCCGTGGCGATCGCGCCCGCCGAGCTCGAGGGTGCGTTCGAGGAGGGTATCGGCTTCGACGGTTCGGCCATCGAGGGGTTTGCCCGGGTCTCCGAGGCGGACATGGTGGCCAAGCCGGATCCGTCCACCTTCCAGGTGCTGCCGTGGTCCACCTCGAAGGGCCACCAGCACTCGGCGCGCATGTTCTGCGATATCGCCATGCCCGACGGCTCGCCGTCCTGGGCCGATCCCCGCCACGTGCTGCGCCGCCAGCTCAACAAGGCCGCTGACCTCGGCTTCAGCTGCTACGTGCACCCCGAGATCGAGTTCTTCCTGCTCAAGCCGGGCCCGCACGACGGCACCGCGCCCATCCCCGCCGACAATGGCGGATTCTTCGACCAGGCCGTGCACGACGAGGCCCCCAACTTCCGTCGCCACGCCATCGACTCGCTCGAGTCCATGGGCATCTCGGTGGAGTTCAGCCACCACGAGGGCGCGCCGGGCCAGCAGGAGATCGACCTGCGCTACGCCGACGCGCTGTCCATGGCCGACAACGTGATGACCTTCCGCTACCTGATCAAGGAAGTGGCCATCGACGAGGGCGTGCGCGCGAGCTTCATGCCCAAGCCGTTCGCCGACCACCCGGGTTCGGCCATGCACACCCACATGTCGCTGTTCGAGGGCGAGCAGAACGCCTTCGCCGACCCGGACGACCCGGACAACCTGTCCGAGACCGCGCGCGCCTTCATCGCGGGCATCCTCGAGCACGCGCACGAGATCTCCGCGATCACCAACCAGTGGGTGAACTCCTACAAGCGCCTGATCCACGGCGGCGAGGCCCCGACCGCCGCCTCCTGGGGTCGCTCGAATCGTTCTGCGCTGGTGCGCGTCCCGATGTACACCCCGAACAAGTCGGCCTCGCGTCGTGTCGAGATCCGCAGCCCTGACAGCGCCTGCAACCCGTACCTGGCGTTCGCGGTGCTGCTGGCCGCGGGTCTGCGTGGTATCGAGAAGGGCTACACGCTGCCGCCGGAGGCCGAGGACGACGTGTGGTCGCTGACCTCCGCCGAGCGTCGCGCCATGGGCTTCCGCGAGCTGCCCGCGTCCCTGGACGAGGCGCTCAAGGCGATGGAGAAGTCCGAGCTGGTCGCCGAGACCCTGGGCGAGCACGTCTTCGACTTCTTCCTGCGCAACAAGCGTCGCGAATGGGCGGGCTACCGCGCTCAGGTGACGCCGTACGAGCTGAAGGAATACCTGGGTCTCTGAACCCGGCAAAGCACCCGAATCGGGCCGCAATCCTCGCGATTGCGGCCCGATTCGCGTCTCACGCCGGCACTCCCGGGACCCGATCGGCTCGTCACCGCGGCCACTCGGTGGCGTCGCGGACCGGAAGCGGATTGGACACAGTGTCTGGTTTGGGTGGGATGGGTGGCATGTCTGGTGGTCGCGGCCTGTAATTTGGTGGGCATGGTTCGGCCACCGACTGCTCGTTCCGCTGTGCCCGGTGTCGGGCGGCTCGGTCTGCTCGAGCCGTCGGCCGCCGCCTCTCTGCGAGAGTTGGCGTGGGACAACGTGGACAGCGTTCCCCTGCTGTGGGCGCTGTCGCGTTCCCCCGACGCCGATCTGGCGCTGCTGACGCTGATCCGGCTGCGCGAGCAGCTCGGGAGCGATTGGGCCGCCGTGGATTCCGAACTGCGCCGCGACTCCGCGCTGCGCGGGCGGCTGTTCGCGCTGATCGGCTCCTCCAGTGCCTTCGCCGACCACCTGGTGGCCGATCCGGGCGCGTGGCGGCTGCTGCGGCGGCCCACGCTGCCCAGCCGCGCGGAAGTGCTGGCGGATCTGCTGGACGCCGTGCAGGCCGTCCCGGAGAACGGGGCCGCGGCCGGGCCCATGATGTACCGGGCGGGGATCTCCGGGCCCGAGGCGATCGCCTTGCTGCGCAAGCGGTATCGCGATCAGCTCATGCTGCTGGCCGCCATCGACCTGGCCGCCACCGTCGAGAACGAACCGGTGCTGCCGTACGAGCAGGTGGGTCAGCACCTCACCGATCTGGCCGACGCCGCGCTCACCGCGGCGTTGTCGGTCGCGGTCGCGCGGGTGTGCCAGGACCGTGAGGTGCCGGTGCACCTTGCTGTCATCGCCATGGGCAAATGCGGTGCGCGGGAACTGAACTACGTCTCCGACGTGGACGTCATCTTCGTCGCCGAACCGGCCGACACCACCGCCACCCGGCTCGCCGCCGAGATGATGAGCGTCGGCAGCGCCGCGTTCTTCGAGATCGACGCCGCGCTGCGGCCCGAGGGCAAGGCGGGCGCGCTGGTCCGCACCCTGGACTCGCACGTCGCCTACTACAAGCGCTGGGCGCGCACCTGGGAATTCCAGGCGCTGCTCAAGATGCGGCCCGCCACCGGTGATCTCGACCTCGGTCGCGAATACCAGAAGGCCCTCATGCCCATGGTGTGGGCGGCCAACGAACGGCCCGACTTCGTGGCCGATGTGCAGGCCATGCGCCGCCGCGTCGAGGACCTGGTGCCCGCCGATCTGCGCGAACGCGAGCTCAAACTCGGGCACGGCAGTCTGCGCGATGTCGAATTCGCCGTCCAGCTGCTGCAATTGGTGCACGGCAAGGCCGACGAGTCGCTGCACGTGCAGAGCACCGTGGAGGCACTGGGCGCGCTGGCCGCGGGCGGCTACGTGGGCCGCGACGACGCCGCCAACCTCACCGCCTCCTACGAATTCCTGCGCCTGCTCGAACACCGGCTGCAGTTGCAGAAGCTCAAGCGCACCCACACCCTGCCCGCCCCCGAGGACGAGGAGGGCATGCGCTGGCTGGCCCGCGCCGCGCACATGCGCCCCGACGGCCGCCAGGACGCGGTCGGCGTGCTCACCAGCGAGATCAAACGCAATGCGGTGCGGGTGCGGCGGCTGCACGCCAAGCTCTTCTACCGGCCGCTGCTGGACTCGGTGGCGCGCATGGACGCCGCCGCCCTGCGGCTGAGCCCCGCGGCGGCCGTGCGGCAGCTGGCCGCGCTGGGCTACGTGTCCCCGGAGAACGCGCTCGGCCACCTCAAGGCGCTGACCGGTGAGGTCGGGCGCAAGGGCCGCATCCAGGCGCTGCTGCTGCCCACCCTGCTCGAATGGCTCGGCGAGACACCGAATCCCGACGCGGGCCTGCTCGCCTACCGGCGGGTCTCCGAGGGTCTCGACAACGAGATCTGGTTCCTGCGCGAACTGCGCGACGAAGGGGCCATCGCGCAACGGCTGATGATCGTGCTCGGCTCCTCGGCCTACCTGCCGGACCTGCTGATCAACGCGCCCGAGACCATCCGCATGTACGCCGACGGCCCCAACGGGCCGCTGCTGCTGGCCACCAAGCCCTCGGATGTGGCGCGCGGAATCCTGTCCGGGGCACGGCGTTACGACGATCCCAAGCGCGCGGTCGCCACGGCCCGCTCGCTGCGCCGGCACGAACTGGCCCGCGTCGCCTCCGCCGATGTGCTCGGCATGCTCGACGTCCAGCAGGTGTGCGAGGCGCTGTCCTCGGTGTGGATCGCCACCCTGGAAGCCGCGCTACAGGCCGTGATCCGGGCCAGTGAGGCCGAACTCGGCCGGCCCGCGCCCGCGGATTTCGCCGTCATCGGCATGGGACGGCTGGGCGGCATGGAACTGGGCTACGGTTCCGACGCCGATGTGCTGTTCGTCTGCGACCCGCGCCCCGGCGAGGACGAGACGGTCGCCGTGAAATGGGCTGTCAGTGTGGCCGAACAGGTGCAGCGCCTGCTCGGCGCGCCCAGCGTCGACCCGCCGCTGCAGGTCGACGCCGGACTGCGCCCCGAAGGCCGCAACGGCGCGTTGGTCCGCACCCTGGCCGCGTATGCCGCCTACTACCAGCAGTGGGCGCAGCCGTGGGAAGTCCAGGCGCTGCTGCGCGCGCATCAGGTGGCGGGCGACCCCGAACTCGGAGTCCGCTTCCTGCGCACCATCGATCCGGTCCGCTACCCCGAGGGCGGCATGTCGCCCGAGGGCGTCCGCGAGATCCGCCGTATCAAGGCCCGCGTCGACTCCGAACGCCTCCCGCGCGGAGCCAACCCCGCCACCCACACCAAACTGGGCCGCGGCGGCCTGGCCGACATCGAATGGACCGTCCAGCTCCTCCAACTGCTGCACGCCCACGAGGTCCCCGACCTCCACAACACCTCGACCCTGCAATCCCTCGACGCCATCGAACGCGCCGAACTCATCGACACCGCCGACGCCGAACTCCTCCGCGACGCCTGGCTCACCGCCACCAAGGCCCGCAACGCCCTGGTCCTGGTCCGCGGCAAACCAGCCGACCAACTCCCCGGCCCCGGCACCCTCCTGTCGGCGGTAGCCCGGGTCGCGGGCTGGCCCAACGATGACGGCAGCGAGTTCCTCGACCACTACATGCGCGTCACCCGCCGCGCGAAAACGGTGGTGGAAAGGGTCTTCGGCGGCGAGTAGCAACTCACACGCCCTCGACCCAGGACCATCCGGCCTCACGGGCGATGGCGAGTAGCTGCTTGCGCGCGCTGCACGAACCGGGCCGGTGGCCATCGCCTTCGGCGCACAGCCGATGTGGCCACAACAGGATCTTCACGCTGTCGGAAGTCTGCGTCGACGGCGTCAGCGGCAGTCGATGATGGCTTACGCGAGATGTGGTCCGGGACAACGTCGTCACCGCCCGGACCGATGCCGACCGCGGTGCCGACGCCCCGCTCGCCCGCTCGCCGGCGCCTCCACATACCTCGAACCGTCGAGACACAGTCGGAGAAACCGGGCCTCACCACCCGGATGCTCATCCCGGTAGAAACCCCACAAGCTCCAGCCGATCACGGCCAGGCAGAGAGCGAGAATCGACAGCAGCGCCCAAGTGTCCCAAAGCATTACGGAATCCCTTCGAATTACGTACCGCTGGTGATGGTTTGAATGCCCGAGCGGCTGCGCGCTGTCACCGCTCGGTGCATGTCCCAGTAGACACCCGAGAGGTCGCGGAAATTGGGTTCATGGTGACCTGTCCACGGATTAGGCTGAAGTGTCCACGGTGAGCGTTATCGCCCGTGGACACCGGTGATCGTGGACGTAGCCATCGTGGACATCTATCCAGATAGCGAGGCTGATCGAATGACTGGTTTGGCTGCTTCTCGTATTGCGTTCGGTTCGTATCTCCGGGGTCTCAGAACTCGAAGTGGCAAGAAGCCCTTGGCCGCTGGGCTCGAGATCGACAAGTCGCGTCAGACGGTGGTGCGCATGGAAAATGGATATCCGACGAATGCCAGCACGAACGACATCGAACGGCTGCTCGGGTTCTACGGGGCATCGGCGCTGGACCGCGAGGAGGCGCTGCGTCTCTGGGGCGAGGTCCGGTCCGAGGAGAAGATCGCTCAGCAGCAGGGTGATTCGCGAGGGTACTGGCAGCCGTACGCCGACCAGGTCGCCGCCCACCTGCCCCGCTACCTGCGTCTCGAAGCCGCCGCCCATCGGGTTGTCAGCTATCAGCACGTGCTGGTTCACGGGCTTTTGCAGACTCCCGACTATCGGCGCGCGATGGCTCGAATCGATGACCCCGATTTGTCCATTGTCGACACCGAGCGCCGCGTCGAGCTCGCCGTCCATCGGCAAAAGAGGTTGAACGATACCGACTTCCGCCTGGAGTTGCTCATGTCGGAATCAGTCCTGCGGCATCAGCCGGGTGGCCCAGCAGTGATGGCTGGACAGCTGCGGTGGCTCGCCGATGCGGGTCGGCGCGACAACATCAGCGTCAGGCTCATTCCGTTCGCGGCCGGCTCCCACAAGGGATTGGCTATCCAGCCATTCACCCTGGTTCAGTTCCCGGCACTGAGCAGCAATGTCGTGGACGCGCCGGTGGTCTACCTCGAAAGCGGTTCCGCGGGCGTCTATCACTCCAAACCGGATGTCGTCGAGGAATATCGAGAGGCGGCGGACCGGATCAGGGCGGTAGCGTTGAGCGAAAGCGACACAGCGGACATGATTGTGCGGATCGCGAAGGAGTGCGAGGCGTGAGCAGCCAGTCATCCGGGCCTAGATGGTTCAAATCGACCCGGTCGAAGGCCTCCGAAACCTGCGTGGAGGTTTGCTTCGCTGACGGCGAGGTCGGCGTTCGCGATTCGAAGAACCCCGGTGGCCCGGAGTTGTTCTTCGCCGGCTCCGAGTGGGACGCCTTCCTCGGCAGTCGCATCTGGGATCGCTGACGCGGGGACGCGCGGCTCAGCCGAGTGGAATCCATTCCACGCCAACCTGTTCGATGTGCGCTGCCTCGTCGGCGGTCAGTGGTGCGCGGCCACTGGCCTTGGCGAGGTAGGTCATGGGGTCCCAGCCCAGGGGCGTGAGGTCGTCGGGGTTGCCGGAGACCAGTAGCAGGCTGGTGACGATGTCGGCGGCTTCCGGGGTGGTCCAGGGCGCGCGGTCGAGGGCGGTGGCGAGGTCCAGGCCGTGGAGGGCGAGTTCGGCCACGCGGGTGATGAGGAAGTCGGTGAGGCCCATGCCGATGTTCCAGCGGGTCATTACTCGGCGGTCGTCGGGTTCGCGGCGGGCGGAGTCGTGGGCGAGCGGCCAGGCGGCGTCGAGTGCCGCGACGACGGCTCGGCCGGAGGGGTAGGCGGTGGCGCCGCGCTGGGCGAGGGCCACGCGTTCGATATTGGCCTGCGCGTCGAAGATTCGCGGGTTGTAGTAGTTGGCGGCGTTCAGTGGAGCCGTGGCCGGTTCGGGGACGGTCAGGCCGTCGGTGACACGCTCGATCCCGGCGACCACGTGGGCGAGCAACTCGGTGACCGTCCACGGCGCGCAGGGTGTCGGCTTGGCGAATTCGGTTTCGGAGAGCCCTGATGCCACGTGGACCAGTGCCTTCGCCTCCTGGCGGAACCCGGTAAGGATGTCATCTCTCCCCATGCGGACACCCTAGGGCGGCGACGGGAGGATCGGCGTACCCGTCGGATGAGGATCACACCTGCGCGCCTACAGCCAGGCCGACCTCGACACCATCGGGGCGGCGAACTCAACGGACTCGACAAACCCTCGGATTCCGCACACCATCAGAAGCACTCGAACAAGTGTCGCGATGACCGCCTGAAACCGCACCGCATACCGCGCTGACCGAACCGGCCGGCGCGGGACGCCGACAGGCCAGGACCCGGTGCGGTGCTGAGGGTCCGCTTCTGCCGAACGAAGGGCGTTCTTGCGCATCTGCTGACTTGGCTCGACCTCTACCGAGGTACACCTGACGACACCATCACGGCTAGCGCAATCGCGAGTCCAGTCCGAGGTTGTCCCGGACATCGGGAGGATGTGGTCACGGCATCGTTGAAGTGAATGTGGACGGGATACTCGGGGCGGGACAACAACCGGCCCGTATCGACGAGCCGGTTGTTTCGCTTGCGTGATTCTTATTTCAGGCAGAGCCGCGGGTGGAGCGTTCGCTCGTTCCTCCGATGTCAGCCGACCTGAGCTGCGAGCGGGGCGCTGATATCACCGACGGCGTGCAACGTGTTGTACGCCTGTGCCAATGCCGCGAGTCCGGCCGGGACGCCGGCTACCACGCCACCGATGATGGGGCCCACGGCCGCCCCGATCCCCAGCCCGGGGAGGCAGCCGCCGATCGCACCGACGATCGCGCCGATGACGCATCCGCCCACGAGCCCTACAACACCGCCGGCCATGGTGCCCATGGTCGCGGCCAGCATGAACTCATTGCCTGCCTGACTCAGCGCATAGTCGATATCGGCCTGTGGATCGGAGCCGTCGATCGCCGCAACTGGAGTCGCAACCGCGGCGAACGGTGAAACAAGCTGTGCCGCGGTGGCATCAGCTTGATTTGCGGTCATCTCAGTCGCCGACGGCGTCGACGGTGCGGGACTGTTCCGGGAATCGGCGCTCAGGAGGGTTGGCTCGGCTTCTCCGGCCGTCAGAGTGGTCGGTGCGGGTGCGGCCGTGGCCGCCTCTGCCGTGAGGGTCATCAAAGTCGTGGCCACCGCTGAGGCGACGATGATACGGGTGCGGCGATTCACTGGATCTCCTTGGTTGTTACTTCGTTGCTGTGCCGCTAGTCGAAATAAACTGTGCGGCAAGGAAATCGGAGACAATCCGGTTGCGTGACGGTCTGCCTCGATCTCGTTCTAGGACCGCGGGTTTACGCGGATTCAGGGGCGGGTTCCAGGACGACGAAGATCTTCGAGGAGGGTTCGAGAGTCTCCCATTGCCCGGTGAATCCGCGCGGGAACAGGAATGCCTCACCGGCCCGGAACACTCGCCGCTCGCCGGAGTCGTCGGTCACCGCGACACTGCCGGTGAGCAGTACGCAGATTTCGTCGACCGGGTAGTCGACCACGTGCAAGATGCCCGTCTGACCTTCCCAGGCGCTGCCGATCATGCGGCCGGTGGCGTCGGAGCAGCCGCGCCATTCGACTTCCTCCCAGTCCGGGGAGGCGGTCCACCCTTCGGGCCACTCGGGCACTACCCGCGTGCCGATGCCCAAACCGATGGCGCGCACATCCTTGACACCGATGGTCATGAGTTTTCCTTTTCCGCTTGCGGGGCCGCGCCGAGCCGGCGCAGTACGTTGTGTGTGATCTGTTCGGTGAAGAAGTCGCGTTCGATGAGGCCGTTGACCCATTCGCACGACCCGGCGTTGACGACAGTGCCCGCGCCGCGGGTGAAGACGCCGACCATGCCCGCGCCGTAACGTCGATCGCGCTGGTATTCGGGTACGTCGTCGCCATAGATGAACGGGAGCATCATTTCCGCCTCGAACTCCGGTGCGCCGAGCGGGACCTCCGCGTTCCACCGGTCCTCCGCGCCCACCACCGCCGGGGCCAGCGCCAGGATCTCGAGGGTCTCCGGGGCGCCGTCTTCGAAGGTCGGGTAGGGCAGCCCCTTCCGGAAGGTGTAGTCGACGCCGTCGAGCTCGAACGCCGCCGTGCAGACCGGGGCGCCACCGATCACGTCGCCGTAGTACAGGTCGGTTCCTTCGAAAAGCCAATGCTCGGGCCGATATACGGTGAATCCGCCGCTGGAGCGCGGCACCGCGTTGCCGTACCGGCTGTACACACCGCCGAAACCGGTCAAACCCATGGTCTGCGCGCCGGGCCGGCCGACGATCGGAGCGTCCCATACGGTGGTGACCCGGCTCGGATCGGTTTCGTAGAGCGGGTCGAAGGCGGGGAGCTTGTAGCAGGTCTGGGTGGCACCGGTGTCGTCGAGGCGGACCTGCCAGAGGAAGTTTCCGGCGAAACGAGCGATATTGCCCCCGCTGTCGACGAAATCGTCTACGGTGTCCCGCATTTCGGCCGTCCAGTACTCGTCGTGACCGACAATCACCAGACATTGGTAGTCACTGAGTGATTCCGGGCGGAAGTGCAGATCGTGCTGGGTCAGGTAGTCGAAGTCGTAGCCGTGGTTCTCGGCCCACACCACGAACGGCCGTTCGTAGGTCGCCCAGAACGCGTCGGCGTGATGGCGGGAGTAGCCGTTGGCGAACGCCCACTCATAGGCTTCGTGGTGCGGCTGCCAGAACGGTGGCGGGGTGTATTCGTGTCGGCTGCGCGGTGCGCCGACGGGTTTGCGCAGCATCCCCCGGGCGATGGGGCGTTGGGTGGACACCACCGGCGCGGGGACGTCGATCTCCGGGTCGTCACCGAGACCGCGGTAGTGGTTGGCGCCGCCCCAGTCGTTGTAGGCGGTCATCGTCGCGGTGGTGAGCAACAGCGCGTGCCGGGTGCGTCCGGTGACGGCCGCCCGCAGGACGAAGAAGTGTTCGCGCTCGTAGCTCCGGCCTTCGACCTCGATACGCACGATCACCAGGTACAGGCCCGAGCGCCATTGCGGGTCGACGGGGATGCGCGCGGCGACGGGCCAGCCGCAGCCGACGGTATAGCTGTCGGCCGGGGTTGGATGGGACTCGCCTGGCAGATCTTCGAGCCGGTACACGGTCTCCGGGTGCGCGCCGTCGCGCACCACTTCGAGACGGTAGCGGTCCGCGGTGGTGTGCACGTGCACCGCGACCGTGTCCCCGGCGGTATAGGAGAATTGGTCTGTGTAGCACCAGATCTCGGGTGACGATGGATCGCCACCGGGGACTTCGCACTGCCAGCCCGGTACGGTCCAGGCGTGTCGCGGAAACCGCTGTTGTTCAGTCATCGAGCCACCTCTGCTGTGAGTAGGACTTCGGTACCGCCGGACAGCTGCCGGTATCGATCAGGCGCCGCGGCGCGCAGCCACAACGCTCGTCCGGCTCCGAGGAGGAATCCCACCGCCAAGGGGGAGAGCATGATCGCGTTGCCCATCGGTCCGAGCCCGGTCAGCATCGGCATGTTCTGCATGAGCAGCACCAGTACGACGGCGAGGAACACTGCGGCCAACCCGGGTGCGATCAGCCTCTGCCACAGAGTTTCTCCGCCCGGGGCAGGCCGCAGATAGCGAATCACCGCTGCGCAGACAGCGATTTCGAGCACCATGACGCCGACCAGTGTCGGAGTGTTGGTCCACAGCACGATCTGGCTGTACGGGTCCAGCGACGTCAGGCCGAAGCCGATCAGGGTACCGGTCACCACGAGGGTATGTGCGAGCCCCGCCGAACTCGGGGTCTTGGTGCGTGCCCCGGCACGGCTGAACCACGCCGGCAGCACACCGTCCCGGCCGAGCGCGAACAGGTACCGCGCTCCAGCGTTCTGCAGTGCGAGCGCGCCCGCGAAAAAGCTGGTGATGATCAGCACCTGCATGACCGAAGTCATTGTCGCGCCGACATATTCGGTATTGAGGTCGAAAACCAGCTGGGACGGTTCACCGGCCAACAGCGCGGCCAGCCGACTCGGGCCCGCGGCCATGAGGATGACCCAGGAGATGAAGGTGTAGACCACCGCCAGCACGCCGATCGCGATATAGGTGGCACGCGGGACGGTGCGGTGTGGGTCTCGGACCTCCTCGCTGTAGATGGCGGTCTGCTCGAATCCGATGTACACCACGAAGGTGATCGCGAACAGCGCGCCGATCGATCCAGTCATCAGGTGCGCGGGGTTGAAGCTGCCCGCCGAAAGCCCTTCATGGCCACCGCGGATCAACACGGCGACGGCCAGTACGAACAGAATCGCCACCTCGGTCACCAACAAAACCGCGAGCACCTTCGCGCCGATGTCGACCTTCAGATACGACAGCAGCGCGACGATCAGCCCGAGTGCGACCGCCGTCACCTGCCACGGCACGGAGACCCCGGTGATCATCGAAATCGCCGCCGATCCGAAAACTCCTGTGGCAGCGAGGAATCCAATTTGACCGAGGGCGTAGGAAAGATAGGCGACCATGGCCGCGCCGGCCCCCACAGTTGGTCCGACACCCCGGCTGATATAGGCATAGAACGCGCCGCTGTTGCGCACGTGCTTGCTCATGGCCGTGAAGCCGACCGCGAACACCGCGTAGACAATTCCCGCGATCAGGTATCCAGCGGGCGCGACTTGGCCTGCGACCATGAATCCGAGCGCGGCGAAACCGGCCATGACCGTCAGCGGTGCGGCGGCGGACAAAACGAAGAACACAAGATGGGTGGAGCCGATGACACCTGACCCGAGTTCGGTGGAAGACTCTTGCGACGCACCAGATTCAGGGGCATTCACGGGCGCACCCTCTCCGCGCGCGGCGAGGCATGCTCGGCGGCGGCTGCTCGGTTACATGCCAGCACCGAGAGCAGTTCATAGGCTGTGTGCGCGGCGGCGATTCCGGTGATCTCGGCGTGGTCGTAGGCCGGGCTGACCTCCACGATGTCCGCGCCCACGATGTCGAGCCCGACCAGCCCGCGCAGGGTGGCCAGCAGCTCACGGCTGGACAGACCTCCTGCTTCCGGAGTGCCCGTGCCGGGGGCGAAGGCGGGGTCGAGCACGTCGATGTCCACCGACACGTACACCGGACCCGTGCCGAGTCGTCGGCGCATGCGCTCCACGACCCGCACCACGCCCTCGTACTGATAGTCGTCGGCGTGCACCACCTGAAAACCCAGGCACTCGTCGGATCGCAGATCGTCGGAGCTGTACAGCGGGCCGCGCACGCCGACGTGCAGGCAACGCCGCGGATCCAGCAGGCCCTCCTCCGCGGCGCGCCGAAACGGGGTGCCGTGGGTGAAGCGCGCACCGAAGTAGGTGTCCCAGGTGTCGAGGTGCGCGTCGAAATGCACGACGGCGACGGGACCGTGCTGGGCGGCGACCGCACGCAACAGCGGTAGCGCGATGGTGTGATCACCGCCGATGGTCAGCAGGCGGGTCCCCTTCGCCAGCCAGCCCCGCGCCTCGCTCTCGATGGTCGCCACCGCCTCGTCGATGTCGAACGGGTTGACCGCGATGTCCCCTGCGTCGGCGACCTGATGGACCGCGAACGGATGGACATCCAGCGCGGGGTTGTACGGCCGCAGCAGCTTGCTGGCCGCGCGGACATGTCCCGGGCCGAAGCGCGCTCCGGGACGGTAGCTGACCCCGGTGTCGAAGGGAACTCCAACGATCGCGACGTCGGCCTTGCCGACCTCGTCGATACCTGGCAGCCGGGCGAAAGTGGCCGGCCCGCAGTACCGGGGAACTCGGCTCGCATCGATCGAGCCGAGGGGTTGCTGGGAAGACATGGCAAGAGGCTAGTTGTGCACCGAGCCCACTACCCATCGACGCGATGTAGAAATACCGGAGGATTTGTTGGACACTGCGTCTATGCCTTTGACCGTCGCGGACCTGCTCGAACAGCCACAATTGCGACTCGAGCTGATCGCCGGACGAGAAGCGATCCACCGCGTGATCGATGCCGCTCACGTCACCGAGTTGTTGCGGCCCGGCAATTGGCTCCAGGGCGGCGAACTGCTGATGACCGCCGGACTCCAGCTGTCCATGGACGAGACACAATGTCGCGACTTCGTGCGTGACGTCGTCGGCAGCGGGGCGAGCGCGCTGGCGCTGGGACTGGGTCACGGCCTGCCCTATCGCCAAGCGCCGGCCGCCCTGATCGAAGCCGCTGAGGCGGAGGGGATTCCGTTGTTGCTGGTGCCGGACGAGACTCCGTTCATCGCCGTCACCAAGGCGGTTTTCGCGGCGCATGCCGCCGAAGACCGGCAGCAACTCGAACGCACGCTGACCGTGCAGCGAAAATTGACGGTCGCGGCCGCATCGGGCAGCGGCCTGGATGGATTGATCGGGGTGTGGTTCGACTCGACCGAACTGCCCGCGCTGATCACCGATCCGCTGGGCCGGGCGATCGCCACCGTGGGCCCCGGGACGAACCGGCTGCTGGATGCCGCGCGCGAGCTCATCGACGAGGTGGCACCCCACGGGCTGCGCGGCAGCTCGGTGACCGATGTCGACGGACGGACACTCAGCGTGCAACCGGTCGGCGCGCGGCGGGTGCGAGGGTACGCCCTGCTGGTCGAATCGGATGCCCGCGAAATCCGGCTCATGAAGTCGGCGTTGACCTCATTGGTCACGCTCGAACTCGAGCAACGGTACCTGGCGGGTGACGCCGAGCGGCGCGCCCGGGCACAGACGCTCGATCGGGTCCTCGCCCCCGGCGCGAGCGCATCCGCTGTTCGAGACATGTTCGACCAGTTCGGCATTCGCACCGGCTCGGTCGTGGGGCTGGCCATTCAGCCCTCGCCGGGGCGCATCGAAGAACTCGCAGCTGACCTGGCGTACGCACTACCCGGCGGTCTGGTTCGCACCGTGGGCGATGGCGTGGAGGCGATAGTGATCGACGGAACGGATCTGCCGCTGCTACTGCGTCGCTTCGCCGCCGGTAACCCGGTGGGTATCGGCGACACTGTCGCACCCGAAATGGCGGCGTTGTCTGTACAGCAGGCGCGTTCGCTGATTCCCGTGAGCGCTCGGCTCGGGCGCCCGGCAACCTCACGGCAAGACAGCACCAGCAGCCTGCTGCTGTCGATCGCCTCTCCCGATGTGCTCACCGCGTTCGCCGACAACACTCTTGCGTCGATCGATCTCGCCGATCAGACCGGTGAGCTGGTCAGCACACTCCGAGCCTGGCTCGACACCAACGGAACCTGGGATGTCACAGCCGAGCGGCTCGGCGTGCACCGTCACACGGTCCGCAACCGGATCTCCAAGATCGAAAAACTACTGGCGCGGTCATTGGATCCCGCAGCCACGCGGCATGAGTTGTGGCTCGCCTTGCAAGTTCGGGACACCCTCGCCGCACCGATCAGTGGTGAGCGCTCATGACGTGCTTGATACGGGTGTATTCCTCCACGCTGTAGATCGACAGGTCCTTTCCGTAGCCGGACTGCTTGAATCCGCCGTGCGGCATCTCCGCGGTCAGCACCATGTGGCAATTCACCCATACCGCACCGAAATTCAGCGCGCGCGCCATTCGCTCGACAGTGCCGTGGTCGCGGGTCCAGACACTTGACGCCAGTGCATAGGGCACATCGTTGGCGAAAGCGACGGCCTGAGCCTCGTCGGTGAACGACTGCACCGTCAGCACGGGACCGAAGGTCTCCTCCTGCACGATCGGATCACTCTGACGGACCCCCGTGATGATCGTCGGCTCGACGAAGAAACCCTTCTCGCCCAACCTCTTTCCACCAGTCACGACGGTCGCGTGGGAAGGCAGTGCGGCCAGCTTGCCCAATACGGAGTCGAAGTGGCGGCCATTGTTGAGCGGTCCGCAGAAGCTGTCCGGATGCTCGGGCGGCCCCGGCCGCAGACGCTGGGCACTCCTCACCAGTGCTTCCACCAGATCCGCGTAGATGGATTCGTGCACGAGCACGCGAGTGACAGCGGTGCAATCCTGGCCGGCATTGAAGAATGCCGTCTGCGCGATGCCGGCTGCCGTGGACTCGGGATCGGCGTCAGCGAACACTACTGCCGGAGCCTTGCCGCCCAGTTCGAGATGAGAGCGTTTGAGCCCGCGCGCAGCCGATTCCGCGACCGCGATGCCGGCCCGCACCGATCCGGTGATCGAGGCCAAACCCGGCGCCGGATGCGCCACCAGTGCCGCGCCTGTCCTCGCGTCGCCGAGAATCACGTTGAAAACCCCGTCCGGCAACAGACTTCGGGTCAGTCCCGCCAGCACCAGCGTGCTCTCCGGCGTCGTGTCGCTCGGCTTGAGTACCACGGTGTTCCCGGCGGCGAGCGCCGGACCGATCTTCCATATGGCCATGAGAAACGGGTAGTTCCACGGTGTTATCTGCGCGACCACGCCGATCGGCTCGCGACGCACGTACGAGGTGAATCCGTCGACATATTCTCCGGCGGACCTACCCTCCAGCAGACGGGCCGCGCCGGCGAAGAACCTCAGCTGGTCGGCCCCCGCCGCGATCTCCTCAGCGGCGATCACGGCCTTCGGCTGACCGGTGTTGCGGCACTGCGCCTCGACCAGTTCGGTGCTGTGCGCCTCGATGGAATCGGCCAGCTTCAGCAGAACGGTCTGGCGGTCCCCCGGCGTAGTTCTGCCCCAGGCTTGGAAAGCCCGTGCGGCGGCCATGACTGCTGAATCGACCTCGGCCTCGGTCGACACCGGCACGCGACCGGTGACGGTCTCGTCAACCGGATTCACCAGCTCGAGTGTGTCCGTCGATTCCGAGGCCACGAACTTGCCGTCGATGAAGTTCTCGAGCACACGACTCGCCATGCTTCTGTCCATCCTTGTAGGGAGTGATCAAATCGAGTCTGCCGGTGGTAGCCCACATCGCGCTACGACGTCATGTACAACCGTCAGGCGGTCGATTCGACACCACGTCAGCCCCGTCCTGGACCGTGCCGATGCGAGTGATCTGCGAGCGTGAGGGCGACGATCTGGCCCGGCTCCCCGCTCGGCGGCTTCGGCTCCAGGATGTTCGGAGGTTGTCCGTTTCGGTGGCGGAATACCCCCTCCCGCTGACCGAACCGGCCAGCGTGGTCCTGCGGAAGATCGACGGCCCCCGAGGCGACTCGGGCTGTCCCATTCTGGTGTGTCGACAAGGGTTCTCCGGGTCGCAGAAACAGACCGATACGCCGGTCGCGAAGGGTGAACGTGGCGTGTTCGGCCATCTCGTAGCCTTGGCCCCGGTCAGAGTGCGGCACACCTGGATACCAGTGCGGAGCGCTACCGAGTCAGTCGACGACCGCGGTTGCAGCACTGACCAGCTGGTGGATCTACGTCGAAAGGCCGAGACTGGTTAATGCCTGTCCGCGCCATTGCGACTACACGGGTCGCCCCACCTCGGATACGCCAGATCGGGCGACGTGCGTGAGTCTCCGCTTATCGATGCGAAGGAGGCTGGAAATGGATCATTCAGACTTGGACCCGACCTTCTATCGGAGTGCAGCGGAGGCGGCTGCCGCGCCACCGGAGCGGCTCGCCTACGTTGTTGCGTTCGACCGGGCGGCACAGCAGCCGGATGCGCTGTCGGTAGTCGATGTGGATCCGGGCTCGGCCACCTACGGCAGGGTGGTGGGCTGGACCGAGGTGCCCCACCTGGGCAACGAGCTGCACCATTTCGGCTGGAACGTCTGCAGCAGCGCGCTCAAGCACGAGGGCCACCACATCGACGGGCTGGCTCGGCGCTACCTGATCGTGCCGGGTCTGCGCTCGTCGCACCTGTACGTGTTCGACACCCAGCCCGACCCACGTCGGCCCACCCTTTCCAAGATCGTGGACAGCTCCGAGCTCGCGGCGAAGGCCGGCTACTCCCGCCCGCACACGCTGCACTGCGGGCCGGACGGTGTTTTCCTGACCTGCCTCGGTGGGGCAGACGGATCGGACGGGCCGGGCGGGATCGCGCTGCTCGATCACGGCACGTTCGATGTGTTGCGGCAGTGGGAGAACGACCGCGGGCCGCAATACCTCGCGTACGACGCCTGGTGGCATCTCAACCAGAACACCCTGATCAGCAGTGAGTGGGGCACTCCGTCCATGATCGAGGACGGGTTGCAGCCGGAGTTGCTGCTGGCCAACAAGTACGGCCACGCGATCCACTTCTGGGACCTCACCGCCGGTCGGCACCAGCAGCGGGTCGATCTCGGGGAACAGAACCAGATGGCACTCGAGCTGCGCCCTTCGCACGATCCGGATGCCACCTGGGGTTTCGTCGGCGTGGTGATCTCGACCGAGG
Organism: Nocardia sp. NPDC004340; assembly: GCF_053602575.1. NCBI lineage: Bacteria > Bacillati > Actinomycetota > Actinomycetes > Mycobacteriales > Nocardiaceae > Nocardia > Nocardia sp. NPDC004340. The sequence continues at coordinate 53,905 of NZ_JBSGDW010000012.1, forward strand.
ATTTGTCGGCCTCCGTGTGGCGTTGGCACCACGACGGCGATGTGTGGGCGGTCGACAAGGCGATCACCATCCCGGCCGAGCCGGCTGATCCCGACCTGCTGCCACCGGCACTGAAACCGTTCGGTGCGGTGCCGCCGCTGGTCACCGACATCGACCTGTCGGTTGATGACGCGTACCTCTACGTCTCGTGCTGGGGCACCGGGGAGCTCAAGCAGTTCGACGTGCGCGATCCGGCCAGCCCGAAACAGACCGGGTCCGTCCGGCTGGGCGGGATCGTGGGCCGCGCCGCCCACCCGGCGGCGCCGAACCAGCCGCTTGCGGGTGGCCCCCAGATGGTCGAGATCAGCCGTAACGGTCAGCGGGTCTACCTCACCAACTCGCTCTACGGCACGTGGGACGACCAGTTCTACCCGGATGGGGTCGGCGCCTGGATGGCCGTGCTGCACACCGATCCCGACGGCGGAATGACCATCGACGAGTCGTTCTTCCCACACGACGAGGACTTCAGAGGTCTGCGGGTGCACCAGGTGCGCCTCCAGGGCGGTGACGCCTCCTCCGATTCCTACTGCTACCGCTAGCTGGACCGCCCCGCCGACGACGCAACCCGATGCGGGCACGGCTCACTCGCCGCAGAGGTTTCCAGCGCGGGCCGCATCCAAGCTGGATGGAGCGAGCAAGAGTGCGCGCTCGATTACCGTGCTCGCCGGTCGGAAGTTGTTGTGATGCGGATTCAGGTCGACTACACGGTACGAACGCTCGCCTTCCGGGTCGGGCGGCGAAAACCCGTTGGTCGGAGAATTTCGCGGCAGGCCATCCTCGGCCCGCGGATCAGAGGTCGTCCGCGGGTGCGAGGTCGATTCGGGCGGAGGGGAATTCGGCTCCGAGAGTGGGTTGGACATGGGGAAATCGGTTCGACCCCTGACCCCCGCTGGCATGGCGAAGTGTGTGAAACGATCGTACGTAAGATCGGTGATGGATTTCCTGCCGGAGCAGTCGCGGCGGGTTGTGGACGAAAGGACCCCGATGACCACCGAGACCACCGAAGACACCCGCCAGGCGGAGACCCCGCAGGCGCCGATGACACGGGCCGATCAGTTGCGCGCGGTGGTGACGCTGGTCAAATCGGGTGGATTGAAGCCGCTGGCGATCTACGTGTACGGCGAGCGGAAGAAGGCCGCCAAGAACTCCATGTACCAGTACCTCGGCAAGGGGGTCATGGCGGGAACAGCCGCGCTGCACCGCGCCCTGGTGCCTGTGGCGACCGCACCCGGCGCGGGGCCGGTGCGCGACCGGCTGATCGAGCTGCTCGACCGCCAGGCCGAGGTCATCCATGCCGCGCCGGTGCGCAAGGTGGCCCTGACCTGGCTCGCCGCCGGCACCCCGGTCGATTTGAGCGCGCAGCTGAGCAAAGCTGACATGTTCCGGCTGGCGTTGAACTACCACTACCGCCAGCCGTTCGAAGAGTTGTTCGCGACCGAGGACGGCCGTGCGGCGATCGGTACGGACAACGTGGCCGCGGTGGTCGCGCAACTGGTCGGCCCGATCGCCTACGGTCGGCTGGTCGGAGCCGCCCGCACCACCCACAACGACCACGTTCGCATCGTCGACGAGTTCCTGGCCGCGCACCGGCAGCCGGAGACCGAGGCCGAGCCGGCCGACGACGCCGCGGAGTCCTGACACACGGCCGGTGTCTCCGATATCTCGGCCCCTTCGACTTGTCACAAATCGACAGGCCAAAGGGGCCGCGTGCGGCAGCCGATATATCTGCCGGTGCATTTCAGGCGGTATCGCGACCGGTTCGACAAAGTGGAACTCTGTCAATCGGTCGCGGGTGCGTCGGTGGCGGCCTCAGCTGGGCCGAGGGCTCGCGGGGGTGCGGTGAGGGCCTGCGTCGCGCCGAGAGTCGCGCCGATTCCCGCGCCGATGGCGGCGAGCGGTGCCGCCATGAGGGCCGCGCCGTACGCGGCGCCGATGGGCGCCGCGGCGAGACCGATCGGTGCGAACGGCAAGCCGATCGCCAGACCGAGTGCACCGCCGAAACCTGCGCCGATCAGTGCGAACGGGCTCGCCATCACTGCGCCTGCGGCAGCACCGAGCGCCGCGGAGCCGACGGTCTGACTCGCAACACGATCGGAGCGAGTGCGTTCCATACCGACCGAGTCGAGGAACGTTGCGAGATCGGCCTCGGTGACCGCCGCGGCGTCGTTGAGTTGGATGGCGGGCTCCCGTGGCAGCCAATCCGGCGCCTCGACCTGCACGTTGCCGAAACGCAACATGCCCGGCGGCGGCGCGATCGGCGGCACCGGCGCGACCGGGACCGGGGCGTGCAGGAACTCGACCGGCGACAGATACTCGCTTTTCGGTACCGGCCGTGCCCACTGCAGCGAACTGCGCGTGTCGTCCGGGATTCGCGTTCCCAGGTACGGGCGCACATTCGGCACTTGCGCGGCGGGCCAGGTCGGGGGCTGCTTCGTCTGCTCTGCCTGCACGGCGGGGGTCGCCTCGCCTGAATCCGGGTCGTCGGCCACGAAGGCAACGTGGCTGCCGTGCTCGGTCGGGCTCCCCGGAACGTAGCGGCCGGGCTCGGCGTTCGCGGTACCGCTGCTACCCACCAGAGTGAGAACAACGGGAACCGCTCCCGCCACTACCATCGACCCCACCTTCTGTTGACGCGGACTGATCTTTCTGTGCTTGCCTGTGTCCATGTATCACCCTTCACAATCCAGAGATCTTGTCGATTCGCATTCGGATCACAGGGGCGTCTCGGATGGTCGAGCGTGCCGTGAAAGGTTCGAACCAGCCCGTCACCAGGGCTTTCCGGGCTGTTCAGCACCCTGGATCGTGGGTGAACATGTCCACCATCAACCCCCGGGATCCAGTTCCGAACCCATGCGGTACGAATGCACGCCTTCCGGGTCGGGCGGCGAAAACCCGTTGGGCGGAGAAAACCCGTTGGGCGGAGAATTTCGCGGCAGGCCATTCTCGGCCCGCGGGTCAGAGGTGGTCGTCCGGCGTGCGTGCGGGGTCGATTCGGGTGGAGGGGAATTCGGCTCCGAGCGTGGGTGGGACGTGCGGGAGTGGGCTGCCGAGTAGCTCGTCCTCGCGATTGCGGATCAACCAGGGCGGGCAGGTGTGGGCCGATTCGGGAGCGGTCGTTCGGGTGCCCGGAGCGAACATACCCGGCGGTATGGCGGTGCCGGGAGATTCGGGGCGAAGCTGTGGTGTGAGGGGGCGGGGCTGGGTGGTCGGCTCGGGCACGGTCGGGCCCCGGACGCTGTGGGCGAGGTCGGGAAAGGGGTTGGGGGAGTATCGGTTCGATGGCGAGCCGATGCGGGAGCTGGGCCGGCTTGCACGGGTGGGATCGTCGGCGGGCGTCGTCGAGGTCGGGAGGGTCGCCGTGGGGTGGGTTTCGGTGGTGGTCGGTGGCGTGGTCGAGCGGTGATCGGGATCGGTGTCCGGTCGCCACCGATCCGCGCCGGGGTCGGTCGCGCTGCGATGGAGCGCGTCCGGCTCGTCGGTGGCGGCTTGATCCTGGGGGATGTGCTGTGCGAATGGGGAATTGGTGGCCGAGGCGGTCTCCTCACCTGCGTGTGGCCGGTGGGTATCGAGGTCGGCCGGATTGCGCCACGCGTCCAGGCTCGGAGTGAACCCTGGCGTGGTAATGGCTCGCGCATCGGAGGCGGGACTCGGATCCGTTGCGCCACTGCTGTTCCCGGAGGCATCGGCGGCGCCCGGTGTGGTGATCGTGAAGAACGCCGGGATTCCTGAGCCTGCGGGCGGATAGATCGGGGTGTAGTTGGCGTCCAGGGCCGCGAGGGCGAGCTGATATTGCTCGTCTCGGTCGGATTGGGAGCCTTGGGTCACCGGTGGGGGCACGGTTTTGCGGAGGGCTTCGGCGCCGAAGGCGGCGGCGATCATGCGGTGGCCGGTGCCGTGGGCGATCTCGGCGGTGTCGGTGGCGTCCTGGACGAAGCGGCGGGCGGCGGCCGCGGCGGCGTCGGCGAGGTGGCCGGTCATGCTGTCGGCGAGGGCGGTGTGGACGGCAGCGTGCAGGGTGGTGACGGCGCCGAAGATGCTGTCGGCGATGGTGACCCAGGTGTCGGCGGCAGTATGCATGTCGGCGGGGTTCATGGCTTGGGCGGCGTCGTGGATCTGCTGGTGGGAGAGCCGGGTGAAGTCTTCGACCTGGTCGATGTAGTCGGGGTCGGTGGTTCGGTCGGTGAGGCGGGCCTGGTCGTGTTCGGCGCCCGATTGGCTCAGGCGGGCGCTGCGCCGCAAGGCTTCCGGTTCCATCGGCGTCCCTCCCGTCGTCCAGCTTCCGAGTACTTGGACGCGGGAGGGTCGATGCCGGTTCCCTCTGTGGCCGGTCAGCCTTTGCGGGCTTGCAGGGTGTAGCTGAGGGGCAGGCGTTCGGGGTGTTCGATCAGTCGCCATTCCCACTGCTCGTCGTGGGCCATGCGGCCGGGCAACGGGTTCGAGGGGACGCTGTCGTGTTCGACGAGCTGGGTGAGGGTGAGGTCGGCCTGCAGCAGGGCTTCGACGATCTCGCCGAGGCCGTGGTTCCACTCGTGCGTGATGGTGTTGGCCACCGTGGAATCGGTTTCGACGTAGGTGGTCTCGTCGTTGAACACCATGGGCTCCGCGGTCTCGAAATAGGGGTAGCCGATCGTCAGAGCGTCGGTGCGGGTCTCGTCGATCGACCACAGCACCGGGTGGTACTCCCGCAGGAACAGGCGGCCCCCGGGCCGCAGCAGCGTGGCCACGGTCGTGGCCCAGCGGCGGATGTCGGGCAGCCAGCACAGCGCGCCGACCCCGGTGTAGACCAGCCCGAACCGCCTCCCGCCGAGCGCGGACACCGCCTCGTAGATATCGGATTCGACGTACTCGATCGGCGTGGCGGCGGCGTCGGCCAGCTTGCGGGCTTCGGCCAGCGAGGCGGGGGAGAAGTCGAGTCCGGTCACGGTCGCGCCGAGCCGGGCCAGCGACAGCGTGTCGGTGCCGATGTGGCATTGCAGGTGCACGGCGTCGACCCCGCGAATGTCGCCGAGCCGTGGCAGGTCGAAGCGCACCACATGGCTGAGGAAGGACGGGTCGGTCCGGAAGTCGTCGAAGTGGTAGTCGAGGGAATCGGCGTGTAGTGGGGCGCGATCGTTCCAATTGGCCCGGTTCAGGCCGCGATAGTCGCTCATGATCCTCGACTGTGTCACGAACTGTCGTTGCGGGACCGGGGACTTCGCGCGATATCTCGGTGGATACTTGTCCCGAGCGGTGTGGGAGGCGAGATGGGGACGTCGCGGATTCGGCGGGGACTGGTCGTACTGCTGGCGGTCGCGGGGGTGGCCCCGGTCGGCTGCTCATCGGTGAAAAGCCCCGCCTCGCAGCAGGTTTCGGCACCGGTGACGGACAACCCGTGGGTGGTGGCGGGCCAGACCTCGGCCGCCGGGCCCAGCGGACCCCGGTCCGGGGTGCCGGACGCGAACCTCACGGCCGAGAACGGTGACGGCGGCGCGGTCGACAAGCTGGCCCTCAATGCCATCGCGGATATCGCCGACTACTGGAACGGCCAGTACGCCAAAACCTTTCCGGGCGCGTTCAAACCGGTGACCCGGTTCATTTCCTGGGACTCCACCGCCCCGCGCGCCCAGGCCGTCGAATTCTGCCGCAGCAGTACGTTTCAGCAAGTCAATGCCGCCTATTGCGGTGTCGACAAGACCATCGGCTTCGACCGTGGCACCCTGCTGCCCGGCTTGGTGAAGAAGTTCGGCCCGATGGCGGTGGTCATGGTCCTCGCCCACGAGTACGGCCATTCGATCCAGGCGCAGGCCAAGCTGAACGGTTTCTTCACCCCGACCGTGGTCCGCGAACAGCAGGCCGACTGCTTCGCCGGCGTCTTCCTGCGTGCGGTGGCGGAAGGCAATGCGCGCCACTTCACCCTCAACACCACCGAGGGCCTCAATGGCGTACTGGCCGCGGTGATCTCCTTCCGCGACCGCGAACCGGGCGCGTCGCAGGACGAGCACGGCACCGCGTTCGAGCGGGTCACCGCCGTCCAGATCGGCTACACCGACGGCGCGACCGCCTGCAAGGGCATCACCCGCGCCGAACTGAAGCAGCGCCGCGGCACCCTGCCGACGAGCTTCCAGCCGGGCGACAAGGAACGCCAGCTGCCGGTGGATCAGCCCGATCTGGCGTTGGTGGCGCAGTCGCTGATCCGCACTTATCCGATCCAGCCCGCGCCCGCCTTCGACTACAGCGGAGTCACCCGGGCCTGCCCGAAAGTGACCGTAACCCAGCCGGTTTCGTACTGCCCGACCACCAATGTGATCGGCACCGACATTCCAAGCCTGGCAAAGCGCGCGGCCACTGGCGACACAGGCGACCTCTTCTCCGCGACCGTTGGCGGTGACTACAACGCCTTCGTGGTGTTCGTCTCGCGCTACATGATCGCCGTGCAGCAGGCCCGCCGGCTCGCCATCTCCGGAGCCGACACCGCCGGGCTGCGCGCCGCCTGCTTCTCCGGGGCCTACAGCACCAAGCTGAGTCGCCCCGGCAGCGATCTGCAGTTGTCCGCAACCGATCTCGACGCCGCCGTCTCCGGACTGCTGATGGACGGCCTGGCCGCCGCCGACGTCAACGGCGCGGTGGTACCCAGCGGTTTCGTCCGGTTGGAAGCGTTCCGGACCGGCGTCCTCGACGGCGAGGACGCCTGCCTGAAGACCTACAGGTGAGCCCGGTCAGGCGTTGGGCAGGTGCGCCTCGAGCCAGTTGACCACGTCGGTGAGTACCTTGTCCTGCTCGGGCTCGTTGTAGATCTCGTGGTAGAGCCCGTCGTAGCGGATGATCGTCTTGTCCTTGGCCGCGGCGTCGCGTTCCACCTTGTCGGTGCCGGTGGGTGAGGCGAGGCCGTCGGCGCTGCCGTGCTGGACCAGCAGCGGCGCGGTCAGCCGATCCAGGTGCGCCTTGACGTACTCCCCGGCGCGCAGCATCTCTCCGGCGGTGCGGGCGGGCACGCCGCCGTGATGCACCAGCGGGTCGTCGTCGTAGGCGCGCACCACCTCGGGGTCGCGGCTGACCAGCTTCGAATCCAGTTTCACCACAGGCACGTTCGGCAGGTACTTGGCCACCAGCGGCGCGGCCAGGCGCTGCACGGCATTGCCGGCCTCGATGTCGATCGCGGGGGCGGACAGCACCAGGCCGTCCACCTCGGGCTGGTCGCGGGTGGCGAAGTAGGCGGTGGTGAGCCCGCCCATGCTGTGGCCGATGACGAATTTCGGCAGTCCCGGGTGACGCCCGGTGGCGGTGGCGAGCATGGTGCGCACATTGTCGGCGGCGGTGTCGAGCGAGCCGATATTGGCGCGGGCGCCCTCGGACTTGCCGTGGCCGGTGTGGTCGAGCGCGTAGACGGCGAACCCGGATTCGGTGAGCCGCCGCGCGACATGGGCGTACCGGCCGGAATGCTCGGCGTAGCCGTGCACGATCACGGCCACCGCGCGCGGTTCGGTGTCGGGCAGCCACGCCTGCCAGAACACCCGCCCGCCCGCGCCTTGGAATTCACCGGTCTCCGTGCGGGTCATCGCCGCTCCCTTCGGGGTCGAATGGTCACCGTGCCGGCGGGAACGCCCGTCCACGACGACGTGCGCCCGAATTGTCACCCTCCGGCGAAGCCATTCTTGCGTATCCGGCGCGGCGCGGAGCGGGACCGCGAAGTTCGCACCCGTGGGCGTGGCAGTCGGCGCGGGGATGACGGCGTTCACGCGGGTCGGACGCGAGGCCGACGCCTCGGAGGGGCCGATGCGCCCGGGTGCGCTGCCGGCGGCGGTAGTGCCGGGCTCGGGTCAGAAGGTGGCGATGCGGTCGATGAGGAGCCGGTTGAACCGGATCAATCGGGCGTAGTTGGCGCGGGAGATGCGTTCGCCGGTGCCGTGGATGCGTTCCAGGTCGGCCGCTGACAGCATGATCGGCGCGAAGTTGCAGCGGGTCCGCGCCAGATCGTCGTAGTAGCGGGAGTCGGTGGCGGCGGGAACCACGCCGACGGTGACGGCCAGCCCCGGCACCACCGCGCGCGCCACATCGGCGACCACCTCGAAATCCGGTCCGGCGCTGGGGTTGGCCGATGGCTCGGAGCAGGTGCCGTCGAGTTCGATGGTGACTCCGTTGTCGCGCACCACCTTCCGGCAGTGCGCCAGGACACCGGCCACCGAATCACCGGGCAGGATACGGAAATTCACGTACGCCTCGGCCCGCTGCGGCAGCACGTTGGACTTGACCCCGCCGCTGATCACGGTGGGCGCGGTGGTGGTCCGCACCAGCGCCTCGGTCTGCGGCCGGGCGGCCAGCACCCGCGCCGCGATCGGCCCGGCCACATTGACCAGTCCGAGCAGGGTGCGCCGCGGTTCGGTCACGAATTTCCGCACCCGGGTGAGCATGTCGACGGCGACCGGGGTGAGCCGCAGCGGGAACGGATGGTCCTGGATCCGGGCCACCGCCCGCGCCAGCCGCCCGACCGCGGTCTGCCGTCCCGGCATGGACGAGTGCCCGCCCACATCGGTGACCGACAGCCGGACCGTCGCGAAGCCCTTCTCGCCCACCATGATCGTGGCCACCGGTACGTCGATGCCTTCGGCGACGCCGACGGTGATGACACCGCCCTCGTCCACCAGCAGCCGGGCCCGCACCCCCGCGTCCCGCAGCCGCCGCGACATCTGTCCCGCGCCGTCGGCCCCGAAGATCTCCTCGTCGTGGCCGAACGCGAGATACACCGTCTGCGTGGGCTCGACGCCGTCCCGCAGCGCCGCTTCGACCGCCTCGAGAATCGCGATCATCCGGCTCTTGTCGTCGATCGCGCCACGCCCCCAGATGAATTCGTCGTCCACGATCCCGCCGAACGGCGGATACGGCCAGCCGTCGTGGTCGTCGACGGGCACGACATCCATGTGCGCCAGCAGAATCGCGGCCACGGCTTCAGCGCCGGGCTCTCCGGTGCGCGTCCCCTGCCGCATGCTCCCGGCCGCCCCAACGTCGGCTGCCTTCGCCGCCTGCCCGGCTCCGCCCGCCAGGTGCTCGGCCGCCGCGCTGCCCGCCCAGCGGTACAAGCGGCTGTGGCCGAAGCTCTCCCAGGTGAGATGGGCGTGGACCAGGGGGAAGCATTTCTCCAGGTGGCCGGTGAGGCGTTCGAATTCGCCCGGGTCGATACGGCTGTGGTCCTCGTGAGAGACGGTGCGGCAGCGGAGCGCCCCCGCCAGCCGCTCGGCGGTGGCGTCGTCGACGGTGGGCGTGTCGGTCGGCGCGGTGCTGGTCATGGGCTAACCGCCGGTCCGGGGAGGGAAGGTCACGGCCACACTGGCATTGTTCACCAGATCAGGGATCAGGGAGACCGTCTTCTCGTTTCGCCACTTCGGAATCGCCTCGCTGAGGTCGCCGGGCAGGTCCGGGGTGCGGATCCCGGACAGCAGCGGCAGGTGCAGCTGCGCGGCGGTCACGGTGACGGGGGCATTGGCCGGCTGGTGCGCCCACACGTCGTCGACCACGTCGGTGACGCGGATGCCGATGCGATGTCCGGCGGGAATCGGCCAGTCCTGGGCGAGGAGCCGGACCTGTGTGGTCGGGGTGACCGGTGCGATGCCGCGGGTGATCACGGTGGCCCGATTGTCGGGTGCGATGTCGTAGACCTCGACGGTGACGCTGGCCGTGGCGGGACCGTCCAGGGTGAGCGTGGCGGTCGGCGCACCGGACAGCTGCTGATCCTGGGCGAGCGGTTCGGAGACGGTCCAGATTTCCCGGTCCGCGCCGGGCAGCAGCCCGCGATCGTTGTAGCGTCCGGTGCGCAGGTCGATGTCGAGGGCGCGGCTGTCGGCCGGCGGCCACGCCGTCTCCGCCCGCCAGCGGCCGTCGAACTGCCCGACCGTGACGCGCGGGCCGGGCACCGTCACATCCTTGCCCGCCACCTGCCGGTCGAAGAAGGCCAGCAGCTCCGAGGAGAACTGTGTGGCACCGCATTTCTCGCTGCAATCGCGGTGACCCCACTGCCCGAACATGGCCTTGTGCTCACCGGGGCCGAGCCCGTTCCACAGCTGGAAGACCCGGTCGGCGCGAGTGTTGTAGTCGACGAACCCCTGGCCGAGGAACAGCGGAATGGTGTTGCCGCGCAGCTTCTCCACCAGATCGCGGTCGCGCCAGAACGGCGTGCTCGCGTCGTGGTTGCTGGTCTCGGCCAGATACTGCTGGTAGCAGGCCGGATCGATGGACGACGCGTTGGCCTTGTACTCGGCCGAGTCATTGGGATGCGCGGGCGTCGACGCGATCAGCAGGTGCTCGAACCCGGCCATGTCCCCAGGCCGGAAACCTTGTTCACTGATCGGTTTCAGCGAGAACTTCCACGCGATGCCCTGCATGTACAGGTAGGCGTTGGGGTCGGCGACGACTTCGAACGAGGCCACCGCCGCCAATCCGGCCGGCTTCTCGGACAGCCCCATGAGCCCGGTCCACCCCTCGTAGGACACCCCGTACAACCCGACCCGCCCGGTCGACCACGGCTGTGCCGCCGCCCATTCCACCGCGGTCTTCACGTCCGACCGCTCACCCGGCCCCCCGAAGTCCGGGCACCCATTGGATCCGCCGAACCCGCGCAGGTCCACGATCACATAGGTGTACCCGGCGGCCAGGAGCATCGGCACCGGCAGATCCCCGGTCGAGGGCCCGCCACCGGGCCGCAACTCGGTCAACCGCGCCTCGTGCGACCGGTACGGACTCACCGTCATCACCACCGGCGTCCGCACATCGTCCCCGAGCCCCACCGGCCGCAGCACGTCCGCGTGCAACCGCGTCCCGTCGGGCGCGGTGATGAACTCCTCCCGCCACTGATACCCGGGATCCGCGCTCGCCTGGCCCGGCGCGACCACCGCTCCCATCACCAACAGCACGCCGACCACCGCGCGCCACACCACCATCCGCATGCTCACCATAGTGACCTTGGTGGTTGTGCGCGCCCCTGACCAGCCCCAGGAACCTGGGTGCACGATGGTCGGCGGCTCCGGTCATTCCGCGGGCGGCTCCCGGCGGCGAGCCCGCCGGTCGTTGATCCGGCCCACGATCTCCACGGCCAGGGGAATCCAGATCGGACTCAGGCCGAGCAGGAACAGCGGAACCAGAGTCTTGGCCAGTTCGAGCATCGGTTCGCGACCCTTCGGCTTCAGCTCGATTCGACGCCGACGGCGTCGCCCGCCAGTTCCCGGACCAGGAACGACTCCTGGGCGGCGAGCGCCCGGGAGAAGAACGGCTCGGCGTAGATCTCGAAGTGACCGGCCTGGTAGCGGTGCAGCTCGGCGCGGGGACCGAGCCGGGCGGCCGCACGCAGTGTCGGCTCGACCGGCGTGAGGTCGTCCAGTTCGCAGCCGAAGAACTGCACCCGGCACGGCACGCGGTCCAGATACTTGACGGCCCGGAAGAACGGCACGGTGGCGAAGTCGCGCAGGCCGACTCGATTCAGCCAGGTGGGTCCGGCGATCGGTTCGACGAATCCCCACGAGACATCCGAGACGTAGGCGGCCGCCGCGTTCGCGGGCCCGACAGCCTGGATGTAGTAGGGCTCGCGTCCCAACAGGCCGCGCCCCAGATCCCTGGCGACACAGGAGAACAGCCAGGCGACGCGGCGAATCGGCGTGGTGCGGATCAGGAATCGCAGTGTCGCGCGATTGTCCATGTTCGGGACCTGCGCGACGACGGCGGCGATCCGGCCGTCGAGCGCCGCCGCGGCGATGACCAGACCACCCGAGTACGAGGTGCCCCACAACGCCACCCGGGTGGCGTCGACCCCGGGCAGGTTGCGTGTCCAGTCGATGGCGGAGGCGTAATCATCGAGTTGCGAACCGACAGTGACCACCTCGCGCGGCCGCCCGCCGCTGCCGCCGAAGCCGGAGTAGTCGATGACCACGGCGTGCAGTCCGGCCGCGGCGAAGCGTTCGGCGTAGGCGGCCAGCCCACAGTCGCGGGTGAGTCCGTAGCCGTGCCCGAGGATCACCGCGGGGGTGCCGTGTTCGGTGCGCAGTCGGTCGGAGGCGGGCGGGTAGTGCCACGCGCTGAGCGAGTGGCCGCCCCGCGGGATGGCGACGTCCTGGCGGATCGGCGGCCGGGTGTCGGACGATAGTTCGGACGACATGGTGAAGCTCCTCGGTCGATTGTCGAGAGTCGGTGTCTGTGAAGGGCATTCGCCCTGCCCGGGGCGGTGCCCGCCGGGCGAGGCGGCTATTGCGGGGAGGCGCCGGTGTTCGCGGACATCGTCCGAAGCGCCGCCCAGAGTGCGCGTACCTCGGCGGTCAGCTCGTCCACTCGCTCCTGGAGATCTTCGAGCTGCCGCGTCTGGGCCCGAACCCGGCCCTGGAGCAGATGTTGTCCGGAGGCGGTCGGGAGGTTGAGCGTGCCGAGCACGGAGTCCTGGATCCGCAGCATCGAATCGCGGGCATCGGTCGCGCGATGCACCAGTTCGGTGGTCAGCGGCGCGGCCAATGCGGCGTTGACGGTGCCGAGCGCGGCGGACTGGAGGCGGTCGAGCGGCTTCACTTCGGGCTCTCTCGTCATGATCGGAGGGTGGGAATCGTTGTGGTGGACCGGAATTCACGATCGGACCGACCCAGCGGGGTGGCCGGCTCCGCGCCGTGCAGCCATTCCCGCAGGATGCCGTTCCAGTCGCCGGTGGCCCGCAGATGCCCGGCGGTGGCCATGACCAGCAGCATCATCCGCAGCACGACGGCCTGCTCGGCGGGCAGCGACTGCCGCCGGGTCATGCCGAAATACTGTGAGCTCGGGCTGATGGTGTTCACCAGCGCCTCGTTGATCACGTCCGGAGCCAGCTCGACCGGCCCCGCCGTGGCGGCCCACCAGAACAGGTCCCGGATGTAGGCGTGGGCGATCTCCGGGCTGACACCCTGTGCGTCGGTGATCATTCCGGCCCGGCGCATCTCCTCGAAGATCCGTTCGGGATCGTCGGTGAGGATCGCGCACAGCAGGGCCCGCTGCGTTTCGGCCTTCTCCCGGCCGAGATGCTTGTACAGGCCGAAATCGAGGAAGGCTACCCGGCCGTCGGGGCCCACCAGGAAGTTGCCCGGGTGCGGGTCGGGGGAGAACTGCCGGTGGTTGATCAGACCGCCGAAGTAGAACCGGAAGACGATCTCTGCCACCCGATCCCGCTCCTCGGCGGACCGGTCACGGATCTCCTCGAAGCGCGCGCCGTCGAAGAACTCGGTCACCAGCACGTGCGGTCCGCAGTGCGCGCCGATCACGTCGGGGACGGTGATGAACGGGTGCCCGCGGTACAGCCGCGCCACCGCGCGCTGGTTCATCGCCTCCAACTCGTAGTCGAGTTCTTCCTCGAGGCGTTCGCGGATCTCCTGGGCCAGGGCGGCCCAGTCGGTATTGGGTGCGATGGCGCGCCCGGCCCGCATGACCAGCGAGAGATTGCGCAGATCCGCCCGGATCGCCTTGTCGATGCCGGGGTACTGCACCTTCACCGCGACCGCGCGGCCGTCGCGCAGCCGGGCGCGATACACCTGCCCGATCGAGGCTGCCGCCAGCGGGGTCTCGTCGAAGTCGGCGAACACGCTGCCGAGCCGCACGCCCAGATCGCCTTCGATGACCCCGCGCATCTTGGCGAAGGGCACTGTCGGCGCGGAGTCGAGCAGCTTGGTCATGGCCTGCTGCATGTCCGAGCGGACCTCCTCGGGGAAGACGCCCATGTCGACGACGGCCAGCATCTGGCCGATCTTCATGGCCGCGCCGCGCATGGTGCCGAGCCCGGTCACGATCGCCTTGGCGGCCTCGGCCTGGCGGCGTTCCAGGGTGGCCGTGCGGTGCTCCTCGCCCCGGCCGGTCGCCGCGATCCGGGCGCCGACCTGACGGGCCGCCTGTCCGGCTACGACGCGGCCGAGGATCGCGGTGCGCGCCGTGCGGGAGGTCGGTAGTCGTTTCTCCTCGGGCATGGGTTCTCCTCCGCTCTCACCGGGCAGCCGTGCGGGCCGCGGCGGCCTTGCGCGCGCCCGCGATCATGGTGGCGGTGGACCGCCGCAGCAGCGCTCGTACCAGCGCGCCCGGAATCGGAAGCGCGGGAACGGATTCCATGGTGTACCGGACCCGGGTGCCGGCCGGGTCGACCCGGAATTCGACGGTCCCGACATGGCTGCGCACGGGCAGCCCGGACAGCACCCGGTAGACCATGCGCTCGCCGGGGACCAGCTCGGTGATCTGCTCGCGCACCCCGAAGCGGCCGAAGCCGAGGAAGTGGACCGCGCCCACGCCCTGCCGTTCGGTAGTGCCGGGTCGATCCAGGCGGGTGTTCAGCGGGAGGTAATCGCCGCTGCGCTCGCGGTCGGTGAACACCTCGTACACCAGGGGGAGCGGGGCCTCGATGACGGTTTCGACGGTATTAGACGGCATCGACGCCTCCGCGGCGGAAGGTGATGAAGCTGCGCACCAGGAACAGCACCTGTGCGGTCACCGCGAGCACGCCCAGCGGGCGGGTTCGCTTGCGCAGGAACATGATTCCCATGGCGGTCTCGGTGACGCCGAAGGCCAGCGTCTTGGGGCGCAGCGGCGCGCGATAGGCGATGGCGGTCATGCGATCCCAGGGGCGGGGGAAGATCAGGTGCGAGATGCCGATGACGGTCAGATACCAGCCGAAATACCGCAGCGGGGAGGTGTCCTCACGCTCGTCGGTATCGGGCTCGGTGAGCGTGGGGAGTTCAGGAGATGCCTGGGCTGTCATAGCCGTGGGTCCTGTCGCTAACGGACCGGGCGCGGGAGCGCGGCGGTCATGGCCATTGTGTACATAGATGTAGGTACCACACTGTAGGCTAATTTCGCGAGGGGTGGCCGACTATTGACTGACCGGTGGACGCTGAGCACGATTAGACAGCGAACGGCTCGCAAACTCTCAGATCAGAGGGGTTCCTATGAAGCGAAAGACCGGTCCCGACACCCTGTACCACGATCAATCCGCTTGGCGCGAGCTTCAAGAATTCCTGCCGTCCCGACTCCGGCTCACCACCGAGGCGGACCTTCCCGCCGAGGATTTCTGGGAATGGAACGGCAACAACATCCATCTCGACCAGTACCTGAATCCGAGCGCCCCCGCGAAAGTGATCCTGCATCACGGCGTCGGCACCAACGGCCGGCAGATGAACCTCATTCTGGGTAAACCCCTGGCGGACAAGGGCTGGGAGGTCACCGCGCTCGACAATCTGGGCTACGGCATGACGCAGGTCCGGCCCGAGGGCACCTACGGGTACGGCAACTGGATCCAGATGGTCACCGACTACCTGCTCTACGAGAAGTCGCGCGACGATCGCCCGATCGTGCTGTACGGCCTGTCGGCAGGCGGCATGGTGACCTATCACGTGGCTGCCCACGCCCCGCGCGGCACGCTGACCGGCATCGTGGGCATGACCTTCCTCGACCAGCGCAACCGGGACGTCTGGATCGCCACCGCGCACGACAAGTTCAGCGCCACCGTGGGCACCAAGGGCATCGAAGCCCTGGCCAAGTCGCCGATGAAGGGCCTGGAATACCCGATGAGCCTCGCCTCGAAGATGAGCGCGCTGTGCAACAACGACGACGCCATGAAAGTGTTTCTGGCGGACAAGACTTCGGCGGGCAACGTCGCGTCGATGAAGTTTCTCGACGATTACCGCACCTACGTCCCCGATATCGAGCCGCCCGATTTCGACGTCTGTCCGATCCTGCACACCCAGCCCGCGGCCGACCATTGGACACCGCTGGAATTGAGCAAACCCGTCCTCGACCCGATCAAGAAGGTTCCGGTGAAGCTGGTGATGCTCGAGAACGCCGGGCACTATCCGCTCGAGGAACCCGGACTCACCCAGATGGAGGACGCTGTCGACGCATTCGTGCGCGAGGTCACCGGCACCAACCCCTGAATCGCAGAGAGTCGGGTACCCCATGGCGAATGTAGAGCAAACCGCACCCGAGTCGGTGGCGGAAGCCTCCGCCGACTCGGTGCCGCGGAAGAGCCCGCGGGTGTGGCTGGCCCCCGCGATCGTGGTGTCACTGCTGATGGCGCTGCTGGCCACCATGTACCTGTCGTACGTGGTGGATCCGTCGAAGCACCTGCACGGATTCCCGGTCGCCCTGGTCGATCAGGACTCCGGCGACGTGATCGGCGGGCAGCCCACCAATATCGGCAAGCAGATCAATGATGCTCTGGTGCAACAGATTCCGGCCGACAAGTTCGATCTGCGGGTGCTGGGCATCAGCGAGGCGCAGCAGCAACTGAACACCGGCAAGGTGTACGGGGCCATTGTCATCCCCAGTGATTTCACCAAGCGGCTGGGCATCTTCGCGGCCGCCAGCGCCGTGCCCGGCGATGTCACGCGCCCACAGATCACGGTGTTCACCAATCCGCGCACCGGGACGTTCGGATCGCAGGTGATGCAGAACATCGCAGGAACGGCGCTGAAGCAGGCCAATGACACTGTGGGCCAACGGCTCACCGGCGCCGTGAACACCCAGCTGCAACCCTCCGGCGGCGTCGCCACGCTACCGGGGCTGAGCAAGCTCATGCTGGCCGCGCCGATCGAGGTGACGGTCACGCCGTTCCATCCGCTGCACGGCGGCACCGGCGGCGGGCTCACGGCCTTCTTCTACACCGTCATGGTGCTGCTGGCCGGCTTCACGGGCGCCATGGTGATCAATGGAATGGTCGACTCCTCCTTGGGTTTCGCGCCGACCGAGTTCGGGCCCTGGTACGTGCACTACCCGTCGGTACCGATCTCCCGCTTGCGCACGCTGTTCCTCAAATGGGCCATCATCACCGGCGTCGCGCCGGTGGTGGCGGGCATCTTCCTGGGTATCGGGAAATGGCTCGGCATGCCGATGGACCGCCCGTTGCTGTTGTTCCTGTACAGCACGTTCGCGATCATCGCGGTCGGCGTCACCGCGCTGTCGATCGTCTCCGCGCTGGGCACCATGGGTCTGCTGGTGAACCTGGTGCTGTTCATCGTGCTCGGCCTGCCGTCCTCCGGCGGCACCGTCCCGGTCGAGGCGATCCCCCGGCCGGTCGCCTGGCTGGCCGATTTCGAGCCGATGCATCAGGTGTACCTGGGCGTCCGCGCCATTCTGTATTTCAACGGCGACGGTTCGGCCGGTCTGAGCCACGCGTGCTGGATGACATTGCTCGGATTGGTGATCGGTCTGCTGGTCGGTCTGATCGTGACGGGCTACTACGACCGGAAGGAGTTGCACCGCGCACCCGCCCCCGCCCGCTGACGTCCGGCCGCTATCGTGGCGGCAAGCCCCGCAGATGAAGGTCGTGCCGCGTTGACCGCTACGCGAATACCCGCCGGTCGTGTCCGGTCGCGTCCCACCGCGCCGCGAACGCGTCCCCCGACCCGGCGCGTCATGATCCTGAACGCCGCCGTGGACGCCTTCGCGCACGGCGGCTACCACGGGACCCCGATGGCGGAGATCGCGGCGGCGGCGGGTATCTCCGCTCCGGCGCTGTACCGGCATTTCCGGAACAAGCGGGAATTGCTCGGGCAATGTCTGCTGGCCGGGCTCGACGACACCCTGGCGCGGCTCGAAGCCGCCTATCGCGCGGACCGGTCCGGGGCGGCGGTGCCGGCCGAACTGGTCCGGGTCGTCCTCGAACTGCGTGAGCTGCCCCGGTTGTGGCAGCTCGAGTTTCGTCATCTCACCCCCGGGGACCGGTCCGCGGTGCTGCTGCGCGCGGCCCGCATCACGGGCTATCTGCGGCATTGGATTCGGGGCTGTCGTCCCGACCTGGACGCCGCCGATGTCGAAATGCTGAGCTGGTGTGTGCTGTCGATCGCGGTGAGCCCGTCCTACCATCGGGCCGAACTGCCGCCGCAGGCCGCGGCGCAGGTGCTCGATTCCGTTGTCGCCGAGGTGATCCGGACCGAGTTCCCGCACCGTCCGGCGGGGCGGCCGCCGATGCGGCCGGCGCGTGCGATCGGCGGGAATCCAGCTCTGGATCGGGCGCTGCGATCCGAACGGATGCTCGCCGAGGCGGCCAAGCTGTTCAGCAGCCGCGGTTTCGCCGAGGTCGGGATCGAGGACATCGGCGCCGCGGTGGGCGTGTCCGGGCCCGCGCTGTACTACCACTTCAGGAACAAGGCCGAGCTGCTCGATCGGATCGTGCGCCGGCAGGACGAGTGGCTGCAGATGACGCTGCTGCGGGCGGTCGCCGAGACGCGCAGCGCCCAGGCGTCCCTGCGCTCGCTGCTGCGCAATTTCGCCCGATTCGGTGTCGACGAGCCCGATCTGCTGGCCATCACGGTCAGTGAGACCCGGCACCTGCCCACCGACGGGGTGCGGCGTTACCGGCAGGTCCGAGTGGACGGCATCGCGCAGTGGGGACGGATGCTGCAGGCGGTGCGGCCCGAGCTCCCGGCGGCGGTGGCGCGTTTGCTGATTCGCGCCCTGACGACGGTCGTCATCGAGGCGGTGCGCAATCCGCGCCTGCGGTGGCGCGACGATCTCGTGGACGTGCTGGTGGCGGTCGGCGATCGGATCACCACGGCACCGGTCCGGTGAATTGTGCCACTTAGCCGCGATTAACTTATTCGATCGGTCCGGCCTGCTACCAGTGCGGAAATGGCGAGTATTCACGCGGTTTCCTACTTATCGGTCATTAACAAGCCATTGTCAGCCGGTGGTGGGTTCTCGAACAGTGGTGCCCGTGACCCATTACAAGAGCAACGTCCGCGATCTCGAATTCAACCTGTTCGAGGTATTCGGGCTCGGAACCGTCCTGGACGCGGGCGCCTTCGGCGACCTCGACGCCGACACCGTGCGCACCATGCTGGCCGAAGCCGCCCGCCTGGCCGAGGGCCCGGTGGCGGCCCCGTACGCCGAGACCGACCGCACCCCACCGGTTTTCGACGCCGCGGCACACGCGGTGCGGCTGCCGGAATCGTTCAAGCAGGCGGTCCGGGTCTGGCGCGACGCGGACTGGTGGCGGGTGGGCAAGGCGGAGGAGATCGGCGGGATGCCCGCGCCCGCGATCGTCTCCTGGGCCATCTCGGAATTCGTGCTCGGCGCCCAACCGGCCGCCTACATGTACCTGAGCGGCCCGATGATCGCCAATGTCGTGCACGGTGTCGGCACCGCGCGGCAGCGGCACTGGGCGAAGCTTATGATGGACCGCAACTGGGGCGGCACCATGGTGCTCACCGAGCCCGACGCCGGCTCCGACGTCGGCGCGGGCCGTACCAAAGCCATTGCGCAGGAGGATGGTTCGTGGCGGCTGGAGGGCGTCAAGCGTTTCATCACCGGCGCCGACTCCGACGACCTGTTCGAGAACATCGCGCACCTGGTGCTGGCGCGGCCGGAGGGCGCGGGACCGGGTACCAAGGGTCTGTCGCTGTTCTTCGTGCCGAAGTTCCATTTCGACCCCGAGACCGGCGAACTCGGCGACCGCAACGGCGTCTTCGTCACCAATGTCGAGCACAAGATGGGTCTCAAGGCCTCGGCCACCTGTGAGCTGACCTTCGGCGGAGACGGCGTCCCGGCCGTCGGGTGGCTGGTGGGCGAGGTGCACGACGGCATCGCGCAGATGTTCAAGGTGATCGAGGAAGCCCGGATGATGGTCGGCACCAAGGCGATCGCCACGCTGTCCAGCGGCTACCTCAACGCCCTGGACTACGCGCGCCAGCGCGTGCAGGGCGCGGATCTGACCCGGCAGTCCGACAAG
Source organism: Nocardia sp. NPDC004340 (assembly GCF_053602575.1). Lineage (NCBI taxonomy): Bacteria > Bacillati > Actinomycetota > Actinomycetes > Mycobacteriales > Nocardiaceae > Nocardia > Nocardia sp. NPDC004340. The sequence continues at coordinate 73,622 of NZ_JBSGDW010000012.1, forward strand.
GCGGCCCCGAAGGTGACGATCATCAACCACCCCGACGTGCGCCGCTCACTGCTGCTGCAGAAGGCGTACGCGGAGGGGTTGCGCTCGATCTACCTCTACACCGCCGGACACCAGAACGATGAGGTGGCGCAGCATCTTTCGGGCGCGGACCCGGAGCTGGCCGCGGCGGTCAACGACCTGCTGCTGCCGATCGTGAAGGGTGTCGGCTCCGAGCGGGCCTACCAGTACCTGGCCGAATCGCTGCAGACCCTGGGCGGTTCCGGCTTCCTGCAGGACTACCCGATCGAGCAGTACATCCGCGACGCCAAGATCGACTCGCTGTACGAGGGCACCACCGCCATCCAGGCACAGGACTTCTTCTTCCGCAAGATCGCCCGCAACCGCGGTGTCGCGCTGGGGCATGTGCTCACTCAGGTCCGCCGGACCGCGGAATCCGACGGTCCGGCGCGGCTGAAGCTCGCCAAGGAGCAGCTGTCGGTCGCGGTCGAGCGGGTGCAGGACATGGCGGGGATCCTGACCGGCCATCTGCTGGCCGCCGGGGAACAGCCGACCGAGCTGTACAAGGTCGGTCTGGGTTCGGTCCGCTTCCTGATGGCCGTGGGCGATCTGCTCGTCGGGTGGCGGCTGCTGGCCGGCGCCGAGACCGCGCTCGCCGCACTGGATTCCGCCGACGCCGATCGCCGCTTCTACGAGGGCAAAGTGGCTACGGCCACGTTCTTCGCCGGGCAGATCCTGCCCCGTCTCGACGCCGACCGCGACATCCTCGCCGCGCTCGACGACGAGATCATGTCCCTCGGCGAGGCCGCCTTCTAGGCCGGTTGGAGCTGCTTGAAGGCGCGCGGGCCCATGCCCTTCCAGCGCCGGAACGCCTGCGAGAAGCTCGACACCTCGAGATAGCCCAGGCGCTGGGCGATCTCGGCGACCGGCAGCGCCTGCGCGACCAGCATCTCCTCGGCGAGGCGTTCGCGGACCTCGTCCAGCAGGGCACGGTAGGACGTGCCCTCCTGGGCGAGGTGATGGCGCAGGGTGCGCTCGCTCATGTGCAGCGAGTTCGCGATGGCGACCGCGTCGGGCGGGTCGGTCAGGTTCTCCAGCAGCTGGTCGCGGACCTGTCCGGCGATGCCGGTGCGGGCGCGGCGGCGGTCGAGCAGGTCCCGGCAGTGCTGCATGGCGATCGCCGCGGTCTGCTCGTTGGCCTGCGGCAGCGGCGCGTCGGCGAGGGCGGCGTCGAAGGCGAGGATGTTCTGGTCCGCGTCGAATTCAGGTCGCATACCGAAGATTTCGTCGTAGTGCGGCAGGACGTCGTCCGGGGGAGCGGGGAAGGCGAAGCTCACCCGGGTCAGGGCGGTCGGCACGGCGAGCAGATCGCGGTGCAAGGTCTGGATGCCCGCCATATCGCGTTCGATGGTGAAGCGGCGCAGTTCCGGCGGGATGCGCAGCGGTTCGAGGATCAGTTCCAGATCCGGGCCGTTGTCGCGGTGCGCGGTCTCGCTCAGGGAGAAGCTCAGTTCGGCGAATTGGAAGCCGACCCGGATGGCCGAGCGCAGGGTGGGGCTGCTGATCATCGCGAATCCCCACATGCCGTAGGAGGTGAGCCGGAACCGGGCGCCGGCGGTGAGGCCCAGACCCGGCGGATTCCCGAGCTCGCGCACCAGATTGCCGATAATGGCCAGCTCCTCGGCCGCGGCCACCTCGCCACTGGGATCGGCCAGCTGCGCCGCGGTGATCCCGCTGTCGCGCAACAGAGTTGCCGTCGAGAGCCCGTGCTCTTCGCCGAGCCGGGTCGTGAGCAGGGCGCCCATCGTCGAGCGCGGTACATCCCAATGAACCACGGAGCTCCCTGGAACCGGTCGGACATGTCCTTGCCGATTCTAGTAACTCCGTGGTTCGGGTGGGCCGAGGCGGCACGGCGAGTGCTCGCTACTGCGTGTACTTGGTGACGAACTCCGCGATCGCGTCCTGCATCTGCTGCAGGCCGGGCTCCTCGATCGGGTAGTGGCCCGCGTTGTCGAGCATGACGGTGGTGACCGGGACCTTGGTGATCGGATCGAGCACCGGCGTGCTCAGGTGCAGCGGCGACCAGCGGTCCTCGGCGGGCTGGGTGAGCAGGACCGGGCAGGCGTCGAAGTCGGCCGGTTCCACCGCGGGCTGGTAGCTCATGTAGGAGTCCAGGAAGCGGATCGGCACCGAGTTGCCGCCCGAGGTCTTGTCGCGGGTCATGACCCTCAGCGCCGCTTTGTCGTTCACCAGCGCGGACATCTTCGAGGCCAGGGTCATCGGGTAGCGGAAGCCCCGGGCGGGGGTGTGAGCCAGAGCGCCCATCAGCGGCCCGCCCAGGCGGGCGGTGACCAGGTCGTGGGCCGTCTCGTCCTTGACCTGCTGGTCGCGCTGGTCCAGGAACGTCATGCCGACGATGCCGCGCAGCGTGCCCTTGGGCGCCTTGGCCGCCACGTGATAGGTGAGCATGCCGCCCGCGCTCAGACCGTAGAGCACGATCGGCCGGTCGTCGCGGGACTGCTCATAGGCCAGGAAGTCCACCACCAGATCGACCCAGTCGGCGTAGCTGGGGATGGTGCCGTCGGCGACCCGGGTCAGGCCGTAGCCGAGATTGTCGAGAGCCACGGTCTCGAACCCGCGCTGCGCCAGCGGCGCGCCGAGAATGAGGCTCATCTGACGGCCATTGGTGCCGACACCGTGGTGCAGGACGACTTTCGCATTGGCGCTCGGATTACGGTAGCGATCCAGGTGCACGGTATTTCCGCGCCATTCCCAGAAATCCTCTTCCGGTGCGTTGGTCTCGTCCAGCCGCAGCCGAGCGGGCAGGAATTCCTGCAGGTCGCGCCAGGCTTGCTGGTCGCGGTAGAACAGGGGGGTGGTGTTGGCGGTCATCGATTCGTCCTTTCGTTGAATGCTGTCGGCGTCCGTCCGGAATTCGGGTTTTCCTCGGTTCCGTGATTCATCGAGCTGCTATTGAATTTATGAATTCCGGACGGTTCGCCACAGGTTGCGGACGGCCGATGAGTTACTGGATTCGGCAAGCCGTCAGGAGACCGGCACCTGTCCGGCCAGCGTGCGCAGCGCCTCCGGGCTGGTGCCGGCCCGCCGGGCCAGGGCCTCCAGCTCGGCCAGCAGCATCGCCACCTCGCCCGGCGCCGCCCCCGAATGCGAGCTCAGCGAGCGTTTGGCCATCGGCGACCAGAACACCGTCCACAGCAGTCCGGTCAGCACCCCGGCGGGCAGGCGGTCCAGGAAGCGCATGTTCACCGGGGTGAGCCGAATCCGATTGCCGCGCACCGCCGCGAAGCCCGCCCGGATCGCGGTGGCCAGTGCGCGGGCGTCGGACCATCGCAGCCTGGGGCCGAAACGTCCGCGCGGCGGGACATAGCCCATCGCCATGATCGGAGCCATATAGGCCGCATGGGTTTTCAGCCAGGCGTCGATATCGGGATCGACGACCGTGGGAATCCCCGCGGCATTGAACGCGTCCCGGGCCGCCGCCAGCTCGGGGGTGACCGCACCGTCGAGCGTCCCGACCGTGGTGACCTGCACGAATTTCAGTGCCGCCGGCACGATGGCGTATTCGAGCACTTGGTCCTGGAGATCGGCGAGCACGGCCGGGAAGCCCCACAGCAGCCGCCGCGCCCCGATCCGATCGGCCCACTGCCCGGCCCCGGACGCGCAGTTGAACATCAGCATGATCGCGCGAGATCCATTGGCCGCCAAGGTCGGAATCAGCGCCTCGATGTGCGGCCGCTGCACCGCCACGATGATCAGGTCGTAAGTCTCCCGGAGCTCGGTCGCGAGCCCGACTCGCACGGTCGCGGTCTTCCCGCTGAGCCGCGAACGGGTGACCAGCCCGTGCTCCCGCAGATACGCGCGCCGAACGTCATTGCGCACGACCATCGTCACGTCCTGCCCGGCCGCGGCGAGCTGGGCCGCGAACAGACTCCCGATCGATCCCGCGCCCAGGACCGCGATGCGCTGTGGTGTGGTCATAGCGTGAACCGTCCGATCCGCGAGGCCGCCGCCTGGACGAACCAGAGGTTGCCGTCGGATCCGGCGACGATGCCGTCGGGCACGGTCGCGAATCCGACATTGCGCACCTCGGTGATCTGCCCGTCGGTCGAGATCCTGCCGAGGTTCGCGCCGCCGTACTCGGTGAACCAGAGATTGCCGTCCGGTCCCGCGGTGATGTTCACCGGCAGGGTGGTCGCGGTCAGCGGCCCGGTGAACTCGTCGACCTTCCCGGTGGGCGTGATCCGGCCGATGCGGCCGCCGAAAGTCTCGGTGAACCACAGGTTTCCGTCCGGCCCGGCCGTGATGCTGACCGACCCGGCCATCGGCGTGATGCCGTCGGTGAACACGGTGACCTGGCCTTGCGGCGTGATCCGGCCGATGCCGCCGAAGCGCTGTGTGAACCACAGGTTGCCGTCGGCCCCGGCGACGATGTCGGTGGGCGCGGCCAGCGGATTCGGCCCGCCGTCGAATTCGGTCACCACCCCGTCCGGGGTGATGCGCCCGATCTTGTTCGAGACCGATTCGGTGAACCAGAGATTCCCGTCCGGCCCGGCCGCGATGCCGAACACGCTGCTACCCGGCGTGATGCCGGCCGCGAACTCGGTGATCACGCCATCGGGAGTGATGCGCCCGATGCGCCCGCCGAACCATTCGGTGAACCACAGGTTCCCGTCCGGCCCGGCCGCGATCCGGTCGGGACCGCTCAATGCGCTGAGTCCGGTGCGGAATTCGGTGAGCGCCCCGGCCGGGCTGATTCGGCCGATGGCATTGCCGGTGAGTTCGGTGAACCAGAGATTGCCGTCGGGTCCGGCAGCGATGGTCGCGGGCGAGGACATCGCCCGCAAGGGAAACACCGTCAGGGCTGAATCATCCTGTGCGGCTGCGGCTCCCGCGGTCGCACAGAGGGTCGCGGCGGTGGTGAGGACCGTGACCGCCGCCGCGAGGCGCGGGAACCGGTCGGGTCGCCGGGCTCGGTTGTGGGCAGATGACATTCATCGCTCCTAATTCAGGAGGGCGTGGACTGTTGCCACCCGCAGCTCAGGCCACAGGTGACGAACAGGGTGGATTCGTGGTCACCGCTGAGGAATTCCGTGGTGACCACGTGCGCCTGCGACGGATAGCCGCAGACGGGGCAGGTGCCCAGGTGATCGAGGATCTCGCGCCGGTAGCGCGTGCGGATGAAGCGGGGCGGGGAGGTCACGGTCGACGTGGCGCGCGCACCGCTACACCCCGGTGAGCTCGGCGCTGCGTTGCCAGATGCGCTGGTGCAGTGCGGTATCGGAGAGGGCGGCGAGTGGCGGCAGGAAGCGCAGCCCGGGTGTGGAGGTGACGAACCGCCCGGTGACCCCGTCCAGGGCGGGATCGAGGATGAGGCGCAGGCCCGGGCGCGCCCCGGCGGCGGGGCGGCGCAGGATGCGGGCCCGCGCGCCCACCGACCAGGTGCTGCTGACCGCGGAACTGTCCCGGACCAGGCCGGTGGAGACCGCGCCGGGGCAGAAGCAGTTCGCGGTGACGGTGGTGCCGTGCAGCTGCCGTGCCAATTCCTTGGTGAACAGGATGTTGAGCAGCTTCGACTGGCCGTACACCAGCTGTCCGCCCCACGCCCCGTACTCCGTCGGCCGGGCCAGGGTGGGCGCGTCGGGGCGGCGCGCGTGGCGGTGGGCCTCGGAGGCGGTGTTGACGACGCGGGCCCCGGGGGTCTTGGTCAGCAGGTCCAGGACGCCGACGGTGAGCAGAAACGGCGCCAGGTGGTTGGTGGCGATCATGGCGTCGAAACCGTCCACGGTCGGCGGCTCGCTGCGGAACAGGGTGATGCCCGCGTTGTTCACCAGGACGTCGATGTGGTCGAGGCGGTCGTGGAGTCGCGCGGTCGCGGCCCGCACCGAGGACAGGTCGGACAGATCGGCCTCGACGACATCGACGTGCGCGGCCCCCAGTGCGAGCAGTTCCGCCGTGGTTTCCGCGGCCTTGCGCGGATTTCGGGCGATCAGGGTGAGGCGGGTGTGGCGGGTGGCGAGGTCGCGGGCGATCTCCTTGCCGATGCCGTTGGTGGCTCCGGTGATCACGATCTCGGCCTTGTCGACCGAGCGTGCTGCGGGTGCGGACATGTTCTTCCCTTGTCGTCGATCAGTGGGTGCCGGAATGGCCTTGGGGCAGTGGCTACTCGAGCGGCGGCGGCTATTTGAGGGGCATGGCGCCGTCCATTCCGCCGACGTCGGTGATCTTCCAGCCCGCGTTGCTGTCGACGGTGACGTTGTAGGTGACCGTCATCTGGCCGCCGTCGGGGGTCTGGGCGCTGGTGGAGGTCACGCTGACGAAGGCGTTGACCTTGTACACCCCGCCGGACTCGCTCGCCACCTTGGCGGTGATCGGCTTCGCGGTGGAGGTCCACTTCAACGGGATCAGGATCTCCTGCAGCTTGGGCGCGGTGGCGTCGAACTTGTTGGCCAGCTGCGGGGTGGTGTTGGTCTTGAGCCGGTCGACCCAGGCCTGGAAGTTGGCGTTGTCGATATTGGACGCGCCGACCGCGTAGTCCGCGGCCACCTGCTCGGCGTGCCGATTGCCGGCGGCCGTGTCTCGCTCGTGCCGGGCGTCGCCGCGGGCCGAGAGCCACAGTGCGGTGGTCGCGCACAGGGCGGCCGCTACACCGAGGTACGCCGCGCCGCGCGCGATGGTCGTCACGGGCACCGATCGGGCGGTGCGCACGCGGACCTTCGGTTCCGGAGCCTGGTCGGTGGCAGTATCTTCGGTGGTGGTCGTGGTCGGCATGGGGGCTCCTCGGTCGGTCATTTGAGATGGATCCGCAGCCGGACGGCATCGTCGCCGACGCCGTCCAGCGCCGCGCTGATCAGGCGGCTCAGATCGATGCGGGGGGATTGCGCCACCGCGTCGTCCACCAGTGGACGCAGCACCGGAACCAGCGGCGCCAGCTCCGGCCCCGCGGTGTCGACCCACGCGGTGAGCCGGGTCAGGAACGGCACCAGCCCGTTCTCGTCGAGGTACATCTGCGGGCCGTCGCCCGCCCGGAACAGCCGCCCGAGCGCCTGGGCGATCTGGTCCACGCGCACACTGAATTCCACGAACGGCGGTGCGGCGGCCGGAGCCGCGGTCGCGACCCAGTCGATGTCGTCGGCCATGGTCTGCATGTCGGTGAACGTCTTCGTGATCTCGGGCAGGCGGCTGTCCAGACTTGCGGCCAGCAGCGCGGTCGAGCGACCGAGGTCGGCCATGGCCGAGTCGGTGCCGTCCAGGGCGCCGCCGAAGGTGCCGGTGAGCCGGCTCATGGCCGCCGGATCGAGTTGATTCAGCACCTGCGTCATCAGCCGCGCCACCTCCGGAATCGAGCGCGGCCGCGAGATCCGCTCGGCCGAGATCGTCTGTCCGTCACGCAGATACGGCCCGCCCTCGGACTTCGGCGTGAACTCCACGTAGGGCTCGCCCAGCGCGGACAGATGCTCGATGCTCACGGCGCTGTCGACCGGGATCGGGTACCTGCCGGTCACCCGGAAGTGGACCTCGGCCCCGGCGTCGGCGTCGCGCACCGCGGTGACGTCGCCGACCCTCACGCCGCTGAGCAGGATCGGCGACCCGATGGCGAGGCCCACCGTATTGCCGAGAACCATGGTGGCGGTGGTGTATTCGGCCATCGGATCGACCCCGGCCACCCCCACCGCCAGGTATCCCGACCCCAGCACCAGAATGCCGGCGATACCGCCCAGCGAGACCAGCGAACCGAGCTTCATCGCACCACTCCGATCATGCGCAGCGTCTCGACTATCCGGTCGACCTGCTCGTCGCGCGAAACCGGATCACCGGTGCTCACCCGCACCACGTCGACCTTGGGCCCGCGCTCGGCGAACGGAATCACCTTGTCCCGCAACAGCGCGACCAGCGCGTTCAGATTCGACGGCGCATCCAGGTCCAGCGGCCGCGCCGTGAACGCCAGCGGCACGAAGGCGCGCGCCGCCGCGTCCCCGGCGCTCACCAGCGGGGCCAGCCACACCAGGGCGTGCGCGACCGGACCGAGTGCGCCGATCACCCCGATGGCACCGACGAACGAGGTGATCGCCGCCGAGACCTGCGCCACCGCGGGCGGGGTCAGCAACTCTCCGAACAGCTCGTCGCGAGTGCGCACCACCGCGGCGTCGGTGGCGAGCCCGTCCAGGAAGACGTCCACCTGATCGAGGTGAGCGGCCAGATCCTGGGCATCGGCTCCCGCTACGCCCGCGATCCGCGCGGTCTCGCGTGGATCGGCGGGCAGCACGCTGTTGAAGCGGTTGACGATGTCCTGCAGCTTGTCGAACGCGCCGCCCTGGATGAAGGTCGCCATCCCCGCCATGGCGTCTTCGATCTGCACGGGCGGCTTGGTCTGCCGCAGCGGAATGGTGGCGTCATCGTCGAGCAGCGTGCCGAATCCGTCCGCCGGAGTGCGCAGGGCGATGTGGATGTCGCCGAGCACCGTGTTCTGCCGCAGTTCCGCCGAGGTGGTGGCCGGCAGGTGCGCCGAGCGCTGGACCGTCGCGTCAACGCGAACGAATCCCGCACGCCCGGGCGCGGCGTCGACCAGCGTCACCTTGGTGACGGTGCCGATCCGGGCCCCGTTGGCCACCACCTTGGCCCGCAACGGCAGGTTCAGGACATTGGTGAATTCGATGTGGATGTCATAGGTGAGGCCCGAAACACCGGTTCCCGGAACGGGAATCGCGGCGGGGTCGAAGCCGCACCCGCCAGCCGCGAGAATCGTGACCGCCGCGATCGCCGTCGAGAGCCGCCGCCCGCGCGCCGCCCTCATCGCGCACCCGCCAGGCCGAGAACCGCCCGGGTGACCTGCAGATCGGCGCGGCCCGAGCCGACCGCGGAGGTGACCGCCGAGGTGAGAATCGGTGTCTTGGTGACGATCTCGCGCAAGGTTCCGACATGCGCCCCGAGAAAGCGCAGCAGCGGAATCGATGCGTCGAGGGCCTCGAAGATCGGATCGCCGAACAGCGTGGTGACGTCGTTGAACAGTGGCAGCACCCGCCGGAAGCCGTCGATGATCACCACGGTCTCGGTGAAGAGCTCGTTGTTGACCTGATCGAGCACCGGGCCCATCCGCGTCAGCATGGATTCGATGTCCCCCCAATGGTTCGCGATGGCCTCCGACAGCGAGGACAGCGCGTCGATCAGCCCCGCCAGATGCCCGATGGCGGCGTCCGGGGAATGCAGTGCGCTGCTCAGCTTTCGGATGATCTCGTTGAGCTGCGGCCCGGTGCCCGCGGTCGCGGAATCGAGCGCGGCGACGGCCCGGCCGAGGGTGTCGTCCTGGTCGCGGCCCAGCACCTCGCTCGAGAGCTGGGCCATGGCGTCGAGGGTCTGGGTGATGCTCTTGGGCGTCAGCGTCCGGGTCAGGCACTGGCCACGATCCCAGCGCTCGGTGGCCTGCCCGCCGCTGAGCACGGCCAGGTCCCGGTCGGCGACGACGGTGTCGGAGACCGTGGTGGCCGCGGCGTCGGCCAGTACCGGATGCGTTGCGTCCACGGTGAAATCGACGCGGACCTTGGTTCCCTGCGGTACGACCGCGGTGACCGTGCCGACCGTGATGCCGCGCATGGTGACGTGGTTGCCCGGGTACAGTCCGATGCCGTCGGGCATGAGGGCGCAATAGGCGTCGGTCTTGCGCAGTGGATCGAAGGCGACCACATAGGTGACGGCCACCGCGGCACAGACCGCCAGCACGCCCAGCACGGACATGAGCGCGCGAGATCCCAAGACCCGGTGCAGGATTCGGTCGGACATCAGCACGCCTTCCCCGGGACCGGAACGCACACCGTCGCGGCGACGTCGGTGACCCCCAGCTGGCCGTCCGGCAGCACCAGCTGCTGGAACTTCTCCAGCAGGCCGTGTACGGCGGTGATCAGGGGCTCGAGCTTCCCGCCCAGCTCGGTCAGCCGGGTCGCGGCGGTGGACAGCTGCTCCGCCATGGGTTTCAGCGTCGATTCCCACGCCGGTTGCAGCCCACCCAGGCGATTCACCACCCGGTCCAGGGACCGCACGGCCTCCCGTAGCTCGGCGCGATTGTTCACCAGCAGGGTCTCGAGCAGATTGATCTTCTCGATGAGCCGCCGCAGTTCACCGCGCGCACCGTCGATGGCGGTGACGTACTCGTCGGCCAGCGCCACGGCCCGCGACACGTCCGCGCGCTGGCGATCCAGCACGTCCACGAACCCCTGGACGCCGTTCAGTACCTCGCGCAGACTGCCGGGACTCTGCTCGAGCGATCCGGCCAGCGCGGACAGGTTGCCGCGCAGGGTGTTTCCGTTCATGGCGCGCAGCGGCGCGGTCGCGTCCTGGAAGGCCTGGATCAGGCTGTAGGGCAAACGAACACGATCCGACGGAATGTGCTGCTGCCCCAGCGGTTTCGTTCCCGCGGGAACGACCGCCACGTAGTGGCCGCCGACGACGGTGAGCATGCGGATGTCCAGGGAGGTCAGATCGCCGAGGAACACGCCCGATCGCACGGTGAATCGCATGATCACCCGATCCGGGCGCAGCTCCAGGTCTTTCACGGTGCCGACCGGCACCCCGGCCACCCGGACGTCGTCGCCAGCCTGGACCGATTGCGCCTCCGACAGCTCGGCGACATAGGTGCGAGCGCCGAACGGGACGGCGTACAACACGGCGGCGGCCAGCAGACCGGCGGCGAACACTACGGCCGCGACCAGCCCGGCCCGCAGTTCGCGGCGTCTCACGGGTTGCATATCGTCACCTGCTGTCCGCGGAGCAGAACCTGCAGAACCGGTGGCACATCAGCCTTTCCCTTGGTGCACAGCGACCCCGCGCCGGCGAAGTTCGGAATCGACGCCGACAACGCGGCCAGCGCGCCCGGCAGCCGGCTCAGGGCGTCGACCGTCTGCTGCGGGTCGGGGAACAGCCGCCGCACGACGGCGTCGATATCGGGGTTGTCGCCCACATTCAGCCCGAGCGTCGCGAGCAGACTGTCCAGCGGATATAGCACCGGCGGCGCGGTGAGCGCGAAGTCGAGCAGCCCGTTCATGTTGACCTGCAACGACTCGTAGACATCGGCGAGATTGCGCAGCAGGCTGACCAGCCCCTGCGAACGTCCCCCCAGCTTGTCGGAGATGTCGGCCAGATTCGCCATCAGCACCGAGATCACCCGCTGCCGGTCGCCGGCGTACGCGCCGAGCTTGCCGATGGCGTCGAGGGCCGGACCCAGTCCGGTCCCATTGCCCTCGATGACGGCGAGCATGCTCTCGGAGAACGTGTTGAGCGCCTCGGGGGACAGGGTCGCCAGTACCGGCTTCAAACCGTTGAACAGGGCGGTCACGTCGAAAGACGGGACGGTGTGCGCGGTTCCGATGACCGCGCCGCCGGGCAGCCGCGCGCGCGGATCGGCGGGCTGCTGCACATCGATGTACCGCTGCCCGGTCATGTTCTGATACCGGATGGCGAGCGTGCTGTTGTCGTAGAGCGCGGTGTCGGTGCGAGCCGTGAACCGCACCGACGCCTGCGCCCCCGCCAGCTCGATCTCGCCGACCTTGCCCACCGCGACACCGCGGATCCGCACGTCGTCGCCGGACTTCAAACCGTTGGCATCGGTGAACAGCGCACGGTAGGAACGGGTCTCGCCGTTGATCGGCCGCTGGATCAGGCTGATCACGAGCGCCAGTACGGCCAGCATCGTCCCGGCGAACAGGGCCAGCCGCCACAGCGCCGGTCCGACCGCCTTCATCGGGCTCCCCCGAGCAGCGGGACGGCCACGGCGGGAACACCGCTCAGCTCGACGTCCAGGTTCAGCACCGGACCCGACGGTGTGTCCGGCATGGCGTCGCGCAGCCGGGTGAGCAGTTCGGCGATCTCGGCGCCGGAGGGCTGCGGGGCGGGCACCATCTGTGCCAGCACGGTGAGCAACGGCGCGAGCATATCGGTGAACCCGGAGAAGGTCGCGGCGTGGAACAGTGTGCTGGTCAGCGTCGGGAACAGCTGGGTGATCACCATGTTCAGGCCCGCGTCGATGCGGGTGCGATCGTTGCGCAGGTCCTCGATGCGATAGATGTGGTCGATGGTGCTGACCGTTGCGTCCACCAGTTCCGAGGTGGGCCCGAGCGCATTCCCGAAGCGGCCCAGCAGTTGCGAGGGCTGCAGCCGCTGATTGTCGGCGACCACGCGGGCCATCGACACCATCGACTGCAGGAACGGCGTGAAGGCGCGCAGATCCGTGGCCAGCCGGTCGATGAGCGTGGACAGCTGTGGGGTGAGCACCGCGGTCGACACCGTCGACATGCTGCGCAGCAGACTGCCCATGGTGGCGTCGTAGACGTCGGCGGCGCGCACGCCGGTGAGATGGATCTCCGCGCCGGGCCGCAGCGGCTGCCCGCCGGGCCCGCGCCGCAGTTCGATCTCACTGATCCCGAACAGGTTCTCCGGCGCGTAGTCGACGCGCAGGCTGTCGTCGAGGCCGTGCAGCCGGGACGCGGTCAGCCGCAGCGTGATTCGCTGGGTGCCGGCGGGGCCGGGGGAGATGTCGTCGACGCGCCCGATCGCGACCCCGTCGAGCGAGACGCGGCTGCCGGCGTCGATGCCGTCGCCGATCTGCTCGGTGTACAAGGCCACCCGCATCCCGTCCTCGGGCCGGGTCGCGTGGTAACCGGTTGCGGCCGTGGCCATCAGCGCGACGGTGGCCGCCGCGCCCACGCCGATCAGCAGCGAGCGGCGCCGGTCGACGGGCACCCCCGGCATTCCATAGGTCGGCATCACGTCACCCCGTGAATTCCACGGCACTGTCGATGCCCCACAGCAGCAGAGTGAGCACCATGTCCAGCGCGATGATGACGACGAAGCTGGCGCGCACCGCCCGGCCGGAGGCGATGCCCACGCCCTCGGGGCCGCCGGTGGCGAAGAAGCCGAAATAACTGTGAATGAGAATCACCGCTGTCCCGAAGACGAGAACCTTCGTCACCGCCGCGAGAATGTCGGCGCCGCTGACGAATTGGTAGAAGTAGTGGTCGTAGACGCCGGTGGCCTGGCCGTGTAGCAGGGTCACCAGCCCGGCGCAGGCCAGGTAGCTGAGGATCAAGGCGATCAGGAAGGTCGGCACGATGGCCACGGCGCCGGCGATCACCCGGGTGGTCACCACGAACGGAATCGACCGCAGGCCCAGCGATTCCAGCGCGTCGATCTCCTCGGCGATGCGCATGGAGCCGATCTCGGCGGTCATCCGGCATCCGGCCTGCGCCGCGAAACCGATGGCCGCGGCGATCGGGGCCAGTTCGCGGGTATTGGCGAAGGCCGACACCACGCCGGTCACCGGGCCCAGCCCGATCATGTCCAGGGTGGCGGTGGATTCGATGCCGACCGAGGCGCCCATGGCCAGCCCCAGCACGATCATCATCGGCACGGTGCCGCCGCCTACGATGATGGAGCCCTGGCCCCAGGTCATATTGTTGATTGTGCGCATGGTCTCGGCCCGGTAGCGGCGCAGCGTCAGCGGCACCGCGGTCAGCACGTGCCAGGCGAAACCCAGTGCGAATCCGGCGTTTTCGAGTGGTCCGAGCAGCGCGGAGCGCTTCATCGCGTAGTAGCGGATCGCGGCGGGCCGGTGTGTCGAGGGCGTCATGTCAGGCCACCCGGGTCGGCAGGAACATGGTCACCAGCTGGGTGACGAGCACGTTCACCACGATCAGCGTCACCACCGAGAGCACCACCGCCGCGTTGACGGCGTCGGCGACGCCGCGCGGGCCGCCCTCGGCCTCGAGGCCGCGCTGGCAGGCGATGACCACCACCAGGAATCCGAAGATCACCGACTTGCCCAGCGACACCCAGACATCGGTGACGACGGTGAACGAGCCGAAGGCCGACCAGTAGCTGCCCGGCGTCACGCCCTGCGCGCCGATCGCGACCGCGTACCCGGCCAGCACGCCGACGAAGATGATCAGGACATTGAGCAGTGGCGCGACCACCACCATGGCCACCATGCGCGGGACTACCAGCCGGGCGACCGGGTCGATGCCCATGGTGCGCAGGGCGTCGATCTCGTCGCGAATGGTGCGCGCGCCCAGGTCGGCGGCGATCGCCGCCGCGCCCGCGCCGCCGAGCAGCAGCCCGGTCGCCAGCGGCGCGCCCTGGCGGATCACGCCCAGCCCGCCCGCGGCGCCGATCAAGGAATCCGCGCCCAGATCGTGGATCAGATTGCCGACCTGCACCGAGACGATCACTCCGAACGGGATGGCCATGAGCACGGCCGGCAAGGCGGTGACGCCGACGATGAACCAGGCCTGAAAAGTGGTCTCGCGCCAGTGGAAGCGCCACCGCACGGCGTCGGAGGCGCCCGCGCGCACGGCCTCGAGTCCGGTGAGGACGCAGCGGCCCAGCGTGGCGATCGACGACCCGATCGTGCCCGAGAAATTGTCCCGCGCGATGGCGAAGGACGTGGGTCCGCGATCCGGTCGATTCACCGCTCGCTCGGCCGTGTTCATTCGGGATAGCTCCTGTCGGAATGGGCGTCGCTGCACTTCCGGCCCCGGGCGAACCGAGACTACACTCCGGTACCTACACATATGTCCACACCGGTGGTTGGAAGTCTGGGTGTGTCGGAGCCCACTGTCAAGGGGGTGGTTGACGAATTCCTCGATTGAGTACAAAACTGTAGGTACGAGTCTGTAAGGAGGACGATGATGACCGCCGTGACCACCGACACCCCAACCACCCGCTTCGCCGAGGTGGAATGGGGCAGACTCGCGTACACCGAGCACGGCGGCGGTGACTCCGTCGTCGTGCTGCTGCACCAATTCCTCATCGACATGCGCGCGCAATGGCCGATCGCGGAATATCTTGCGGCGCGCGGATATCGGGTGATCTGCGTTGATCTGCCCGGGCACGGCGAATCCGAACAGCCGCGCCGCACCGACGCCTACGGTCTGCGCGTTTCCGCCGACGCGGTACTGGCGCTGCTGGATACGCTCGAATTGGACCGGGTCTTCCTCGGCGGCGCGTCCTTCGGATCGCTGCACGCGCTGCGCATGGCGTTGCTCGCTCCGGAACGCTTCACCGGCGTCTGGCTGGAAATGCCGATCCTGGACCGCAGCATTCGCAATTCCTGCTATTGGGGCGGGCCCTTGCTGATCGGCTACAGCCTGCTGACCCCGCTACTGCGCGTCGTCGCGCCGGTGGCCCGCGGCTACGCGAAACGCACCGGCCGCGGCGGCATTCCGCTGGGCGTGCTGGCGCGCGACCCGATCGCCACCCGCCATCTCATGACCGGGGTCCTGAGCCGGGGCATCCAGCCGTGGATCGCGGACTGGCGGCAGCTGCGGACCCGCGCCCTGGTGATGGGGCACCCCTTCGATCCGATGCACGTGCGCAAGGACGCCGACACCCTGGCCGCGGGCCTGGCCGACGCCCGATCCTTGCGCGCCCCCTCCATCGCCGCGTTGCGCCGCCATCCCGAACGGCTGATGCCGCGGGTCGAGGAATTCATCGCGGCCTGCTTCGCCGACCACCGGAGCACGGCGATCCCGGCCTGATATGACTCCCGAACATCGTGAATACGCCGTCGCCGTCATCGGCTGCGGACCCGTCGGCAAGGTGCTGGCGCTCCAGCTCGCCGCGGCCGGACTCCGAGTCGTGCTGGTGGACAAGCGGACCGCCGACTATCCGCTGCCCCGCGCGGTGACCCACGACGCCGAATTCGCGCGCATCCTGCAATCGGTCGCGCTCTCGCCCGAGACCCTCGCCGAGGTCGCCGAACCCTACGACGGCCTCTACCGCTGGGAGAACGCCGACCATCAGGTGCTGCTCGAGGTGGATTGGTCCGGGCACGGCGAATCCGGCTGGTACAACACCTATTTCTTCCATCAGCCCGCGCTCGAGGAGCAGCTGGAGGCGCGCCTGCGAGAATTGCCGAATGTCGTGATCCTGCGCGGCTGGGAATATCTCGGCCACACCGATCTCGATGCGGCGGTCGCGGTCCGACTGGGGCGCGGCGCGGAATCGCTCGAGCTCACGGCGAGCTACCTGGTCGGAGCCGACGGCGCGGGCAGTGCGGTGCGGGCCGCGATCGGCGCGCACTGGCAGGACAATCGGTACTTCTCGGACTGGCTGGTGGTGGACGTGGCCCCCGGCCCGGGCGCGCCCGAGCTGATCGAGGCTCGTCAGACCTGCGATCCGGCCCGGCCGCATACCATGGTGCCGGGCGGCCCCGGGCGTCGCCGCTGGGAGTTCATGCGGCTGCCGCACGAACGCGTCGCCGATATCGACCGGCCCGGCTTCGCCTGGTGGCTGCTCGCGGATTTCGGCTTCACCCCTGAGAATTCGACCCTCGAACGCCACGCCACCTACCGCTTCCAGGCGGGCTGGGCGACTACCTGGAAGCGCGGGCGAGCCCTGATCGCGGGCGACGCGGCGCACCTCATGCCGCCGTTCGCCGGACAGGGCCTGTGCACGGGACTGCGCGACGTCATGAATCTGGGGTGGAAGCTGCGGGCGGTCCTGTCCGGCACGGCGACCGGCGCGCTGCTGGAAACCTATGCGACCGAACGGATTCCGCACGCCACCGAGATCATTGACTTCTCGGTTCGCCTGGGCAAGCTGATCTGTCTCACCGACCCGGCCGCGGCCCGCGCCCGCGATACCCGGATGCTGGCCGAGCGGGCGCGGCGCACCCGGCCGGAGCGGCCGCCACGCCCGCGGCTGGGGCCGGGCCTGCACCACGGCGCGCACGGCGGCACCCTCTCCATCCAGGGCTTCGCCCGGGACGGGCAACGACTTCCTGCCCGGCTCGACGATCTGCTGGGCGGGGCCGGGGCGCTGATGGTACGCGACGCCCGCCTGCTCGAGGGGCTGGACCGATTCGAGCTGTGGCAGCTGGCCGCCATCGGCATCCGCCCCTGCGTGCTCGCCGCACCGGGCGGGTCGCAGCCGTCCTATCGCGCGGTGCGACTCGAGGACGCCGACGACGCCTACGGGGAGTGGCTGCGGCGGCTCGGCGCCGACGCGGTGCTCATCCGTCCGGACTTCTATGTGTACGGCACCGCGCACACCGATGCCGGAGTCCGGCTCATGGTGCGGCGGTTCCTGGCCGCGTTGGCTGGCGCCCGGGTGTCACTGTGAGCGGACCGCCGCTAGCGGACGGCCCGCAGGGCCTGCACGAAATCGGCGCGGCGGGATCGGAAACGATTCGTGCCGGTGACAATGGAAATGGCCTGGACAATTCCGCCCGGGCCGCGCACCGAGGTCGCCGCCGCACTGATTCCGAGATCATGTTCCTCGTGGTCGAACGCAATTCCCCGGATGCGCACCATATCGATTTCACGAAGCAATTCTCCGACCGATGTGATCGTATTTCTGGTGAATTTCTCCAGTGTGCCCGGAAGCAGTGCGCGGATTTCGGAATCGGACAGCTCGGCCAGCAGCACCTTGCCGATGCTGCTGGCGTGCGCCGCGAACGGCCGGCCCACTCGGGTGACCGCTCGCAGCCGGTTGCCGGTACTGACCTGATCGATCACGACCACCTCGCGACCGGTGAATACCGCCAGGTCAACGCATTCCTGGACGCTGTCGGAGAGGCTCGAGACCAGCGTCCGCATGGGTGTGACCAGCTGCTGCTGACTACTCAGCGCCACCCCCAGCAGGCCCGGGCCGATCCGGTAACCGTCGGGCACGGCCGCGACCAGATACCGCCGCGCCACCAATCCCCGAACAATACGATGCACGGACGAACGGGGTACTCCGGTCATGGCCGAGATCTCCCGGATGGTGAGCCGGCGGCGAGAATCCGCTAATGCCTCCAGAACGGTCATCGTCCGGTCCTGCATTTCCATGTGTTCGAGCGTATCGGACCATTCCCGAGAAAAGGATACCCGCAGTGAAACTGGTTGGAATTCGAAGTGCCTCCGGCGCTGCGGCGGTCGCGGTATCGCTGGGCGCGACCGTGATTCCCCTGTGCCTCGTGGAGGAATTCTGGAGCGATCCGCGGCTGTGGCTGATGGCCGCGGGCCAGGCCGACGGAACCGCCGTGGCGGCCGCGGACCAGGAATTCGTGCCGATCGTCCCGCCGTCCGCCCGCGTCCTGTGCATCGGGCTCAACTATCGCGCGCACGCCGGTGAAGGCGGCTTCGAAGTCCCGGACTTCCCCACGGTCTTCGGGCGCTGGACCGCGTCGCTGAGCGTCGGCGACGCGCCGGTGCGGGTCCCCGCTGGAGAAGCGGGCCTGGACTGGGAGGGCGAGGTCGCCGCCTATATCGGGACCGAATTCCGCGGTGGCGACGCGGATTCGGCGCGTGCGGCCGTGCTGGGCTACTCGACCTTCAACGACCTCACCGCGCGCCGTGCCCAGAAGCTCACCTCGCAGTGGACGCTCGGCAAGAACGCCGACCGCAGCGGTCCGCTCGGCCCGCTGGTCACCGCCGACGAGGTCGGCGACCTCCGGGACGGCCTGCGGGTCCGCACCCGGGTCAACGGAGAGCTCATGCAGGACGCCAGCACCGCCGCCATGATCTTCGATGTGGGACAACTCATCTCGCACATCGGCAGCGTGCTCACCCTGCACCCCGGCGACGTGATCGCCACCGGAACCCCCGAGGGCGTCGGCTATGTCCGCAACCCGGCACGGCTGCTCGGTTCCGGGGACGTGGTCGAGGTCGAGATCGACCGGCTCGGCGTGCTGCGCACCCCGGTCCGCGGCGCGGAAGGCTAGCGGCACATGAACATCGACGAACACCTCGATCTCGCGGTCTACGAGGACCGGCAGACCGCGACCCGGCTGCTGGTCATCGCCATGGGACTGCTCGACACCTTCGACCCCGCACAGCGCGCCGAGGCCGTGATCGCCGACTTCGAGGACCCACGCCGGCTGGACTGGGACATCATCCCGAAGCCGGATCGCACCGGCATCCCGCTGCACCGCCTCGACCGGCATCAGAAGGTGCTGGCGTGGGACCTGATCCGCAGAGCGGTGCCCCGCCGTACGTTCACCAAGATCCTCGCCATCACCCAGCTCGAACACGTCCTGCGCGAGGAGGAATACGAATTCCTCGGACCCGCGCTACCCGCGTGGCGGTCCTCGGACTCCTACTTCCTGACCTTCTTCGGGCGACCCGGATTCGAGGACACCTGGACCCTGCGGTTCCTGGGCCATCACGTGTGTCTGAACATCACCGTCATCGACGAGCAGTGGATCTCGGCCACGCCCATGGCGCTCGGCGCCCAGCCCACCCTCGACGCGGGGGTGCTGGTGCCGCTGGCCGAGGACGAGGGGCTCGGCTTCGCGCTGCTGCACGCCCTCGACGCGGACCAGCGGGCGCGGGCGGTGATCCACCCGGTCGCGCCGCCCGACTTCGTCACCCGGCAGGTGCCGAAGGTGGGCGCGTACGAGTACCCGGACCATTACGACCTCGGTATGCCCGGCTACACCATCGGCGACGCCGACCGGGCCGCGCTGAAGTTCACCCGCGCCGAACCCTCGGGAATCAATGGCGCGGAACTGGATTCGTTCCAGCAGTCCATGCTGTGGCAGCTGGTCGACTGCTATCTGTCGCGGCTGCCCACCGATCTCGGGTGGCGTCAGCGCACCGCGCTGCACGCGACCGGCCCCGGCTGTCTCTGGTTCGCGTGGGCGGGCGCGCTGAAACCCGGTGCACCGCACTATTTCCGGGTTCAGGCGGGCCGATACCTGATCGAAGCGGTCAATGCCGTCGGCGGCGGCGACCATCTGCACAGTGTGCTGCGCGACCTCGACGCCGACCTCGGCGGCGATCTGCTCGCCGCCCGGGACCGCGACCGGTCCCGCGGCGCGCGACACCTGCGGACCCGGGCCGTGTCGAGTGCGGACCTCCCCCCGGATGCGGAACATTAAGATGGGGCCGGGCCGCGGCACCCCGCGGCCGGCATGAACGAGACGCAGTGGAGGGCAGGTGCCGGAGCACACCGCCAAGCGTGGCCGGCAGGCGCCGCGCATGGCCCCGCGCGAGCGGCAGCAGCAGATCCTCGACTCCACCCTGCGCCTGGTGTTGCGCGACGGGTACGGCGCGGCCACCATGCAGGCCATCGCCCGCGAGGCCGGGGTCACCCGCCCGGTGGTCTACGAGTTCTACCCCGACCGTGACGAACTGCTGTCGGACCTGATCACCCGGGAAGCCGAGAAGGCGCTGTCGGTGTCCGCCGGGCTCACCCCGGCGGTGCTGTCGGGGGAGAACCTGGAACCGCTGATGGAGCAGGCGCTCAGCACGTTCCTGCGGGTCGTCTCCGAATCCCCCGACACCTGGCGGCTGATCTTCATGCCCCCGGCCGGGGCGCCGGAGACGCTGCGCTCTTTCCTTGACACCGTGCGCACCGCCATCGTCGAGCAGATCCGCACCAACTTCGAACTACTGCCGCCGCCCCTGGGCGACGGGGGAGCCGACGCGGAACTGCTGGCGGTGGTCTCCCTGTCCACCAGCGAGGCCGCCGCGCGCGCCATGCTCGCCGAACCGGAACGCTTTCCGGCGGAACGGTTCTCCGCGGCCATGTCCTGGCTGATGAACCAGGTCGAGATCGGGTGGGAGCGATGACCGCCCCGCGTCTGCGGTCGGTGGGCCGCCGCGTCACCCCCGAACGGCTGCAACGGATCGCCGACGTGGCCCTGACCATCGCGGTCGAATCGGGATTCGCGGCGGTCACCATGCAGACCGTGGCCAAGCGGGCCGAGTATGTGCGGCCCGTCGTCTACGACTGTTACGGGACGCCGGAGAACCTGCTGCTGACCGTCCTCGACCGCGAGAGGACGCTGCTCACCGCGGAACTCACCGAGGCGGCCGCCGCCCGCGGCGGCGCCGGGCGACTGCTGTCGTATCTGCGGGTCCAGGTCGCACACCCGCGCTCGTGGCGGCTGTTCACACTGCCCACCGAGGGGGCCGAGGAATCGGTGCGCGCGGCGGTCTCCGAGTTCCGGGAACTGCTGCGCCGCGATATCGAGGACTGGGTCACCGATGTCACCGCCGACCGGCCCGGCCCGGTCGATGCCGAGGCTCTGTCGGTACTGGTGCTGGCGGCGATCGACGCGATCGGGGCACGCATGGTCAGCGATCCGCAGGCCTACGGCGACGCTCGGATCGAGACGTTCGTGCGATCGCTCGAGGGCCTGCTGCGCCCGGCGCCGAGCGGTGCCGGGCGGTCGTAAGCCGGTCAGTGCAGCGGTGATTCGTACAGCCCGATCGGGCTGGTCTCGTACTCGTAGTCGTCGAGATCGAAGGTGCGGCTCGCGAGCCACAGCGCCGGACCCGACACCGGCCGCACGAACGGCGCGTCCCGGTGATGGTCGAAGTAGTAGCTGTTGGCGTTCGCGCAGCTGGGCTGGGCGAACACCGTGTGCCGCACCTTCTTGTACATGCTCGCCATGTAGTCGTCCATCGCCGACTGCTTGACGACCATGCGATGCGCCCCGCGGTGCCGGGCCTCGGTCAGGCAGCGCAGGATGTGGGCGCAACCGGATTCGATGACCGCGAACCACGAGGTGCCGGCCACCGACCACGGGCCGTTCATCAGCCAGAAATTGGGGGCCAGCGGCGTGGAGATGCCCTCATAGTTGCGGTAGCGGTGCTCGTACCAGTGCGCGCCGAGTTCGACGCCGCCCACCCCGTGCACCGGGAAGGCCGGGACGCCGCCGCGATCGAGGGTCTTGAATCCGGTGGCCAGGATCAAGGTGTCGAGCCGCCGCAGCGTCTCGGTCGTCTCACCGGTCGCGGGATCGGTTGCGACGGTGACGATGCCGTCCTTCGTGATGTGGTCGATCCGATCCGTCACCAGATCCACGTTCGGCCGGTTGAACGTGGGCAGGTAGGTGCTCGAGAACGACGGCCGCTTGCAGCCGAAGGCGTAGTTCGGGGTCAGCTTCTCCCGGGTCTCGGGATCGTCGACCTGATTCTCCAAGTGCCGCAGGCAGGTTCGCTCGACGGTGCGAACCAGGAACGGCAACCGGGTGTGATACACCGCGCCGGCCGTCATGATCACCTCGGCGATGGTGTTGGTGCCCGCGCGCAGCACCCGCTGCGCGGCGGGCGCCCGCCGGAACAGGGCGCGTGCGAGCGGGGGCATGGCGGTGTTCGGCTTCGGAATCACCCAGATCGGCGTGCGCTGGTAGATGTCCAGATGCTCGACGATGGGCGCGATCTCGGGCGTGACCTGCAAGCTCGACGCGCCCGTGCCGATGATGCCGACCCGCTTGCCCGCGATCGAGACCGAATCGTCCCAGCGGGCGGTGTGCATGATCTCGCCGCCGAACTCCTCGATGCCCTTGATGTCCGGGTACGACAGGCTGTCGAGCGGGCCGACCGCGCTGACCAGGAAGCGCGCGGTGATCACGCCCTGATCGGTGTTCACCCGCCAGGCCGTGCCCGCCTCGTCGAAGTGCGCGGACTGAACTCGGACACCCAGCCGCAGATGGTCCCGCAGGCCGTACTTGTCGGTGCAGCGCTCGGCATAGGCGCGTAGTTCCGCGCCCGGCGCGAAGAGCTGCGACCAGTCGGGGTTCGGCTCGAAGGAGTACGAGTAGGTGGTGCTCGGAATGTCCACGGCGATACCGGGATACACATTGTGCCGCCACACGCCGCCGACCCCGTCGGCGGCGTCGAGAATCGTGAAGTCGTGAAAACCCGCCCGCTTCAACTGGATTCCCAGACCGATGCCGGAGAACCCGGCCCCCACCACGACGATGTCGTGGTCCACCGGTGCGAGTCCGGCGTGTGTGCTGCGTGCCGACGGTGAACTCTTGCGCTTGCGTGGTGCGCGGGTCCGTGGGGTGTCTGCCAGCGTCATTGCTTTACATCCTCTGTCTACGTCGGCCCGGAGGCCCTGCCGACTTAACTTGACATGTTAGTACCTACACATATGTACACGCTAGAGCTGTCGATGATCACGCAGGTGGATACCTGTCCCGGGAGCCGGGACGAGACGCTGGGCCACGCCCGCGTGCCCGACCTACGGTGTCTCGCATGGCCGATGCAGTCCAGCCCGAGACCACACCCGCAGCCGAGGACGCCGAGCAGTACCGGCAGACCGTCGACTCCTACTTCGATCGCCTGGCGGTCGCCGCGACCGCGCCCGAAGGTGGCGTCGTCGACGGCCCGGCGGCCATCGACGGCCGAGCCGCCTTCCGCCGCCTGCGTCACCTCGGCGCCACCCACTACGAGGTGGCTGTCGATTCCGCGGACTACGTGACCGAGTTGAACGCCGAGGATCGCGAACGCTTCCGAATCGCGTTGAGCGGCTTGCTCCAGGACCTCCTGGAGAGCATCGACACCACGCAGGCGGGCCGCACCGTGACCGCACTCTCGGTCGGCACCAACGCGATTCGCGACGACATTCCCCTGTACCGCACCACCTTCGACGACCTGATCGCCCGCTACCTCACCACCGGCCAGTACCACGAGAGCCACGAAGCCTTCGTCACCACGGCCCTGCTCCTCGAGCAATGGCTCTACGCCCTGGCCGATTCCACCACCACCGCCCACGACATCCTCGACGACGCGGTCTCCTCCAACACCCGCATCCTCGCCGCCCTCGGGCGCGGCCTGGCCCACTACGGGGAGCAGATCGCCGCCCTCCCCGAATCCTCCTACCGCAATGTCGGCCGTGTCCTGCGTGAACAGGCCGAGCCCCACCAACTCGGCCGCATCGTCACCGCCCTGCTCACCATGCACAATCGGGTCGCCGCCGCCGACCCCGCCGCCCAGCCGCAGGCCTACGGCCGCTTCCTCGCCGCCGTGGACCCCGATACGGTCCGCACCGCCGTCACCAACGCCACCACGGCCGTCGCCATCGGCCTGAAGTCCAATCCCGAACTCGCCACCGTGCTGCTGCGTGCGCTCGCCGAAACAGCGTGGGCCGCGCTGAAATCCGTGCCGAAACTCTGGGCCTCCCGCTGATCCCTCCCCGGCGCTGGTTCCCCGGGTTGGAATCAGCGGCAGGAAAAGGGTGTTCCGTCACCGCGCCGGTTGATTCGATGCGGATGTGGTCGTAGCCGGGATCTTGCTGTGGGATCGGTGTTCGGGGTTCGAGTGCGATGAGCGGTGAAGGCGTCACCGACCTCGTCGCGCCGGTGGTGCGGCTGCGGGCCTTGACGTGGCAGGTGTTCGTTCCGACCGCCGTCTTGGGGATGGGCGGCGGGGCGGCCGCTCCCATGTATCCGTTGCGAGCGCTCGAGCTGGGCGCGAGCGCCGGGGCGGCGGGAATCGTGGTGGCGCTCTCGGGCTTCGGGCTGTTGCTCGCGGATCTGCCCGCGGGACAGCTGATCGCCCGGGTCGGGGAGCGGCGCGCGGTCGCCGCGGCATCGGTGGGCGGGGCGGTCGGTGTGCTCATGGCCATCTTCGCGCCGAATCTGGGGTGGCTGGCGGCGGGGATGTTGCTCACCGGCGCGGCGTCGGCGCTGTGGGGACTGGCGCGGCAGACGTATCTGGTGGCCGTCGTGCCCGACAGCGACCGCGGGCGAGCGCTGTCGCTGTTGGCGGGCTCACAGCGATTCGGGGTGTTCGCCGGGCCGCTGATCGGCGCGGCCGCGACGCACGCGTTCGGCGTGACCGGCGCGATGTGGCTGCAGCTGGCGGCGATACTCGTCGGCGGAACACTGATGATGTCGGTCACCGATATCGAGGAGGCCGAGCAGGTCCGGCAGGGCCTGCGTGCGGTGGTGACCGAAAACCGCCGTGTCCTGGGCACACTCGGGCTCGGCGCACTCGCGACCGGCGCGGCCCGAGCCTCCCGGGTCGCCCTGCTTCCCTTGTGGGCGGCGCACATCGGCATGAGCGCCCCGGCCATCGGACTGATCTTCGGAATCGCGGGAGCCGTCGACGTCCTGCTGTCGTACCCGTCCGGCATCTGGCTGGACCGATACGGGCGCCGCGCGACCGGAATACCCTCGCTACTGCTGTTCGCGCTCGGCTACACCACGCTGCCCTTGGCCACGACCGCCGCCGGATTGTGTGTGATCGCCGTGATCCTCGGAATCGCCAACGGCCTCAGCAACGGCCTGATCATGACCGTCGGCTCCGACGTCGCCCCACCGTCAGCGCAGGCCGAATTCCTCGGCGCCTGGCGGCTGACCCACGACCTCGGCATGTTCGCGGGCCCCATCGCGGTCGGAATCATCGGCACGGCAGCCACACTCGGCTCCGCCGGCGTCGCACTGGGAGCGGTGGCGACCGCGGGCGCGCTCGCCATCCGCCGCTGGTTCCCAGGCCCCCCGCTATCCTCGGGACGACCAGCGGAGAACACGGGGGAGCGTCGACATGCCCACTGAGACACGGGCGAACGAATCGGCAACGACCGAATCGGATCGGTTTCCGGTGATCGCGGATCCGCGGCCGGACGACGAGGTGTGGCCGGACATGATCTGGCCGGTGCCGACCGGGACCGTCCTGAGCGGGGAGGCCGTGGAGTTGACCGCGATCGACCCGGCCGCCGACGCCGACGCGCTGTTCGCGGCCCTCGATCATGAGCGGGCGTGGGCGCATGTGCCCTGGCGGCCGACCGATCCGCGACAGTTCGAAGACAGCCTGCGTCAACGTCATTCGCAGGACGATTGGCACATCTGGATCGTGCGGACGCGCGTGGAGCTCGGCGGCCTCCCCGCCGGATCGATCGTCGGCGTCACCGCCTATCTGGAGGCCCGGCCGCGCGATGCGGGGCTGGAGATCGGGTTCACCCTCTACACCCCGTCGGTGTGGGGCAGCGCGGTGAACCCGGAAGCCAAGCTGCTGCTACTCGAGTACGCCTTCGAGACCTTGCACGTGGGGCGGGTCCAGTTGAAGACCGACGTCCGCAATCACCGCTCCCAGCAGGCGATCGCGCGACTGGGCGCGCGGTACGAGGGCACGCTGCGCCGTCAGTTCCGGCGCGGCGACGGGACCGTGCGCGACAGCGTGCTGTTCTCGATCATCGCCGAGGAGTGGCCGGAGGTTCGCGCGCGGCTCGCGAACCGAACCTGCCGGGCGTGAACGTCAGATCGGGCGCACGTCGATGATCGCGCGCAGGCGGGCACGGTCGCGTTCGAGGCGGCGGGCCTCGTAGGCGATGGGGAAGTAGCGGACGCGTTCCGGGAGCATCGGGACGAGGCGGCCGATGACCCAGCCCAGGACCCGCAGGGCGCGTTCGTCGTTCGCGGTCCACTCCAGGCCGAGGCGGTCGCGGATGGAGTCGGGGGTGGTGCCGACGGTGCAGAAGTACTGGAGGCGGCCGATGGGTTGGGTGGCCACGCGCCACACCGGGCGCAGGGCGGACGGGATCTGCTTGGGCGGGGCGATGTTCCGGATGACCTTCAGGTAGTCGTGCGCGACATTCGTGGGCACCAGGTGGTTCTCGATCTGGTCCTCGAACCAGGGGAGCCATTCGGCATAGGTGGCCGGAATCTCCTTGGGCGGCACCGAGAAGTTGCGCATGAGCTGCACGACTTCCTGGTAGTAGGACTCCTTCTCGGCCTCGGTCAGCTTGTCGCTGGAGAAGTACTTGTTGCCCTCGGTGAAGGCGAAGACCGCGGTGTGCAGCACCCACGCCCACGGGCCCGAGGACAGGGCGCGGTGCTTGACGCCCTGGGCGTCGGTGGAATTCAGGGTGGCGTGCATGGTGCGCAGCCGGTCGGCCTCGGCGAGAGCCTCCTCGCCGCCGTAGATCCACATCATGACCGAGGCGATGCTGCGGGCCGCGCGGCCCAGTGCGTCGGTGCGGAAGCTGGAGTGCTCGTCCACCACGGCGGCGATGCTGGGTTCCATGGTCTGGAGCAGGAAGGCAGAGCCGGCGGTGAGGGAGAAGGTGATGAGCCCGGTGTCCTCCCACATCCGGCTGCCGGGTCCGAACGGACGGCGTTCGGGGCGGGCGGCTCCGGATCCCTCGGCGAGCGCGACGGCGGCGGTCATGGTGGATCTCCTTTGATCGACCGTTCCTGACGGCGGTCACGCGCCGACAGGATGAGAGAGTTACTACCGAATCTTCTCATCATGTCGGTGGAGTGGCAACCGTCACGATCGACCGGGATACGATCGATTCGTGGACACCGCTGCCGGTTGGTTGCGCGGCACACCCTGGGGCCGGACCGCCTGGCGGACGGTCCAGGGCCTGTTCGAGATCGAGCTCGTCGATCGCTCGCTGGCGCTGTCCGCGCAGATCTTCACGTCGGTCTTGCCGGTCATCATGGCGGCATCAGCCCTGAGCGGCTGGCATTCCGCGTCCGGCGCGATCCGCTTCCAGTTCGGATTCGATCTCGAGGCGCTGCCCGTCGGTGACGCGGCTCAGGCGTCGGATTCGTCGCTGGCCGCGTTCGGCGTGGTCGGTCTGCTGATGGTCGTGTTCAGCGGCACGTCGTTCGCCCGCGCGCTCGGACGGGTCTACGGCGCGGTGTGGCAGGTGAATTCGATCGGGCCACGGGACGCGTGGCGGTGGTTCGCGGCACTGTTCGCGGTCGCCCTGGCGGTCGCGCTGGTCGGGCAGACCCAGAACCTCGCGCGGGTCAGTTATGTGGGGTGGCCGCTCGTGCTGGCCGGCGAGCTCGTCATCTGGACGGTGGTGTGGGCGTTCGCGCCGTTCCTACTCACGAAGGGCGCGTTGACCCGGCGGGTGGCCTGGGCGACCGGGCTGCTGACCGCGGCGGGCCTGACCGCCGTGCATCTGGCCGGGCGGGCCGTGCTGCCGAGGATCACGGCCAACGCCCAGCGGCACTTCGGGCCCCTGGGGCTCGCTTTCACTTCTGTCAGCTGGCTTTTCGTGATGTCGGTGGTGATCGTCGGCGCTGCCGCGATCATCAAGGCTTTCGCCCTGGACGAGACCGTGATCGGACGGTTTCTGCACGGCTCGAATTGACCATCGCACGATCGAGGCGGGACAGTCATGGCGGCTTCCGAACCCGAACGCCCACGCCGTAGCGCATTGCGGTGGACGGCCGCGGCCGTTCTGCTGACCCTGTTCGCCGTCCTGGCGATCACCTCGGTCCTCGCCGGATTCGCGCACCGCGAGTTGCTCGACACCGACCGCTACGTCCGGACCGTCACGCCGTTGTCCGCCGACCCCGCACTGCGGGAAGTGCTGGCCGACCGGGCCACCGACGCGATCATGAACAGCGTCGACGTCCAATCCGTCACCGCCCAGGCACTGGCCGCGCTGGCCGACAGCAACCCGCGCGTTCCGCGCGCCGTGACCGGTCTGGCTCCCCTGGCCACCCGGCAAGCGCGAGGTCTCGTGCGCGACACGGCCGAATCCGTTCTGGCGTCCGGCCAATTCCGAACCGTGTGGATCGAGGCGAACCGGCAGGCGCACCGCGGGCTGGTCGTCGTGCTGACCGGTGCGGCCCCCACGGCGGTCGGAATGGATCGGAACGGCGCGGTGAGTGTGCAACTGGGCCCGCTCATCGACAGCGTCCGATCCGAATTGACCGACCGGGGCTTCACGTTCGCCGACCAGGTGCCGGCGATCGACCGGTCGTTCGTGGTCTTCCGGTCTCCCGAACTGGTCGAGGCGCGGCGATGGGTGATGATCCTCGATCGGGTGGCCGACGTGCTGCCCTGGATCACGGTGCTCGTCGCGGCCGGCGCGGTCTGGGCCGCACCCGCGGGCGCGCGGCGTCGCGCCCTCACCTGGCTCGGTGCGACGCTGGCGTTGGCGATGGCATTGCTCGCGGTCGCGGTCGGCATCGCACGATCGGCCTACCTGGACGCGGTACCGGCCGACGTGCTCACCCCTCGAGCCGCCGCGGCGGTGATCGACGCCTTCCTGGTGCGGCTGGACACCACCGTGCGAGTGATGTTCGCCCTGGCCGTGGTGATCGTGCTGGCCGCGCAGTCGCACCGAGTCGCGCGCGATCCACGGGCGATCCGATCCGTCGTGGCCCGCTACCGGGGCTCGCTGCGGATCGCCGTTCTCGCCGTCGCGGCGATCACGCTGACGTTCTGGTCGTACCCGACCGGACCGGTGGTCATCTGGACCGTGTTCGCCGCCATCGCCGCATGGGTGGTCGTCGAACTGGCGGCCGGACCCGGACAGTCCCGGCCCGCGCCCTCGGCCGAAACGTGAAAAGCCGGATGACGGGGACCAGCCGGGTAAAACCGGTCCACGCCATCCGGCGATTCCGCCCGGCACCGGGTGAGTTCGGCTCACGGCGGGCGTCGCCGTCCGATCCTGGATCAGAAAATCGGACGACGGTCTCGGGGTGACTAGGTCACGATCCGCAGCGGATGCTCGATGAGTTCCTTCAGCTGCTGCAGGAACTTCGCCGCGACCGCACCATCGATCGACCGGTGATCCGCGGACAGCGTGACGCGAAGGATCTTGCGCGACACCACCTTCTCGCCGTCGAGCCTCAACTCGTCCTGCGCCGCGCCGACCGCGAGGATCGCCGACTCCGGCGGATTGATCACGGCGGTGAACTGCTCGATACCGAACATGCCCAGGTTGGAGATGGTGAAGGTGCCGCCGGACATGTCCTCGCCCTTCAGCTTCCGGTCGCGGGCGCGCCCGGCCTTCTCCCGGCCCTCGGCGGCGATCGCCGACACCGACTTGCGGTCCGCGTCATGGATGACCGGCACGAACAGGCCCGCGTCGGTGGCCACGGCGATGCCGATATTGATCGCCTTGTGCCGCAACAGCTTGTCGCCCGCGAAGGAGACGTTCACCGACGGATCCAGGCGCAGCGCGGTGGCGACCGCCTTCACCAGCAGGTCGTTCACGCTGACCTTGCCGGAACCGGTCTCCTCCAGGGTCTTGTTGATCTGCGCGCGGAAGGCCAGCAGCTCGGTCACGTCGATGGCGCTGGTCAGGTAGATGTGCGGCGCCTGCTGCATGGACTCGGTCAGACGCTGGGCCGAGACACGCTGAATGGTGGTCAGCGGGATCTCGTCGTAGTCGCCGGTGGCCGGGGCGGCCGCCGCGACGGGTGCGGCGGCGGTCGGGGCTGCGGCGGGCGCGGGCGGAGCGACTGTGCTGCTCGCGGTCTCGACATCCAGCTTGGTGACGCGGCCACCGGGGCCGGTGCCGGTCACGGCGGTGATGTCGACGCCCAGCTCCTTGGCGACCTTGCGGGCCAGCGGGGACGACTTCTTGCGCTCGCCGTCGGCGGAAACCGCCGGGGCGCCGACGTTTCCGTTCACGACAGCCGGATTGCTCTGCGCGGCAGGAGCGGCGGGGGCCGGAGCCGCAGCGGGGACGGCGGCTGTGGCCGGAGCGGAGGAGGACCCGCTGCCGTCACCCAGGATCGCGATGGCCTCACCGATCGGCACGCGCGCACCGGCTTCGGCGATGATCCGCTCGAGCACCCCGTCCTCGTAGGCTTCGAGCTCCATGAGCGCCTTGTCGGTTTCGATCTCGGCCAGGATCTCGCCCGCCTTGACCTGGTCGCCGACCTGCTTGAGCCAGGCCGCGACGACGCCCTCCTCCATGGTGTCGGAGAGCCGGGGCATGGTTACTTCGGACATGGTTCCTTCCGGATCTCAGCGGCGCTTGCCCACGGCGGCAAGGGTTTCGGTGGCGGCCCGGTACAGCGACTCGGGCGAGGGCAGCGCCAGCTTCTCCAGCGGCTTGGCGTAGGGCAGCGGCACCTCGGCCATGGCGACCCGGCGGACGGGGGCGTCGAGGTAGTCGAACGCGCCGTCGGAGATGGACGCCGCGATCTCCGCGCCGATGCCGTAGGTCAGCCAGTCGTCCTCGCCGATGACGGCGCAACCGGTCTTCTTGACCGAGGCGATGATGGTGTCGCGGTCCAGCGGGCGCAGGCTGCGCAGGTCGATGACCTCCGCCGAGATGCCGTCGGCCGCCAGCTGTTCGGCGACCTGGGTGCAGACGTTCGCCATGCGGGAGTAGCCGATCAGGGTGATGTCGGTGCCCTCACGGGTGACCGCGGCCTTGCCGATCTCGACCGGCGGCAGGTCCTCGGGGACCTCGCCCTTGGTGTTGTAGAGCGACAGGTTCTCCAGGAACAGCACCGGATCGTTGTCGGCGATCGCGGCCTTCATCAGCGCCGCCGCGTCGGCGGGCGTCGACGGCGCGACCACCTTCAGGCCGGGCACGAACGCGTAGTACAGCTCGATGTTCTGCGAATGCGTCGCACCCAGCTGTTGCCCGCCGCCCCCGGGGGTGCGGATGACCATGGGCACGGCGGTCTGCCCGCCGAACATGCCGTAGATCTTGGCGGCGTGATTGACGATCTGGTCCAGCGCCAGCAGCGAGAAGTTGATCGTCATGATCTCGACGACCGGGCGCAGGCCCAGCATGGCGGCGCCGATCGCCGCACCGACGAAACCCTCTTCGGCGATGGGGGTGTCGCGCACCCGCTTCTCGCCGAACTCGGCCAGCAGGCCGGCGGTGATCTTGTACGAGCCTTCGAAGACGCCGATCTCCTCACCGATGAGGAAGACGTCGTCGTCGCGCCGCATCTCCTCGCGGAGGGTCTCGCGCAGCGCTTCACGGTAGGTCATGACAGCCACGGTGATGTCCTTATGCGGTGAAGAGCGGATCACCGGGCAGGCGATGGGAATCGCCCGCGACCGGGGTCGCGTAGTTGTAATCGAACAGGGTGGCCGGGTCCGGATGCGGGGACTGGTCGGCGAAATCGACCGCGACGCGCACCCGCTCCTTCACATCGGCCTCGATGGCGGCGGCCGACTCCTCGCTCAGCACGCCCGCCTCCAGCAAACGGTTGTGCCACAACACGATCGGGTCGTGCGCGACCGCGGTGGACACGGCGTCCTCGGCCCGGTACTTGGCCGGGTCGACCACCGAATGCCCCTTGAGCCGGTAGGAGACGGCCTCCAGCAGCGCGGGCTTGCCCTCGCGGCGCGCGGTCTCGATGAGATCGGCGGCGACCTCACGCACGGCCAGCACATCGGTGCCGTCCACCCGCTCACCGCGCATGCGGTACGAGGCGGCACGCTTCCACAGATCCGGTTCGGCCGAGGACTTCTCGACGGTGGTGCCCATACCGGTCTGGTTGTTGATCACCAGGAACACCACGGGCAGATTCCACAGCGCCGCGATGTTCAGCGACTCGTGGAACGCGCCGATGTTCGTGGTGCCCTCACCCATCTGGCACACCACGACGTCATCGCCGCCGCGGTAGTCGATGGCCAGCGCCGCGCCGATCGCCAGAGGCACCTGGCCGCCGACGATGGCGTACCCGCCGAGCAGCCGGGTCTCGGTGTCGTACATGTGCATCGACCCGCCCCAGCCCTTGGAGGTGCCGGTCGAGCGGCCGTACAGCTCGGCCATGACGCGGCCGGGCTCGATGCCCTTGGCCAGCGCGTACCCGTGCTCGCGGTAGTTGGTGAACAGGTAGTCGGTGGGACGCATGGCCCGCCCGACACCGACGACGGTGGCTTCCTCACCCAGGTTCAGGTGGCAGTAGCCGCCGATCTTGGCCTGCTGGTACGCCTGCGCGGTGCGCTCCTCGAAGCGGCGGATGAACAGCATCTCGCTGTACAGCTCGCGCAGGGTCGCGGCGTCGGTGCCGCCGAAATCGGCTCCACCAAGCAGGGTTTCGGCGATTTCGGCCTGGGATACGGCGGCGTCCGCGGTCTGGTCGGCCGGGCGGGTGGCCTTGCGCGCCGGCTTGCGCGGCGCGGCGGTGGTCTTGATCAGCTCCGCTGAAGTGGTCGTGGTCATGACGGAACTCCTCAACGCTTCCGGGGCGGCGCGACGTGAATCGGCAGGCCCAGCCCGACCAGGGCGGCCTCCATACCGATCTCGCCGAGGGTGGGGTGGGCGTGAATGGTCTCGGCCAGTTCGTCGAGGGTCGCCTCCAGCGAGATCGCCAGGGCCCCTTCGGTGATCAGGTCACTGGCCGACGGGCCGATGATGTGCACACCCAGCACTTCGCCGTGCTTCTTGCCCGCGACGATCTTCAGGAAGCCCTCCTGATCGCCGAAGGACTTGGCCCGGCCCAGCGCCGCGAACGGGAACTTCGCGGCCACGATCTCGTGGCCCGCGGCCTTGGCGGCGTCCTCGGTGAGGCCGACGCTCGCGATCTCGGGATGCGTGAAGGTCGCGGCCGGGATCACGTTGTAGTCGATGTGGGCGGCGTGACCGGCGATGGTGTCGCTGGCGACCAGGCCCTGATGCGAGGCCACGTGCGCGAGCAGCGCCTTACCGGTGACGTCGCCGATGGCGTAGACGTGCTCGACACCGGTGCGCAGGTGCTCGTCGACCGGGATGAAACCCCGTGCGTCGGTGGCGATTCCGGCGACCTCCAAGCCCAGCCCGGCGGTATTGGGGCGGCGGCCGACACCGACCAGCACCACGTCCGCGGGCAGCTCCTGCGGCTTCGCGCCGCCGACCGTGACGGTCAGGCCCGCATCGCCCTCGGCGATGGCGGTGACGGTCGCGCCGGTCAGGACCTTGATGCCGCGCTTGGTGAACGAGCGGACCAGCGCGGTGCCGATCTCCTTGTCCTCCAACGGAACCAGGCGATCCTGCATCTCCACGACGGTGACGTCCGCGCCGAACTCGTGGAACAGATTGGCCCACTCCGCGCCCACCGCGCTGCCGCCGATGACGACCAGGCGCTTCGGCACCTCGGTGAGACCGAACGCGCCGTCGGAGGTGATGACGCCGGGCAGGTCCGCGCCCGGGATCGGGAGTACGGCCGGGACCGAACCGGTCGCGACGATGACATCCTTCGCGCTCACGGTGCGCACGGCGTTCGCGGTCGGGGCGGCGGCGTAGCGCGGGCCGCCCTCGAAGATCGGCGACGGGCCAGCCTCGACGACCTCGACCGTGGTCGGGCTGGTGAAGCGAGCGTGGCCCTCGATGACGGTGACGCCATTGGCCTTGAGCAGGCCCGCGACGCCGTCGGTCAGTTCCTTGACGATGCCGTCCTTGCGCTGCCGCACGGCGGCGTAGTCGAAGCGCAGGTTATCGGCGTAGATGCCGAATTCGGCGGCGTGCGCGACGGTGTGGAAGACCTCCGCCGAGCGCAGCATCGCCTTGGTCGGGATGCAGCCCCAGTTCAGGCAGACTCCGCCCGGGCGTTCCTTCTCGACCAGGCCGACGGTGAGGCCTCGTTGAGCGGCGCGGATGGCGGCGACGTACCCGCCGGGACCGCCACCGATCACCAGAAGATCGAATTCCGGCACTCGTGGTGCTCCTCGTTCTCGATAACTCGACCCGCCATCGGTTGTGATGCGAGTCATTGCGAACGAGTCTGTCGGTCCCCATTTGCACAATCAATGCCCTCGAAGCCCATATATGTCTGTGCGCGACTGGGCGGAGAGCACAATTTGTACCCGTGAGTAGCGTGCTTTCGGCGGCTCAGCCGCGGGTGGTCCCGGGCAATTCCAGAGCGGCCAGAGCGAGGGAAAGTTCCAGGTAGGCGCGCTGGCCTTCCACGGGTCGGCCGAGCAGCATGGTGATGCGCTGCAACCGGTTGATGACCGTGTTCCGATGGCAGTGCAACTTGGGTGCGGCATTGGCCGCGGAGCAGTTCTCGGCGAGCCAGACGGCCAAAGTCCGCAGCAGAATGTCGCGTTCTTTCGGCGGCAATTCCAGGACCGGGCCGA
The DNA here is from genome assembly GCF_053602575.1 of Nocardia sp. NPDC004340. Lineage (NCBI taxonomy): Bacteria > Bacillati > Actinomycetota > Actinomycetes > Mycobacteriales > Nocardiaceae > Nocardia > Nocardia sp. NPDC004340. The sequence goes on from NZ_JBSGDW010000012.1 coordinate 108,130, forward strand.
GGGTCCGGGCGACCAAGAGATCGGTCAGATCGGGGGAGCGTAAAAGCAGCGCCTCCGGGTAGCGCTCGTCCAGTGAGACCAGCAGCCCGGCCGCGTCCCCGGGCGCGGTATCCAGCGCCAGTACCGCCAGCCCGTGCGCGGTATCGATGCCCGCCAGCCCGGCGACCGCGGGGGAGACGCCCGCCCGGCCTCGGATCAACGGCCGAAGCTGTTGCAGCACAACCGAACTATCCCGATGCTCCAGCGACACCAGTCCGACGGTCGAATCCACGCGCTCGTGCCACACCGACCGCACTCCCGAAACCCCCAGCGCCGCCTCGGCACCCGTGTGCAGCCGCGGACCGCCCTCGCCGCGCGCCACCACAACCAGATACGCGCCGTGGGCGGGCAGATTCAGTTCCCGCCCGGCCCGCGCCGCGAAGGTGGCGTCGTGGGCGCGCCCGGCGAGCAGGTCCTCGATGAGCGAATGCCGGCGCCGCTCGTCGCTGCGCACCCGATCCAGCTCGGTGTTCCGGTACGAGGTGACCAGGGCCGATGACATGCCGTCGACCACCGCCCACATGGCCGAGCCGACCTGCCGGGTCTCCGCCGATCCGATGTCATCGGCCTTGTCCAGCAAGGCTTCCCACACGATCTGGCCGCCGAGGCGGAACGTCCGCAGCATCGCCTCCAGCGGCACACCCTGCTCGGCGCGCCGCCTGCCGATCGCCGCGGCCACATCGTCGCCGTCCGGATTCGGCGGCAAACCGCCCAGCAGGTCCAGAATCCGCGTCAGATACCGCCGACAGCCGTCCCGTAGGTCCGCGCGCGGCACCGCCGTGTAATCCGTCCAGCCCGGGTTGTCGGTGAAGATCGCCGCCATCAACTGCTTGGTCAATGCCGTCACCTCGGCCTGACACGCCGCGGCCAGCCGTTGCGTGCCGACCGCCGGGATCGGATGCCTGGGTGCCGCCATGAGACTCAACCTACCCTCGGGGGTCGCCCGCCCGTCCCATCCGGGCCGGTCAGCGGGTTTCTACCCCGCCCAGCACCGGCTTGATATCGAGGATCGGCGTGCCGTCGATGGCCTCCAGGCCCGCCACCCCCAGCACGCCCGGCGACACCGCCGTCAATGTCACCTCGTGCAGGCCGATCGGGTTCGGCCGGTCGGGGGAGCGGGTCGCGAAGACACCGGTCGCCGGACGGGAGCGGTCCCCGCGCGGATGCACCGCGAGCACGTCCCGGCTTCCCGCGTGCAACCAGGTCAGCAGGATCACCCGCATGCCGGGCTGAAGATCGGCCGCCGCCGCGGCGAATTCGGGCGCCAGCACCACCTCGGCGGGCGGCGCGTCCTCATCGGGCTGGCGCGGCGCCCCGGTGCGGTCGGTGAGCGGGGAGCGGACGTGGCCGACCGGACGCACTTCGAAATAGTCAGGGCCGCTGGAGAATTCCGAGGACATGGATCGTCTGCTCCTTTACATCGTGCCGACTGTGGCGATGTCCATGATCGTCCGTGCTGATCGAAGTCGCCAATATTTCCGTGATCGGACTGGGCGGCACGGTAATTCGTCCGGTGATTGCATTGGACGGCGTATGATCGGCCGGGATGGGCATCCAGGGCCAGCGCGAACGAATAGTCACCACCGACTGGGACGTGTTCGCACACAGGCTGGCCACCTTCCTCGCCGGGTTGCCTTCCCGCGCCACCCTCACCCTCGTCGCCACCGGCAATCGATACGTGCAATTCCAGCAGTTCGACATCAATCTCTCCGCCGAACTCACCGGTAATTACTATTTGCCCGAACCGATTTCGGAGGCCGCCGCCCAATTGCTGCGCGACCTCGGCTGGACCGCTCCCGCCCTGCAACGCGAGATCGAGAACTGGCGGCGCACCCTGCGCTGGCCGATCACCCGCTCCGCCTTCGAGGACCTCGCCCGCTCCGCCACCCGCGGCCTGCACGAGGCCCTCGGCGTCGGCGACCCCGGCGACCTGCGCGCCACCGCGTGGGCGGAGACGACCGCTCTGGACCTGTCCGCCTTGAGTTCCCGGCCGTAGCCGGACACGCGACGGCCCCGCCGCACGCGGTACGACGGGGCCGGAACGGGTGAGGGTCAGCCCACCAGGGTCTTGTGCAGCTTCACGATGGTCGCGGCGTCGACGCCCAGTCCCTTGGTGAGGAACTTGCCGAAATCACCGAACTGCTCGTTCATCTTGTCGATCGCGTTGTTCAGGTACTCGTCGCTGACGACCTGCAACGGAATCAGCAGATCCGGGTTCTGCATGATGCCCGCCTGCTTCAACTGCGCCCGCTGCGCGGCATCCGCCGCCGACCGGTACTGGTTCGACAGCAGATAGTCCTGGCGGGCAACGTTTTCCGGCACACCCACGGCGCGCAGCATCACATACGTCATCCACCCGGTCCGGTCCTTGCCCGCGGTGCAGTGATACAGCGTCGCGCCCCCGGAGGCCGCGATGTCCTTGATCGTCTGCCCGAACTTCGCCATCGAATCCGGCGTCAGGAAGCTCTGATACATATCGCGCATCATCTGCTCGGCCTTGCCGTCACCCAGCGCCGCCTGCTGCACCGCCGGATCCTTGGACCCGATGGCCTGCACCATCTTCAGATACATCCCCCCATCACTGATCGGCCGGGACACCGCGGTAGCCCCCGGAATCGCCCGATCCGCCCCCTGCGCCCCCACCTCGGCCTGCGTCCGGAAGTCGATCACCGACTTGATCCCCAGCGCCCCCAACTGCTGCACATCGGCGTCGGTCAACTTCCCGAGCGCATCCGCCCGAACCACCTTCCCCGACTTGGTCGAATCCCCGGTATAGGTCGCATACCCCCCGATATCGCGCACATTGACCGCCCCCTGCAACGTGATCCGAGTCGCCTCGGCGTGCATGATCGGCGGCGCGGCCAGAGCCACGGACGGCACCCCCGCCACCCCGCCCCCGAGCAGCGCCCCCGCCGCAGCGGTCACAACGAGCATTGAAATACGAAGTCGTGCAAATCGTTTGATGTTCACGGCGGCGACGGTAGGGGTGCTTACGCGTGCCCCGCCCGGTTACCCACCGGTCCTCCCGCTCACCGGCCACCCGTCCCCACCCACCGGGACCGCCACTGGACCACCCCGAACACCGTTGCACCCCAGTAACTCTCGCGCAACTATTCTACCCCGCAAGAACCGGAGTCGCACTGACCACCCGGAGTGTCGATTCCGAGAGGTAACCTGAGGCGCTCGGTGCTCCAGGAGGGGAGTCGTTTTGGCGCAAATCTCGGTGACGGTCTGCTTGCCGCCGGATGCGATCGATGACGTGCAGGCCGCGATCACGAGAGCCCTCGCTCCATTCGAGATGCACCAGGGGCTTCCGGAGCGAGACATGTGGAGCACCTGGCGGCTTCGGAACGGTGGAGACGGAGCCGGGTTCTACGTCCGACCGGGCCACGAGGATGATCCCCGGCTGATCCACGATGGTCCCAACCGATTCGGCATCGTGCTTCCCCCCACGCGCGGCGAATGCGCGGGCGGCCCGAAGGCCTTGCTGGACGTCGCGACACACAATTTCGCAGAGCCCGATGTGCTCACCTTGGATGGCTGGTGGATCGAGTCGAGCGGCGTTTGCCGACACAAGGACTGGGACCAGAACACGTCCCCCGCAGACCGGCCCGCCTGCCCCATACCACCCGGCGATCTCGAAAACTACCTCGAGACACTGCCCGACGACACCGTGCTCGTCCGGGTCTACTGCCACCGCCGGTAACGCGCAAAGCCCCACCCGCCGAGGCGGATGGGGCTTCCGAGAGCGCTTGCGCTACTTCGACTTAGACGTCGTAGTACAGCTCGAACTCGTACGGGTGCGGGCGCAGGTTGACCGGGGCGATTTCCTGGGTGCGCTTGATGTCGATCCAGGTCTCGATCAGGTCGGTGGTGAACACGCCACCCTCGGTGAGGTAGTCGTGGTCCTGCTCGAGGCGGTCGATGACCGACGCCAGCGAGGTGGGGGCCTGCGGGATGTTCTTGGCCTCCTCCGGCGGGAGCTCGTAGAGGTCCTTGTCGACCGGAGCCATCGGCTCGATCTTCTTCTTGATGCCGTCCAGGCCGGCCATCATCATGGCGGCGAAGGCCAGGTACGGGTTACCCGAGGAGTCCGGCGCGCGGAACTCGATGCGCTTGGCCTTCGGGTTCGAGCCGGTGATCGGGATACGGATCGCGGCCGAGCGGTTGCGCTGCGAGTACACCAGGTTGATGGGGGCCTCGTAGCCCGGCACCAGACGGTGGTACGAGTTCACGGTCGGGTTGGTGAACGCCAGCAGCGACGGGGCGTGGTGCAGGATGCCGCCGATGTAGTGACGCGCCAGGTCCGACAGGCCCGCGTAGCCGGCCTCGTCGTGGAACAGCGGCTTGCCGTCCTTCCACAGCGACTGGTGGGCGTGCATGCCCGAGCCGTTGTCGCCGAACAGCGGCTTCGGCATGAAGGTAACGGTCTTACCCTCCTGCCACGCGGTGTTCTTCACGATGTACTTGAACAGCTGCAGGTCGTCAGCGGCGCCCAGCAGGGTGTTGAAGCGGTAGTTGATCTCGGCCTGACCGGCGGTGCCGACCTCGTGGTGGCCGCGCTCCAGCTCGAAGCCCGCGTTCTGCAGGTTGGTCGAGATCTTGTCGCGCAGGTCGACGTAGTGGTCGTACGGCGCAACCGGGAAGTAACCACCCTTGTTGCGAACCTTGTAACCACGGTTCGGGGTGCCGTCGGCGTTGTACTCCGCGCCGGTGTTCCAGGAACCCGACACCGAGTCGATCTCGTAGAACGAACCGTTCATCGCCGAGTCGTAGCGGATCGAGTCGAAGATGTAGAACTCGGCCTCGGCACCGAAGTAGCAGGTGTCGGCGATGCCGGTGGCGGCCAAGTACTCCTCGGCCTTGCGGGCGACGTTACGCGGGTCGCGGGAGTACGCCTCACGGGTGAACGGGTCGTGCACGAAGAAGTTCATGTTCAGCGTCTTCGCGGCACGGAAGGGGTCGACCCGCGCGGTGCTGTAATCGGGCAGCAGCAGCATGTCCGACTCGTCGATCGACTGGAAGCCGCGGACGGAAGAACCGTCGAACGCCAGGCCCTCTTCGGCGAGATCAGCGGTGAACGCCTTCGCCGGGATCGAGAAGTGCTGCTGCACACCGGGGAGGTCGGTGAAGCGAATATCGACGTATTCGAGCTCCTCCTCCTTGATGTACTTGATGACCTCGTCGGCCGTGCTGAACGCCACTTAGTACTCCTTACGGATCGGTTCCCAGCCAGTGGTGACTGCATGGGTTCGTCGCGACCACACGGTATGGATGCGGTGTTTCCCTGCAATCAAGGCTGTGTTTCGCCAGTGTTACACGCACTGCTGGCCGGGGGTTCGGCGGTGCCCCCGGGTTCGCGTGGACGCCGCAGCGGTCGCCGAGCAATGCTCGACCAGCACCGATATCCTGCCACCGACCTGCCGGAACCGGCTGTTAAGACTCTGAAAAGTTAGGGTCCTTACCGCGTCCGACCCGGTGAGCGTGACAATCCTCACCGCCGGGCATCCACCTGGCAACCGGGGTCGCCGAACAGTTGCGGCAGCAGCCGGAAGAGTGCCGACAACATATACGATCCCCCGCTCGTCCGCCGATCGACGGGCGTCGGCGACCCGCCGCCGGGCGGCGCATAAGCTGAGTCCATGGCACGCATCACCGGCTCATGGCTGTCCGGACCGAACGCCGAATCCGGAGACAACCCGCTCGGTGAATACCAGGGCAAGGAACTCGGTCTCCCCGCCTCCGGCCCCGGCGCGCTCGCTCCCTTCACCCGCCGCGTGCTGGCCGTACTGGTCGACTGGTTCATCTCCATGGGCCTGGCCGCCATCATCGTGCGACCGGACGCGGACAAGATCCTGTCGAAGATGACCATCCCGAAGGGGCAGCAGCCGCCCTCGCATTTCGAGGTCATCACCCAGGCGCTGTCGACGCCGACGCTGCTGGTGTGGTTCGTGCTCGGGATCATCGCGGTCACACTGTTCGGGTTCACGCCGGGGCAGTACTTCCTGAAGATCAAGGTCAGCCGCGTGGACGCTGACGCGCCGGTCGGTTTCGTCCGGGCGCTGGGCCGCCAGCTCATCCTGCTGTTCGTCATCCCCGCGCTGTTCACCGACAGTGACGGTCGCGGCATGCACGACCGCGCCACCGGCACCGCCCTCGTCTACAGCCGCTGACCTCACGCGGTCACCGCGTTCACCGGCCCCGATCACGGCTCCGGTCACAGATTTGTACTCGGGGTGAGTCGAACACATCACGCCACGCCGAGTCGGCGCGGATCAGGCGCGTTACCTGCGATGCTGTTGGTGCAGTGTGTTGCAAGGCGTTGCCAAATGTTCACCGCTGTTTGCTTTCGATCGGTATGGTGGCGGCGATTTGCCCTGATACAGCCACCCGGCCGTCGTCAGGGCGGTAGCTGTTGCTGTGCTGATGGAGGGATCGATGGTCGAGGACTACCGGGCGGCCGCGCGGACCCTGAGCCGGCGGTCTCTGCTCGCGACCACCGGGCTGGTTGGTTTGGCAGCCGCGGGTGCGGCCGTGGCCGCGGGCGTCAACGCCGCCACCGAAGCCGACGGCGTCCAGCGCACCCAGCACGCCGAGGACATCGGTCAGACGGCCATGGGCGTCACCCCGATCATCAGCACCGAACGCGTCTACTCGAAGGCCCGCCGCTGCGAGGTCGACCTGGTCACGATTCTGCCGCCCGGCGTCCCCGCTGAGAACATCCCTATATCTCTGCTGCTGCACGGCCTGCACGGCACCGCCCGCAATGCCGCCGTCGGCAATATCGCCGACCTGCTGGCCGCCGCGGTCGCCACCCGCCTCACCCCGGCCTTCGGTTTCGTCGCCCTCGACGGCGGTGACAACTACTGGCACGACCACGGCACCGGCGACGACCCGATGGCCATGCTGCTCGACGAGGTCCCCGGCTGGCTCGCCCAGCGTCGCCTCGCCGGCAAGGACGGACAGCCCTTCGCCTGCGCCGGAACCTCCATGGGCGGCTTCGGCGCACTGGTCTACGCGCGTCGCCGCGCCGAGCAGAACCGCCCGCTGAACGCGGTAGCCACCATGTCGCCGGGTCTGCTCACCTCGTGGACCGAAATGGCCAAACGGAACGCCTTCACCAATGCCGACCAGTGGGCGGCCCTCGACCCGCTACGCAACCTCGACAAGCTCGGCCCGGCCCCCGTCGGCCTGTGGTGCGGCGACCGCGACCGCTTCATCGAGGGCTGCCGCCGCTTCATCGCCACCGCCCACCCCGAGGTGGGCCTGGTGACCCCGGGCACGCACACCGAGGAGTACTGGCGGACGGTCACGCCCGACGTGATCGGCTTCCTCTCCCGTCACGTGCGCTGACCACACCGACAAAACGAAGGCCCGCATCCGGACAGGATGCGGGCCTTCGTCGTCGAGGGTCAGCGGCGGCGGATCGAGCGCTGCACGCCGCGCATCTTCGCGCCATTGGGCAGCGGACCCTTGGGCAGCGCGGGCCCGCCCCGGGTGGCGAGAGCCGACAGCCGCCCCTCGATATTGTCCATGCGCGCCGCGTCGATATTGCGCGGCAGCTTGCGCAGGTGCTTTTCCAGCTCCTTGAGCGGAACCTGCCCCTCCTCGTTGCCGATCACGATGTCGTAGATCGGGGTGTCGCCGACGAGGCGCGACACCTTCTTCTTCTCCTGTGCCAGAAGCGACTTCACCCGCTGCGGCGAGCCCTCGGCGACCAGCACCACACCGGGCAGACCGACCACGCGGTGCACCGCGTCGAGCTGGGTGGTGGCCGCGACGCCCGGGGTGACCCGCCACTTGCCCTGCAGGTTGTCCAGCACCCAGGCGGCCGCGCCGGCCTGGCCCTCGGCCTTGGCGTACACGTTCTTCTGCACCCGGCGCCCGAAGATGATGAACGCGGCCAGCACGCCCAGCACCAGGCCGATCGGCAGCAGGAACCACTGCAGACCGAAGATCAGGCCGATCACCAGGAACAGCACGGTCACGCCGACGAGCGCGCCGATCATCAGCGGCAGCAGAAGCTTGTCTTCCTTGCGCTGCATCTGGAAGGCCTGCCACAGTTGGCGGCGGCGGTCCTTGGACGCCTGTTTGCGCGCCGCCTTCGCCGCGGCCTTCGCTTCCTTCGACGGATTACCGCCCTTGCCTGCTGCCATGCGGTCCAGCTTAATCGCCGGGTACGCCCGGTTCGCGATGGGATGGACACTGACGCGACCGGTCGGTGCCCGGCGGCCCGAATCGCGCTCGGCGCGAGTGCTTGTCGGCCGGAGCCGCCGCATCGGCCGGAGTCCTTCCGGCCGATGCGGCACGCGTGGCGTCAGGCCGCCGCCCCGATCGGTTCGGGGGCCATCGCGTCGGGTGCTTCCTGGCGTGGGGTCCGCAGGGTGATCAGCGCCAGTGGAATACCCACGGCGACAATGACGCCCGCGACGATGATCGCGAGGCGGTAGCCCTCGAGAAAGGCGTGCATCGGAGCCGCGCCCTGCCCGGCCACGGTCGCCGCGCGCGTGGTGAGGATCGCGCCGACGATGGTGACGCCGAGCAGCGCCGAGATCTCGCGGCTCGCATTGACCACCGCGCCCGCCGCGCCCGCGACCGCGGGCGGCATCCGGTCCATGATCGCGGTGTTCAACGGCGTCATGAGCAGGCCCGATCCGATGCCGAAGCCGATGAACGCGGGCATCAGGTCGAGGATGTGCCCGTGCTCGCCGATCGTCGAAATGTCCAGCAGCGCACCGACGATGCCCGCCACGCCCAGCGCCACGGTGACGTTCGTGCCCAGCCGGCGCGCGGCCAGCGGGGCGAGCGGCGACACCAGCACCATGGCGACGGCCATCGGAATGAACGCGGCGCCCGCCGCGGTGGGGGAGAAGCCGAGCACGTTCTGCAGATACATCGCGGTGAAGAAGTAGATGCCCATCACCCCGAAGCCCCACAGCATCATGACGGCGATGCCGCCGCTGAAGGCGCGGGAACGGAACATCGACATGTCCACCATCGGGTCCGGCCGGCGCGATTCGATGGCGACGAACGCCGCGAGCGCGGCCGCGCCGACCGCGAAGCACCCCACGATCACCGTCGAGGTCCAGCCGCGGTTGTGTCCTTCGATCAGGGCGTAGGTGATCGCGAAGAGCGCGACTGCCGAGGTCACGAGCCCGGGCAGGTCGAGTCGGTGCCGTACCCGTTCGCGGGTTTCGTCCAGGGTCAGCGCGGTGAGCGCGAAGGTCAGGACGCCGAAGGGCACATTGATCAGGAAGATCCAGCTCCAGTCCACGTGCTGGCTCAGCACGCCGCCGGTGAACGGCCCGAGCGCCAGGGCCAGTGCGCCGATGGCGCTCCACACGCCGACCGCCTTGGCGCGTTCGGAGTCGTCGGGAAACAGCCCGGCGATGATGGCGAGCGTCGGGGGTATCGCGGCGGCCGCGCCGACGCCTTGCAGCACGCGGGCCGCGATGAGCATGGCCGGGCTGTCGGCGAGTCCGGCGAGCAGTGAGGCGAGGGTGAACACGGCCAGTCCGCCGAGGAACATTCGGCGGCGTCCGAACAGGTCGGCGAGTCGTCCACCGGCCAGCATGAGCCCGGCGAAGACCAGGATGTAGCTGCTGACCACCCATTCCAGGCCGGAGATGGACAGCCCCAGATCGCTCTGGATGGACGGCAGCGCGACGTTGACCACGTTGTTGTCGAGAAATGTCATGAAGGTCGCCAGGGAAACCCCGATCAGGGCCCACCAGCGGCGGGGCAGTAGTGGCACCGCAACTCCTATACGTTGTGCCTGTACATCATTCACATACGTTGTACATGTACGTGGTACAGGAAAGCCTGTACGTTGTATATTTGTCAAGTGGCAAAAGCGGAGAACCGATTGAGCCGGGAGACCGTCGCCGACGGCGCGATCGCGCTGGCCGACGCCGAGGGCCTCGAAGCGCTCACCATCCGGCGCCTGGCACAGGAACTGGGCGTCACCCCGATGGCCCTGTACTGGCATTTCAAGAACAAGGACGAACTGCTGGCCGGCGTCGTCGACCGGCTGTGGGAACAGGTCGACACCACCCGCGACCGGTCGCGCCCGCTGCTGGAACAGTTCCGCGCCCTGGCCGAATCGCTGGTGACGGTGCTGCGCCGGCACCGCGCCCTGGTCCCGCTGTTCCAGGTGCCCGGCGACAACGACCCGAGCCCCGGATTCCTCGATGCCACCGAGACGGCGCTCGAGATCCTCACCGAATACGGCTTCGACGTCGAACCCGCCGCCGCGGTCTGCGGCAACACCCTGCGCACCGCCGTCATGCTGGTGCTGGGCGAGCCCGGCGCCCCGACCCCGCAGCAGTCCGCCGACGACAATGCCGAGATGATCCGCCGCAAGCGCCTACGCCTGGAAACCCTTCCGCGGCAGCGTTATCCCCGGGTCGTGGCGGCCGCGGACGCGTTGACCTCCTGCGAGGCCGACCAGCACTACGGTTTCGGGCTCGACTTCTTCATGACGGCCCTGGCCGCGCTGCCCCTGCCCGCGCGCACCGCGGCGGCGGAGTCCTGACGGTCAGGAGCGGCCGGCTTTGGCGTGCTCGCGCAGGCTGTCGGCCAGTTGTGGTGGCATCGGCTCGTGGCGGGCGTAGGCGCGGGTGAAGCTCGCCGCGCCGTGAGCCAGTGAACGCAGGTCCACGGCGTAGCGGCTGAGTTCCAGTTCCGGGACTTCGGCCCGAATCGCGGTGCGGCCGAGCCCCACCGGTTCGGTGCCGAGCACTCGGCCGCGGCGACTCGACAGGTCGCCGAGCACCGGGCCGACGTAGGTGTCCGAAACCACCACCAGCACTTCGGCAATCGGTTCGAGCACGCTGATGCGGGCCGTGGCGGCGGCTTCCCGCAAGGCCAGGCCGCCCGCGGTCTGGAACGCCGCGTCGGAGGAATCCACCGAGTGCGCCTTGCCGTCGAACAGCGTCACCCGCACGTCGACCAGCGGATACCCGGATGCCACGCCGCGCAGCGCCTGGGCGCGCACGCCCTTCTCCACCGAGGGGATGAACTGGCGCGGAACGACTCCGCCCACCACCTTGTCCACGAACTCGATGCCGGATCCCTCCGGCAGCGGGGCCACCTCGATCTCGCAGACCGCGAACTGCCCATGGCCGCCGGACTGTTTCACATGCCGTCCCCGGCCGGCCGCCTGGGTGGCGAAGGTCTCGCGCAGGGCCACCTTGTGGTCGACGACGTCGACCTGCACCCCGAACCGGGACCGCAGCCGTTCGAGGGCCACCTCGCGATGCGCCTCGCCGAGGCACCACAGCACCAATTGGTGGGTGTCGGGATTCTGTTCGAGCCGGACCGTGGGGTCTTCGGCCACGAGTCGCGCCAGCCCCTGGGAGAGTTTGTCCTCATCGGCCTTGCCGTGTGCCTGGATGGCGACCGGCAGCAGCGGATCCGGCAGGTCCCACGGCTCGATGAGGAGCGGGCTGTCCTTGGCGGACAGAGTGTCCCCGGTCTCGGCGTGCGTCAGCTTGCTCACGCACACGATGTCCCCGGCGATGGCCTGCGGCAGCGGCCGCTGCTGTTTCCCGAACGGCGCCGACACTCCGCCGACCCGGTCGTCGGCATCGTGATCGCCGTTCGTGCCGGTGCCGTGTCCGCACACGTGCACGGTGTCGTCGGCGTGCAGGGTTCCGGAGAACACCCGGACCAGCGACAACCGGCCCACATACGGGTCGGAGGCGGTGCGGATCACCTCGGCGGCCAGCGGCGCGTCCGGATCGCAGGCCAGTGCCGCGGACTTGCCGCCGCTGCCGGTCGCGGACACCGGATGCTCTGCGGGCGTGGGGAATCCGCGGGTGATCAGGTCCAGGATCTCGACGGTGCCCAGCCCTTGGCGCGCGCCCTCGGGTGGGGGAGCGGCGATCAGCATGGGGTGGAAGCTGCCGCGCGCGACCGCTTTCTCCAGGTCGGCGATCAGTGAGGCGAGGTCGATCTCCTCGCCGCCGATGTAGCGGTCCATGAGGGTCTCGTCCTCGCTCTCGGCGATGATGCCCTCGATGAGCCGGTTGCGCGCCTCCTCCATCTGCTCGCGCTGTTCGTCGGAGGCGGGCGTCTCGACGCGTTCCCCGGTCGCGTAGTCGTAGACGTGCTGGGTGAGCAGTTCGATCAGCCCGGTCACCGGCCGGTGCCCGTCGGGATTCTTGGGCCCGTACACCGGAAGATGCAGCGGCAGTATGGATTCCGAGCGTCCGCCACCGAGGATCTGCCGGCAGGTCTCGGCCATGTCCTCGAAATCGGCGCGTGCGGTGTCCAGATGGGTGAGCACGATGGCGCGCGGCATGCCGACGCTCGCGCACTCCTCCCACAGCGCCAGAGTGGGTCCGCTGACGCCCTCGACGCCGGCGGCCGCGGAGAGAATGAAAAGGGCCGCGTCCGCTGCTCGCAGACCGGCCCTGAGCTCCCCGACGAAGTCGGCGTAGCCGGGGGTGTCGAGAAGATTGACCTTGACCTTCTCCCACCCCATCGGCACCACCGACAGTTGCACCGATCGGTGCTGGCGCTGCTCGATGTCGTCGTAGTCGGAGACGCTGGTGCCGTCCTCGACCCGCCCGGCTCTGGGCACCGCCCCGGCGGCCACCGCGAGCGCCTCGACCAGCGTGGTCTTCCCTGACGCGCTGTGCCCGACCAGCACCACATTCCGGATGTCGCCGGGCCGTTCGGCCACGACTACCTTGCCGTTGACACCGTGCGGTGTCGTCGTTCGCTCGACCATGGCTCGCTCCGTGGGTCGATCATTGCGGTCCTTCGAGCTTCCCACCGGTTATGGGGTCGCGTCCACGAATCGCCGAACAACTCGGTCGAGCGGAGTGAACCGGGAGTGTCAGGAACCGAAACGAGCCAGGACGCTGGTGGCCTCCTGAGCGGCGCTGCCCTCCTCGGCCAGGTGCGCCATCTCCGGGGAGATCTCGCGGCCGTGGTGGCGCATGGCCTGCGCGTACAGGCGGCCCGCCCGGTACGAGGACCGGACCAGCGGACCGGCCATGACACCGGCGAAGCCCATCTCCTCGGCGGCCTTGGAGTGCTCGACGAACTCCTCCGGCTTCACCCACCGGTCGACCGGGTGGTGCCGCGGGGAGGGCCGCAGATACTGGGTGATGGTGATGATGTCGCAGCCCGCCTCGTGCAGGTCGCGCAGGCCCTGGGTGACTTCCTCCGGGGTCTCGCCCATGCCCAGGATCAGATTGGACTTGGTGACCAGACCGGCCTCGCGGGCCGCGGTGATGACCGCCAGCGACCGCTCGTAGCGGAAGGCGGGACGGATGCGCTTGAAGATGCGCGGCACCGTCTCCAGATTGTGGGCCAGCACCTCGGGCCGCGACTCGAACACCTCGGCCAGCTGCTCGGGCACCGCGTTGAAGTCGGGGATCAGCAGTTCGACGCCGGTGTGCGGGTTGAGCCGCTTGATGGCGCGCACGGTCTCGGCGTACAGCCACGAGCCGCCGTCCTCGAGATCGTCGCGAGCGACGCCGGTGACGGTGGAGTAGCGCAGCCCCATGGCCTGCACGCTCTCGGCCACGCGCCGCGGCTCGTCACGATCGAGGGCGGCGGGCTTGCCGGTGTCGATCTGGCAGAAGTCGCAGCGCCGCGTGCACTGCTCGCCGCCGATGAGGAAGGTGGCCTCGCGGTCCTCCCAGCATTCGAAGATGTTGGGACACCCGGCTTCCTCGCAGACCGTGTGCAGCCCTTCACGTTTCACCAGGCCCTTGAGTTCGGTGTACTCGGGGCCCATGGTCGCGCGGGTGCGGATCCACGAGGGTTTGCGCTCGATCGGGGTCTCGGCGTTGCGGGCCTCGATGCGAAGCAGCTTGCGGCCGTTGGGTGCGGCCGAGTTATCAGGTGTCGGGGTATCGACGGAGGTCACTGGTTCACCCTACGCTCGTGGTCATTCGGCTTTGGCGTGCCCTGCGGCGGACTCGTCGGTCTGCAGGGCGGGTAGCGGCTCGGGACATTCGGCAAAGGCTTCGACGCAGCGCGACAGAGCGTGGTCGGTCACCTCGAGGACACCGTCGAGGGCGCGGGTTATCGCGTCGGCGACCAGCGGCCGCACCTCGGCGACGGTGACGTCGCGGCCGAGTTCGCGGCTCAGGGTGGTGACCCCGGCATCGCGAATGCCGCACGGCACGATGGCGTCGAAACCGTCCAGACTGGAATCGCAATTGAGTGCGATGCCGTGCAGGGCGACGCCACGCTGCACGCGCACACCGATCGCCGCGACTTTGCGCTCGGGCAGGAACTGGTTCGCCGGGACCCACACGCCCGAACGGCCTTCCACCCGACCGGTTTCCAGCCCGAGCTGCGCGCACACGGCGATCAAAGCCTCTTCGAGGCGACGCACGTACGCGACCACATCGACCGGTTCGGCCAGCCGCACGATCGGGTAGCCGACCAATTGCCCCGGCCCGTGCCAGGTGATCTTCCCGCCGCGATCGACCGCGATGACCGGACTGCCGTCCACGGGCAGATCCTGTGCCTCGGTGCGCCGTCCGGCGGTGTAGACGAAGGGGTGTTCCAGCAGCAGCAGCCGATCCTGCCCGATGCCCTCGGCGCGTTCGTCCGCGATGGACCGCTGCAATTCCCAGGCTCGCTGATAGTCGATCAGGCCCAGATCTTCGACCGCGAGGGGTGTGCTGTCGAAGCGAGCCGACACCGCGCGGGGTAACGCCGCAGTGGCCGTCATGCTCTCGCTCACGATGGCGACGCTACTCCCTCGGGGAAGGTCCGTTGCATGAGCGTCAGATCCATCCAGCGCCCGAATTTGAACCCGACTTCCGGCATCTGCCCGACAACCTTGAAGCCGAACTTCTCGTGCAGCCCGATCGACGTGCGGTTACTCGACTCGATCGCCGCGATCATGGCGTGCACATCGCCTGTCTCGGCCCGCGCCAGCAGCGCCCGCATGAGCGCGGTGGCCACGCCGCGGCGATGGAATATATCTGACACGTACACCGAGTTCTCGACCGAGAACCGGTAGCCCGACTTGGGCCGGAACTGCCCGTAACTCGCGTACCCGGCCAGCTTGCCGCCGATCTCGGCGACCAGCACCGGATGCCCGGCCCCGGTGCGCGCCGCGAACCAGGCCTCGCGCTCGTGGATGTCGGCCAGTTCGGTATCCCAGATGGCCGTGGTCTCGGCGATGGCGTTGTTGTGGATCACCAGGATTTCCGGCAGATCGCTCTCGCGTGCGTCCCGCACCACCACGTCGGACGGTTGATTGGTCACGGGTCCACGGTATCGGCGAGGTTGCTGTGACGCGCACCGCGCCCGGTATCAGCCGGAAGCGGAGGGAATCAGCCCGAGTGGCCCAGCGTCGCGGTCAGCGCCGCGCCGATGGTCGGGTGCTGGAACTGGTATCCGGCGTCCTCCAGCGCGGTGGGAATCGCCCTGGGCCCGTGCAGGATCGCCTCGTCCGCGAATTCGCCGACGGCCAGCTTCAACGCGAACGCGGGCACCATCAACGGCGTCGGCCGATGCATGACCCGCCCCAGCGCCCGCGTGAACTCGGCATTGGTGACCGGTGCGGGACCGCACATATTGACCGGCCCGGACAGGTTCTCGTGGGTGAGCGCGTAGATGATCGCCCCCACCTCGTCGTCGAGCGAGATCCACGGGACGTACTGCCGCCCACTGCCGAGCCGCCCGCCGAGCCCGAGATAGTAGAGCGGGTACAGCATTCCGAGCATGCCGCCGTGGCGCGCCAGCACCACCGCCGAACGCAGCAGCACCGTGCGCACTCCGGCGTCGGCGGCCTGTTCGGTGGCGACTTCCCAGTCGGCGCAGAGCCGGGCCAGGAATCCTGTTCCGGCGGGGGAACTCTCGGTGACGACCCGGTCGCCGGTCTCGCCGCCGTAGTAGTGCGCGCCGCTGGCGTTGACCAGCGTCGGCACTCCCGCGGCGGCGACCGCGGCGGCCAGGACATCGGTGGGGACGATGCGGCTGTCGCGCAGCTCCTGTTTGTAGCTGCCGTTCCAGCGCCGCCGCCCGATGCTCGCGCCGCAGAGGTTCACCACGGCGTCCGCACCGCGCAGCGCGCGCTCGTCCAGGTTGGAACGGACCGGATCCCAGGTGAATTCGTCGCGGGCGTGCACGGGACGGCGCACGAGGCGGGTGACCTCGTGCCCGTCGCGGCGCAGGGCCGCGACGAGTGCCGTCCCGATCAGTCCGGACGAACCGGCGACCACGATCTTCATCCGATCCAACCCCCGACCCGTCTCTGTTCCGGCCTCAGAGGCCCAGGTCACCCTCGAACGCGGCCTCTTCCAAACGGTGCTTGATCGTGGTCACGAAGCGACCCGCGTCGGCGCCGTCGATGAGGCGGTGGTCGTAGGTGAGCGGCAGGTAGGCCATCGACCGGATGCCGATGAACTCGTTGCCGTCGTCGCTGATCACCATGGGGCGCTTCACGATCGCGCCGGTGCCCAGCTCGGCGGCCTGCGGCGGCACCAGGATCGGGGTGTCGAACAGCGCGCCGTTCGAGCCGATGTTGGTGATGGTGAAGGTGCCGTTGGCCAGCTCGTCCGGCTTCAGGCCGCCGGTGCGGGCCCGGTTGGCGATATCGGCGATGGCGCGCGCCAGTCCGGCCAGCGACAGGTCGTTGGCGTTGTGGATGATCGGCGAGAGCAGACCCTGCTCGGTGTCGACCGCGATACCCAGGTTGACCACCGAGTGGTAGGTGATCTCCTTGGTCTCGGAGTTGTAGGAGGCGTTGATGTTCGGGTGCACGGCCAGCGCCTCGATGACGGCCTTGGCGTAGAACGGCAGGAACGTGAGGTTCACGCCCTCGCGCTGCTTGAACGCGGCCTTGGCGCGGTTGCGCAGGGACGCGATCTTGGTCATGTCGACCTCGTGCACCTGGGTGAGCTGCGCGGTGGTCTGCAACGACTCGAGCGTCTTGGCCGCGGTGATCTGCCGGATGCGGGTGGCCTTCTGGACCGTGCCGGTCAGGTGCGACAGCGACGGACGCGGCGCGGCGGCGGCAGCGGCCGGAGCGGCCGGAGCAGCGGCGGCGGGCGCGGCCGCAACGGGGGCCGGAGCCTTCTTGGCCTCCGCGGCGGCGAGCACATCCTGCTTGCGGATGCGGCCGCCGACGCCGGAGCCGGTCACGGCGGCGAGGTCAACGTTGTTCTCCGCGGCCAGCTTTCGCACCAGCGGGGTGACGTAGGGGCCACCGTTGCTGGAGGGCTCCTCGGCCGGGGTCGCCGCGGCCGGAACCGGGGCGGTCTTCGGCGCGGGAGCCGGGGCCGGAGCGGCCGGGGCGGGCGCGGGAGCCGCGGCGGCCGGAGCCGGAGCGGGGGCGGGCGCAGGCGCGGGGGCCGGGGCGCGGAGGTCTTCGACTACGGCAACTCGATTCGCGGCGAGGCGAAACTGGCCGGGTACGAGCGGGCCTTCGACTTCCCCGGCTTCGTGC
>NZ_JBSGDW010000013.1:0-110253 GCF_053602575.1 Nocardia sp. NPDC004340
GGCGCGGATGGTGTTCGCCAAACGAAGTGCCAAGGGATCGACCATGACTCGATTCTAACGGGTATTGATTTCCGAAGCCATGATGTTCTAACGTGTGAAAGTACGATCTTCCGTTAGAAAGTTGGGACGTCATGATCACTCCGATCGAGCAAGCACCCCTGTTGGACGAGGTCCGCAAGCGCATGGGCCGGGTGCCGAACATGACCAAGGTGATGGCGAACGCGCCCGTGGTACTGGAGGGTTATCTCGGGCTGGCCGGCGCACTGAAGAAGGGCACGCTGCCCGCTCCGACCTCGGAGCGCATCGCGCTCACCGTCGGCGCGGCCAACGACTGCGGCTACTGCGTCGCCGCGCACACCTTCACCGGCAAGCGGGTCGCCAAGCTCAGCACCGAGGAGATCGAGGCCGCCAAGCAGGGCACCTCGGCGGACGCGAAGGAGGCCGCGGCCGTGGCCTTCGCCCGCGAGCTGACCGAGAGCCGCGGCAAGGCCGATCCGGCCGAGGCGCTGGCCGCGGGCTGGACCCAGGAGCAGGTGCTCGAAATCGTCGCCCTGGTCGCCCTGCAGACCCTGACCAACTACGTCAACAAGGTCGGCGAGACCGAAAACGACTGGCCCGCCGCGTAATTTGTCCCATTCATGGCGTGATCGGCCCCCTCGGGGGCCGCACGCGAATACCTAAGGTCGACACTCATGAACGGCGTCAAGTCCCCCAGCCTGATCGACGCGCAGGTGCTGCGCTCCCTGCTGCACAACGGCATCGTGGTCCGCGCGGTCGCGCTGGCCGTGGCCACCATCGTGCTGCTCGCCATCCACCACCCCACCTGGGTTCCCTACGCGGTCAGCGGTTACGCCATCTGGAACGCCGCCGCGGTCACCCTCAACTCCGCCCGCGCCGCCGCGCGCACCGCCTGAACGCGACCGAAAGCGGCTCGCGCGCAACCTCAGTGGTCGAATCGCCCCGCGGCCACGGCGGTGGTGAAACGATCCCAATCCGCCGGCGGGAACACCAGCGCCGGACCACCGGGATTCTTGCTGTCCCGCACCCCGACACCGCCGGCCAGGAACGCGATCTCCACGCATTCCTTGGCCCCGGTGCTGCGGGCGCTCTTGAACCACCGGACGCCGGGTTCGACGGTCACGTCGCGTACTCCTTCGCCGCCCTCCGCAGGAGGTCTCTGCTCGTCGTCTCGTCCAACGCGGCGCGCTGAATCGCTTGGTAGGCCTCGCGGTAGCGATCGACCGCGGCCTGCTTCTCCAGATAGAGGTCGCCGAGAAAGTTCTCCAGGTAGACGACCGTGGGTTCGACGGGCCGGTTACCCGCGTCATGGCCGAAATCCAGGATCACGAACGGGCCCACGGTGTGGCCGATCGGCACCCCCGCCGAGAAGGGTAGTACACGAACAGCGATCGTCGGCAGAGTCGACATGTCGGCCAGCCGCCGCAGCTGCCCCGCCATTACGCGCGGACCGCCGACAACGCGATGTAGTGCGGTTTCGTGGACCACCACATCGAAGTGCGCGGGACTTCGCTTGCGCGTCAAGAGGCTTTGACGACGGGTCTTCAACTGCACCCGGCGGTCGAGTTGGTCACTTGCAGCATCCGGCCAGTAATCATTGATCAGGACCCGTGCGTACTCGGCGGTCTGCAGCAGGCCGGGAATGATCTCCGGCTGGTAGGAGATGAGGCCGCGGGCCGAAGCCTCCAGGCCCACATACACATTGAAACCCTCGGGTATCAGATCGTCGTACTCGTGCCACCACGACTTGACGCTGGTCTGTTGCGCGAGGCCGGTCAGGGCCGAACAGAATTCGTCGTCGAAGTCGTAGATCCGGCACAATTCGCGGACATCGAGAACCCGGATCTTCTCGGCATTTCCGGTTTCCAGACGCTGCAGTTTGGACTCGCTCCACTCCATCAGGGCGGCGGCCTCGGCAATCGTCATATTGCACTGCATCCGGCCTTCCCGCAGGTACCTGCCCAGCTGCCGGCGCGGCAAAGTCGAACCATGATCGGACATCGAATCCTCCCCCACGAAGGCTGTTTTCGGTCACTGCGAATGATGCTCCCACGCGATATGAATGCTGACCTGGAGCTTTCGGAAAGTTTCCCACCGCGGGCGGGCAGTGATTGTCGGTTCGCCGAAACGGTGCTGGACTGGAGTCGCGCCCGGTGAGAACCGGAGCCCTGATATCTCTGGACCCACTCGTCCCCGAGCCGGGCGCACCCAATCCCCCCGTGCCGACCTCCGAGATCGGGTGTGACAAGGACCCGATTGCGGCGTGGCGCGCAAGGAATCTCGGTAGGCTTGTGTGGGCCCGGCGCACCAGCGCCGCACGCCGAGCGCCAGCGCCGGACCGCGAACTGTCCAGCCCCCTGCGCTGCCCCCGGTGGACACCATGATGTATCTGTTCGACTGCACAATGGACCCCGGCGACCTGGGCCTGCCCCAGGCCCATCAAGCCATGCAGATCCACAAGTTCTGCACCGTGGACAACTGCCTGGTCCGCCGCCGAGCCCGCCAAATCCTCGTCGACAAAGGGCAAATGGTCCTCGGCGACCGCGCCCACTATCCCTAGCCCGACACCACCACGACGGCCACGGCCACCAGCAGCACCAGCGCCAATACCGCGAGCCCCAGCACCACCAGCGCGGTGGCCTGCGAAGCTCCGGCCCGCTGCCCGGCCGCCGGAACCGCCGGCGGCCGCACCGGCCCGACCCCGAACGGCGGCGGACCGAATCCCTGACGCCCCGGCATCCCCACCGGTCCGGCCGCCACCCGCTCGACAGCACCACTCGAAACCGGCTCGGCCACAACGAACTCCGCCGCGGGCGCGGCCTGCACCGCGCCTGCGGTGGCCTGATTCGCACCCGCGGGCACGAACGCGCCCGAATCCGGGTGCCGCGACATCCCGCCCTTCTCATCCTCGCCGCGGACCACCGTCTCCGGCGCAGGCTCGGCCGCGCCGTCACCGGCCGACTCATCGGGCCGGGTCGCCGCGTCGCCGCCGGTCGATCCGGATTCCTCCCCGACGGCGGTCGGCGAATCCTCCACCACCGCCACAAGATCCGTCGAATCGGACGATTCCGACGCCGACTCCGCCTCCCGCACCACCAGTTCCGGCCCCTCCTCCGGAGAGACCGCCGAAACCACCGGCTGCGGAACGACATCGGTCGGCCGCTGCCACACCTCATCCCCGGAAGGCTGTGGCCGGTACCTCGGCCCCGACCCGACCTGATCGGCGGGTTCCGGCGCCTGCGGGTAGGGGCGAACGGTCGGGCCTGAGCCGACGCGGTCTGCGTCCTGCGATACCGGGGGGACCGGTGCGGCCGGTTGGGCGGGCGCGGGATACGCGGAGGGCCCGGCCGGGGATGGCGGCGGTACCGGATAGGCCGGTCCCACCGGGGGTGGGAGGACGGGCTGGCCGGATTGGGGTTGCGGGGCCGGGTAATTGGGAGCGGCGGCCGGTTGCGGGGAGTTCGGTGCGACCGGCTGAGGCGCCGGGAAGTTGGGTGCGGCCGGCGGGGGCTGGGCGGCGGACGGCGGCACCGGGTAGGGCTGCTGGTTCGCCGGGACCGCCGGGGGCGGGTAGGCGGCGGGCGGGGCCTGGAACGGCGGGGCGGGGTAGGGCTGGGCGTAGTTCGGTTGGGGGGCGGGTGGGTTGGGGTACCCGGGGTGCTGGGCCGGGGGGCCGGAGAGGGCCCGGCGGGCGGCCTTGGCGAAGTCGGTGCAGGTGGGGAAGCGGTCGGCGGGGCGTTTGGCCATGGCCTTGGTGAGGACGGCGTCCATGGCCGGGGAGAGGCCGGGGCGGCGGAGGCTGACCGGGGGCGGGAGGAGCTGGAGGTGGCCGCGGATCAGTTCACCGGGGTGGGGGGAATCGAAGGGGCCCACACCGATCAGGAGCCAGTAGAGGGCGCAGGCCAGGGAGTACTGGTCGGTGGTCGGGTCGAGGTGGGCGCCGGTCATCTGTTCGGGCGAGGCGTAGGCCAGGGTGGCGGTGAACATCCCGGCCTGGGTGAGGTGGGTGGAGTCCTCGCGCAGGCGGGCGATGCCGAAGTCGGTGAGGAAGACGCGTTCGCCGTGGCCGGCGACGGCACGGGCCAGAATGATGTTGGCGGGCTTCACATCCCGGTGCAGGACGCCCATGCCGTGCGCGTAGTCCAGGGCGTCGGCGACGCCCTCGATCACCTGCACCGCGCGCTCCGGGGGCAGCGTGGCCACGTTCACGCCCGCCGCGTCCACCCCGTCCACGTACTGCATGGAGATCCACAGCATCTCGTTCTCGGTGCCGCGGTCGTACACCTCCACGATATTGGGGTGGTCCAGCCGCGCGACCAGATCCGCCTCGCGCTCGAATCGGGCGCGGATCTCGGTGTCCGCGTACAGTTCCCGGTTCAGCAGCTTCAGTGCCGTCAGCTTGCCCAGGCGCGGATGCCGGGCCAGATACACCGAGCCCATCCCGCCCTGACCGAGCAGTCGTTCGATGGTGAACCCGGCGAACACGTCACCGCCATTCAGCACTGTCCACGACCCCCTTCCGGTGACGTACAAATCCGTGAGCCTACCCGCCGAAACGCTGTCGGGGCAGGTCAGCCGGGGGTCACCAGTCCGGATTCGTAGGCCAGCACCACCGCCTGCGCCCGATCGCGCAGGTTCAGTTTGGTGAACACCTTCGACACGTGGGTCTTCACGGTTTGTTCCGCCACGAACAGGCTTTCGGCGATCTCGGCATTGGACATGCCGCGCGCCACCAGTTCCAGCACCTCCCGCTCGCGCGGGGTGAGCACCGACAGTTGCGGGGCGGGCGCGCGCCGGGTGCGGCGGCTGGTGACGTCGGCGATGAGCCGGCGCGTCACCGTCGGCGCGAGCAGCGCGTCCCCGGCGGCCACCACCCGCACGGCGCGCACCAGTTCCTCGGCGGGCGCGTCCTTGAGCAGGAAGCCGCTGGCGCCGATGCCGAGGGCCTCGTACACGTAGTCGTCGATGTCGAAGGTGGTGAGCATGAGCACCCGCACCGGCGGGTCGAATCCGGCGTCGAGAATCACCTTGGCCGCGTCGAGCCCGTTCATCTCGGGCATGCGCACGTCCATGAGCACCACGTCCGGCCGCAGCCGTTTCGCTTCGGCCACAGCGGCTTTCCCGTCCGGGGCGTCACCGATCACGCTGATGTCGGGCTGCGCGGCCAGCAATGCCCCGAACCCCTGCCGCACCATCGCCTGGTCGTCGGCGATCAACACGGTTATCGCCACTGTCCCACCTCACGCACGCAACCGAGTTTGCCATGCCGGGGGCGGAACGGCCGTCACGAAGACAACTTCGCACCCCCGGCCGGGTAGGGACCGGGATTACAGCGTGACCGGGGTGAGGGCGGTCAAGGGCAGCCGGGCGTGGACGTCGAAGCCGCCGTCGGGCCGGGGTCCGGCGGTGAGCACGCCGCCGACCGCCGCCGCGCGGGTCTGCATACCCGCGATACCGGAGCCCGCGGCGGAGGAGTGGTCGCCGGTGCGGACCGCGATCGGGCGATCATTGCCGACGCTCAGGGTGAGTTCGCGGGTGCAGGCGATGTGCACCCGCACCGCCGCGCCCGGCGCGTGCCGCGAGGCATTGGCCAGCGACTCCTGCACGATCCGGTACAGCGCCAGCCCGGTGGTCTCCGGTACCGCGCCGAGCTCGCCGTCGACGGTCCAGGTGAGCGGCACCCCGGCCCGCTGCGCGCCCTCCAGCAGGCCCGGCAGGTCCGCGGCGGAGGGCTGCGGCGCGTGCTCGGGCAGCTGCCCGTCGCTGCGCAGCACGCCCAGCATGCCGCGAATCTCGTTGAGCGCGGCCCGCGCACCCGTCCCGATGGATTCGAATTCGGCGCGGGCCTCGGCCGAGAGCCCGTCGATCCGGTAGGGCGCGGTCTGCGCCTGCACCACCACCATCGACATGTGGTGGGCCACCACGTCGTGCAGGTCGCGGGCGATGCGGGCCTTCTCCTCCAGGATCGCGCGCCGGGCCCGCTCCAGCTCGGTCTCCTCCTCCGACTTCAGCAGCGCCCGCCGCGACAGCACCACCCACCGGATGAGCAGGCCGAACACCACCAGGCCGGTGATGGCCAGCGGCCAGCCGAAACCGGACTCGGCGAAACTGTCGCCGGTCTGGGCCATGGCGGTGGCGAACAGCAGCGAGGTCGACAGCCACACCACACCCACGATCCGGATGGGCGCGCGCACCGCCACCGCGAACACCAGGGCGAACAGCGCCAGAATGTGCACCACCTGGAACGGGATGGTGTTTCCCGGCTGATGCGGCACGGCCAGCGTGATCAGCAGCGCCGACCCGGCCGAAACCGCCCATCCCAGTGGCGGATTCACCCGCACCAGCAGGATCGGGAACGCCGCGAACCCGGCGATGAACGGCGCGGCGGCCGCGGGCACCTTGTGGGTCACATGCAGTGTCGGCCACGCCACCGCGATGAAGATGAGCGCGAGCAGCACCGTGAACCCGTCGAACCACCGCCGCGCCCGTGCCACCCGGGCCTGCCCTGACAACTTTCCACCCATGGCATCGACGGTAGAGACTCCGCCCGCCCCGCACCTCATACCCCTGAGTGATCTCCCACCCCCTACCCCGGTACGACATCGGCACGGGTGTCCCCCGCACCGCCCACGACGCAACCGCCCCACAGGCTGACGCCCCGGTCGGAGGCCGATTCCTAGCGTCGATCCCATGAGAGCGTTCCCGACTTCCCGCAGGAATTCGCCCCGTTCCACCTCGTCTGTCATCCCGTCGCACGACGCCGCCGGACTCCACCGGTACGGCGCGCTCGCGGCCGCGGCCGCCGTGGTGTGCACGGTCGGCGTCGCGTTCGCCCCGGCGGCCGGAGCGGCGGCCGGCCTGCCGCGCCAGCCCGAGAGCTCGTCGGCCCGGGCGGGCCTGCTGGAGTCGATCGCCGCCCGGCCGAATCCCGCCGCGATCCCCGACGACTTCGCGACCGCAGCCGGGTACCGCCCCGTCGTCGAGGCGGGCATGCTCCTCAACCCGGAGGGTGACTGCTCCTCCCCCATCCCCCTGCCCGCCGAATTCGACCTGGCCTGCAAATCCCACGACCTCGGCTACGACCTGCTGCGCTACGCCGCCGCCCACGGCCAGCCGCTGGGCCCCTGGGCCCGCCAATCCGTGGACGCCGCACTGGAACAGCGCATGCACACCGCGTGCGCGGCCCGCGAGGATGCGATGTCGCGCACACAGTGCCAGGTCATGGCCACGATCGCCGCGACGGCCGTGGACCTGAACTCCATCCGCCAGGACTACGGCAGCCCCGTCTACGAGCCGTTCTTCGAGCACACCGGCGCGGGCCCCACACCCGCCGCCCTCGTCGTGGCCGGCGTCGGGATCGCCGGACTGGCCTCCGCGGCAACCGTTCTGGTGCGCCGCGCCCGCTCCCGCCGGGACACAGCGGCTCGGGAGCGCGACTTCGCGATCGCCGGTACCGCCTCGGCGGTGGCGCTGTGATCCCGGCCGGGCACGCCGCTCGTCGCGTGCGCCTCGAGCGGGTGCGTACGGATGCGACCGTCGCGCTGCGGAAGTCGAGCAATCAAACCGAACCCACGCCGGGCGAAGCTCCGACGGGGAGAAGTGGTGCTGCCGTGCCGCGGCCTCGTGGGGCCTCGGGGTGGACATGGTTTCACGCGCCACGGGTCGGGACGAGCGCGGCGGTGGCGGGCGGGACGCTGGCGTCGCTGGCGCCGGGGCTGCTGCCGCGCACCCCGTCGGCGCAGGCGATCGTGACCGCGCTGCTGGTGCTGATCGGGCTGGCGGTGGCGGGGATCGTCCGGATGGTGTTGCGCTGGACTCGGTTCGGGGTGGAGCGGCTGACGCGGTGGCGGGTTCCGGTGGCGGTCGCGGGGACGGGGCTGGTCGGGGGTGCGATGGGGTATGCCGAGCATTGGCAGAACTCGCTGCGGAATGCCATGGGGGTCGGGGGTATCGGACCGGGGTACTGGGTGCAGTGGCTGGCGTGGACGGTGCCGATCGTGGCGCTGGTGGTGGGTCTGGCACACGGGGTGCGGTGGGTGGTGCGGCGATTGGGGCGGGCGCGGAGTATCGCGGCGGCGGCGGCGCTGGGCGTGGCGGCGCAGCTGCTGGTGGTGCCGAGCGTGGTGGAGTGGCGGCGGGCGGCGTACGCGGCGGCGGATTCGTTCGTGGATCCGGAGCTGGTGCAACCGGATTCACCGACCCGGTCGGGGAGTCCGGTGTCGATGGCGAGCTGGCCGTCGCTGGGAGCGCAGGGGCGGCGGTTCGTGGCGGGGACGCCGGCGCGGGCGGTGCGGGTGTACGTCGGGTTGAACTCGGCGACGGGGCTGGAGGCGCGGGTGGCGCTGGCGGTGCGGGAGCTGGAGCGGACGGGTGGATTCGAACGGCGGAATCTGGTGGTGACCGTGCCGACCGGGTCGGGGTGGATCGACAGCGATGCCGCCAAGGGACTGGACGCGCGGTTCGGCGGGGATGTGGCGCTGGTCGGATTGCAGTACTCGGACGCGCCCAGCTGGGTCACCTTCGTCTTCGGGCGCGATGCCGCCGAGGAGTCGGCGCGGGCCCTGTTCCGGGCTGTCGAACAACGGATTTCGACGCTGCCGGATCCGCCGAAGCTCTACATCTACGGGCAGAGCCTGGGCGCGCTCGGCGGCAGCGCGGTGTTCACCGATGACGCCGATCTGGACCGCCGTACCTGCGGCGCGCTCTGGGCGGGCCCGCCGGGCGGGCAGGTGCGGCACGGGCGGGCGGCGGTGCTGGCCAATGCCTCCGATCCGGTGGTGCACTGGTCACCGTCCCTGCTGTGGCGCGCACCGGATCTCACCGGCACCCGGCCGGATGCTCCTGTCCCGCCGTGGTTTCCGGTGGTGAGCTTCCTGCAGACCTCCGCCGACCTGCTGGGCGCGCTGGACGCCCCGGCCGGTCACGGACACCGCTACGGCGTGGACCAGGGCACGGTGCTGCCGGGCTGCTGAGTCGGTTCGCGGACTTCGCGGGTGAAGTCCGCGACCAGCCGGTCGATGGCGGCGGCCGCGTCGAGCCGAGCCCGCCAGACCTCCGGAATGGCGTCCGCGCCGAGGCGGGCCCCGAGCAGCGCGCCGCAGATGGACCCGGTGGAGTCGCTGTCCCCGGAGTGGTTGACCGCCAGCAGCACGCCGTTGCGGAAGATCTCCTCCGGTGTGCCGCCGACGTTCTCGGCGCACACCGCCGCGCACACCGCCAGCGCGAGGGCCTCGGACCCGATGACGCCGCTGCCCAGTCGTTCCAGCAGTCCGGGCGCGGGCATGGGCCGTCCCCGGAAGGCGACGGTGTCGGCCAGCCGCACGGCCGCGTCGAGCGCCTCGGAGGTCTCCTCGTGGTTCCGGTTCCGGACCAGCTGCGCGCGAGCCTGTTCCACGGCGGTCCGCACGTCCAGTCCCCGGCCCAGCCCGTACACGGTGGCCGCGAAGGTGCCCGCGGGCAGCCAGCCGCTCGGGTTGCCGTGGGTGAGGGCCGCCGCGTCACAGGCCAATTCGAAGGCGTGCTCGAGCGACGGCGTGAATCCGCAGGGCGCGGAACGCACCACGGCCGCGCAGCCCTTGGAGTCGTTGATCGGATGGTCGCGGGTGCCCAGCGGGGTGCCCGGCCGCTGCCGGGCGGCCGCGCGCAGCATGGCCGAGATGGTGGTCTGGGTGGGACCCCGGTAGGTCATCAGCTCCGGGTACATGGTCAGCCCGCTCTGCAACGGCACCGGCTGTTCGGGCACGGCGGCCTGACCCTGCCCGCGCAGCCACACCAGCAGGTTCTCCTGGATCATGCCGACGGCCGCCGCGTTGCCGCGAGCCCGCACGCGCGCGCTGCGGATCAGCGCCTCCATGGTGAACAGCGTCAGCTGGGTCTCGTCGGAGATGCGGCCCTTGTAGCCGCCGCCCTCCCCGGTGACGCCCTGATTCCCGTAGCGCAGCTGGATGTTCCGCAGCAGCATGGTCTCGATCGGCGCGCCCAGCGCGTCCCCGATGGCGCCGCCGAACAGGCAGCCGCGGACGGTGTCCTCGCGGGGCAGCCGGTCGGCGGCCAACGCGCGGGGCCGCCGCACCAGGGACACCGGTTCGGCCACCGTATCCCATGCGGCTCGCGCGAATTCGTAGCAGGTCTCGTAGCGGTCGCGCGGGTCCTTGGACAGCGCGCGTCGCAGTACCGCGTCCAGTTCGGCGGGGACCTCACGCCGGAACTGGCCGGCGGACGGCGGCGGGGACTGCAGATGGCCGAGCATGACGGTCGCGATGTTCGGCGCGTCGAAGGGCCCGCGCCCGGTGAGCAGCCGGAACAGGGTGCAGGCCAAGGAGTACTGGTCCGAGCGCGGCCCCATGGGCGCGGAGGTCAGCTGCTCCGGGGAGGCGTAGGCGAGGGTGGCGTTGAGCATGCCGGTGCGGGTCAGGTGCGCGGTGTCGTCGAGCACCCGGGCGATGCCGAAGTCGCTGAGCAGGACTCGTTCGGCGAAGCCGGTGCCGATGCCGCCGGAGCGCGACAGCAGCAGGTTGGCGGGCTTCACGTCGCGGTGCAGGACGCCGCGCGCGTGCGCGTAATCCAGTGCGGCCGCGGTCTGCACGATGATCTCGACCGCCCGGTCCGGGGGCAGATCGAAGGGGTCGATGGACGCGCCGTCGACGCCGTCCACGTACTGCATGGCGATCCACAGCTGCTCGCCCTCGTCACCACGGTCGAAGACGGTGATGATGTTGGGGTGGTCGAGCTGGGAGATCACATCGGCCTCGCGCTCGAAGCGCTGCCGGGTCTCGTTGTCGCCGAACATCTCCCGGTGCAGCAGTTTGAGCGCGATCAGCCGCGGGAGCCGAGGGTGGCGGGCCGCGTAGACCGAACCCATTCCGCCACGGCCCACTTCGCGCTCGATCACGTAGCCCGCGAAGACTTCGCCGCGTCGCAACATCCCCTGACAAACCCTTCACACACGCCGAAACGCTGCCAGCCTACCGGTCGGGACCGACGCGTCGCAGGCAATGCCGGATCGGCCGGATACCGACTGCCCGGAATCGGACAAGCCGGACAATGGCGCGCATCCCCCGCTGACCTGCGGCGCACCGGTCCGGTCCGCGGACAGCGAACGGCCCCCGCCGGTGGATACCGACGGGGGCCGAATTCGCTTGCGGGATCGACCGATCAGGCGATCGGGCCGCGGGCCGCCTCGTAGGCCGCGCCGACCCGGTACAGGCGGTCGTCGGCCAGGGCCGGGGCCATGATCTGCAGGCCGACCGGCAGACCGTCGTCCGCGCTGAGCCCGGACGGCACCGACATGGCGCAGTGCCCGGCCAGGTTGGTCGGCAGCGTGCACAGGTCCGAGAGGTACATGGCCAGCGGGTCGTTGACCTTCTCGCCCAGCTTCCACGGGGTGAACGGACTGGTCGGCGAGACCAGCACGTCGACGGTCTCGTAGGCCTTGTCGAAGTCCCGCGCGATCAGGTTGCGGACCTTGTTGGCCTGGCCGTAGTAGGCCTCGTAGTAGCCCGAGGACAGCGCGTAGGTGCCGATCATGATGCGGCGCTTGACCTCCGGGCCCAGGCCGGCCTCACGGGTCATGGACATGACCTGCTCGGCCGAGTGGGTGCCGTCGTCGCCGACGCGCAGGCCGTACCGCATGGCGTCGAAGCGCGCCAGGTTCGACGACACCTCCGACGGCAGGATCAGGTAGTAGGCGGGCAGCGCGTACTCGAAGTGCGGGCACGACACCTCGATCACCTCGGCGCCCAGCTCCTTCAGCTGCGCGACCGCGGCGTCGAAGGAGGCGAGGACGCCCGGCTGGTAGCTGTCGGAGTGAAGCTCGCGCACCACACCGACTTTCAGGCCCGACAGATCGCCCTTGGCGCCCTCGCGGGCGGCGGCGACCACCGGCGGCACCGGCACATTGCGGGAGGTGGAGTCACGCGGGTCGTACCCGGCGATGACCTCGTGCAGCAGCGCGGTGTCCAGCACGGTGCGACCGCACGGGCCGCCCTGGTCCAGCGAGGACGCGCAGGCGACCAGGCCGAAGCGGGACACGGTGCCGTAGGTCGGCTTGGTGCCGACGGTCGCGGTGACCGCGGCGGGCTGGCGGATCGAGCCGCCGGTGTCGGTGCCGATCGCCAGCGGGGCCTGGTAAGAGGCCAGCGCGGCGGCCGAGCCGCCACCCGAACCACCCGGAATCCGTTCGGTGTCCCAGGGATTGCGGGTCGGGCCGTAGGCCGAGTTCTCGGTCGACGAACCCATGGCGAACTCGTCCATGTTCGTCTTGCCGAGGATCGGGATGCCCGCCTCGCGCAGCTTGGTGGTCAGCGTCGCGTCGTAGGGCGACACCCAGCCCTCGAGCATCTTCGACCCGCAGGTGGTCGGCATGTCGACGGTGGTGAAAACGTCCTTGAGCGCCAAGGGAACACCGGCCAGCGGCGAGGCCACGGTCCCGGCGGCGACCTGACGGTCCACCTCGGCGGCGGTGACCAGAGCCTGCTCGCCCGCGACGTGCAGGAAGGCGTTGATCTCCCCGTCGACCTCGGCGATGCGGCGGATGTGGGCCTCGGTGACCTCGACCGAGGACACCTCGCGGGTGTGGATCTTGTCCGCGAGTTCCGCCGCGGACAGCTTGGTCAGGTCCGTCATTCGCCCTCTCCCAGAATCTGCGGAACCATGAACCGCTGCTCCTCGACGGCCGGGGCCATGGCGAGCGCCTCGTCCGGAGTCAGGCACGGGCGCGGCACATCCGGGCGCGTCACGTTGGTCTCCGGATTCGGGGATGCGGTGGCGGGCACATCGGCGGCGGCGACCTGCGAGATCTGTGCGACGTGGGTCAGGATGGAATCCAGCTGACCGGCGTACAGATCGAGTTCGTCGTCCGTCAAAGCGAGCCGGGACAGCCGGGCGAGGTGGGCTACCTCGTCCCTGGAGATGGCGGGCACCGCGGGACCCCTTTCGGCATGGTTCGAGCTAGGTGATTGGCCATCCGACAGCCTAGTGGGTTCACCTTCGGCCACCGGTCGCAGGTACGCGCCGGACCTGGCACCATCAATGTGTGACCCACGGGTAGGTGGCCCGCGTCACAGCAGATGCTTCGATTCGATAACGGGCTCTCGAGGGTGTAAGTATTGCGGGACTCGGGTACCCGTCGGAAAGTTTCGGTCGCACAGTAAAGAAAGGAAGGCACGTGTCATACCTGCTTCGCGTGCAACTTCCGGATCGCCCGGGGAGTCTCGGATCACTGGCGCTGGCGCTGGGTTCCGTTGGCGCGGACATCCTCTCGCTGGATGTCGTCGAGCGCGGCGACGGCTTCGCGATCGACGACATCGTCGTCGAGGTGCCGACGGGCGCATTGCCCGACACCCTCATCACCGCCGCCGAATCACTGCACGATGTGCAAGTGGATTCGCTGCGGCCGTACTCGGGGATCCTCGACACCCACCGCGAACTCGAGCTCATCGACCAGGTCGCCAACGCACGCGACGACCGGTTGCAGGTGCTCGTCGACGGTGCGCCCCGGGTGCTGCGGGTCGGCTGGTCGACCGTGATCGACATGGGCCCGCAGGGCGCCTACCGGGTGGTGGGTTCCCAGAGCGCGCCGTCCACACAGGCCGCCTCCGCGCCGTGGATGCCCTTGGAGAAGCCGTCGGTGCTCGACGGCGACGCCGACTGGGTGCCGGACCTATGGAAGGACATGGACACCAAGCTGGCGGCGGCGCCACTCGGCAACACCGGCAAGGTGCTGCTGCTGGGCCGCCCGGGCGGACCGGACTTCCGGCCCTCGGAGGTGGCTCGCCTGGGCTACCTGGCCGGCATCGTCGCGACCGTGCTGGGCTGAGTCACACCCGCTTTCACCTCGCGTTTCACGCCCCTACCGGAGATCCGGTGGGGGCGTTTCGCATTGCAGGGCCGCCGCGCGCCTGCCGTTTCCTACGTAGGAACTCAGTAGATTCCCAGGTTTTATCTACTATTCACCTACGTAGGTCATCTACGTTCTTACTTAGTAGATAAGGAACGGCCGAGACGCCGCGCAGAGAGGCAATGACGCCATGCAGCACGCCCATCGACCACGACCCCACCTCCGCATCATCGGCCTGATCCTGGCCCCACTGGCCGGCGCCGCCGTGCTCGCCGCGGGACAGGCATCCGCCGAACCGTCCACACACGGCGGCACATCACCCGGAGCCTCCGACCCGTCGCGGACGTCCGGGGACCGCGGCAACCGGTCCGGCATCATCACGCACGGCAATGACCCCACCGGCATCCACGCCCGGGATCCGCTCGGCTTCAACCACACCGACACCGATCCGGTTCTCCAGAATCAGCACCCGCGGAAACCCGGCACGGTCCGCCCGCCGCACCAACCGCCGAACCGGGTCGGCGGCGGCGACCCGGCCACCTGGACGCCCAAGTGGGACCGGGACGGTTCCGGCTACACCGTCTGCCCCGCGCTCGCCAGCCACTGCTGACCACGTACCGAGACCAGGGAGCGACCATGACCACTGCAATCACCACGCGGCGCGGCTCGCGACGCTTCGGGCGGGCCGCCGCCGCGCCCATCGCCATCGCCGCCCTGGCCGTCGCCGGGCTGCCGCTGGCCGCGACCGCCGAGGCGGAGACCGGCGAGCGCCGGGCCCGCGCCGGGTGTCTGTGGGCGGGAACGACTTACCCGCAGGACAGCACCGTCATCGCGGGCGGCACCAGCTTCCGGTGCGGCACCGACGCCGGGGCGCCGTACTGGTTCGCCGGGGCGGATACCGATCGGCCCGCCACGGTGCGGACACCGGGCGCGACCGGCAGCCCGGTCGGTCAATTCAGTCCGGGCGCACGGCAACCCGGCACCAGCTACACCGACTACTGCGTCGGCAATCAGCTGATCCCGGGCACCGACGACGTGTACCAGGTGGTCCGGGTCTCCGGGGACGTGCTGCTCTGGAAGGCCGCCGAACCCATCGCCGGATGGACTTTCGACGGCACCCGCCCGGCCCCGACCTGGCGCACGGCGTCGCTCTGTATCGACGGCGTGCTGACCTAGATTCCGGACCGGTCCAGACCCTGCGGGGTCACTCCCCCGCCGCGACCTCGAACCGCATGACGGTCAGCGGCAGCCCCGAATCGGTGTGCCAATCGCGTTCCGGCACATGCGCGAAACCGAACCGGTCGTACATGCGGCGAGCGTCCTGCATGGTCGGCATGGTGGTGAGAACCACCGCGCCGAAGCCCTCGGCGCGGGCGGTCTCGATCACCCGCACCAGCAGGGCGCGGCCGATGCCGAGGCCCCGGGCGCGCTTGGACACCGCGAGCATCCGGAACTCCAGCTCCCCGGGCCGGGCGATATCGGCGAACGGCGTGCCCGGCCGGGCCATGGTCAGGGAGCCGAGCAGCTCCCCGCCGCGCACGGCCACCAGGATCTCCGCCGACGCCGCGCGGGTGGCGGTGTCGGCGAGCTCCGCGACATACAGGCTCCGGGGATTCACATGTCCCTCGCCCACATACACCTCGACGGTCAACTCGCCGACCGCGGCGAAATCTCCGACCTCGGCATCCCGAATCACCACGGCGTCACCGTCCGCGCCCATCACCACAACTCCGTCCTCGATCGATCCCACACCGTCATCCCGCCGCCCCGGCTTCCAGGGCTCGGCCTCGAACACCCACCAGCGCGGGCACGCCCCGCACCGGTGCACGGCGCTCGCTACGACACCGCTTCGGGGCCGCCCGCGAGGAGTTTGACGAAGCCTTCCTCGTCGAGGATCGGGACGCCGAGTTCCTCCGCCTTGTCGGCCTTGGAGCCGGGCGAGTCACCGATGACCACGAAAGCGGTCTTCTTGGAGACGGATCCGGCGGCCTTGCCGCCACGGATCAGGATCGCTTCCTTCGCGCCGTCGCGGGTGAAGGTCTGCAGCGAGCCCGTCACCACGATGGACAGGCCCTCGAGGTTGCGTTCGATGGACTCGTCGCGCTCGTCCTCCATGCGGACGCCGGCGGCGGCCCACTTGTCGACGATGTCGAGATGCCATGGCACGGTGAACCATTCGGTGACCGCGGCGGCGATGGTCGGGCCGACACCGTCGGTGGCGGCCAGTTCCTCGGCCGAGGCCTCGCGGATGCGGTCCATGCTGCCGAAGGCGGTGGCCAGGGCGCGGGCCGCGGTGGGACCCGCGTGCCGGATGGACAGGCCGACCAGGACGCGCCACAGCGGGCGATCCTTGGCGGACTCCAGATTCTCCAGCAGGCGTTTGCCGTTCTGCGACAGCGTGCCCGCCTTGTTGGTGAACAGCGTGGTGGTGAGCAGCGTCGCCTCGTCGAGGGCGAACAGATCACCCTCGTCGGCGATCGCGCCCGACTTCAGCAGGTCGATCGCGGCCTCGTAGCCCAGCGCCTCGATATCGAACGCGCCGCGCCCGGCCACGTGGAACACCCGCTCCCGCAGCTGCGCCGGGCAGTACTGCTGATTGGGGCAGCGGATATCGGCGTCGCCCTCCTTGGCGGGGGCGAGCTCGGTGCCGCACTCGGGGCAGTGCGTGGGCATCACGAAGGCGCGCTCGGAGCCATCGCGCGCGTCCACCACCGGACCGAGTACCTCGGGAATCACGTCACCCGCCTTGCGGATGGTGACGGTGTCGCCGATGAGCACGCCCTTGCGCTGTACCTCGGAGGCGTTGTGCAGCGTCGCCATCGCGACCGTGGAGCCCGCCACCGTCACCGGCTGCATGACCGCGAACGGCGTAACCCGGCCCGTGCGACCGACATTCACCTGAATGTCGAGCAGCTTGGTGGTGGCCTCCTCCGGCGGATACTTGTAGGCGATGGCCCAGCGCGGCGCGCGCGAGGTGGCGCCCAGGCGGCGCTGCAGGCTGAACTCGTCGACCTTGACGACCTGGCCATCGATCTCGTGCTCGATGTCGTGGCGGTGCTCGCCCCAATAGTTGACGCGGTCGACCACCGCGTCCGCGCCCCGCACCCGCACGGTGTGCGCGGACACCGGCAGACCCCAGGCGGCGAGCGCACGATACGCCTCGTGCTGCGACTCCGGCGCGAAACCCTCCAGGCGGCCGAAGCCGTGGCAGATCATGCGCAGCCGCCGCCGGGCCGTCACCGCCGGATCCTTCTGGCGCAGCGAGCCCGCCGCGGTATTGCGCGGATTCGCGTACGGCGGTTTGCCTTCCGCCACGATGGCGGCGTTGAGCGCCTCGAAGTCGGCCAGCGTCATGAACGCCTCACCGCGCACCTCGAGGAGCTTCGGCACCGGGAACTCGTCGCTGTGCACCAGCTCGTGCGGGATGTCCTCGATGGTGCGGGCATTGAGGGTGACGTCCTCACCGGTGCGGCCGTCGCCGCGGGTGGCGCCGCGCACCAGCTTGCCGTCCTCGTACACCAGGTTCAGCGCGACGCCGTCGATCTTCACCTCGCACACGTAGTGCAGGTCGGTGCCGGCGTCGGCCTCCACCTTGGCGATCCACTGCCGCATCTCGTCCTCGTTGAACACATTGTCCAGCGAGTACATCCGCTCCAGGTGATCGACCGGCGCGAACGCTGTCGTGAAGCCGCCCCCGACCAGCTGGGTCGGCGAGTCGGGAGTCCGCAGATCCGGATGCGACTCCTCGAGCGCCACCAGCCGGTTGAACAACTCGTCGAACTCACCGTCGGTGATGATCGGCGCGTCCCGTACGTAGTAGCGGAACTGGTGGTCGCGGACCTCCTCCGCCAACCGCTGCCACTCGACCCGCTCGCCCCCGCTCGCCGCGGTGATCTCCTTGCCCGATTCGCTGCCCGATTCGCTCACAGGAGGCACTCTATCCCGCCCCACCGACAGGTTCGATCAAACATTCCCGCACGTCGAGGCGCATTCGCGCGGGACCGGAGCGGCTCGTCGCCGGGCCGCCGCGAGCGCGTCACGGCCCTCGCGCGCGACCGTTGGCGCTGTCGCGCAGCGTCATTCGCGGCCCGCCCGCAATCCGACCGCCACGTCCGAATAAGGTGAGTCGCATTTCCGACCCGCGACCGGCAGGATGTCCAGGGTGTTGCGTAGTTTTCAGGTGACGAACCATCGGTCCCTCGCCGAACCGCAGGAGCTGCGGCTGACCCGGGGTAGCGGACCGGTCGCCACGCCGGTCACCGCCGTGTACGGCGCGGCCGCCACCGGCAAGACCGGCCTCATCGACGCGCTCGACCGCATGCGCGACGCCGTGCTGAACTCGGTCACCGGGTGGGACCCGTACTCCGGGCCCGACCGCACCCCGCATCTCGGATTCTCGGATCGCCCTTCGGAATTCGTGGCCAACTTCGTCGCCGAGGGCTGCCCGTACACCTACGGATTCCGGCTCGACAACGCCGATGTGGCGGCGGAATGGCTGCACTCGCACCCGCACAATCGCAAGCGGGTGGTCTTCGAACGCGCCGGGGACGACATCCGGATCGGGCCCATGTTCGAGGCCGCCCGGTACGGCCTGGGAGCGGTGGTGCCGCTGGTGCGGCCGAACGCGCTGCTGCTCAGCCTGTCCGGGCAGTTGTACGCCGAACCGCTGGTGCCCGCCTACCGCTGGTTCCAGTCGCTGCTGGAAGTGCAGTGCGGGCAACCGGATCCGCAGGAGATCGCGCACCGCGTCGGCTCGCACATCTCCCGCTCCACCGATCACGCGGTGCGGCTGCTGACCCTGCTGCGCGGCGCGGACCTGGGCATCACCGATCTGCTGCTGCCCTCGGACGATCCCATGTACGCCGACTACCTGCGTGACCTGGACACCGACATCTCGTCCACCACAAAGGAAATCGAGAACTGCACGGTGTCGGCCAACTACGCCGAGGAGATGTTCCTCGAGCACGGCATCACCGTCACCCTGCTGCAGCGCGAACTGGCCAACCTCTACGCCGCCCGCGACGCCCTCTACTCCCGCATGGTGGCCCGCCGCGGTGTCGGCCTGGGCCTCACCCACGAGGGCATCGAGACCGCCTTCGACATCGCCGACGAGTCCAGCGCCACCCTGGCCATGCTGCGCCTGCTCCCGCCCATGCTGGACGCCCTCGACACCGGCGGCGTGCTGGCGGTCGACGATATCGACGCCGCCCTCACCCCCGAGACCGCCGACAGCCTCATCCAGCTGTTCCAGAACCCCGAAACCAATACCCAGGGCGCGCAATTGGTGTTCACCACCGCCAACCGCACCCTCATCGACCGCGGCAACGGCCGCTCCCAGTCCAAGCGCACCACGGTCTGGCAGCTCCGCCGCCACCACGGCGTCTCCGAACTCACCGCCCACTAGCCGCTGCCCTGGGCCGGACGCGACGCCGCCTAGCATGGACTCCATGCTCATCCAGCTCGCGTTCGTCCTGCTGATCGGCGGCGCCCTGGCCGCGACCGTGATGTACTACCGCCGCGCCAACGGTGGCGGCGGTAGTGGCCTGCCCGGCTTCGGCGCCCCCGCCGAACTGGAATCCGGCACCCTGCACGTCACCGGCGTGAGCCCCCGCCCCGCCGAGCCGGGCGAGCAGTACGTCACCATCAGCGGCAGCATCTCCGGTCCGACCGTCGTGGCGCACGAGGTCTACGGCCGTTTCGCCTGGGACGTCGATCAGTGGCCGTCCATCGGCGACCGGATCCCCGTCGCCTACCCCACCGGCAAGCCCGACAAATGGCAGCTCGGCCACCCGGGCGCCCGTCCTTACTTCGGTTCGAAGCGGCCGAAGGATCAGGGCTGATCCTCCGGCCACGGGTCATGGTCAGCGGCGGACGGCCGCGATAGTGCCGATCCGGGGGTCGAGGGGACCGACCGGGCGGTCGAGGTGGGCCGTCAGGTCGTTCCAGCTGTGGAACTCGGTGGACCAGCCGAGGGAGTCGAGCCAGGACTGGACGTCGATGTCCTGGGACGTGGTGATGGGGGCCGGGTCGGGGGCGTGGTCACCGGCGACCAGGCGGCGGAGGTCGCGGTACTGCGGAGCGTCGGGGTCGACGACGTAGCGGGCCGCGCCGAAGCGACTGCCGGGGGCGGAGAGTTCGGTGAGGGTGCGGACCACGCGCTGGTTCCAGTCCTGGTTCAGGTAGCCGAGAGAGCCCTCGTCCACCCAGTAGGTGGGGACGCTCGGGGTGAAACCGGCTGCCAGCAAGGGGGTTCGCCAGTCGTCGCGGAGGTCGGAGACGACCACGTGGCGGTGGCAGCCGGGGGTGGCGGGGAGGGTCGCGAGGACGCGTTCCTTGAAGGCGAAGAGTTCCGGGAGATCGATCTCGAACACGTGGGTGTCCGGCGGTAGAGGCACCCGGTAGGCGCGCGTGTCCAAACCCGCTCCCAGGAGGACGATTTGGGCGCAGCCCGCGGTGATCGCCGCACGGAATCGCTCGTCGACCAGGTGCACGCCGACGGTGCGGCCCTCGTAGAACTGGTCGGCCACGGCCTCCACGCGGGCCCAGCGGTCCGGGTCGAAGCCACGGCGGGCAGCGGCCACGAAGGCCGCGGCCTGCGGGTCGTCGTAGAGGCGGTCGGCGCGTTCGGACTCTCGCGCCCGGATGACGGCCACCCCGATCGCCGTCATGGCCACGCCGTCGACCGGCACTTTCGCTGCTGATTCGGTCATGTCACTGCTCCCCGAGAGTGAATTAACTTGCCGCCCGGCTAGGTATCTGGCGGTGAGGAAGACGCTAGGCTTTTTCCTTGCCGGGCGTCAAGCAAAATGAAGGGATTCGATGGACGGGCGTCGTAGTGACACGCGGGAGCGGATTCGGGCCGTCGCCATGGAGCTGTTCTCGGAGCGGGGGTACGAGAAGACCTCGTTGCGGGAGATCGCCGAACGCCTGGGAGTCACGAAAGCCGCGCTGTACTACCACTTCCGGACCAAGGAAGACATCGTCGCCAGTCTGTCGGAGGATCTGCGGGGCGGCGTCGACGAGATCGTGACGTGGGCCGAGAGCGCGCCCGAGGGGCGGGAGCGCGCGCGGGAGATCGTGATCCGGTACGGGGCGCTGCTGCACAGTCTCGGCAAGGACATGATCCGGTTCTGGCACGAGAACCAGCCCGCGTTCCGGGACCTCGGGTTCGGGACGAGCCTGCGCTACCAGTTCCGGGTGCTGGCGGACCTGATGAGCGCGCCGAGCCGGGACCCGCTGACCGTGTTCCACGCCCGGCAGGCGCTGCTGGCCATCAGCTGGAGTCTGTCCATGATGGGAGACCTGGAGCTGTCCGACGAGGAGAGCAATGCGGCGGCGGTGGCCATCGCGCTCGACATCGTCGAGCGGATGTAGCGGCTATTCGAAGGTGAGGCCGTCGGGCTCGTCGGCGTAGGCGCGGGCGGTCTCCGCGGCCAGGCTCACCGCGCGGCGGGCCCAGGACAGGGAGGCGCCGGCCAGGCCACAGGCCGGGGAGACCAGGATCTGGTCGGCGAGCAGGCGGCGGGGGAAACCGAGACGGTCGATCAGGCGGACACCGGGTTCGGCGATGTCACGCCAGGTGACCGGCTTGGCCGGTTCGGTGGTGGGGACCAGGCCGAGGACCAGATGCTTTCCGGCGTCCAGCAATTCGCCGATGCGGTCCAGGTCCCGGGTGCCGATGGCGGCCAGGTCGAACCCGATCGCGCTCGCGGCGGACTTGCGCAGGAAACCGAGCGCGGGGCGGTCGGCGCAGGAGTGGATCAGGACCGGGACCGACTGCCGCGCGGCCACGGTGTCGAGCACGTGCAGGGCCTCGGGTTCGGGCATGGCGCGCACCGTGTTCAGAACGCTCACGCCCTTCAGCGTCCCGCTCAGGACGGCCGTCAGGTGGGGTTCGTCGATCTGGAGGATCACCTGCGTGCCGAGTCGCTTGGAGACCTCGGCGACGTGGTTGGCGATGCCCTCGGCCAGGGACTCCGAAAGGTCGCGCAGCGCACCGGAATCGGTGAGGATGCGATGCCCGCCGGGCAGTTCGACCTCCGCGGCGACCGACAGCGGGCCCGCCACCTGCACCTTCACCGGGTGACCGGATCCGGCCGAACCGCCGGTCTCCCAGGCCTCTTCGAGCGCGTCCAGGTCGGTGCGCAACAGGTCGTTGGCGCGCCGCGAGACCGCGCCGGGCCGCGCACCCAGCCGGTATCCGCGGGTGGTGCCGTCGAACTGCATGTCCACCAGCAGCCCGGAGACCCGTCCGATCATGTCCGCGCCCATACCGCGGGCGGGCAGTTCGACCAGGTGCGGCAGCTGACCCAGCTCCCCCACCACGGTCGCCGCCGCCTCGCGCGGGTCGGCGCCCGGCCACGAGCCGACGCCGGTCGCGATGCCGCCGGGCAGCGCGAAGGCGTTGTCACTCACCGGCATCGCCGCGATCGGTCTTTCCGCTCGAGTTCGTGTACCAGTCCCAGCAGGTCGTGTTGACGAACCAGTCCCAGGTCTTGCCCGCGGTGCCCTCGGCGGGCGCGCCGGTGGGGATACGGCCGCGTTCGGCGTAGGGGGCGACCCGGACGGTCACGGCGCGCTTGCGTCCGGAATGGTCGGGGTTGCGGTCCGACGAGGGTCCGGTCGCGGCGTCATGCGGGCCCTCGGGGCCGGGTTGCGCTTCGCCGGGCTGGAATTCGCCGGTGTCGGCGCGGGCGGGCTGCCCCACCGGGTCGGCCGAGGCCCGAGTGGCGCCCTTGCCGAGCCGGACCTTGCCGGGGCCGCGCTTGGGCCGCAGACCAGCCGGTTGCGCCAGACCGGTGCGCCACACGATCCGGCCACCGAGAACGGGCCGGATCTGTGGCGCCACATATGACTTCGCGCCGCTGCGCGAGGGACGGTCGCTCACCGGGCGCTATCCGAGACCAGTTCGCTTGCGTACGAGTGCGGTTCGCGTTCGGTGCCGGAGATGGTGCCGCTGCCCAGCACCTCGTCACCGTCGGTGTCGGGGCGGTAGAGGACCACGGCCTGGCCGCGGGCCACCCCGGTCAGCGGCTCTCGCAGCCGCACCACCAGGCCGCCGTCGACGGCCTCGGCGACCGCGGGGGCGGTGCCGCCGTGGGCACGCACCTGGGCGACGCATTCGATGGGGCCGGAAGGGGTTTCACCCGAGGTCCAGATGGCGCGGTCGGCGAGCACCGTCCACACCTCCAGGTCCTTGGCCGAGCCCACGTGCACGTCGCCGGTGTCGGGGTCGATGCCGGTGACGTAGCGCGGCTTGCCGTCGGCGGCCGGGCCGGGCAGGCCCAGACCCTTGCGCTGGCCGATGGTGAATCCGTGCACGCCCTCGTGGTCGGCGAGCTTGGTGCCGTCGGCGTCGAGCACCGCGCCGGGGCGGATGCCGATCTTC
Source organism: Nocardia sp. NPDC004340 (assembly GCF_053602575.1). Taxonomy (NCBI): domain Bacteria; kingdom Bacillati; phylum Actinomycetota; class Actinomycetes; order Mycobacteriales; family Nocardiaceae; genus Nocardia; species Nocardia sp. NPDC004340. The sequence goes on from NZ_JBSGDW010000013.1 coordinate 23,244, forward strand.
GCGCCCAGGAAGGCCTGGGTGTCGCCGGAGGGGATGAAGCAGATGTCGTGGCTGTCGGGCTTGTTCGCGACGGCCAGCCCGCGCTCGGCGGCCTCGGCGCGGATCTGCGGCTTCGGGGTGTCGCCGACCGGGAACATGGCGCGCGACAGCTGATCTGCGGTCAGCACGGCCAGCACGTACGACTGATCCTTGTCCGCGTCCACGGCCCGGCGCAGCACGCCGTCCTCGAGGCGGGCGTAGTGCCCGGTGACGACGGCGTCGAAGCCGAGCGCCGCCGCGCGGTCGGCCAGCGCCGAGAACTTGATCTTCTCGTTGCAGCGCAGGCACGGGTTGGGGGTCTCGCCGGCGGCGTACGCGGCGACGAAGTCGTCGATCACGTCCTCCTTGAACCGGTCCGCGAAATCCCAGACGTAGAACGGGATCCCGAGCACGTCGGCGGCCCGCCGGGCGTCACCGGCGTCCTCCTTCGAGCAGCAGCCGCGCGATCCGGTGCGTAGCGTGCCCGGGCTCGCCGACAGCGCCAGGTGCACGCCGACCACCTCGTGTCCGGCGTCCACGGCGCGGGCGGCCGCCACGGCGGAATCCACGCCACCACTCATCGCGGCAAGTACTCGCATCTAGAAGCCTCCCTTCGCTCCGGCCAGTCCGGCCGCCTTCGCCCGCTCCACGACCTGCGGCAGCGCGGCCAGCAGGGCATCGATATCGGCGTCGGTCGAATCGTGTCCCAATGAGAATCGCAGAGATCCCCGCGCGCGGCCCGGTTCCACGCCCATGGCCAGCAGCACATGGGAGGGTCCGGCGACTCCGGCATTGCACGCGGATCCGGTCGAGCATTCGATCCCGGCGGCGTCGAGCAGCATCAGCAGCGAGTCGCCCTCGCAGCCCGGGAACGTGAAGTGGGCGTTGCCCGGCAGCCGTCGCTCACCGGTGCCGCCATTGAGCACCGCGTCCGGCACGACGGCGCGCACACCATCGATGAGCCGGTCCCGCAGCCGCTCCAAGTCCACCGCGCGCAGCTCCAGGCCCGCCACGGTCTCGCGGAGGGCGGCCGCCAGGCTCACCGCCGCGGGGACGTCCGAGGTGCCCGAGCGCAGATCCCGCTCGTGCCCGCCGCCGTGCAGCAGCGGCACCGCGGGCACCTGCCGGCCCAGCAGCAGCACCCCGACCCCGTGCGGCCCGCCGACCTTGTGCCCGGCGAAACTGGCCGCCGCCAGCCCGCTGCCCGCGAAATCGATGGGCAGCTGGGCGGCCGCCTGCACCGCGTCGCTGTGCATCGGCACGTCGAACTCCTGTGCCACCGCGGCCAATTCCCGGATCGGCTGGATCGTCCCGACCTCGTTGTTGGCCCACATGACACTGACCAGCGCCGTATCCTCGGCGTGCTCGGCCAGCGCGGCCCGCAGTGTGCGCGGCGACACGACGCCCTCGGCGTCGCACTCCAGCCACGTGATCCGCGCGCCCTCATGCTGTTCGAGCCATTCCACGGTGTCCAGCACCGCGTGATGCTCGACCGCGCTCACCAGGATCCGGTTCCGCTTCGGGTCGGCGTCCCGCCGCGCCCAGTAGATCCCCTTGACGGCGAGATTGTCGCTCTCGGTCCCGCCCGAGGTGAAGATCACCTCCGAGGGCCGCGCCCCCAGCCCCGCCGCGATCGACTCCCGAGCCTCCTCGAGCAGCCGCCGCGCGGCGCGTCCCGACCCGTGCAGCGACGAGGCGTTCCCCGTCACACCCAGGGCAGCACACATGGCCTCGACCGCGACCGGGAACATCGGGGTAGTCGCCGCGTGATCGAGGTAGACCGTCTGGGCACCGACCGGACCCGGGAAAGCCGACTTCATGACCGTCCAAGGATAGCCGCCGCCGTCGCGTCGCTATTCCCGCCATACCCGCGGGCCGGTTCACCAGTCGAACAGGTCCTCGACGATCTCCTCGCCGACGGCGAAGCCCGCGCCCAGGGCCAGGCCCTCACCGACCGACTCCAGGAGGCCGCCGCCCGCTCGGGACCCGGGCGCGGGCTGCTGCCGTAGTTCGAGGATGGCGGTCCGCACCTCGGTCAGCCAGTCCCGCGCGTTGCGGTCGACCCGCGCGGCGGGTTCCATCCGATTCGCCAGCGTTTCCAGCCGCGCGATCGCCGAGTTGTTCATGGTGTCCTCCTTCGTGGTGGTGTGCCGTCGCTGCGGCACACACACGACGATGGCCGCGGCCGCTGACAGCCCGCCGATCGCGCGCTGACAGCGGATACCGCCGGAACGATCGAGACCGTCAGCGGCCGGGCGGGCGGCTCAGCTCGATCATCGAGAAGTCCAAGGGCAGCGAGCAGACCCGATCCACCGCGAGGCCGGCGGTGGCGGCGAGGTCGCGGTAGTGGGTGAGGGTACGTTCGCGGCCGCCGACATTGCAGAGCATGTGGACGTCCCAGGCGGGGGCGAGGGACGGGGCGTCGTCGTCGGGGAGGAGGCGTTCGATGACGAAGAGGCGGGCGTGGGCGGGCATGGCGGCGGCGCAGCGGGCGAGGATGGTGCGGCAGCGGTCGTCGTCCCAGTCGTGCAGGACCCGGGAGAGCAGGTAGACGTCGGCGCCCGCGGGGACCTGGGCGGTGAAATCGCCTTCCAGCAAACGACATCGGGACAGGCAGCCCGCCTGCTCCAGGGCGGTGCGGGCGGTGACCAGCGCGGTGGCGCGTTCCAGCAGGACGCCGTGAGCGGCGGGGGCCTCGCGCAGCAGGGCGGCCAGCAGGGTGCCGTTGCCGCCCGCGATATCGACGATGGTCTCGGTGCCGGTGAGCTGGATCAGGTCGGCGACGTGGCCGAAGATCGCGGCGCCGGCGGCCATGGCGGTGTCGAAGAGCTCCGCGCCGGCCGGGGTTCGGGAGAAGTAGTCGAAGTGATGACTGCCGAAGTGGTGGTCGAAGCCGGCGGCGCCGGTGCGGACCGCGTGGTCGAGGTGGGCGAAGGACTCGTAGAACGCTCCCCCGTACAGGCGGGCGAGCGGTTGCAGGGAGCGGGCGGCCGTACTGGACAGCAGCGCGCCGGAGTCGGTGAGTTCGTAGCCCTCGCCGCAGACCCGGACGATGTCGAGTTCGCAGAGATAGCGCAGCAGCCGGGACAGACTGTCGACATCGGTGGCGGTCAATTCGGCCAGGGCGGTGACCGAGGCGCCGGGAGTGGCGGCCAGCCGGTCGGCCACGCCCAGGGTGGCGGTGACCGCGAGCGCCTGAGTAGCCCACGCCCCGGTCAGCAGCCGCAGCAGGCGGGTGGGCGCGTCGTGGGAGACGCCCAGGTGCGCGGCCAGCACCGACGAATGTTGCCCGGCCACATGGAGTTCCAGCCGCCGGAAGGGGCGGTCGGCGGCGGCGGTGCGGAAGTAGAGGACGGTGGCGTGCTCGTGGCTGTTGTAGCCGCCGCCGTCGGCGTGCATGCGGTTCTTGTGCAGCAGCAGGGCGCGCAGCCCGGCGAGTTCGACGCTGTCGGCCTTCTCGACCTCGAGCGCAAGATGCGATTCGTAGCCCGCGGCCCGTTCCGCGGCCACGATCGTGGCGCGCGCCTCGTCGGCCGTTCCGGCCAGCGCGAAGATCTCCAGTAACCGGGGATCGTCGTCGGGGCTGGGCACGGCGGTTCGAAGGATCCGCACGTCCAGCTCTCCGGCGGGCAGGCCGTAGCGGTCGGCGAGCCGGGATCTGACCACCATGCTCGGGGTGGGCGGGCCCGCGGTGAGACCGCGCCCGGCCAGCGCGGCGGTGAGCGCCTTCAGATCCGGTGGGAACACCAGTACGGCGGTGTGAGCGAAGCGGGTACGGGCCATGATGGCGGCCCGATCGGCAGCGGCCAGGCCGGGCAGCATGGCGCTCAGCACCGCCCCGGTGTCGTGGGCCGCGGCGTATCGTGCCGCGGCGTCCAACTGGTCGAGATCGAACGAATCGAGCTCGGCGTGCGCTACCAGCGCGGGATTCACGCGTCCTCCTGAGGGGATGGCGAACAGAGGTATTCAGTTGTGGGACATAAGGAATGGGAGAGGTGACGGAATGTCAGAGGCCGACATAGTTGTCGGCGAAGAAGTCCTGGTGCGCCCGCGATACCGAGAGATCACGCAGGCGGGACCGGCGCAGCACACGCTGGTAATCGGCGTGCGGATCCGCGGCGGCGGGCGGATGGAGCAGATCGATCATCCAGTGCGAAAACTCTTGGGCCCGTTCGATCACCGGGCCGTAGTCGGCCGAATAACGCGAGACCCCGGCGGCATCGCCGTCGCGTAAGGCGCCGGTCAGCGCCCGCGCGAGCAGTTCCGCGCCCAGGATCGCCAGATTCGCGCCCTTGGCGGCCGAGGGGCTGATGGCCGTGGCGGCGTCGCCGACGAGCAGTAATCGGCCGTGCTGGAGGCGATCTCGGATCTCCGACCGCAACCGGACCAGACCGCGTTCCACGACCGGGCCCCGGCGCAGCGGGCCGTGGACGCTCGCGTGCAGGCGATTCTCCAGCGCCACCCAGACGCGCGCGTCGTCCCAGGCTTCGGGGGTGTCGGCCGGATCGCATTGCAGGTAGTAGCGGGTGATGTCGGGGGTGCGCGGCATCTGGCCCGCGAAACCGTCGGGGTGCACGCCGTAGAGGACGTTCGGCGAGCTCGGCGGCGCTTGGACCAGCAATGCCAGCCAGGTGATCCCGTGATCGCGGACCGCGGTGCGGGCCGGAACCGCGGGCGCGGCCACCCCGTGGCCGCCGTCGCACCCGGCGACATAGTGGCCGGTGATGCGCCGCACGCGTCCCTCGGCGTCACGAACCCGCACCCAGGGGCGCTCGGTATCGAGGTCGCCGACGGCCTCGGCGGTCGTCTCGAAATGCATTGCGCCACCGGCCCGCAGAAATTCTGCGACCAGGTCCGACACCAGCGACTGCTGCGGGTACACCGTATGCGGACGGCCGGAACCCCGCTTCCCGTAACACAATTCGAAGCCGATCTCGGGCCCGCGGAATTCGCACACATCATGCTCGCGACCGTGCCGATCCAGACCGGACGCCAGCCCGTGCGCGCGCAGCACCGCCACCGTGTCCGGCGCCAAAAAGCCTGCCCGGGAACGGTTCTCGACCCAGTGCCGACTCCGCCGCTCGAGGACCGTGCACGCGATGCCCGCCGCGAGCAGCAGATTCGCCAGGACCAGGCCCGCGGGTCCCGCGCCCAAAACGACTACCTCGGTGTCGATGTCGCCATTCTCGCGACCCATCGACTCCACGTTGTTCACGAAACCGTCCTAACCGAAAGGAAAGTGGTGACGCAGACGAATGCCGGGCCGATGTTACTGGGCTTGACGAGTCGAATACGGGATTGCTTCGCATCACGCGTCGCGGGCGCGCCGCACATTCTTCACAAAAAGGACAAGTCGCACAAAAGAAATGGCGCCGGCGCCAATGCGAACGCATCGGCACCAGCGCCACAGGAGAACTGGTGAATTCGGCCCTAGCCGCGCGACGACGGCAGACGCCACGCCCGGATCCGCTGCTCCGACAGCACCGCCAGGGCGCCACCGGACAGCAGCTGATTCAGTCGCGGCAGCGCCTGCTTCAGCACCGTCACCTGATCGTCGACCGTGGCGTCCGCCGAGTGCAGCAGCACCACGCTCGGCACCGACGCGCCCGCGACGAGCTCGGGAATGTACTTCCGCTCGGCGGTCACCAGGGCACGGCCGCTCGACTTCGCCCGCTCCAGCGCCCGCCGATTGTCGCCACCGAACAGGCCGACATCGTGCGCGTGCGCCACGTCGTAGCCCGCGGCCTCCAGCCGTTCGGCCAGCCGGGGGCTCAGGTTCTCGTCGACCAGCAGCTTGGTGCCGACCACCACCGGCGAAAGACCCTGCAACGCTTCGCCGTAGGTGATGTCGAGGACGGCGCCGTCACCCAGACCGCGGAGCATGGAGTCCATCTCGGGATCGGCGACCAGTGGCGTGCTACTCGTCATCCGCGCACGCCTGCCGAGCGCGGAAACACCGGCGGCTCCCGCCGCCGCTCCCGCGCCGGCCAGACCCGCCTTCCTGCCGAGATCGCCGGCGCGCACGGCGGCGTCACCGGCCCGGTACGCGGTGCCCTGCACATCGAGCCCGCCACCTCGCGGCTCGACGCCGCCACCCGTCATGCGCACCCCGCCGCTCCGCACATCCGCGGCGGCGCCCTTCGCCTCCATCACCGGTCGGGTCGCGCCGACTGTCGCACCCGAGCGGCCCGATCCGTTGCCGCCCCGGAACTTCCGCCACGCCCACACCAGCAGCGCGAGCAGTCCGATGATCGCGGCCGCGATGGCCGGCAACGCGATCAGCCACCACCAGCCCAGGTTGTTCTTGAACTTGGTGAACCAGCCCTCGGCCTGGTCGGTGCTCGGCGCCGACATCCCCGGGAGACCGAACGAGCCGTCGGCCATCTTCACGCCGCCACTGGGGAACACGATCGACCCGTCGGCCATCTTCACGGTGCCGTCGGGCAGCCGCACCGCGCCTTCGGGCAGCTCGAGCGCACCGTCCGGCATGCGGATCAGACCGTTCGCGTACCGCAGCGAACCGTCGGGCAGCCGAACCGCGCCTTCCGGCAAGGTGATCGAGCCGTCGGGAAGCTTGATGGAGCCGTCGGGCAGCACCATGTTCCCATTCGGCAGCTGGAAGCTACCGTCTGGCAAACGGATCGATCCGTCCGGGAGCCGCACCGTGCCATCGGGCAGGTTCACCGAGCCCTCCGGCAGGTTCACCGTTCCGCCGGGGAGCTGACCGGCCACGCCCGGAACCGACAAACCGGCCAGCCCGGCGGCCAAACCGCCTGGTACCGTGCCGAATCCGCGCTGCGGGTTCCAGGAGATCTCCGCGGCGCCGTTGTCGCCGGTGAACTTCTGGGTGACGGTGCCGTCGGCGTCGACGGTCGCGGCGGCGGCCGGGAAGCCGAGTTCGGCGGCCGGTCCGCCCAGAGTGCGGTAGGCCGCGAGCATCGGACCGCGGACCACCCACGACTGCCGGGGCGTCCAATAGATCGCCGCGCCGTCGGGCGCGGAGAAGTCGTTGAACCGTCCGGTGTCGCCGGGCGTCATCGATTCGTCGCTGGTGGGGAAACCGAGATCGCTGCCGGGCCCGCCGAGCCGCTGATAGCCGGTCAGGATGTCGCCGTGGAGGACATGCGCGCCGGTGGGCTGCGAGTAGTAGATCGCGCCGCCCGCGTAGTCGCGGACCGCGCCGCCCGCCACCTCGTGGACTTCACCGGACGGGTTGCCGAGCAAGGATCCGGCGCCGCCGAACTGCTGGTACTTCTGGGCGATCTCCTCGGCCCCGGACCCCTGGGCCTGTGCCGGAGTCACCAGCAGGGCGACGCCGAGGCCCGCGGAGCAGCCGAGGAGCGCAGCCCTGCGCAACCGGACCGAACTGGACAAACCTATGTTTCGCACACCGATCCCCTTTGCCGTGAGAAGGAACGATCAGGCCCATGCACGAACGCAAGCGACCACAGCTCGCAAATCATCAGCTATCGTAGGCGAATACCCGGCTACACCGTCGACAAGCCGGGCCGTCAACCCAGCAGGTCGGCGGCTTCCATCAGATGGGCGGCGATCCGGCGCGCGGCGGCCGGGGCGAATTCCACGATCTCGTCGTGACCGACGGTGAATTCGATGATGAGCCTGCGGTCGTGGCCGCAGTTGAAGGCGCACAGCTGGATCTCGACCGAGCGCAGCTCCCCCGACACCTCCACCACCCGCTTCGGGCCGTAGTGCACCCAGCCCTCGGGATCGTCGTGGCAGCGGCACCAGGCCGGACAGCGCGCCGGGGAGTCGACGGTCCGATCACACAGCGCCGCTCCGGCACACAGCGCCCGCGCGATATCGGAGGCCTGCTCATCGGTCATCTCGACACACAGATGCGGGGCGAACACCAGGTCCACCCGCCGGTGCCGCAGCTCCTCACCGGTCGCCCGCAGCTGCACGAAACCCGCTGATGCCGAGGTTGATACGTCATCGACATCGAGCATCAGCCCGAAATGCGTTCCCCCGCTGTCGACTCCAGGCAGATCGGCCTCGTCGTGCACCATACACCAACTGGGACAAGCCAATCCTGTTGTCACTGCGCCCCGCCCCCTTCCGTCGGCCTCATGACCGGCGCGCATTCATGACGGTAGACAACTCGCGCGGAAACCGCGTAGCAAATGCGAACCTCACCACAAAACGCATCCCGCGCCCGGCGCACCACATTCGGCAATCTGATACGTGTTACATCAAGTGACGATTTCCGGGCATCTCGGGGAAATAGTGCAAAAACCCTGAATATCAACTTGAGTCCCACCTACCGGAGCATGTTCCGTGGCAGTTTCGCCATGAAATTAGAACGCGTTACAGTCGCCCGAGAGCATGGCTCGGCTCACCCGCTCTTCGCCCCAGGAGGAACTCCGCAGATGTCCGCCCCCGCGCCCGACCAGAGTTGGAAACTCACGGTTTCCGACCGCGACAACGATGAGCTGACGGTGCAGCTGGAACAGTGGCTGGCCACCCGCGTCGACGCCGACGCCACGCCGCGGGTCACCGGCCTGGTCAAGCCCAAGGGCGGCGGGATGTCGAGCGCCACACTTTTTTTCGACGCCGAGTGGAGCGTCGGCGGGGAATCCCGCGGCGGGCGGTTCGTGGCGCGGCTCGCCCCCGAGGCGGATTCGTTCCCGCTGTTCGAAACCTACGATCTGGAAACGCAGTTCGCCGTCATGTCCGGTGTGGCCGACGCGATCGACGCGCCGCTGCCCGGACTGCACTGGCTGGAAACCGATTCCGCCGTGCTCGGCTCGCCGTTCTTCGTCATGGGCCGCGTCGCCGGGCGGGTCTGCGAGGACAACCCGCCCTACGTCTTCACCGGCTGGCTCTTCGACGCCACGCCCGAGGAGCGGGCGGCGATCACCCGCCACACCGTCGAGGTGATCGCGCAGGTCCACGCCATCGACGAACCCGCCCGGCGCTTCCCCATGCTCGCCGGTGACGGCTCCGCGCTGCGCTGCCACTTCCAGGCCCAGCGCGACTGGTACGACTGGGCGCTCGCCCGCGACGGTTTCGGAATCCCCGTGCTGGAGCGCGCTTTCGACTGGCTCGAGCGCAACTGGCCGACCGAATCCGGCACGGACGTGCTCACCTGGGGCGACGCCCGGCCCGGCAACATCATGTTCGACGGCGGCGACCCGACCGCGGTGCTGGACTGGGAGATGGCCGCCATCGGCCCGCGCGAACTCGACGTGGCGTGGCCGATCTTCATGCACCGGTTCTTCCAGGACATGGCCGTCCGCTTCGACCAGCCCGGGCTGCCGGACTTCCTGCGCCGCAGCGACGTCGAGCGGCTCTACGCCGAGCGCACCGGCCACGCGCCGCAGGACATGGACTGGTATCTCCTCTACGCCGCGCTGCGCCACGGCATCGTCATGGCCCGCATCTGGCGGCGCATGATCCACTTCGGCGAGACCACCGAACCCGAGGACCGCGACGACTTCGTCATGCACCGCCCGCTGCTGGAAGCCCTGCTCGACGGCACCTACGCCTGGGACTGAGCCGGGCCCGGGAGGGCGGCCGGTAGTCTCGGAACCGCCGCCCTGTGACGGTGCACGATCCAGTCGCTCGACCGAGAGGTAGGCGCTATGAAGGCACTGCAATATGTCACCGTGGGGCAGGAACCCGAGGTTCGCGAAATCCCCACGCCGGAACCCGGTCCCGGGCAGGTCTTGCTGAAGGTGACCGCCGCGGGCGTGTGCCACTCGGACGATTTCGTGATGTCGATGCCCGCCGAGGCGTTCCGATTCCCGCTGCCGCTCACCCTCGGACACGAGGGCGCGGGCACGGTCGCCGCGCTCGGGGCCGGGGTGAGCGGGCTCGAGGTGGGCGCCGGCGCCGTGGTGTACGGGCCGTGGGGCTGCGGGACCTGCTGGTTCTGCGCGCAGGGCCTGGAGAACTACTGCTCGCGAGCCGCGGACCTGGGCATCTTCCCGCCCGGCCTGGGCGCGCCGGGGGCCATCGCCGAGTACATGATCGTGGATTCGGCGCGGCATCTGGTGCCGATCGGCGACCTCGATCCGGTGGCGACGGTGCCGCTCACCGATGCCGGGCTCACGCCGTATCACGCGATCAAACGGTCGCTGGGGAAGCTGCGGGCGGGCTCGTGGGCCGTCGTGATCGGCAGCGGCGGGCTCGGGCACGTCGCGATCCAGCTGCTGCGGCACCTGTCCCCCGCCCGCGTCATCGCCCTGGACGTCACCGAGGAGAAGCTCGAGTTCGCGAAATCCGTTGGCGCGCATGAGGCGGTGCTGTCGGACGACCGGGCCGCGGAGCAGGTCCGCAAGATCATCGGCGGGCGCGGCGCGAGCCTGGTGCTGGACTTCGTCGGATATCAGCCGACCGTGGACATCGCCATGGCGGTCGCGGGCGTGGACTCCGACGTCACCCTGATCGGGCTGGGCGACGGAAAGTCCGCGGCGCGAGTCGGATTCGGGATCAGCCCCTACGAGGCGGCCGTGAGCGCACCGTACTGGGGCTCCCGCAGCGAGCTGATCGAACTGGTCGATCTCGCACACGAGGGCGTGCTCGAGATCGCGGTCGAGCGATTCGGCCTCGACGAAGCGCCCGAGGCCTATCGGCGACTCGCGGCGGGCACGCTGCGGGGCCGCGCCGTCATCGTGCCCTGACCGCCCCGCGGATTACCGATCGGCGGGCTGGGTGACCGGTGTCCAGGCGAAACCGTCGGGGTCGGTGAAGGTTTCGGAGCCGCCGATGCCGAGCCGGTGGGAGCCGGTGCCGTCGGCGGGCACGCCCGCGTCCTTGGCGAGGGCGCGGCGCTTGTAGAGGGCCAGCTTGATCGGGCCCGAGCCGGTGTCGAATTCGACGTACATGGGGCCGAAGCTCTTGGCCACGGGCAGGCCGTGATCGACGTAGAAGCGCTTACTGGCACCGATATTCGCGACGCCGAGCAGCAGCACCAGGGACTCGAAACGCTTGGTCGCGGGCCCCGAGTTCTTCTTGGCGGATGTCGCGACCTTCCAGATCGCGCCGTCGGGGGCCTGGACCACGCCGCCGTAGCCCCACATCGACTTGGCCGCGGGCTTCAGCACCGTCGCGCCCGCGGCGACGGCGGCGTCGAGGTAGGCGTCGGCGTCCGCGGGCTGGGCGACGGTCAGAGACAGGGTGTAGCCGCGGAAGCCCGTGCTGGGCTCCTGGGCGGCGCGGAACCGCAGCTCGGTGTCCAGGCCGAAGGCGGTGGCGTAGAAGTCGGCGGCCGCCTCGGGATCGGCGACATCGAGAGTGATGAATTCGATGGAGGTCATGTCCACGACGCTACGGTCGCGGGCCTGACCAGTGCTTCTCGATTCCTGATCAGTCCGCGACCGCGCGGTGGGCTCCCGCACTCCCGGCTAGGTCACCGAGTCCAGCGAGGAGAAGACGACCACGTTCGACAGGTAGCTCTTGGCGTTCTTGTCGAAGTCGCCGCCGCAGGTGACGACCTGCAGGGTCGCGCCGCCACGAGGGCCGAACACGGTCTGGTCGGGGAACTCCGACTTCAGGTACATCCGCACATCGGTGACCTTGAAGTGCGCGATCTTGCCGTCGGCGCGGGTCACGTCGATCATGTCGTCCTTCTTGACCTTCTTCAGGGCGAAGAACACGCCCGGGCCCTTGTAGGAGTCGACGTGGCCGAGGATGACCGACGAGCCTTGCTCGCCCGGGGCCGGACCCTGCTGGTACCAGGCGGCCTGCTGATAGTCGGCGGGCACCTGGACCGAGCCATCGGCATTGAGCCCCACCGAGATCAGCGATCCGGCGGCATTGATCGAGGGAATCGCGAACGACACCGGGGTGGATCGGGTGATCGACCCGGCCGTCTTCACCGCGACCGTGGTCGGCACCCGCGAGGTCGACGGTGCGTCCGAACCGCCGGAGGAACCGCATCCCGAGACCAGGGCCGCGGTGACCGCCAGCACCGCGGCCACGGCGGCCAGCGGTCTGCGACGGACCGGCTTCGTGCTCATCATGTTTCGGCGTTCGATCATCATCGGGCGCCCGCCATGCCGCCGGCGCCGGTCTCCGGCGCGCCCTTCGGGATCTTGTAGCCGCCCACCGGGATCGCGTCGGTCGCCGGGATGCCGCCGGGGATGCCGGTGCTCGCGCCGACCGGAATCGTCATGCCGTTCACCACATCCGCGCCCGCGGCCGCGCCGCCGGAGACGGTCAGGTCGACGCCGCCCAGGCCACCGCCCTGCGCCTCACCACCGATATTGGTGTTACCGCCGACCTGCACGCCACCGTTGGCATTACCGCCGGTCTGCACACCGCCACCGATCTGCACGCCACCGTTGGCATTACCGCCGGTCTGCACGCCCCCGCCGATCTGCACGCCACCGTTGGCATTGCCGCCGGTCTGCACACCGCCACCGATGTCCAGGCCGCCATTGGCATTGCCACCGGTCTGCACACCGCCACCGATGTCGAGGCCGCCATTGGCATTACCGCCGGTCTGCACACCGCCACCGATGTCGAGGCCGCCATTGGCATTACCGCCCGTCTGGACGCCACCGCCGACATCCACACCGCCGCCCGCGTTTCCGCCGGCCTGCGTATTGCCGCCGACCTGCACGCCGCCATTGGCATTGCCACCGGCCTGCGTGTTACCGCCGACCTGCACGCCGCCATTGGCATTGCCACCGACCTGGGTATTGCCGCCGACCTGCACGCCGCCATTGGCATTCCCGCCGGCCTGCGTGTTACCGCCCGCCTGGACGCCACCGTTGGCATTGCCACCGGCCTGGGTGTTACCGCCGGCCTGGACGCCGCCATTGGCGTTTCCGCCCACGTGGGCGCCGGTGTTCACGTCGACGCCGAGCCCGCCCGGGCCGACATTGACATCGACGCCGAGGCCGAGGCCCGGGGCGGGCGCGGTGGTCGTGGGGTCAGCGGTGGCTGACGGCGCGCAGAGAGCTACGGCCGCGGCGATGACCACGGCAGCCGGGAATGTCCTTGCCGACATTGATGTATTCGCTTCCAGACGTCGTTATTCGATTGCCTTGCCGTCGAATCACGCGGGCCGGGCGTTACCGACTGGTCGGCCTGGAAGCTGAGAACTAGCGACAATTAGGGGGTCCCGAGACCGGGCGACTGCGCAACCCCCTAACGGACATTCAGCGCAAACCGGTGAAATCCCCTAATACCCTGTGAAATTGATCCGAATCACACCCGGTCGACCGCGGCCTGCCGCGTCGCCCCGGTACCGATTGCTGCGAGGTGCTCCGAGCCGTGGATCACATCGGTGAAGGCACGGGCGACGGTGTCACCCTCCAGCTCCTGCTCACAGCGCCGCGCCAGCTCGTGCCGGTCGGTGTCCGGGAGCAGCTGCGGGCGCAGGGTGATCTCGGCGACCACGCCCTTGGACCGCAGCACCCGCCGGAACGAGTCCGCCAGCGAGTCCACGCCGACGAAGCCGGGGACCGTGGACAGTTCGCCCGCGGCGTTCACATACCGCAGCCGCAGCGGCTGCACCGGCACACCGGAATCGACGGCCGCCTGGAACAGCGCGGGCCGCAACGTGCCGTGCGCACGACCGCACCAGGTGGTGCCCTCGGGGAAGAAGCAGACGCGGTCCCCGGCCGAGAGCCGGGCCGCCATGGTCTCGATCACCGACGGCAGCTGGCGCAGCTGTTCCCGATCGATCGGGATGACCCGCACCTTCTTGGCCACGTCGCCGAGCGCGGGCCACTCCACGAGGTCGGCGCGGGCCACGAAGCCCATGGGCTCCACCGCGGTCAGCGCGAGGATGTCGGTCCAGCCGATGTGGCGGGCCGCCACCAGGACACCGCCGTCACGCCGGTCCTCCGCGGCACGCTCGTCGGTGATCCGGACTCGAATTCCGCAGCAGGCCAACAGGGCTCGCGCATAGCGGCGCTGCAGACCGGTGCGGCGGCGACGCGGCGTGGCGACATGCGCGATCGGGAAGGTCAGCAGCACCCCCGCGATGCCGAGCACGCGGGCGGCGACCCGCAGCGTGCCCGCCTCAGCGGGAGAGTCGACACACGAAGCGCCGCACGGGCTGTGGGGCATCCAGGAGTGGGCGGTGGGCTCGGCCGGCGGGCACGAGAGCGCACCGGCCTCCGGGGAGAGCAGAGCGGGCATCATGGGATATCACCGGGCATCCAGGCTGTTGGCCGCGCCCTGCAGGCGCTCCAGGTAGCGGGTGTTGATGGTCTCGAGGCCGAGCAGCGCGACGAAGTCGGCCACCGCGAACTCCGGGTCGTGGGCCGGCTCGCCGCAGATCTCCGCGCCCAGGCGTAGGTAGCCGCTCAGCAGCGGCGGCAGCTTCGGACGGGCCGGGGCCGCCAGCTCGTCCAGGCCGCGGCCGTCCACCACGACCGGGTTGTACGGGCGCACATGGCGTTCCGCGTCCAGCGCGTGCTTGCGCAGCAGCAGATCGCGCACCCCGCGCACGTTCACGCCGGGCTCGTCCTCGGGCGTCATCCGCATGGGGACCGAGACGCAGCCCATCACCCAGTCGTAGCCGGTGAGCTGGATGTAGTGCAGGATGCCCGCCCACATCAGGGTCAGCACCGAGCCGTTGCGGTGGTCGGGGACCACACAGGCGCGGCCCATCTCGACGATCCGGTGACCGACGGGATCCATTGCGGCCAAATCGAATTCGGTGGCGGTGTAGTAGCCGCCGGCGGCGGTCACCTTGTCCGGGGGCAGCATGCGGTAGCAGCCGACGAACTGCTCGGTGAGCTCGTCGCGCACCAGCAGGTGGTCGCAGTGGTCGTCGAAACGGTCGGCGTCCAGGCCGGTTCCGTTGTCGGGGATGGTGAACCCCGGCTCATTGGCGAACACCTGGTAGCGCAGGCGCTGCGCGGCCTCACGATGCTCGGCATCGGAGGAGACGACCAGGGAGTACTGGGACCGTCCGGTGGTGCGGGGCGGTTCCGGGGCGGGCTTCGACGCGGCTGCCAGCAGGCTGGAATTCGACGCTGCCATGGTGGTCATAGCCTTGATCAAGCCAGTCCCAGACTGCGTCGGAGCGTCCGCCGGATTACCTGTCGATGCCAGTCCGGTGAACGCGACACAGACCGCACCGGGAGTTCATCGAAGCGCCTCTGAACGTTCCCTACCAGGACAAACGCTCGTATCCCTGATGGGTACCGGCGGGTAGGAAACCCGTTGCCGCGGGCCCGGAACCGGGCGGCGAGCACTCCGTGACGCGGAAGAGGCCAGCCTACGCCACCGTCGGTGAAGCTTGCATCCCGGGGGTCCAGTTCGGGAACGGATGCGGGTCAGTTCCGGAAGAGGAGGGCGGCGTCACCGAATTCGTGCCACAGATAACCGGAATCGAGCGCGGCGCGGTACGCCTCGCGGACGACGTCCCCGCCCGCCACCGCTTCCAGCAGATGCAGATGTGAGGCGCCCGGGGCGTGCCACCCGGTGATCAGCCCGTCCACCACCCGCGCCGGACGGTCGGCGCTCAGCACCAGATCGGTCCACCCGGCCATGGGGATGACCCGGCCGTCGGCGGTGGCGGCGGATTCGAGCGCCCGGGTCACCGTGGTCCCGACCGCCACCACCCGGCCACCCGCTTGCCGAGTGGCCTCGACCAGCCGCGCGGTCATCGCCGGCACCTCGAACCGCTCCGGACTGGGCGGCTCCCCGGTCTCCGGCGAGGACACGCCCGTGTGCAGGGTGATCGGGGCCAGCCCGATACCGCCGGCGATCAAGCGCGTCACCAGCATCTCGCTGAAAGGCCGCCCAGCACTGGGCATTTCGGCGCTACCGGGAACCGTCCCGAAGACGGTCCGGTAGTAGGACGCCGACCAGCGCTCGGCCACATAGGAATAGGTGATCGGCCTGCCGTGCCGGGCGAGCATCGTGCGGACGTCGATATCGATGCCGCCGGGCGCCGCGGCCACCTCGGCGACCCACAGCCGATCCCCGTCCGGCAGCCACGGGGCGCGCATCATGGCGACCTGACCACCCGGAAGCGCAAGGCGCGCACCGGCGTCCACGGCCGCCCCACGCCACGGGACACCCGCCGGGTCGCGCAGCTCCACCACCCAGGCGCCGTCGTCCAGCCAGGTCGAGAAGTGCAGGACCGCCGACGCACCGCCGTACTCGGCGTCCACGGCCGCGGTGATCATGGCGGAGTTGTTGAACACCACCAGATCCCCCGGGCGCAGGAAGGACGGCAACTCCCGGAACCGCGCGTGGGTGAGCGACGGGCCGTCGGACACCAGCAGGCGTACCTCGTCGCGGGCCAGGCCACGCGCCTCCGGCGGGGCGGCAGCGGACAATTCGTCCGGCAGGACGAAATCGACGGCGGCCGACTCGAGGGCCACACCGCCACCGGGCGCCCGCGGCCCGTCCACCGCGTTCACGCTGATCGTCATGGCGCGACTCGCATGTCCGAGGCGAGGTAGCGGCCGCTCGGGGGGCGGGTTTCCAGCAGGTGCAGCAGGGCCGGGACGACGGTTTCCGGTTCGGGGCGGTCGGAGATGTCCTCGCCGGGAAAGGCCGCCTGGTGCATCTCGGTGCGCATGTCGCCGGGGTCGAAGCTGTAGATGCGCAGCGTGGGGTTCTCCGCGGCGAGGACATTGGTGAGCTGGTCCAGCGCCGCCTTGGACGCGCCGTAGCCGCCCCAGCCCTCGTAGCCGCCCACGGCCGCGTCGGAGCTGATATCCACCACGGTGCCGCCCGCGATGCGCAGGGCGGGCATGGTGAGTTGCAGGATCGCCAGGGGCGCGATCACATTCGTGTTCAGGACGGTCGCCAGCTCGTCGAGGGGGTACCGGTCCAGTCTCGGCAGCGGGCTGGGGCCCAGCGTGCTGGCGTTGTTGAGAAGCAGGTCCAGTCGCCGCGATCCGACGGCCCGCGCGATGCGGTCCCGGACCTCGGGGTCGGCGACATCCCCCGCGATGGCGTGCGCACCGGTCGCGGCCCGCACTCGTTCGAGCCGATCCGCGCCGCGCGCGACGATGATCAGCTCCCAGTTCCGCTCGGCGAGCGCGAGCGCGACCGCCCGGCCGAAGCCCGCCGACGCCCCGGTGACCAGGGCCCTTCTCGTGTTCTCAGGCATACCGCCATCGTGAAACCTGAAGCGCTGTTCAGGTCAATGACTTTTCGCCCGCAGCGAAGAACCGGGGACACGGCGCATCGCTCCGACCCGTGCGGGCCGGAGCGATGGGCGATGTCCTCGATCCGTCGGTCAGGCGTTCTCCCGCGCGAAACTGCGCGAGGCGACCAGGATCAGCAGCAGCGACACCGCCACCGTGACCGCGGTTCCCAGGTACACCTCGTGCGCCCCGAAGTCGCCGCGGAACAGCGCCCGCGCCGCGTCCACGGTGTGCGAGAACGGATTCACCTTCGCCAGGTTCTGCAACCAGGTCGGCCCCACCGTCATCGGCAGCAGGATGCCCGACAGCAGCATGACCGGCACCGACACCGAATTCAGCAGCGAGGCCAGGGTGTCCTCCGAACGCGCCCACAGGCCCAGCGCGTACGAGGCCGACGCCAGGCCAGCGCCCATGACCGCGATCAGCGCCAGCGACAGCACCAGCCCCAGCGGGTTCGGCCGCAGCCCGAAGGCCAGCGCGGCCACGCCGACCAGCACCAGCGCCTGCGCCACCAGCACCACCATGTCCTTGAGCACCCGGCCCAGCAGCAGCGCGCCACGCGAGGCAGGGGTGACCCGCTGCCGCTCGACCACGCCCGCGCGCAGCTCGCCCACGATGCCGAAGCCGACGAACAACGCACCGAACAAGCCGATCTGGATGACCAGGGCCGGGGTCAGGATCTTCCACGGGTCCGCGCCCGGGCCCAGCGCGGGCGCGATGCCCTTCACCAGCGGTCCGAACAGCACCAGGTAGATGATCGGCTGCATCAGGCCGATGATCACCCACACCGGATTGCGCAGGTTGGCCCGCAGCTGGGACCAGAAGATCAGCCCCGTGTCGCGCAGGAATGTCATGACCGGTCTCCTTCCCGGAGCGAACGCCCGGTGAGCGTGAGGAATACGTCGTCGAGGCTGGGGCGCTTGACGGTGAGCGAACCCGGCGTGATGCCGCGATCGCCGAGGGCGCGCAGCAGCGGAACCACCGCGGCGTCACCGTGTTCCACGGTCAGGTGCACGAGACTCCTTCCGGCGTGGCCGTTCTCGTGGCCCTCGGTGCGCAGCCGGGAGCGCACGTCGAGCACCTCCTGTGCGATGTCCATGGCCAGATCGGCACTGCCGGACTCGATTTCGAGGCTGATCACGTCACCGGAGATGCGGCGCTTGAGCTCGTCGGGCGTGCCCTCGGCGACGATGGCGCCGTGATCCATCACCAGGATGCGGTCGCACAGCGCGTCCGCCTCCTCCAGGTAGTGGGTGGTCAGCACGACCGTGGTGCCCTCGTCGCGCAGCCGCCGGATGTGGTCCCACAGGTTGGCGCGGCTCTGCGGATCCAGGCCCGTGGTGGGTTCGTCGAGGTAGATGAGGGTGGGCTGATGGACCAGACCCAGGGCGATATCCACCCGCCGGCGCTGACCGCCGGAGAGCTGACCGCACCTGCGCCGCTCCAGGCCGTCGAACTCCAGCGCCTTGGCCAGATCGGCCGTATTGCGCTTGGCCTCGGCCTTGGAGAGACCGAAAAGCCTGGCCTGCAGGATCAATTCGTCCTCGACCAGTTCGGTCTCACCGGTCGATCCGCCCTGCGGCACGTACCCGATCCGGGAGCGCACGGTGCGCGCCGCGGTGCGCAGGTCCGCGCCGACCACGGTGGCCTCGCCCGCGGTGGGGGCGAGCAGGGTCGAGATCATGCGCAGCGTGGTGGTCTTGCCCGCGCCGTTGGGGCCGAGCAGACCGATGATCTCCCCGTAGCGCACGTCGAAGTCGATACCGGAGACCGCTTGCACGTCACCGGTTTTGGTCGCGAAGGTCCGGGCCAGCCCACGGACCCGGATCACCGGGTCGGTGGGTTCACCGCGAACGGGTGCTGTCGTATCCACACCACAACCGTAGAAACGACTTTTCAAATAGTCAAGCTTGACTATTAAAACTTGACTAATGCCTGCGCGGCCGCCGGCTACCGCACCGGCGGCGGCACCGGAGCCCCGCCCATGGTTCCCGACCAGACATCCAGCTCACCGCTCTCGATCCGCCGCAACGTCCGCCGCGACCACTCCAGATCCGCCCGCACATGCGCCGCCGCCAGATTCATCGCATCCGCCACGTGATGCGGCTCCGCCTCCCGCGGATCCCCGCTGCCCGCCAGAATCCGCGCCTCCTCCCGCTCCAGGAACACCAGCCGCGCCTCGAACTGGAGGATCCGGCTGCGCAACGCGGCCATCACGTCCTCCCTCGGCGCGTGCGGAAACAGCGCCACCGTCGCGAAATACGGATGCTTGAACCCCTCCGCCACGAAGAGCGACTCCCGCATCAGCTCCCCGAATTCCTTCTCTCCCTCCGAGGTCAGCCGATACGTCCGCCGCTCCGGGCGCGCACCCTCCTGCCCCACGTCCTCCACCGAGATGTACCCGTCCCGCTCCAGGGTGTTCAACGCGCCGTACACCGAACCGGGCTTCACATTGGCCCAGTCGTCGGCATGCCAGGACAGCAATTCGCGGCGGACGTCGTAGCCGTGCACGGGTTGCAGCAGACGCACCACCGCCAGCACCAGCAATCGGGTTGTAGGAACAGCCATATTCGCAGGTTAACCCTCCCCAAATACGAAACGAGCCGCCCGGTGGATCACCGGGCGGCTCGTTTCGCGATGCAGGGGTCAGGCGGCTACCCGCTCCCGACCGGGAGTCTTTGCCGCCGAACCCTTTTCGACCTCACCGAAGCCGGGACGGCCACTGCCGATGAACGCCACCAGCCACGACAGCACCGCGGCGAAGCGGTTGCGGAAGCCGACCAGGTAGAACAGGTGCACCGCCAGCCAGGTCACCCAGGCCACGAAACCGGTGAACTTCACCTTGTCGTTCAGCTTGGTGACGGCGTTGAAGCGGTTGATCACCGCCATCGAACCCTTGTCCCAGTACCGGAACGGGGTGGCGGCGGCCTTCTTGCCGCGGATGATGTCGGCCACGTGGCGGCCCTCCTGCATGGCGACCGGCGACTGGCCGGGGTAGCCGTTGAGGAAGGTCATGTCACCGATGGCGAAGATGTCGGCGTGACCGCCCACGGTGCAGTCCGGGTTGATGAGAAGACGTCCGGCGCGATCGGTTTCGCAGCCGGTGGCCTCGGCCAGCACCTCGGCGAAGCCGCCCGCCTGCACGCCCGCCGACCAGACCACGGTCTCGGCCGCGATGCCGCGCTCCACGCCGTCCTTGCTCTTGACGGTGACCTTGCCGTCCTCGATATCGGTCACGAAGGTGTCGACCAGCACCTCGACACCGCTCTGCTCCAGCGACTGCTTCGAATACTCCGACAGCCGGCCACCGAACGGCGGCAGCACCACGCCCGCACCCTCGACCAGAGTGACCGTGTCCTCCAGGTGGAAGTACCGCTTCGCGAGTTCCTTCAACTGACCGGCGACCTCGACGCCGGTCGCGCCCGCGCCCACCACCACGAAGCTCAGCAGCCGGCGGCGGGTCTCCGGGTCGGCGGTCTTGGCCTGCTCGAAGACGCGCTCGATCTGCGCGCGCAGGGCGCGGGCGTCATCGATGGTCTTGAGCGAGAACGTCTTGTCCGCGAAATCGTCGCGACCGAAATAGGACTGGCTGGCGCCGGTCGCCGCGATCAGCTTGCCGTAGCGGATCTTGCGCGGGCCCTCCGGCGTCTCATAGGTGAGCACGGCGTTCGGTGCGTCGATGGCGGTGACCTTGCCCAACCGGGTCTCACCGTGCTTGTGCTTACGCAGGATGTTCGCGATCGGCGGCGCGATCTCGTCGGAGGCCAGCACACCCGTCGCTACCTGGTACAGGAGTGGCTGGAAGAGGTGCTCGGGGGTACCCGAGATGAGGACGTAGCCGACTCCCGACTTGTTCAGCTGCTTGGCGGCGGCGAGACCTCCGAAGCCCGATCCGACGATGACGACATCGGCGGTTTCGATATCCGCCTCCACGTTGTACATGACTGCTCCCTTCTCTCATGACTAACCGTGATTCGGAACGCGGATGTTCCAGCTGTCAGGGCGCATAATCAAGATGACTCTTATCTACGTTGATCATGAATTGGAGAATGCGGTGGAGCTGCGCCAACTCGCCTACTTCGTGGCGGTCTGCGAGGAGCTGAGCTTCAGCCGGGCCGCGAGCCGCTGCTTCATCTCGCAGTCGGCTATCAGTCACCAGATCGCGCGGCTGGAACGCGACCTCGGCGTGAACCT
The DNA here is from genome assembly GCF_053602575.1 of Nocardia sp. NPDC004340. Lineage (NCBI taxonomy): Bacteria > Bacillati > Actinomycetota > Actinomycetes > Mycobacteriales > Nocardiaceae > Nocardia > Nocardia sp. NPDC004340. Next base: position 44,546 of record NZ_JBSGDW010000013.1, read on the forward strand.
CTTCGAACGCTCGACCCGATCGGTCGTTCCGACCGACGCGACCACTCGGCTACTTCCCCTTGCGAAGCAAATGCTGAGCCTCGAATCCGCCATTCGCGCAGCTGTGCGGGCCTCCGGGCCACGCATTCGCCTCGCAGCAAATATGAGCTTCGCAACTAGATCACTGTCCGCCATCGCGGGCGCGCGCGAGGCGCATCCGGGCGCGGAGATCGAATTCGTCATCAAACCGTTCCGGCAGCGGATCCAGGCGGTGGCCGACGGTGACTGTGATCTCGCCCTCATCCGCGGCAGCGTGGACCAGCCCGGACTGAGCGTCGAACAGCTCTGGCTGGAGGATCCGGTCATCGCGACCTCCACCGCGCACCCGCTCGTCACCCGCGGCGGCGACGTCACCCTCGCCGAACTCGGCGCCTATCCCCTGCTGCTCCCCCCGGAGTCCGAGCAGGTCCTGCTCCACAACGTGGTCCGCGCCGCCTTCGCCGACCTCGCCACCGGCCCGGTCTTCGGCCCGCCCATCCCACCCGACCACACCGCCACCATGGAACTCATCAACCGCCCCGACGCCTGGACCATCCTCTACGCCGACAGCCAGACCGAGGGCATCGCCACCCTCCGCCTCACCGGCCACCCCCTCCGCATCCCCGTCTCCGCCGTCACCCGCGCCGAAGGCCGCACCTCCCCCATCGTCACCACCCTGCTGGCCGCTCTGCACAGCTCCTGAACGCCACGAACAGATCGTCGACCGGTCCTCGTCCAGCGGGACGCGAACCGGCGGCGCGCGAACAGTTCCGGCCGGCAGTAGGTTTCGCTTCAGGCCAGCGCCGTCGCCACCGCGAGGTGCAATCGCAGGTCCCGCGGCTCCTCGTCCTGGATCGCCCAGACGATCTCCTCCATCGACCGCATGAACGCCCACGCGTGCGCGCGCTCGACTCGAACCCCGAGGGCCGCGGCCGTGCGTTCGACAACGGCCCGTGCGTGTTCCGGCGTCGGCTCGCTCTGCACTTGGATCATCACCAGGAACCCGGCGTCGAAGGCCGCCTCACCGAGGTACGCCTTCGGATCGATCAGCAGCCACGGCTCCCGCTCCGCCGCAACGATATTGCCCAGATGGGTGTCGCGGTTGACCACCAGCAGCGGACCGTCCGGCACCGCCAGCTCCGCGCCTCGCTCGGCGGCCCGTTCCAGCAGCCGCGCCGGAATTACTTCGGCGACAGCTGCTTCCGGTTCACCGAACATCCCCGCCCACTCCGCCACCATCCCCGCGGCGGTCGGCAATTCCGGGAACCCCGCCGGCACCATTACCGGCTCCCGCCGCAGCCTGCGATACAACTCGCACGCCCGCTCAACCTTCGCGATGTTCTCCGGCCGTCCCTCGAGACTCGGAAACCCGGGCTGATACAGCAGTTCCGTCCCCGGCCGCGCCCACTCGAGCAGCATCGCCCCACTCACCGGATCGAATTCGTAGAGCCGTGCCGCCCCATCCCCGCCATAGCAGTACAGCCCCGTAGGCTCCCCGAAGTTCTCCTCGTCGACCACCGGCACCTTCAGTACGGCGACCGACCCGTCCGCCCGGCGCACCGGCGCGACCCACGAATGCGTCCCACCGTCGAAACTCTCCCCGACGACCTCCAGCCCCCAAGCCCCGCACAGCTTCTCCACCACCCCCGGCAGTGCGGCCAGCCACCGCGGTCCCCGCTCCCCGAAGCTCCCCGCGATGTTCTCCGCCACCCCCGGCGGCAATGAGATCGACATCAGCCCACCCTGCCCGACCCCACACCGAATCGCCACGGGTGTCCGGCCACCGTGGCGATTCCCGCCCCTACAGGATCTCGCCCGCGCCGGGGTTGCAGACAGTCGCTGGCCGCTGGTGCCGGGCGATGAATGTGCGCATGAGAGAAACCTTTCGACTGTGTACGCGGACGAGCCTCTAGCCGGTCCGGGTCGGGTCGTAGCCGCACAGCGTGAACGTGCAACTGAAGTCCACGCTGCCACCGCCAGGTAGCGGGGTCAGAGGTCGCGAGCTGCCGGTGGCGGGCTGCGAGGTTTGCGGGGGCAGGACAACCGGAGCGCTGGTGGTGATCGGGGCGGGCGGGGACAGCGGAAGCGGTTCGGCCGCAGCCGGACCCGCTGCGACGGCCAGTGCCGCGGCGATACCGGCCGTGGCAAGGAATATGCGCATGAAGCACCCTTCGGTGGAGCGCGGCCGGACCTTCCAGCCGCCGCCAGAAAGTTAATCGCTTCCATTTCAAAACAGGACCGGAATCCGCCTGCCCGATCGCCCCCAATTCCTTGGGCACGCCCGTAGCCGATCACCCTCCCGGGCACCGGGTTCAGTCCTCCGGCACCGCTGTTTCATGCACGGTCCGCCATCGGTAGGTGTGGCCGTCGGTGTTCAGAGCGGCCGTCACCGTGCGCTTGCCGGTGATCGCCTCGCCGACACGGTTCTCCGCCACGAAGCGCACGATGACGAGCTGACCGGCACGGGCGACCTCCGCGACGTCGGAGACCTCGATCTCCACGCCCGCCAGCAGGTTTCGGGCCGACCGGATACCCGCCAGGAACGCCTCCCGATCCACCGCCTGGCCGGTCGTCACCACCGAGGTGAACCGCTCGTCCACTTGCGCGGAGATCCGGTCGAACACCTTCGGCGCCGCATCGGACCCCAGCCATTCGGCGAGGTCGTAGTGGAAGGCCGAGACGATGCCGGTCAGGTCGACATCGTCTGCCGCATCGGCCTTCTCAGGGGCGAGCGGCGCAGCTCGCCGACGCCGAGGGTCGAATCGCCCGAGCACCGTGTCATATTACGACGGTATGCCCGGCCTGACGTCGCTCCAGCAGTGGGAGTTGGTCAGGATGCACCAGATTCCGGCGATGCCGGCGGCGCTTTGCGTCGCACTCCCGGTCGAGCCACTGTCGGTGCCCGCGGTGTCGGTCGCCACCGGGGTTCCCGAGACATCGATCAACGGCAGCGGGGCGGCCGCGGCCGGGCCGATTCCGGCGAGCAGTGCGCCTGCGGCGAGGCCGGTGAGGATGAGAGTGCGCATGGGGCAAGGCCTTTCGTGAAGCGGCGGTCCGGGGATTCGGCCGGCCGCGACAACAACATAAAGGGGCATGTTTCAGAATTGGCCGGAATGCGGGGCTCCCCCGAGCCCTCAATTCCTTTGGCCCCCGAACCGAGGCCATGCGGAAAACGGTGTCCCGCAACGAAAAAGAATGTCCCCCGGCCGCGATGGCCGGGGGACATTCACAACGCTCTCACCAGGTGGTGGATCAGCCCTTGTGGGCCTTGACCGCCTCGGTCAGCTGCGGGGCGACGTTGAACAGGTCGCCGACGATGCCGTAGTCCGAGATCTCGAAGATCGGGGCCTCTTCGTCCTTGTTGACGGCCACGATGGTCTTCGAGGTCTGCATGCCGGCGCGGTGCTGGATGGCGCCGGAGATGCCCAGGGCCACGTACAGCTGCGGGGAGACCGTCTTACCGGTCTGACCGACCTGGAACTGGCCCGGGTAGTAGCCGGAGTCGACGGCGGCGCGGGAAGCACCGACGGCGGCACCGAGGGCGTCGGCCAGCGGCTCGACGACCTTGCCGAAGTTGTCGGCGGAACCGACACCACGGCCACCGGACACCACGATCGCGGCCTCGGTGAGCTCGGGGCGGTCGCCGCCCACGTTCGGCTCACGCGAGATGACCTTGGTGACGCCCTCTTCCTGCGCGGGCAGCTCGACGGCGACCTTCTCGCCGGCGGCGGCCTGCGGAGCGGCCTCGACGGCGCCCGGACGGACCGAGATCACCGGCACGTCGCCGGTGGCCTTGGCATCCACGGTGAACGCGCCACCGAAGATGGAGTGCTGCACCGAGCCGTCACCGTTCACGGCGATGACGTCGATCAGCAGACCGGAACCGATGCGGGCGGCCAGGCGACCCGACACCTCCTTGCCGTCGGCGGTGGCGGCGACCAGGATCGCGCCCGGGGCGACGGACTCGGACAGGCCGGCCAGCACGTCGACCTTGGGGGTGACGAGGAAGCCCTCGGCGTCATCGCCCTCGGCGACGTAGATCTTCTCGGCGCCGGCCGCGGCCAGCGCGTCGCCCAGCTTGTCGGCGGTGCCGGGGGCACCGACGACGACGGCGGCCGGGGTGCCCAGCGCGCGGGCGGCGGTGAGGAGTTCGGTGGTGACCTTCTTGGGCGCACCTTCAGCGTGCTCCACGAGCACGAGTACTTCTGCCATTGTTCTTTCTCCTGAAGTTCGTTCGCTCGGGGGCGGTCTTAGATGATCTTCTGACCAACGAGGTAGGTGGCGATCTGGTTGCCGCCCTCGCCCTCGTCGACGATCTTCGCGCCCGCCGTGCGCGCCGGCTTCGGGGTCACACCGGTCACCTGGGTGCCGGCGTTCGCAACGCCCACGGTCTCCGGGTCGACGCCCAGATCGGCCAGGGTGAAGGTCTGAACTTCCTTCTTCTTGGCGGCCATGATGCCCTTGAAGGACGGGAAGCGCGGCTCGTTGATCTTCTCGGTGACCGAGACGATGGCCGGCAGGGTGGCCTCCAGCTTGAAGACGCCCTCGTCGGTCTCGCGCTCGCCGGCGATGCGCTCGCCGTCGACGGTCAGCTTGCGGAGGTGGGTCAGCTGCGGCAGGCCCAGGTACTCGGCGATGATCGCCGGAACGGCGCCCGCGCGACCATCGGTGGCCTCGTTGCCCGCGATGACCAGCTCGATGCCCTCGATCTGGCCCAGCGCGGCGGCCAGGATGTAGGAGGTCTGCACAGCGTCCGAGCCGTGGATGGCCGGGTCGTTGATGTGGATGGCCTTGTCCGCGCCCATGGACAGGGCCTTGCGGATGGCCTCGGTGGCCCGATCGGGGCCGGCGGCCAGCACGGTGACCTCGCCGCCCTGCGCCTCCTTGATCAACAGCGCCTCCTCGACGGCGCGCTCGTTGATCTCATCGAGGATGGCGTCGGCGGCCTCGCGGTCGAGGGTGTAGTCCCCGCTGGTGAGCTTGCGCTCGGACCAGGTGTCGGGAACCTGCTTGATCAGTACGACGATGTTCGGCATGGGTCTTCGTCGACCTCCTGTTCTGGTGGCACTGGGTATGGCGGTCGCACGAGTTTTGCCGTACGTCCACAAGTAGCTCGTTCGGGAGATTACCCTACGTTAAGTTACTCGTGGGTAACTTAGCGTGTGACTTTCTGCATCGGTTGATCCGGTCGCGGGTGTGATATGCGCAACCGCTAACGTCGGAGCAATGAGCGAGGCCGTGAGACCTGTTGAAAACCACACCGATCCCTTGCCGCTGACCGGCGAGCGGACGGTGCCCGGCATCGCCGAGGAGAACTACTGGTTCCGGCGCCACGAGATCGCCTACGTGCGCATGCTCGACCGTTGCGCGGGCAAGGTCGTGCTCGAGGCGGGCAGTGGAGAAGGCTACGGGGCCAATATGATCGCCGGGGTCGCCGCGCGTGTCACCGGCCTCGACTACGACGACAGCGCGGTCGCGCACGTGCGCGCCAAGTACCCGCGCGTGGAAATGGTGCAGGGCAACCTGGCCGACCTGCCGCTCGACGACGCCTCGGTCGACATCGTGGTGAACTTCCAGGTCATCGAACACCTGTGGGACCAGGCGCAATTCCTGCGCGAATGCCTGCGGGTGCTGCGGCCCGGCGGCAAGCTGCTGATCTCCACCCCGAACCGGATCACCTTCTCCCCCGGCCGCGACACCCCGCTCAACCCGTTCCACACGCGTGAGCTCAATGCCGCCGAGATGACCGAACTGCTCGTCGAGGCCGGTTTCACCGTCGAACTGATGGCGGGCATCTTCCACGGGCCCGAACTCGTGGCGCTGGACGAGAAGTGGGGCGGGTCGATCATCGACGCGCAGATCGAGCGGGCGCTGGCGGGCGAGCCGTGGCCCGCCGACCTGGCCGCCGACGTGGCCGCGGTGACAATCGACGACTTCGCGCTGCTCGCCGACTCCGAGCGCGACATCGACGCCAGCCTCGACCTGCTGGCCGTCGCGGTGAAGCCGTGACGGACGCGAATTCGCCGGTGCCGGGCCAGTTCACGCTGGTCCTGCACTCGCACCTGCCGTGGCTGGCCCATCACGGGCGCTGGCCGGTCGGCGAGGAATGGCTCTACCAGTCCTGGGCCGCGTCCTACCTGCCCGTCGCGAAAGTGCTCAGAACCCTTGCCGCCGAAGGTCGTTCGCACCTGATCAGCCTGGGCATCACGCCGGTGCTGGCCGCGCAGCTGGACGACCCGCACTGCCTCGAGGGCATGCACCACTGGCTGGGCAACTGGCGGCTGCGCGCCGACGAGGCCTCCATGGCGGGCAATGTCGCGCTCGGTCGGCACGAACACCGGCTCGCCGCAGCCGCTCTCGACGATTTCGAGACCCGCTGGATGCACGGCGCCTCGCCGGTGTGGCGCGAGCTCATCGACGCCGAGGCCATCGAATTGCTGGGCGGGCCGCTGTCGCATCCGTTCCAGCCGCTGCTGGATCCGCGGCTGCGCGAGTTCGAACTGGTCGAGGGCCTGGCGGACGCGCGGGCGCGCTGGGGGCACACACCGTCGGGCATCTGGGCGCCCGAGTGCGGGTTCACGCCGGGCATGGAGCAGACCTACGACAAGGTCGGCATCTCGCACTTCATGGTGGACGGACCCGCGCTGCGCGGCGACACCACGCTCGGCCGGCCGGTGTGGGATTCGGATGTGGTGGCGTTCGGCCGCGATCTCGCGGTCAGCTACCGCGTCTGGTCGCCGAAATCCGGGTACCCGGGACAGCCCTACTACCGTGATTTCCATCACTATGACCACGCCACCGGATTGAAGCCCGCGCGGGTCACCGGTAAGACCGTGTCGGGTCCCGACAAGGCTCCTTATGATCCCGAGCTCGCCTCGGCGGCCATCGGCAAGGACGTCGCCGACTTCGTGGCGACCGTGCGGGAACGGTTGATCTCGGAGTCGGAGCGCATCGGCCGGCCCGCCCTCGTGGTCGCCGCCTTCGACACCGAATTGTTCGGCCACTGGTGGCACGAGGGCCCGCAGTGGCTCGAGCAGGTGCTGCGCGCACTGCCCGAGGCCGGGGTCACCGTCGGCACCCTCGCGGACGCGCGGGCCCGCGGCTACGTGGGCGAACGCGTCGAATTGGCCGATTCCTCCTGGGGTTCGGGCAAGGACTGGCGGGTGTGGGCCGGGGACCAGGTGTCCGATCTGGTCCAGCTGAACGCCGAGGTCGTGCGGCTCGCGTTGGACACCCTCGACAAGATGCGGGTGGACGCCGGAACGGTCGAGAACACCCGATACGGGTTGCGCGACACGGTTGCCGACCAGCTGCTGCGGGAGGCGATCCTGGCCGTCTCCAGCGACTGGGCGTTCATGGTGTCGAAGGATTCGGCGGCCGGGTACGCGCGTGATCGAGCCCATGAGCACTCGCACGCCGTGCGCGAGATCGCGGCCGCGGTGACGGCCGGGCAACTCGCCAAAGCGGGTCAGTTGGCGGCAGGATGGTACGCGGCCGACGGACTCTTCCCCGCGCTCGATGCGCGCAGGCTCGGCCCCGCTTCAGAAGGACCCGCATGAAGATCTTGATGGTGTCGTGGGAGTACCCACCCGTCGTAGTCGGTGGGCTGGGCCGCCACGTCCATCACCTGGCCGTCGAGCTGGCCGCCGCCGGGCACGAAGTCGTCGTGCTGGCGCGCCGGCCGATGGGCACCGACGCCACCACCCACCCGACGCACTCCTTCATCGAGGAGGGCGTCCTGGTGGTGGCGGTCGCCGAGGATCCGCCGGTGTTCGACTTCGGCGAGGACATGCTGGCCTGGACCCTGGCCATGGGTCACGCCATGGTGCGGGCCGGGATCGCGTTGAACAAGCCGGGCATCGGCGAGGGCTGGACCCCCGACGTGGTGCACGCCCACGACTGGCTGGTCGCGCACCCGGCGATCACGCTGGCCGAGTACTACGACGTGCCGCTGGTGTCGACCATCCATGCCACCGAGGCGGGCCGCCACAGCGGCTGGGTCTCGGGTCGGGTGAACCGGCAGGTGCACTCGGTGGAGTGGTGGCTGGCCCACGAATCCGACGCGCTCATCACCTGTTCGGAGTCCATGAAGGACGAGGTGCACCGGCTCTACGGGGCCGAGAAGGTGCCGATGACGGTGATCCGCAACGGAATCGACGTGGGCGCGTGGACCTTCCGCGAACGCGCCCCCCGTTCCGGACCGCCGCGGCTGCTGTACGTGGGCCGGCTCGAATACGAGAAGGGCATCCAGGACGCCATCGCCGCGCTGCCGCGCATCCGCAAGGCGCATCCGGGCGCCACGCTCACGGTCGCCGGTATCGGCACCCAGTTCGACTGGCTGCGTGAGCGCGCCCGCGCCCACCGCGTCGCGCGCGCGGTGAGTTTCATCGGCAAGCTCGACCACACCGATCTGCTGGGCTGGCTGCACAGCGCCGACGCCATCGTGCTGCCCAGCCGCTACGAGCCCTTCGGCATCGTGGCCCTCGAGGCCGCCGCCGCGGGCACCCCGCTGATCACCTCCACCGCGGGCGGGCTCGGTGACCTGGTCACCGACGGCGTCACCGGCGCCTCGTTCGAACCGGCCGACGTGAACGGCGTTGCGGAAGCGGTCATCTCGGTGCTCGACGACGCGACCGCCGCGCAGGAGCGCGCCTGGGCCGCCCGCGAGCGCCTCACCGCCGACTTCGCCTGGGATGTGGTGGCGCAGGAGACCGCGCTGGTCTACCAGGGCGCCAAGCGCCGGGTCCGCAACCCGGTCGGCCGTCCGGTCATCTCGGAACGTCCACTGCCGGAACGGGATCCGAACCAGCCGTACTGAGCGGTGACGCTCGGGTTTTTCCCTCGGGCACGTCTGCGCCTCGAATTGGAACGAGTTCTAATCCGAGGCTCGGATCCGACCCGGGTCAGTTGAACGAGCAGCCCGGATTCGGCGCGTCCTCCGACAGCGGACTCCCCGCGGGCAGCACATAGAGCACGTCGAGGATCTGCGACTCGGTCCCCAGATTCCGTTCCAGATGGACATTGCCGGTCCCGGCCCGCTCCACGAACGCCGTCCCCGCCCCGCCGACCTGATCGATCGCGCAATCGGGTCCGTAATGGCTCAGCTCGCCCTGACGCAGGACCGCGTACAGCGTCCCGTCGTGATAGTGCCAGCCGGTGGAACCGCCTGGGACGATGGTGATTTCGCGCAGAATGTAGTCGGTGTCCCCGATCGTGGTGCGCGAGATGATCACCCCCGTGACGCCGTCGGACGGTGTCGCGTGCGCGGTCGCCGCGAAGGACCCGACCAACGCGCAGGACGCCAGCGCGGCCAGTACAGCTCGAGAACCGAGAGTCACCCGGCCACGCTATCGCGCGCCACCGGTCGGCGAGAACCCCTAGGCGTCCATCTTTTTCAGGGTCTTCTGGACCGTCAGGAAGGTGCGGGTGGTCATGTCCTTGCCCCAGGCCTTCTCGATCGTGGACATGAAGCCGGTGGTGCTGGGATCGGTGTTGTCGATGACGGTGAGCAGAGCGGCGGCGGGCTCGTCGTAGCGGACGACGCGGACCGCGGAGCCCTCGAAATCGGGGATGGACTTCGGGTGCTCGCGCACGAAGGTGACCGTCAGATAGGTCTCGCGGCCGTGGGTGAGACCGGCGTAGGGATCGGAGTCGACCAGCTTCTGGAGCTGGGCCCGCGTGCGGATCAGCGTCCCGCCGGGGATGCCCAGTTCGGCGGTGAGCGCCTGCTGGATGGTCGATTCCAGGGCGGCCACGTCGGTGTCGTCGGTCCGGAAGACCACGTTGCCACTCGCCAGCAGCGTGCTGACCTTCTCGAGACCCAACCCCTCGAAGACGCCGCGCAGCTTCTCGCCGCGCATATTGGGGTTGGTGGGCATGATCCCGCGCAGGAAGGCGGCGTAGCGGTGCATGGCCGTGAACCTACCTGCGCGGGGTGACAGTCAGGAGGCTGCGACGCCGCTCTTCTTGCGTTCGATGTCGGCGAGCGCCTCGAGATGGGCGGCGCGGGCCTCGGCGGCGGCGTCCCAGGTCTCCTTGCGGTTCTTCACGGCCCGGGCGGGCGCGCCGACGCAGATGGAGTAGTCGGGGTAGTCGCCCTTGACCACGGCGTGCGCGCCCAGCACGCAGCCGCGGCCGACGCGGGTGGAGCGCAGCACGGTGACCTTGGCGGCGATCCAGGTGTCCGGGCCGATGCGGACCGGCGACTTCACGATGCCCTGATCCTTGATGGGCAGGTTGATGTCGTCGGTGACATGGTCGAAGTCGCAGATGTAGCACCAGTCGGCGACCAGGGTCGACTCGCCGATCTCGATGTCGAGGTAGGTGTTGACGACATTGTCCTTGCCGAACACCACCTTGTCGCCGATGCGCAGCGAACCCTCGTGGCAGCGAATGGCGTTGCCGTCGCCGATGTGCACCCAGCGGCCGATCTCCAGCCGGGACAGCTCGGGGGTGGCGTGGACCTCCACGTTCTTGCCCAGGAAGACCATGCCGCGCAGCACGATGTGCGGGTTGGCCATCTTGAACTTGAACAGCCGGTAGTAGCGCACCAGGTACCAGGGCGTGTAGGCGCGATTGGCGAGGGCCCACTTCAGAGACGCGGGCGTGAGGAAACGGGCCTGCTCCGGATCCCGGCGGCGCGAACCCCGCCAACGCGAGCGCAGCGGTGCGCCCCACATGCTCGTCACGAACTACTCCCTGTGTTCACCGGTCGTTTCAACGAGGGTATCCGTCCCCTTCCACGGGCACGAAAGTAGGCTGTGCTCCGGCTGCGGCAACGGCAGGGGCCCGGCTGTGGCAACCCGGCGACAATCCTCAGACTTCCGTACTGGCAGAAGGGACACCAGCAGGTGCGAAACGGCAGGCGGCGGACCGGACGTGATCGACGCTCGAGCACCGGGTCCAAGGTGCTGGCCCTCGCGGGCGCCGGGCTGTTCGCACTGACGGGGTGCGCGTACGGCAGTACCAAGGTCGACGATATCGGCGTCGGTCCCGGCAAGGGCTGGCCGATGGCGTTCGGGGATGCCCGCAACAGCGGGTCCAGCTCGGTCACCGGGTCACGGAATCTGGCGCTGAATTGGTCTCGGCCCGTGGGCGGTCCGGTCGCGCAGCCGGTCACCATCGGCGGCGACGGGCAGCTGTACGTCACCACCCGCGCCACCGGCTGCAACATTGTGTCGTTCCAGATGCCGACGGGCCGTAAGCGTTTCTGTAATCCACTGGGTCCCAGCGCCGTCGACGGCGGCGCGGCGGTGGACGGCAGCGGCAACGTGTACGTCGGCGACGACGGCGCGGTGAAGTCGTTCAACAACCTCGGTCAGCCGCGCTGGCGCACCCCCGCCGCCGGGACGCCGGTGTCGGTGCAGTTCACCGGGGACGGGAAGGTCCTGTCGGTCACCCAGTCCGGACAGGTGGACGTCCTGATCCGGCAGACCGGCGAACGCCAGGTCCCGACCTTCCAGCTGCTCGGCGAACCCGACTTCCTGGCCAACCCGTCGCTGAGCCGGCCGCCGGACGGGCAGGGCCTCGACGACTGCGCCACCGGCGGACCGCAGTGCCCGATCGCGAATGTGTCCGCGGTGGACCAGAAGTCGGGCCGCTTCTACGCGACCGTGTGGAAGCCCGGTGACAGTCAGGCCGCGTTGGTGGCGCTCACCTACAACGGCAGAGAGGTCCGCGTCGACTGGGACGCGAAGCTGCTCGAACAGGGCAGCGCCACCAGTCCCGCGCTCTCGGCCGACGGCTCGACGGTCTACGTCGGCGACAACACCAACCGCCTGATCGCCATCGACGCCGCCACCGGCAAGACGAAATGGACTCGGGACCTGGGCTTCCCGGCGCGGGGCGGCATCTCCGTCGCGGACGGCCTGCTGGTGCCCGCCGGCGACGAGGGCCACCTGATGGCACTGCGCGATCAGGGCGACACGGCCGAGATCGCCTGGGAGCGCAAGGATCTCGAACTGCGCGGCCGCCCGGTCCAGACCGCGGGCGGCACCGGCTACACGGTGGCCCCGATCGGGGACAAACTGACGCTGGTCACCTTCGACACCCGCAATGGCGCGACGGTGCAGTCCAACGATCTTCCGGGCGCGGAGGGCACCACCGTGGCGACCGCCGTGGGCAGCAAGGGCGAGGTCGTGGTGGCCACCCGGATCGGCGAGCTGTTCGTGTTCAAGCCGGAGACGAAGTAGCCCCGTCCGCGCGCAGCGTCAGCGCGTAGGCGTCGACATTGGCCGCGACCCGCCGCAACAGGTCCAGCAAGGTGCCGTAGTCGTCGGCGCTGAGGCCCTCGGTGGCGGCCGCGCGCTGAATCCGGATGCGCTCCCACAGGTTCGCGTGCGCGGCGACGCCTTCCGGGGTCAACGCGTAGGTCCCCGCGTTGTCCCGGGCGACCCAGTCCCGACCCTCCAGCGCGCCGACATACGGTGCGGCCGTGGGGTCGTGGGCGTCGAGGTACGGGGACAGCGCGACATCGAGGCCCGCGGTGTCGAGCGGGCCGTCGGCGAGCGTGTGCAGGGTCTGCCAGTGGCGGCGGAGCAGGCCCTCGGCGGCCAGGAACGCGGCGAAATTACCTTCGAGGGTCTGGTCGATGTGCTTGAGCCAGTAGCCCAGGAACTTCGGTGCGTCGGACATGATCGTCTCCCAATACTTGTAAAAGTACATGTGTATGTATTTTAACAAGCGATTGTAGAATGACAAGGGTGAAGGACAGCGACCCCGCGATCGTCGCCATCGAGCGCGCCATGGTGGCCATTCGCCGCAGCCAGAGCCGGCGCGCACTGAACAGGCTCGCGGCCCGCGCCGGAGGCCCGGCCGTGGATCCGACCCTGTTCGGCGTGCTCGACGCCGTCGAGGCCCGGGAGGGCGAGGTGGTGGTCACCGATATCGCCACCGCCCTGGGCGTGGACCAGCCGCGGGCCAGCCGGCTGGTGGCGCGGGCGGTCGCCGAGGGTCTCGTGGAACGACGGGCCGATCAGGTCGACGCGCGACGCGTCCACCTGTACCTCACCGCCTCCGCGCGCACGACCCTGGACCGCGCCCACGCGAATCGGCAGGCCGCGCTCGATGCCGCGACCGCCGGCTGGCCAGACCGCGACCGCACCGAATTCGCCCGGCTGCTCACCCGATTCGTCGCCGACTTCGAGACGGCCACCGCCGACCGGCCGGACGACGCCCGGTAGCGATCAGTCCGGGCGGACCGATTCGAGGACGGTGGCGGCCCGCTCGAGCAGGTCGATGAGCGCGGCGCGCTCGGCCGCGGTGAACTCCGCCGCGAGCGCCCGTTCGACCGGGACCGCGCGTTTGTCGGCCGCCCGCATGACCTTGCGACCCTCGTCGGTGAGCCGGGTCTCCAGCACATTGCGATGCCACTCGTGCGGCGTGCGCTCGATGAGGCCGCGCTCGCGCAGATTGGTGAGCACCGTGTTCATGGTGGGCGGGGTGACGCCGCAGCGGCGGGCCAGTTCGGCGGCGGAGATGCCCGGGTTCTCACTGAGGACGTAGAGGGCCGCGTACTGCGGGATGGTCACGGCCGCGGGCTTGAGGGCGGCGTTCTTCGCGCCCATGAGCGCCTGCTCGGCGCGCTTGATATAGGTCCCCAGGCGCTCTTCGACCGGCATCGACGTCACCCCGGCATGATAACCCACCCCCTTGTTCGAACCTTGACTATCATTAGAGCTCTAATCTATCTTCGCTCTCGTATTCCAATGTCATCTCTACCGTCTCGAAAGGCATGCGCATGTCCCACAGCGTGATTCCCGAGAAGTACACCGACCTGCTCACCCGGCCCCTGTTCGCGCACCTGGCCACGCTGAATCCCGACGGCACCCCGCAGGTCACCCCGATCTGGCAGATCTGGGACGGGGAGTTCCTGCGCTTCACCACCACGACGACCCGGGCCAAGCACCGCAATACCGCCCGCGACCCGCACGTGGCGGTCAGCATCAACGATCCCGAGGCGCCGTACCGCTACCTGGAGGTCCGGGGCGTCGTCGAACGCGTCGACACCGATACCGAGGGAGAGTTCTTCGATGTCCTCGCGCAGCGCTACGGACTCCCCTACGAGAAGCCCGTGGGCGACCACCCCGATCGTGTCGTGCTGGTGATGCGGCCGACCCACGCGACCTATCAGGGCTGAGCCCTACGGGGTCGCGCAGAGGAAAACCGTTGCGGCGCGGCCGATTCTGGTGACGACGAGGGAGTGCGGCACCGAGCCGCGGGGTTTGATGCGGGCGCGCAGGGCGTCGGGGTCGATATCGACGCCGCGGGTGAGGATTTCGAGAGGGCCGCAGTCGCGGCGGTGGAGTTCGGCGCGCAGGGGCTTCTCGCGGAATTCCATGCGGTCCAGGACGCGGAAGCCACGGACGCCGTCGGGAACCTGGTCGCCGGTGAGATAGGCGATGCGGGGATCCAGTTGCCACAGGCCGTGTTTCGCGGCGTAGTGGCGGACCAGGCCCGCGCGGACGACGGCGCCGTCCGGATCGATGATCCACTCCCCCGGCTCGCGTTCGGGGATGTCGTCGGGGGCGGTGTCGGTGAGGGTCCAGGGATCGGCCGTCGCGGACAGGACCGTCGCGCGGCGGGTGACGCCCGGTTCGGTGAGACCCGGTGACCACAGGCAGGCTTCGCGGACCGCGCCGTCGAGGGAGACCACCTCGACCTCGCCCGACCAGCCCAGGGTGTCGAAATCCAGTCCGGGAGCGCACTTCACGGCGAGGTCGCGACCGGAGTAGGCGGTGAGCAGATCCGGCAGCGGCGGCTGGAGTTTGGCCGGATCGTGGGTGCGGCGGCCATCGGCGCGGCGGGCGGGATCGGCGATCACCACCTCGGCGGTGCTGCACGGAACCAGCGCGTCGGCCTTGGCCAGCAACACATTTCGCGCGCCCGCGTTGTGCGCGGCCATGGCCAGCCGGATGTCGTCGAGGTCGCTGCCGATGACGGCGGGACAGACCGCCGCGAGCGCGGCGAGTTCCGCGCCGATCGAGCAGGTGACGTCGTGCACGGTGCGCCCGGCCAGCCGTTGGGCGCGCTGCGCGGCCACCGCCGACGGGGTCGCCTGCTGGAGGGCGTCGTCGGTGAACAGCCAGTCCCCGGCGCCGGCCAGTTTGACGGTGGCCCGGCGGCGCAGGCGGACGGTTTCGACCAGGGCCGCGGACCGGTCGCCGTGCCCGCGGCGGATGCGCTCCAGATCCTTGAGGAGCGAGGCGGAGGAAAGCGCGAAATCGCCCACCTCGGCCAGGGCCGCCGCGCCGGCGGCACTGGAGAGGTAGGCGATGTCGTCGCGAGTGAAGGCGTAGCCCACGGGGTTTCGCGGAGTCGGCCTACTTGGCGGACGCGCCGGGCTTCACGCCGGTGATCATGGCGTTGTAGAAGAACTGGCGGGGCACCACGTGGCGCAGCACCTTCTCGTCGAGGGCGGAGAACGCCAGCCACGCCTTGTACTGGGCCATGCGGTAGCCGATGGTCAGCTTCTCCTCGGGCACGGCGGCCTCGAAGGTGCGGACCGGCCAGCCCCACAGGGCGGCGGCGAATTCCTCGGTCTTGGCCTGCACCTCGACGGCGCCCGCGCTGCGGGCCATCTTCTCCAGGTCGGAGGGGTCGAAGGTGTGCAGGTCGACGACGGCCTCGAGGGCCGCGGCGCGCGAGGACTCGTCGAGCTCGGACTGCGGGCGACGCCAGCCGCTCAGGAACGGCAGCTTCGTGACCGTGGTGGTGACCTTCCAGGTGACCTGGCCCAGGCGACGCGCGTAGATGTTGCCGATGGTGGTCGGCTCACCGGCGAACACGAAGCGACCGCCCGGCTTCAGCACGCGCAGGCACTCCTTGAGCGCGAGTTCCACATCGGGGATGTGGTGCAGCACGGCGTGGCCGACGACCAGGTCGAAGGTGTCGTCCTCGTAGGGGATGGTCTCGGCGTCGGCGACGCGGCCGTCGACGTCGAGGCCCAGGTTCTGGCCGTTGCGGGTGGCGACCTTGACCATGCCCGGCGACAGGTCCGTGACCGAGCCGCGCTCGGCCACGCCCGCCTGCATCAGGTTCAGCAGGAAGAAGCCGGTGCCGCAGCCGAGTTCGAGGGCCCGCTCGTAGGGCAGCTCGGTACTGGGCGCGACGGCGTCGAAGCGACCCTTGGCGTACTCGATGCAGCGCTCGTCGTACGAGATCGACCACTTGTCGTCGTAGGTCTCGGCTTCCCAGTCGTGATACAGGACCTGGGCGAGCTTGTTGTCGCTATACGCGGCCTGGACCTCGGCCTCGGTGGCGTGCGGGTTCGGCGCGGGGTCTTCAGGACCAACTGTCATGCAGGCAAGCCTAATGAATAGCCCGGTGAGCGGTGTTATCGGGCCACTGAACGACCGGTGAACGGGATCGCATCCGGTCCGTCGACCAAATAAGAACGTGTTCCAAGCTGCTGATCTTCGGTTCCGAACAGGTCAGCCCACTCGCGGCGGGCCCGATCATGACCATGTGTACCGGCCTCGAAGACCCGTTTCGCGGCCGCGATCGCGGCGCCCGGACCACCCACGAACTGCCCCGCCCAGCGCAGTGCGGCGGCGAACACATCGTCGGGCGCGACCACCTCGTCGACCAGGCCCAGCACCGCGGCCTCCTTCGGATCCACGAAGCGTCCGCTGTACACCAGATCCTTGGCGTGCGACGGCCCGATCAGCAGGCTCAGCCGGCGGATGCCCGCCAGCGGGATCAGCCCGGCCTTGATCTGCGGCAGGCCCAGTTTCACGTTGTCGCCGATGATGCGGCGATCGGCCGACAGCGCCAGTTCCAGGCCCGCGCCCAGCGCGTAGCCGCTGATCGCCGCGACCGTCGGCTGCGGCAGCCGGGCCAGGCAGCCCAGCGCCGACTGGAAGTCGGCCACCATGGCCTGCGCCTGCTCCGGGGTGAGGCGGGCCAGCTCGGCCATCTCGTCACCCGCGCTGAACACCCGCGCGTCGCCGTAGACCACCACGGCCGCGATCGACCCGTCGGCCGCGATCTCGTCGGCGGCGGCCGCCACCTCGAGCGCCACCTGCAGATCGATCAGATTCATCGGGGGACGGGCGATGCGGAGCACCGCGACACCCTCTGCCACGCCCCGGTCCACGGTCACGAATTCGGCCACAGCCGATCACCCTACTTCGAGCCCTGGGTATGGTGTCCCTCCGCCCGTGCGGGCGTGCTCGATCGTGGAGTTCTTATGCGTGACATGTGGTGCCCCAGCTGCGACTCGACCCTGCCGGTCGTAGCGAGCCGATGCCCCTTCTGCTCGGCGGAGCGCCCGCCCGAACCGGAACCCGAACAGCCGCCGTCGTATTGGCTGCGCGTGTTCGTGGTGGCACTGATCCAGGTCGGGCTACCGATCGCGGTCGGGGTCGGGATCCAGGCCCACGTGGTGGCCGCGGCGGCGGCGCTCGGGTTCGCGGTGAGCGCCATGCTGTGGAGCCTGGTGTGGGCCGCGGCCACGCCGCAGCACTGAGCTACCGACCTACTCGGGTCGCTGCGAGCCCCGGATGCGGGCGTTCTCCGGCAGTTCCGCGAAGTAGCGGTCCGCGTGCGGGAAGGCCAGCGCCGGGCCCTCGGCATCGGGATCGTAGACCGGCATGATCGGGACGATGGTCCGGTCGGCGGCGAGAATCTCGGCGGTGGAGGCGAATTCGCCGAGCGCCGCGAGCTGGGTCCAGGTCGGCGGCAGCAGCACGTCCAGGCCCTCGTGCCAGCGGCGGATGGCCTCGGCGGGCGTGCACCAGGTGACGACCTCGGCCTCGGAGGTGGCGCCGTCGGCCAGCTGGCCCTCCGGCAGCACGGCCACGAAGAAGCGGGTGTCGTAGCGGCGCGGCTCGATCACCGGGGTGATCCAGTTGTCCCAGGGGCGCAGCAGGTCGGCGCGCAGCACCAGGTTCTCGCGGGTGAGGAATTCGGCGAAGGACAGTTCGCGGCGCTCCAGCTGCCCGCGCGCCTCGGCGTAGACGGCGGTGTCGGTGACCACGGTGTCGGCGGTCGGACCGGCCAGCAGCACGCCGCATTCCTCGAAGGTCTCGCGCACGGCGGCGCAGATCAGCGCCTGGGCACGGCCGGCGTCGATGCCGAATCGCTCGGCCCACCAGGCGGCTTCGGGCCCGGCCCAGTCCAGGGCGACCGACGCGTCGGAGGGGTCGACGCCGCCACCGGGGAAGACGGTCATCCCGGCCGCGAAGGCCATGCCGCCGACGCGGCGCTGCAGGAACACCTCGGGCCCGTGCGCGCCGTCGCGCACCAGCATGACCGTGGACGCGTCCTTGACCGGGCGCGCGGCGGGCTGGGATCCGGGCTGTGCAACTGTCTCGCTCACATTCCGCACCATAACCCTTACCCGAGCGAAATAACATCGGCCCCGATTCACTCGGTCAAATGGACTGATCCGGTGCGGGTTTCGATGACGGGGGGCCCGGCGGGATCCGGATGCCGAGTCCAGGTGCCCTCGACCTTCCCGGTCCGGTAGTCCTGCACCTGGCTGACCACGGCCCCGGAATCGTCGGTCCAGGTAACCAGGAAAATGCCCGCCTCGATGGGCGCGACCGCGACCGGGGTATTTGTCCGGTGTCCGGTGTCGGCGGCGGTGTAGGTGAGGCTGCGGCCGTCCGCGGCGAAGGTGATGGTGCCGCCCGAGCCGACGTCATAGGTGAGCTGCGCGGTCTTCCCGTTCAGGTCCGCGGGCACCGCAGCCTTGCCCAGCGTCTCGGCGGCATGCGACTTCGAAACCTGCTGGGCCGCTGGCGGATCGGCCACGCAGCCGGTGGCGGCGAGCGCGACGGCGAGGACCGCGAGGGCGCCGGTGCCCCGGGACGCGATGGGACCGGTCGCCCGGTCTGCGATGGCACCGATGGTCCGGCCCACGGCCAGCTCCCTCCGTCAGCGGCAGTTGCGGACAGTTTGCCCGGCATCGCCGACGGACGCAATCGCAGCGCGCCGAGGTGTCGTGGGAGGACGTCAGCGGTTGCGATGCCGCCCGAAACGCTGGCTGCGGCGCGCGAAGTAGCGGCCGTCGATGCGGTCCAGCTGGATCGACTGCCGGAACGCCTCGCTCAGGTTCTCCGAGGTCAGCACATCGGTGAGCAGACCCTGCGCGACCACCGCGCCCTCGTTGAGCAGCAGCCCGTGGGTGAAGCCCGGCGGGATCTCCTCCACGTGGTGGGTGACCAGCACCGTGGCGGGCGCGTCCGGGTCCGCGGCCAGGTCGCCGAGACGCTCGACCAGTTCCTCACGGCCGCCCAGATCGAGTCCGGCGGCCGGTTCGTCGAGCAGCAGCAGTTCCGGGTCGGTCATGAGCGCGCGGGCGATGAGCACGCGTTTGCGCTCGCCCTCGGAGAGGGTGCCGTAGGTGCGGTCGGAAAGGTGTTCCGCGCCCAGGCTTTCCAGAATGTCGATGGCCCGGTCGGTATCCATGTCGTCGTAGCGCTCGCGCCAGCGGCCCATGACCGCGTAACCCGCCGAGACGACGAGATCGGCGACCTTCTCGTCGATCGGCACCCGGCTGGCGATGGCGGCGGAGGAAATTCCGATACGCGGGCGTAGTTCGTTGATATCGACCCGGCCCAGGGTTTCGCCGAGCAGATTGGCGATTCCGGAGGTGGGGTGCATTTCGGCGGCGGCCATCCGCAGCAGTGAGGTCTTGCCGGCGCCATTGGGGCCGAGCACGACCCAGCGTTCGTCCAATTCCACCTGCCAGGTGACCGGACCCACCAAGGTATGTCCGGAACGTCGGACGGTGACGTCGCTGAAATCGATGAGCAGATCGGGATCCGGTTGCGGCACGGGGTCCATCTTGGCCCACCGCCCTGGACGATCGTCAACGTGGTGGCTGAATCCGGGGCGTGTCCTCTCCGGAAGTGCGGGGACGATAAGCGATTTCATGGGTGCGCGTATCGAATTCCGATAGATCGCACTCCGGGCCCCGCATTCCCCGGCCCCGCGCATCGGCGCTCGTGGAGCGGAACATCCGTGCCAGGATCAGTGCCACCGGGATCGAGAGCACCGTCCACACGATGAGAACAACCAGCAATGTTGTCATTTCGTGGTTTCCTTTCGAGGAAACTCGTGAATCGATCCTGGACCACCCGGTCGGGGAAGTCGATACGCCCTGCCCATATGGGTCAGCACGCCAACCATTCGGTTTCGCTAGTGCGCCATTCGCGCCGCCGCCTCCATGCCTTCCGACCTACGGCACCGCGATCACGGTCATCGACCCCGGGGCCACCTCCGTGAACCCGGCGTCGCGCACCGCCACCGCGTCGCCCCGGGCCACCCGCTGTCGCAATTCCGCCCAGTGGCCCGGATCGGCCTCCGCGACGGTGCACCGAAACCCGGTGGCGGCCCACGCATACGCTTGCCGCACCGATAAGGCGCCTGCCAGCAACATGCTGGCATGCCCTACCTGTGCCGCTGCCTTCCCCACAGTCATACCCAATTCCGAGTCCACCCATAGCACCGGACATTCCGGATCGATCGCGATGTCCGCCTCCTCGGGCAGCTCGGTTCCGCTGATCTGGAGCCGACGGATCCGCGGATCCACGTCCCCCACCGGACCCGGCACCAGCGCCCGCGCCTGCGCGCCGCCGAAATCGACTGTGACACCGTCGACTTCCTGCGCCGCCAGCCACTGCGCCCCGCGGGCCCGCCGCGCCACCTTCCGGATGCGCGAGCGCTTCCAGGTCAGATAGCGCTCCTCCCACTCCCCGTCCGGCCCGACCCGCTCGTCCAGGCACACCGCGACCGCCGCCGAGGCGGCGGCCGCCAGCAGCGCCGACCGCGCGGGCGGATCGTTCTTCGGAATGTGCAACACCATCTGCATGGCCTGGACCAGAGCCGGGTCGGCGGGATCGCCCCCGCCGCCGTAGCCCCGGGCCAGTTCCGCGTGCCTGGCCTCGAAACCGGCATCGATGGTGGATCCAACGCTCGACACAACCACTCCTACAACGACGTTCTAACGCACCGTCAGGTTCACGGTGAACCGCTTGGCGGGCTCGACGCCCTGTTCCCAGGCCCGCATGTACGCCAGGCTCAGCGTGGTCGAGCCGGGGGCCTCGGCCACGAAATTCAGCACCGACTTGCCGCCGACGCCGACCTTGCCGTCCGGGTTGGCGTCCTGCTCGTACTCGGGTGACCCGTTCTGCTTCACCACGTTCTGATCCAGCGCACCCAGCTGCCAGCCGAATCCGGTGGTCGGATTCGCCTCGAGGGTGACGATCAGGCCCTGCCCCAGGGCCAGGCTCACGTCCTTGCCGTCGGAGTCCGCGCCGATCCGCTCGGCCGCGCGGTCGGCGGATGTCGCCTGCACGGCGGTGGTGCCCGCGACACTCGTCGCCGAGACCGGTTGCGCCTCGTTCGGGTTGGTGGTGCCGCAAGCGGCCAGCGCGAGGCCGGCCATCACCATCACCAGCGGCATACGCACACGCACTCGGACTCCTTCGGTCATCGCCGGGTTTCCGACCACGGTACCGAGAGCGGAGCTCAGGGTGGCGCAAGCGAATTGGACGCGTTGCGGCTACCGCACGGCTTACTGCGGCAGCGGCACCCGGCGGATACCGCCGTCGCGGGCGTCGGCGGCCTCGACCTCGTCGCGGGTGACGCCCAGGATGAACAGCACCGCGTCCAGGAACGGATGCGACAGCGCGGCGTCGGCGACTTCGCGCAGCGCGGGCTTGGCGTTGAACGCGATACCCAGACCCGCGGCATTGAGCATGTCGATGTCGTTGGCGCCGTCGCCGACCGCGACGGTCTGCTCCATGGCCACGCCCGTCTCGGCCGCGAACCGGCGCAGCGCAACGGCTTTCGCGGCCCGGTCCACGATCTCGCCGGTGACCGCGCCGGTCAGCTTGCCGTCACGGATCTCGAGGGTGTTGGCCTGCACGAAGTCCAGTTCCAGTTCGTGCGCGAGCGGCTCGATGACCTGGCGGAAGCCACCGGACACCACGCCGCAGCGGAAGCCCAGGCGGCGCAGGGTGCGAATGGTGGTGCGGGCGCCGGGGGTGAGTTCGATGCGCTCGGCGACCTCGTCGATGACCGAGGCGTCCAGCCCGGCCAGGGTGGCCACGCGCTGGCGCAGCGATTCGGAGAAGTCGATCTCGCCGCGCATGGCGGCCTCGGTGACCGCGCGGACCTCGTCCTCGACACCGGCGTGCGCGGCCAGCATCTCGATGACCTCGCCCTGGATCAGGGTGGAGTCCACGTCGAACACGATGAGCCGCTTGGCCCGTCGCGCCAGACCGGCCTTCTCGACCGCGACGTCCACGCTCTCCTTGGCGGCCACCGCCGACAGCGCGGTGCGCAGCTCGGTCTCGGTGTCCGCGTCGGCGGCGGGCACGGTCACCAGCAGTTCCAGACCGGTGACCGGGTAGTCGGCGATGCCGCGGATGGAGTCGATATTGACGCCCTGCGCGGCCAGCTTGCGCGCGATGGCGCTGAAGGCGCGGGCGGTGACCGGCGAACCCAGCACCACGACCGCGTGGGTGGACAGCTTGGCGCCCGATACGGCGCTGGCCCCGATCTCCACGGCCACGTCCATGCCGATCGACGCCATGGCGTCCTCGAGCTGATCCTGCAGCGACTCGGGATCGGTGGGACACGACACCAGCACGCCCAGGGTGAGGCGGCCCCGGATGACGACCTGCTCCACATCCAGCAGGCTGACCCCGTTGTTGGCCAGCGCGGCGAGTAGCACCGACGTGACGCCCGGCTTGTCGGGTCCGGTGACCGTAACCAGAACCGTCGTGTCAGACGCGCTCAATCGATGACTCCTTGTCCCTGCGACAACGTGGCCCGCCCGACATGCGGCGGCAGCTCATTCTGTCAGGTCGGCCTCGCACCGACCGCGCCGACCGCCGCCCACGGTGGCGGGCATCACGTCGGCGAAGCTCACGTACGGCTCAATGCCCGCCGGGGGCGAGCAGGCGGGCCGCCTCGGAACGCCATTCGCCCAGGATCTCGGCGACCGGGCGCACCGCGGTGACCAGCCCGACGCCCTGCCCGGCATCGACCGGTGCGATGCGCGGATCATCGGCGGCATTCGCGGCGGCCAGCTCGGCCCGGGCCGCGGCGATGCTCGGGGACGGGGCGGGCGCGGACAGCTCGTCGACGCGGTCCTGCCAGCGCTCGGTGAAGTCGTTGCGCAGCACGCGGGCCGGAAACCGCTGCGGCCAGGGCAGTTCCATGCCGACGTCGAACGCCCGCGTGAGGATCGTGTCGGTGCCCCGCGCCGCGAGCAGGGCGCGGCGGCTGTTCGGAGGCAGCAGCGATTCCTCGGCGGCGGCCAGCGCGGTGCCCAGCCACACCCCCGCGGCGCCCGCCGCGAGCATGGCGGCCATCCCGCGCGCCGAACCGATTCCGCCCGCGGCCAGCACCGGGCCGGGCACGGCGTCGAGCACCGCTTCCAGCAACGGCAGCGTCGCGAGCTCGGGCGCACCGTGGCCGCCACCCTCGAGACCGCGCGCGACCAGCACGTCGATCCCGGCGTCGCGGGCGCGCCGGGCGTCCTCGACGGTGTAAACCTGTGTCGCCGTCCGGATTCCGGCCGCGCGGGCGCGGGCGGCCCAGGACAGGTCGGTTCCGAAGCTCACCGACAGCAGGGCGGGTTTCGCGGCGAGGGCGAGGTCGAGAAGTCCCGGTCGCGCGGCCGCCACCCAGTCGACCAGGCCGATTCCGATAGGGCCGGGCGCGGGCGCTGCCTCGCTGCCCATCAGTTCCCGTTCGAGCGTGGGGAGTTCGCCGTCGAGGGCGGCGGCGGCCAGTTCGCGTTCGAGCGCCTCGACCGAGCCCGCGCTGCCCATGCCGATCATGCCCAGTCCCCCGGCGGCCGCGACCGCGACAGCCAGCCGGCCCCCGGCGACTCCGCCCATGGGCGCATTCACGATCGGCGTCCGCAACCCCATCGCGTCCGACCAGTCGGTCCGCGGTCCCGCATTCTCGGTCATCACTCCATGAAAGCGTCCCGCCGCCGACGGGGTCCGGCCACCCCACCCCGCAACGCACCGCGGCACCCGTCCGAAGACGGGTGCCGCGATGGTGTTCGGGTGTCAGGCGACTAGTGCGACGCCTTCTCCAGCTCGTGCACATTGTGGGACTTGGAGCCCCAGCCCACGTGGGCCTCGGCGCGCATGCGCTCGACCATGTGCGGGTAGTGCAGCTCGAACGCGGGACGCTCGGAGCGGATGCGCGGCAGCTCGTAGAAGTTGTGCCGCGGCGGCGGGCAGGAGGTCGCCCACTCCAGCGAGTTGCCGTAGCCCCACGGGTCGTCGACGGTCACGACCTCGCCGTAGCGGTAGGACTTGAAGACGTTCCAGATGAACGGCAGCATCGACGAACCCAGGATGAAGGCACCGATCGTGGAGATGGTGTTCAGGGTGGTGAAGCCATCGCTCGGCAGGTAGTCGGCGTAGCGGCGCGGCATACCCATGTTGCCCAGCCAGTGCTGCACCAGGAACGTGGTGTGGAAGCCGACGAAGGTGGCCCAGAAGTGCCACTTGCCCAGACGCTCGTCCATCATGCGGCCGGTCATCTTCGGGAACCAGAAGTAGATGCCCGCGAAGGTGGCGAACACGATGGTGCCGAAGAGCACGTAGTGGAAGTGCGCCACCACGAAGTAGGTGTCCGACACGTGGAAGTCCAGCGGCGGCGAGGCCAGGATGACGCCCGACAGACCACCGAAGAGGAAGGTCACCAGGAAGCCGACCGACCAGAGCATCGGCGTCTCGAAGGTGAGCTGGCCGCGCCACATGGTGCCGATCCAGTTGAAGAACTTCACACCGGTCGGAACCGCGATGAGGAAGGTCATGAACGAGAAGTACGGCAGCAGCACCGCGCCGGTCGCGTACATGTGGTGCGCCCACACGGCGATGGACAGGGCCGCGATACCCAGGGTCGCGTAGACCAGGGTGGTGTAACCGAAGATCGGCTTCCGCGAGAAGACCGGGTAGATCTCCGAGACGATGCCGAAGAACGGCAGCGCGATGATGTACACCTCGGGGTGGCCGAAGTACCAGAACAGGTGCTGGTAGAGCAGCACGCCGCCATTGGCCGGGTCGTAGATGTGGCCGCCCAGGTGGCGGTCGTACGCCAGGCCGAACAGGGCCGCGGTGAGCAGCGGGAAGGCCAGCAGCACCAGCACCGAGGTGACGGCGATGTTCCAGGTGAAGATCGGCATCCGGAACATGGTCATACCCGGGCAGCGCAGGCAGACCACGGTGGTGAGCATGTTGACGCCACCGAGGATGGTGCCCAGACCGGAGACGGCCAGACCCAGGATCCACAGGTCGGCGCCGACGCCGGGCGAGTGGACGATGTCCGACAGCGGGGTGTACGCGGTCCAGCCGAAGTCCGCCGCGCCGCCGGGGGTGATGAAGCCGGCGGTCGCCATCGAGCCGCCGAACAGGTACAGCCAGTAGCTGAACGCGTTCAGACGCGGGAAGGCGACGTCAGGGGCGCCGATCTGCAGCGGCAGGATGATGTTGGCGAAGCCGAACACGATCGCGGTCGCGTAGAAGAGCAGCATGATCGTGCCGTGCATGGTGAACAGCTGGTTGAACTGTTCCGGCGACAGGAACTGCATGCCCGGACGGGCGAGCTCGGCGCGCATGAGCAGCGCCATGATGCCGCCGACCATGAAGAAGGAGATGGCCGTCACCAGGTACATGACGCCGAGAACCTTCGGGTCCGTCGTGGTGACCATCTTGAAGATGAACGATCCCTTCGGACCCGTCCTTTGAGGATAGGGCCGCTCCGCCTCCACAAGGCTGGCCGGCCGCGGTTCTACGGCAGTCACGAAACCTCCACAGGTATGCCATCGTTCGTACGCTGCTTCCGGCGTCCGGTTCGGCAACATGACGAACGACGTTGGCTTGCGCTGTGACAGATCGTAAACCGTGTCCCATCGGCGCTCGCTCCGGGTCCTACTCTGTGTCGTATTTCGGCTCCGCCGAGGTCGTATCCGTCGGGCTGCCGGTGTCCTGATTGGGAGTCGGGGGGCACGGCTGTAGGCTGCCCCGCATGCCGGTGCGCGAGTCTGCTTCCACCCGAAACACGTTCGCCTCCACCTTTTCCCCTATGCGGCATTTGCGCAGTGTGGGATTGGTCTCGGCGGCGACGCTGCTGACCGTCGGCCTGGCCGCGGGGTGCGCCAAGACCGATGACAACTCCGCCTCGATTGTGCGCACCACCACGAATATCGCCGGTGCGGGCGTGGTCGGGATCGAGCGCGACACCACCAAGGCGTGCGCGCTGCCGACGGCCCCCGACTCGGCCGGAGGCACCAAGTCCGTCGCGCACGCCGCGGGTACCGCGGAGGTGCCCGCCGACGCCAAGCGCATCGTGGTGCTGTCGACTCCCGCCCTGGACGCCGCCTGCGCGCTGGGCCTGTGGGAGCGGGTGGTCGGCGCGGCCACCGTCGCCGGGCCGACGCCGCAGCCGTCGTATCTGGGCTCCGGGATATCCGCCATCCCGGCGGTGGGCACGGTCGACAGCCCGGATCCGGCGAAGATCGCGGAGCTGAAGCCGGACCTGATCATCGGCCCCGCCGCCGACCGCGGCCGCTACGACGCCCTGAAAGCCATCGCCCCGACCGTCCTGGTCGGTGACGATCACGGCTGGCAGGCCACCTTCACCGGTTTCGCGGAGGGCCTCAACCGCAAGGCCGCCGGCGCCAAGGCCCTCGACGACTACCGCGCCGCGGCCCGGGACACCGGCGTCGCCGCCAACTCCGCGCTCAGCCAGGCGTCGGTGATCCGCTTCGAGCCCAAGACGATTCAGGTGCAGGGCGGCGACACCTTCGCCGCCCAGGTGCTCGGCGACGCGGGCGTGCAGCGCCCCCAGGCGCAGCGCGGCGACTCGTTCGACGTCTCCGGGCCGAGCACCGAGGCCGACCGCGACAAGCTCGAGGGCGACCTGATCTTCCTCATGTTCGACGGCAAGGACGGCCTCGACTACGGCAAGTCGATCATGAAGGGCGACAACTGGAAACAGCTCGGCGCGGTCAGCGACCGCCGCGAGTTCGCCGTCGACGACACCATCTGGCACGGCAGCGGCATCACCGCCGCCCGCGCCCTGCTCGAGGACCTCCGCAACAACCTCAACGGCTACGTCGCCGACTGATCCACGGCACGCCGCACGGGCCGATTCGATCCGGTGCTCGGCCCGATGACGTGGGGAAGTCGCCACCCGGCCGAGCACTGACCGCGAAGTTCACCAGCCCGATCGTGAACATTTCGTGATGACCGGTATTCCCCACGGACACGCCCAGCAAACGCGGTAATTTCAGCGGCCGCGCACCCGGCCTTCGACAGCCGACGGCCCCGAGCGGATTCGCTCGGGGCCGTTGGCTTTTCAGGCGGATGGGGCGACGCGGGGCGTCAGAATTCCCAGTCCTCGTCCTCGGTGTTGACGGCCTTGCCGATGACGTAGCTGGAGCCCGAGCCGGAGAAGAAGTCGTGGTTCTCGTCGGCGTTCGGGGACAGGGCCGAGAGGATGGCGGGGTTGACCTCGCACTCGTCCTTGGGGAACAAGCCCTCGTAGCCGAGGTTCATCAGCGCCTTGTTGGCGTTGTAGCGCAGGAACTTCTTGACGTCCTCGGTGAGGCCGACCTCGTCGTAGAGGTCCTGGGTGTACTCGACCTCGTTCTCGTAGAGCTCGAAGAGCAGCTCGAAGGTGTAGGCCTTGAGCTCCTCGCGCTCGGCCTCGGAGACCAGCTCCAGGCCCTTCTGGTACTTGTAGCCGATGTAGTAGCCGTGCACGGCCTCGTCGCGGATGATCAGGCGGATCATGTCGGCGGTGTTGGTCAGCTTGGCCCGCGAGGACCAGTGCATGGGCAGGTAGAAGCCGGAGTAGAACAGGAAGGACTCCAGCAGGGTGGAGGCCACCTTGCGCTTGAGCGGGTCGTCTCCGTTGTAGTACTCGAGCACGATCTCGGCCTTGCGCTGCAGGTTCCGGTTCTCCTCGGACCAGCGGAAGGCCTCGTCGATCTCACGCGTGGAGCACAGCGTGGAGAAGATCGAGCTGTAGCTCTTGGCGTGCACCGACTCCATGAACGCGATGTTGGTGAGCACCGCCTCCTCGTGCGGGGTGATCGCGTCGGGGATGAGGCTGACCGCGCCGACCGTGCCCTGGATGGTGTCGAGCAGGGTCAGACCGGTGAACACCCGCATGGTGAGTTGCTTCTCGTTGGCGGTCAGCGTGTTCCACGACGGGATGTCGTTGGACACCGGGACCTTTTCCGGCAACCAGAAGTTGCCGGTGAGTCGATCCCAGACCTCCGAGTCCTTCTCGTCCTGCACGCGGTTCCAGTTGATCGCACTAACTCGATCGATGAGCTTCACGCCCCGCTCACACACCCTTCTCAGCTTCCGGACCCTGCGAATTCCCTTGCCATGAACACTACTACTGGTAGGTGACATCCCCGCGCAGCACAATAGGTTGTGTCTTCACGTGTCTATCGCGTTGTCCTGCGAGAATCCGAAACGGAGATGGGCAAGCACGTCACCAACGGCAGAAAATTACAGCGGTGCAATCCGTCACAGCGCACCGGGGTAGACCCTCGTGGACCCACCCCGGGTTTGCCGATCAGATGCCGAGTACCACCTTCGCGGTGGTGAAGTAGATGACCAGACCGGTGGCGTCGACCAGCGTGGTCACCATGGGCGCGGAGATGACGGCCGGGTCGATGCGCAGTTTCTTGGCCAGCAGCGGCATGGTGCCGCCGATGGTCGCCGCCCACCCGCAGATGATCACCAGCGCGATGCCGACCACCACCGCGATCTTCAGCCCCACGAACAGCGTGCCGATCACCATGCCGATGGCGGCCAGCATGCAGCCCAGCAGCAGCCCGACCCGGCATTCGCGCCAGATCACCGCGAGCAGGTCCGAGACCCGCACCTCGCCGACCGCGAGCGCGCGCACGCAGGTGGTGGCCGCCTGCGCGCCCGCGTTGCCGCCCGATCCGATGAGTAGGGGGATGAACAGCGCCAGGTGCGCGGCCTGTTCGAGGGTGGGCTCGAAGAAGTTGGTGACGGTGACCGTGAGGGTCGCCGCGACCAGCAGCAGCATCAGCCACAGCGCCCGGTAGCGGGCCAGCTGGAACACGCCCGCGGCCATGTAGTGGCCCGACCACGGGGAGGTGCCGGCCTGCCGCGCCATGTCCTCGGAGTCGGCGGCCTCGATGACCTCGACGGCGTCGTCGATGGTGAGCAGCCCGACCAGTCGGTCCTCGCTGTCGACCACCGGCAGGTTGATCAGGTTGGCGCCCTGCATGAGCCGGGCCGCCTTCTCCGCGGAGCCGGTGGCGCGCGCCGAGACCGGTTCGGACGCAATGAGTTCGGCGATCATGGTGTCGGGCGAGCCGAGCACCAGGTCGCGCAGTTCGACCACGCCGATCAGCCGGCGGCCCGCATCCACCACGGGCAGCGTGTACACCGTCTCGGCGGTCGCCCCCTTGGCGCGCACCATGTGCAGCGCCTCGCCCACGGGTAGATTCCGCGGCAGCGCAACGACTTCCGGGGTCATGTAGAACCCGACGGAGCCCTCCGGGTAGCCGAGCAGCCCCGCGGTCATGCGCCGTTCGTGCGGACTGAGCCCGGCCAGCACCCGCTTGGCCACCTTGGCGGGAACCTCGCGCAGCATGCGGGCGCGGTCGTCGGGATCCATGCCCTCGACCAGGTCGCGGAAGCTCTGATCGCGCAGCCCGGCCAGGATCTGCTGCTGATCCACGGGTTCGAGCTCCTCGAACACGGCCAGCGCGCGGTCCTTGTCGAGCAGCCGGAAGGACATGACCGCGGTGACGGCGTCCATGCGGGCCAGCTCGTCCGCGATGACGTGCGGCGGATGGTTGTCGAGCCATTCCACGGCGGGCGTCAGGTGGTGGCAGTCGACGATGTCGCGCAGCGAATCCCGTTCGGGGACAGGGATGTCGGCGGCGACCGTGGGGACGGCAGGGGGCAGTTCGGTCTGCGTCATGGCGAAACCTCGGCCGGGTGGCGGTTGAGGGTGGTCGGGGGTACCGGATCACACCGCGGGCACCGCACCCACCCCGTCGCCAGAAAGCTGTCCTATCGACGGAATCCGAGAGCGATGCCACGCGGCCTTCGACTGGGAGGTTCACCGCGCACGGACCTCACCCCCTTCTCGAACGCCGACACAGACAGAAACAACCATGTACAGGATACAGAGGGTTGCCTAACGCGGCTCGCCATGTCCGGTTTCTCCGCTCCGGACCCCCGGACCGACGCCGGATTGTTTTTCGATCATTTTTCGACGATCCGATCGTCCGGGCCATTGGGGCGGGGGTCCGGAATGCCCTAATCTCTGCCCCTGTGCGAGTTTTGGTGCTGGAGGACGATCATCAGCTGTGTCGTGAGTTGACCGATGGGTTGCGTACCGCCGGGTTCGCGGTGGACCTCGCGCAGAGCCTCGCCGACGCGGACTTCAAGATCGCCGTCAATCGCTACGACTGCCTGGTGGTGGACCGCGGCCTGCCCGACGGCGACGGTCTGGACCTGGTCGCGGGGGCACGCACCGCCGGGCACACGGTGCCCGCGCTCATACTCACCGGCCGCGACGGCCTCGACGACCGGCTGGCCGGATTCGAGCACGGAGCCGACGACTACCTGACCAAGCCGTTCGCGCTGCCGGAACTGGTGATGCGGGTACGAGCGCTGTGCCGCCGCCGCGACCAGCCCACCGCCGCGCGAATCACGTTGGCGGACATCGACATCGACATCATGCGCCGCCGGGTGACCCGCGGCGGCGTCCTGCTGATGCTCAGCCCGAAGGAGTTCGCGGTCCTCGAGCTCATGGCGACCCGCCGCGGCAGCGTGGTGACCCGCACCGACCTCATCGAATGCTGCTGGGACGAGATGGCCGAGCCCGCCTCCAACGTGGTGGACGCGGTGGTCGCCAAGTTGCGCCGCAAACTCGGGGAGCCGAGCGTGATCGAGACCGTGCGCGGCACCGGCTTCCTGATCGCCGGTGGAGCGGCGTGAGCGCACACCGCTCGCCGGCCGTGGCCCGGCTCCAGCGCGCCCGGTGGTTCATGACCGCCTTGGCCGCGGTGATCACCGCGGCGGCGGTCCTGATCTTCGGCTTCGTGGCCGCCACGATCGACGCACACGCGCGCGAGACCCGCGCCGATGATCAGGTCGAGCGGGTGGCGGGCGGGCTGGCGCGCGCCATCCAGCAGGACGACAAGTCGGCCCTGGACTTGTCGACGGTCATGGACGACGAACTGGCCACGGGATCCACCGCGGTCGCCGTGCTGATGCGCAAACCGGGTGAGCCGTGGAAGCAGGCGCACACCTACCAACGCTCGCTGCTGCCCGATGACTCCGAGATCGCCACGCTCGCAACGCAGGTCGAGGATCACTCCGAGACAGTCATCTATGCTGGAAAACGGTTCACCGCCACCGATATCACCGGCCGCACCGTGACCCTGGCGGGCAGTCCGGTGTTCTGGGACGGCTGGGACGCCACCGTCGTCATCCTGGCCGGGGCCGAGACCATGGCCGATGCCGGGAAGCATCGAACCCTGGTGTGGGAGTTGGCGATCAGCGGCGCGCTGCTGGTATTGCTGTCCGCCGCCGTCACGTATCTGCTGGCGGGTCGCAGCCAGGCCCAGGCGCTGCGCCTGCTGAGCGAGCACGAGCAGTTCCTCAGCGACGCCGCGCACGAATTGCGTACGCCGCTCACCACATTGAAGCTGCTCACCGGGTCGCGGCCGGCGCCCGAGCAGGTGCCACAGACCCTCGCCGAGGCGCAGCGGTTGGCGGACCGGATGGCGCGGCTGGTGACCGGGCTGCTGGCCCGCGCACGCATGCAGGCGGGCATCGCCGAACCCGAGCGCACGCTGCTGCGGCTGGATCAGCTGGCCGAGATGGTGGCCGAGGAGGCCGGCGACGAGCGCATCGCGGTGACCGCGCATCCGACCGTGGTGCTGGGTGATCCGCAGCTGCTGAGCCTGGCCATCCGGAACATGCTGGAGAACGGGCTCACGCACGGCGCGGTGAACCGGTCCGCGCCGGTCGAGGTGCACGTGGCCGAGGGACGGGTCAGCGTGCGCGATCACGGTCCCGGCGTCGATCCGGTCATGTCTGCCAGTCCCTTCGATCGCGGCACGGCCGGGCGCACCGGTCGCAACGGCATCGGGCTGGCGCTGGTGGCGTGGGTGGCGCAGGCGCACGGCGGCAACGCCTCCATCGAGCCCGCGGCCGGCGGCGGGGCGATCGCGACGCTGTGGCTGCCGCCGGCCGACATCACCGTGGGCGGTCCGGTCGGCGCGCGCCACTAGGCGAGCGGCCCGCGCGCGGACCGAGCCGGGGCATGGCCGGTGTCCAGGCGGGCAGACAGGAATGTCACGGCCGGAACCGGATTCGGCACAGCGCCGCGGTGTCACTCTCGAGCCGCCGCGTTCCCGCTCCGACCACGGTGAAGCTTCCCCTCGGCGGCGCCGGGCCGTCATGCGGAATCCGCCTGGCACATGTGAGAAGTCACAGCGCCGCCCGGCGCGCATTACTGTGCATCACAGGGAGGGATCGATCCGGCCGTTCGGACATACGGCCTGCGTTAGCGTTTCAGGTCCCGCACGGGGCGCAACCCGGGGGTGGAAGGGAGTCACGGATGGCCGTGGGAATTCCGGCCCGGACCGGACTCACCGTGTCGGGCACGCCGATCTCGTCGCCGCTCAAGGATGTTCGCGGGGTGGCCCAGCACATGGTGGGGCACTTCGTGGAGACGGTCGCGCCGTGCGGCACCCTGCCCGGCGACGCCATTCACGGCGACGTCACCGTCATCACCCGCACCTGCCTGGAGCTGGCGGTCGGCATGCTCGACGGGCGAGACATCCCGGAGAAGACCAAGCGCCTCGAGGAGGCGGCCGCGCAGTGGGCGCGCGAGGGCATCCCGATCGACACCATCCACCACGCCATCCACGAGGGCTTCAAGATCGGCTCGGAGCTGGTGATGGCCAGCGCCCTGTCCCGGCACCTGCGCCGCGAGGACGAGGACGGCGAGGTCACCCTGGTCATCGCGGCCGCCGACATGGACAACATCGTCGGCGGGGCGAAGCTGGTGGTGGAACTGCTCGACCGGATGACCTCCGCCGTGGCCATGGCCTACGTGCGCGAACTGCGCTCGGTGGTGAGCGAACACCACACCGCCGTGCACACCCTCACCTCCGCGCTGCTGGGCGGGCACAGCACCTCCACCATGGCGCGCGAGTGCGGCATCGAGATCGCCGAGACGTATCACGTGCTGGCGCTGGCCATTCCGGAACATCCGGAGGAGGACTCCCCCACCGTGGACGGCGCGGTGGTGGCGCGCCGCAAACTGCGGCGGGTGCAGGCCGAACTGGCCACCCGCTACACCGACAAGGTGCTGTCGCTGCTCAGCGTGGACGGCGGCACCCTGCTGGTGCCGGCCACCGCGGTCGCCGACGATCAGCTCGACGAGTTGGTCGAGCAGCTGTCGCGGGCCGCGCGGGTGCCGATCACCGCCACGCTGGTTCCGGCCGCGCCGCAACAGATTCCGGACGCCGCCGACCAGGCCCACGAACTCCTCGACATCGTGCACCGACTGCGCCTGGTGCGCGGCCTGTTCCGCTTCGACGAGCTGGCCCTGGAGTATCAGCTGACCCGGCCCGGTCCCGGCCGCGACCACCTCGGGTCGCTGCTGGATCCGCTGGACGCGCACACCGAACTGCTCGAGACGCTGCAATCCCACATCAGCAACAACCTGAACCGGCAGCGCACCGCCCGCATGCTGCACGTGCACACCAATACCGTGGACTACCGGCTGAAACGGATCGGACAGCTGACCGGATTCGATCCGACCCAGCCGTCCGGTCTCTGGTATCTGCGTTCGGCGCTGGTGGCGCGCACCTATCAGGCGGGCTGACGCTCAGCAGTTGGTCGGCGCGGGCTCGCCGCGCAGGCGCGCGTCCAGCCAGCCGTACGCGGCCGGGACGCCGAGCACCGCCGCGGTGAGATGGTCGGGCACCGGCTCCTGCTCGGTCCACACCTTCGCGCCCGCCGCGCAGTAGCGGTGGATGGTGTTCACCACCGCGTCCACCGGCACCAGGCCGTCGATCGGCGAATGCCATTCGAAGACAGGCATGTTCGGCACGCCCGAGTACAGCTCCAGGCTGTTCTCCGCCACCACCGACCGGGCCTGCGGGTCGTCGGTCATGACGGTGGTCTTGGCGATGTCCAGCGCGCCCTGCCCCGCGCCCGCCGCGAGAATGTCGTTGGTGCAGCTGTTGAGCAGCTTGTCGCGGATGGCGAGGCCGCGGTCGTTGAGCTGATCGCTGATCGGGAACCGGTCCGGGTACTCGCGTTCCAGGCCCAGTCCGGCCGCGAGCGCCAGCCCGAACGCCGGATGCCGGTTCATGCCGAGGGTTTCCAGCATGGAGACCAGGTTCATCGGCACCCCGCCCATGGCCGCGCCCGCGATGCGCAGGTCGGGCGCGTAGGACGCGGCCAGCGCCGCCGCCCACGCGGTCGCCATGCCGCCGCCGGAGTAGCCGGCCATGGCGAGGGGGCTGTGCTCGACCCGCAGGTCCGGGACCCGCTGGATGGCGCGCAGGCCGTCGAGGGTGATCTGGCCGCCGAGTTTGGCCGCGCCGTAGGCGAATCGGGGGCCGAGGTGGTCGGGCAGGGCCACGGTCCAGCCGCGCTTCAGCACCGTGTTCCAGGCGGGGGCCTCGCGGATCATCAGATTGGGGTCGGTGGTGTAGAGCACCCGCGAGACCGCGCACTGCGCGCCCAGGCCGTTGATGATCTGCTGCAGCGACAGCACCGGCGCGTCGGGTTTGCGGTCACGCGGGGACAGCACGGTGGTGGTGGCCGCGATGGGGTGGCCGGTGGAGTCGGTGGAGCGGAACTTGATCAGGGTGATGTCGGTGTCGGGGAAGCTGGGCAGCGCGGGCATGGCGCGGGTGGCCAGCACCTCGCCGGGCTGACGGCCCGCCAGATCGGACGGGGTGGCGTAGAAGGGGTCCGGATCCGGGGTGGGCAGAAGTGGCTGGGCGGCGGCCGATCCCGTGGCGACGGTGACGAGCAGCGCGGCGACCGCCGCGATCGGGACACGAATCCTCATGCGGGGCAGCGTAGGAACGGCGGTCGCGCCCGGCCAGAGGCGCGCACGAACCTTCCGAATAGTCACAATCGGGGCGGGCGCGGTTTGTGAACGCGTGACGAAGTTTTGAGCCGAAGATGTTTCTGTTCCACCGCGTAACAACAACTCCCGCACACCACTTGTGACATGTCCAAGCAGAAACCGGAACACGTTCCTGCGCACGGCAATCCGATTACGTTCGGTACCAGAGACGCGCGAGCCGACGAAGGGGTCGGCTCGCGTTTCTCCCCCGCACGATCTCGAGGAGCAGCACTATGGACGCGCTCACCCACCGGGTCACCGTCTACCTCGGCGGACCCGCCGACGGGGCCGAACTCACCATGGAATACGCGGCCACCTGGCAGGAGGCCTCGGACTTCACCGTGGCCGCCGTCCACGTCGGCCTGGCCGTGACCGTGGACAGCCGAATCCGGCCCGGACTGCGGCGACTACCCCGATACGGGTTCCGGCACTGAGATACCGTGCGGCCCAGGCGCCCGGGTGGTCCCGCTACCGCCCGGACGCCGGCGCGAAGGCCGCCGCCAGGGCGTCCCAGGCCGGGCCCAACTGGGCCGAGAAATCCTCCCAGGCGTGAATGCCGGTCGGCTCGTAGTGCACGGTGGCGGGAATCCCCAAGTCGCTCAACCGTTTCGAGAAATGCTCGGTGCACACCCGGGCCCCGGCCTCGAGCGCCACGCCGCCGGCGGCCGTGCCGAGCGCGGCCAGCCGATCCGGCGACTTCAGCACTTCGTTCAGATCCGGCGCACCCGGCAGACCGGAAGCCGCCGACAGATAGATCACCGTGCCGCGCAAGGCTTCCGCGCCCACCGTGCTGTCGTGGGTCAGCCAATCGAAGGTGCCCGGCAGGCCCCACAGATTCAGGATATTGCCGCCACGTGAGGCGACCGTGGCCGCGGTGACCGCGCTGCCCGGCCCGTCGACGGTGGAGTAGCAGCCGCTCAATCCCGCGACGGCCTTGAAGAATCCGGGATGCCGGTGCGCGAGCATCATCGCGCCCTGCGCGCCCATGGACACCCCCGCGATGGCGCGACGGCCGTCCGAGCGCAGATAGGGTTCGATGACGCCGGGCAGCTCGGCGGTCAGGAAGGTCTCCCAGCGATTCCAGCCGAGCGCGGCGTCGGGATGCTGCCAGTCGGTGTACATGCTGCCGGTCGCACCGGCGGGAAAGACCACATCGACCGGTTTGTCGGCGAAGAAGTCCGCGGCATGCCCCTTGGTCAGCCAGTCGGACACGCCCTCGGCGTCGACGCCGTCGAGCAGATACAGCGTGGGCCGGGGCCCGGCCCCGGCACCGTGCAGCACATCGAGGGCGACGGTGCGGCCCATGGCGGCCGAGGCCACCTCGACACGCTCCCAGCGCGGCCCCACCTGCTCCACCCGCGTCACCGCGGCCCGCGAGGCGATCCGCCCGGGCGGGCCCGCCTGGGCGCTCACCCCGAACGACGAGCTCGCGATCACCGCCAGCGCCAGCGCGACCCCGGCGGCGGCCCGCCGCCTCACGACTCCGCCCCGGATCGGGGTCTTCGAATCAGGCAGTGCGACAAGCCAACTCCTCATGCGGTGCGCGGGATTCCGGTTACGTCCGAAGAACCCACCGGGCGGGTGCGAGGTTGATACACCCGATGGGTCTCCGTTTCGATCGACTCACCTCCAAAACGCTTGTCCAGATGCGTTTCCCGATTCCGGCATCACCCGCGCAATTCGATGGAAACCGATGCCCGAACCATGGCGAGCCTAACCAGGCGTCGACCTCGGCCGACAGCGTGAAAGCCACCTTCTGGAGAGTTCACAATCGGGCCCGACGCAAACGTGGGATCGGCCACAGCAACGACAAAGGGCGCTCCCGGCGGGAAGCCGGAAACGCCCTTCTCCGATGCGAACGTCAGAGCATGCAGCTCACGCAACCCTCGACCTCGGTGCCCTCGAGCGCCATCTGCCGGATGCGGATGTAGTACAGCGTCTTGATGCCCTTGCGCCAGGCGTAGATCTGGGCCTTGTTGACGTCGCGGGTGGTGGCGCTGTCCTTGAAGAACAGCGTCAGCGACAGGCCCTGGTCGACGTGCTGCGTGGCCGCGGCGTAGGTGTCGACGATCTTCTCGTAGCCGATGTCGTAGGCGTCCTCGAAGTACTCGAGGTTGTCGTTGGTCAGGTAGGGGGCCGGGTAGTAGACGCGGCCGATCTTGCCTTCCTTGCGGATCTCGATCTTCGACGCCACCGGGTGGATGGAGCTGGTGGAGTGGTTGATGTAGGAGATCGACCCGGTCGGGGGCACGGCCTGGAGGTTCTGGTTGTAGATGCCGTGCTTCATGACCAGGGCCTTCAGCTCGCGCCAATCGTCCTGGGTGGGAATGTGCACCTCGGCGTCGGCGAAGATCTGGCGCACGCGCTCGGTGGCCGGCTCCCACACCTGCTCGGTGTACTTGTCGAAGAACTCACCCGAGGCGTACTTCGACTCGGGGAAGCCGCCGAAGTACGTACCCCGCTCCTGCGCGATCAGATTCGACGCGCGAATCGCGTGGTAGGCGATCGTGTAGAAGTAGATGTTGGTGAAGTCCACGCCCTCTTCGGAGCCGTAGTGGACGTGCTCGCGCGCCAGGTAGCCGTGCAGGTTCATCTGACCCAGGCCGATGGCGTGGGACTCGTTGTTGCCCTGCTCGATCGAGGGCACCGAGTTGATGTGGGTCTGGTTCGACACCGCGGTCAGCGCGCGGATCGCGGTCTCGACCGACTTCGCCAGATCCGGCGAATCCATGGTCTTCGCGATGTTCAGCGAGCCCAGGTTGCACGAGATGTCCTTGCCCACCTTGGAGTAGGACAGGTCGTCGTTGAACTCCGACGGGGTGGAGACCTGCAGGATCTCCGAGCACAGGTTGGAGTGGGTGATCTTGCCCGCGATCGGGTTGGCCCGGTTCACGGTGTCCTCGTACATGATGTACGGGTAGCCCGACTCGAACTGCAGCTCGGCGATGGTCTGGAAGAACTCGCGAGCCTTGATCTTGGACTTGCGGATCCGCTTGTCGTCGACCATCTCGTAGTACTTCTCGGTGACATTGATGTCGGCGAACGGCACGCCGTAGATGCGCTCCACGTCGTACGGCGAGAACAGGTACATGTCCTCGTTCTTCTTCGCCAGCTCGAAGGTGATGTCCGGAATCACCACACCCAGCGAGAGCGTCTTGATGCGGATCTTCTCGTCCGCGTTCTCGCGCTTGGTGTCGAGGAAGCGGTAGATGTCGGGGTGGTGCGCCTGCAGGTACACCGCGCCCGCGCCCTGCCGCGCGCCGAGCTGGTTGGCGTAGGAGAAGGAGTCCTCCAGCAGCTTCATGATCGGGATGACGCCCGAGGACTGGTTCTCGATCTTCTTGATCGGCGCGCCGGTCTCACGAATATTGCTGAGCAGCAGCGCCACACCGCCGCCGCGCTTGGACAGCTGCAGGGCGGAGTTGATGGAGCGCCCGATGGACTCCATGTTGTCCTCGATGCGCAGCAGGAAGCAGGACACCGGCTCGCCGCGCTGCTTCTTGCCCGAGTTGAGGAAGGTCGGGGTGGCCGGCTGGAAGCGGCCGTCCATGATCTCCTCGACCAGCTCGCCCGCCAGGGTCTCGTCACCGGCGGCCAGGGTCAGGGCGACCATGCACACGCGGTCCTCGAAACGCTCCAGGTAGCGCTTGCCGTCGAAGGTCTTCAGCGTGTACGAGGTGTAGTACTTGAACGCGCCCAGGAAGGTCGGGAACCGGAACTTCTTGGCGTAGGCCTGCTGGAACAGGCTCTTGATGAAGGCGCGCGAGTACTGGTCGAGCACCTCGGTCTCGTAGTAGTTCTCCTTGACGAGGTAGTCGAGCTTCTCGTCGAGGTTGTGGAAGAACACCGTGTTCTGGTTGACGTGCTGCAGGAAGTACTGGTGCGCGGCTTCCCGGTCCTTGTCGAACTGGATCTCGCCGTTGGGTCCGTACAGGTTGAGCATGGCGTTGAGGGCGTGGTAGTCCAGCCCCTCGGTCGCGGAGTCGCCGCTGACGGGGCGCTCTACGCGGGCAGTCTTTCCGACCGGTGCGGTTGTCGTTGCCAAAAGATTCCCAATCCCTCGCGGACGCGCTCGACGTCCTCAGCAGTTCCCATGAGTTCGAAGCGATACAGGTACGGAACCCCTGCCTTACGTGAGATCACTTCTCCCGCATAGCAGTACGTATCGCCGAAGTTGGTGTTGCCGCTCGCGATCACGCCGCGCAGCAGGGCGCGATTGTGTGGATCGTTGAGGAACTTGGCCACCTGGCGGGGCACGAATTCCTTGTCGGATCGCTGCCCACCCAAAACGTGCCGACCTCCCCCGTAGGTGGGGACGATCAGCACGAAAGGTCGGTCGACGCGAAGCGAGTCGGCGGTGTGAAGCGGAATGCGGACGGCGGGCAGGCCCAGCCGTTCGACGAAGCGGTGAGTGTTCTCCGAAGCGCTCGAGAAGTAGACGAGATTCGGTGTCTCACTCGACATATCGGTCATCTCCTGACCGTTGACGGAAGCGTCAGGCGACGGCGACGACGTCGGCCAACGCCTTGATGCGGTCCGGACGGAAGCCGGACCAGTGGTCATCCCCGGCGACCACGACGGGGGCCTGCAGGTAACCCAGGGCCATCACGTAGTCGCGCGCCTCCGGGCTCTCGGAGATATCGACGACGCTGTAGTCGACACCAGCCTTGTCGAGGGCGCGATAGGTCGCGTTGCACTGGACACAAGCGGGCTTGGTGTAAACGGTGATGGTCATAGGTATCCCCTTCTCCTCAGCCTTGATCTGTCTGCAGTGCACACCTGAAACAAGATCCACGTAGTAAATGCGCAAACCCCTGGAAGCGGAGCCGAAGCTCCTGGTCACCGGCCCGTGATCGAGGTCTCGTCCTTGTGGCCTTCCAGCTCCCAAGACACTACACCTAGTGGCCGACAAACTCATACAACACGACATGTTGCGACTCACAAAGGTGAAATTCCGGACGGGTAAGTACCTGGACAGCCGATTCGCAACTCGACACGACTGAGTCACACATCACAATTTCGGCATTCAGTTCATTTCCAGCAAACACACCATCACCGCTGATCAACACCCATCTCACGAGTCACAGGAGACTCGAGCGACCACCCGGTTCGCATTCCTTCCGAGTCGAGCGACCGATTCCGGATCGCCCGCTCGCCCCGGCGTGTCGCGGCATCGCCCCCGGTCCTAGCGGATGGTGAACGACGCGCCCTCGATCGGACCGGGCGCCAGCAACCGATTGGTGGCCGGGATGCCGTAGGTCTCCGCGGCGTAATCGGACAATGGGCGCCCATCGATGGTGACCTCGGTGAAGGTGATCGGCGCGAACCCGGGCAGCGCGGCGTCGAGGTGACCCTCCACCACGATCTCGGCGGTGCGGGCCGGGACGGCCGAGGGGGCGACGGTGGTGCGGGTCCAGCGCGCGGTGCGGTTCTCCAGCGTCATCACATAGCGGCCGCCGTCCCAGCTGACCGTGGAATGCATGGTGTCGCCGGGATTGATCGTCACGTCGTCATAGGTCACCGGCGCGTCCGGATACCTCTCCCACCACCCGTCGACCTGTTTCTCCGGGCGGCAGAATCCACCGAAGATGCCCAGCGAGCAGAGGCCGTCCGCGGCCGCGCCCAGGACATTGGAGACCTTGCCCCCGGCGTTCATCACCGTCCCCGCCAGATGCGGATCGACGTAGGCCAGGCCCGCGGCGACCGATTCGACCTGCAGCCCGGGCAGCGCCGCGTACACGGCCGCGTCACTGGCACACAGGGATTCGACGCCGGTCTGCATGAGCGGCAGCGCGACCTGACCGTCCAGGCCGGTGGCGCCATTGAGCCCCACCCAGGGCACGACGCGCTGCAGGACGCCGGGATTGCGGCATTCGATCTCGGGCTGGACCCAGGTGGCGCTGATCTCCCGGAAATCGCCCTTCACCACGTACCCGGCCCAGTTGCCGAGGAAGAGACGGGCATTCGAGAGATCGGAGACATCCGAGGTGTACGACTCGGCCGTCGCGTCGGCCGCATTGCCGACCGCCATCGAGGCGGCGGACGCGGCCAGGGTGACCGCCATGAAACAACGGCCCCACACAGAGTTGCCCGTTGATAACTTCATGGACAGACGGTAGCCCGAAATGTCCGAGAAAAGCGGCAGGCCACGACTCGAAAGCCGTGGCCTTGCGCTGAATTCAGCGAGTGATCGCGAGGAGTATCAGGCGTTTGCCCGAGCCTTGACATCTTCCGCCAGCAAACGCACGGTGGCGGCCAGCTGGGTGAGCGCCTCGGCATCGTCGGCCGGGTGGGTCTCGACGAAGCGCGAACCGATGGTGCCGAAGTTCAGCGACGCCTCCTTCACGACCTCCGCGCCCGCGACGCCCAGCGCCTTCACCGCGTCGTCGTGCGACCACTTGGCGGCGTTCGCGCTGATCGAGGCGGAGACCACGGCGACCGGACGGCTCTTGAGCGCGCCCGCGCCGTAGGGCCGCGACGCCCAGT
The DNA here is from genome assembly GCF_053602575.1 of Nocardia sp. NPDC004340. NCBI lineage: Bacteria > Bacillati > Actinomycetota > Actinomycetes > Mycobacteriales > Nocardiaceae > Nocardia > Nocardia sp. NPDC004340. Next base: position 86,201 of record NZ_JBSGDW010000013.1, read on the forward strand.
CGATGGCGTTCTTCAGCACGGCCGGCAGGGTGCCGTTGTATTCGGGGGTGACCAGCAGCAGCGCGTCCGAGGCGCCGACGGCGTCACGCAGCGCCTGCGCGGCGGCCGGGACACCGCCCTCGACGTCGAGGTCCTCGTTGTAGAAAGGAATGTCGCCGAGGCCTTCGTAGATGGCGATCTCGACGCCCTCGGGAGCGGTCTGCACGGCGGCCTCGGCCAGACGGCGGTTGATCGACGCGGCGCGAAGGCTTCCGACCAGGACGAGGATGCGGGTCTGCGACATGATGATCACTCCAAGGGTTACTGATGCAGCGGTGGATCTTTCGATAGACTGTAACCGGACCCCAGTCCGCTTACATTCCCGGGTAGGAGCAGACAGCCTGTGACACGCGACACATCGCCGGATGACGTCGTTCCGGCACTGCCGAACATCGCCCTCCCGATCGAACCCGTCGGCACCCAGCCCCCGCCACATTCGGTCCCCCTTCTCATGCCCGGCAGCAGCCACGAACGCAGCGACGCCGCCCGCAACCGGCAACTGCTGCTCGACGCCGCCGAGACGCTGGTGCGCGAACAGGGCGCGGACGCGGTCACCATGGACGCGGTCGCCAAACTGGCCGGCGTCGGCAAGGGCACCGTGTTCCGGCGTTTCGGCAATCGGGCCGGGCTGATGCTGGCCCTGCTCGACCAGTCCGATCAGAAACTGCAGTGGGCCTACATGTTCGGGCCGCCGCCGCTGGGACCGGGCGCGCCCGCCGTCGAACGGCTCATCGCCTACGGTCGGGCCCGGCTGGCCACCGTCGAGGTGGAGGGCGATGTGCGCAAGAACGCCGCCATCGGCGGGCAGTACGCCGGACCGCCCTACAACATCGCGAAAACCCATGTCTCCCTGCTGCTCCGGGAGGCCGGGGCGCCCGGAAACATCGGACTCACCGCCGACACGCTGTTGGCCAGTCTGGACGCGGGGCTGGTGCTGCACCAGGTCCGGCAGCTGCGCTACACACCCGACCAGGTGGGCGACCACTGGGAGACCCTGGTCCGGCAGGTGACCGCGCCCGCCGACCGGTAGCGGCGGCGGGCCCGTTCAGTAGAGTGTGCCCATGGGGAACCTGCGCGCACAGATCATCGCCGAATTGGGCGTCCTGCCGTCGATCGAACCGAAAACCGAAGTGCGGCGACGCATCGACTTCCTCAAGGAGTACCTGGGTTCCACGCCCGCGACCGGCTTCGTGCTCGGCATCAGCGGCGGCCAGGACTCCACCCTCGCCGGACGGCTGTGCCAGCTCGCCGTCGAGGAGTTGCGCGCCGAGGGCCGCGAGGCCACCTTCGTGGCGGCGCGCCTGCCCTACGGCATCCAGGCCGACGAGCACGACGCGCAGATCGCCCTGTCCTTCATCCAGCCGGACCGCTCGGTCGCGGTGAACGTCAAGCCCAGCGCCGACGCCGCCGCCGGTGAGGCCGCGACCGGCATCGTGGAACTGCACGAGGAGCCCCGCCTGCGGGACTTCGTGCGCGGCAACATCAAAGCCCGCGAGCGCATGCTGCTCCAGTACGCCATCGCCGGCCAGCTCAACCTGCTGGTCGTCGGCACCGACCACGCCGCCGAGGCGGTCACCGGCTTCTTCACCAAGTTCGGCGACGGCGGTGTCGACATCACCCCGCTGACCGGTCTCACCAAGCGCCAGGGCGCGGCCCTGCTCCAGGAACTCGGCGCCCCGCCCAGCGTCTGGCAGAAGGTCCCCACCGCCGACCTCGAGGACGACCGCCCGGCCCTGCCGGACGAGGAAGCGCTGGGCCTGAAGTACTCCCAGATCGACGACTACCTCGAGGGCAAGGACGTCGGCCCCGAGGTCTCGGAGAAGCTGGAGCGGATCTTCCTCAACACTCGCCACAAGCGCGCGGTCCCGGTGACCCCGCTCGATACTTGGTGGCGCTGAACCGAGGCATATAAACCACCGCATCCGTATGCTTGAGGATATCCCGTTCAGGCATACAGGAGGCGGCCATGTCACGCACGATGATCGACATCGACGATGAGGCCCTGGCGGAAGTCAGTGGCCTCCTAGGCACCACCACCAAGAAGGACACGGTGAATGCCGCCCTACGTCAGGTCATCGCCTGCCACCGCCGTTCGGCCGCGCTGGAACGGATGCAGGCCCGATCGAGGTCCGGCGCCTACGACGATGTGATCGACCCGGGCCGAAGGGACGAGGCGTGGCGATAGTTCGGTATCTGATCGACACAAGCGCTCTGGCCCGGATGGGGCATCCAGATGTCTCGGCCGTATGGGCCAGCACGCTACAAGCCGGACTGGTCCATATCTGCGCGGCCACGGAGACCGAATTCCTATACTCCGCAAGGTCATTGAGCGACTTCGAACAGGACCGCGACGACCTCGCCGCCATTTATCCCTGGCAGCCGATGCCCGATCGAGTCTGGACCCGGTTACGCGAGGTGCAGTACGAGCTGGCCAAGCGGGGCTGCCTGCGAAGCGCCGGTATCGCCGACCTCCTGGTGGCGGCCACCGCCGAACTTGCCGAGCTGACCGTCCTGCACTACGACGCGGATTTCGACACGATCGCCAAGATCACCGGCCAGCCGACACGGTGGATCCTCCCCGCCGGGTCGGTCTGAGAGGTCGATCGACCGCCTCCGTCAGCCCTTCTTCTGATCCGGCTCCTCGACCAGACGCCGGTGCAGCTCGGACGTCATGGCGTGAATGGCCCGGGTGAGCTCGGTATTGGTCTTGAGCTCGAGCTCCTGTTCCTGAAAGTCGTGATCGGCCTTGGCCTGCTGGAAATCGGCCTGCCGGTTCTGGCCGATCATGACGAAGGTCGACAGGAAGATCGCTTCCAGCGAGACCACCAGCGTCAGGGTCGGCCACGGACTCTTCTCGACCAGCAGCATCCACACCGCGAAGCCGATGGCATGGATGTAGACGAAGGTCATCGAGCCCGCGAACTTGGTGATCCAGTCCGCCACCCGCAGCTGCAGGCTGGCGGCCCGCGCCTCCTGGACCTGCGCGAACGCGGGATGCGGCTGGATCGGCGGCGGGGTCGGTTGCGGCGGTTGCGTCATTCGGCTCGGTCTCCTGGCGACGACGTGCGGGGACCGGCGAATGTTAGCGCCCGGCAGCGCAATTCGCTGCGATGCGCGGCCGGGTTCGACGCGGGGGTCTAGCCGCCGGCGAACGGGGGCAGGACGTCCACGCGGGGGGTGAGTGGGGTGGATGCGTCGCGGGTGAGTTCGTCGCCGATGAGGTAGGCGCAGACCTTGAGCATGGGGTCGAGTTTCGGGCCGTAGGTGGCCGAGAGGGTGGTTCGGAGGTCGGCGATGGTCGCGCCGGGCGGGAGGGACAGGGTTTCCTTGTCCTTGCCGACGGCGTCGGCGATCGCGGCGAAATAGCGGACCTCAACCACCGATGGCTCCCATCGTTCGGGTGGGCGGGACGAAGCCGGCGACGTCGATGCCGTGGCCGGCGGACTTGTTCCACATGGCGCCGCGCCAGAGGGCGGCGATGTCGGGGTCGGTGGCGCCGGAGCGGAGGGCGGCGCGGATGTCGTACTCCTGGTCGCTGAACAGGCAGGAGCGGATGCGGCCGTCGGCGGTGAGGCGGGTGCGGTCGCAGTCGCCGCAGAACTTGCGGGTCACCGAGGCGATGATGCCGACCGTGGCGGGGCCGCCGTCCACCAGCCAGCGCTCGGCGGGGGCGGAAGGGTCCTCGCGGTCGGTCTCGGCCAGCGTGAAGCGCTTGCCGAGGACATCCAGGAGTTCGGCGGCGGTGATCATATTGGCGCGCGCCCACTCGTGGTCGGCGTCGAGCGGCATCTCCTCGATGAAGCGCAGTTCCGCGCCGACGTCCAGGCACCACTGGAGCAGATCGGCCGCACCGTCGAGGGTTTCGCGCATGAGGACCGCGTTCACCTTGAGCGGGGTGAGCCCGGCGGCGATGGCGGCGCGGATCCCGGCCTGCACCGAGGCGAGGCGATCGCGGCGGGTCAGGCGGTGGAAGCCGTCGCGGTCCACGGTGTCGAGGGAGATATTGATGCGCTTCAGGCCCGCGTCGGCCAGGGCCTGGGCGCGATGCTCGAGTCCGACGCCATTGCTGGTCATGGCCAGCGGCGTATCCGGCAGTGCCGCATGGCATCCCGCGATGATCTGCTCGAGGTCGCGGCGCATGAGCGGTTCGCCGCCGGTGAAGCGCACCTCGTGCACGCCGAGTTCACGGACCGCGAGGGTCACCAAGCGCACGATCTCCCCGGTGGAGAGCAGTTCGTCGGCCGGGATCGCGGGCAGGCCCTCCTCGGGCATGCAGTAGGTGCAGCGCAACGAGCACTTCTCGGTGATGGACACGCGCAGGTCCCGCGCCACCCGCCCGAAACGGTCGAGCAGGAGCGGGGTGTCCGGGCGGCCGTCGATATCGGGCCGCCCGGTTCGCACAGCGGGCATGCCCATCGCGACCACGGTCATTGCACCATTATTGCCGGGCCCGCAAGTCTTCGTAGATTCCTACGAGCCGGACCCGGTGATCAGCCGGTCACGACCTGGAGGATTCACCCGCGTATAGGCTCAGCGGCATGAGTTCCCGGCACGCGACCGCCCCGGCCCGACCCGTCGACGACCATCGTCGGCGCATCGAGGACGCCCTGCGGCCCCTGGCCGGTCGGAGCACGGAAACCGTCCCGATGGCCGCGGCGCTGGACCGCCGCCTGGCCGTCGACGTGTACGCGCCCCTGGACCTGCCGGTGTTCCGCAATTCCGCCATGGACGGCTACGCGGTCGCCGCCGAATCGGTGGCGATCGTCCCCGCGACCCTGCCGCTGGCGGGCGTGGTCGCCGCCGGCAACACCGAAAAGCTCACACTGGCCCCGGGCACCGCGGTGAAGGTGATGACCGGCGCGCCCGTGCCGCCCGGCGCGGACTGCGTGGTGCCGGTGGAGCACACCGAATCCGACGGCGTCACCGTGACGATCCGAACCAGCCGCGCCCCCGGCGATTTCGTGCGCGAGCCCGGCACCGACGTGCGCGCCGGACAACTGCTGGCCGCGGCGGGCACCCTGCTGCGGCCCCGGCACATCGCGGCGCTGGCCGCGGTCGGGCTGGGCGAGCTGGAGGTGACGCGGCGGGTGCGGGCAGCCGTCCTCACCACCGGCGACGAACTGCGGCCCGCCGGGTCGGCCCTGCTGCCGGGCCAGATCTTCAACTCCAACGGCATCGCGCTGGCCGCGGCCCTGTCCGACAACGGCGTCGAGGTGGTGTCGGTCGCGCACTCCACCGACGAGCACGCCGAGTTCCGGCGGCGGCTGGCCGAGGCGGTGGCCCAGGCCGATGTGGTGTTCACCTCCGGCGGCGTCTCCATGGGCGACTTCGAGGTCGTCAAGGAGGTGCTGGCGGCCCAGGGCGGCGAATTCGGCCCGGTGGCACTGCAACCCGGCGGCCCGCAGGGATTGAGCACGGTCGACGGCGTCCCGGTGCTGAGCTTCCCGGGCAACCCGGTGAGCACCATGGTGTCGTTCGAGGTGTTCGCCCGCCCGATCCTGCGCGAACTCGCGGGCCTGCCCGCGCTGCCGATCACCGAACTGCCGCTGCTGGACGCGGTCCGCTCCCCCGCCGGGAAACGGCAGTTCCTGCGCGGCAAGCTGACCGAGAACGGGGTGACGCTGGTGTCGGGGCAGGGTTCGCATCTGATCGCGGCCATGGCGCACGCCGACGTGCTGATCGACGTCCCGGCCGCCGTCACCGAGCTGCCCGCGGGCGCGATCGTCGAGGTCCGGCCGCTGTGAACACCCTGTCTGCGCTGTGCCAAGGTGGTGCCCATGAGTGAGTTGTCGCATGTCGACCGTGAAGGTCGCGCCCGCATGGTCGACGTGAGCGCGAAGGCCGACACCGCGCGCATCGCGGTCGCGGCGGGCGAACTGCACACCACCGCCGAGGTGATCAAACTGGTCCGGGCCGACGACATGCCCAAGGCCGACGTGCTCAGCACCGCCCGCATCGCCGGGATCAACGGGGCCAAGAAGACCTCGGAACTGATCCCGCTGTGCCATCAGCTGGCGCTGTCGTCGGTGAACGTGAGCTTCGGGTTCACCGACACCATCATCACCATCGAGGCCACCGCGAAGACCAAGGGGCCCACCGGGGTCGAGATGGAAGCGCTGACCGCGGTCGCGGTCGCGGGGCTCACGCTGCACGACATGGTGAAGGCGGTGGACCCGGCGGCCACCCTCAACGGCGTGCGGCTGGTCACCAAAGAGGGTGGCAAACACGGACATTGGGTGCGGCCCGAGGCCGAGCAGCACGCCGGGCACCATCACGAGAAGCACACGGCGCACGAGAAGGCCGCCGCCGCAACGGCTCCGCTCGCGGGTGCGGGCCGCTCGGCCGCCGTCGTGGTCGCCTCGACCGGCGTCGCCGCCGGCACCCGCACCGACACCACCGGCCCCGTCCTCACCGAATGGCTTGCCGCGCAGGGTTTCTCGGTGCGCGGACCGCTGGTCTTCGCGGACTCCGACATCACGTACGGCCTCGAGGACGCCCTGTCCCGGGAACCGGACCTGATCGTCACGACCGGCGGCACGGGGGCTTCCCCCACCGACGCCACCCCGGAAGCCACCCTCTCCCTGCTGGATCGGGAGCTGCCGGGCGTCGCCGAGGCCATCCGCCAGGCCGGGACCGCGAAGTTCCCGCTCGCGGCGCTGAGCCGGGGCGTGGCCGGACTGGCCGGGCGCACCGTGATCGTCAATCTGCCCGGTTCGCCGGGCGGGGTGAAGGACGGCATCGCCGTGCTGACACCGCTGCTCGAACATCTGCTGGCCCAGGTGGCCGGAGGAGGCAACCATGAGTGAGCTGCTGGCCCGGATCAGCGATCAGGACCTGGATCCGGCCGAGGTCGAGAAGGCCGTGGACGGGCCGCATCACGGGGCGGTCGTCGTGTTCACCGGCAAGGTGCGCGATCACGATGGCGGGCAATCGGTTTCGGCGCTGGAGTACTCGGCGCACCCGCAGGCCGAGCAGTTCCTGCGCAAGGTGTGCGAGGAGGTGGCCGCGTCCTCCGGGCTGCCGGTCGCCGCGGTGCACCGGGTCGGGGACCTGACCATCGGGGATCTGGCCATCGCCGTCGCCGTCGCGGCCCCCCACCGCGCCGAAGCCTTCACCACCTGCGCCGAACTGGTCGACCGCATCAAGCACGAGGTCCCGATCTGGAAGCGTCAGATGTTCGCCGACGGGCTCTCCGAATGGGTCAACGCCTGCGGTTAGGCGACTCTCGGGCTCTCCGGGGCTTCCCCTGACACCCCTTCCACCAGCGCACCTCGCACGGCGGTCCGAGCCAGATCGCCCAGCCGCGTGTGGTTGAACAGCAGGTTCAGGGTGAAGGCGGTCGCGGCGGCCAGGCTGATGCCGCTGTTGAGCAGGATCTGGGCCGAGGACGGGAATTTCTCGAACATGCCCTTGGTCAGCACCGGCACCAAGCCGACGCCGATCGAGACGGCGACGATGGTCAGATTCACGCGGTCGGTGAGGTCGGCGCGGCGCAGCGTGTCCACGCCGATCACCGCGATGGTGGCGAACAGCACCAGGCCGACGCCGCCGACCACCGGCTGCGGGACGGTCGCGACCAGGGCGCCGAAGCGCGGCACCAGGCCCAGGACGATCAGGATCGCGCCGCTGACCGCCGTCACGTAGCGGCTGTACACGCGGGTGGTGGCGACCGCGCCGACATTCTGGTTGAAGACGGTGTCCACGAACGAGTTCAGGACCCCGGCCAGCACCGCGGACAGGCCGTCGCCGACCAGGCCGCGCGCCACATCGGCTCGGGTCAAGGGTTTTCCGGTGATCTCGCCGAGGGCGAGCATGCTCGCGGTGGACTCGGCGAACACGACCGCCAGCACGATGGTCATGGCCACCACCGCGGTCACCGGGAACTGCGGCGCCCCGAAGTGGAAGGGCTGCGGCGCACCCAGCCAAGCCGCACGGGACACGCCCTCCAGCTCGACCAGCCCCATCGGGATCGCGATCACGATGCCGACGATGAGGGCGATCAGCACGCCCAGCTGCGACCACACGCCCCGCCCGAGCACGGTGCACACCAGCGCGACCACCAGAACCGCTGCCGCCAAGGCGATCCGGGACGGCGCGGCGAAGCTCGCGGCCTTCGGGTCGCTGCCGACGATCAGGCCGCCCGCCACCCCGATCAGCGAGATGCCGACCACGGTCAGCACCGTGCCGCTCACCAGCGGCGGGAAGAATCGCACGATCGACGCGAACGGCCAGGCCAGGGCGATGCCGAGGAGGCCGCCCAGCAGCATGGACCCGTACAGCGCCTGCAGCCCGTAGTCCTTGGCGATCAGGATCATCGGGCTCATGGCCACGAAGGTGGCGCCCGTGACGATGGGCAGCCGCGCGCCCGCCAGCTTGCCCGGTCCGAGGCTCTGCACCACGGTGATGATGCCCGCGACCAGCAGGTCGGCGCTGATCAGCAGCGCGACGGTGGAGTGGTCGAGCTTGGCTGCCGCGCCGAAAACCAAAGGCACCGTGACGCATCCGGTGTACATGATCAGCACGTGCTGCAAGCCGAACACCAGCAGGCGATGCCAGGGCAGCCGCGTGTCCACGGGATGCGGTGATGTCATGGGTGGCCCTGCCTTCCGTCGGGGTGGGTTGCTGGTCAGGCTAGGCAGATCGCCCGGTGCGGGCCTTTGTCCGATGAGCCAAACGTGGCGGTCACGATGTGCGGTGATTTGTCCGTGGAACCAGCGTGTGCGGCGGCCGTCGTCGGTCACAGTGGGGCACAGTGATCAGTGACCACGGGAGGCGACCATGAGCGAAGCCGACGGCCGGATCGTGCTCGGCCCGCACCAGTACGGGAAGGCCGAGAACCGGGTGGTGCGGATCTACCGCGACACGCCACGCCACGAGATCCGGGACCTGAACGTGTCCTCGTGTCTGCGCGGCGCGTTCGACGAGGCGCACACCGTGGGTGATCAGGGCGCGGTGCTGCCGACGGACTCGCAGAAGCAGACCATCTACACCTACGCCAAGAGTCACGGCGACGGCGGCATCGAGGACTACGGGCTGGCGCTGGCCCGTCATTTCACCGGCGAGATCGAGCCGGTCACCTCGGCCCGGATCGAGATCGAAGAGTATGCGTGGCAACGGGTTCCGGTCGGCGGCAGCGGCCACGACCACACCTGGACGCGGGTCGGCCCCGAGGTGCGCACCGCCGCGATCACCGTGCGCGGCCGCGGCACGGACCGGCGCGAATGGGTGATCGGCGGCGTCAAGGACCTGGTGATCCTCAAATCCACGGGCTCGGAGTTCGCGGGGTTCCTGACCGACCCGTTCACCGTCCTGGAACCCGCCTCCGACCGCATCCTCGCCACCAGCCTCGACGCCCGCTGGCGCTTCGCCACCCCGCCCGCCGACTGGGACGCCGCCTACCACGGCATCCGGGCCGCGCTGATCGAAACCTTCGCCACCCTGCACTCGAAGGCCTTGCAGCAGACCCTGTACGAGATGGGCCGCGCCGCCCTGGCGGCCTACCCGTGCCTGGCCGAGATCCGCTTCTCCGCGCCCAACAAGCACCACTTCGCCTACGACACCGGCCGTTTCGGCGTCCCCAACAACGGCGAGGTGTTCCACGCCGACGACCGCCCCTACGGCCTGATCCAGGCCAGTGTCCTGCGCGAGGGCGCACCGGACCCCGGAATCGCCTGGGACCCCTACACCGGCGCGGTCTGACCCGACAACGTCCGCACCGCCAGGTATAGATCGAGCCGATCCTCGATCCGCCCGAGATCCCGCCCGGTCAACTCCTCGATCCGCCCGATCCGATAGCGAACGGTATTGAGGTGCACATGCATTCGCTCCGCGGCCTGCCGCCACGACCCGTCGCAGCCGAGGAACACCTCGAGGGTCCCCACCAGCCCCGCCCCGTGCACCCGGTCGTACTCCAGCACCGGCCCCAACACACGTTCCGCGAACCGCCGCTGTAATCCACCGGGCACGGCGGTGAACAGCCCGACGGCCGAATCGATATCGGCGACACGGACACTGACCGGCCCGGCATCCTCCCGCGCCGCCGTGGACGCGGCCGCCGCCGCGCTGATCGTCCCCGCCAGCGGTTCCTCCGGCTGCCGCGCGCTCACCCCGACCGCGAGCCGGATCCCGCCGAGCGCCGGTGCGATTCGACCGAGTCGGCGATTCACCACGCCCGCCGTCGCGGCCTGGGTCCCCGCGGTCACGCCGACCAGCCTGCCCTCCCCGTCGATCGTGGTGACGATATCCGGCAGGGCATCGTGCAGGGCGGTGCGAACGGCCCCCAGCGCGGCGGCACCGTCGGGCAGACCCGGACCACCGTGCGGGGTGCCGGTGGTGAGGTGGACCTCGCAGACGATCGCCGCTTCCGTGAGTCCGGGCCGGTCGGGGAACGGGGCCGGGAAGCGGTCGGCCAGTTCCCAGTTCAGGTGCCGGCGGTCGGCGCGGCGCTGGCGGTAGAGCTCGGCCACCGCTGCGAGGTCCGCGCCGTAGGGGTCGAGTTCGGGGGCCGAGGGGCGGATCGCCAGGTACCAGGCGGTGATTCGATCGCCGGCGCCGACCTGGAGGACGCGCAGGGCTCCGGCGGTGACGGCGGGGAGGCGCGGGGCGGTCAGGGCGGTGGCGAGGATGCGGTCGATCTCGGGGTCGGTCAGGGGCTCGGTGCCCGCGATGACGGTGCCGGTGGCGGTCAGGAGCCAGGCGGAGACCTGTTGTTCGGCGGCGAAATCGGCGAGCAGGGTGTCGATCTCGGCTCCGGCGGCGACGGCGGTGAGCAGGCGGCGCTGGCGGTCGGCGCGGGATTGGACTCGGCGCCAGCGCACTTCGGCGGCCTGTTCGGCGAGGTATTCGATGATGCGGCTGAACGGCACGCTCTGCGGGGCCGACAGCAGCGGCAGGCCGTGGTCTCGGCAGGCCGCCACCACGTCGTCGGGGACGTGCCCGTGCAGGGCCTGCCCGGCCACCACGCCCGCCGCGCCGGATCCGGCGAGCAGGCCGACGTAGCGGTCGGAGTCGGCGGCCTGCTGCCGCCACACCAGGCCGGTGCAGACCAACGCGCCCGGGGTGACGAAGGGCCGGGGGTCGGGCATGTCGGTGGCGCAGACTCGAGCGACCGTCCGGTCCAGGTCCCCCGCGTCCCCGTGGAGCAGCCGCATACGCAGTTGCGGCGCATCGAGGATGTCGCGTACTCGCACAGCGCACCTCCCGTGGTCGGTCCGAATTGTCCGTCACGGTAGAAGCCGGTTGTTGCCACCCCGTTTCCGAGGAATCACACCTCGGTAGGGTGGTCGCCGTGAGTCGGCGCATACCAGTCCTGATCGTGGCCGGGTTCCTCGGTGCCGGCAAGACGACGCTGCTCAACCGGCTGTTGCGGACCCGCAACGCGCGGATCGGGGTAGTGGTCAACGACTTCGGCGCGGTGAACATCGACGCCATGCTGGTGGCCGGGCAGGTCGACGCCATGGTGTCGCTGGGCAACGGGTGCGTGTGCTGCGCGGTCGACGTCAGCGAACTGGACGAGCTGTTCGACCGGCTGGCGCATCCCAAGCAGAAGATCGACGTCATCGTGGTGGAGGCCAGCGGGCTGGCCGAACCGCGCAACCTGATCCGCATGGTCGTGAACAGCGACAATCCGCGGATCCGCTACGGCGGGCTGGTCGAGGTCGTCGACGCCGAGCACTTCCCCGCCAGCCGCGATCAGCATCCCGAACTCACCACGCACCTGCGGATGGCGGATCTGGTGGTGCTGAACAAGTCCGATCGGGTCGAGGCGGCCGCGCTGGAGCGGCTGCGCGCCGAGATCACCGAGGTGGTCGGGCAGGTGCCGGTGTATCCGACCAGCCACGGGCGCATCGACCCCGGCCTGCTGTTCGACCTGCCCACCCACGTGCCCCGCGCCTCGCGTATCGGCGAACAGCTCAGCTTCGACGAACTACTGCACGGCGACGACACGCCCGGCGCGGACGATCCGGGTCACGGCGACCACTGCCACGACGGCTGCTCGCACGACCACCGGCATCTGCACGACGGCTACGACAGCGTCTCCTTCACCTCCGACACCGACCTCAACCCACGCGAACTCATTGCGCTGCTGGAGGATCCGCCGTCAGGCCTGTTCCGCGCCAAAGGCGTGCTCGCGTTCGCCGTCCCCGACGATCCGCGAAAGTTCGTGCTGCACATGGTCGGCCGTCACATCACCCTCGAGCCCACCGCCTGGGCCCGCCACGAGCCCCGGGTCAGCAATCTGGTCCTGATCGGCGCCGGCCTCGACGCCGACGCCGTCACCGACCGGCTGCGCGGCGCCGTCCACGCCGCCGCCGATCCCCTCGACGACCACGCCCTGCTCCCGGTCTGGCGCTACGTCGCCGATGACCAGGCGCTTGTCGGCGAGGGCTGATTCGGCCTCGAGTTCGGCGCGCAGCTCGGCCACCTCGGCGGCCAGCTCGTCGCGCATCGACTCGCGTTCGGCCAGCGCCGCCCGCATGGTCTCGACACTGTCGTTCATGGCCGCGAGCCGCTGATCGGCGCCCTTGAGCAGCCACTGCACCACGTCCCGCCGCCCGACCGCGGCGCTCGCGGCGCGCACCCAGTCGACCGCGAACTCCACCCACTCCTGCGGCCTGGGCGCGTCCTTGGGATCGTCCCACCCCTTGCGCTGGGCCGCCTTGGTGGACAGCACCAGCTCCGCCTTCTTACCGCGTCCCGGCGAGTTCATCTCCGCCAGGGACAGCTTGCCCGCGCTGGTCACCACCGCGGTGAACCGGTACTTGCCCGCGAGGTGCATGCGCAGTTCGGCGGTGCCGCGGCCGTCGGAGTCCATGGCCCCCAGCCACGGCCCGTCCGCCGCCTCGATGATGGCCGCCAGAATCTCCAACTGCCCGACACCGCGGCGCAACCGCGCGGCGGCGGTCCGCAACGCGCCCGGCGTGGCCGTCATCTGATCCCAATGCATGCCCCGAACATATCCCCACCGCGGGACGCCGCCGTGATTGACTGGCCGAGTGAACGAGTTCCCGGCAGTGGCCTCGTGGCGGCATCGCGGTGCGCGGACCGGATTCGAGGTCGCGTTCTTCGCCGAGGACGAACGCGGGCTGCTGATCCGCGGCACCACCACCGCCACCGAGGACGGCGCGTCCTGGATCATCGATTACGTTGTGCTGCTGGACGCCTCGTGGGTGACCCGGTCGGCCCGGATCACCGGGCGCGGCGCGCACGGCGTCCGGGTGGTGGAACTGGAGGCCGACGGGTTCGGCCGGTGGACCGTCGACGGCACGCCCGCACCGCACCTGAACGGCTGCCTGGATCTGGACCTGGAGTCCTCGGCCATGACCAATGCCTTTCCGGTGCACCGGCTGCGACCGCTCGGCGATCACCCGGTCTCCGTGCCCGCGGCGTACGTCCGGGCCGCGGACCTGTCGGTGGCGCGCCTGGAGCAGACCTACTGCCGCGTCGGCGCGCGGCACGTCGCCTACACCGCACCCGACCTGGACTTCGCCTGCCGGTTGACCTACGACGCGGACGGCCTGATCTCGGACTATCCGGGTATCGGGGCGCGGGTTGAGTAACCGGGCTCGGTAACTTCGCGCAGAAACAAGCGAGGAGGCTCGTTTTCGCCGCGGAGACGCGACGGTGCCCTAGCCTGGCGGCGTGCGAGTTGTGGTGGCGAATCGTGGTGAGGTCGCGGTCCGAGTGGTGCGGACGGCGCGGGAACTCGGATACCCGACGGAGGTGCTGCACACCGCCGAGGACGGCGCGAGTCTCGCGGTGCGACTCGCCGACCGGGCGCTGGTGCTGCCGGGCACCGGCGCGGCCGGATACCTGGACATCGACTCGGTGGTGCGCGCGGCCGCGGCCTGCGGGCCCGGCGCGCTGGTCCACCCCGGATACGGGTTCCTCAGCGAGAGCGCCGAATTCGCTGCCGCCTGCGCCGCGGCCGGCCTCACCTTCGTCGGCCCCTCCCCCGAGGTGCTGCGAATCTTCGGGGACAAGGTCGCGGCCCGCGCGGCCGCCGAAGGCGCCGGACTGACCGTGCTCCCCGCCACCCGGGCGGGAGCCGAGTCCGCCGAGATCGCGGCCCTGCTGGCCGGCCACCCCGACGGCATCATGGTGAAGGCCGCGGCGGGCGGCGGTGGACGCGGCATGCGCCCCGTCACCGACCCGTCCCGCCTGGCCGAGACCATCGACCGCTGCCGGGCGGAGGCGCGCGCCGGATTCGGCGACGACCGGGTGTACGCCGAGGCGCTCGTCACCCGCGCCCGCCACATCGAGGTGCAGGTGGTCGCGGACGGGATCGCGGCCACCACACTGGGCGACCGTGATTGCAGCGTCCAGCGGCACCGCCAGAAGCTGATCGAGATCGCACCGGCCCCGGATCTGCCCGGGGCGCTGCGCGATCGGCTGCACCGGGACGCGATCCGCATCGCCGAGGCGGTGGGGTGCCGTGGCGTCATCACCGTCGAATTCCTGGTCGAGCCCGGCGCGAGCGAGGGCGACGCGAAAGTGTGGTTCCTCGAGGTGAATCCGCGCCTCCAGGTCGAGCACACCGTGACCGAGGCCGTCACCGGCGTGGATCTGGTCGCCCTGCAACTGGATCTGGCGCAGGGCCGGACCCTGGCCGAACTCGAGCTGCCCAAGAACGAGCCCCGCGGCTACGCCGTACAGGCGCGCGTCAACGCCGAACTGCTCGCGGCGGACGGATCGGTGCTGCCCAGCACCGGCGTGATCAGCCGCTTCGACGCCCCGACCGGCCTCGGCGTCCGTGTGGACACCGCCGCCCAGGTCGGAATGCGCCACAGCGTGCACTTCGACTCACTTCTCGCGAAGATCATCGCCCACGCCCCGACCCACCCGGCCGCCCTGCGCCGCTGCGCGGACGCGCTCGCGGAGACCGCGATCGGCGGCGTCGACACCAACCTCCACCTGCTGCGCGCCGTGCTCGCCGAGCTGCACGACCTGAGCACACCGATCGACGCGGACAGCGGCGTGGGTGTCACCACGGAGTGGTTCGAGCGGCGACTCGACGACTTGCGCTCGCGCGCCGAGACTTTCGAGGATGCGATCACCGCTGGATCGGTGGACGCCGCCGAGAACGGCGCGGCGCACGGCTCGGCTGATCGCGCTGCCGCCGCCGGGTTCGAGCCGGCCGACGGTGAGCAGGCGTTGCGGTCGCCGATGGGTGCGACCGTGGTGTCGCTGGCCGAGCCGGGCGCGGTCCTGGCCGCCGGGGCCGAGGTCGCGGTGCTGGAGGCCATGAAGATGCAGCACGTGTTGCGGGCGACCGAGCCGCTGCGGGTGTTGCGGCACGCTGTCGCGGCCGGCGAGGTGGTGGATCCGCATGCGGTGCTGGTGACGTGGGTGGCGGCGGATCACGACGGTCCGGCCGCGGAATCGACCGTGGTGGATCTGGATTCGATCCGGGCCGACCTGGCCGAGGTGCTGGATCGCCACCAGACCACCTTGGATGCCCGGCGGGAGACCGCCGTCGCGAAGCGGCATCGGCTGGGGCGGCGCACGGCGCGGGAGAACATCACCGATCTGGTCGACGCGGACAGCTTCGTCGAGTACGGGGCGCTGGCGGTGGCCGCGCAGCGCAGTCGGCGCGGGCTCGAGGATCTGATCGCCAATACCCCCGCCGACGGCTTGATCGCGGGCGTCGCCACGATCAATGCCGACCGGTTCGGCCACGATCGCGCCCGCGCCCTGGTCATGTCCTACGACTACACCGTGCTCGCGGGCACCCAGGGCATGCGCAATCACGTCAAGACCGACCGCATGCTGGAACTGGCTCGGGAGCAACGGCTTCCGGTGGTGTTCTTCACCGAGGGCGGCGGCGGGCGGCCCGGCGACACCGACCACGGCGGCATCTCGGGGCTGGACGTCACCACGTTCCGGGCCATGGGCGCGCTGTCGGGGCAGGTGCCGCTGATCGGCATCGTGTCGGGGCGCTGCTTCGCGGGCAATGCCGCGCTGCTGGGCATGTGCGATGTCGTGATCGCCACGCCCGACGCCAATATCGGCATGGGCGGCCCGGCCATGATCGAGGGCGGCGGGCTGGGCGTGTACGCGCCCGAGGACATCGGGCCGGTGGAGGTGCAGCGGCGCAATGGCGTGGTGCACGTGGTGGCCGCCGACGAGGCCGAGGCGGTGGATGTCGCCCGCCGCTACCTCTCGTATTTCCAGGGCGCGCAGGCCGAGTGGGAGGCCCCGGACCCACGGCCGGCCCGGCACGTGGTGCCGGAGAACCGGCTGCGCGCCTTCGATATTCGCGCCGCCATCGCCTCGGTGGTGGACGTCGGCTCGGTGCTGGAACTGCGCCGGGACTGGGGCGTGGGCATCGTGACCGCCCTGGTCCGGGTGGAGGGCCGCCCGTTCGGGCTCATCGCCAATGACTGCCACCACCTGGGCGGGGCCATCGACGCCCCGGCCGCCGACAAGCTCTCGGCGTTCCTGCGACTGTGCGGCGCGCACGGCCTGCCCATCGTCTCGCTGTGCGACACACCGGGTTTCATGGTCGGCCCCGAGGCGGAGGAGCACGCCACCGTCACCAAGTTCAGCCGCCTGTTCATCGACGCCGCCGCATTGGACGTCCCGTTCGGCACCGTGATCCTGCGCAAGGGTTACGGGCTGGGCGCGCAGGCCATGGCGGCGGGCTCGTTCCGTGCGCCGCGCTTCGTGATCGCCTGGCCCACCGGCGAGATCGGCGGGATGGGCCTGGAGGGCGCGGTCCGGCTGGGCTTCGCCAAGGAACTGGCCGCCATCGAGGACCCGGACCAGCGGCAGGCCGCGTTCGACGCCCTGGTCAACGCCGCCTACGACGCGGGCAAGGCCCTCACCGCCGCAACGGTTCTCGAACTCGACGATGTCATCGACCCCGCCGACACCCGGCGGTGGCTGCGGACATTGCGCTGAGCACCCGCGCTTACGCGGCTCCCCCGCGCCAGCGCCGCAGGCAGGCGTACCCGACCGAGAGCGCGGCGACGCCACCGAGCGACTGGCCCGCGCTGACATAGCGCGGACGGCGGAGCCGGAACCTGGTGCGCCGCGCCTCGCGCGCCCGCAGGCGTTCCTCGGTGAGGTCGGCGTAGCGGCCCGGCAGGAAGGTGTCGAAGTACTCGGACACGAAATTGTCGGTGCGCCGCACGGGCAGTCGCATATCGCCCATCAGATCGTCGATGTGGTGGGAGAGGTAGGGCCCGACGTAATAGCCTTCCGACCGCGCGGGCATGACCTCGGCCAGCCAAGCGCCGACCCGGTCGATCTCACGGTGCATCTCGGCGGCGGGCGGCAGCTCCAGCTCGCCGAGGAAGTGCTGGGACAGCCAGTGCGCGGAGACCTCCGCGGTGAGCTGGCAGGCGGTGGAGGACCCGTACCCGATGAACCCGAGGCGCGGATGCTCCGGCGGCAGGATGTGCCGGTACAGCAGGAATCGACCGTCGGAGAGGACGTCGGTGCGTAGCTCGCGGTCCAGGAACGGCAGCGACTGCCGCCAGCCGGTGGCGAACACCACCAGGTCCGCGGTCAGCCGTTCCCCGGTGTCGAGGGTGAGTTCGGTTTCGCCGGCGCAGCGCGCGATGTGGCCGCGCCGCAATCGGATCCGGCCCCGCCGGGCCTCCCGGTAGAACTCCTCGCTGACGCCGCCGTGTTCGATGCCGCCGGGCAGCGGCGGCTCGGGCACCATGATCCGCGGCATCCGCAGCGCGAGTCGCATCAGGAGTTTCAGGTACCGCCAGACCAGCTCGGTCAGCGGTCTGCCCGGGCCGTGCAGCAGCCCCTCCACCCGGTTGAGCCGGTGGTAGCGGAAGAACGACTCGGAGAATCGATTGAGGTACAGCTGATCCGACGGCTGTCCGCCGATGAACCGCGGCAGCATCGGATAGGGCTTGCGGAACACCAGGGTGCAGTCGCGGGCTCGTTCGGCGGCCCAGGCGGCGCAGTCGAGCGCGGATTTGCCCGCGCCCACGACCACCACGCGGCGGCCCGCGAACGCGGTGGGTTCCAGAGCCTGACTGGAGTGGGCGATCACACCGCGAAAGAGGTTGCTGTCCTGAATATCTGGAATGTTCGGTTCGGAGAAGGTTCCGGCGCACACCACCACGAAATCGAACGCCAGCGTCTCGACCCCGTCGGGCCCGACCACCTCGACCTCGAATCCCTTGCCCGCCTCGGATACCCGGATGACTTCCGTGCCCAGGCGTAGGTATCGGTACAGGCCGAAGCGTTCCACGTACGAGGCCAGGTAGTCGCGCACCTGCCCGGCGGTGGGGAATACATCGGCCGATTCCGGGTAGGGATGGTCGGAGTACGCGTAGGTGGCCCGGGAGTTGTTGGTGCGCAACCCCGGATAGGTGCGCGACTCGATCCACACCCCGCCCGCGGCGGTCTCCTTGTCGAAGACGACGACCTCGAAGCCGTCGTCGCGCAACACCTTCGCCGTCACCAAGCCCGCGATACCGGCCCCGATGACCCCGACCCGTACGTCACCCGCACTCGTCACGTCCGCGTATCCCCTCTGGAACGAACAGGCACAGCCGCGCCACAGGCTACGGCAGCCTGCGGCGCGGCGGACCCTCGTCAGAGCGACTCGCCATGTTCTTGACGAGTTGGGCGTGTCGCGACTTCTCGCCGAAATCGCTTATACCGGATGAACTTACGAGACCGGGAGCTCCGGGATCCGGGTGGCCCGGGCGTACACGGTCTCGCCCTCGGCCAGGTGCAGCGCCTCCGCGTCACCACGGGTGACCTGCGCGGTGAACAGATCACCGGTGGCCGCGTTGCGCAGCTCCACACGCACCTCGAAGCCCAGCCGGACCACGCGCTCCACCGTCGCGCGGGTGACGCCGGAGGAATCCGCGGTGCCCTCGTGCGCGGCCAGCGCCATGCTCGGGTCCCGGCCGACGCGAATGTCGTGCGGCCGCACCATATGCCCGTTCAACTTGGCCACCGCGCCCAGGAACGACATGACGAACTCGTTGGCGGGCCGGTCGTACACGTCCTCGGGGCTGCCGACCTGCTCAATGCGGCCCTTGTTCATGACCGCGATCCGGTCGGCCACGTCCAGGGCCTCCTCCTGGTCATGGGTGACCAGGACGGTGGTGACGTGCACCTCCTCGTGCAGCCGGCGCAGCCAGGTGCGCAGGTCCGCACGGACTTTCGCGTCGAGCGCGCCGAACGGCTCGTCCAGCAGCAGCACCTGCGGGTCCACCGCGAGCGCGCGGGCCAGGGCCATGCGCTGACGCTGACCACCGGACAGCTGCGCCGGATACCGGTGCTGGAAGCCGTCCAGACCGACGATCTCGAGCAGCTCGTCGACCTTCTTCTTGATCTCGCCCTTGGGCCGCTTGCGGATCTTGAGCCCGAAGGCCACATTGTCACGCACGGTCATGTGCTTGAACGCCGCGTAATGCTGGAACACGAAGCCGATGTCGCGCTTCTGCGGCTGCACATTGGTGACGTCCCGCCCGGCGATGGTGACGATGCCCTGGTCGAGGGTCTCCAGTCCCGCGATCGAGCGCAACAGCGTGGACTTGCCCGAACCGGACGGGCCCAGCAGCGCGGTCAGCTCGCCCGAGGGGATGTCGAGGCTGACGTCGTCGAGAGCGGCGAACGTGCCGTAGCGCTTGTTCGCGTTGGTCACGGTGATCATTTGGCAGTGCCCCGCTTGCGTTCTAGGAGGGTCATGAGCAGAAGGACAACGAGGGCGATGCCCATGAGCAGGGTCGCCGCGCAGTACGCGCCGAAGGTGTTGTGATCGTTCACGTAGCGCCCGTTCACCAGCAGGGTGAGGGTCTGTGACTTTCCGGGCAGGCCGGTGGACACCATGATCACCGCGCCGAACTCGCCGAGCGCGCGGGCCACGGTGAGCACGATGCCGTAGGTCAGGCCCCAGCGGATCGCCGGAAGGGTGATGCGCCAGAACGTCTGCCAGCCCGACGCGCCCAGGGTGGCGGCCGCCTGCTCCTGATCATCGCCGATCTCGTGCAGCACCGGCTCCACCTCGCGCACCACGAACGGCAGCGTCACGAAGATGGTGGCGATGACCATGCCCGGCAGATTGAAGATGATCTTCAGACCGTGGCTGTCCAGCCCGCCGAACCAGCCGTGGGCGCCCCACAGCAGGATCAGCGAGACACCCACCACCACCGGCGACGTCGCCATCGGCAGATCCACCACGCCCTGCAGCAGATTGCGGCCGGGGAATCGGCCACGCACCAGGGCGAGCGCCACGATCACACCGAAGATCACATTCACCGGCACCGTGATCGCCACGATCTGCATGGTGAGGTTGAACGCCGAGACCGCCGCGGGCGTGGAGATCGAGTCGAAGAACGCGCCGATGCCGCGCTCGAAGGTGCGCATCAGGATGATGCCCAGCGGCACCAGCAGCAGCACGAAGATGTACGCCAGCGCCACCGTGCGCAACGAGATCCGCGTCCAGAAACCGAGTTTCATCTACGACTCCTGTTCCCGGCGCGCCAGGCGCTCGGAGGTGACCCGCAGCGCGAACAGCGTGGCCAGCGAGATCGCCAGCAGCACCACCGAGACCGCGGCGGCGTTCACCGGCCGGTCCACCTCGATCTGCTGCTGGATGTACTGCGAGGCCATCTGGGTCTTCTTCGGAATGCCGCCGCCGATCAGCACCACCGAGCCGTACTCGCCGATCGCGCGGGCGAAGGCCAGGCCCGAACCGCTCACGATGGCCGGGGCCAGCGTCGGCAGGATGATGGTGCGGAAGGTGGTCCAGTTGTCCGCGCCCAGCGACGCGGCCGCCTGCTCCACGTCCTTGTCCGCCTCGATCAGCACCGGCTGCACCGCGCGCACCACGAACGGCAGCGTCACGAAGGCCAGCGCCACCACCAGACCGGGCTGGGTGGCATTGAGGTGGATGTCGAACGGCGACTGCGGGCCGTACAGGGCCAGCAGCACGATGCTGGCCACGATGGTGGGCAGTGCGAACGGCAGGTCGATGAGGGCGTTCACGAACCCCTTGCCCGGGAATTCGTCGCGCACCAGCACCCAGGCGATCAGGGTGCCCATCACCACGTTGATCAACGTGACGATGACGGACACCAGGACCGTCACCTTCAGCGCGTCCAGGGCCGCGGGCGCGGTCACCGCGTCCCAGAAACCGGACCAGCCGTTCTCCAGGGACTTGGCGGTCAGCGCCGCCAGCGGCAGCAGCACGATGATGCTGAGCCACAGCACCGAGGTGCCGATGCCGAGCGGGCCCACCGACCCGGTCACCCGGAACCAGGACCGGATCCGGCCCCTACCCGCCGTCGGGCGGGGTTTGTCGTCTACCGAAACGCCGGGACCGCTCTCGGTCCCGGCGTTCGAGCTGCTGTCACTCACAGTGTCGAGTATCGCTTGTGTCGCAGGTCACCCGGCTACTTGGTGGCCTTGTCGTAGATCTGGGCCACCGAGCCGCTGTTCGGAGTGAACAGCTCCTTGTCCACGGTCTTCCAGCCGCCGAGGTCGTCGATGGTGTACAGCTTCTGCGGGGTCGGGAAGGTCTTGGCGTTGTCCGAACGCACCTGCGGGTCGACCGGACGGAAGCCCGCCTCGGCGAAGGCCTGCTGCGCGTCCTTGGTGTAGAGGAAGTCGCGGAAGGCGATGGCGTTCTTCAGGTTCTTGGAGTTCTTCAGCACCGCGACCGGGTTGTCGATCCGGAAGGTGGTGTCGGGCACGACGTGCTCGATCGGGTCACCCTTGGTCTCGGAGAAGATGGCCTCGTTCTCGTAGCTGAGCAGCACGTCGCCGGTGCCCTGCAGGAAGGTGTCGGTGGCCTCGCGACCCGACTTGGGCTGCACGTGCACGTGGCCCAGCAGCTGGGTCAGGTAGTCCAGACCGGCCTGGGCGTTCTTGCCGCCCTCGCTCTTGGCGGCGTAGGGGGCCAGCAGGTTCCACTTGGCCGCGCCCGAGCTGAACGGGTTGGGGGTCACCACCTCGATGCCCGGCTTGAGCAGGTCGTCCCAGTTCTTGATGCCCTTGGGGTTGCCCTTGCGGACCGCGATCACCACGACCGAACCGAACGGGACGCCCTTGTTGGCGTCGGCGTTCCAGCCCGCGTCCACCTGGCCGGAATCCACCAGGCGGGTGATGTCGGGCTCGACCGAGAAGCTCACCACGTCGGCCTCGGCGCCGTCCTTCACCTTGCGGGACTGGTCGCCCGAGGGACCGTAGGAGGCCTGGAACTGGGTGCCCTTGCCGGCGTCGGTCTTGTTGTAGACCGGGATCACCTTGTCGTAGGCGGCCTTCGCGACCGAGTACGCGAACAGGTTGATGTTGCCGCCGCCGCCGGCCGCCGCACCCTCGTCCTTGGTGTCGGCCGCGCCGCCGCTGCAGGCGGTGAGCACGGTGGCCGCGACCGCGGTGAGCGCGACGGCGAAGGTAGATCGGCGAGAGAGACGAATATTGCGGGACATCGGCGTGGACCTTTCGGGCTACCCGCCGGAGGGACCTCGACCGGCGGGAATGAACGTTTGCCGTAGACCCGTCACGGGGAAGGAATACGCGACGGTGGCGCTCCGGCCCTAAGGCCGCCGGGGGGACGAACACGAACTGCGAAAAATGCGCGCGCCAAGTCTACTCAGACGTGCAGCAGTGCCCGATCGGCGATCAGCGACAGTGAATGTCAGCGACCGCGAGGCAACCCACAGCGATCAACGCCAATTCATGGCGGACCTGGGGAACAACGCTCGACAGCACGGGGCGACTTTAGCAGAGGTGCACGTCAGGCCGCTAATCTCCGGCGGTTTGAAATCGTCTCGAGCACAACCCTGGTCGAGCACGGCAGACTGTATCGAGACTGCGACTTTCCAACGGGGGACATTCCATGACGACAGCGCCCGCACGTATCCGCCGGGACTTCCCGGGCATCTCCACTCGCGCCTGGGAGCATCCGGCCGACCGCACCGCGCTGGTCGGCCTCCGGCAGCTGAGTGGCTTCGACACGCTGCTGCGCACCCTCTCGGGTCTGCTGCAGGAGCGGCAGCACCGGCTCATGTACCTGGCGACCGCGGTGCGGGTCGACGAGCGGCAGTTCAAGAACCTCCACCAGCTGCGCGCGGACGCGGTCAAGATCCTCGACGCGCAGCGCACCCCGGAGATGTTCGTGCTGCAGCAGCCCGAGGTCAATGCCTTCACCATCGGCATGGACCGGCCGTTCATCGTGGTGACCACCGGCCTGCTGGATCTGCTCGACCACGAGGAGCTGCGATTCGTGGTCGGCCATGAGCTCGGGCACGCGCTGTCCGGGCACGCGGTCTACCGGACCATGCTCATGCACCTCATGCGGATCGCCGACGGCATCGGCTGGATGCCGGTGGGCGGCTGGGCGGTTCGGGCCATCGTGGCCGCGCTGATGGAGTGGAGCCGCAAGTCCGAGCTGTCCGGCGACCGAGCCGGGCTGCTGGTCGGGCAGGACGTGGAGGCGTCGGTGCGGGTGCACATGAAGCTCGCGGGCGGCTCCCGGGTGGACGAGATGAGCCACGCGGCGTTCCTCACCCAGGCCGACGACTACGACCGCGCGGGCGACCTGCGCGACGGCGTGCTCAAACTGCTGAACCTGGAACTGGCCAGCCACCCGTTCTCGGTGCTGCGGGCCGCGGAGCTGCGGCGCTCGATCGCCAGCGGTGAGTACAACCGGGTGCTGGACGGGCAGTACCCGCGCCGGGAGCAGGACAAGGACGCGCGGATCAGCGAGGAGATCAAGCACGCGGCGCGGTCGTACAAGGAGAGCTTCGACCAGTCGGAGGACCCGCTGATCCGCACCGTGCGCAATCTGGGCCGCGATGTCGGGGCCACGGTCAGCACGGTGGGACAGGAAGTCGGCGAGACGCTGTCGAAGCTCGGCAAGCGGCTCCGCGGCGACAGCGACGAATGAGATGAGAAAGGGGTCCGGGGCCCTCGGCCCCGGGCCCCAGCTCTCGCGCGGGGGTGGCCGCGGGGGCGACAAGGCGCCCGCGCCCACCCGCGGGGGGGAGGGGGGGGGGAGGATACACACCGCGGTGGCGGGGTGGGCA
>NZ_JBSGDW010000014.1:0-106623 GCF_053602575.1 Nocardia sp. NPDC004340
CGACCCGCCCCCCACCTACACCTCCAAACATTCTATACCCCTCCCCCCCCCCACGACGCTCTTCCGAACTCCCGCCTCCCGCGCCCCCGCCGCGCCGCGGGCGCCGCCACCCCCGGCGCCGCCGGGCCGACCCCGATCCCGGCCCGGCGACGCCGTCTCATAAGCGCCGATTCCGCCACAAGGACGACGCGAATGCCGAGACGCTGCAATGATCGACCCAGTTCGGATTCAGTCGGGTAGGCATTGCGAATCAACCTGTGCCGGTGGACTGTTCGAGGAGCAGAAGGATCGTCCAGGATGACCGCAAGCCGGTATGCCAGTAACTCCGACGTAGCCGAGCCCATCGAGCCGTCGGGCTGGGGCCGACATCTGGGCGTCGGGGACGATATCGCGGACAGCCTCGGTTCCGGACAGCTCGGCGCGCTCATCTTCGCCCGAAAACTAGTGCGCTGCTGGTACATCGCCAACTTCCTGCTCGCATCGACCGTCGGCTCGGGCGTGGGCCTGTTCGCCTGGGAGTACGGCCAGCGGACCTACGGCGACTGCACCGGCACCGCCACCTGTTACCCGCGCTGGGAGTTGCTGGTGCTCGGCGTCGGCTCCGGATTGCTCGCCGCGGGAGCGATCTTCCTGGCCGCCTCATTGCCCTGCTTCTGGGTCGCCTACGCCATCCGGTGGTCGGCCCGCGCCATGGCCGACCGCAACGGCGGGCCCGAGCATCCTGAGGCCGAGCACTACGAACTCGCCGAGCATCACCAGTGGCGCGCGGCCGAGCAGCCGACACGCCGCCAGTCGCGGACCGAGGAACCGCCGCGCCGTCCGGCTCGCGCCGAGGAGCCCCAGCGCCGCCAGGCGCGCCCCGAACCGCCCCAGCAGCGCCGCCCCGCGCACGGCGAACAGGCCGCCCGCCGCCCGGCCCGCACCTGACCAACCGCGCCCGTCTACCCGAGCGGCTCGCCGGGCGCGGTCGCGCCCGCCACGATCTCGCGCAATGCCGCGATGTGCCCGTCGAAGGCGCTGCGCCCGGCGGCGGTCAAGCGGGCGCGCACCTTGCGGCGACTGCCCTCGAGGCGGCGCTCGGTACTGACGTACCCGGCCTCCTCGAGGGTCGCCAACTGCTTGGACAGTGCCGAATCCGACAGTCCCAGGCGCTCTTTGAGGAACGCGAACTCCGCCCAGTCGGCCGCCGCGAGCGTGGCCACCAGCGTCAGCCGCGTGCTCGGGTGGATCAGTTCGTCGAAACGGGCCTCGCTCACGCGCGCACCCACCGCCGCCCCGCCGCCAGCAACTCCGGCCCGCCGAAGCCGATGACCGCGGCCGCCAGCAGCGCCGACCAGATGCGCGGATGCCGCGCCCCATCGGCGTCGAGGGCGATCGCCGCGGCCACGGTCAGCGCGACCAGGCCCACCAGCATGCCGATCACGACCAGGGGCGTGCGCCGCCCGGCGACCTCCGCGCTGACCTGGACCCCGCCGGTGCGGCGGCGGCCGTCGAGCAGTCGCGACGCCACCGTCGCGTGCCCGGCCCCGAACACCAAGGTCGCGACCGCCACCAGCCAGTCCGGGCCCAGATCGCCCAGGACTCCCAAAGCCAGCCAGCCGCAGGCCATTCCCCACCAATAACCGCGGGGCAATCCGACCTCGGCGGCGATTTTCCGGCGTGCCTGCCCGGCCGCGTCGAGTGCCGAACGCGCCTGCTCCGGAGTGATGCCGTCCATGATGACTCCTCACTTTCCTACTTGGAAAGTAAGACTCCACTTTCCCGGTGGGAAAGTCAAGGGGTGGGTCAGCCCAGCAGCTCGTCCAGATAGCACCAGCGCCACGATTCACCCGGCTCCACACTGCGGATCACCGGATGCCCGGTGTTGTCGAAATGCTTGGTCGCGTGATTGCCCGGCGAGGAGTCGCAGCACGCCACATGCCCGCACTCCAGGCACATCCGCAGGTGCACCCACACCAGACCCTCGTCGAGGCATTCCCCGCAGGCGTCCGGGGTATCGGGCACCCGCACGCACGGCGCCTCCCGCAAGTGCTCGCACGCGCCCGGCGGCATCGGCGCCCGCAAAACCAGCCCGTCGTCGTCCTCGGCCTCGGCGACCCGGTCGATGGTGGACTCCTCGATGTCGAGGGCGGCCATCACCGCCTGCAACACCTCCTGATCGACCTGCCCCGCATCGCGGATCCGCAGCACCGTCTCCCGCTCGGCCGCCAGCATCGCCAGCCGCAGCCGCCGATACTCGCCGCTGGGGGTCACCCGCTGGGATTCGGAGCGCCCCAACAGCTCCCACGCCGACTGCGCCCGCACCACCACCCGGTTGCGCAGAGAGTCCACCACATCCGGCGGCGTCTCGGGCGCGATGTTCTCCTCGAGCGCCTTCAACCCCGCCGTCGTCGCCTGCTGCAGCAGATTCGCCTCCTGCAACAGGTCCTCGGCCCGGCTGGGTCCGCGCAGGCGCAGCATCCGCACCAGCCACGGCAGTGAGAGTCCTTGCAACAGCAGCGTTCCGCCCACCACCACGACCGCCAGCAGCCGCAGCGTGTCCAGTTCCGGGGTGTCGGCGGGCAGCAGCAGCGCCGCCGCCAACGTCACCACGCCGCGCATGCCGGCCCACGCCACCACCGCCGGTCCGGTCCACTCCGGCTTGGGTTTCCCCCGCCGCCGCCCCTCGACCTGCCAGGCCGCGTACGTCGCCGGGAACACCCACACCGGCCGCACCACGATCACCGTCACCAGCACCGCCGCGCACGTCCACAGCAGCGTCGAATGCGGCAGGTCGCTGTGCCAGGCGGCCTCCACGATGTGGCGCACCTGCAATCCGATCAGCAGGAACACCGCGGACTCCAGAATGAACGCGATGGTCCGCCAATTGGTGTGCTCGGCGATGCGGGAAGCCGCGCTCTGCCAGTGCGGCGCACCGTGACCCAGGATCAGACCGCAGGTCACCACCGCGATCACGCCCGAGGCGTGCACCGACTCCGCGGGCAGATACGCGATCCACGGCGCCAGCAGCGACACGCTCGTGTCCAGCACCGGATCGGTGATCCGGCGGCGCAGGAACGCCAAGATCATCGCCGCGGCCACCCCGATCAGCGCGCCGCCGCCGGCCGCGCCGATGAAACTCGCGCCTGCCTGCCACAGCGTCACACTGCCCGCCATGGCCGCGACCGCGGTCCGCAGGGTCACCAGCGCGGTCGCGTCGTTGAACAGCGACTCGCCCTCGAGCAGGGTCACGATCCGGCGCGGCATCCCCACCCGCCGCGCCACCGCGGTCGCCGCGACCGCGTCCGGCGGGGCCACGATCGCGCCGATCGCCACCGCCGCGGAGAACGGCACCGGCAGCAGCCAATACACCACCGCGCCCACCGCGAACGCGGTGAACAACACCAACCCCACCGACAGCAGCGTGATCGAGGTCTTCTTCGGCCGGAAATCCACCAGCGAAGTGCGGATCGCCGTCGTGTACAGCAGCGGCGGCAGCAACCCCAGCAACACCAGTTCGGGCTCGATGTCGAACTCGGGCACGAACGGCAGATACGACGCGATTACCCCGGCCACGGTGAGCACGAACGGCTCACCCAACCCCAGCCGGCGCGCACCGGCCGCCAGTGCGACCGCGACCGACACCAGCACCACGAGTCCGAACGCCCACTCCACGTGATCATCGTGCCAGTCGTGGTGTCCGATTCCGGCAGCGGCACCGCGGAAGGGTCAGTCGGCGTGGCCCGAGCGTGACCGGGTGATCGCGAAGACCCCGATGCGCGCGGCCAGCGCCACCACCCACAGCACCACGCCGACCATATTGAGCATCGGACCGGCGCCGGTGTAGGAGCCGACCAGGATGGAGACGACACCCGCCGAGAAACACAGCACGGTGGCGGCATGACAGACGGTGAGGGTGATGCGCAGGTCGGTTTCCGGACCCGCGGCGCGCTCGATACTGATGGTGAAACTCCTGGCAACACTGTTGAATTCGACCCCAGGCACCATAGCGCCCCGAAGCCGGAAGTGCAGAGTCCAGCAGCTCACCGTTCCCGCCGGGTTCGCGGGCGGCGCCCGGTGGCGGTGGTGCTCAACGGAATTCGCGTGTCGGATCAGGGCGTCTGTTTGACGCAGATCCAGGTCTCGCCGTCCTTGCGGGCCTCCACCTTCGGCGATTGGTATTGCCAAATGCACGCGATCTGCATGTCGATCGGTGCTTGGCACACCCAGGTGGTCTTGTCGATGACGGCCGGTCGCACCTCGTTGCTCGTCGGGTACGTCGCCTTGCAGTAGCCGGGCATATCCCGGATGCCGCCCTTGGCCGCCTGTTCGGCGGTGAAGCACATGCCGCTGTAGGGGTCGTTCATCGAGAAGGACATGTGCAGACCGGTCTGCTTGTACTGCCAGTCGCACGCCTTGCCCAAATCGATGACCGCCTCACACGACTGGCCGTCGACCTGGCCGTACCCGTAGGAGACGCAGTACTGCGCGAGATCCAGCCCGCCGATCGAGGTGGACGCGGGCACGCTCGGCGCGGTCGAGGACTGGGTGCGATCACCGACGACATTGACGATCAACGGCGTGACGATCACCGCGGCGGCCACCGCCACCACGATCACCGCCAGCGCCCACGCCGGTACGCGCTTCAGCAGCGGTGCGAGCACCCGATTGGAGAACGGGGTCCACAGTGGGGAGAAGAACTGCGAGAACTGTTCGAGCACGAGCGCCCCTCGTTCCGTGCATATGCGGCAGCACAGCAATCGTATCGCCCGGGCTGTGTCGCCACAGCCGAAATTACTGGGGCTCCGCCACATTGGCGTCAACTGTGCCGAGGCGCGGATTCCATCGGTTTGCCCGCGTCACGCCAGGCCGTGATGCCGCCCGCCAGACTGTGCGCGTCGTACCCGGCCCGGCGGGCCAGCGCCGCGAACCGCAACGACACCTCGCCGACCGGGCAGACGAAGACCACCGGCCGCGACCGCGAGAACGGAACACCCTGGACGAGCATGTCGTCGAGCTGATCGTCGCGGATGTTCAACGCGCCCGGCACATGGGCGATCCGATAGGCCATCGCGCCACGGGTGTCGACGATGGTCGGGCGGGCAGTGCGATCGAGCTGCTCGAGCTCGTCGGGAGACAGCACCGGGGTGGCGGCGAGTTCGGCCGCGTCCGGTGCCGGGGCGCGCCCGGGCTTGCCGAACAGTTCCGGGCGGCGCTTGCGGATGTAGGACAGGTACGGCTCGAGCCGATCGCACACGATGATCACGGCGACCATCGGATCCGCCTGCGCCGAGGGCGGTTCCACCGAAGCCAGGAACTCCAGCGCCGCGGCATAGGTCGCCCCGCTCGTCGGCCCGGCGAGCACCCCGTGGCCGGTGGCCAGGCTCAGCGTGGCGTCGACCGCGCGCCCGGCCTCCACCGCCATGACGCGGTCGTAGAAGTCGGGCTGGAACAGGCCGACATCCCACATCTCGGTCTCCGAGCGGATACCGGGAATGAAGTCGCCGCGTTCGGAGACCACCGCGACGGTCTTCAACTCCGGATTGTGTTTGCGCAGAAAGGTCGCCGTGCCGCGGGTGGACCCGGTGGTGCCGAGCCCGCCGATCAGATAGTCGACGCGGGTGATGCCGTCGCGCGCCAGGTCCTCGTGGATCTCGCGCCCGGTTCCGTGATGGTGGGCCTCGATGTTCTTCTCGCTCGTGTACTGCGAGGGGTGGTACCAGGCGCCGGGTGCGCGGGCCATGGTCGATTCGATGACCGAGTACACGTCGTTGGGGGCTGTCGGATCAGGACATTCCGACAAACCCGGCAATTCTTCGATATCGGTCCCCAACAGCTGCAACAGGTCTCGCACCTCGGCGACCTTGATCCGATTGGTGACCGCCCGTAAACCGATCCCGTGCAAGGCCGCCAGCACCCGCAACGCCTTGGCGGTATTGCCGCTCGACGCCTCGATCAACGTCCGCTTCCCGGCGATGATCTCGTCGAGGTCGTCGCGGATCATGCCCCACGCCACCCGATCCTTCACCGACCCGAACGGGTTGTAGAACTCGAGCTTCGCGTAGAGCTCCACCCGCGCGAGCCCGTGCACGGCCGGATCCAGCCGCAGCAGCGGGGTATTGCCGATCAGCTCGGTGATGTGGTCGTAGCGCATCAGTGCACCTCGTGCCAATCAACGTCGCGGCACACCCGGAACTTCCCGGATTCGCGCGACACCGCCACCTTCGGCGGCACCGGATGCATCGAGGCCCGCGCGGCCGACAGATCCATGTGGTAGGCGGCGGTATTGGGGAACACCACGAAATCCCCCGATTGTGGATACCGCGGTAGCCACACTTTGTGATTGGTGATCAGGTCCCTTTCCAGGCACAGCCGCCCCGCCAGAAACACGCCCGCCGCACCGGGATTCGGGTCGCCGGGGACGGAATCCGGCCGGTCAGAGCCTGTTCGGGCGGGGATGAGGATCGGGTCGACCATCACCTCCTGATCGGCCGGGGTGACGGTGTCGCGGCTCAGATCCAGATTGACCAGGGTCGACCCGTCGGCGGTCCGCTTCACGAATTCCACCCGCGCCACGGTGATTCCGGCGTGGTCGACCAGGGCCTTGCCCGGCTCCAGCCAGATGTCGAGGAGGTTCTCCCCAGCCACCTGTGCAAAACTGCGGCCGCCCTGCGATTCCAGGCCCGTATCCAGGAGATCGGCGAGCATGCGGTCGGCATCCACAATGTTGGCGTATTTGTGAAAAACTGGTGTCCCGTGCACCGCGCCGTCCTCGACGTGGAAGCCGAAAGTGTTGGCGCCCCAGGCCATCTGCGCGCCACGACCCACCAGCGATTCGCGCAGCGCGTGCACGTATGCATCGAATGCGCCCGCGTCGGCGGTGAACACCTGCCGGAAGCCGCCCCCGATATTCAGCACCGTCGGCGTCAATCCGTACCCGTAGGCCCGCTCGGTCAACTCCAGGCAGCTCTCCACCGCCCGGACCCGTTCGGCCGGTTCGCCCGAATCCAGGTGAAAGGCGAACCCGCGGAACTCGATCCGATCCCGCCGGGTCGACAACATCCGCAGGAGCTGGTCGCTCTCGGTCAACGGCACCCCGAACCGGCTCACCGGCGTCCCCGGGAATCCGCACATTCGCACCAAAACCGGCACGGGGATATCCGACAGTGCCGCAATGCGTTCCAGCTCCCACAGATTATCGACATTGATGGTCACCCCGGTGCCGACCAGTGCGCGCAACAGCCCCTCACCCTTGGGACCGGTGACTTCGATGCGATCGGGCTCGAATCCCGCCTTCAACGCCCCCAGCAGCTCCGCCTCCGAGGCCACATCGATGCCGATACCCGCGGCATGCGCGGTCGCCACGAACGCGCACGACTGATTCACCTTGTGCGCGTAGCAGATCCGGAAACCCGTGGTCCGCGCCGCCAGCACCGTCCGCAAGCGGTCCAGGTTCTGCGCGAACACCTGCGGAAACACCAGGTGCGCCGGTGATCCGAACTCGGCGACCACGTCCTGGACCACGCCCGGCGTGGCCAGGAATTCCGACACCAGCGCATGCATCTTCGCCGGCAACCCCGGCGGCGCCGCAGCCGTCATACGGCGGTTTCGCTGGTCGCGGGCGCGGGCGTGACCAGAGTCGGGTTGTAGCCGCTGTCGCGCAGCGCCTCGAAGGCGCGATGCCGGTTGCGGGGACTGCGGAACTCCGCGACCACCCGCTTGCTGACCAGATCGATGTCGCCGACCCCGATGCCCATCGCGTCCAGCACCCCGCCGATGGTGCGCACGCAGTGCTTGCACGTCATGTCCGGGACATAGAACACCTGGTCCTCGGCGGCCAGTTCACGGGTCTCCGACCCGGTTTCGGCCGCCACCTGGGCCACCGTGATCCCGTCCACGATATGGGTGAACACCTCGGTGAACCGGTCGACGACCAGCGGCAGAATGCTGTAGTGCGCGCCGTCGAGCTGATGCGGCATGGCGGCCAGACACGCCGGGCGGGTGCCCGGCGGCAGCAGCGCGTACTGGCGCGAGATCAGATCCAGCTCGTCGTGATACTTGGCGATCGCCTCGGCGACGCTCAATCCCTCGACTTGGGTGGCGCGGCGCATGACCCGGTGCGCGTCCTCGATGGTCATGTCCTTCATGGCGCGCAGCGTCGCCACCGTCTCCGCCGAATACCGCACGGTCCCATCGGGTTGGGTGGTCAGGGTGACCGCGATCATGCCGCGCCGGTAGCTCGAGGCCTGTAACTCCCAGAACCAGCGCGTCGCCACGGCGGCGTAGATGCCCGAATCGCGCATGCCCACCGCGAACTCGGCGGGGGTGCGATAGGGCGTCTCGCGCGCCAGCAGCGCGTGCTGAGCCAGCGCCCGTCCCGCCGCCTCGATGCCCACTCGGAAGATCTCGTGTGGTTCGTGATCGGTGGTGGTGCCGTCGAGCACCGCCTGTTCGCGCGGGCCGAGCTTGGTCACGCGCTTGGCCAGTGCGGGATCGGCGTCGAGGGCGTGCCACAGTGTCAGCACCGTCTCGCGCATGGCGATCGGCACGACCGGGCCCAGCCCGCCGGTGCGGAAATGCCCGGTATTGGGGATGCCGTCGCTGTCGGTCCAGGTGATGCGGTGGGTCGCGCTGGTCACCTGGTCGGCGCGGCACGGGCGCATGAACCGTTCCAGATACAGCCGCTGCGACAGCGTCAGATGCGAGCCGGACTCCGAAGCCAGCGGCGTGCAGGTGTATTCGACGCGGCGCGGGGGCGGCGGTACCGGGGCCGCGCCCAGTCCGGGCCGGGCCAGTCCGGCCAGCACCCGGGAGGCGGCGCGGCGTTCGTAGCGGGGTTCGGGGCCTGACTTGGTCACGAGACCTCCTCGGCAATCGTGGCGACACACTCGGTGAACCGGTCGATCTCGTCGACGGTGGTGTAGACGTGCGTGCTCACCCGCACCGAATCCTCGTCGGCCGCCGCACCGCCGGTGGGGACGCAGTGGGCGCCGGTGCGGACCAGGAAGCCCAGCTCGCTGAGCACGAACCCCAGGTCGGTGGCGCTGATCCCGGCGACGGTGAAAGACACGATCCCGTACCCGGTTTCGCACGGCGCGTACGCCGGGCCGGGCGTGAACTCGACGCCGGTGATCGGGCGAAGGCTCGCGATCAAGCGCTGCGTGAGTGCCCGATTGTGGGCGGTGATCGTGTCGAGGCCCAGTTCGCCCAGCACCTCGAGGGCCGCGCCGAGGGCGAGGATCCCGGGCAGGTTGTGGGTGCCGCCCTCCAGCAGCTGCGGCATCGCCCCACCCACCAGGCCCGAATCATCCAGTGACACTCCCGAATTGCCACCGGGTAGAAACGGCAGCAGTTCACTGTGTCGGCGGCGGTGGCAATAGAGCACGCCCGTCCCCGGTGCTCCGAACATCTTGTGCGCGGCGAACACCGCGAAATCGGCGTTCAGCTCCGCCATGTTCACCGGCAGATGCCCGCCGGACTGGCTGCAATCGAAACACAGCGCGATCCGCGGATCGATGCGCCCGCGCAACTCCTCCAGGGTGGAAAGCCCGCCGAACACGTGGTGCAGATGTGCCACGGTGATCAACCGCGTGCGCGGGGTGATCCGCGCCGCCACGTCCTCGACATCGGCCTCGCCCAGCGCGTTCACCCGGTAGGGCACCAGCTCGACACGCCGCCCGAACCGGGCCAGCAGGCCGCGCAGATGCTGCCACGGATACACATTGGAGGCGTGATCGCGTGGGCTGTAGAGGATCTCGTCGCCGTCACGCAGATTCGCCAGCCCCCACGACAGCGCCACCGCGTTCAGCCCGGCCGTGGCGCCGCCGGTGAACACCACCTCATCCGGTGCGGCCCCGATGAATTCGGCCATCGCCGCGCGCACGGCGGCCACCTCGGCGGTCAGCGCCCCGGCCCACGGATAGGTGCCGCGTCCGGCATTGGCGGTGCGTTCGCGGTGATAGCGGTGCACCGCCTCGATCACCGGCCGTGGTTTCTGGGTGGTGGAGGCGGAATCGAGGTAGACCTCGGCGGCCTCGGTCAGCGCCGGGAACAGCGCGCGCACGCTGGGGTACGCCGGTCCCCGGGCGGCAGCGGGCGGCGTGGGCGTAGAGGTCTCGGGTGCCGAGGCGCGCACCATTGCCCTCCCTCCCAGGAATGAGCGCTGGACGTCACCAACGATACGCACATTTGGCGATCGGCTGGAAGGTTCTGGCGGGCAACCGGTTTCGTTACCGCATCGAACAACCGCTCAGCGTTCGGGACCGCCGGGGTTGCACAGCGCCGACACCGTCGCGTCGTACCCGACCGCGGGCCGCCACGGCTCGATGTTCCAGCTGGTCTTGTCCGGCGCGACCGCGCGCGCCCACTCCCAGTGGCATCGGAACTGGTCGTACATGCCGGGGGAGTCCGCGTCGGGAGCCAGCGCCAGCACCTCGCCCCAGGCGCGCTCCCCGGCCGTCGGGAACAGATCGATGCGTCCGGCGCGGGTCGGGAAGATCTTCAAACGGCGGCCGTCGATCTCGTCGGTCCACTCGGTGTGATCGATGAGCGCCTGATCGGCCATCGGGTCCACCGTCGGCGTCACCGAGCTCGAGATGGCCGCGGCGCTCGTCGCCGCCGCCGTGGGCACCGGTTGCACGGGTGCGACGGTCGCCGCGACCGGCCCCAGCGAACTGACCACCACCGGCGCCGAGTCCTCGGCCGCGCCGCAACCGGTCAGTACCAGTGCCAGCGCGAGCACGGGTGGGCCACCCGCGAGTTTCCAGCGCCGCCGCATGGGCATACGCCCCTTTCGTTCGATTCGTCCGGCCCGGATCCGAAACTACCAGCGATAATCGCGCACACTCGGAACACGCAGGGCAGACCCGCACTTCGGTGCTCCGGTTTTGCCCGCGCTGGTGTATTGGCCCAGACAGCCCCTACGATGTCACGCGCGGGGCGGTTCGTGAAAGAGGGGACCGTCCGGCACCCTTGGTACCGGATGGTTGCTGACTGGTAGGGGAACGATGAATGCCGCGAACGTGAAACTGCTTGTGTGGGAGTGCGACAACACCCTCTGGGATGGGGTGGTGTGCGACTCCACCGCCGGAGCGCTGCGCGCCGAGGCCGCGCGCTCACTGCGCATCCTCAACGAGCGCGGGGTCATGCACGCGGTCGCCTCCCGCGGTGAATGGGCCTGGACGGTCGAGCAACTGCGCCGCCATGGTGTCGCCGACCGCTTCGCCGCCGTCGAGGTCGGCTGGGGCCGCAAGTCCGCCGCCATCGCCCGTATCGCCGAAACCCTCGGTGTGGGCCTGGGCCAGGTCGGCTACATCGACGCCGAACCCCTCGAACGCAGCGAGGTCGCCCACGCCCTGCCCCAGGTCCGCTGCTACGCCGCGCGTCACGTCGACGTCCTCGCCGCGCTCCAGGAATTCCGCGCCCCGATCGGCGACGTCCCGCCTCCGACCTCCCCGATGGGCATCTCCCACATCCACGCCCACTGAGCCGAATCGCCCCGTAGCCTCGGTGCGATGTACCGACTCTCGATCCTCTACGGACATCCGCAGGATCCGACAGCATTCGACGAGTACTACTGGAATACCCACATCCCGATCGCTCGGGAGATGACCGGCCTGAAGAAGTGGACCATCGGCCACGGTGAGAGCGCCGACCCCAGCCAGCCTTCGCCCTACTACCTCGTCGTGGGCCTCTACGCCGATTCGCGCGCCGAGCTCGAGGCGGTCCTCGCCAGCCCGCAGGGGCAGGCGGCGGTCGCCGATGTGCCCAACTTCGCCACCGGCGGTGTCACTTTCGTCTACAGCCACGAGCGAGACCTGCTCTGATGACGACATGGGTAGGGCCCCGGCCGTCGATCGGCCGGGGCCCTACCCATGTGCGGGATGTCAGGCGGGCGTGGATTCGGACCTGCCGCCACGGATTTCGACGATCGGCAGCACCAGGGCCGCGGGGGCCGAGGCGGGGACCATCGGCTGCAACGGTGCAACGGGTGCAATCCGGGCGTAGCCCGCGGACTGGTCCGGGCGGGTGTCGACCTGACCCTTGTTGGGCCACATGGCCGCGGCGCGCTCGGCCTGGGCAGTGATGGTCAGCGACGGATTCACACCCAGGTTGGCCGAGACCGCGGCGCCGTCGACGACCGAGAGCGTCGGATAGCCGTAGACGCGGTGGTAGGCGTCGATGACGCCGTGGTCGGCGTCCGCGCCGATGGCCGCGCCGCCCAGGAAGTGGGCGGTCAGCGGAATGTTGAAGACCTCGCCCCAGGTGCCGCCCGCGACACCGCCGATGGTGTCGGCGACCTTGCGGGTGACCTCGTTGCCGGCCGGGATCCAGGTCGGATTCGGTTCGCCGTGGCCCTGTTTGGAGGTGAGCTTGCGTCCGAACAGCCCGCGCTTGGTGTAGGTGGTGATGGAGTTGTCCAGATGCTGCATGACCAGCGAGATGATGGTGCGCTCACTCCAGTTCTTCACCGATATGAACTGCAGCAGCATCAGCGGGTGCCGCAGCACGATGCCCAGGAAGCGCAGCCAGCGCGGGATGCTGCCGCCGCCGTCGACCATGAGCGTCTGCAGCAGGCCCATCGAGTTGGAGCCCTTGCCGTAGCGGACCGGCTCGATGTGGGTGTCGGGGGTCGGGTGGATGGAGGAGGTGATGGCCACACCGCGGGTGAAGTCGACGTCCGGGTTCACCTTGCGGGTGGCCGCGCCCAGGATGGACTCGGAGTTGGTGCGGGTCAGCACGCCCAGCCGCGACGACAGCTGCGGCAGGACGCCCTTGTCGCGCATGGCGAACAACAGCTGCTGGGTGCCGCGGGTGCCGGCGGCCAGCACCACGTGCTTGGCGGTGTAGGTCTTGGGCTGCTTGCGGAACCAGGCGCCGGTGCGTTCGGTCTCCACGTCCCAGGTGCCGTCGGGCAGCGGGCGCACGGTGGTGACCGTGGTCATCGGGAACACCTGCGCGCCACCCTTTTCCGCCAGGTACAGGTAGTTCTTGACCAGGGTGTTCTTGGCGTTGTGGCGGCAGCCGGTCATGCACTCGCCGCATTCGATGCAGCCGGTGCGCTCGGGGCCCGCGCCGCCGAAGTACGGGTCGGGCACGGTCTTGCCCGCCTCGCCGAAGAACACCCCGACGGGGGTCTGCACGAAGGTGTCGCCCACGCCCATGTCCTCGGCGACCTGCTTGAACACCTCGTCCGCGGGAGTCATGTGCGGATTGGTGACGACACCGAGCATCTTGCGGGCCTGCTCGTAATAGGGCATCAGCTCGTCGTGCCAGTCGGTGATCTCGCGCCACTGCGGGTCGGCGAAGAACGGGGCCGGGGGCACGTAGAGGGTGTTGGCGTAGTTGAGGGAGCCGCCGCCCACGCCCGCGCCAGCCAGGATCAGCACATCGCGCAGCGGGTGGATGCGCTGGATGCCGAAGCAGCCCAGCTTCGGGGCCCACAGGAACTTGCGCAGGTCCCAGCTGGTGTCAGGGAGCTGGTCGTCGGCGAAGCGCTGACCGGCCTCGAGCACGCCGACCGAATAGCCCTTCTCGGTGAGGCGCAGTGCGCTGACACTGCCGCCGAAACCGGACCCGACGATGAGCACGTCGAAATCGGTGTCGCGTTGGGTCATGAGAACTCCCTTGTCGTCGTCGACAGTGTGGCGGCGGTTACGCTAATGCGGACAGTTGTGGCTGTCAACGTTGGGCCGGGTTGCGGTATCTATGCTGTTCGCGTGGACCGATACAGCCGCCTGCAACTCGCCGAACTCAGCGGTGTCGCCGCCCGCACCATCCGCTACTACCACTCGGTCGGCGTGCTGCCCAAGCCCGGTCGCGCGGGCAAGGAAGCGGTCTACGGTCCCGACCACCTGGAACGACTGCGGGCCATCACGGCCATGCAGGCGCGCGGGTTGCGCCTGGACGCGATCCGCGAGGTGTTCGAGGCCGAGGTCCCCGGTGACGGCGACTGGCGGGAGGTCTTCGATCCGCGCTACAGCGGCGACCTCGACACCGGCACGGTCCTCGACGACGACGCCCTGACCGAGTTGCTCGGTGATCGCCGCCCCGAGATCCTCGACGACCTGCTGTCCGAGGGCTACCTCGAACCGCTCGGCGCCCGCTGGCGGGTGCCCGAACCGGCCATGCTCACCGGCGCGCTGATCCTCTACGACGTGGGCACCGACATCGCGTTGTCGGGCGTGCTGCGCAAGCTGATCCGCACCCACATCGCCACCCTGGCCGACGAGATGATCCGGGTGGTCCGCGAGGCGTCGGGCCGGGAGTACACCGGCGAGGGCATCGATCTGGATCTTGATCGCTTCCGGGACCGGTTCCTCGCCGCGGCCCGCGAGGTCGGCGGCGCCACCCTGGCCGAGGAGGTCGAACGCGCGGTCCGCCGGCGCTGAACCGCGCCGCGCCCGCATCAGGGCGCGGGGACCGCGGTGGGGACGGTGACGGGGTTCTCGCAGCTGGCCGGGGGATCGACCAGCTTGCAGTCGGAGGGGAAGCGCACCGGTTCGTAGCCCGAGGGCACCCCGCCGGCGGTGATGATCTGCCGGTAGGTGTCGACCGCGTCGGTGGGTTTGCGGGTCAGGCTCGGATCGGTCTGCACGTCCACGGTGTAGAGGCCGAAACGCGGTGCGAACGAACCCCACTCGTAGTTGTCGGTGAGGCTCCAGTAGTTGTAGCCGATCAGGTTCATGCCGTCGGCCTTGGCGCGCTGCAGCCAGTACACGGTGTCGCGCAGATGATCGGAGCGGGTGTAGCCGTCGGCGCGGGGCTTGCCGTTGTCGGTCGGCATGCCGTTCTCCACCACCCACAGCGGCTTGCCGGGGAACATCTTCGAATAGTGCTGCAGCGCATAGTAGATGCCCTCGGGGCGGATGGGCAGGTCCCACATCCCGGCGGGCGGTGCGACCGACCCGTCGGGCATATTGACCGTATTGGCCTTGGGCGGCTCGTAGCCGAAGTAGTAGTCCACGCCGATGAAGTCGAGCTTGTCGCCGATGCGTTCCATGAGCGGCCCGTTGACCTGCGCCTCGGCCCCGGCCACGTACCCGACATTGCTGGTGACCAGCGCCTTGGGCTGCACCTGGTGGATGTAGTCGTAGATCTCGTTGTGCACCCGGGCGACCCGGTCGAGCATCTGGTCGGCGTCGGTGTCGTTCTGGCGCACCTCGTGCATGATGTAGGCGACCGGCTCGTTCACCGTCACCCACACCGGATTGCGGGCGGTGTAGCGGTCGACCACCTTGCGGGCATTGGCCAGCCAGTCGCCGACCATGGCGTCGTTGTTCCAGCCGCCGCGTTCGGCGGCCCAGCCCGGGTACACCCAATGGTCCAGCGTCAGCATGGGTTCCATGCCGTTGGCCACGATGTCGTCGATGACGCGGTCGTAGAAGGCGAAGCCCTCCTCGTCCCAGACCCCGGGTTCGGGCTGCAGGCGCGCCCATTCGATGCCGATGCGGAACACCTTCGAGCCCAAGCCCGCCGCCAGCGCGATGTCGGTCTGGTAGCGGGAGCGGAAGTCGATGGAGTTGCGGTAGCGGTCCCAGTCGGGATTGGCGTCGATGTAGTTCATCCAGTTGCTGTCGGGGGCGTGCCCTTCGGACTGGAAGCCGGACGCGGCCACGCCCCACAGGAAGTCCGGGCCCAATCCGCCGTGGGTGCCCGGGGTCGCGGGCGGCAGCGCGGGAGTCGCGTGGGCGGAGGTGGCCACCGGCAGCAGCGTCGCGGCGGCGGCGAGCCCAGCTAGAACTAGTCGGTGCAGGCGACGGCGCATCGGGGCT
This sequence comes from Nocardia sp. NPDC004340, assembly GCF_053602575.1. NCBI lineage: Bacteria > Bacillati > Actinomycetota > Actinomycetes > Mycobacteriales > Nocardiaceae > Nocardia > Nocardia sp. NPDC004340. Next base: position 15,753 of record NZ_JBSGDW010000014.1, read on the forward strand.
CCTTCTCCGGGACGCCTGGTCGGAATGTCCCATTCGGAGCGTAGCTGTCGATTAGCTGAATTCCGGGGCAGTGAGGGGCGTGTCGCGGGGGCCGGTGCGCGCGGCTGACCCGCCGATCAGCGCCGGATTTCCGGTCCGGAAAACTGGCGCGCGGCCCTCACCTGCTGCGATAACGGTCCCGTTGATGATCTCGGTGTCGAGCCGCACCCACGCCGCCTACCGTTCGTGATGTACCGGCCTGTGGCCCAAGCGGTTCCAGGAGGGGGAGTCACAGTCCGGTGCAACCACCCGGCGACGCTCTAGCGCGGCAGCGTCACCGGGTCGGCACAGCTGGCGAGGGCATCGACCAGCGAGCAGCCCGCGGGCGGCCGGGTCGGCAGGTAGTCGCTCGGCACACCGGCGTCGTGGGTGATGGCGCGATAGGCGTCCACGGCGTCGGTGGGCCTGCGGGTCAGGGCCGGATCGGTGCGCACGTCCACGGTGTAGAGGCCGAAACGCGGTGCGTAGGAGCCCCACTCGTAGTTGTCGGTGAGACTCCAGTAGTTGTAGCCCATCACGTTCATGCCGTCGGCCCGGGCGCGCTGCAGCCAGTAGATGGTGTCGCGCAGGTCGTCGGCACGGGTGTAGCCGTCCGCGCGGGGTTGACCGTTGTCGGTGGGCATGCCGTTCTCGACGATGTAGAGCGGCTTACCGGGGAACCGCTGCGCGAAGTGCCGCAAGGTGTAGTAGATGCCGTCGGCCTGCAACGGCAGTTTCCACAGCTCCGAGGACGCGAACGCGCTGAACTGGCCGGCGGTGTCGGGGGACAGGCCGTAGTAGTAGTCGATGCCCACGAAATCCAGCTTGGCCGCGATGGCGTCGAGCATGCCGCCGTTGACCAGCGGATCCGCGGCGGGCACGTAGGCCACATTGCTGGTCACCATCGCACCGGGCTGCCGGGCGTGGATGCGGTCGTAGATGCTGTTGTGCGCCTGGGCCAGTCGCGCCTGCATGGTCAGCGCCTCGGCGGCGGGCAGCCCGCCGTTGCGGACCTCGTTCATGATGTAGGCGAACGGCTCGTTGATCGTCACCCAGATCGGGTCCGCGCTCGCGTACCGGTCGACCACCATCCGCATGTTCGTCAGCCAGTCCTCGACCATGCCCGGATTGCCCCAGCCGCCGCGATCGGCTTCCCACCCCGGATACACCCAGTGGTCCAGGGTGATCATCGGCCGCATCCCCGCCGCCCGGACCGCGGCGATGACCTTGTCGTAGAACGCGAATCCGTCGGCGTCCCACTCGTCCGGCCGCGGCTGCACCCGCGCCCACTCGACGCCGAGCCGGTAGGTGTCCACACCCAGATCCCTGGCCAGCACGATATCGGAGGCGTAGCGGTTGTAGAAGTCGACGCTGTCGCCGTAGGGGTCGTAGTCGGGATGGGTGACCACGTAGCGCCGCCAATTGCTGTCGGGCGCATGCCCTTCGCTCTGGAATCCGGACGCGGCCACGCCCCAGTGGAAGTCCGCGCCCAGGCTCGGCAGCTCCGCCGGAGCGGGGGCCGCGGTGGCCGGGGTCGCCGCGGCCAGCAAGGCGGTGGCGACCGCCAGGACCGCGAGGGCGTGACGTCGGGTGTGCACGGGCATGGCACTCCTCATCCGGCGAACAGTGGATCGGTCAGGCGACCAGCATTATTGCGCGACCCGCGCTCGAACCATGCGGGGTTCGACCGAAAAGTCCTGTCCGGCCGCGACATCGAGATAGCGAGAGGCTAGCGTGTCGGCGCTCAGGTCCTCCTGTACCACCCACCCCGTGTCGCGCACCGCACGGGCGACGCTGGTGACGCCCGTGGGAGGCACCTCGAGCACGAGCTCCGCGCCGCCTTGGCAACTAGCTAGCAACCGCAACACCGTCCTGGTCGCCCCGGGACAAGTGGGGCCGCCCCCGAGGTCGGTTGCGGTACCGCCCGGGTCGTCGAGCCGGATGGCGAACACCGGGTCCCCGGGCTCGAATCCGGGTGCGAATCGGACGAATTCCGCGAGTTGCTTCGGCGTGGCTCGGCCGCCGGACTCGGAATCCCCTGGTGGCGGCACGATTCCGCCATCATGCTCGGTGACCCGGATGACTCGCACGTCACGGTACGGATTGTGCGCGATGAAAGTGTCCAGGGCAGTGCCGAAAACGAGGACCTGACGGGTCCCCGCCGATACCGCGTCGGCGAGCCGGTCCTCGGCATAGCGCTGCCGGGCCGCCGCGAGCAGTCGGCGGTTCCGACCATCGGATGGGTGCGCGACCTCGTGGCCCGCGGCGGCGGCTCTCATGCGCCCGGCTCGTCGTCGCGCGGCTCGGGCCCCGGAGCATTACCCGGACCGTGCGGACCGGGGCCGCGATGACCGTGCGGTCCATGGTGCCCGGGTCCGGCGAACGGACGTCCCGGCGCGGGCGGCATGCCGGGACCCTGGGGCCATTCGGGCATGCCTGGCATGGAAGGCATTTGAGGCATGGAGGGCAGGGGCGGAATGCCCGGCATGGGCGGAATGGTGGGAACCGGCGGAATCGGCGGCGTGGAGTGCAGCGGCGGAATCGGGATCCCGGCGCCGGCCCCGCCGAAGCGTTGAAACGCGGCTTGACGTGAGGTGCCGAAGATCTCGCCGATCTCGGCCCAGGTCCGCCCTTCGTCGCGGGCCTGGCGCACCAGCGACCGCAGCACATCGTCGACGACCCCGTCGAGACTGCGCGCGGCCCGCAGCGCGGCCATCACCGAGGGCGGCGGAACGCCCTGGCCAGGGCGTAATACCTCGACCACGACATCGGCATTGGTGGACAACAGCTTTGCCAGGATCGCGCGCTCGTCGGCGGGATCCCGGTGCGGAGAATCACTCATATGTAAATGCTGCCTTGACGCGAATTCCGCTGTCAAGGAACGATTTACACACCCCCGCTTACTGAGCATTAGCTGAAAGAAATGCGGTTTGTTTGCCGTCCCTATAACGTGTTCGTCAGCGATCTGGAGGTGCAGGGCGGAGGACACCTGAAACATGACCGATCCAGAGAGATCCGCGGCCGAATACGAGCTAATCGAGCTGGTTCGGAAGGCCGGATTCGAGGGACCGGCCTGGAAGCCGTTGGCGGACAGTCTGGTTCGCCACGCATTGGCCGTCCTGGGGCCGTGGGTACGCAGCGGCTGGATTTTCGCTGTCGCCGAACGCGAGGGAATGCCCTTGCGTCCGACCGCGCAGGAGCGGCTGCTGGTGGAGACCCGCTTCGCCGAGGACTTCGTGCGCGAGACCATCACCCGCGCCCTCGAACGCTTCCGCCGCGCCGCCCGGGACGGTGACGGCTGGGACGCCGACAGCGGACAGAGTCTGGGCGGCTACTTCCTCGGCGCGTGCGTGCGCGCCTTCGCCGAGCACTTCCGCCGCAGCCGCCGCGGCGGCGATCTCTACCGGTACCAGCCCGCGTCGACGGTGGCGGTGGTGAGCGCGGACGGCCCCGAGCTGTCCGAGGTCCTGGCCGCCGCCGAGGACGTCGCCGGATCCGTCGTCTCCCGCCTGGCGTTCCGCAGCCGCCTGGAGGGCCTGAGCGACCGCGACCGCGCGCTCGCGTGGGGCAAGGCGATGGGCTTGAGCGCCCGCGAGATCGCGCAGCTCTTCGCGTTCCCGTCGGTCCCGGCCGTCGAAGTGCGCTGGGCCGGACTACGCAGTGACCATGATTGGATGACCGGCCTCGACGGCCAGGAGGTGGCCGAATGAGCCCCGATCACACCCCCGACCCCGTGCTGCGCATCGCAGACCTGCTCGAACGCTCCTCCCTCAATGACCCCGCCCTGCACCGTCTCTACGCCCGCATCCCGCATCGCACCCCGACCCGGCGCAGCACACCCGAACCGATCCCATCGGCCGTCACCGGATTCGCGGCCCGGATCAACGAGCTCTTCGACGCCATGCCCGCCCCCGGCGGACGCCCGCACACCAACTCCGCGGTCGCCGCCCAGCTCACCGCCTGGGGCCACCCCATCTCCAAGCCGTACCTGAGCCAGCTGCGCTCGGGCGCGCGCACCAACCCCTCCCGCGAGACCATCGCCGCCCTGGCCCGCTACTTCCGCGTCCGCCCCGACCATTTCGCGACCGCCGCCCACCCCGTTCCGCGCGGCCACGACCTGGACCTGCTCGCCCGCCTGCAGTTCCCCGGCCTGCGTGGACTCACCATCGCCGCCGTCGATCTGAGCGAGGAGTCCCAGCACCTGCTCATCACCATGGCCGAACGGCTACGCCTCACCGAGGGCCTGCCGGAGGTGGGCGCGGGCGGCCTCGAATAGCCCGGCGGCGGTATATACGAAATATCTTGTGCTGAGCCCGGCTTCGGAAAGCCCTGGTCTGGCACTGTGACCGGGTGCCGACCCCCGAACCGCCCGTCCTCGCCGCCTACCGCGCCGTCCCCGACGCGGGTCCGCTGCCGCTCGGGCGTCGAGCGGTGGCCGAGTTCTCCGGCACCGCCGCCCTCGCCACCGTCGTGATCGGTTCGGGCATCGCGGCCGACGAGCTCTCACCCGGCGACCTCGGGCTGCGACTGCTCGAGAACTCGACCGCCAGCGCGCTGGGGCTGGCCGTGCTCATCCTGATCTTCGGCCCGATCTCGGGCGCGCACCTCAATCCGGTGGTGTCGCTGGCGGATTGGCTGGGCGGTCGCCGCGACCGCCGGGGGCTGTCCACGCGGGCGTTCGGCGTCTACGTCGCCGCCCAATTCTCCGGTGCGATCGTCGGTGCGCTGCTGGCCAACACCATGTTCGACCGGTCTCCGCTGCAACTCGCGACCCAGCAGCGCGTCACCGGCGGCCACCTGCTCGGCGAAATCCTCGCAGCCGCCGGACTGGTCGCGATCGGCTTCGCGGCCGCCCGGCTCGGACGCGGAGCGAGCGCCGCCGCCGTGGCCGCCTACCTCGGCTCGGCCATCTGGTTCACCAGTTCGGGATCGTTCGCGAATCCCGCGCTCACCCTGGGGCGCATGCTGTCGGATTCGTTCACCGGCATCGCCCCGTCCTCGGTGCCCGCGTTCACCGCGGCCCAGATCCTCGGCGGCCTGGCCGGTTCCAGCCTGATCACCCTGCTGTACCGCCCGGCCGTCCGCGGCGTCTAGGCTCCGCGCGTGGTCGAGGGGACCGCGAACGAGGTGCGGTCGCCGGACCATCCGTCGGCCGGCACCAGCTTCTCGAGCACGGCGAGCTCCTCGGCCCCGAGCTCGACCGCGGCCGCCGCGGCGTTCTCCAGAATCCGCGCCGCCCGGCGGCTGCCCGGGATCGGCATCACATCGGGTCCCTGCGCCAGCAGCCACGCCAGCGCCAGCTGGCCCGCCGAAATGCCCAGCCGCGCGGCCATCTCGCGCAACGCTGCCACCTGCGCGAGATTCTCGTCGAGGTGTTCGCCCTGGAAGCGGGGGTCGTGACGGCGGAAATCGGCGTCGGCGGCCGTGCCGGCATCGAGTGTGGCGGTGAGCAGGCCGCGACCCAGCGGGCTGTAGGGCACCAGCCCCACCCCGAGTTCCCGCGCCACCGGAACGATGTCGCGCTCGGGCTCGCGCCACAGCATCGACCATTCGAACTGCACCGCCGCGATCGGCGCGACGGCGACCGCCGCCCGCAGCTGCTCGGGCGTAGCCTCCGAGATGCCCAGGTGCCGCACCTTCCCGGCATTCACCAATTCGGCCATCGCCCCCACGGTTTCGGCGACCGGCACCTGCGGATCGACCCGGTGCAGGTAGTACACGTCGATGACCTCGCGCCCGAGCCGCGCGAGCGACGCCTCGCAATACCCCCGCACGTTCTCCGGTTTGCCGTCGAGCCCGACCCCCGCGTCGGTGCGCACGATCCCGAACTTCGTCGCCACCAGCGCGTCGGTCCCGGCCAGCGCCTGCCCGACCAGCCGCTCGTTGTGCCCGAGCCCGTAGCTCATCGCCGTATCGAACACTGTGATGCCCGCCTCGTACGCCGCCCGGATGGCCGCGGTCGACTCGGCGTCGTCGGCCGCGCCGTACCCCTGGGAGAAGCCCATGCATCCCAGACCGATCGCCGACACCGTCACGCCGTCCCCGAGCCGCTGCATTCGCATGCCGTCATGCTCGCAGCTCCGTGCGAGCCCCGCCAATCAGCGGATCGATGAAAGGTCTTGGCCGCCCGCTGGAACGCGTCCGCCGAGGTGAAGCGGGGGAATAGCTGAGCCGGGTGGGCTCGCGCGCGGCCGTCGGCGGGGCATCCGAGCGGTGCCGGGCGCGGCGCCCGAGGTCGACGCCCACCTTGATGGTCGAGTGTCCAGAATTCGGGGTTCAGACCTCGGGTTCGGCGACCCGGATCGGCGGGTGCTCACGCAGCGAGCCCTCGGCCTGCAAGAGTGCGCTGAAATGCGATGAGCTGCATGGACTCCGGTCGGCGGTTTGCTCGGAGATACCGAAAGGTTCGGGGACACAGACGATTCTGCTATGGTGGCTCCGCCGATTTCAGGATCGGCCGGACGACAAGAGAATTGATGAATCAAGACAACGCCGTGCTGCTTTCCTGGGTCCTCGCCGCCGCTCTCGTGCTCGCGGTGGTAGGGGTGGTATTCCTGTGGCGCGCCGTGCGCGCCGAACGTGGGCGTGTCGCGGCCGTGCGCGAGGAGCAGTCGGATCGCGAGGCCGCCGTCGAGGCCATGATCGCGAATCTGACCGAGAATGTCGTGCCCGCCATCGGTGCGGCGGTGCGCCGCTCGGACCCCGACAACCCGACCGTGAACCTGCCGGTGGTGCTCGAACAGTCGCGTATCGCGGAGCTGGTGTGGCAGTGGACCGCCCGCTGCGGCGAGGAGCTGCAGAAGGTCGCCACCGAGACCGCCGAGCGGGTCGCGCGCGAGCGCGCCAACGAGACCCAGCTCGCCCTCGCCGAGGCCGAATCCTCCCGTGAGACCGCGATCGCCCAGGTCGAGGAGATGGCGCAGCTGGCCATCGCCCAGGCCGAGGAGGCCGCCCGGGTCTCGGTCGCGCAATCGAGCGAGAGCGCCCGCGCCGCGGTCGCCGACGCCGCCGACAGCGCTCGTGCGCAGGTGGAAGGCGCCGCCCGCGACGCCACCTCCGCGGCCGTGCGCGCGTTCGGCGCGTCCGTGGTGAGCCTGGGCGCCGACGTCAGCCAGGTGGTGAGCGCCGCGCTGCGCCGCCACCGCAATGACGAGACCTTCGAGACGCTCACCCGCATCGACCATTCCGTGCAGCAGATGATCCGTCAGGCGCAGTCCTACGTGATCGTCTGTGGTGGTCTGCCCGGCCGCCGCTGGCCGCAGCAGTCCCTCACCGACGTCGTGGGCGGGGCCACCGGCCGCGTGCGCGACTACACCCGGGTGCGTTCGGGCGAGCTGGACCGCCCGGTGGTGAGCCGTGTGGTCGAGCCGCTGGTGCACACCATCGCGACGCTGCTGGACAACGCGCTGCGCTACTCGCCGCCGACCTCGTTCGTGGACATCGGGTTCCAGGAGGGCCACCACGGGGTCACCGTCATCGTCGATGACGCCGGCGTCCGGATGAACCCCGAACAGCTCGAGGAGACCCGCCGCGTGCTGGCCGGCGACCAGGTCGTCGACATCCACGCGCTGGGCCCGACGCCGCGCGTCGGCTTCCCCGGTGTGGCCGCGCTGGCGCGCCGCTACGGGTTCTCGGTCTACATCGACGGCCCGAACATGTACGGCGGTATGCGTGCCATGGTGTTCATCCCCGAATCCCTGCTGGCCGCACCGGCCGCCGCGCAGCTGACCGCCCCGGCCGCGGTGCCCGCGCCCGCCCCGGTGCCGATGACCGTGGCGCCTCCCGCCCCGGTGGCCGCACCCACCCGGCTCCCCGCGCCCGACCCCGAACCTACTGTGGTGGCCATGGATTCGGTCGCACCCCAGGAACTGACCTCCGGCGGCCTGCCTCGACGGCGCCGCCGCTCCGCGACGGTGGCCCTGGCTGCCACCGCCGGCCCGGACGCCGCGGACCCCACCGCCCCCGCGCGTCCCGATATCGCCGCTGCCTGGCACAGCGGCTCCCAGCGCGGCCGTGCGGCCGCGTACGAGCACTCCGAAGGGATGACATCGTGACCGGTACGCCCGCGACGGCAGTGAGTGATACCAACCGGCTGGCCTGGCTGCTCGAGGATCTCGAGGCCCCCGGTGTCCGGTTCGCCGTGCTGCTGTCCGAGGACGGCCTACGCATCGCCCACACCAGCGGCGTCAGCATCGACGATGCCGAGCGGTTCGCCGCCGCGGCGTCGGGTCTGCGGGCCCTGGGCAAGGCGCTCGCCGAATTCTGCGGCGGCTCGCCCGGGAACTCGGTGCGCCAGAACATGACCGAATACGCCGACGGGATGATCTTCATCACCGCCGCCGGAGCCGGTGCGCTGCTGGGGGTCTCGACCACCCAGGACGTGGACGTCAGCCTGATCGCGCACCGGATGAACGAACTGGCCGGGCGGGTCGGGCGTGAGCTCGGCAGTACGCAGCGGACCAGAGTGGATCTGCCGCGGTCATGAGCCGGCCACGGCGCGATCCCGACCTGGTCCGGGCGTACGTGCGCACCGGTGGCCGATCGCGTCCGAGTCGGGCGCTGGATCTGGTCAGTCTGGTTGTCGCGGTAACCGATCCGCCACCCGGTGCGTCCCCGGACGCTCGCCGCATCCTGCAGATCGCTCGGCGCGGCGTGCTGACTCCCGCCGAGCTGGCGGCCTACCTGGATCTGCCGCCGTCGGTGGTGAAGATCCTGGTAGCCGATCTGCTCGACAGTGGCCATCTGGCCCACCCTGCCCCGGTGGAAGCGCTACCGGGACAAGCCCTCTTGGAGGAGGTACTCCATGGACTCCGCGCTCTCTCCGCATGAGCGCGTCGTCGACTATGTGCCGGAGACCGTCACCCGCACCGTGAAGTTGCTGGTGGCGGGGAACTTCGGCGTCGGGAAGACCACGTTCGTAGGCAGTGTGTCCGAGATCCGGCCGCTGCGCACCGAGGAGACGATCACCGAGGCCAGCGTCGGCGTCGACGATATGGCCGGGTTGCCGGGCAAGACCACCACCACGGTGGCCATGGACTTCGGCCGTATCACCCTCAATCCCCGCTTGGCCCTGTATCTCTTCGGCACGCCCGGCCAGCGCCGGTTCGTGCCCATCTGGGAGGACCTGGCCATCGGCGCGCTGGGCGCGCTGGTGCTGGTGGACACCCGCCGCCTGGACAAGGCCGACGAGGCGCTGTCGATCCTGGAGGAGCGCGGCGTGCCGTACGCGGTGGCCGTCAACGACTTCGACGGAGCGCCCCGCCACTCGCTCGAGGAGATCCGGGAGGCTCTCGACCTGGATCCGGACACCCCGCTGCTGCGTCTGGACGCCCGCGACCGCAACCCCTGCCTGCAGGCGCTGATCACTCTGGTCGAGTATCTGCTGGAGCCCCGCGTCTAGCCGTATTTTCTACGGGCAGAACATCATTCGTGGTGAGAGGCCCGGCGGAGCGGGCTGCGTGACGGATCTCGCAAGGACGGTCACCCGGTGTGGAATCTGCTGTACGGTGAGCGATTCCTGCAGGGTGAACTGAAGGAGTTTCGGAATGCCGTTTGCGAGCAGAGGATCGGTGAAGATCCACTACACCGATACCGGCGGGCCGGGTCCGGCGGTGGTGCTCGGGCACGGGCTGTTCATGGATCAGGCGATGTTCGCACCCCAGATCGAGGCGCTCGCGCCCGACTACCGCATCATCGCCATCGATTCGCGCGGGCACGGCGAGACCGAGGACGACGACACCCCGTTCAGCTATTGGGATCTCGCCCGTGACGCCTGGGCGGTGGTGGACGAACTGAGCCTGGACCGGGTCGTGGTGGGCGGCGTCGGGCACGGCGGGTTCACGGCCCTGCGTATGGCGCTGCTGGCGCAGCCGCGGGTCGCGGGGTTGATCGTGGTCGGCTGCAGCGGCACCGCCATGACCGCGCAACGCCGCGCCGGGTACCGGGAGGTGCTCGAGCAGTGGACGAGCAGCGCCACCCCGGGGCCCACGATCAAGATGGTGGGCTCGCTCATGGTCGGTGGCAGCGTCGAAGAGCAGCAGCCCTGGCGGGACAAGTGGGCGGCCGCGCCCCGCGACCGGATCCGGCTGTCCGGGGAATGTCTGGTCAACCGGGACACCGTGATCGAGCTGCTCGGCGAGATCCGGTGCCCGGCGCTGGTGCTGCGCGGGCTGGCCGATCAGGCGATCAGCGCCGAGCAGGTCGAGGAACTGGCCGCGGCCCTGGGCAATCCGGTGCCGGTGCACACCATCGCCGGGGCCGCCATGACCCCCTCACTCACCCATCCCGACGAAGTCAACGCGCTGCTGCGCGGGTTCCTCGCGGGCGTGCCCGTCTGATCACGGCTCGAGCAGTCCGATGAACAACTGGTGCGCCGGCCCGGGGGCGGTCGCGCGGTAGCGCTGCACCCGCACGTCGAACACGGTGGCGGTGCGGGGGTTCCGCAGCGTGAAGGTGGGGTCCTGGCGGCCGATGTGCACGTGCCCCTCGTTCCACAGCCGCCGGAAGTCGTGTTGCTCGCCCAGTTCCCGCAGCAGCCCGTCGAGGTCGCCGCTGACCGGCGCCCCGGCCGCGTAGGCGCGGAAGCGCCCGACCATCAACCGCGCCTCGCGCTCCCACTCCTCGAGCACGATGCGCGCCCGCGGATCGGTGAACATCCAGCGCAGCACGTGCCCCCGGCACGCCAGTCCCGGCAGCGCCTCGTCGAAGGCGCTGTTGCAGGCCACCACATTCCAGGCGTCGTCGATCGCGGCGGCCAGATGCGGCAGCAGGGCGTCGAGCGTGGTGCGCACCGCGGCGGCCGCCGTGTCACCGTGACGCAATGCCCGCGCCGACGACGCCGACGGGCGCTGCTGGGCCAGGTGATACAGGTGCACGCGTTCGGCCGTGTCGAGCTCGAGCACCACGGCCAGCGAATCCAGAATGGCCGGACCTGGATTGAGCGCCTCACCCTGCTCGATCTTGGCGATGTAGCCCAGACTGGCATGGGTGGCCTCGGCCAGCTGCTTACGGGTCAGCCCCGCCGGATAGCGCGTACTGGCCCGCGCCCGGCGTTCGCGCACGAACTCCGCCAGCGTGGGCGCGCGCAGCACCTCGACGGTCGGCAGCCCGAATTCGTTGTCGGCCAACGGCATCCCTTCGCACACGGTCATCTGCCCCCAGCCTAGGGGGCGGCACCGGCCCGGGCCGCATGGAACGACGACCCGGGGTGGCCGGAGGCGCCAGTACCACCGGCGGTGGTGGCGGCGCAACACCGTGTTTCGCACAGTGGTACTCGTGAATTCCCGTGCACCTGACTGGGGAATCCCAGCGGTTGCCAAGTGGGGAGCGCGCATTCGATATTTGCCGTGCGAGGGTCGGCAATGGCGCCGGCAAGGGAGTCGATGGGGGATCGGCCAATAGCGAGGAGCGGCACCGGAAATGGCCAATACTTCATTGTCGCGCGACGAATCGGGTCTACGGTCGCGCACGATAGTGATCGGCGAACAATCGTTTCCCTACTATTTCGGCCGCGACTGCGTCGCCGAGATCGGTGCGGCGATCACCGCCCTGGGACCCGACAAACTGGTGATCGTCACCGACGACGACGTCCGCGCCCGCTATCGTCACCACCTCGACACCCTGGCCGGATCCATTCCCGCGCTGATCCTCTCGCATCCCTCCGGCGAATCCATGAAGACGCTGACCTGCCTGTCGGGCCATCTGGAGACCGCGTTGCGGGCGGGTATCACGCGGCGTTCGGTGGTGGTGTCCTTCGGCGGCGGGGTACCCGGCAATCTGGCCGGGCTGATGGCGAACCTGCTGTTCCGGGGCGTGCGATTGGTGCACGTGCCGACCACCACCATCGCGGCCATGGATTCGGTGCTGTCGCTCAAGCAGGCGATCAACTCCGGGGTCGGGAAGAATCACCTCGGCACCTATTACGCGCCCGAAGCGGTATTCACCGACGTCGAACTGTTCACCAGCCTGCCCGATCGGGAATTGCGTTCGGGGCTGTGCGAAATGGCGAAGAATTGCCTCGCGATCCAGCCGTCCGCGCTGGACGGATTGCGGCGGGTCATCGCGGCGGGCGAATTGAGCAGCCCGCATTCGCTGCTGTGGTTGCTGGACGCGAGCATCGCCGCGAAATCCGCGGTCACCCGGTCGGACACCTTCGAGCGCCGCGCCGGGCTGGTCCTCGAATACGGGCACACCACCGGGCACGCCATCGAGATCTGCGATCACCGGGTACGCGGGGTCGCCGGACTTCCGCACGGCGCGGCGATTGCGCTGGGAATGCTGGTGGCCGCGCATATCTCGCACGCGCGCGGGTGGCTGTCCGATGACGAGGTGAGCGTCCACTACGAGATCGTCACCGGGCTGGGCGTGGAGCCGGCGCTGCCCGCGTCGGTGAGCGTCGACGATGTGCTCGCGGTGATCGCCGACGACAACAAGAAGGGGTACCTGCCGCCGCGGCCGGGCACGGTGCCGTTCGTGCTGCTGCGGTCGCTGGGTCGCCCGGCGCTCACCGGCGACCTGCCGCTGGTGCCGGTCGAGGTGTCGGAGATCCGGGCCGCGCTCGATGTCGTCGCGCGGGCCTCCGCGCCGGTCGTGGTCGGGTAGGCCCGCGATGCTCGCACTGCACGGGGGTGCGGCGGTCCGCGGGGGACGGACCTGGCCGCGCTGGCCGCAATACGACAATCGGACCGCGGCGGAACTGCTTGCCGCGCTGCACTCCTCGCGCTGGTCGGTGACCTGGTACAGCCCGCGCGGCGGCAAGTCCCGCGAGCGGCTGTTCGGTGAGGCGTTCGCCCGCTACAACGACGCGGCCTACGGGGTCAGCGTGGACCACGGGTCCAGTGCGCTGGTGATCGCGTTGGAGGCGCTGGGGATCGGGCCCGGGGACGAGGTGGTGGTACCCGCCATGACCTGGGTCGCTCCCGCGACGGCGGTACTGCGTGTGGGCGCGGTCCCGGTGCTCGCCGATGTCGATCCCGATACCGGCTGCCTGACCGGTGATGAACTGCGCGCGGTCGTCTCGGCGCGCACCCGGGCGGTCATCGTGGTCCATCTGGCCTGCACGGCGGCCGAACTCGACGACATCGCGGCGGTCGCCGGTGACGAGGGACTCGCGCTGATCGAGGACTGCTCGCAGGCCCACGGCACCCGGTGGGCCGGGCGCGCGGTCGGGACCTTCGGGGCGATCGGGGTGTTCAGCCTCGGCGCGGCCAAGCCACTGGCCGCGGGGGAGGCCGGGGCCGCGATCACCGACCGCCACGACCTGTACGAGCGAATGCTCATGCTGCGCGCCGACTCTCGCGCATACACGCAGGACGCGCCCGGTGCAGGGGAGTTCGAACTCGTCGAACAGGCCACCGTCATGGGCGCGAACTACTGCATGTCCGAACTCACCGCGGGACTCCTGCTCGACCAGTTGCCACGCCTCGACGACCAGCACGCGCTGCGTGAGGCCAGGGCCAAGGATCTGGAAGCCGGACTGCCCGACATTCCCGGCTTGGCACGCATCCCCGTCCCCGCGGCGGTGGATCGGCGCGCCATCTACGAATACGGAATCCGGCTGCAACCCGGTGCTTTCGGTCTCGCGACCGTCGATCAGGTGGCGGCAGCGCTCACAGCCGAACTCGGAACGAAGGTCTACCCGCCCCGCGATCCACTGCACCGCAGCGCCCTGCTGCGTCCCCAGACCAAGCCCCGCTTCGCGCGTCGCTGGGCCGAGGCCGTCGACCGCGCCACCGGGCGCGACTTCACCGGCGCCGACCACTACCGCGACCACACCCTGCTCATGCACCACAGCGTGCTGCTGGGCGAGCGCGCCGACATCGACGACATCCTCACCGCGCTGGACAAGGTACGCACCCACGCCGCCGCCCTCGACCCGAAAGGCCTGGCATGACCTCGGAACTCATGGCCGACTGGCAGAGCCGCACCATCGACGGGATCCGCACCCGCCGCGCCGCCGAATCCGATTGGGAGGCGCTGCGCGGACGCTACGACCGCGCGTTCGGGGGCGTGAAGACCCACGATTTCGAGGCGTGGAAACGGCAGTTCCGGCTCGAGGACATCGCCGTGGTGGAAGACGTCACCGAGGCCGGGGAGCCGCGCATCGTGGGGACCGCGGCCATCATTCGCACCACGGTGACCGCGCCGGGCGGGGCACAGCTGACCGTCGCGGCCTGCGCGCAGGGCATGGTCGCCACCACCCATCAGAAGCGCGGAATCTACGCCAAGGTGCAGGCCGAGCTGATGGCCATCGCCATGGAGACCGAAGCCGACGTGTTCGCCGCCATGCCCGGGCCCGGCGGCAGTTATGCGTATGTCGGCGTCACCACCCACACCCGGCATCTGCGGATCGACCGTGGGCGGGCGAAACTCCGGGCGGCCGAACCGGATTCGGGTCGGGTGCGGGAGTCCTTGTACGCCGAATCGATGGGGGAGTTGCGTCGGCTCTACGCCCGATGGCAGCAGGCCACGCCCGGGGCGCTGGATCGCGCGGAGTCCTGGTGGCCCAGCGCGTTGAACCCGCGGGCGTTCGTCCTGACGCACGCCGACGGCTATGTCGTCTACGAACTCGCCGGAGACACCGTGCATGTGCGCGACTTCTGCGCGCTCACTGTTCCCGCTCATCGCGAGCTCCTGCGCTGCCTGCTCGGACAAGGCGAGTACGCCCGAATCCTGCTCGACACCGCCATCGACGACCCCACCCCGCTGTTGCTCGAGGATGCCCGCGCGGCGGCGGTGACCGGCGTCGACGCCGGGCTGTCGACGTGGATCCTCAACCTGCCCAAGGCGATCGGCGCACGAGAGTTCCGGGCGGACTTCCACGGCGTCATCGAGGTAGCCGATCCATGGGGGTTGAGCGCCGGGACCTACCGGCTCGACATCACCGGCGGCAACGGCACCTGGACGCCCGCCGAAGGCGCTGCCGCCGACGTCCGCATCGGGCCGCTCGAGCTCACCACCGCCTACTTCGGCACCCACTCCATCAGCGAGTTCGAGCGCGCGGGCCGCGTGCGATCACTCACCGCCGGTGCCGCCGACGCGCTCGACCGCGCCTTCGCCACCGCGCGGAAACCCTTCAACACCACACCTTTCTGAACGCACCCGAGGACACCACCGATGACAACCACCCCCGCCGAACCCCTGCCCGCCGACGGCACCGCGCGCGACACGACCCCGTCGGTCTGCCCGGTGACTGGCGTCGTCGGCTCCGGCATCACCCGCACCACCACCCCCACCGGCGATTCCGCCTGGCTGGCCACCGGCTACGACCTGGTCCGCGACCTGTTCACCGACCCGCGCCTGGGCCGTTCGCACCGCACCCCGGACACCGCGGCGCGCCTGGGGGAGTCGGCGTTCTCCGGCGGCCCGATCGGCAACTTCGACACCGAACTCGACGACCACGCCCGCATGCGCACCCTGCTGCAACCGCACTTCTCACCCAAACGCATGCGGGAACTGCGCCCGCGCGTGGAACAGCTCACCGCCGAACTCCTCGACGCCATGGAGGACCAGGGCCCGCCCGCCGACCTGCAAGCCGCCCTGGCGCTTCCGCTTCCACTGCTGGTCATCTGCGAACTGCTCGGCGTCCCCTACGAGGACCGCAACCGCTTCCGTGACTGGGTCGACGCCGTCGGCAATGTCGCCGACCGCGCCAAGGTCGAACAGGGCGTCGCCGAACTGTTCGCCTACTGCCTGCACCTGGTCGGCCGCAAACGCCGCGACCCCGGCGACGACGTGGTGTCGCGCCTGTGCGCCGTCGACGGCGTCACCGACGACGAAATCGCCACGCACGCCATGGTTCTCCTGTTCGCCGGCCACGAAACCTCCGCCGTCCAGATCGGCGTCGGCATCCGCATGCTGCTCGAGAACCCCGCCCAGTTCCAGCTCCTGCACGAGCGCCCCGACCTGGTCGCCTCCGCCGCCGAGGAACTCCTGCGCGCCTGCCACGCCAGCAGTCTGCCCCGCTACGCCCGCCACGCCCTCACCGTCGGCGACACCGACATCGCGCCCGGCGATCTCGTCCTGCTCGGCGTGGCCTCCGCCAACCACGACCGCACCACCTTCACCCACCCGGACCGGGTCGACATCACCCGTCAGGAATCGGCCCACTTCATGTTCGGCTACGGCCCCCGCTACTGCCTCGGCGCGCCGCTGGCCCGGCTCGAGCTCCAAATAGCGTTCTCGCAGTTGGTAACTCGTTTCCCGACGCTCACCTTCGCGGTGGACCCGGCCACCCTGACCGAACGCGACGACATCTTCACCGGTGGGCTCACGGCGTTGCCGGTGCGCTGGTAGCCGAGCGCTGGAAAGCGGTTCTGTACTCGCCGGGCGCGCACCCGGTGTGCCGTCGGAAGAGTTTGGCGAAGGTCGCTGCATCTCGATAACCGACGAGATGACTGATCCGCGCCACTGAATGGTCGGTTTCCTCCAGGAGCAGGCCGGCCCGACGCACCCTGGCGCGCTGAAGGTATTCCAAAGGCGTCTGCTGCGTTTCGCTGGTGAAGCGGCGCAGCAGTGTCCGCGGGCTGACCCCGATGACCGCGGCCAGGGCGTCCAAGTCGTAGCGCTGGTCGAGATTTCGATCCAGGTACCGCGTCACCTCTCGCGACAGCCGGCCACCGCGGCGGGCGGGAACGAGTGCTGGATCGACGTAGGGCGTTTGCTGAGTTCGAGTGTCATCGAGCAGCGTCAGCCTCGCGGTCGTCCGCGCCACCCGATCTCCGTGGTGTTCACGCACCAGCGTCAACGCCAGGTCGTACATCGCGCTGAACGCGGCAGTGGTGATCACCTCGGCCTCGGCGACCACCACCGTGCGCTCGGCCACGACACTGACATCCGGGTACGCCTCCGCCAGATCATGCGCGTACAGCCACGAAGTGGTCGCCTCGCGACCACCGAGCAGCCCGGCCTCGGCCAACAGGAACGCCCCGACGCAGATCGAAACCACCTTCGTCCCCTGCGCGCGAAACCGCTGAATCGCGGCGATCTCCGGCACCAATCGCGACCGCACACCCGCGAACGCCGCGCCAGACCCCGTGTCGAACCCCGGCACGATCAACACATCCACCTCGCGCAGCGCCGACACCGCGACCCGCAGCCCACCCGCCGCCACCACCTGCCGCCGCGGCGACATCACCACGATCTCCGGCGCCTGCCCCGCCGGCGCGACCTGTGCCGCGATCGTCAGCAGATCCGGCACCGAGTACACCTGCGACGCGAAGCACCCGTCGTACGCCAGCACCCCCACCCGCAACCGCGTCACACCACACCTCCCGATCCGATGGCCAGATCACCCTCATACCTGGCGATCCAGCCTATGTGACAGCCCGCCCGCACGCCCTACCTTCCTCCTCATGGACCACGACCCCCTCGACGACTTCACCCCACGCGCAGTAACCGTCGACGACATCACCAAGATCGTCCACGTCGCCGGATCCGGCCCCGCCGTCATCCTCATGCCCGAAATGCCCGGCATCAGCCCCGACGTAGCCCGCTTCGCCCGCTGGATCCGAGACGCCGGCTTCACCGTCCACATGCCCTCCCTCTTCGGCGTGGACGGCGCCTACCCCACCGTCGAACTGGGCAAGCGCGTCTACAACCACATCTGTGTGAGCGCCGAATTCCGAGTCCTCGCCGGAACCGGCACCAGCCCCATCGTCAGCTGGCTCCGCGGCCTCGCCCGCCAAGCCCACCAACAATGCGGCGGCCCCGGAGTAGGCGCCATCGGCCTCTGCCTGACCGGAAACTTCGCCCTCACAATGACCCTCGACCCCGCCGTCATAGCCCCCGTGATCAACCACCCCTCCCTCCCCTTCGACGACCCCGCCGCCCTCGAACTCTCCCCAGCCGACGCCGCCGCGATCGCCGCCCGCTTCGAACGCGACGACCTCCGAGCCCTCGGCTACCGCTTCGAAGGCGACAAATGGTGCACAGCAGCCCGATTCACCGCCTACCACTCCCTCCTGGGCGACCGCTTCGACGCCCGAGTCCTCCCCGCCACCCAAGCCAACCCAACCCCACCCCCCTTCTTCGCCCAAGTAGTCCAAACCCCCCACAGCGTCGTAACCGCCCACCTCGTAGACGAACCCGGCCACCCCACCCTCCAAGCCCGAGACGAAATCCTCTCCTTCCTAACCACCCGCCTGACCGCCCCCGCGCCATAACGGTAAGAACCGTGTCACCTGGTACATGAAGCGTCGCCGCCGAGATCGGCCCCGTAGGTAACTCGCGGCATCGAAAGGCGGTGTTCTCGCAGCGGCAGATGGCGCATCAGCGATGCGAATCGAGATCAGGCTGCGCTGGTGAACATGCCGTTGACCGGTTCGTTGGCGGGCGCGGACAGCGCATCGAGACGTTCGGTGAGTTCGGTCGGCAAGTCGATCTCGGTGAGATTTTCATCGAGCTGCTCGATGGTGCGAGGGCCGATCAGGGTTGAGGTGATGTCCGGCCGACCGGCTACCCACGCCAATGCGACGGCTGCCGCGGCCGTGTCCAATTCGGTTGCGGCACGCGCCACTTCGTTGGCGATGCTGAGGTTGTGGTCGGTGAGCAGATCGCCGGCCCAGCGTTGGGCCATCGGCGCGGGTGAGGCCAGTAGCCGACCGAGTCGGCTATCGCCCTCCGCGACTGTGTCACGGTAGCGGCCGGTGAGCACGCCCGACCCCAGCGGACTCCAGGCGGTGACGCCCAGTCCGTGACGGTGGCAGGCCGGGAGTATCTCGGCTTCGATGGTGCGCGCGATCAGCGAGTACTGGGCCTGCAGCGCGGTGAACGCTGTGCCGCCGACGCGCTGTGCGGCCCATTGCGATTCGACGATCTGTGCGGCGGTGAAGTTGGAGCAGCCCAGGTAGCGGACCTTTCCCGATCGGATGAAACCGTCCAGGGTCGCCATGGTCTCCTCGATCGGGGTGTCTGGATCCCATTGGTGGCAGTAGTAGATGTCGATGTAGTCGGTGTTCAACCGGCGCAGACTCGCCTCGAGCGCGTGGGTCAGATGTGCCCGTGACAACCCGCGCTGGTTGGGGCCGTCACCCTGGGGCAGAAACGCTTTCGTCGAGACCACCACCCGGTCACGGCGGCCACGCAGGGCGTCACCGATGATCTGCTCGGATTCGCCGGAGGTGTAGCCGTCGGCGGTGTCGATCAGGTTGTGTCCCGAGGATAGGAATCGATCGATGATGCGCCGTGCCTCGGTCCGGTCGCAGCCGGCGAAGTAGACCGAGTCTCCGAAGTTCATGGCGCCCAGGCTGATCGGTGAGACCTTCAGTCCGGATTTGCCCAGTGTTCTGTAGTGCATCGTGCCCTCCCCGATAGAATCGGAATCATGATTCCGATTAGAAAATACGGAATATGGATTCCGTTTGTCAACGGATCTTCGTCGTGACGGGCGAGCGAGTGCTGCGCGCCGATGCCCGGCGTAATCGAGCGCGGGTACTGGAGGTGGCCGAGTCGGTCTTCGCGGCACAGGGAGTCGAGGTGCCCGTCGAGGAAGTGGCACGCGCTGCGGGAGTAGGGGTCGGCACTGTGTATCGGCACTTCCCGACCAAGAAGGATCTTGTCGAAGCGATCGTCGCCGAACGTATGCGGCGGCTGGTCGATAGGGCGCGAACGCTTGCCGCCCATACCGATTCGCCGGAGGCATTGTTTCAAGTCGTGGACTGGATCGTGGCCGAGGCCACGGTGAAAAAGCACCTCCAGGCTACGGACACTGCGCCCGGCGCCGACAAACCCGCAGCCCTCGAAGCCCTCGCCGCGGACCTGCGAGCAGTGCTTTCCCAGTTACTGGCCGCCGACCAGGCCGGCGGCACTGTACGAGCGGACATCGAGCTGCCGGATCTTCTGATGGCCCTCTACGGCTTGAGCGCCGCCGCCGAACACTACGGCTGGGACACGGCCCGCCGCCACCGCGCGATAACCACCGTCTTCGAAGGTCTTCGGCCACGCGAGAGATCCCAGAACTCTGGCCAACCCGGCAGCTCTGCGTACATCGAGCGCTGAAGCGCATTCGTACGCCGACATGCGGTGTTCGTGCACGAGGGCTTGGCGGAACCTCTTGGCGTTGTAGTGTCACCGCCATGGCGAAAGCCGTTGGGGAAGCGATTATTCGGGGGTAGTCATGGCGTCGATTCTGTCGGGAAAGCTCGTTGAACTGACCGAGCTATCCCTCGATGATGTGGCACCTCTGGCGGCCGCGGCCGCCGAGAACCGCACCTCCTACACGCATGCCCATGTCCCGGTTGACGTCGAGGCAATGCACCGCTGGGCCGATCAAGCTCTGGCTGCCCGAGCAGCTTCCCGCCAGCTCCCGTGGGTAATCCGCCGCGCCCACACCCGGGAAGTCATCGGCACCACCAGCTTCCACCTCGAACACTGGCCCTGGCCCGGCCGCACCACCACCCCACCCACCCCCGACGCCGTCGAAATCGGCTCCACCTGGCTGGCCCACTCCGCCCAACGCACCGGCGCCAACCGCGAAGCCAAAATCCTCCTCCTGGACTACGCCTTCACCGACTGGCAAGTCCACCGAGTCCGCTTCCGCACCGACGTCCGCAACACCCGCTCCCGCCGTGCAATCGAATCCCTCGGCGCAACCCTCGACGGCATCCTCCGAGCCGACTTCTCCGACCCCGACGCCACAGTCCGAGACTCCGCCTACTACTCCATCCTCGCCACCGAATGGCCCACCATCCGCTCTTCATTGGTCACCGAATGACGGCCGCCAACTCCGGCTCAACCGCCTCGCAGTGTGTAGGCAGCCATATTTACGCATGTACGAATCCAGATGGGGTATCTGAATGGGATTGGTCGCACGCCTGTGGGACGCAGGCCTAGTACCGCTCTGTGACGGCATCTACCGGCCGGACGACACCGGCTTGGAGTTGGACGTCGACGGTCCTGGCGCTTATCACCCGGATGCCGGGCAGCCCATTCCTTTCGATATCGGTGGCTCGTTCGACGTGGTTGAGGCCATCGAGGAATACGGAACCTATGAGTTCGACACCTACTTCGAGGCCCCGATCCCGGACGGCTCCGGACTGATGACAGGCGGCGGCTACGCAGCGAGGGGTAACAACGGCTACATCGCACGGGTGAACTCCGCCGGCTCGTTGCAGTGGGTTGCCCCCATGTTCGATGCGAACCCGTTCATCGGCGTGCACTACGAAGGCATGACCGCCGTTCTCACGAACAACTGGCGAAACCACCTCAGGCTCGACCTCACCCACCCCGCACTGCGTTGACGCACTGAGTGTTCTGTTACCCGTCGACGTACCAGTCCGGTGCCGGTTCGACGGACTGCAGCAGTCCCCAGTCGATATGGGCGAAATAGCGCTGCGAACATCCGGTGTCGGGATCGGTTGCGGTGAAGGTGACTACGTCTCCCACCGCACCGAATCCGTCGACGTACTCGACTGGTCCCACGCTTGAATCTCGTAACTCTCCGGACGTGCACGACCAGGGAGTCAGATCAGCGACGGAGTCGATCCGCGGCGGTGGTAGCTCGGGTCTGCGAAGCAGTCGCCTGACCATGTTGTGTCCACGGTGAAGTTCCATGAACTCGACCTGCAATCCTGACCAGAACGACAGATCCCACCGCGCATATCGGATCTCACGGCCGTCATGATGTTCACTCCACCCCGAAGTCGCTGCGCCCCACGCTGTTACGTACTCGTCGATCGACCTGAAGTTGTTGGTCGCCTCGCCGTAGAACCAACGCTTCTGCGCGATCGCGGTATCGATGCGGGTCGCGCCGATTCGACGAAGCAACTCTGCCGCCTGGGCAGGGGCGCTCCGACACATCGGGTGAAGCATCGCCAGTTGATAGTCATACAGCGCCGTGACAGGTTTCCCAGCCATCATCCCCCTCGGCAGAATCCCATCAAACCTACCAGCGGGGGCGACCACTCACTGACATGCCGCGTTCCGCGCTGACCGGACCGGCCAGCGCTGGCAGTCGTCGGCGGGACCGGCCACGGAGCTGGGCTTTTGCTCCACTTTCGATGCCTCTGAGTCAGGAAACTGCGTGAAACCACTCGAGAATGGAGCAGCAGCCCAGTCCGCCGCCGAAGGCCGGCCGCCAAGCAGCTTCGCGAACACGCCGCGATGCCGCCGATCGCGCGATTCATGGCGGCCGCAGCGCCTGCCGGCGAACGCACTGATCTGCCGAGTTGATGCGTCTACCGCAGTCGGCGGTGGGCTGATTGTCGGTGTGGTTGGCTAGGATTCGCGTCGTGTCACAGACGATGAATGGCGGCTGTCTCTGCGGCAATGTCCGGTTTTCCGCGACCGGCGACCCCGACTTCCCGCATTTGTGCTCGTGTGCGCACTGCCAGCGGCTTTCAGGCGCGCCGGTGATGTCCTGGGTGTCCTTCCCGGAAGATGGATTCGAATGGACCGGGCCAGGTGGGGAGCCGACTTGGTTCGAGACTTTCCCGCAGATATGCCGAGGGTTCTGCCCGATGTGCGGGTCGACCGTGGCATCCAAAGGGGACGAAGCCGGACTGGTCGGGGTCACGATGATGGCGTTGGACGATCACGCCGGTCTGATACCAGTCAAGCAGAGCTTTGCCCACAACGCAGTCCCGTGGCTTCCGCGGTTGGTATGACTTCGAGCCGCGCATGAACGTCCGCTTCTGCCGCATACCCGCTGACCAAACCGGCCCGGCACGGCCGTCTGCAGCTGGAACTTGGCGTGGCGCAGGACGTCCGCAAGTGGCCGAATGCGGGACACCGCGAGCGCGTCTAGCTGGGGGCTCCTGACTGAGAGAGATCCGGCGGAGATTTAGTTTTCGGGGTCGCCGATCTTGCGGCGCGCGAGGATGATCCCGCCGAGCGGGCTTTCGGCCGAGGTCAGAGTTTTGTCGGCCTCTACGGCGAAGCCGGCATCGTCGAGCCACCTGCGCATTCGGCTGTGCTGGCGACGGTGGACATGGAGATGCATGGGGTGTCCGCCGTAGCCCTGGGTTTTCAATTGCGAGTCGTCTCCGACGTGGAAGCCGAGTAGTAGTGGTCCGCCTGGGCGAAGCACTCGCTGGAATTGGTCTAAGACGGAACCGATCTCGTCGTCGGGGATGTGGATCAGTGAGTACCACGCGACCAGGCCCGCTATCGAGGCGTCCGGGAGGGCGAGGTTCGTCATGGAGCCGACTTCGAATCGGAGGCCGGGGTGATCACGGCGGGCCGCTTCGATCATCCCGGGTGAGAGGTCGATTCCGAATGCGTCGACGTCCAGTTGTCGTAGGTGGGCGGTGATCCGCCCCGCCCCGCAGCCCACATCCGCGACCAGGCCGCCGCCCTGGGCGCGTACTCGTTCGGCGAACGACGACAAAGCTGAGCGTTCTTCGGGTGTTTCGTCCAAGAGGTGACGGGTGAGGTCCGCGTAGGTAGTCGCGACCGTGTCGTATGACCTCTGTGTCGCTTCCAGCCAGCCGTCGGCGTTCAGTCCCGTGCCCACAGTCGAACACTATCCCGACCCGAAGAGCGAAGAGTCGGCCCTTCCTCTGTGACAGTCAGTCCGGTGCTCGTCTGTGATACCGATAGAGGTGGAGCGGTCCTAGCGAGCGGCGGGGCCGGACGCCTCGGGGGAGCTATGACTGCAATTGCCAGGTTCGGTGCTATCGCACTCGACAGCCACGATCCACGTGGACTCGCGGTGTTCTACCGCGCACTACTGGATTTCGAACTGCGCTACGAATCAGACGAGTTGGTCGTGCTGCAGGGCTCGAAGGTGACGTTGACGATCGAGCATGTGGCCGACCACAGGCCACCGGACTGGCCGAACAATGCGGTACCCAAGCAAATGCACCTCGATCTGTTCGTCACCGATCTCGACGCCGCAGAGCAGGCAGCCATCGACTGCGGCGCAACCAAACCCGACTTCCAGCCCGCCCCCGAACGCTGGCGGGTGCTTGTCGATCCTTCGGGCCATCCCTTTTGCCTGACCATTGCGCCCGGCACCGATCGATGATTCCGCGCGACCACCTGAAAGTGCCGAGCATCCGTTCACGCCGCTGACGGTTCGCGGTGCTCAACGTGGTGCGGTTTGACGAGAGGCTCGATGCCACGCAGGATCGATTGTGCGATGGGTGATTCATGCTGGTAGGGCTGTTGGGTCCGGTGATGGTGGAGGCTGCGGACGGGGCGCGGGCGTCGGTCGGGGGGCCTCGGGTGCGGGCGTTGCTGGGGTTGCTGGCGTTGGAGGCTGGGCGGGTGGTGCCGGCGGCGCGGCTGGTGGATGGGGTGTGGGGGGAGGATCCGCCTGCGGGGACGGGGAATGCGTTGCAGACCTTGGCGAGTCGGTTGCGGGCGGCGATGCCGGGTGTGGTGCGGAGTGATGGGGGCGGGTATGTGCTCGAGCTTGCGCCCGAGGATGTCGATGCGCACCGGTTCACTCGTGAGGTGGAGGCGGGGCGGGCGTTGCTTGCGGCTGGGGAGGCCGAAACGGCAGTCGCGCGCTTTGACGCCGCGCTGGCGTTGTGGCGCGGGGAACCGTTCACCGATGTGGGGGAGTCGGAGGTATTGCGTGCTGCGGCACTGCGATTGACCGAGCAGCGGCTGGACGCAATCGAACTGTGGGCGGACGCTCTGCGAGCCTCGGGTCGCGGCGGTGAGGCGCTGCGTGAGCTCCACGCGGAGGTGGTGGCGCATCCCTACCGTGAGACGCTGGCCGCGCGGCTGGTGCGGGCATTGGCGTCAGCGGGACGAACATCTGAGGCGGTGCAGCAGTTTCAGCGCATTGAGTCTTTGCTGCGAGAAGAACTCGGCACCGCGCCTGCCGAGGTGCTGCGCTCGGCTTTGGCTGAGATCCATACCACCGCGCGTTGGGATCGCGTGGTCGGCGAACCTGCCATCGAGACGAAATCGGGCTCGAATTCGACGGGAGTCGCGGAGGTATCCAGCACCGGCGGTACGTCGAAGATCGCCGCGTCGCTGCCCCGGCGGCACACCAGTTTCGTTGGACGCGGCCACGATGTGGAAGGTGTGCGGCTGGCGCTGCGCGAGAACCGGCTGGTGACGCTGTCAGGTTCCGGGGGCGTGGGGAAGACCCGACTCGCGGCCGAGACGGTCGGGGCGCACGCCGTGGATTGGGCGGATGGTTACGCCTTCGTCGAACTGGCCGCACTCGAGCGCGAACGAGCCGACCGGTCGGCTGTGACCGCGGTCGGGGTGGCGATAGCGAATGCCCTCACCCAATTCGAGCGACCCGACGAGCTGTCCACGGAGTGGGCCGACGTACTGGAACGGACGCTGTCCGGCCGTCGAATGCTGCTGGTACTCGACAACTGTGAGCATGTCGTGGAGGCAGCCGCCCGTCTGATCGACGATCTCCTGCAGCGGCTCCCCCTGCTGCGGGTCCTCGCCACGAGCCGGGAACCGATCGGCGTGGACGGCGAGCGGCTGTATCCGGTCCGGACCTTGGATCTGCCTGAAGCCGATGCCGATTTCCCCGCTGCCGTCGCATCACCTGCGGTCCGCTTGTTCATCGACCGCGCCACGGCGGCGCTTCCGGATTTCGTTTTGTCCGAAGGCAATTCGGCCGGTATCCGGGCCATCGTGCGCGAACTCGATGGCATGCCGCTGGCCATCGAACTGGCCGCCGCTCGCCTTCGGAGCCTGCCGCTACCGGAGCTCGAGGCACGGCTCACCGATCGATTCCGGCTGCTCACCAACAGCACTCGTCACGCGGTCGCGCGCCATCGCACCCTGCACGCGGCGGTCGCCTGGAGCTGGGAGCTGCTCACCGATGCGGAGGCCACCGCGGCGCGGCGCTTCTCCCTCTTCGCGGGTGGTGCGACCTTGGACGCCGTCATCGGCGTGTGTGGTCCCGACGCCATCGACACGGTCTCCTCGCTGGTGGCGAAGTCGCTGGTGGACTTCGATGGGCAGCGCTATCGAATGGCCGAGACCATCCGAGCCTATGCGACCGCCGAACTGACCGCGGGCGGCGAGGCGGACGCGGTCGCCCGCATCCATGCCGACTACTTCCTGGAATTCACGGACGCCGCCGCGCATGGATTGCGCACGACCGCGCAACCGGATTGGCTCGCGCGCCTGATCGCCGAACACGGCAATGGTGAGGCCGCTCTGCGCTGGGCCCTGGAGGTCGGCGACGGCGAGCGCGCGGTTCGCCTGTTCGCGAATCTCGTCTGGTACTGGCTGCTGCGCGGATTGCACGCGGACATCTCCGAACGCCGCCGCGAGGTCCTCGCCCTGCTCGGCGACACACCACCGCCGGGCTGCACCGGGGCCTACCTGGCCTGCCGGTACGCAGAGGACGTGCCGGCATACTTCACCAACATCTGGTGGGGTCAAATCCGGGAGAACACCGGGGAATTCGAGCGACTGACCCGCGCGGCCCTCACCGAGGACCGGCCCCCGCACCCGATGTTCGTCTTGATCCTGGCGCTGCGTGACCTGCTCGGCGAGGATGACCGCCTGCTGACCGCGTGCACCACCTCCGACGATCCGTGGTTGCGCGGAAATGCGCTGATCGCCAAGGGTTTCGATGAACTCGGCGGCGACCATCCGGCCCGCGCGCTACCGGCACTGGAGGCGGCCGTGGCCTGCCTGAGCGCGCACGGCGACGCCCGGTCCCACAGCCGCGCCCTGATCTCCCTGGCCAGCTACCGGACCCGGATGCTCGGCCTGGACAGCGCTCGCCCCCTGATCGCGAGCGCGCTGGAACTACTGAGCCCCGATCTGGGCGCCGGCGAGCGCATGGGCGTGCTGCTGTTCACCGCCGACATGTACCTGGTCGGCGGCGACGCGGATGCCGCGGCGGCCTACATCGATCGGGCCGAAGCCGTGATCACGCCGCACATCATTCCCGCGCCCGGGCGCTTCCTGACCGCGATGCAGGCGCACCTGGCGCATCTGCGCGGCGACGACGACGGCGCGATCGAGCTGTACCGACGCATGGCCGAGTATCCGCTCCCCATCGGCCCGCCGCCCGCGGGCCGCCACGACACCGTCCGCTTCGTGAACCTGGTCTTCGTGACCACCGCCCACGCGGCGGCCCTGGTCGCGGCCGGTCGGCCGGACGACGCGCTGCGGGAGCTGGCGGTGCCCCGAGATCTGGCCGCCCAATCCTCGGCTGCGCTGCTGGCCGAGATCGGAATCGGTTATGCCCTGGTCGCGCTGGCGAAGGACGCTCCGGGCAGCGCGGCGCGGATTCTCGGCGCCACCGACCGGATCAACCGGCGGGCCGGAGTGATCCGCATCGGCCCGTTCCGGCGGCGCGCACTCGACCAAGCGGAGGCGGCGCTCGGCGCGGCAAGGCTGGGCGCGGAGTTCCTCGCGGGCGCACGACTTCCGGACGAGGCGGTGCTCGAACTGCTGCGTACCGTTCACTGACAACGACTGTCAGCGGACGGTACGGGCCGCACTGGATGCTCGGGACGCGAATCCCACCGATCCAGGAGTGCACATGCCCGTCCCCTCGAACACGGAATCCATTGGTTCCGTGCGTGGTTCCCGCCGACCAGGCGGCCGCCATCGCCGCGGCTCGACCGCGACCGCCCTGTCGGTGCACGGTCTCACCGCCGCGATGGTGGCCACCAGCGGCGTGCTGGTGCTGCGACGTGAGAACCGGTGAGCGCCCGATGAAGACGCTGGTCACCACCGCCCACATCTACATGATCATCGGCGTGTTCTCGGGGCTGTACTACCGCGAGATCACCAAGATCGAACATTTCACCGGGCAGACGCAGCTCGGTGTCGTGAACACCCATGTGCTGGCGCTGGGGATGCTGTTCTTCCTCATCGTGCTGGCTGTGGAGAAGCAGTTCACGCTCAGCGCCTGGAAGAGCCTGTTCACCTGGTTCTTCTGGCTGTACAACACCGGCCTGGCCATCACGATCGCGGTCATGACGCTGCACGGAACCCTCACCGTGCTCGGCAAGAACAGCAACGAAGCCATCGCGCTGGTCGCCGGTCTGGGCCACATTTTGCTGACCGCCGGGCTGATCGTCTTCTTCATCGCTCTCGGCAAAGCCGTCGAAGCCAGCCGAACCGTGCGCACCGCAGCGGTATTCGCCGAGCAGGAGGCACCGTGAGCACCAGTCACGACGCCCTCTGGACGCACGATGCGGTCTCGCTCGCGGCGCTGATCGCTGCGGGCGCGGTCACCGCGTCCCAGGTCGTCGAGGCGCACCTCGAGCGCATCGCGCAGGTCGATTCTGAAATCGGTGCGCTCACTACAATCTTCGCCGACACCGCGCGCACGGAGGCCGACGCGGCAGACCGCAGTGCCCCGACCGGGCCACTGCACGGGGTTCCGGTCACCGTCAAGAACAACCTCGATGTCGCGGGCAGCCCGACCACCTGGGGCGTCGCGGGCTTCGGACAGTCCATCGCGACCGCGGACGCACCCGCGGTGGCCGCGCTGCGGCGAGCCGGGGCGATAGTCATCGGGCGAACCAACATGCCGGACTTCGCCACTCGCTGGCACACCGACAACGACGCGGCGGGCCCGACGGTGAATCCGTGGTACCCGACACGCAGCCCGGGCGGTTCCAGCGGTGGCGACGCGGCCGCGGTGGCGACGGGCATGACGCCCCTGGGCCTGGGCACCGACTTCGGCGGTTCGCTGCGGGTGCCCGCCGCGTTCTGCGGGGTCGCCTCCCTGCGCACCACCCCCGGCCGGGTGGCGGTGGCATCCAGCCTGCCCGGGCCCGCACCCGCGCCGACGAACCAATTGTTCGCCTCGCCCGGCCCCTTGGCGCGTACCGTGCGTGATCTGACGACGGTGTTCGAGGTGCTGAGAGACAGCGCCGACGTACGCGATCCGGGATGGATTCCGGTGCCGGACGCGACGGACGCCACCCCGCCCGCGGTCGCGATCACCCTCGGCGACGATATCGATCCGCAGGTGCGGTCCGCGGTGCTCCGCTGCGCCGAGGCCCTCGAACGAGCGGGATATCCAGTGGCCGAACTGGATCCGCCGCACCTGGGAGACGTGGCGGCCGACTATGGCCGACTGGTGTCCACCGAAGTGGTGGTGCAGCGCCGCGAGGCCATGCGACGCTTCGGCAGCGCCGGGCTCAACACCTTCGTGGACGCGGCGATCAACCTGTTCCCGCCGCTGGACCTGGCAGGCTACATAACCGCGTTGGGTGAGCGCCTCACCCGCCGCGCGGCCTGGTCCCGGTTCCTCGCGGAGCACCCCGTCGTGCTCGGCCCCGTCTCGACCGAACTGCCTTGGCCGGTCGACTACGACCTCGGCGGCACCGCGCAGGTCGCGACCATGTATGCGGCGCACCGCCTCACGATCGCCGCGAACTACCTGTCCCTGCCCGCGGTGACGGTCCCGGCGGGCGTCTCGGTCGAAGGTCTTCCCATCGGGGTCCAGCTGATCACCGCCCCGTTCGCCGAGCGTCGCGCGCTCAGGGCCGCCGCCCATATCGAGGCGGCCTTCCCGATGCCCACACCGATCTCCCCGGCAACCGACCCGACCATGCAGTGCCCCGCTTTCGGTCGGGCTGCGGCCGGTGGCTCGGGCTCTGCCCTCTGAACATTTCGTAACAAAGGAATCCTCATGTCACACAACACATTGCGATCCACTGTGCGCGGACGAGTACTGCTGCCGGGCGACGCGGAGTTCGACAACGCGCGCACGCCGTGGAATCTGAACATCGACCAGCCGGTCGCGGCGGTCGTGGAAGTCGAGGACGCCGACGATATGGCCGCCGTGGTCGGGTACGCCCGCAACGCGGGCCTCTCGGTGACCGCGCAGCCCAACGGCCACGGCGCCTCCGGTAATACCGCGGGCAGCATCCTGATTCGCACCGGCCGGCTCGATCAGGTCGAGGTGGATCCCGTGCGGCGGCGTGTCCGTGTCGGCGCGGGAACCAACTGGGGCCAGGTGCAGTCGGCGGCCGCGCCGCACGGCTTGACCGGGCTCGCCGGAAGCTCCCCGGTGGTCAGCGTGGTCGGCTACACCCTCGGCGGCGGATTGTCGTGGTTCGGCCGCAAACACGGGTGGGCGGCCGACAGCGTACGGGCTTTCGACATCGTCGACGCCGAAGGCCGTCCAGCCCGGGTCACCGCGGAATCCGACCCGGAGCTGTTCTGGGGATTGCGCGGCGGCGGAGGCGATTTCGCGCTGGTGACGGCCATGGAGTTCGATCTGTTCCCGGCACCCGCCCTGTTCGGCGGTCTGATCGCCTGGCCGGCCGCGCGGACCGATGCCGTCCGCGCCGCCTTCCGCGAGATCACCGACAACGCCCCGCCCGAGCTGACGGTCTGGCTCAACCGCCTGGAACTGCCGCAAGCTCCGCCAGTCATCGCGGTCGCCACCACCTATCTGGGCGAACCGGCGCACGCACGGGAACTGCTGCGACAGCTGGACGCGATCGACGGCGCCCTCGCGGACACGCGCCGGGAACTGTCCCCGGCCGAGCTCGGCGCAATCGTCAACGAACCCACCGCCCCCGGCCCCGGACTGATCCGCACCGAGTTGCTGACCACCCTCGACGAGACCGCCGCCGAGATCCTGCTCCACACACCGATCGACCCGCTGATGGGCATCCAGCTCCGGCAACTGGGAGGTGCGCTCGCCGAGCCCACCGACGGCGCGGTCCCATCGTTCGCGGAGCCCTACACCTTGTCTCTGCAGGCGATCGGCTCAGCCCCGGACACCGTCGCCGCGGTACAGGCCACTCAGAAGCGCATCATCGCCGAACTGGGCGCACGAGTCAGCGGCCGCAAACCGTTCACCGTTCTGTCCGCCGGCGACAGCGCCACAGAGGTTTTCGACGCTGGCACCTTGGACCGGCTCCGAAAGCTCGAGCACACCCGCGACCCACACGGCATGTTCCGCTCCAACTTCCCGATTCTCCACTGACCCTGCGGTTTCGAACCCGCCGCCCTGCTGTGCCCCGCGGTTCACGATCGGCGAGGCACAGCACGGCCACGTGGCTGTCACCAGGGCACGGCTCCCGCGTCGTCGATGAATTCGCCGGTCGGTCCGTCGTCAGGCAGGGTGGCGAGGTGAATCGCGACGGCCGCGCCCTGTTGTGGGGTGCGGACGCCGCTGAAACCGTTGAGGTCGGTGGCGGTGAAACCGGGGCAGCCGCAGTTGATCAGGATGCCGGTGCCGCTCAGTTCCTTGGCGTATTGGATGGTGACGGCGTTGAGGAAGGTCTTCGACGCCAAGTACGCGGCAGGAACCGGGCCCATATCGATGCTGGGTGTGGTTTGCAGGCTCAGCGAACCGACGCTGCTGGACATGTTCACAATTCGCGGCGAGGCCGAGGCCCGCAGCATCGGCAGCATCGCGTTGGTCACCCGGATGACCCCGATGACGTTGGTTTCCACCACGATTCGCACGGTCGCGGGATCGACCGTGGTCGGTGTCTGCGGCATACCGCCGGTGATCGCGGCATTGTTGACCAGGACATCGAGCCCTCCGGCTTGCTCGGCGATCAACTCGGCCGCGGCCGCAACACTCGCGTCGTCGGTCACGTCGAGCGGTACTGCGAACGCATCGGTCCCGGCCGCGCGCAGCTTCTCCACCGCGGTCTCGCGGCGTTGCCGGTCCCGCGCGCCCACACCGATTCGCCAGCCCAGGGCGCCCAGGCCCGCGGCGATCTCGAATCCGATTCCTTTGTTCGCGCCGGTCACCAGCGCAATCGTTCGTTCACTCACACCGCCGATCGTGCTGCCGACTCGGGTGAGGCGTCCAAGACCGATTGGGTGGGCGACGATACCGCACGGGTATTCGTCCTGTTCAGCGCCCGATACGATGACGTGGTGGAGACCCGGGAGTTGCGATACTTCGTCGCCGTCGCCGAGGAGTTGCACTTCGGGCGGGCGGCACAACGGCTCGCGATGGCGCAACCACCGCTGTCGCGGGCGATCCAGCAGCTCGAACGGCGGCTCGGAGTCGTTCTGCTGCACCGCGCTTCGCGCGCGATCACGTTGACCGAGGCCGGGTCGGTGCTGCTGCGGGAGGCCAGGCTCGCCCTCGAAGCGGTCGAGGCCGCCGAGCGTCGCACCCGCCGCGCCGCTGCCGACCGGCCCGGTCTGGTGCTGGCCACCAAGGCGGGAGCGTCCAGAGAACTGTTGTCGAAGCTGCTGGACGCTTTCGCAGCCGACCCCGGCGCGGTCGACGTCGAGGTAATGCTGTGCGGGCCCGGCGAATCGGAAGGCCTGCTACGCAACGGGAGTGTCGACATCGCCCTGCTCCAGCGGCCCTACGACACGACAGCCGGATTCGACACCGAAGACCTTTACACCGAGCAACAGGTCCTGGTCCTGCCTGCGGGGCATCCCCTCTCCAACCGACCCCATATGTCGATGGCCGAGGTCAAGACCCTGACGGACCTGCCTCTGCCGCGCTGGCCTCGACGGGATGGGAGTTATCCGGACGGCCCCGGCCCGCAGGTTCGCGACCACACCCAGTTGACCCAACTGATCACTCTCGGACGGGCCTGCGCGCTCATGCCCGAGTCGCTCCGAGCCCAACTACGCGACGATCACGCCATCGTGCCGGTGCCGGACGCACCGGCCGTCACGACAGTCATCGCCTGGCCGCCACACAGCAGATCCAAAGCCGTCGCCGACCTCGTCCGGACGGCGACACGCCTGTAGCCGATGCGATCGGCGAATGCCGCGTGCTCACGCGGCATTCGCTCAGCGCCAGCGGTTCTCCAGCAGTTGCCAGGTGTCGCTGACCGATTCCATGGCTTCGTAGCTGCGGGTGTAGCCGGTTTTGCTGATCCGCCAGACTCCGTCGTCGCAGCGGCGGTATTCGTCGGAGTAGAAGGCGGCACCGGAGAGGATTTGGCGCTGTTCGGTGAAGATGACCTGGTCGGTGAGATACCAGGTGCCCGTGGCGGTGTCGCCGTCGATGTCGATTTCGGGGTGGTGGCAGTTGTGGACGGTGATGATCGCGGGGGTCAGGCTATTGCGCATGTGGCCGACCAGGGCGTCACGGTCGGCGAAGGAGAGGCGGTGACCGTATTCCGCGGTGACATCGGGGGTGAGGGTGTCGGCGAACTCATCCCAGTTCTTCAGGTCCAGTGCCCGAAGGTAGCGGTACTTCAGCCGGCGAATCGACTCGATCGTGTCCATGATCTTCTCCTCGGGATTTCAGAGCGCCGCGATGACCGCGGCCGCGTACTTTTCGATCTGTTCGATCCGCTGATCGAGAGTGCGCTCGTCGGGACCGCTCTCGTGAACCCCGCGGAACCCCACCACCACATCGGTGACCCCTGAATCCGCCAGTCGCCGCACCCCGTCGACCGTGAACGCCTCCCGAGACGCGGCAAAGGTCCGGAACTCCTTCTCCGGAGCCAATTCTCGCCGCAATTCACCCAATCGCCGGAGTATCCTGTTCAGCTCTTCACTGCTCCCACCCGCGCTCATCCACCCGTCGCCCCGCACCACCGACCGCCGCAATGCCGCCTCGCTGTGCCCACCGACCAGAATCGGCAACGGCTGCGCGGGAACCGGATTCATCTCGATCTCGGGAATGTCATAGAACTCCCCGTGGAACTGGAACGCCCCGCCCCCGCACAGCCCGCGAACGATATCGATGCACTCGTCGAGCCGCTTGCCCCGCTTCTCGAAGTCCACACCCATCATCGTGAAGTCCTGCGGCCACGGACTGATCCCGACGCCCAACGACAACCGGCCCCCACTCAAAGCCGCGACCGACGCCGCCTGCTTGGCAACCAGAACAGGCGGCCGCACCGGCAACTTCAACACGAATGGCGTCACTTCCAGCCTGCTGGTGGCCGCAGTGACCGCGGCGGCCAACACCAGCGGCTCGATAAACGGCTTCCCCCGCAAAAACTCCCGCGTCCCGTCCTCCGTATACGGATACCGCGCGTCCGACTCCGTCGGATAAGCAAGGCTGTCCGCCAAACAGATGCCGGTGAATCCGACCTCCTCGAGCGATCGCGCCAGCGGGAGCCAATGCGCGGGGTCGCCCGCAGCCTCAGCGAAGTGGAATCGCACGACGGTCAGACCTCCTGGATGGCACTGTGACAGGTGCCACCACCATCACCCGCCACCCCAGCTTCCTCACCGCACAGTCTCAACCTCCGGGAACAGCAACCCTGCGGATGGGACCGTCGAGCGCGCTCGTCACGCAGTGGTTCTGCGCCGGCTCGCGATCTGGAAGACGTTGCCGAACGGGTCGCGAACCATGGCTCGGAAGTCGCCGTAGGGCGTGTCGAGGGGCTCTTCGATGGTGATCGCGCCCGCCGCCTGTGCGCGTTGGTAGGTGGCGGTCACGTCGTCGACGTAGATGTACAGGAAGGCGGGGAATGGCTCGCGTTCTCCGGCGCCCGAGACCATGACCAGGGAGTCGCCGATGCGGAGCTCGGTCGGTCGGTTCGGCTCGACGTTGCCGACGGCGTCGAAGACCGTCTGGAGGAAGGCGACTGCGGCATGTTGGTCGTCCACCACCATGCGGGGCGTCACCGAATGGAATCCGGGCGGGGGAGGTTGGGCCGCGGGCATGGGAACAGTGTCGCTCAGGGGCGGCTAGACGAGTTCTACTTCGTCGAAGCGGACGGTGAAGGTGTGGCGGCGTTCGTGGAGGACGCCGCCTTCGCGGTGGGTGAGGCCTTCGGCGAAGTCGATGCGGAGTTCTTCGCGGCGCGGGTCGACGGTGCGGACTACGGCGCAGATTCCGGAGAACGGCCCGGACGGGAAATAGACGACGTCACCTGGTCCGTATTCGGTGGTTCTCACGGGGGTCAGCGTAATCGCGGATGATCAACTGGTGTGGAAAGAACATTCGGGCCCGGCGGATTCGATCCGCCGGGCCCGAGTTCGGAGCTGCCGGAATGGTCAGCGCACGACGTCGAAGACGTTCTTCTGGATGCCGTTGGCGTAGGTCTCGGACTCGACCAGCTTCAGCTTCTGGACATCCTTGTCGGTGTCGGAGAACAGTCGCTTGCCCGCGCCCAGCAGCAGCGGGAAGACGAGCAGGTGGTAGCGGTCGATGAGGCCCGCGTCGGACAGGCCGCGGTTGAGGGTGGCGCTGCCGTGGACGATGATCGGGCCGCCCTCGGTGTCCTTGAGCTTGGCGACCTCGTCGATGGAACGCAGGATGGTGGTCTCGCCCCAGTTGGACACCAGGTCGTCCTCCTTCAGGGTGGTGGAGACGACGTACTTCGGCATCACCTTGTAACCGGCGAAGTCCTCCATGTCCGGCCACACGGGGCTGAACGCCTCATAGCTGGTGCGGCCCAGCAGGATCGCCGCCGACTCCTCCTGCTCGCGGCCCTTGATCTCGTAGGCCTCGGGAACGAAGTCGATGTCCTTGAAGGTCCATCCGGAGTTCCGGTAGCCGGGTTCGCCGCCGGGGCCCTCCACGACGCCGTCGAGGGATACGAAGGCGGTGCTGATCAGGGTGCGCATGCTGTTCTCCTTGATATGTGGTGTGTGGGGTGATCGTCGTGTCGGGCTCAGCTCACCAGGGCGGTGAGCCAGTGCTGCCAAGCGGTTTCGGCGCCGTCGGTGTCGGGGCCGAACAGGTGGTGGAACATCAGGGCCAGACCGGTGGGGGCCTGGTGGAAGGTGTAGAGGCCGTCGGCGGTGCGGATCTCGAACCGTTCGTCGTCGGCCCACACCACCTCACCGTCGATCGGCGGCAGGCCGGTGGGGGAGGCGTGGACCTGTGCGCCCGCCACGAGCGGCGTCGGCAGGGTCAAAGCCTCGATGAGGGCGTCCCGCACCGCGCGGCCGGAAGAGCCTGTCGCGACACCGAATACGGGCACCGCGATCCGTCCCGGGAAGTAGCGGAGGTACTCACGCAACGTATTGAGGTGGAACGGCCAGCCTCGCCGCAGCGCGTCGTACTCGTCCTGCCAGTCGTCGCCCAGCACGCCGCTGTGCACGACCCGCAACACGGTGCTGCCGCCCGCACGCCCCTCGATCAGATACTCGAAGGCCATGAACCGCCCGTCCTCGTCGGTCCCGGTGCGGGTCGCGAGCCGCTTACCCGGCTCGTAGGCGGTGATCACGGCTTCTTCCCGCTGCCCGCCGGTCTCCATGGCCGAGATCCCGCCCTCGCGCGCCTCGATCTCATTGCGGCCCATGAACCAGGAGTCGACTCCCGGCCCGGTCGCGATCGCCTCCCACACCTGTTCCGGGGTGGCCGGCAGGTGCTCTTCCAGTTCGAGCTCGAACGGATGTCCCATGGTCAGTTCCCCTGTTCTGCTGCGGTTTCGGTGGCGGCGTCGGGGATCTGATGCATCCCGACCACCACTCGATGATTGCGGCCCGCCGGTGCGGACTCGTCGTGATAGCGGCTCACCAGCGAGGTGACCGCATCGGCCAGCTCCTCGGCGAACGCGGCCCGATCGGCGGCGGAGGCGAACCGCACCTGCGCGTCGATCCCGAATGTCGCGACCCGCCGCTGCGCCCGCGCGGCACCGCTGAGCAGCGACCCGACCTCCTGGACGAGCCGTGACCCCAGCGCCAGCAGCCACCGCGCCGACAGCTGATCGGGCGAGCGCGCCGGATCGGGACTGACCGCCCCCATCGCACTGGGCGAGATCACGTAAGACGCTGCGGTAGCGCGATATACGCGCTCGGTGACGTTGCCCTTGCGGCGTTCCTCCAACAACTCCACCAGCTCGTGCCGGGCCAGTTCCTTGAGGTGGTAGTTGATCTTCTGCCGCGGCAACCCCAGCCGTCCGGCCAGCATGGCCGCCGACCCTGGTTCGGCGAGCGCGGCGAGGATCCGAGACCGGATCGGGTCCAGGGACGCCTCTGCCGCTGCGGGTTCTTCGATCACTGCGACGTCGAGCATGGCTCAACCTTCGCACCGACAATTTATTTTGTCAAGACAAATCGAGTTGTCGGTTGAACCCGCTTGCCCGACTCGTCAGGCCACCGACTTCATACCCGGGAGGGCCTGGACGTAGCGGCCGCCGGCATCGGTTTGGTCGGGACGGCCCAGGCGGATGAGGGCGTGCGGGTAGGCGCACTCGTGAAGGAGGGTGTCGCGCAGGCCGGAACGGACTTCGGGGACCTTCATCGTTTGCGACAGCAGCGAGCTGGCCAGGCCGTTGCGGGCGGCGGTCAGCAGGATGGAGCTGGCCGCCTCGCCGGCGTTCAGGTGAGAGATCGCGTCGTCGGAGGGCGTGCAGAGGATCAGGAGTTCCGCCGAGTCGGGGGCGCGATCGTTGAACGGGTCGTCGGAGTCCGGGACGGGCGCGAGTAGCGGGCGGGCGGAGGCCCAGGTCTGCCGCTCGGGCTTGGCGGCCAGGTCGCGCTGATCGATGCGGCCTGCGACGCCGGTGAGGAAGTCCCCGTACTCGGTATTGCGGTCGGCGGCGGCGCGATACACGGTGGACAGATTGCGGCGCAGCCCGTCGGGAACGTGTCGGGCTGCCGCACGAGTGCCCGCGGTGCTGCCGCTGATGGAGCGAATCAGGTTGGGCGGCATGGCCCAGGGCCGGAAGCGGCTGTGCTGGAACTGCTGCTGGAAGATCGCGCCCGCCAAGGTGATCTGATCACGGTTGGCGGTCGCCGGTGCGAGATGAAGAATCGCAAGGTAATTCGCATCCAAGGGGTCCGGCATCCGCACGGCGGCCGAGGACCAGCCGAAAGCCGTCAAACCCGTCCGCAGATGATGCAGCGCCGCACCGTGACCGAGCATGCTCGCACGATGCGAGGCCGGATCGATGATCTCGGAAGTCGGCGCGTCCTCGATGCGAATATGCAGGGACGCGCCTTTCATCCACCAGATCCACGGCAGGGCACCGTTCATCAGTGGTGCTTCCCGCGCCATTTCCAGCGCGGCGCGAATTGTTTCCTCCGACGGTGCGGTCATCAGACGCATGACTATGGATTCCTGTTGCTTTGGGCCGTCGGCGGAATGGAGATGCCGCGGCGGCGGAAGGCATCGGCCCGGCGATCGATCCGGGACCCAGACAATCTGAAACGAATCTACGTCATACATAAGACCAGCTCACAGCCGGTGACGTCCACCCGCGGTGAGCTGGCTCACTGGCCGAACCCGGCGTTTTCTCATTCAACGAGTTGCGCGTCACAGAATTCGTGCTGTGTATTCGGCAATGGTTATAACCGGCCGCGCGACGTGCGGAATTCTCGATTCCTCAACGGAAGGCAGCGATGGTGCGCGAAACCCAATCGCCGAATGTATGAGGCGGCCGTCCGAGCAGTCGTTCGACATCCGGGCTGACGGCCTGTTCGGCGGCGGACGGCGTGCCGAGCGCGCCCAGCGTTGCCTCCACGACCGGCTCGGGCATGTACCGCAGCATCTGGGTCCGCGCTTGCGCACGGCTCTGCTCGACGAAACGCACGGGCTCGCCCAACGCCGCACCGATCGCCTCGGCCTGCTGTCGCGGCGATATCGGTTCCGGCCCGGTCAATGTATAGACGTGGCCCTGATGGCCGGGCTCACGGAGCGCGATGGCCGCCACCTCGGCGATATCGGCCGGGTCGACAGCGGGGACGGCCACATCACCGAACGGCGCGGCGACCATCCGCTCCGTCCGGACCGTCTCGGCCCATTGCAGCGCGTTGGAATCGAAGTTGCCCGGCCGCAGCATCGTCCATTCCAGGCCCGATCGCTGGACGGCGTCCTCGAGCACCGACGGATGCCGGCCGGTGCCGACGCCGTGGGAGGACAACAAGACCACGCGCGGAACCTCGGCCGCGCGAACTTCATCGAGGACGGCATCGATATCGCCGTTCGCCATGAATTCCGGTGAGGTGAGCAGAAACAGCGCCGCCGCACCGTGGAGCGCCGGCCCGAGAGTCCGTGGCTCGGCCAGGTCGGCCCGGTGGTGCCGGACTCCGTCGGGTACCCCGATCTCTTTCCGGGACACGGCGATCACCGATTCCCCTGCGCGCGCGAGTGTCTGGACGAGCGGCACCCCGACATTGCCGGTCGCTCCCGTGACCACGATCATCACTATCTCCTGTTCGGCGATTGTTCTACGCAGTCGGCGACGCTACTATCCGTGGGCTAGTAGGTACCTAGAGGAAAGTGGCTTGCAAGTGACCGAGACCACGTCACAGCTCCCTCCAGAACTGGCTTGCCCGATCACACCGGTGGTCGATCTCGTCTTCAGCCGCTGGACCACGCCGATTCTGTGGACGCTCAACGAGTTCGGCAGGCAGCGGTTCAGCGAGCTGGAACGCCGCATCACCACGATCACGCCGAAAGTCCTGACCCAGCGGCTGCGGCAGCTGGAACGTGACGGCCTCGTGCTGCGCACGTATCACGCCGAGGTGCCGCCCCGGGTGGAGTACGAGATCAGCGCGTTGGGACGCAGTCTGGCACCGCTTTTCGCGACCCTCGCCGAGTGGTCCGTCAATCTCGACGAGGTCGATCGGGCCCGGCAGGAGTACGACGCCCGCGAACAGGCGCCGCATCGCCGGTCCGGATCGATGCCCCGCTAGAGGCCCAACTTGGTCACGGCGTTGTCCTCGAGCGGATTCGCGGTACGGATGTAGCCGTGCACCGTACGGGGATTGGACCAGCGGCCCTGGCGCATGATCTCGCGGTCGCTCGCACCACCGAGGGCGGCCTGGGTGGCGAAGCCCGCGCGCAGCGAGTGGCCCGAGAACAGCGCCGGGTCCAGGCCCGCGCGGGCGGCGTAGCGCTTGACGAGCTCGGCGACCGCACGGCCCGACATGGCGGTCGAGGCGAGCCCGCCGTGGCGCGAAATGGACGGAAACAGTGGCAGATCCGGGTCGGTGAGGGTGGTGCCGGTGAAGCCGTGGCAGCGGTGCAGGTTCGGATCGGCGGCGGGCGTGGTGCGAAGCCACGTGCGGAGATCGCCGGAGGCGTGCGCCTCCCGCAGCCGGGTCCAATCGGCGTAGGCGCACACCGGGCAGGTGTGCGGGCGTTGCCCGCGGGGGAGCGCCACGCGCTGCTCGTTGACGCCGGTCGCATCGGTCTTGGTGGCGGGCAATTGGATCAGCAGCAGGGGCTCGCCGGTGGTGTGGTCGGTGGCCACGCTGACATCGGTGACCCGCAGCGCGGCGATCTCGCTGCGCCGCAGCGCTCCGGCGAAGCCGACCAGCAGCAGCAAGATGTCGCGGCGGCGCGCCGGTTCGGTGGGCCATTCGGCGGGCGGCAGTTGGCCCAGCAGTTGGTCGAGCGTGTGCAACAGCACCGGACGCTTGCGTTTCGGACGGGTGCGACGGGTGCGCCGCATACCGCGCAGGGTCAGGCGCACCACGTCGGCGCGCGTCGGTGAGGGCAGCCCGTTGGCGGCGTGGACCGCGGCGATCGCGGCGGCCTTCCGTTCCAAAGTGGCTGCGCTGAAGGCCCATTCACCGTTCTCACGGCGCGCGTCGGCTGCCGCGGCCAGATAGACCGCGACATCCAGGGCGTCCGCGGGCAGCGCCTGCCGCGATTCGGCCGAGCACCACGCCGCCCAGGCGATCCAATCGGTCCGATAGGCACGCAAGGTGTTCGCCGACTGCGACGCTTCGAGATACCGGCGCAGCGACTCCGCCTGCACCTCGTCGAACCGGTCCCGCACCAGCCGCAAGGCCGCCGCGTCGACCAGCACGCTGCGTACTCCGCGGCGCAGTTCGCCGCGCACCTCGTCGGGTACCGCGATCACCGCGGACTGATCCCCGGGCGGGCGTTCGCTGATCTCGGTCGGTTCCGGCATGCCCTCGACCCTAGATCGAGCGGGCGTTCCCGTTGCGGCAGACCCCGTTTCGCGTGTCCGGCGCCGGGTCAGGGCTGTAGTCGCCAGGCCGCGTCAGGTTTTGGGAGCGGCCAGCTCCAGCCGTGCTGGGCACGCAGTTCGAGCAGTTGCGCACGTCGTCCACAGGATTGCTCGGTGTCGCCGTCGCCTTCGACGCAGTTGCGGTGTGTCCAGAGCATGGCTTCCACCGTGCCGGACAAGCGCATGGCGTCATGCTCCGGCATCCGATGATGCTTGAGCACAGACGGCGTGTCCGACATGGCCCAATCATCCCCCA
The DNA here is from genome assembly GCF_053602575.1 of Nocardia sp. NPDC004340. Classification (NCBI taxonomy): domain Bacteria; kingdom Bacillati; phylum Actinomycetota; class Actinomycetes; order Mycobacteriales; family Nocardiaceae; genus Nocardia; species Nocardia sp. NPDC004340. The sequence continues at coordinate 56,703 of NZ_JBSGDW010000014.1, forward strand.
AAGGTGGCGGACTGTCGTGCGGTCTGCGCGTCTTCGCAGCGCCGGAAGGACATCCGCGGTCCATGGGGGTGTTGATCGCCGTTCGCGACGCGACCCGGTTCAGGCGCCTGACCGGCGGCGATGTGGGTCATAGTGCGTCCTGTGAGGCTCGCGCCAATTCCACTGTCGCCGCACGCAATTCGGCGATCGCGTCGATCGGCTGGAGGTAGCCGATCCGCGTCACGGCGATGCCGCGCGGCGTGGTCACCCGCAGATCCAGTCCGAACCGGTCGGCACGCTCGCAGACCGCGGCCGTCGCATCCGGGTACCCGCCGCGCGCGTGCGCCATATCGAGGAGGGCATCCGCGTGATCATCGTTGAGGTGAGCGATCGCCCGCGCCGCGGCGGGAATGATCGGATCGGCGTGAGCCGCCGCGTATTCCTCGGCCGTCGCCGAATCCATCCGGCCGTAGCCGCCGACCCAGCGGGCCCGTTGCACGCGCAGGACCCACACCGTGAAATCGCTGAAATCGATGTAGGTCTTGGCCGCCGGGACCGCCGCCAGATGTGCCTCGCGCGCCGCGACGGCCTCCGCGCCCTCGGGCCGTTCGGCGACGCCGGCGAGCGTCAATCGCGTTCCGGCCAGCGGATCCTCGGGCAGATCCGGGGTGACGATCGAGACGCTGGCCCGCGGGTCGCCCGCCAGATTGCGGCCGTGCTCGGCCATCCGGGACACGCACAGCACCGGCTGACCCTCGAGCAACCCGTACGTGACGAAACTGGCCCAGGGTCCGCCGTCGGCGGACAACGTCGCCAAGGTCGCCGTATTCGTCGCCGCGGCAACCGTTCTGGCCTCATCGGCCGCGGACGGCCGCGTGGTGTTCACGATCGGGGTCAGCGGCGGCGGAGTCGAGGGAGCGTCGCCGGGGTCACCGTGGTCGAGAGCCATGCGTCACAGGCTACCCGCGCCGCCAAACACGACTGATCAGTCCGGAAGGATCGGCACCGACAGCCCTTCGCCCTTCCGCAGCAGCGCCGCGCGGGTGACCGTGCCCGCACCGAATCGATCCCGCAGCGCGTCCAGCGTCGAATCCAGGGTCGATTCCGCGCGCGCCTCGAACGGCAGTGACAACTGCATGCTGTCGGCCCGATCGAGATTGGTCAGGGTCAGACCGATGAGCGTGAGCCCACCGCGCTCCCTGATCAGGGGCAACGCCGTCTCCAGCAGCGTGCGCGCCGCACGCAGGATCGCCGTGCCGCTGTCGGTGGCCTCCGGGAGGGTGTGTGAGCGGGTGGCGCGGGTGAAATCGTCGAAGCGCATGCGCAACACCACTGTTCGGCACACCCGTCCCGCTTTGCGTAGCCGGTGCCCGAGCCGATCGGCCAGTCCGTGCAGATACGCTTCGAGCTCCTCGTCGCTGCGATACCGCCGCCCCATGGCCCGTTGCGCGCCGATCGACCGCCGCCTCCGGCCGGTGTCCACCCGCCGCGGATCACGCGCCCACGACAGCGCGTGCAGGTGCCGTCCGACACCCGGGCCCAGGACCGCGGCGAGCGGTCCCTCACCCATATCGGCGAGCTGACCGACCTTGGTGATTCCGCGCTCGTGCAGCTCGCGGGCGGTCACGGCGCCCACGCCCCACAATCGTTCCACCGGCAGCGGATGCAGGAACTCCAGCTCCTTGTCCGGCGGAACCTCCAGCAGCCCATCCGGTTTGGACACCGCACTGGCCACCTTGGCGAGGAACTTGGTCCGAGCCACCCCCACCGAGATCGGCAGCCCGACCTCGGTCCGCACCCGCTCCCGCAGTCCGCGCGCGATATCGACCGGGCTTCCCGCGATCCGCCACAGGCCCGCCACATCGAGGAACGCCTCATCGATGGAGATGCCCTCGACCTCGGGCGTGGTGTCCCGGAAGATCTCGAACACCGCCTTGCTGGCCTGGGAATAGGCCGACATTCGCGGCGGCACCACGATCGCGTTCGGACACAGGCTCATCGCCTGACGCAGATTCATCGGCGTCCGCACGCCGAACGCCTTCGCCTCATAGCTGGCGGCCAGCACGACGCCGCCGCCCACCAGGACCGGTCGACCGCGGAGTCGCGGATTGTCCCGCTGTTCCACCGACGCGTAGAACGAGTCCAAGTCGGCGTGCAGAATCGCCGCGCGCTCGTGGCGGTCAGCGCTGCTCGGGTCGATGTCGGACACGAACATATGTTCGCATACCGCGCGGTCTGGTGGTTGCCGGAATCCACGCTCCGCCTGAATTGCCTGGTCATCCACCAGTCGTTTCCTTGCATTCGCTGTATATGGGCTTCAGCTGATATTTGCCCAGGTGGACTACCCTGGTTGTATGACCGCAAAAGACCCGGCACTGACAGCCCTCGCCAGCGGCTGGGCTGCCCTGTCTCTGCTGCACGGCCGGATCGAGTCGCACATCGAACGCGCCTTGCAGTCTCGCCACGACCTGAGTGTGCGCGAGTACTCGCTCCTGGAGGTGCTGAGTCGCCAGCACGACGGCGATGGTGGCCATCTGCAGATGAAGCAGGTCGCCGACGCGGTTGTGCTCAGCCAAAGCGCCACAACGCGACTGGTCACCCGGCTCGAAGATCGCGGCCTGCTGGCTCGCTACCTGTGCCCGACCGATCGGCGTGGCATCTACACCAATGTCAGCGAGGCGGGCCTGGCGCTCCTCGCCGAGGCGCGGCCGACTCATGACGCCGCGTTGCGGGAGGCGCTGGACAAGGCGGGGGAGAATCCCGAGCTGGCGCCGCTCGTGGCGACCGTGCGTGGGATGGATTCCCCGGCTCACGTGGGCTGATCCCGGAGTCGCGACCTGCGGTGACGGCCACGTCACATTAGATGCAGTTGCATATATGCCGCGTCTGCAATTATTGTTGAGGAGCACTAAGGGCTTCCTCAAGTAATCGCGGAAAGGTCGCGCATGCCCCTCGCAATCTTCGCCCTGGCCATCGGGGCCTTCGGGATCGGAACCACCGAGTTCGTGATCATGGGCCTGCTGCCCCAGATCGCCGGTGACTACGGCGTCACCATTCCCACCGCGGGCCTGCTCGTCACCGGGTACGCGCTCGGCGTCGTAGTGGGTGCGCCCGTGATGACCGTGCTCGGCACGAAGATCTCCCGTAAACGAATGCTCATGCTGCTCATGGGTTTGTTCATCGTCGGCAATCTGATCTCGGCGGTCGCGCCGAGCTTCGCGGTCATGCTCACCGGGCGGATCGTCGCCTCACTCGCCCATGGCGCTTTCTTCGGCATCGGCTCGGTCGTGGCGGCCGAACTCGTCGCTCCCGACAAGAAGGCCGGCGCGATCGCCACCATGTTCACCGGACTCACCGTCGCGAATATCGTCGGCGTGCCGCTGGGCACCTTCATCGGCCAGGCGATCGGCTGGCGGACCACCTTCGTCATCGTCGCCGCGCTCGGTGTGGCCGGTCTGATCGGCATCGCGAAGCTGGTGCCCGCCCTGCCGCGGCCCGAAACCGCCCGGCTGGGGCAGGAATTCGCCGCGCTTCGCAATGTCCAGGTGGTGCTGGCCATGGCGATGACCGTGCTGGGCTTCGGCGGCGTCTTCGCCGCCATCACCTACATCGCCCCGATGATGACCCAGGTCGCCGGATTCTCCGACGGCTCGGTCACCTGGCTGCTGGTGCTGTTCGGCATCGGCATGTTCCTCGGCAACCTGCTCGGCGGCCGCTACGCCGACCGCCACCTGATGCCGATGCTGTACGCGACGCTCGGCGGCCTCGCCGTCGTGCTCGCACTGTTCACCGTCACCGCCCACAGCGAAGTGCTTGCGGCCGTGACCATCGTGCTGGTCGGTGGGCTCGGATTCGCCACCGTGCCGCCGCTGCAGAAGCGGGTCCTGGATCAGGCGCACGGCGCGCCCACCCTGGCCTCCGCGATCAATATCGGCGCGTTCAACCTGGGCAATGCCCTCGCCGCCTGGCTCGGCGGACTCGTCATCGGCGCGGGCCTCGGATACACCGCACCGAACTGGGTCGGCGCGCTCCTCGCGGCCGCGGCCCTCGGCCTCGCGTTCGTCTCCGCGGCGCTCGAACGCCGCGACGCGGTCCGCGAGCAGCCCGCCGCATCCCGTCCGGTCGCCTTCCAGCACTGACAGCTGCCCGGCGAACCACCCTCGGTATTTCAGGAGAATCACCATGAACGACAACGCAATTCCCACCGTCACCCTCAACAATGGCGTCGAGATCCCGCAGCTCGGCTTCGGCGTCTTCCAGGTACCCGACGACGAGACGACCGCCGCCGTCGCGTCCGCCCTCGACGCGGGCTACCGCAGCATCGACACCGCCGCCATCTACGGCAACGAGACGGGTGTCGGCCGCGCCCTGGCCGATTCCGCGCTGTCGCGTGCGGACCTGTTCATCACCACGAAGGTCTGGAACGCGGATCAGGGCTACGACAACACGCTGCGCGCCTTCGACGCGAGTCTCGCCAAGCTCGGCCTCGACTACGTCGACCTGTACCTGATCCACTGGCCCACGCCCGCAAGGGATCTCTACCTCGACACGTGGCGTGCCCTGGAGCACCTCGCCGAGCAGGGGCGTATCCGCGCCGCGGGTGTCTCCAACTTCCAGCCGGCCCACCTCCAGCGGCTGCTCGACAACAGCGGCCTCGTGCCTGCCGTCAACCAGATCGAACTGCACCCGGCCCTGCAGCAATCCGAACTCCGCGCCTTCCATGCCGAGCACGGCATCGCCACCGAGGCTTGGAGCCCGCTCGCCAAGGGCGGCATCCTGACCGACTCCGCGATCACCGCCATCGCCGACCGAACCGGAAAGTCTGCCGCCCAGGTGGTGCTCCGCTGGCATCTCCAGCTCGGCAATATCGTCATCCCGAAGTCGGTGACCCCGTCCCGGATCCGAGACAACCTGAACGTCTTCGACTTCCAGCTCACCGACGAGGACATGGCGACCATCGCCACCCTGGATCAGGACCTGCGGACCGGCCCGCACCCGGACACCTTGAACTGATCCGGGCGGACTCAGTGGGCCTGTTCGGTCAGGTCGTAGACGGCCATGTCGCCGAAGTGGTGGGTGGCGGTGTAGTGGTCGGTCACCCAGGCGAGGATCTCCTTGTTGCCTGCCGGGCGCCAGACGCCTTGGGGCCCATTCGGTTGCGCGGGGCCGGAGGTGTCTTCGGGCTTGGGGTCGACGCGCCAGGAGTCGGGGAGCTTGACCTCGGGGATCAGGTAGTAGGTGATGGCGTGGTCACGGACCATCTGCTGGAACTGAGGGAGGGTGGGAACCGGATCCTCCGAGGTGAAGCCGCCGATCGCGAGGACGGGTGTGCGGCTGGCCAATTCGAGGCCCGCCGCCGGGGAGGAACGGTCGATGGCGGCCGACCACTTGGTACTGGTCTGCTGCAGCAAGGTCACGAGCTGGGGATCCGCTTGCCCGCCCATCAGGGTCGAGAGCTGGCGGCGGAACTGGTCGGCCGGACCGGACTGTTTCGGACGGGCCGGGCCCACGGTGGGGCTGCCACCGGTGTGGGACTGCGGCAGAGTGGCGGCGGCGTAGGCGGCGGAACCGGCCAGCGACGCGAGGACTCCGGCGATCAGTAGGGCGGTCGTCGCGCGAGTACGCTGCCGGTCCCAGCGGGCCACGGGCGGAAGCGACAGGACCAGCAGGGCCAACGCGGCGATCACCGTGGCTGCGAGGATGGTCCAGCGCAGCCACGGCTGCCAGTCGGAATTGCGTTGCAGCAGGACGAAACCCCAGATGCCCGCGCTGAGAATCAACGCCGCGGCCCCGGCCCGCCCGAACGCGTCGGTGCGGCGACGCCACACCTCGTACCCGCCGATCGCGACGCAGCCCGCGATGGCGGGTGCGACGGCCAGCGTGTAGTAGGCGTGCATGCCCGCCTTCATGCCGGAGAACAGCGCGCTGTCGATCACCAGCCAGAGGCCGAACACCAGCGCGGAACCACGGATCAGGTCGGTGCGCGGACGTCGGCCTCGCGACAGCAGCACCAGGGCGAACGCGACCAGCGCCGCGGGCAGCAGCCAGGAGATCTCGAAGCCGATCTCGCCGGTGAACATGCGGTCCGGGCCCGAGCCGAATCCGCCGCCGAAACCACCCTGCTTCAGCGCCTCCGGAATCTGATAGCCCTCGGGCAGTTCGAACGGGTTCTTGTTGTTGCCGCCCATGTGGTTCTTGCCCAGGTAGCGGGCGAAACCGTTGTAGCCCAGCACCAGATCCATGAACGTGTTGTCCTTGGAGCCGGCCAGATACGGGCGAGAATCCGTGGGCCACAGGATGGTGAGCAGCACGAACCACCCCGACGACACGATCAGCGCGCCCAGGGCGGCCAGCGAGTGCAGCAGACGGGTGCGAATGCCCGTCGGGGCGACAATCACGTACGCCAGTCCCAGCGCGGGCAACACCATCAGGCCTTCGAGCATCTTGGCCAGGAACGCGAATCCCAATGCGACACCGGCCAGCACGATCCAGCGCAGACTCGCCCGCGGCAGCGCGCGCACCGTGCAATAGGCGGCGGCGGTCATGAGCAGGACCATGACCGCGTCGGGGTTATTGAACCGGAACATCAACGCCACCACCGGCGTCACCGCGAGCACCACGCCCGCCAGCAGTCCCGCGCCGCGGTTGCCGGTCGCGCGAACCACGGCCGCGTACATCAGCGCCACCGCGCCGACCGCCATGATTGCCTGCGGTGCAAGCATGCTCGCACTGCTGAATCCGAACAACTGCCCGGACAGGCCCATCACCCACTGCGAGACCGGCGGCTTGTCGACGGTGATGAAGTTGCCCGGATCCAGCGATCCGAACAGCAGCGCCTTCCAATCCCGCGAGCCGGACCAGACTGCCGCGGCGTAGAAGCTGTTGCCCATCGCGTTGACGCTGATGTTCCACAGGTAGGCGGCCGCGGTGCCGAGGAGCAGCACCGTCAGCGCGATCCGTTCCCAGCGTCGGGCGGGGGCGAGGCCGTCCGGTTTCGTGGTCGGCGGGGTGGTCGGTTCGGACGGGGCCAGCTCGGCAGTGGTCACGCTCACCGCGGGAGTGTGTCCGGCCAGCCGGTGAACACCCTGGCTCCGAGCTGGGAGCTTCCTGGGAACCAAGATCTCCCTATGCTGGTCGCATGACCCCTCCGATGACGGCCCTGGTGCGGATCGACCCCGACCTCGACGCCGTGACCACGATCGGTCCCGAATCCGACCCCGCCGACGCGGGCCTCGCGGGCGGCGACATCGAGGCGATCTGGCGGTCCGTGCAGGACTGGTATCGGATGGGCACCACGCCCGCCATCCAGGTGTGCCTGCGCCACCGCGGGCACATCGTGCTGAACCGGGCCATCGGGTACGGCTGGGGCAACGCGCCGAAGGACGCACCCGATGCCGACAAGCGACTGGTGACGCCCGACTCGCCGTTCTGCGGCTTCTCCACGGCCAAAGGCGTCGCCGCCGCCGTGATGTTCATGCTCGTCGAACAGGGCGCATTCGCCTTGGACGACCGGGTGTGCGACTACGTGCCCGAGTTCAGCAGCCACGGCAAGGACCGCATCACCATCGGCGACGTCATGTCGCACTCGGCGGGCGTCCCGTTCATCACCCCGCCCTACCGCGGCTCCGAACTCGTGCTCGACGAGGAACTCGCCGTGCGCGGTCTCGCCGATCTCGTTCCGAGCTGGCGGCCCAACCGATTCCGCGTCTACCACGCCATGACCGCCGGCCTGATCCAGCGACTCCTGGTCCAGCGCGCCACCGGGCGGGCCATGCGCGACCACCTGCGTGAGCAGGTCCTCGAACCGCTCGGCTTCCGCTGGAACAACTTCGGTGTCCGGCCCGAGGACGTCGACAGCGTGGTCCCCAGCGTGCGAGTCGGCCCCGGACCGTCCAAGGTGTGGCGTCACCTCGCCGGGCGCGCCCTCGGTGGCGGCCTGTCCGGCCCCACCGACGAATCCGCGGCCCGCGCCTTCCTGACCGCGGAACTCCCCTCCGGCAACCTCGTCACCACCGCCACCGAGCTGTCGCGCTTCTACGAAATCCTCGCCCGCGGCGGCGAACTCGACGGCGTCCGGATCATGCGCCCCGACACCCTGGCCGCCGCGACCCGCCCGGCCCGTTGGCTCCCGGGCGTGGCGGGCCGGGTCTCGGTGGGCGGCTACGAATTGGGCGCCCGCCGTTCCAAATTCGGCCCCGACACCGGCTCCCACTTCGGCCGCAGCGGACTGACCACCCAGTACGGCTGGGCCGATCCGGCACGCAGCCTCTCCGGCGCGATCCTCACCAGCGGCAAGGCCCAAGCCGACATGGACCGGCCATCGCGGTTGGTCGCGCAGATCTCGACGACGATCCGGCCCGAGGGCTGACTCGAGCCGCTTCGTCCCCAAGTCTTGACCTTGCCCCTAGGGGCAGCGTTTAGATTCACCACCATGCGGATTGGTGAACTCGCCCGACTGGCCGAAGTCAGCCCGAAAGCGATCCGGCGCTACGAGTCCCTGGGCCTCGTAGCCCCCACCCGCCACGCCAACGGCTACCGCGAATACGACGACGACACCATCCGCCTCGTCCGCGAAATCCGCTCCCTCAACCGCCTCGGCATCCCCGTCGAGGAAACCCGCCCCTTCCTCGACTGCCTGGTCTCGGGCAGCGAACACGGCGACGACTGCCCCGAGTCCCTCGCCGAATACCACCGCGCCATCACCGATCTCACCGCCCAGATCGACATCCTCACCGCCCGCAGAGACGGCCTAGTCCAGCGACTCCACGAGGCCGCACGCCGAACCGCGGGCCCACTCCCCGAAGCGCCGCCGCACAAAGGACCCCAGATGACCGAGATCGCCTCCATCACCGACAACACCTTCCAGCAGAAGGTCCTGAACCAGCAGGGGACCGTGCTGGTGGACTTCTGGGCCGAATGGTGCCCGCCCTGCCACATGATCAAGCCGGTGCTCGCGGAGGTCGCCTCGGAACGAGCAGACGCCCTGACCATCTACAAACTCAACACCGACGAAAACCCTTTGGCAGTCCGCGAATACGCCATCATGTCGCAGCCGACACTCTTACTGTTCCGCGACGGCGAGCTCGTGCGCACCCTCGTCGGCGCGCGATCGAAGAAGAAACTCCTGTCCGAACTCGACGCCGCGCTCCAACCCCAAGACCGCGCTTGATCCGACGAGGAACAGGTCAGGACGGGGTGTCGTTCGCCCCGAGCCACTCGCTGATCGTGGCGAGGTCGCTCTGCCGCAACCCGTTCCGCGGGTTCACCCGGTAGAGCAGGGCGGGCCCACGGTGATTGGCGGAAACCCATTCTTCATCGCCATCACCGATCTCATCGTCGATCCAGACGAAAGCGCGGCCGTCCGCACGCGCGGTTCGCTATCGCTCGCGGGCCGCCAGGGCCTTGCGGGCGGCGGTGAACCATTCCTGGGTGCCGACGAGTCCGGCGGCGATGTCCTTGCGGGCGCCGTTGAATCCGTAGAGGTTGCCGGCGTAGCGGGTGAGGACCGAGCCCTCGGGCTCATCGAGTTCCTCGAGGACGGCCGTGTCCTGGAGGAGGTAGGCGACGTCGGCGAGTTCGGTGCTGGTCCACGTGTCGCGATAGTCGTCCCAGCCGTGCTGTTTGACCGCGAGGGCGCGGTCGACCAGGGCGGTCTGGAGGGCGCTGCGGTCGGCGTCGGTGGGCTGGCGGGATTTGAGGTGGTCCCAGTTGATCCGCTCTGCGTCGGTCATCGGCCGATTATGTCATCGCGGTTCAGGGGCGAGTCAGCAGAGCATCGAGTTCGGCCGCACCCGCCAGGAGGGCTCGGGAGCGGGATTCGATGGCTTGCTCGCGGGCGGCCAGACGGGTCAGGACGTCCTGCCGGCGGCTGGCGTCCCGGAGCTCGGGCATGAGAGCGCGCAGGGCTGGGATGCCGTAACCGGCGCGTCGGAGTTGGTGGACGATGCGGACGTCGCGGACATCGGCGGGTGTGTAGATGCGGGCGTCTCGGGTGTCACCGCGCTGCGGACTCGACAGGCTCATGGCCTCCCAGTGCCGCAACGTGGAGGGCCGCACTCCGATCGCATAGGCCAGCTCGGAGATGGTCATCGAATCCGACTGGCGCACATCGGTGATCGGTTCGTCGCTGATATGCCGTGCGGCGGCCTGGGTCGCCGCGAGATCGCGGCGTTCGGCGTCCAGGGCGGCGTGCGCGGCGTCGAGGAGTTCGAGCATCGCGGTGGGGGAGTCGTGATGAGCGGCGCGCATGATCGCTTTGGCGTCGACCGGCCCCACACCCGCGGCGAGCGCGCGATAGGCCCGCGCCGACACGACATGAACCTCGCGGTACGCGCGATACCCGGTCTCGCTGCGGGTCGTCGGCGGCAGCACCCCGTCGCGTTCGAGATTGCGGATCTGCTGCACCGAGTACCCGGACATACGGGCGACATCGGCGGTACGGAACGACCCCGAGTTGCGACTTTCCACCCAGCGACCTCCACCTTGACTGCCCAAGTCTCCACAAGCACTTCAAGGTGACGATAGAACTCATGGATATCGACGAGATCACCGAGTTCATCGAGACCCTGGACGGCGTCCTGACCCTCGCGCCCGGCCCGGACAGCGGCTTCCCGGAACTGGCCTGGGGTGACAAGTTCTTCTACTACGCCCCCGACGGCCAGGTACCCACCCGAACCCAGCCCTTCGCCACCATCGTGACCAAGAACTACCCCGACGACACGACGTCGGACCTCGACCGCCCCGGCGCCTTCCGTCTGAACATCAACGCCGGACACGAAGGCTTCACGGCCACACTCGGATACGGTCCCCGAGACCTCCACGACCATCCCGTCGACGCGAGCGAGTTCGACACCTGGATCCCGCACCCCGTATACGGCACTGCGGGTTGGCTGTCGGTGGTCAACCCGGCGACCGCCACCGAAGCGGCCGCCCGAGATCTGCTGCGGACAGCACACCGACGCGCCCGAACGGGATACGAACGACGCGCCGACCAGCGGTCTTCTTGATTGCCGCTTCGCCGAATATCGACCTGAACCGTTGCCTTCCGGTGTCACCCTGAGACGATGGAGCTCAACGATGAGCAGGGCACCGGATCCTTCTACGACGCGGGGCAGGCGCCGGCCGCGGTCGCCGCGGCCGAGGTCGGTCCCACCGCCGTGGTGGTCAACAAACCGGCTGAGCCCGCGCCGCCACTCACCGCACCCGAACCGCAACCCGACCTCACGATCATGCTGGATCGGACCTACAACACGGCGACCCGTCGTGAATCGTTCCGGCTATTGCGGCGCATCGGATATGAAGACGACGCACCCGATGGGTTCGGCACCATCCTGGTCCCGGCGGACCTCGAGCATTGGACCACCGACCTCACCTCGGTCCCGGCCTTCCTGACCTGGCTGGTGCCGAAAACGGGCGCCCACCTGCCCGCCGCCATCCTGCACGACGGCCTCGTGCTCAACGGCGACGAACCGGCCAGCTACATCGCCGAGCGGATCATCCACCGCGACGACGCCGACCGCATCTTCCGTGACGCCATGGCCAAGACCGGCACCGGCCTGATCCGCCGCTGGATGATCTGGGCCGCGGTGACGGCGGCGACCATGCACCTCGGACACCAGGTCGACTGGTCCCCGCTGCGCAAGTGGCACTACCGAATCGCCTTGTGGGGCACCGGCTTGCTGATCCTCCTGATCGGCCTCTGGTGCACCCTGGACCTCATCGACGTCCCCGGCATCCCGAGCGTGCCCTGGCTCGGCAACGACATCTGGCATGAGCTGATCGGAGGCTTCTCCGGAGCCGTCGTGATCCCGCTGCTACTCGGTTCGACGTGGGGCAAATTCCGAAAGGCCGGATGGATTCTCGGGCCTCTGGTGGCCTTGATCATTCCCGCGGTGATCCCGATCCTGCTCATCAGTGCAGCCTTCCTCGGCGTGGATCGTCTCCAGCGTTGGAACACCCGGCTGGCCGCTGCCGTGGCCATCGCTTTCGTCGCCCTGTCGTTCGCGGCGTTCGTCACGTCCTGGTGCACTTCCTGACCGCAGACGAGTCGGGAGCCGTCGCAAGCGATTTCGGGGATCCGATGGGCGCCGGCTCCCGCGTCCGGCTAGGCACTGCGGCTGCTTCGCTCAATCCGATGCGGGCATGCAGTCGGCGCAGCGGGCGCGGCGCCCACCAGTTCAGGTCTCCGGCGATCCGCATGAATGCCGGAACCAGGACGCCACGGATCAGTGTCGCGTCGATCATGACGGCCAACGCCGTGCCGATTCCGAACATCTGCATGAACGACAGGCCGTTCGAGAACGACAGCAGCGTCACCGTGAGCAGTGCGGCGGCGCTGCTCACGATCCGCCCGACCCGGCCGAGGCCCTCGATGGTGGCCGTCGTGGTGTCGGCGCCGGCGTCGTAGGCCTCCTTGATCCGGCTGAGCAGGAACACCTCGTAGTCCACCGACAGGCTGAACGAGATGCAGCACAGCAGCACCACCATGGCGAGGTTCAGCGGTGCCGGGGTCACGCCGAGCAGCCCCGCCAGATGACCGTCCTGGAAGATCCAGACCATGGCCCCGAGCACGGCGGCGAGCATGAACACATTGAGCAGCAACGCCTTGATCGGCACCACGATGCTGCCGGTGAACAGGAACAGCAACACCAGGGTCGCCGCCGCGATGATCGCGAGGGCCGGACCGAGCCGCCCGGTGATCGCCGCGCGGCTGTCGATCAGGGACGCCGTGTCGCCGCCCACCGACATGTGCTGCGCGGTGACGGCGGGTAGTTCGCGGATCGACCGCACCAGATCCTGCGCGGCCGCGGACTGCGCGCCACCCTTCAGCCGCACCAGCATGAATCCGGTGCTGCCGGAGGTGAATTCGGCGCTCCCGAGCCGCGGGTCGGCAGTTCGCACCCCGCGTGCGTACTGCCCGAATCCGCCCTCGACCGCCGCGACGCCGTCCATCGCGGAGATATCTCGCGCGACGGCCTCGAGCGCCCGAGGGTCTCGCTCGGTCAACACTGTCACCGCGTCCGACATGTCGACCGGGTAGTCCGTCCGGATGGCCTGGGTGACCTGCCGGGCGGCGGAATCGGTCGGCAGCGCCCGCTCGTCGGGCGTCGCGAATTGCATGTGCAGGAACGGGATTCCCATCGCCATCAACAGCACGATCACGGGCAACGCCATGCGGATCGGCCGCCGGGTCACCGCCGCCGCCGTGCGCCGCCAGAACCGCGACGGCATGGCGAGCCGAGTGCGGCGGCGGCGGATCGCCAGCGCGTCGACCCGTGGACCGAGCAGGCTCAGCAGCGTCGGCAGCACGACCACCGCGGCCAGCGCCGCCAGCAGCACCACCGCGATCGCGGCCATGCCGACCGAACGCAGGAAGTAGGTGGGGAAGATCAGCATTCCGGCCATGGCGACGGTCACGGTGGCGGCACTGAACAGGATGGTGCGCCCGGCCGTGGTCACCGTCTCCACCACCGCCTGTCCGGGCTCGTGGCCCCGGTCACGCTCCTCACGGAACCGGGACACCATGAGCAGGCCGAAGTCGATGGCCAGCCCCAGCCCGAAGGCGGTGGCCACGGTGAGCGCGTACACCGACACATCGGTGACCTTGGCCAGCCAGTACAGCACCAGTGTGGTGGACAGGATCGAGAAGATGCCGACCGACAGCGGAAGCAACGCCGCCGCCACGCCACCGAAGACGACGATCAGCAACAACAGTGTCGCGGGTAGCGCGATCGATTCGGATTTCACGAGATCGCTCTTGACATGGTGCTCGATCTCGTTGGTCAGCCCCAGGATCCCGCCGGCCCGGACCCGGATGGCGGGATCGTCGGTGGGCAGTTCGTCGACGATCGTCTCGCCGACCCGCGCCCGCTGCTCCGGAGTGCCCTCGGTATGCAGCAGCACCAGCCCCGACCGGCCGTCCGAGCTGCGTAGCTCCGGAACTCCCTGGGACCAATAGGACCCCATGACCACGACATCCGGTTCCGCCGCGAGGTCCCGCGTCAGGCGTCGCGCGGCGGCCGCCACCGCAGGACTGTCGGCATCGCCGTCGCGGGCGGTCACCTCCAGGATGAGATCGGGCGATCCGCCGAACTCGGTGTCGAGGGCCCGCTGCACGTGGGCGGACTCCGACCGCGGATCCTCGAACCCGCCGACCTTCAGCTGCGAGGACGCACCGGCCCCGAGCAGTCCGGCCAGAACGAGCACGGCGATCGTCACGGCGAGAACCGGTTTGGGGTGCGCGACCGTCAGGTGGGCGAGTCGTCTCAGCATGAGGCCACGATCGAGAGTTCCTCGGCCAGCACCTTGACCGTGTGGCGGATCTGCTCCTCGCTGTGGCATGCGGTGACGAAGAACCGTAGCCGGGCCTTGTCCTCCGGCACCGCCGGATACACGATCGGATTCACATTGATTCCCCGCCGCAGCAAGGCATTCGACAGGGTCAGGGTCTTCATCGAGTCGCCGACGATGCACGGGATGACGGGAGTGTCGTGGCTGTCGCCGGTGTCGATTCCTGCCTCCCGGGCCAGCCCCAGGAACAGCCCAGACATGTCACGGAGCCGCTCCAAAAGCTCTGGCTCCGACCGCATCTGGCGCAGCGCCGCGAGAGATGCCGCGGCATTGGGCGGGGTGATGCCGACGCTGTAGACGAATCCGGGAGTGGTGTATTTCAGGAACCGGATGAGCTCCCGGCTGCCCGCGACGTATCCGCCGCAGCCCGCCAGCGATTTCGACATCGTGCCGGACCACAGCTCCACATCGCCGCGGTCCACGTCGAAGTATTCGCCGATGCCGCCACTGGTCGCACCGAGCACACCGATGCTGTGCGCCTCGTCGATCATCAACAGTGCCTGGTGCTTCTTCTTCACGCCGATGATCGCGGGCAGATCCGGGATATCGCCGTCCTGGCTGTACACGCCCTCGATCACGATGAGCACCCGCCGATACTGGTGGCGGATGTCGGTGAGTATGCGGTCGAGCGCGGCGTGGTCGTTGTGCGGGAACGGGCGCCGGGTAGCACCGGAGAGCTTGCAGCCCTGCAGGATGCTGTCGTGCGCCAGACTGTCGTGGATAATCAGATCCTCCGGTCCGACGATGTGCCCGATCACCGTGACATTGGTGGCGTGGCCGCTGACCAGCGCGATCGCGTCCTCGGTGCCGAGCAGCGCGGCGAGCTCGTGCTCCAGCTCGGTATGGATCGGCTTCTCCCCGGAGAGCACACGGCTGGCCGACACGGAGCTGCCGTATCGCGCCACCGCGTCCTGCACCGCGGTGACGACCGCCGGATGCCCGGACATGCCCAGGTAGTTGTAGCTGGAGAAGTTCAGCACCGGCCGGCCCTCGATGATCGAGGTGTCCCGGGTGACCCCGTCGTTGATCAGGAAGTAGGGATTGGACACGCCGAGCGACTCGGCCAGTCCGATCCGGTCGGAGATCGCTTTGACCTCAGGGAAGTCCGCGATGCGGCACTGGGGTTCCACCACGGCCCGTGGTGGCGCCAGGGGCTCGGGGGCCGCAGGAGCATCCTCCGGTCCCGAATTTCCCGCCACGAGCGCGATCACATCACCGAGAGTCGTTTCGGGCGTGAACCAGTCCGGTGCGATGACGAGCCCGGGAGTAGTGCGGGCGATGCCGTTGAACAGATCGGCGATCATGATCGAGTCGAATCCCAGGTCGCCGCTGATGGTTTGGCTGTCGGTCAACTTCCCGGCCGGAAAGCCGCTGACTCGCGCGGCCTCGGCCCGGATCGCAGCCGCGACATCGGAGTTCGTGCCGTCCAGACCCGGGCGAGTCGGTCGCGGGTCCGTCCCGGGCCGCCCGTTGGCGGCCGCCGCCAGCACGGCGGCCTGCTCCCGGAAGAGTGCGATCAGCTGCTCCATGGTGGTTTCCTCGGTGTGTTGCGGTGCGGGGGTGGGTGATTCGGTGGCCGGGGCGTCATCGGTTCGGGTCCAGAAGCGATGGGTGGTGTCGAACTCGTATCCACCGACACGCTGCCGGAGCCGAGCGGCGGGCTCGTACAGCGCATCCCAGTCCGGATCGAATCCATCGCGATACAGCGCGGCGACGGTGGCGGCCAATTCGTGGCCCGTCGCCCGGGGTCCCGGGCACGGCGTCAGGGTGGGCACCTGTGATCCCGCTCGGGTGAGCATCGGCGCGAGCGTGCGCTGCGGGCCCAGCTCGATCAGATGCGTCGGTTCGGCGGCGAGGGCGGCCGCCGCGGCGTCGGCGAAACGCACGGTCGCCTCGATGTGTTCGACCCAGTAGACGGCGTCCATCGGCTCGTCGGCCGCGAGTAGGCGGCCGCGCAGCGTCGAGTAGATCGGGATGCTCGGCGGCCGGTAGACGCACTCCCGCGCCACCTCCGCGAACGCCTGCCGCATGGGTGTCATCAGCGGCGAATGGAAGGCATGCGAGACGGTGAGCGGCCGGACGGTGACGCCGCGGTCGGTGAGCACCGTGCCGAGGCGGCCGATCGCGTCCGCCGCGCCGGACAGCACCACATCTCGGGGGCTGTTGATCGCCGCCAGCGCCACCTCGCGCTCGTCCGCGATCAGTTCGCCGACCGACTCCGGGGTGGCGCGGACCGCGAGCATCGCCCCGCCGTCGGGCAACTGCTGCATGAGCCGCCCGCGGGCGGCGACGAGACGGCAGGCGTCGTCGAGGCCGAACACGCCGGCGATGGCGGCGGCCGCGAATTCTCCGATGCTGTGGCCGAGCAGCCATGCGGGCCGGACACCGATGTCGGTGAGCACCCGGGCGAGTGCGTACTCGACCGCGAAGATCGCGGGCTGCGCGAATTCGGTGCGATGCAGGATCTCGTCGTCGCCCAACAGCAATTCGGCCACGGAACGGTGCAGATGTGCCGACATGTGCTCGTCCACCTCGGCGAGCGCCCGGCGGTACGCCGCGGACTCCGTGTACAGGGCGCGCGTCATTCCGGGGTATTGCGCGCCCTGGCCCGTGCACAGCCATCCGATCGAAGGCCGCCGCGCGACACCGGAATTCGCGTCGAGCACGGTGTCGTCGCCGGCGCAGGCGCGCAGCGTCGTGACCGCCTCGTCCCGGCCCCGCACCACGAATGCCAGCCGGTGGCGGCCCGAGGACTTGACCTGATTCGTCGACCAGCACACCGGGCCCAGCGCGGCGGAATCCTGAGCCAGCCGCTCGGCGAATCGAGCGGCGTTGCGCCGCAACCCCTCTCGATCGTTCGACGACAGGGTGAGCACGCCACCGCCGAGCGCCTCGGGCGCCGGCTGCACCGGGGGAGCGGTCGCGAGCAGCATGTGCGCATTGGTGCCGCCCATGCCGAAGCTGCTGACCGCGCCGTAGTTCGGCCCATCCGGCAAGGCCATCGGCTCGGTGAGCAGTCGCAGCCCGTGACCGGCCAGGCGAAGTTTCGGATTCTCGTCGGCCGCGTACCGGGTGGGCGGCACGACGCCGTGGTGCAGGCTCAGCGCCGCCTTGATCAGCCCCGCGATACCGGCGGCCCCCTCGGTGTGCCCGAGATTGCCCTTGATGGAGCCGATCCCACAGGGCTGCGGCCGCGGCACCGCGTGCACCGCACCCAGCGCCTTGACCTCGATCATGTCGCCGAGCACGGTTCCGGTGCCGTGCGCCTCCAGGAACGCGACCTGATCCGCGCTCACCCCCGCGCGCCGGTAGGTCTCGGTGACCACCTGCTGCTGCGCCCACCGGTTCGGGGCGGTGATCCCGTTGCTGCGGCCGTCATTGTTCACCGCGCTGCCCGTGATCACCGCGTAGATCGGCAAGCCCTCGGCCTGCGCGTCCGCGAGCCGGCGCAGCACCAGCACCGCGACGCCTTCGCCGCGGCCGATGCCATCGGCCTTGCCGCTGAACGGTTTGCAGCGCCCGTCCGGCGCCGACAGACCGGCCTGCGTGTAGAAGATATTGAGCGTGGGTGTGACCTTGATGTTGACGCCCGCGGCCAGCGCCTGATCGCATTCCCCGGCGCGCAGCGCGACGCAGGCCTGATGCACGGCGACCAGCGACGACGAGCAGGCGGTGTCGACGGCGATGCTCGGACCCTTCAGATCGAGCTGGTAGGACAGGCGGTTGGCGGTCATGAAATACCCGTTGCCGGACCCGAGTTGCGGCGTGATGCGCGCGTAATCGCGCAGGTGGACGGTGGCCCATTCGTTGGCCATGACACCGACGAAGACGCCGGTGTTCGAGCCCGCCTGCCCGCGCGGATCGAGGGTGGCGTCCTCGAACGCGCGCCACGCGGACTGCAACAGCAGCCGCTGCTGCGGATCCATCGCTTCCGCCTCCCGGGGCGTGATGCCGAAGAACTCGTGGTCGAATGCGTCGGCGTCACTGAGGAATCCGCCGCTGCGGTTGTTGACCGCACCAGGACCGCCGTCCGGGTGGTAGAGATCGGCTGCCCGCCACCGCTGGGCCGGAACGTCGGCGATGGCGTCCGCCCCCGCCATCAGCAGCCGCCACAGTGCCGCGGCATCCGGCGCCTGCGGAAAGCGGCAGTCCAGCCCGACGATCGCGATGTCGGTCATGCGGCGCGCTCGCGTTGCGTGCCGACCTCATCGGCGATGTAGGCGGCCAGGTCGACGATCGCCGGGTAGTCGAACACGATCGTCGGATCCACGTCCAGGCCCCACTCCTCCTCGATCTCGCCGCAGATGCCCACCGCCGACACCGAATCCAGGCCCAGTTCGGCGAGCGGGACCGTGGGGTCGATGTCGTCGGCGGGGCGGTCGAGGTGATCCGCGACCCGACTGGCCAGCCAGTCGGCGATGAGGACGTGTTCTGGGGTGCTCATGAGTGCCTTCATCTGCGGTGATCTCCTGATAGTTCGGTTCGTGGGGTCAGACGAGAGCGGGGACGGGTGTGCGCGCGTGCTCGACGGCCGGTTCGATCTCCTCGTGCAGCACGGCGTCGAGCGTGCGGTCCAGGAACGCGGCCCGCATCGAGGCGCGTTGCACCTTGCCGCTGGTGGTGCGGTGCACCGCGTGACGTTCGACCAGCACCACGCTCGGTGCGGGCACCTCGAAGGCGCGGGCCACCGTGGTCCGGATTCGGGACGCCAGCTCGGCCGGGTGCGGCTCACCCGACGCGTCGGTTCGCACGCCCTGGATCACCAGCAACCGCTCCTGACCGCCGGTCTCGATCGACAGCACCCCGGAATCGGCCAGCGCCGGGTGGATTTCGCGCACGGCCTCCTCGATGTCCTGCGGATACAGGTTGCGGCCGTTCAGGATGATCAGGTCCTTGAGCCGTCCGGTGATGTAGAGGTCACCGGCGTGGCGGGCGCCGAGATCCCCGCTGCGCAGGTACGGTCCGGCGCCTTCGGTATAGGCGGCGAACCGGTCGCGGGTTTCCTCGCCTCGTCCCCAATAGCCCTGTGCCACACTGGTTCCGGCGATCCAAATCTCTCCTACGTGACCATCCGGGAGTGTCCGCAGGGTGACGGGGTCGACGATGCGGATGTCGAGCCCCGCTACCGCCGCGCCACAGCCGACCAGACGAGTGCCGTCCTCGGCGGGGACGAGCCGGTTGCGTTCCAAGGCGCCGGGATCCGCGGCGAGGCGAACCGTCGGCCGGCCGACCCCGCCGGCGGTGGCGATCAGCGTCGTCTCCGCCAGGCCATACGCGGCGAGGAAAGCGTCCGCGCGGAACCCGGCGGGACCGAGCCGCTCGATCACCGCGTCGAGGGTGCGCGCGCGGATCGGCTCGGCGCCGGTGAACGCGACACGCAGTGAGGAAAGATCGAGTTCCGCGAGCATCGCATCCGTCACCCGGCGGGCCATCAGCTCGTAGGCGAAGTTCGGGGCCGCCGTGATGTGCGCGCGATAACGATCGATGGCTTCGAGGAGCCGGACGGGCCGCTTCAGAAAGGTCAGCGGCGACATGTAGACCAAGTTTCCGCCGACGAACATCGGCTGCAGCAGCATGCCGATCAGCCCCATGTCGTGGAAGTGCGGCAGCCAGCCGACGCCGACACTGGTGTCATCGGCCGCGGTAGCGGCGGCGATGGCCGCCTCGTTGTGCATGAGGTTGGCGTGCGAGACGACCACGCCCTTGGGTTCACCGGTGGAGCCCGAGGTGTACTGCAGGAAAGCGATGGTGTCGCCGCTGATATCGGGCATTGCCCAGGCGTCCGGATCGCCGAGCGGCTCGCCGTCGGTCGCCGCGACCGAGATCGAACTCGTGAAGGGGCCCTCGTCCTCGCGAATCCACGCGGTCAATGGCTCACCGAGCTCGGCGGTGGTGAGCACCAGACGAACTCCCGCATCGCCGAAGATCCCGAGGACGCGTCGCAAACTGCGCGCATCGTGCGGCGCGGGCGCCGGTACCGCGATCACTCCGGCGTACAAGCAGCCGAGGAAGGCGCGCAGAAACTCGGGGCCGGGCGGGTACAGCAACATCACCGGCCGGTCGGCCTCCTCGCGCCGCGAGAGCCAGTCGGCCAGCGCCCGAGCGTCCCGGTCCAGGTCCGAGAAAGTATCGATATCCTCGATCAACTCACGACCCGCCTCCCGCAGGTACGTATACGACCGGGTGCTGCCATAGGCGGCGACCTGACGGCGAACATGTGCGACAAAGGTGGCATGCATGTGAGTGAACTCCTGGCGAGGTCGCCATCAGGGGTGGTGGGGTAGGCCTGGAATCTGCCTCGATAGATATCGTCGCTCGGCAATCTCCGCGCAAATAGCCACCCAAGGTGTCGGTCGGACGACACCCCTGGAGCGGTGTCCGGCCCCGAGGGTGTGGACCCTCCCGCACGTCGGCCATGGGCACCAGCGGTGCGCTCTCGCCCAGCGATTCCACCGACGCGACCCGGCCCCGGATCACGCGACGTGGATGATGTTGTCGCGTCGAGCCTTTCGCCGACGAGCTCTACCGCGTCGCGTCCGGTTGGACGGCCGCACCCTGCACATCCCCTACCCGAATTCGGGCGAATATGCCGTCAGTGACGAATCTTTCGCCAGGGTAGAAGGCTCTCCCTATCCAGCTCGTAGATGACTTCTTCGGCGTGGCGCCTGGTATCGGTCGCTGCTTACGCGGAACCTGCCCTGACGTCCGCGTCGTCGAGTGCGGGCACGAGCGGAGCAAGTGCGGCGCGCAGCAGATCAGGCAGTGAGCCGGACACCACGACGAAGCCTGCGAGGGCGGTGTCGGAGGCGGGCTGTAGCCATTGCTCGAGGGCGACTCGGATGGCGGCAGCAACGCCGGCCGCGAGTACCGGGGCGGTGAATTCGTCTATAGCGCCCAGACGTTCGGTGATCGCGTCCGCGAGACCGACTTCGGGCGCGCGAGCGGTGACCGCCGCCCCGACCCGGACCTCCCGTTCGGTGGTGACGGCCGCGACGATCGCCTGGTCGCGGCTGGAGAAGTAGTTGTTGTAGGTGCGCGGTGAGACGCCGGCCGCCTCGGCGATGTCCTCGACTCGCACATTGTCCGGCCCCTGCGAACCTCCGGATCGACAGAAGGGACCACACATGCGAGCCAAGGGGATGACCTACGACACCGGGTTCATCGCGAACGGCCACACCTCACGACGGGACTTCGACCCCGAAGTCGTCCGCCGGGAGTTGAAGATCATTCGAGATAACTTGCACTGCACGGCCGTTCAGATCGTCGGAGGCGATGCCGATCGGCTGGAATTCCTGCTCGGCGACCCCGAGACTCGTGGTGAGCGACTGACCGACGTCATCGCTCGACTCGACAGCTTCTTGGGGAAGCCGTAGCCATGGTGCGTGAGCACTTCGGAGGCAAGCTCACCTACTGCGCCATCCCGTTCGAGCGGATCGGCTGGACCCCCTTCGACATCATGTCGATCGAACTCATCCGCTCCGCCGAGGTGGCCGAGCAGTTCCAGGCCGGGGTGCGCGAACTGGTCGCGCAGGGAAAACCGTTGGCGATCACCGGTTTCGGCACCGCGACCTGGAAAGGCTCGGCCGATATCGCGCCGCGCAGCAACGAGATCGTCGAATACGACGCCGGCGGTGCCCCGATTCGATTGAACGGCAACTTCGTTCGGGACGAGGCCGGACAAGCCGCCTACCTGTCCGAACTGCTGGATATCTTCGACAGCGAAGGCGTCGACAGCGCCTTCGTATTCCTCTTCGCGCTGCACAGCCACCCGCACCGGCCCGACGGTGATCCCCGTGACGACTTGGACCTCGCGTACAAGGCCTGAAACCCGGAACTGGAACGGGTGAAGTCACTCCGGGTGGGTGTCGCGCCGGCAGACGAAGGCCCGTTCCAGCAACGCGTACAGATGGTCCCGGTCTTCGCTGCTGAGTCTGTCCAAGCAATCTCGAGTGGTGTGCATCTTCGCCCGGATGGCGTCGGCGACCTGTTCACCCTCGACCGTGATCACCAGGTTCGTGACGCGCCGGTCGGAGCCGCTGGCCTCGCGGCGCACGAGGCCGCGCTTCTCCAGCCGGTCGATAATCCCGGTCACGTTGGAGGCGTCGCAGGCCATGATCTCGGCCAAGGCGCGCATGGCGCTGGGTCCTCGGCGCAGCACGATCAGGGCTTTGCCCTGACTCGCGGTGAGATTCTCACTCGCCGCCGCGACGGTGAAGTCCCCGTAGTAGACGCCGAGTGACACCGAGAGCAACTCCATGAGCTGAGCGGTGTCTACGCGGGTCGTTTCGGGCATGGGAAGAATCTTATCCGCAGAAACTTGACTATCTCAAATATTCACCACTAGCGTTTGTCGAAATTGTTTGAAGTTCTCAACTATCAAGGTTCACAAGTAGGGGAGCGCCCAGTGACCGTCACCACCTCCGATGCCGCCCGCACGGCCCACCTTCTGTCCCGGCCCGTCACGCTGAACGGGCTGACCGTTCCGAACCGCATCGTGATGGCGCCGATGACGCGCATGTTCTCCCCGGGCGGCGTGCCCGGCGAGGACGTGCGCGGCTACTACGCCCGCCGCGCTGCCGCCGGCGTCGGATTGATCGTCACCGAGGGCACCTACGTCGGCCACGATTCGGCCGGACAGAGTGATCGGGTGCCGCGCTTCCACGGTGAGGAACAGTTGGCGGGGTGGGCGAAGGTGGCCGAGGACGTGCACGCGGCCGGCGGCACGATCGTGCCGCAGCTGTGGCACATCGGCATGGTTCGCAACCACGGCGATGAGCCGTATGCCGATGCCCCCGCCGTCGGCCCGTCGGGTATTCGCGTCGACGGCACCGAGGGCGCCGGCAAGGCGATGACGCAGCGCGACCTCGACGATGTCATCGGCGCCTTCGCCGATGCCGCCGCGGCCGCCGAGCGCATCGGCTTCGACGGCGTCGAGGTGCACGGCGCCCACGGCTATCTCCTCGACCAGTTCCTGTGGGAGCGGACGAACCGCCGAACCGATGTCTACGGTGGCGATTCCGTGGCCCGCACGAAGTTCGCGGCCGAGATCGTGGCGGCGATCCGGGCGGTCGTCTCACCCGGTTTCCCGGTGATCTTCCGCTACTCGCAGTGGAAGCAGGAGGCCTACGACGCGCGGCTCGTCGAGACCCCGCAGGACCTGGAAGCGATCCTGGCACCGCTCGCCGCGGCCGGCGTCGACGCCTTCCACGCGTCCACCCGCCGCTACTGGCTGCCGGAGTTCGAGGGTTCGGACCTGAACCTGGCCGGCTGGACGAAGAAGCTCACCGGCACACCCACCATCACCGTCGGATCGGTCGGCCTCGACGGCGACTTCCTGCGCGCCTTCACCGGCGTCGGCGCCGAACTCGGCAGCCTCGACAACCTCCTCGACCGGCTGGAACGCGACGAATTCGACCTGGTCGCCGTCGGCCGAGCCCTCCTTCAGGACCCGGAGTGGGCGTCCAAGGTCCTGTCGGGCCGGATCGAGGAGCTGAAGCCGTATGACGCGGCGGCACTGAGGACGCTCAGCTAGAGCGTGTCTCACGCACCGCCGAGCGACATGGACGGCACCGCGCGCGTCGAACAACCGTCTGGCGCGGCCTGCCCTGCCAGACGGTCATCGATCCAACGCAGCACCGCGGGACTCGCGCTGACCGCGAGGCTGACGTGCTCGCTCGAGCGCGGCGTAACCCGGCTGTTTCGGGGTGAACAGCGAGCCTTTCGGCCCCTCCCAGTCGGGTACGGAAATCGCGTGACCGGACGACAAGATCTGGTCGATCTGCATGAGATCCAGACTGGCATCGTTCTTGTCCGGCCCTCCTTGCCGGAGCACGAACGAGGGAACGCACTGCGGGGCCGACGCATCTTCGGCGGCCTGATAGGTGATCAATCCTTTGACCTGCCCGGTTCTTGGGCGCAGCACGGTCGCCATCGGGCGGCCGTCGGTATCGGTCGTTCGATACAGCAACTGCCAGGCATCCGCGTCCTGCGCCTGCGGCCCCATCGAGGCCACCTCGACGGGTCGCGAATTCAGAAGGGTGCCCGGCGCCTTCGAGTCCCAGCCCGATGGCGGCGTGTAGAACGGGTCGTTCTGCGGGGTAGGCAGCGGATCCGCACTCCCGACAGCCATGGGAGTGACCGCAAGGCACAACATGGCCGAAGCTGCGATCAGCACCGAGCGCAGTTGACCGCGCCTGACCACTGAACTCGTTGCGTCACAGGCTGATACGACACTGCCCATCATTCGGATTCCCTCCCCGGCGGGGACAGCCTCGCACGAATCCCCCTGAACGCAGCAGGGTACGACAGAACTGGTACGCGGGTACATGCAAGCACAGTTTTTGAGTAGTTTCGTTGAGCTTTAGTAGCGTTTGCGCCAACCAAACGTAAACGAAAAAGATCCAACGGTTTTCAGGGGAAGTGGGGATCCTGACCTCCGATAAGGTTCACTTATCGGAGGTCAGACTCGGGTTGATTGATTTGGGGCAGTTCGGGTTTCGTTTCGTGTTGTTCCGTTGGAAATGACGAAACCAACGCTACGATTTGCGGCGTGACGAGTACTTGCAATTACCCGGGGTGTACGAAACCGATCACGCGCGGCGGAGGGCCGGGGCGGCCGTCGGAATACTGTGAGCACCCCGAGCACACGCGGTGGCGGGCTTGGCGGGAGCGGCAGCGGCAGCAGGCGGGGGACGGTGAAGGGCCGGTCGCGAATGTCACTGTGACGCAACAGGGGCCGGTGACCGTGGCCCGTCTACGGGCGGATGAGCTGCTCGGACAGTTTCGGGCGATCGCCGAACAGCTCGGCACGACGTTGAATACGGCCGTGGCGGAGCTGTCCACCCTGGCCGATCCGGCGGTGGCGGAGGCGCAGGTCCAGGCTGTGCAGGCGGATGCGGCGCGGCGGATTGCCGAGGCTGAGATGGCGACCGTGGCGGCCGAGCAGGCGCGGCGGGAGAGCGAAGAGGCCAAGGCCGCGGCGGAATCGGCGGCCGAGGATGCGGCGCTCGCCGCCGAAGAGGCCGAGGGGCGGATCGCGGAGGCGCTGGCGGCACGTGATGACGCGCTGCAGGAGGTCGCGCGGGTGACCAAGCAGGCCGCCGATGATGTGTTCGCGGCACGGGCCGAGGCAGAGGCCGAGATCCGCACCATCCGCCGGGAATCCAGCGAGGACGTCGAGCGGGCCCGGCAGCAGGCGAGCGAGGACATCGAGTTGGCACGGACCAAGGCGGCGGCCGAGATCGAGCAGGTGCGGCGGGATTCGGCGCAGCGGATCACCGCCGCTGGCGCCGAGCGGGATCTGGCCGTGCAGCGGGCCGCCGACGCCGAGCGCACCATCGAACGCGCGGAAGCCGCGGTGGCGGAACGCAGTCAGGTGGTCGCCGAGACGCGGGCGGTGCTGGAACAGACGCGCACCGACCTCGACCGCACCAGGACCGAACTCACCGATGTCCGCCGGCAGGCCGCCGCCGATATCGGCACCGTCCGCGCGGAAGCCAAAGCCGCACTGGACCAGGCGCATCAGGAGTCCGCGGCCCGTATCGCCGCGCTCGACGACGCGCGCGCTCAGACCCTGGCGCGCGCCGCCCGCGCCGAGCAGCAACTCGACGCTCTCCTCGCATCCCGAACCGAACAGCCCGAGCCCTCCCAGTAGGCCCTTACACCATGCAGCCCCGTTGCGGGGGACAGAGAAATTGAGGGCACCCGTTCCGATGGTGAACCGGAGAATCGCCTCCTAAGGTCGGAGCGGGGGCCTTCGCCCCCGAGTTGTCTTGTCGCGCAGCGGATGTGTCGGGGATGGGGCTGCGGTGAATTCGGGAGGAAGAATGTCCGCGATTGCGGATCGGTGTGGCGGGTTGCGTGCGGGGAAGGGTGCCGGCGCGGCGGCGGTGTTGGTGTTGGCGGCCGTGATGGCGCTGGCGTCGGGGTGTTCCTCGGGTGATTCGAAGACTTCGTCGGCGACTACGACCAAGCCGTCCACCAGTGTGACCACTACCAGTGTGGTACCGACGAGTTCCGGTGCGCCGGTGGCGAGTCCGGGTGGCGGGAACCCGGGCGGTGGCAATCCCGGCGGCGGTAACCCGGTAGCGAACTCACCGCAGCAGCCGCAAGACGTGGCACCCGGTGACGCACCGCCGCCCGAGCCCGCTCCGGCGCCCGGCGGTGTCGACCACTACGTGAAGTGCACCGACAAGATCAACTACGCTGGCGACCCGCGCAGCAACGCCGAAATCAATCTGCTCGGTGAGCAACACGGTGGCGACTGCCCGGTTCCGATTACCGCCACCGCAACCGCAACGACAACCCCACCGGCCACGACCACGACCGATCCAGCACCGGCCGTCACCTCCACCACGGTTGCTCCGACCACCACAGCAGCGGAGACGACGTCTGCGCAAACCACAACGGTCGCAGCGCCTCCCGCCGCCGATCCGGCCACCACGCCGGCCGCCGCGACCGTCCAGAAATAGCTCGGGCTCACCCCCTTGTGACACCTGGTGCCGTTTGCGAATATGACGCAAGATTTCCTGGTGGATAGCGGTATCGTCGGTGGGGGAAAGAGGGGTGTGACACTTGAACATCAACGCCATGCGAGCACGGCAGTCCCGGCCGAGCGTGGCACGCGTATACAGCTACGTCCTCGGCGGGCGCGACAATTACGGTGTCGACAAGGATCTCGGTGACTACTTCATCGAAGACCTACCCGGGTCGGAAAAGTTGGCCATCACCAATCGCGACGCAGTGCTGCGCGCCGCGAAGGCCATGGCGGACGCGGGAATCCGGCAGATCATCGATATGGGTTGCGGGCTCCCGGCAGCCGTGAACGTGCACGAGGTGGTGCGGCAGGTCTACCCGGAGGCCCACGTCGTGTACGTCGACGACGACCCGTTCGTGGTGGCCCACGGCCGGGCGCTCCTCGCCGTCGACGAGGGAATCACGGTGCTGGAAGCCGATATTCGCGATCCGGCGGGCATCGAGAACAATGCCGAGGTGCAGCGGCTCATCGACTTCGACGAGCCGGTCGGCCTGCTCTTCGCCATGACGCTGAGTTTCGTCAATGACGAAGAGAATCCGACCTCGGTGGTCCAGTACTGGGCGGATCGCATCGCTTCCGGCAGCCGGATCTACCTCTCGCACTTCCGGACCGGAACCTCGCGCGAGGCGATGGCCACCGCGAGCAAGATCCTGGAAGCCTTCGGCCGCGGACGCTTCCGCACCGACGACGAGATCCGCGCCTGCTTCGGCACACTCGCGCTCGACGAGGACGATCTGCGCCCGTGTGTCCAATGGCGTGGTGAGGACGCCGAGGGGCACCAGCCGGAACTGTCGGTCTGGGAACAGCTGGTGGTCGGCGGCATGGCCCGTAAGCCCTGATCGCCGCATATGACGAGGCACCGGTAGCGACCAGCTGCCGGTGCCTCGTCGTTTCTGCTCGAGGCACCGATCAGTCGGTCCGCCCGACTCCACACCGGCCCGGTCGGTATCCGATCTGTTCAGGGTCGACGAGTCCAGCCTCGTCCCGGCGGAAGTGATCGACCCAGGATCGATCGAGCCGGTAGGCGCCGCCGAGCCGATAGTTACCCGGATCGACGCGCGAGCTCGCCCGCAGCGGAAACCCGACCCGGTCGCCGTCGGCGCGAATCTCCTGGTCCCGCACCAGCCACCAGGCCCGCTGCGCGTATTCCGGCAGCCCGGCGTGGAGCCACAGCGCGGTGGTGAGCTGGATCGCCGGCCCCGCCCAGAAGTCGATGATGGGTCGTCAGCGGGGCGTACGCCACATCGGCCACAGCGGCGGGCCGCCCCGGGTGGCGTCCAGGGTGCCGGTGACCTCGAAACCGAACCGCTCGTAGTACGGCACATTGTCGGGTTTGCTGGATTCCAGGTAGGCGGGCAGCCCGTCCGCGTCGCAGCGATCCAGCCGCGAATTGAGCAGGGCCCGCCCGAATCCCTGTCCGCGAACGCCGGGCAGGGTTCCGAGGACGGCCAGATACCAGTGCGGTTCGCGGGGGTGCGCCCGCGCCATCGCCTCCGAGAGCCGGCCGGCGGTCAGCAGCCGGTGCCGGAAGGCGAAGAGCAGCCCGGGCAGCTGACGCCGGCTCGCGTCGTCCGGGGCGTGCCAGTGCCCGGGCGGCGCCCAGAGTGCCGCGCCCACGATGGAATTGGCGTCGTTGCAGGCCACCTCCACCCCACCCAGGGGGATGAGATGGTGGCGGGCCATACCGGTGAACAGTGCGGCGGCGCGGCGAGCGCGGGTGGCGTCGTCGCGGATGAGCCATGCGGTGATCGGATCGTCGGAGAAGGCGATGCCGAGCACTCGCGCCAATTCCGGAATATCGGATAGCTGGGCCGGACGTACGGTGATCCCCATGGGTTCACGGTAGCGGCTCGGCGACCTCCGCATCGGGCGCTGCCAGTAGCAGGGCGGCGTCGGGATCATGGGTGGGGATCACCGGAACGAGGCGTTGTGCCAGGTGGAGCCGGTGCAGGGTTCTGAAGGTGGCGTCGCGGTCGTGGTCCATGAAGACGCCCGGATAGGTGGCCTTCTGACGGATTCGGTCGATTTGCAGGGTGTGCCAGGCGGCGTCGCCGGCGAGGAGCTTCCAGCCGTGCGTCGTATGGGCGAGAACGCCGATGCTGCCGGGGGTGTGTCCGGCGAGGTCGACCAGGACGACGCTGCCGTCTCCGAAGAGGTCGTGGCTGCGGGTGAAGGTGAGGATCGGGGGACCGTCGAGGTCGTACTCCTGGTGGGGACGGTCGACGAGGGAGTCGCGGACGCCGCCGACCGGCGCGACGGGACCGGCCATGACCCAGTCCCGCTCGACGCTGTGCAGGTGGACGGGCAGCCCCGGCAGGTCGAGCAGACCGCACACGTGGTCCCAGTGGGCATGGGTGGGTAGCGCGAAGTCCAGTGCGGGCAGGCCCGGTTGGGCTTTCAGCGCGGTGGCGGTCGCGATGGTCTCGGCCGGCGGACGCGCGACGGGACGGATCACCGCGGGCAGTTGCGCGATGGCGCGATGCTCGGCGTCGATGCAGAATCCCGGGTCCACGATGAAGGTCGCTTCGGGGTGCTGGATGACGAAGGAGCTCAGCGCGCTGGTGATGCGGCGCGGAGTGGAGACGCCTTCGACGACCACCTGGGTCGGCACCGGTCGCGGGAAGTTGGTCAGAGCCGTCACGGTGACGGTGCGCTCGGCGCGGGGGAGTCCCGCGTCGGTGATCGAGCGCAGGAACCGTTGGTCGGCGGGCCTGGGCCGGACCGCGCCGTGGAGGGAACCGATTGCGGCGGTGCAGCATTGCAGGAGCGTGGGCTTGCGGACTGGATCGGACATGAAGGAACGCTAATACTTAAGGTCGACATGAAGTAAAGGGGAGAATCGTGACCACAGCGCAGGACATGAGAATCGGTGACGCCGCCGCGGCACTCGGTGTGGAGACGCACGTGCTGCGGCATTGGGAGTCGGTGGGCCTGCTCGCCCCGCCGCGCAGCCCATCGGGTCACCGCAGCTACAACGAGGACATCCTCGACTACGCCCGCGCGATTCTGACTTTGCAGCGAACCGGTCTGTCGCTGAGCCAGATCCGGCAGCTGGGGCTCAGCGAGCACACCGATCGCCGCGCCATCATCAACGACCGCCGCGCCGAGGTGCGTGAGCGCATCGCCTTGCTCGAGGCCACCGACCACTTCCTCGAGCATCTGCTCGCCTGCCGCCACGCCATCATCAGCGAATGCGACGAGTGCTCGGCGTACGTGGCCCAGGCCCACGTGCGACGAGCACCCGACTTCCCGGACCGCGGTTAAGGGAGCGGGGAGACCACGACCGGAGCGCCGTGGGCCGGAACATGCGTGATGTTCCGGATCCGCACGGGCTCGCCGGTCTTGCCCTGCGGCAGCGAAAGCCGGTAGCGGGTGAGGATCTCCCGCAGCACCGCTGTTCCCTCCATCAGTGAGAACCCGGCTCCGATGCACCGCCGCACGCCGCCGCCGAACGGCAACCAGGTGTTGGGTGCGACCGATCCGTCGAGGAATCGTTCGGGCCGGAACGTGACGGCGTCCGGGAAGGCTTCGACACGTTCGTGCGCCAGGATGATCGAGGTCGCGATGACCGTGCCCCGCGGCAGGTCGTATCCGCCGATGGTCAGGTCGCGAGTGAGTTTGCGGCCCGTGCCCGCGATGACCGTGTGCAGCCGCATCGACTCCTTGAGCACCGCTTCGAGGTACTTCTCGTCCCCGTTGTGGGCCGCGCGGCGGGCCTGGGTCTGGATCTCGGGATTGGCGGCCAGCTCGTGGCAGGTCCAGGACAGCGCGGACGCGGTCGTCTCGTGCCCGGCCAGCAGCAGGGTGATCAGCTGATCGCGCAGTTCGGCGTCGGTCAGCGGCGCGTCGTCGGGGTTCTCGCCGGATCCGGCGGCCAGCAGCCGCGACAGCACGTCGTCGCGCGCGTCCAGGTTCGGCTGCGCCCGACGCTCGGCGATCTCGCGGTAGAGCAGCTCGTCGATGGCGGATTGGGTGGCGCGGAACCGTTTCCACATGCCGCGCCGCGCCAGGAACGGGTACTTCCAGCCGAACATGATGATCGGGCTGACGTTCACGACCTCACGCAATCGCGGCACCAGCGCGGCCCGGCGGGCTTCGTCGGCCATACCGAACACCACCTGCATGATGACATCGAGTGTCAGATCGTTCATGCGGTCCAGCGTGTGCACGGTCGCGCCCGGAACCCACCGGTCGACATGGGTTTTCGCGATGTCGTCGACCAGCGCCCGGTATCCGCGCAGTGAGGACCCCACGAAGGCGGGCATGAGCAGTCGCCGCGCGCGGGCATGCTCGTCCTCGTCGGTGATCAGCAGCGAGTGCTCACCCAGGATCTCGGCCAGCAGCCGATTGCCCTCTCCGGCATGCAGATCCGCGGGGTCTCCGGCGAAGATCTCGCGGATGTGCTCGGGCCGGGTGAACACGACCAGGTTCTCGGCGTACGGCGCGACCAGATGCAGGGTGAAGGTGTCGCCGTGCCGGCGGGCGGCCGATCGGACCAGCGGTCCGCGCCATTTGGTGTAGATGGCGGTCTGCAGGAGGGGCGGCAGGGCCGGTCCGGGTGGAAAGGTGGTGGTCACGTAGCCGGTTCCCTCCAGTCGCGCCGCCTCGCCGCGGCTGAAACGCTTGCGTACCAGCCTAGAACGCGGGCCGCCGCAGCGGAATCGGCGCACGGATTAGGGCCGCCCCTGACCTAGTTGATTCCTACCGTGGAGACATGACGGTTTTCGAGCCCTTCCGAATCGACATTCCGGCCTCCGACATCGACGATCTGCGGACCCGCCTGGCCCGCACCCGCTGGCCCGCCGACCTGCCCGAGGTGGGCTGGTCCTACGGCATTCCGACCGCCTACGTGCGTGAGCTGTGCGAGTACTGGGGCGGCGGCTACGACTGGCGCGTCCACGAGGCCGAACGCAACCGCCATCCCCAGTTCGTCACCGAAATCGACGGTCAGCGACTGCATTTCACGCACGTCCGCTCGCCCGAACCGGACGCCCTGCCGCTGGTGCTGGTGCACGGCTGGCCGTTCGAGGATTTCACCGGCATGATCGGCCCGCTCACCGATCCGCGTGCGCACGGCGGCGATCCGGCCGACGCCTTCCACGTGGTCGTCCCGACGCTGCCGGGGTTCGGCTTCTCCGGGCCGACACGGCACGCGGGGGAGGCCGCGACCGAGCGGTCGGCCGAGCTGATCGTGAAGCTCATGACCGCCCTGGGCTACACCCGCTACGGCACGCACGGCGGGGACGCCGGATCGTTCATCGCTCCCGGCATCGGCCGCCTGGCGCCCGATCGGGTGGCGGGTGTGCACCTCAACGACCCCATCACGATCCCGTCCTGGAACGACGACGGCTCCGGCTACAGCGAGGCCGATCAGCAGAAGCTGGCGCGGCTGAAGGATTGGAGCAGCAGCGAGACCTCTGGGTACGCGGGCATGCACTCGACCCGTCCGCAGACTCTCGCCCCGGCCGTCGCCGACTCCCCGGCGGGACTGCTGGCATGGGTGCTCGACGTGGTGAACACCTTCACCGATCCGACCCGCGAGACCCCGGACGCGGCGATCGACCGCGATCTGTTGCTGACCAACCTCGCGGTGCTGTGGTTCACCGACACCGCGGGTTCGTCCATGCGCCTGTACAAGGAGTCCCAGCACTGGGGTGCCGAGCTGCCCGACTCCGGCGTGCCGACCGGGGTCGCGGTCTTCCCTGGTAACGGCACGATTCGCGGCCTGGCCGAGCGGCAGAACACCGTCGTGCGATGGTCGGAATTCGATCGCGGCGGCCACTTCGCCTCGATGGAGACCCCCGATCTGCTGACCCGGGATCTGCGTGACTTCTTCCGAAAGCTGCGCTGACATCGGCGAATATCGGTCCGCCGCAAAGGGTTCGGCCGCGATCCGGCCGGACTCTGGCAGGATGGCTCTATGGCCGAGATCCACGAGACGACCATGCAGCCCTCCAAACTGGAATTGCTGACGGCGTGGCTACCCACCCGGCACTGGCACGTCGGCGCCGGGACGCCCGCCCTGGTCAAGTCGGGCGGATTCCGGCTCGACGACCCCGACGGCGCGGTCGGCATCGAACTCATGGTCGTCACCGACCTCGCGGGTCCGGTGCCGGTCGCGTATCTGGTTCCGATGACCTACCGCGGCGCCCGCGTCGAGGGCCTGGACCACGCGCTGATCGGTACCTCCGAACACGGTGTGCTGGGCATGCGCTGGCTCTACGACGCCGCCCACGACCCGGTGTTCATCGAGCAGGCCGCCCTGCTGCTGACCGGCAAGGCCACTCCGCAGGATCAGAACACCAGTGACACCCCCGACCTGACGGTGCACGTGGTACCGGGCGATATCCTCACGCCCGCACCGGGATTCCGGCCCACGGTGATCGACACCGACGCCCAGACCGATATCGCCTTCGACTCCGACCGCTCCACCAATGCAGGCGCGGAGCTGATCCGCGTGCACCGGCGTCTCGCCACGGGCCGGTCGCTGGGCCGTGACCGCAGCCATCTGGACGCGCCGTGGTCGGCCCCCGACGGCACCACGCCACGCGGGGTCTTCCTCAGCGCTCCCTGATCCGGGACGGCCCCGACGCGCCGAGCGCACACGCAAACGTCCAGTTACCTGGACTGATCGGCCATATCATGAATAGGTGCCCGCCAACCGGATAGAAGGGCGAAGCGAGGTCTTCGCCGATTGGGCTTGGCAGTCGCTGGTCGTCACCGGCGGCTGCTCTGTGGTGCTGGGGGTGGTCCTGGCGGTCTGGCCGGACAAATCGTGGCAGGTGGCGGGGATCCTCTTCGGGCTGGTGCTGCTGGCGACGGCGGCCTTCCAATTGGTGATGGCGTTCGGCGCCCGGATCCACACCGCCCTCAAATGGCTCGAGGTGTTCAGCGCGGTCGTCTCCCTCGTGCTGGCGCTGTGGACCCTCGACGGTGGCGAGTGGGTTGCCTTGCTGTCCTTGTGGATTGGGATCGGCTGGGTGCTGCGGGGGATCGTGCAGGCGATCGTCGGGGTGTGGTCGGAGGAGTACGCGGGCGCGGGCGGACTGGAGCTGATCGGGCTGGCGACCGTGGCCGCGGGGGTGGGCGTCGCGGTCGCGCCGTTCACGACCCTGCCGCCGCTCTCGATCACCGTGGGGCTGCTGACGGTCGCGCTCGGTGTCTCGGAGATCGCGATCGGCCTGCGGGTGCAGCCGGTGACCGTCGGAACTGTCTGACGAATCCGCCGCCGACCTTCGTCTTTGTCTCGGATAACTAACCATCGCGAAATTCTGCAATTGCCCGAGATTTGCCAGTAGGTTCGAATCGTTCGTGTGCTCGGGTATCGGAACGCCAGTTTCCGCTCAACTGGACCCCACATGCCGAGACAGGCCTAGTCCGAGGCGGCTCGCGCGGTTGCCAGGACGCCTTCGAGGACGCAGGACAGACCGAAGGCGAATGTCTGGTCGGGAGTGGGGTCTTCGGCGTCGCGGATGCGGCGAGCGAAGTGGGGGTAGTCGCCGGTGGCGATGGCGGTTCGGAGGTAGGGGCCGACCGCCTCGCGCCACTGGTCCTCGGTGAGTCCGGTGCGCCGTTGGGCGCGAATCTCGGACAGTTCCTGGATGGCGGCGCCGGCGACGTAGGACAGCACCGTGTCGACGATATTGGCGGCCAGCGTGATGTCGTCGGTGAGCTCCAAGGCCGCGGCCATGGCGATATCGAAGCGGCGCAGGGCATTCGGGCCCAGGGCGGGTCGGCCGGACAGGACGCGGCCCAGCCAATGATGGCGGAGCAGGAGATCCCGGAAGTGGTGGGCGACCGCCGCGAGGTCGGCGCGGGCATCACCCGTGAGGGCCGGTGGGGGGATTTCGGCCTGGGCGGCGTCGATCATGAGGTCGAGTAGTTCGCCACGGTCGGTGATGTAGCGGTAGAGCGAGGCGGTGCCGGAGCCGAGTTCGGTGGCGATGCGGCGCATGGATACCGCGTCGAGTCCCTCGGTGTCGGCGAGGGTCAGGGCGGTGTCGACGATGCGGTCGACGCTCGGCGCGCGGCGGGCCGGCTCCGGGCGCTCCTTGCTCCAGACCAGCATCGGGTTCTCGTTCGTCATCGCGCTCCTGTCCGGATTCTCGCGCCTCACTGCGCCATTGCGCTGAGCCTAGCACTGTGGTTACGGTGTATCCATTACGGCTACAGCGTATCCATAAGGAGTTTCGCAATGACCGAACACCGAGTTCCGGTCCTGATCGCCGGGGGAGGCACGGTCGGCCTCGCCGCCGCCGTCTTCCTGTCCGGGCACGGCATTCCGACGCTCGTGGTCGAGGCACAGCCCGGCCCGTCACCACATCCGCGCGCCACCGGGCTGTCGCGGCGAACCATGGAGATGCTGCGCGCCGAAGGGCTCGAAGACGCGGTCAACGCGGTGAGCATCGATATGCGCGCCGGGCTCGGCAAGGTCTACGCGCGCACACTGGCCGAGGCCGACTTCGCCGCAACCGATCTCGCGGGCACGGCGGCTGCCACCTCACGCACGGACGATTCGAGTCCGGCGCTGGTGCGGGGTACGTGCCCGCAGCACCGGCTGGACTCGGTGCTGCTGCCCGCCGCGCGGGAACGCGGTGCGGTGGTGCGGTATTCGACGCGACTGGAATCGTTCACGCAGGACGACGACGGCGTGCGCGCGGTGTTGTCCGATGGCTCCCTCGTGCGAGCCGACTATCTGATCGGCGCGGACGGGGCGCGGAGTGATGTTCGCGGCCTACTCGATATCGAGCTCGAGGGGCCCGGGCCCTTGGGAACGCCCATGATCAGCATGCTGTTTCGCGCTGACCTCACCCCGTATACCGGGGGCCGCTCTTTCGCTACCTGCACGATCGAAAACCCGGACGTCTCCGGCCTGCTGGTCACCGTGGACGGTTCCGGCGAGTGGATTCTCCATGTGCCCGCCGATGATTCGGACGGGGGATTCCCCGATGCCCGGTGTGTGGAGCTGATCCGGGCGGCGGTCGGTGACCCGGGCGTCGAAGTCGAGGTGGTCAGCGTGCTGCCCTGGCGGCCGCGTGGACAGCTGGCCGAGCGGTTCCGGTCCGGTCGGGTCTTCCTCGTGGGCGATGCCGCCCACACGGTGCCTCCGCTGGGTGCTTTCGGACTGAATACCGGTGTGGCCGATGCCCACAACCTCGCGTGGAAGATCGCCGCCGTCCACCACGGGTGGGCCGAGCGCGGACTGCTGGACAGCTACGAGGCCGAACGGCGGCCGGTCGCGGCGACCACGCTCGAGCAGGCCGTGCTGCGGCTACCGGATCCCCGGCTGCACTGGGAGAACTCCCCGGAGATCGTCGCGGCTCGCCAACGGGCTGGAGTGCTCAATGCTCCCGTTGTGCATGTGGGCTATCGCTACGAATCCACCGCTGTCATCGGCTCGAATCCGATATTGCCTTCCACCGAGAACGTTTCGCTGGTCCTGGACGGCACGCCCGGCTCGCGCCTGCCGCATCGATGGGTGTCGCATGACGGGGAGCGGGTGTCGACGCTGGATCTGGTCGGCAAGGATCTCACCGTCCTGACCGCCGACGAGGACTGGGCTGATGCCGCGGACGCCGCAGCCGATGCACTGGCGATTCCCTTGACCGTGCAGCGAATTCCTGTGGTGGACAGCGATTGGACCGGCGGCATCGGGCTGCGCCCGGACGGCGCGGTCCTGATTCGCCCTGACCACGTGGTCGCCTGGCGCATGATCGACCAGCCCCTCGACCCGCGGACCGTCCTGATCGACGCACTGAGTGAAATCCTGTCGCTCGACGGCCGAGCGCTGCGGCCGGTAGCCGGGGCTGGGTAGGGTTCGGCTCGTGGCGAGGATCGCGTTTCTGGGGTTGGGCCGGATGGGTGCGGGGATGGCGGGGCGCATGGTCGCCGCCGGGCACGAGGTGGTGGTCTACAACCGGACCGCCGCCAAGGCCGACGAACTCGTCGCTCAGGGAGCCACATTCGCGGCCACGGCCCGCGAGGCCGCCCGAGACGCCGAGGCGATCTTCGCCATGGTGGCCGACGACGAGGCGTCGCGGGCTGCCTGGTTGGGGCCGGACGGCGCGCTGGCGGGGGAGTACGCGCCCGGCGCATTCGCCGTGGAGTTCTCGACCATCTCCCGGCCGTGGGTGCTGGAGCTGGCGAAACATGCCGCCGCCCACGGTCTTCGGTATCTCGACTCACCGGTGACAGGGCTCCCTGACGCGGCGGCCGCCGGGCGACTGACCCTGTTCGTCGGCGGGTCCACCGCGAACCTCGACGCGGCGCGCCCACTGCTGCAACCTCTCTGCACCGATATCGTGCGCTTCGGTGAGGTCGGTTCGGGCACGAGCTACAAGCTGATCCAGAACCTGCTCGGTTCCATTCAGATCGCCGCCACCGCCGAGGCCCTGCGCACCGCGGAACTCGCGGGCCTGGACTTGGCGGTCGTCGCCGACACCCTCTCGCGTGGCGGCGCGGCCAGCCCGACGGTGATCCGCATGTGCGCGGAGATGATCGGCGGCGTGCACGACCGCGATATCGCCTTTACCGCGGCCCTGCGCCTGAAGGACACCCGGATCGGGGTCGAACTGGCCGATGCGGTCGGCACTCCCGCGGCCCTGGGGCATACCGCCGAGCGGATCTTCGAACGTCTGGTCGCGGAAGGAGATGGCGATCTGTCCGAAACCAAGCTCATCGACCTGCTGAGAGGTCCTGCCATGGGATGACTTCCGGGCGTGTCAATACCTCGGAGGTCGGATAGGGAATCCGGGGCCGTGGTGGATGTGGCGGGGGCGCTGCCGGAAATAGCGTGCAGGCATGTCCGAACAGCTCGAAACCCAGGTAGCCGGTGTGACGCAGAGGCAGCGCATCGGGGTGGTCGACAGTCTGCGCGGATTCGCGCTGTTCGGGATTCTGGTCACCAACACCGTGGTGGCGACCATGCTCTGGTCGTCGCCGGGCGCGGGCGCCGATCCGCAGTCGATGTTCGACGGCACGCTCGACCGGTTCGTCTACGGGCTGATCGACGGGTTCTTCCTCGGCAAGTTCTATCTGCTGTTCGCGTTCCTGTTCGGGTACTCGTTCACCTTGCAGATCGCGGCCGCCGGGCGTGCGGCCGTCGCGGCCACGCCCCGGCTGTTGCGCCGTTGCCTCGCACTGTTCCTGATCGGCCTGGCGCATCTGCTGTTGCTGTGGATCGGCGACATCCTCACCCTGTACGCCGCGCTGTGCCTGATCCTGGTGGCGCTGCGCTGGATTCGGCCACGCCCGGCCCTGATCACGGGTCTGGTCCTGTATTTCGCGTTCGCGTCACTGGCGTTCCTGCCGGGCAACGGGGGACTGGCCGGGCTGGGCGAGGTGTTCGATTTGCAGCGGATGCATGATGGCTACACGGGCAATATCGGTGACACGCTGCGCGCCCAGCTGGAGTTCGGCCCGAAGTTCATGATCTTCACCTGGATCGGTCAGGGCATTCCGGCGCTGGGGATGTTCCTGGTCGGCCTGGCGGCCGGCAAGCGCCGCGTGCTCGAGGACGCGGACTGGACCACCCGGTGGCTGCCGCGGGCGCTGGCGGTGGGATTCGGTGTGGGACTGCCCGTTTCCGCTGTCACGGTGACGTTGATGACGCTGCACGGCGAGCTGCCGTCGTTCTGGTACGGGGTGCAGGAACTCACGAATCCGTTGCTGACGCTCGGGTACGCGGCGGGCATCGTGTGGCTGGCCCGCTACCGATGGGCGGGCGCGGTGGGCCGGCTCGCACCCGCCGGGCGGATGGCGGCGACCAACTACATCGGGCAGTCGGTGGTACTGATGCTCATCTACACCGGATACGGCCTGGCGCTGGCCGATCGCGTGCCCCCGGTCGGGGTCGTGCTGCTCGCGGTCGCCACCTATCTGGTGCAGATCCGGCTGAGCGCAAGGTGGTTGCGGACTCACCCGTACGGCCCGGTCGAGTGGCTGCTGCGCGCGGCGACCTACCTGTCGATCCCCGCGTGGCGGAAACCGACAGCGTAGGCGCGCCGTTCAGGGCAGGTCGTACGCCGTGGCGTGCCGCGGCTGGTAGAGGCCGATCTGGCCCGCGCCCGGCACCTTCAGCATGGTGAGCAGGCCCCACCCGGCATCGGTGATGTCCGAGGCGAATTCGACGCCCTGAGACCCCAGGTCGGCCACGGTGGCGGTCAGGTCGTCGCACATGAGGTACAGCTCGGCCTTGCCGCTGTCGGGGACCTGTGCGGGATGCACGGCGAGTTCGGCGGGCGGCGACTTGAAGATGAGCCACCCGTTGTTCGCGTCGACATGGGCCAGACCGAGGACGTCGCGGAAGAAAGCCCGTGCCGCGTCGGCGTCCTCGGCGTAGAGGATGGTGTGCGCACCGGTGATCATGTGCCGACGCTAACAGCGTCCGGCCGCTCCGGCGCGCAGGTGCGCGGTCAGGATGTCGCCCAGCCGCGCGGCGAATTCGGGGGCCTCGGTGCGCATACCATTGTGGGCGCCGGGGAACTCGGTGACCTCGATCCCCAGCCGGCGGGCGATCTCGACGGCAGGGCGGTACGGCAGGCAGCCCTTGGTCTCGCGCCCGGCGGCCAGGACCAGTCGATCGGCCACCGGGGCGAGCGCCGCGAAATCGGGTAGGTACGAGGTGAATTCCCGCAGCTCGTGTTCGAGCATCAGTGGGCCGTTGGCCGCCAGTCGTGCCCACATCTCGGCGGCGCGCGGCGGCAGCTCGTCGGGCATGGGAGACGGTTTCATCGCATTGCCGATGCCCGCCAGGAAGCGCATCGACGCCGGGCCGGGGCCTTCGGTGCGGAACAGCGTGTAGACCTCGTCGATCATGGCGCGCTGTTCGGCGGCATCGGGAAGGACGGCGAAACACGGTGGTTCGTGCGCGATCAGCAGCGACACCTGCTCCGGATGCCGGGCCAGCAGCTCGAGTCCGACGATCGCGCCATTGCTGCCGCCGACGACGAGCGCGGGCTCGCCGGTGAGGTGGCTCAGCAGCCGGTGGACGTCGTCGCTCTGCACCTCGACCCGCTGGGTCCGCTGCGGACCGTCGAGGACACTGCGCGAATAACCGCGCTGATCCAGCGAAACCACCGTGAACCGGTCCTCGAGAACCTCGGCGATCGGGTCCGCCGAGGCCGCGTCGCCCCCGCCGCCGGGCAGGAACAGCACGAGCGGGCCGCTGCCGCGCACCTCGTAGTAGATGGTCGCGCCCGGTACCGGTAGTGTCTCGGATCTCATTGCGGGGTCACCTGTTTCGATGTCGGCCACTGGGTCAGCAGCAGATGGAGGGCGTCGAGGATGCGCGCCCAGGACCCGTCGGTCTCACGGGAGTGGTTGAAGCCGCCGACGGTCTCGAGCGTCGCGAAACCGTGGAAGGTGCTGCGCAGCAGTCGGCCCGCGTCGATGAGCTCTGGGCCGTCGAGGTCGTAGCCGCGAAGCAGGGCTTCGGTGAGCTGCACGCTGCGGACCGCTCCGGGGGCGTCGGCGATGGCCTCGTTGTCGAGCTTGCGCTGGGTCGCGTCGTAGCGGCCGGGGTGTTCGCGGGCGTAGTCGCGGTAGGCGTTCGCGAAGGCGATCAGCGCGTCGCGACCCGCCCGTCCCTGGACCGCCACACCGATCCGGTCGGTCATCTCGACCGCCGCCTGCAGGGCGATGCGAGTGCGCAGATCCCGCAGATTCCGGACATGCGAGTAGAGGCTCGGATCCTTCACCCCGAAGTGCTTGGCGACCGCGGCCAGCGTGACGTTGTCGAGTCCGATGGCATCGGCCATCTCGGCGGCTGCCTGCGTGATGCGTTCGGCGTTCAGACCCACCCGCGGCGACATCAGCCACTCCTTCCTAAGACTATTAGGTTTAAACCTAATATACATAGGTTTGGCGGCAGGCGAAACCCGGCGAGCGGCTCGAGAACTCGCAAATGTCGTTACCCCAGTTGTCTCTTACGTCGGGTTACCGTGTGCGCGTTCACAATCGGAGGGTGACGTGGTACACACCTGCATGG
This sequence comes from Nocardia sp. NPDC004340, assembly GCF_053602575.1. Taxonomy (NCBI): domain Bacteria; kingdom Bacillati; phylum Actinomycetota; class Actinomycetes; order Mycobacteriales; family Nocardiaceae; genus Nocardia; species Nocardia sp. NPDC004340. The sequence goes on from NZ_JBSGDW010000014.1 coordinate 97,553, forward strand.
GGGCACCGCACTGCTCGCCGGTTTCGGTGCCGGTCTCGCCTTCGGCGCGCAGGTCGTCACGTTGCCCGCGCTGTAGCCGCTACCCGATTCCGCGCGGAGGTATCCCGCCTCCACGACGGCCAGGCCTTCACCGGGGCGGCTGCTCGCCATCGAGACGAACCTCGGCCAGCACCGCGCGCAGTCGTTCCAGTGCCGGATTCCGGTCGCCGCCGCGCCACACCAGTCGCAGTGTCGTCCGGGTGCCGGCCAGCGGCCGGGCGATCACTCCGACCCGGCGCAGCGCGCGGTGTGAATCCGATAGCACCGCCCCGCCGAATCCTGCCGCGACCAGTGCCAGCACCGTCTGCACGCTGCGGCCCTCGGCGCCGATCCGCGGCACCACACCGGCTTTCGCGCAGAGGGCGAGGATCTCGTCGTGGGACTGGGACTTGGCCATCAGCTCCAGCAGGCTCGCGCCGGCCTCGCCGAGATGGGTGAGCACGGAATGCCGGAGCTCGTGCAGATCCCACCCGGTCCCCGGCCCGTCGACGGCGGTCGCGGCGTCGAGCAGGTCACGGGCCTGGTCGTAGGACAGCCGGGCCAGCGCTAGTCCAGGCGCGTGGCGGTCACGGCCCACACGGGCAGGTGCACCCGATTGTTTTTCAGCAACGGCCCAATGACCTGGAGTTGTTCGAGCATCGGCTTCATCCGATCGGCCCATCCGGAGTCCTCGCTCATCTCCTTGGTCATATAGGTGAACGTCTCCGGGCTGAAGTTGCCCTGGTAGGTGGTGGTTCCCAGGTGGTCGAGGCGCCACCCGGCCGTGGGAAGCACGCGGTCGAAATTCTCGGCCGGCAAACCTTCGAGCTGCAAGCCGTTGACGTTGTGGCGGCCGAATTCGAACATGAACAGTCGCGCCCCCGGCCTGGTGGCCCGGTGCAGGGCCTGCAGGTACCGGGTCTGGATTTCTTCGTCGTCGAGGAACACGTGGTAGAACGCGCTGTCGACGACGGTGTCGAACCGGTCCTCCAAGCCCTCGAGTTTGGTGGCGTCGGCCACCTCGAAGTCCACCGTCACCCCGGCGCGCTCGGCGTTACGCTTGGCCCGCTCGATCGCCGACGGCGACGCATCGATACCGGTGGTCGAGTAGCCCTTGGATGCGTAGTAGATCGCGTGATGTCCCGGGCCGGTTCCGGGGTCGAGCACCTCGCCCCGCACGGCGCCGTAGGCCACCAACTGCTGCACGACCGGTTGTGGGCCGCCGATGTCCCAGGGGATCAACGCGGGAGCACCCGGTTCCGATGACGCGTCCCGGTACAGCGCTTCGAAGTCCGGCTGATCGTCGTGGTTCGGTTCCCTGCTCATGACTCCTCCTTCTATTGCGGACGGGCAACACCTGAAGGGTCGTGCTGGCGATGAGACCAACGGTTCCGATGGTGGCGGATAAGTTCTCGGATGCTCAGCTTATTTGGTGGACCACCAAGGCTTGCTCGGTGCTGTTGTTCGTTCCGCTCGGGTGCCGAACGCGCTGATCTGACGAAATGAAATCTTTTGACGTATTTGGCTTTTGGCGGAACTTCCGGATCGAGCCGAAGTCGCCGATCATGGCCCGGCTGTGCGCCGATCGCCGCCGGTGAACTGACCTGCGGCTACCCGAACTTCGTTGGTTTCTGCGCCATTACTACCTGAACCCCTTCACCCTCGGGCGCCGCGCTCGGCGTACGTCGCGGTCAGCAGGTGCCCCTGATTCTGGGGCCGGCGGGCAGGAGAGGGGCTGGCCAGCGTCAGTCGTGGCTCGCCGCCCTGGCATAAATTGCTGCGCCCACCCTTGTGGTGCGGAAGCGCAGGTCCAGGGGGCGAGCCACTTCCCTGCGCGCGGCCGCGACGTTCGCGGGCCGGGTAGATCTACGGATGCGCTGGGCGGCGCCGGGCGGTGATGCTGGAGGAGTGACGACCAGAGCCGGGCGCCGCCGCCCGATACCCGAGTGGGACAAGGGAATCGCCGCGATATGCCTGTTCCTGGCTTTCGTAGCCGCGGCCTTCATGGTCGAGCAATGGACTCGGCCGACCACTCCGCCGGGGTGGGCAGCCGGAACCGCCCGATCGGGACAGCTGAGAATGTCGGCCGAGAAGTTACAGCACCCCTGTTCCCGTCAACAGTTGCTGGGTGCGGGCTCGCCGCGAACCCGGCCGTTGAGCCACGCCATCACCTCCGGGGCACCGATCACCGCTCCCGACAGATGCTCGGGTGCGGGAACGCGCATCGCCTGCACTGGAACACCGGCCGCACACCAGCGGTGATCGGTGTTGTCGATCGCCTGGACCGGAATCAGCGGGTCGTCGGGTGAATGCCATTCGAACACCGGTGTTGCCGGCACTTCGCCGAAGAGCTCCAAGCTGTTCTCCTCCAGCACCGCCCGGCCTTCACCGACGTCGAAACCCGAGGTATCGGTCATGAATTCCCGCGCGCTGCCGCCGAGGCCGTCTGCGAGGATCTGATTGGTGCAGTCGTTGGCCATGGCATCGCGGATCGCCAAGCCACGCTGGTTGAGGTACGAGCTGATTGGCAACTGGCTCGGATATTCACGCTCGAGGCCGATCGCCGCCGCCATAACCAGCCCGAAGGCCGGGTGCGGGTTGTAGCCCAGCGCCTCGACCATCGTCAGCAGGTTCATCGGGGCACCGCCGATGGCCGCGCCCGCGAGTTTCAGTTCCGGTGCGTACGTGGGCTGCATCGCCGCCGCTGCCCCGGTGGCCATGCCGCCGCCGGAGTAGCCGGCCAACGCGACCGGGCTCTGCTGCGACGCGAGTTCTGGCACCTGTTTCACCGCTCGGACGCCGTCCAGAACGATCCGGCCGCCCAGACGCGTCGCGCCGAATGCGAAGTACGGACCGAGATGATCCGGCAGCGCGATGCTCCAGCCCTGCGCCATCGCCACATTCAGAATCGACGCCGTCGTCAAGAGATTCGGATCGTCGGAGTACAGCTGATGCGACACCGCACAGCGAGTGCCGAGCGCATTGATGAAGTGCTGATACGACATCAATGGGCCGTCGGGCCGGTGACCGGCGGGGGTGAGGACCGTGGTGGTCGCCGCGATCGGCTCATCCCGGGAGTTGGCGGATCGGAATTGCACAAGAGTAACGGTGGCGCCCGGAAATACGGCCACCGGCGGCATTGCCCGCACGCGGAGCACGTCACCGGGCTGGTGTGCCGCCAGATCCGCCGGGGCGGCGTAGAACGGATCCGGATCGGGTATCGGATAGATCGAGTCCGCCCCGGCGGGAGTCACCATTGACAACCCGAGAACTACGCCACCCAGCGCAGCCAGCACTTTCGCCGACCCGCTACGAAGAACAAGAGGAAACTGACCAAGCACGTGTCCGACCTCCATGAATAGTTCACTTCGTTCGACAAGCCAGTCCGAATTCTCAGGAGACTATAGCGATGAACTCTCAGAGACACGCGCGTTTGCTACACCTATTCGCAGCGGTTCGTGTTCGTGGTTCGATACCCCATAACGTCCCGCAGGTAACCCGGCGTGGTGACTCGTCAACTTTCTGTCGCCGGTGTGGCTGATTTGCTCGCGGCATGTCCACCGCCTGGTCTCTGTGCACGGTCTGACCCGACAGAGGTGTGTCGGCAACAGGTTGCGGCCCTCTCGCTCGAACAACTCGGCACCGACGCGCCGCTCCAATCCCGCAGCTGGCGGCTGAGCGTCGGCTGGGTCAGATTCAGGTTCCGGGCTGCGGCGCTGATGCTGCCGGCTGGCCGCGTCATCCGACGGGTGCGGAAGTTGTCCGTTCCGGTGTGCAGCCACAGGTTTCGCCGAGACTCAGGCGGACGCCGAAGGGTATCGGGGGAGCGGTGGGGGAGTTCGCACTTCCGGCCGCGTCGAGCACGCGGGCCAGGGCGGTGCGGGCAATGTCGTCGATCGGCTGTTGCACGGTGGTCAGGATCAGCGGGGCGTAGGTGTTCGCGGCATCGGCGTCGTAGCCGACGACGGCGACGTCCTCGGGAATGCGCAGGCCGAAATCGGCGACCGCGCGCAAGGTCGCGGCGGCTTGAGCGTAGGTGCCGACCACGAGTCCGTCCGGCGCGGGATGGTCGGCGAGGTAGCGCCGCACGGCGTCGTACGCGCCGGCCGGGGTGAGGTCGGTGGGAATCCGTTGCGCGGCAGCGGGTCCGACGACGGAGGCGTACCCCTCGTAGCGCTGGGCGACGGTTTCGCGGTCACCGTGCGGGACCTCGTCGGGGGTGAATCCGCCGACGAAGACGATGGATCGGCGGTGATGGTCCCGGGCCAGGTGGCTCGCGGCCAGCCGTCCCGCCTGCACGTGATCGGCGCCGACCATCCCCGCGTCGACGTGGTCGCGGTTGTTGTGCACCCAGACGATGGGAATGCGTGCCTGCCTGCACAATTCGGCTGTCGCCGGACCGTTGGCCCCGCCGACCACGATCAGCCCCTCGATACCGGAATCCACGAAAGCCGCGGCGAACTCGATCTCGCGTTCGGGGTCGTAGGCGGTATTGCCGATCAGGGTGAGGTGGTCGCGGTGGCGGGCCTCGATCTCGATGTGGCCGACCAGGGTGCCGAAGAGGGGGAGGCGGACGTCGGGGACCAGCAGGCCGAGGTGCCGCCAGCGCCGCGGCCTGCGCAGGGCGCGCGCGGCGCGGTCGGGGCGGTAGTTGAGTTCGTCGAGGGCGGCGGTCACCTTGGCGCGCAGAGCATCCGAGACCGGGCGCGGGCCGTCATTGAGGACGTAACTCACGACGGCGGTCGAGGTACCCGCTCGCCGGGCCACATCGGCGAGGGTGGCGCGTTTGGCAGTCACGTTGGTCCCAACTCTCGTCGCTCGCGGGCCGGTTGCCCAGGCTTGAAATCGTTCTGATTCTTACAGTCTCCGCACCGGTTCCGTCCCGCGCAAATCGATTAGATTCGTTACATCCGTGACCCGACCGCTTAACAGCCGACTGATGGAGTGAATGCATGGCCTTCGTACGACTCACCGGTGTCACCTTTTACGAACCGGAATCAGCCCATGACAGCTACATCGTCTTCACCGGCGCGGACTCCGTCACCCGGCTCATCGACATGCACGGCACGGTGCGCCACGAATGGCCCTGTGCCGGTGTGCCGCCGCGCATCCTGGATCCGGCGCTGACCGGGCGGCTGGGTGACGTCGGGGTACAGCTCTCGCTCAGCGGCGATCCGCGCGGCGGGATCTACGCCAATGGCACTGTGGGACAACTGACCTGGGACGGCGACCGGGTGTGGGAGTGGGGCACGCAGGCTCCGGGCGGTGCCGCCCGGCAGAACCACGACTGGGAACTGCTGGCCAATGGCAACCGCCTGCTGCTGGTGACCATTCCTCGGGTGGTTCCGCAGCTGGGCTCGAATGTGGTCGGCGACCAGGGGCTCTACGAGGTCGCCCCGGACGGGTCGATCGTCTGGGAGTGGCGGGCCGGTGACCATCTCGAGGACCTCGGATTCTCCGACGCCGGGTGGGATGCCCTGCGCGAGACCGTCGCTCGCGACCCCGACGATGCCTGGGGTTATCTGGAGATCAACAGTGCGAAGACGCTGGGACCCAACCGCTGGCATCGCGCCGACCCCGACAGTGTGTTCCAGCCCGACAACATCCTGATCAGCAGCCGCAAGGCCAATGTGGTGGCGCTGATCGACAAGGCGTCCGGTTCGATCGTGTGGAGGCTGGGCCCGTACTTCGACGCCGAGGCCGGGGCGCAGCACCAGCGGATCAACGCGCACAAGGTGCCGCGGCCGCTGGATCAGATCTCCGGGCAACACAATCCGCATCTCATCGCCGACGGCCTGCCGGGTGCCGGCAATATCCTCGTCTTCGACAATCAGGGCGGCGCGGGGTATCCGCCCGCGGCCCTGGGCATCTACGCCGGATCCCGGGTCCTCGAGATCGATCCGACGACCCGGCAGATCGTGTGGCAGTACACGGCGGAGGATTCCGGGCTGCCGTCGTGGACCTTCTTCAGCTCGTTCGTCAGCAACGCCCAGCGCTTGCCGAACGGCAACACCCTCGTCACCGAGGGCATGACCGGCCGCCTGTTCCAGGTCACCCCGCAGGGCGATGTGGTGTGGGAGTACGTGTCGCCCTATGAGGGTCGCGGCGTCGCCGGGGAACCCGAGGTGCACGAGCCGCGCGTGCCGGGCGTGGACCGGCTCAGCGACACCCCGCTGGTGTATCGCGCACAGGCCGTCCCCGCCGAATGGGTGCCGCTCGAGCCGCATCCCGATCTGGCCGCCGTCGATCTGCGGACGACGGTCCGTCCCACCACCTAGCTCTGCCGAATTCAGGTGAATCCCATGACATCGAGCGTGCACACCACATCGGACCGCCCCGCGGCGCAACCGACCGCCGCGGTGGCGGACGAACCGCGCCGGACGCGGCGGCCGTACCCGCGCTGGTCGCCGCGATGGCGATCGATCGGCGGCACCGCGGCCGGAATCGGATTGGCCGTGCTGGCCTGGTCCCTGGTCGCCGCAGCCGAACCCTTTCCCCGCCAACTGTTTCCGACCGTTCCCCAGATCCTGACGGCCGGGCACACGCTGTGGGCCGAAGGGCTGCTGATCCCCGATCTCACGGCGAGCCTGCGCCGGGCGGTGTTCGGTCTGCTGCTCGGCGCGGCCGCCGGTGTGTTCGCGGCGATCCTCACCGCGAGTACCGGGATCGGGCGGGCCTTGTTGCAGCCGGTGCTGCGCTTGTTGTCGCCGGTGCCGACTATCGGTTTGGTGCCCTTGGCGATTCTCTGGTTCGGCATCGGCGAGAACAGCAAGATCCTGGTGATCGCCCTGGGTGTGTTCGTTCCGGTCTGGATCAACAGCCATTCCGGGTTCTCCGGAACCCCGGCCGATTACCTGCAAGCCGCACGCTGCCTCGGCGCGGGGCGCTGGCAAACGCTGACGCGCGTCGTCATCGCCGAGGGGCTGCCCGATGTGGTGGCCGGTGTGCGGGTCGGCGCGGCCATGGCGTTCGTGCTCATCGTGGTCGCCGAGATGACCGGCACCACGGCGGGTCTCGGATATCGGATCTATCAGGCGCAGCTGTTCTCCCAGGCCGACCGGCTGATCTTCTGCCTGCTGGTGCTCGGGGTCCTGGGTGCGATCGGTGACGCGGTGATCGCGGTGATCAGCGCCCCGGTCCAGCGCTGGGCGCGGGAGGTGAGCTAGCCATGGCGATCGCCACCCGCGACCTGACGGTCCGCTTCCCGAACACCCCGCAGCCCACCCTGCACAACATCGATCTGACCGTTCCGGACGGCTCGTTCACGGTGCTGGTGGGCGCGTCGGGCAGCGGCAAATCGACCCTGCTGCACTGCCTGGCCGGGCTCATCACCCCTACCTCGGGCACCATCACCGACGACGGCGTGCCGGTGCTCGCCCCCGACCCGCGCCGCGGTGTCGCGTTCCAGCGGGACGTGCTGTTCCCGTGGCTGAGCGTGGCGGGCAATATCGACTTCGCGCTGCGCGCCCATAGGGTGCCGGTTCGCCTGCGCGGCAATCGGATCGACGAGCTGCTCGACCTGGTCGGACTGCCCGCGGACGTGCGGCGCAAGCGGCCCGCCCAGTTGTCGGGCGGGATGCGTCAACGCGTCGGGATCGCACGGATGCTCCGGGCGAGCCCGAGATCATGCTCATGGACGAGCCGTTCGCGGCGCTGGATGCGCTGACCCGGCTCAATATGCAGGACCTGCTCATCGATCTGTGGACCCGGCTGCAACGCACCGTCGTCTTCGTCACCCACGACGTCGACGAGGCGATCCGGTTGTCCGACACCATCAGCGTGCTCGCGGGCGGGCGGATCACCGATCAGATCCCCAACCCGCTGTCCCGGCCCCGGCCCGCGGACGCTCTGGCCGATCAGCCCGGCTACAGCGAACTGCGCCGGCGGCTCCACCACGAACTCGGTATCCAGCACGCGATTTGAAGAGAAGAAGAGAACAGTCGTGAAGAAACTCCTCCGCCCCCTGACCACCGCCCTCGCCGTACTCGCGCTGGCCCTGCCGCTGACCGCGTGCGGGTCCTCCGATGATTCCGACCCGAAAACCCTCACCGTCGGATTCGTGGTCGACCCGTCGTGGGCGCAGATTCCGGTCGCCCAGCAGGCCGGACTGTTCACCAATCACGACGTGAAGGTGAAGGTCGTCAACTTCTCGACCGGTGTGGAGGCGTTGCAGGCGCTCGCCGCCCACCAGGTCGACATCGCCACCGCCGCCGATGTGCCCACTTCGGCCACGCTGACCCGATCGCCCGCACTGCGCGTGGTCGGGGACGGATCGCGGTGGCAGGGTTCGCGGATCATCGCCCGGCGCAGCGCCGGGATCACCTCGGTCGCGAACCTGGCCGGGCATTCGATCGGCACACCGTTGGGCACCAGCGCCGCCTACTTCGCGTCGAATGTGCTCTCGCACAACGGCATCTCGGCGAACCTCGTGCAGGTCGCACCGTCCGCGACGCTGACCGCGGCGACCCAGCACAATGTCGACGCCGTCTCGATCTTCCAGCCCTACCAGGCCCAGGTCGCCGAATCCCTGGGTGATGACGCCGTCGAGCTCACCGGCAGCACCTACAACCAGCACAGCCTGTACCTGGCGACCGATACCGCCATCGCGTCGAAATCGGCTGCGCTGACGGCGTTCTTCGCCGCACTGGGGGACGCCGGGACCCAACTCACCGCCCGCTCCGACGACGCGGTGTCCGCGGTCGCCACCGCCACCCAGCTGAGCCCGGCGTTGATCAAGAAGATCCTGCCCGAATTCGACTACACCCTGCAGTTGCGGCCGGAGCTCGCCGATACCCTCGCCGAGCTGGGGACCTGGGCCAAGGACCAAGGGAAGGTTGACCGTTCGACGCCGCTGCCGGACTACAAGACCATGCTCGACGCCGGATTCGTCACCCGCGGCAACTGACCGGTCAGAGTGCGGCGGTGTCGCGCGAAAGTGTTCTCATGGCAATCGGATTCGCCGCGATCGCCGGCGGCATCCAGGTGGTGGGGGGGGGGGGGGGGGGGGGGGGCGGGGGGTGGGGGGGGGGGGGGTGGGGCGGGTGGCTGGCGGG
>NZ_JBSGDW010000015.1:0-103662 GCF_053602575.1 Nocardia sp. NPDC004340
ACCCTCACGGGGGTGAGAATGATTGGAACCAAATATAATATTTGGCACTGACATTCATCGACACACTATTGAGTTCTCAAAGAACACACGCACACACCAACATTCACCGGAGTAGATCCGGATGGTCGGTGAGGCTGCTTGTGAAGCTTAGCTCAGCCCTCGCAGCAGAACCAAATCCGCTGATCTTGCTGAACCAATGTGATCATCAGGCGCTCCTCGTACTACCTCGTTTCCCTAGCCTCTGGGGCCCGGGTCGGTGTCCGTGTCGCTCTGACCTGGAATAAGTTACGTGTTGGTTGTTCGCATGTCAAATCGCCTGTTCAGGACGGGTTTTCGTGAACACGTCCCGACACCGGCCGTTCAGTCGGAGGTTCCGACGCGTTCGATTTCCGCTCCGAGCCCGCGCAGGTTCTCCACGAAAGACGGGTAACCCCGGTCGATGTGGAAGACATCGTGGACTTCGGTGACACCGTCGGCCACCAGACCCGCGAGCACCAGACCCGCGCCGGCCCGAATGTCGGAGGACCACACCGGCGCCGAGGACAGTCGCGGAATACCGCGCACCACAGCGTGATGCCCGTCGGTGCGGGCGTCCGCGCCGAGCCGGATCATCTCTTCGACGAAACGGAAGCGCGCCTCGAAGATGTTCTCGGTGATCATCGAGGTGCCGTCCGCGATGGCGGCCAGGCCGATGGCCATCGGCTGCAGGTCGGTGGGGAAACCTGGGAACGGCAGGGTCGAGAAGTTCACGGCACGAGGGCGATCCGCCTGCACCACGCGAAAACCATCCGGTTCGAACGAGATTCGGGCGCCCGCCGAGCGCAGCTTGTCCAGCACCAGGGACAGGTGCTTGGGGTTGATGCCCGTCACCCGCACGTCACCGGTGGTCATGGCGGCGGCGATGCCCCAGGTCGCGGCGACGATGCGGTCGCCGATCACCCGGTGGGTAGTAGGGGCCAGCTTCTCCACGCCCTGGATGGTCAGCACCGAGGTGCCGGCGCCGGCGATCTTCGCGCCCATCCGGTTCAGCATGTTGCAGAGATCCACGATCTCCGGCTCACGCGCCGCATTGTCGATGACGGTCTCGCCCTCGGCGAGCACCGCGGCCATCAGAATGTTCTCGGTCGCGCCGACCGAGGGAAAGTCCAGCCGGATCCGCGCGCCCTGCAGCTCCTCGGCCCGGGCCACCAGACAGCCGTGCTCGATCTCCGAGGTCGCGCCGAGTAACCGCAGACCCTGCTGGTGCATGTCCAGCGGACGCGAACCGATCGCGTCACCGCCGGGCAGCGCCACCACGGCCCGCTTGCAGCGCGCCATCAGCGGACCCAGCACACACACCGAGGCGCGGAACTGGGTGACCGCCGGGAAGTCCGCGTGGTACTTCGGTTCCGGCGGCGTCGCGATATGGACCGTGCCGCCCTCGATGACCACATCGCAGCCGAGACCGCGCAACACGTCCGCCATCAACGGCACATCCAGGATGTCCGGGCAGTTCGTGATGGTGGTCGTACCCTCGGCCAGCAACGCGGCAGCCATCAGCTTGAGGACGCTGTTCTTCGCGCCGCCCACCGCGACCTCACCGACGAGCCTGCTGCCCCCGGTCACCAGAAACCGTTCACTCACGGGGGTCAGCCTAGTGGTCCTCTCCCGCGCTCGCGGCGTCTCCGCCCGGCCGCCACAGTATGTCGCCGTCCGGGTTGGCGACCCGGCCGAGGATGAACAGCAGGTCGGACAGTCGGTTGAGGTATTTGGCGGGCAGGACGTTGGTGTCGTCCGGGTGCGCCGCCACCGCGGCCCAGGCCGCGCGCTCGGCGCGTCGCGCCACGGTGCGCGCGGTGTGCAGCAGCGCGGCCAGCGGGGTGCCGCCGGGCAGGATGAACGAATTCAACGGCGCCAGAGGCTCATTGAACTCGTCGCACCACTTCTCCAGGCGGTCGATGTAGTCCTGGGTGATGCGCAGCGGCGGGTACTTGGGGTCGGCGACGACCGGGGTGGAGAGGTCCGCGCCCGCGTCGAACAAGTCGTTCTGAATGGAACGCAACACAGCCAGAATCCGCGTGTCCGGCTGACCGAGCGCGATGGCGACCCCGAGCGCCGCATTGGTTTCGTCACAGTCGGCATACGCGATCAGCCGCGGGTCGGTCTTGGCCACCCGCGAGAAATCGCTCAGTCCCGTGGTGCCGTCATCGCCGGTCCGCGTGTAGATCCGCGTCAAGTGAACGCTCACAGGGTCACACTATCGCTCTCGGTGTCGGGCTATCCCGCGCGGCGGCGGCGGATGCGCTCGGACGGGCGCGATTCCACCCAGGACAGGAAGGCCGCCATGGCGCCGCGGTCCAGGGCCAGCTCGTACTTGCCGTGACCGTCGGACACCATGACGATGACCTCGTCGGTCATGATGTCGTGCTCGTCGTCGGCCGGGGAGCGGCGCGGGCCCACCTCGATGGTGAGCCGCCGCATGGTGGAGTCCGGGCCTAGTTTCAGGCTGGAGAGTTTGTAGAAGAGGAGCGTGTCCTCGTCGTAGCGGATCAGGCCGTGCCGCCAGCCGCCGCCGTGTCCGCGCGCGGGCAGCACCCGCAGCAGCGCGGCGGTGCCGCCGCGACGCAGCATGACGAGGCGATAGGTCGAGGCCAAGGCCAATCCGACCAGCAGCAATACCAGAATGATCAGAAGCCACATCCCGGTTTGCAATGCCGCTCCGTCCCTTCACATCCGCGTTGCAGTCGATCATCGACCGGCCAGAAGCCGGGCCCCGCTTTCGGTCGATAGTAGCGACCGCGGAAACGCGGAGTCCGGCCATCCACCGAATGTGATGAATGCGCTGTTCAGCGAGGCGTCGAAGATATATGTCAGCCGATGGTGAACGGCTCCCCGTAGAGCACCAGATTACCGATGAAGGTGGCGGTGTCGACCTCGGCCGCGACGAACGCCCGCGCCTGGGCGTACCCGCCACAACCGTCCACCGAGAAGGTCTCGTCGGTCCAGCTCACGCTGGCGTGCGGACCCGGAACCTTGTTGTAGCGCTTGTGCGATTCCTGGCCGTAGTCGTCGGGCCGCTCCAGATCGAGCATCGGGCGCGCGACGGCCTGACCGGGTCCGAGCGTGATGCCGCTGCCCATCTGCTCGCTGAGGCCCAGCGTGCCCAGGGTCTGCAGGCTGGTGTCCGGGGTGTAGGCCTGGCCGCCGGCGTTGTTCGCGTTGATGCCGCTGATGTCGACCTGGCAGCCCACGATGTAGCCGGGGCTGATCTTGAGCGTCGAGTTCGAGGCGCTCGGGCCGTCGAGGTCGATACTGGCCACCGCCGTGGTCCAGACATTGCGATGCACGGGGGTGGATCCCATGGATCCGCTGATCTTGGCCGACTCCCCGGTGATCCGGACCGTCAGGTTGGTGCCGTCGGCGAGCTGCCGGGTGATGGAGCCCCCCGGGAGCGGAATGAAGGTGTCGGCGCGAGCGGGAGCGGCCGGGCCGAACCCGGACAGACCCGCCGCCGCGGCCAGCGCCACCCCCAGGATCCGTCCGCTCCGGGCACGAATTCCCTTGCCGTACATACGATCCCTTCCTTCGGAGTGGACTCGTCAGCCGATGCTGAACGGCTGTCCGTAGAGGGTGACCTTGTGGTAATCGACGCCGATGATCTCGACCACGGAGACCTGGCGGGCCTGCGCGAAACCGCCGCAGCCCTGAATCTCCATCGGGATGTCCTGATAGTTGATGGTGTAGGAGCCGCTCTTGACCAACTCGATGTTGTTGATCGCGACCCACTGCACCTGGCCCGGTGAGAGCGGGAAGCTGAATCCACCGGTCAGGCTGGGCGTGGAGCTGACGAGGACCGCGGCGTTCGCGCTCAACTGCCCCAGCGCGACCTGACAGCCGACGATGTAGCCGGTGGTGAGGTTGGACGATCCGTGCGTTCCCGAGTTGTTGGTGCCCGGAAAATTCAGCGGACCGTTGTTGGGACCGACATCCCCCTCCGGGGTCTCCACCTCGGCGGTGACATTGCCCGTCACCCACGAGGTCCGGCCCGCGCCGTTGGAGGCCAGCGACGGCGAAATGATCGCGCGCTCACCGACACTCGTGATCTTGACCCCCGGGCCCTCGATATGCCCGTCGGGCAGTGGCACGGTGACATCCGCGGCAGCCCTACCCGGTGCGACGAATCCGACCGCGACCGTGACGACGGCGACAGCGACCCCCCATGTGCCAATTCGAAGCCTGCTCATCAACCCCTCGCTCATCGTGCTGTTGCATCGTGGAGGTACAGCTGAGAATGCGGGAATTGCCGACCCATTGCCGGGTGCTTCAGATCACAACCCGGTGATCGGCGATTGCATTTAACCACACGGGGTTGACGCGAGAGCTATTACCGGGCGAACAGTCCGGAATCCGCGGCGGCCTACAGGTCCGCCGTTCACGAGGCCACTCACGGAACCGCTGAGCGGGATCGCCGATGGCCGTAAACTGGAACACGTTCTTATGCTCCCGACAATTGGGATGTCTTGGAAGGAGATTCCGTGGAAATTACCGCTGCGGTGGCCCGAGGAGCCGACGCGCCCTTCTCGATGGAGACCCTCAGCCTCGAGGAACCCCGTCCGGGCGAGGTGCTGGTGCGCATCGTCGCGACCGGCGTCTGCCACACCGACCTGGTCTCCAAGAGCGTATTTCCCGCCGAGTTGCCGATCGTTCTCGGGCACGAGGGCGCGGGCATCGTGGAGCAGATCGGCTCGGAAGTAACCGGAATCGAAGTGGGCGACCATGTTCTGCTCACCTACGCCAGTTGCGGCACGTGTTCTCGATGCGCCAACGGACTTCCGCCCTATTGCGAGAATTTCGTCATTCTGAACACCTCGGGCGGCCGCTCCGATTTCACCTCGCCGCTGAGCAACAATGGCGAGCGCGTCATGGGCGCGTTCTTCGGGCAGTCGAGTTTCGCCACCCACGCGCTGGTGTCGGCACGCAGCATCGTGGTCGTGGACAAGGATGTCGACCTGGTCGCCACCTCCCCGTTCGGCTGCGGCGTGCAGACCGGCGCGGGCGCGGTCGCCAATGTCATGAAGCCGGGCCCGAACGACTCGATCGCCATCTTCGGTGTGGGCGGCGTCGGCATGGCGGCGCTCATGGCGGCCCGGGCCATCGGCGCGGGAACCATTGTGGCCATCGACCTTTCCGCGGACCGCCTGGCCGTGGCCAAGGAGCTCGGCGCGGACGTCACCATCGACGGCGCGGCCGACGATGTCGTGGCGCAGATCGTGGCGGCCAGCAATGGCGGCGCGAACTTCGCACTCGACACCACCGCTGTGAATGCCGTCATCGCCAAGGGCTTGGAAGCGCTGGCCCCCATGGGCACCCTGGTGCTCGTCGGACTCGGTGAGGCCAGCATGGACTTCGAGATCGGCCATCTGACCGGAAACGGCAAGGCTGTTCGCGGATGCATCGAGGGCAGTGGCGATCCGCAGAAGTTCATTCCGCAGCTTCTGCGGTGGCACGCCGAGGGCAAGTTCCCGATCGAGAAGATCAGCAAGACCTATGCCTTCTCCGATATCGACACCGCGGTCGCGGACGCCCACCACGGCACCACCATCAAGCCGATTCTCACCTTCCAGTGAGAAGCGGCACGCGCGCCTGGCCTGTGCCGGGCGCGCGTGTGGTTCGCGGGGCGTAGGAGCGAAAACAGCGGCGGCCCCGGGGATTTTCCCCGGGGCCGCCGCCGTCGTTATTCAGCGTCGAGCTCAGTGAGCCGCAGCGGCCTTCTCGAGCGCCCGCAGCTGACCCTGTGCCTTGGCCAGCGCGGCCGGGCTCGCATCCGCATCGGCGATGACGGCCTTGGCGGCCGCCTCGTCGATGTCGAAGGCGAAGTCGGCGGACTCGGCCAGCACGCGCACCGAAGTGGCGGTGACGGAGAAGAATCCGCCGTGCACGGCGACGACAACGCGCTCGTTGTCATCGGACACGATGGTCACGGTGCCGCCTTCGACCAGCTGGCCGAGCAGCGGCTCGTGGCCGGCGAGAATGCCGATCTCACCCTCCGTGGTCTGGGCCGAGACGAAGGACGCCCGGCCCGACCACAGCAGTCGCTCGACGGCGACCAGATCAACGGACATATCTGCCATGGGTGACTACTTCCCGGCGATCTTCTTCGCAGCGGCCTCGACGTCGTCCAGGCCACCGCAGGAGTTGAACGCCTGCTCGGGCAGGTGGTCGAACTCGCCCTTGCAGACGCGGTCGAAGTCGTCGATGGTCTGCTCCAGCGGCACGACCGAACCCGGCTGACCGGTGAACTTCTCGGCCACGATGAAGTTCTGGCCGAGGAACTTCTCCAGACGACGGGCACGGCCCACGAGGACCTTGTCGCCTTCGGAGAGCTCGTCCATACCGAGGATGGCGATGATGTCCTGCAGCTCCTTGTACTTCTGCAGGATCCGCTTGACCTCGTTGGCCACCTGGAAGTGACGCTCGCCGACGATCGAAGCCTCGAGGATACGAGAGGTCGAGGTCAGCGGGTCGACGGCCGGGTAGATGCCCTTCTGCGAGATCGGGCGGGAAAGCTCGGTCGTCGCGTCCAGGTGGGCGAAGGTGGTCGCCGGCGCCGGGTCGGTGTAGTCGTCGGCGGGGACGTAGATCGCCTGCATCGAGGTGATCGAACGGCCACGGGTCGAGGTGATGCGCTCCTGGAGCTGACCCATCTCGTCCGCCAGGGTGGGCTGGTAACCCACGGCCGAGGGCATACGACCCAGCAGGGTCGAGACCTCGGAGCCGGCCTGGGTGAACCGGAAGATGTTGTCGATGAAGAGCAACACGTCCTGGTTCTGCACATCGCGGAAGTACTCCGCCATGGTCAGGGCCGACAGGGCGACGCGCATACGCGTGCCCGGCGGCTCGTCCATCTGGCCGAAGACGAGGGCGGTGTCCTGGAGGACGCCCATCTCTTCCATTTCCAGGTGGAGGTCGGTGCCCTCACGGGTACGCTCACCGACGCCCGCGAACACCGAGGTGCCCGAGAACTCGCGAGCGATACGGGTGATCATCTCCTGGATCAGAACGGTCTTGCCGACACCGGCGCCACCGAACAGACCGATCTTGCCACCCTTGACGTACGGGGTGAGGAGGTCGATGACCTTGACGCCCGTTTCCAGGATCTCGGTCTTACCCTCGAGCTGGTCGAAGGCGGGCGGCTGGCGGTGGATGCCCCACTGCTCGCCGTCGCGGCCCAGGCCGGGGGTGTCCAGGCAGTCGCCGAGCGCGTTGAAGACGTGGCCCTTGACGACATCGCCGACCGGCACCGAGATCGGCTTGCCGGTGTCGCGCACCTCGACGCCACGCACCAGACCGTCGGTCGGCTGCATGGAGATGGTGCGGACGATGTTGTCGCCCAGGTGCTGCGCGACCTCGAGGGTCAGGGTCTTCGCAACGGACGCGAGCGCGATGTCCACGTTCAGCGCGTTGTAAAGCTCGGGGATCGAGCCGCGCGGGAACTCGACGTCCACGACGGGGCCGATGACGCGGGAGACGCGGCCAGTGCCGGCGCCAACCCGGGTTTCGTTAGTGACAGCTGCGGTCATTGGTTCTCTTCCGTGTCTAGTCGCGGTCCGAGCTCGACGCCAGCGCGTTGGCGCCGCCGACGATTTCCGTGATTTCCTGCGTGATTCCGGCCTGGCGCAGCGAGTTCGCGGTACGGGTCAGTGAATTCACCAGATCCGTCGCGTTGTCGGTGGCCGCCTTCATCGCGGTGCGGCGCGCAGCCGACTCCGATGCCGCAGCGTCGAGCAGCGACGAGTAGATCCGGGTGTTGATGTACTTCGGCAGCAGCGCGCCCAGCAGGCGGTCCGCGTCCGGCTCGAACTCGTACTGGGCAACCGGGTTGGAGTTGCCGTCGGAGAAGGAGTCCTCACCGAGTTCGAAGTTCTCGTCGACGTAGCTCACCTGAATGGGAGCCAGGCGACGCACCTCGGGAACCTGCGACAGCATCGACACGAAACGCGTGTAGACGATGTGCAGTTCATCGACGCCGGCCATGGTGCCGACCCCGTTGGGGGCGGCCACCTCGCCGTCGGCGCCCGCCATGAACGCCTCCACCAGGTGGTTGCACGCGGCGGAAGCGTCGGCGTAGTTGGGCGCCTGGGAGAACCCGGTCCACGAACCGTTGGTCGAGCGACCACGGAAGGTGTAGTAGGTCAGGCCCTTCGCGCCCATCACGTACAGCACCGGCTCTTTGCCCTCGGAACGCAGCGTGGTCAGCAGCTCCTCGGTGCGCTTGAGCACATTGGAGTTGTAGCCACCACACATACCGCGGTCACTGGTGATCACCAGGACCGCGGCGCGCCGCGGGTTGGACCGCTCGGTGAGCAGCGGGTGGGTGAGATTGCCACTGGCGCTGGCCAATTCGGCGAGCACCTTGGTGATCTCTTCCGCGTACGGCTTGGCAGCCGCGACCCGGGCCTGCGCCTTGCTGATTCGCGAGGTCGCGATCAGCTCTTGCGCCTTGGTGATCTTCTTGATCGAGCTCACGGAACGAATTCGGGAGCGCAGTTCGCGCACGCTTGCCATTAGCGGTTCACACTCCCTTCATTCCTCGAGTCAGACAGTCGCATTCGCTTCGCCGTTCTTACTTCTCGACGTGCTTGCGAGTGACGGACAGCGACTCGACCTCTTCGTGATCGAGCTTGCCGGCCTCGGCCTCGACGACGCGGGTGCCGTCGGAAGCCAGGAAGCCCTGCTTGAACTTGTCGGTCGCGGCCTTGATCTCGTCGGCCGGCTCACCCTCGAGCTTCTTCGCGCCACCCTGGAGGGCGTCGAAGGAGGACTGCACCGAACCGTGCAGGAACTCGAGCAGCTCGCCGTTGAAGCGACGCACGTCGCCGACCGGCACCGAGTCGTAGTAGCCCGCGTCCACCAGGAACAGCGAGACAACCTGGTCCTCGACCGAAACCGGGGCGTACTGGTCCTGCTTGAGCAGCTCGACCCAGCGCGCGCCACGCTCCAGCTGCGCCAGCGAGGCCGCATCCAGGTCGGAGGCGAAGGCGGAGAAGGCTTCCAGCTCACGGTAGGAGGCCAGCTCCAGACGCAGCGAACCGGCGACCTGCTTCATGGCCTTGGTCTGCGCGGCGCCACCGACACGGGAGACGGAGATACCGACGTTGATGGCCGGACGGACACCCTTGTTGAAGAGGTCCGACTCCAGGAACACCTGGCCGTCGGTGATGGAGATGACGTTGGTCGGGATGAACGCCGACACGTCGTTGGCCTTGGTCTCGATGATCGGCAGCGCGGTCATGGAACCGGCGCCCAGCTCGTCGGACAGCTTCGCGCAACGCTCCAGCAGACGGGAGTGCAGGTAGAAGACGTCACCCGGGTACGCCTCGCGGCCCGGCGGACGACGCAGCAGCAGCGAGATGGCACGGTAGGCCTCGGCCTGCTTGGACAGGTCGTCGAACACGATCAGGACGTGCTTGCCCTGGTACATCCAGTGCTGG
This sequence comes from Nocardia sp. NPDC004340, assembly GCF_053602575.1. Lineage (NCBI taxonomy): Bacteria > Bacillati > Actinomycetota > Actinomycetes > Mycobacteriales > Nocardiaceae > Nocardia > Nocardia sp. NPDC004340. The sequence continues at coordinate 9,471 of NZ_JBSGDW010000015.1, forward strand.
CCGATGGCCGAACCGGTGTACGGCGCCAGCCACTTGAAGCCGGCGGAGTCGGAGGCCGGAGCCGCGACGATGGTGGTGTACTCCATCGCGCCGTGCGCCTCGAGGGCAGCCTTGACGCCCGCGATGGTGGAGCCCTTCTGGCCGATCGCGACGTAGATGCAGCGCACCTGCTTCGACGGATCGCCGGTGGCCCAGTTGGCCTTCTGGTTGATGATCGCGTCGATGCAGACCGCGGTCTTACCGGTCTTGCGGTCACCGATGACCAGCTGACGCTGGCCACGGCCGATCGCGGTCAGGGCGTCGATGGCGGTGATGCCGGTGGCGAGCGGCTCGCCGACGGGCTGGCGCTCCAGCACGGTCGCGGCCTGCAGCTCGAGCACGCGACGCTCGTCGGCCTCGATCTCGCCGAGGCCGTCGATCGGGGCACCCAGCGGGTTCACCACGCGGCCGAGGAAGTTGTCGCCCACCGGGACCGAGAGCACGTCGCCGGTACGGCGGACCTGCTGGCCCTCCTCGATGGTGTCGAACTCACCCAGGACGACGGCACCGATTTCGGTGTCCTCCAGGTTCAGCGCGACGCCGAGCACGCCGCCGGGGAATTCCAGCAGCTCGTTGGCCATCGCGCCGGGGAGGCCGCTGATGTGGGCGATACCGTCGCCGGTGTCGGTGACTACGCCCACTTCCTCGATGGAGGTTTCCGGGGTGTAGCTCTGGGTGTAGCTCTCGATCGCGCTACGGATCTCATCGGGGGAGATCGTCAGCTCCGCCATGTTCTTCCTGCTCTCGCTGTGGTCTCGAATGTCGGTGTGTTACTGCGCTTCTGGCGTTCGTGTCTCAGGCGAGAGACTGACGCAAGCGCTGGAGGCGGCCGACGGCGCTGCCGTCGATCAGGTCGTCGCCGACGCGCACGACGACGCCGGCCAGCAGGCTCGGGTCTTCCTGCACGTGCACCGTGACGGGCTTGTCGTAGATGCGCTGCAGCGAAGCAGCCAGGTGCTCACGCTGCTGCGGCGTCAGGGCCACCGCGGCACGGACGTGCGCCACGATCTGCTCCCGGAGCGAAGCCGCCAGGTCGGACAGCTCGTCGATGGCCGCGCCGACATCGCCCTTGTGGCGCAGCACGGCCTGCTCGACCAGCTGCTGGGTGATGTCTTCGACCTTGCCGGCGAGCAGACGCTGCACCAGGGCCCGCTTGGCTTCCGCCGGCTTGCCGTGGTCCTGCAGCGCCTGCTCCAGGTCCGGGTTGTCGTCGATGATCCGGGCCAGCCGGAACAGCTCGTCCTCGACCGCGGTCAGGCGGCCACGCTCGTCCGCGGCGCGCAACAGCGCCTCGCGGCCGAGCAGAACCAGCGTGTCGACCAGATCCCGGGCGCGCGACCAGTCCTGGGCCACGGCCGTGGTCAGCACGGCCAGCGTGGTACCGCTGATCTTGCCGCCGAAGACGCGTTCGGCCAGCTCGGCTCGCGCCGAGCTCGACACCGACTTATCCGCGAGCGCCACACGCAGCGAACGCTGGTCGTCGAGGACGGCGACAACGGCGAACAGTTCCGACCCCGTAGTAGCCGCGACGGTGTCGCTACCGGTCAGAGCGGCCCGAAGAGCTTCCCGCGCACGGGAACTCGCCTCGCGGCTCGCTGCGTACATGCTTCCCACTTTCGGTTCGTTACCTTCCGACCCCGATGCCGGCGTTCGCGTCCAGCTCCGCGAGGAACCGGTCGATCGACGCCGCCTGCTTGGCCTCGTCGGCCACCGACTGACCGATGATCTTCTCGGCCAGGTCGACCGCGGTACGGCCCAGTTCGGACCGCAGCTCGGTCACGATCTGCTGGCGCTGCGCCTCCAGCTGCGAGTGGCCGGCGGCCACGATGCGGTCGGCCTCGGCCTGCGCATCGGTGCGCATCTGCGACAGGATGGCCGCACCCTGGGTGCGGGCTTCCTCGCGGATGCGAGCGGCCTCGAGGCGAGCCTCGGCCAGCTGCTCCTGGTACTGCTGCAGGGTGGCCTGCGCCTCGGCCTGCACGGCCTCGGCCTTGGCGATACCGCCCTCGATCTTCTGCGAACGCTCATCCAGCACCTTGGTCAGGCGCGGGACGACGTACTTGGCGAAGACGAAGGCGATAACGATGAAGACGACCGCAGACCAGAAGATGTCGTACGGCTCGGGGATGAGGGGGTTGACGTCGTCGGACCCCTCAGCCGCAAGCAGATAGGTGCTGTTCATCGTTGATTCCTAGTCTTTGGCCGGAATCAGAAAATGAAGCCGGCGACGAGACCGATCAGCGCCAGGGCCTCGGTGAACGCGATACCCAGGAACATGTTGGTCCGGATGGTGCCCTGCAGCTCGGGCTGACGGGCGATGCCCTCGATGGCCTTACCGACGACGATGCCCACACCGATGCCGGGGCCGATCGCAGCGAGGCCGTAACCGATGGCGCCGAAGCCCTTGGACTTGGACTCGGCAACTTCAGCAGCCAGGTACGAGAGGGTGCTCATGTGTGTTTCATTCCCTTTCTGTCGCCCACCCGCCGGGCGGCGTGGAAGGCAGGTTTATGGAGTTGGTGCGGTCGGTCAGTGAGAGTCGGCGTGCTGCGCCAGACCGATGTAGACAGCGGTCAGCAGCGCGAACACGTACGCCTGCAGGAAGACCACCAGCAGCTCGAAGAGGGTGAAGCCGAAGCCCGCGAGCAGCGAGAACGGCGAGAACACCTTCATCCAGGAGGCGGCATCGAACAGGAAGAACTGGGTGGCACTGAAGAACAGCACCAACATGATGTGGCCTGCCAGCATGTTCGCCATGAGACGGACGGTGAGCGTGAACGGGCGCAACACGAAGGTCGAGATGAACTCGATGGGGATCAGCAGCACGTGCAGCGCGGCCGGCACATTCGGCACCACGATGGACGAGCGCATGTATTTCAGGAAGCCGTACTTCTTGATGCCCACGTAGTTGAAGGTGACGTAGGCGACGACAGCCAGCACCAGCGGCATGCCGATGCGCGCGTTCGACGAGATGTTCAGACCCGGAATAACGCCCGAGATGTTCAGGAACAGCACGGTGAAGAAGATCGACGCGATGAGCGGGAAGAACTTCTTACCGGATTCCTTGCCGAGCACCTCGTCGCAGATCTGCTCCTTGACGAACACCAGACCGGATTCGGCGACATTCTGCAGTCCGCGCGGAACCAGCTGAGGCCGACGGAAAGCGGCGAACATGACTGCCACGAGAACGACCGACATCAGGATGCGAATGAGCATCAAACGGTCGAGCTCGAAAGGCGTCCCCTCGAACAGCACTGCTGGAGGGAAGAAGTCGTTGAGTGACGGCGCGTGGAACTCGCCTGCCAAAATGGTGACGCTCAGCGTTCTCTCCCGTGGTCGGCCGCCAGGAGATAGTTTTCTCCTGCGGTTCGATCGGACATTGACGATCTGGTGGGTCGACTCAGGTCGGCTCGAAGTTCGTCAGCAGCTGTGGCAGTCACGCCCTGGCGTCTGTACGCGCGTCGGCGACATCGTCGACGGTGCAGAACCGTGACCCGAAAGGGTCCGGTACGGCTGTAAGCATAACCTGCTCTCAGGCGGGTCTCAGGCGACCCCCCCTGTTGATTCGGTTGGCTACAGGTAAAGAGTTTATCAAGTTATCTACGACAATGCGTAGGGGGTCGCGGAAACGCCGGATGAACGGTGTTTCGACGGCCGTGCCGGAGGGTCTCCGGCTACAGGTCACGCTCCACGTGAACGGTCGGAACCCGTTGGCGCAGAAGGCCGTAGGTCTCCGCGCCGAGCACGATGAGCAGAGCGCCGACCACGGTCAGGAAGAGCGCGCCGCGGCTGTAGAAGTCGTAGTTCTGCAGCACTGCGACGACAATCACTGCCAGCAGCAGCTTTCCGACCCAGCTGCCCAGCAGCACCAGGCCCTGCAGGCCCGATTCGATCTTGGCGCTGAACAGCACCGAGGCAGCCGTGGTCAGAATGAAGGCGCCACCCAGGGCGGAGCCGATGAGGGCGCCCCACAGGCCGGGCAGGCCGGCGAAGATCGACGACAGAATCGCCGAAACCACAACCAGCACAGCCAAACCGGCGATGCCGTAGCGCAGTGCCGCGCGCAGCGGGGCGTCGGGACCGGGATCGGAAGGCGTGCTCACGGACAGCAACTCTACCCGGCGGCGCGATCACGCCCACGCGGCGGTTTGCGAACCGAGTTGATCCTCAGTTCCCGCCAGGACGGCACCGCGGTGACGATCAGCGCGAAGACCAGCCCCGCCGCGAACAGCAGCACCACCAGGCGGCGATCGGAGATCAACGAGGTGCCGACCGCGCCGAATGCGAAGACGCTCACCCACAGATAGATCACCAGCACCACGCGGCGCTGCGAATGCCCGATCTGCAGCAAACGGTGATGCAGATGCATTTTGTCGGGAGTGGAGAAACTCACACCCGCGCGCACGCGGCGCACCACGGCCAAGACAAGATCAAGTACGGGAATGAACATCACCGCACCCACCAGCAACAACGGCGACAACAGACCCACGATGTCGCGCGGGCCGTAACCCTGCAGCGGAATTCTCCCGGACGCGCCGGTCGACACCGCCGCCAGCATCAATCCGATCAGCATGGATCCGGTATCCCCCATGAAAATGCGGGCCGGTGAGAAATTGTGTGGCAGAAATCCCAGGCACGCGCCGGCGAGGGCGGCCGCCAGCAACGCGGGCGGATACGTATCGGTGGAACCGCCCACCTCGTAGAGCAAACCCACGGTGAACACGAAAACCGCGACCGCCGCGATGAACCCCAGGCCCGCGGCCAATCCATCCAGGCCGTCCACGAAATTCATGGCGTTCACGACGGTCACCGTGATGCCCACCGTCACCAGACCGCCCTGCAGCGGATCCAGCACCACCGTCTCGTTGGTGAACGGGTTGTAGATGGCCACCCAGCTCAGGCCCATCACCGCCATCACGCCCGCCGCGGTGATCTGCCCCACCAGCTTGGTCAGCCAGTCCAGGCCCCAGCGGTCGTCGATGATGCCGACCAGCACGATCAGCGTCGCCGCGGCCAGGACCGCGGGAATGTCCTTCGGATAATCGAAGCCCCGGCGCAACGCGGGCAGCTGATGCGCGAACAGGACGGCCGCCACCAGACCCAGATAGATGGCCAGACCGCCCATTCGCGGAATCGGCTTCACGTGCACATCGCGTTCCCGCGGAATCGCCACCGCGCCGAAGGCGATGGCCAGCACCCGGATTCCGCCCGTGGTGAGGAAGGCGATGACCGCGGCGGCCAGCAGCACCAGCAGCAGCTCCCGCAGCGGGACAACCGCGCCCTGGCTGAATACGCCCTGACTCAGAAGCATCTAGCGGGCCGTCAGCGCGCGCCGGCCTGACGGAGTTCCTCGGGCGACATACCGAGCACCTCCGCGATCTTCTCGATCGGTACCGCGCCCTCACGCAACACCCGCGGCGCGTCCGCGGTCAGATCCACGATGGTGGACGCCACCGCGTGATCGGCCGGACCGCCGTCCAGGTACACGCCGACCAGATCGCCCAGCTGCGCCTGCGCCTCCCCCACCGTGGCGGCCGGCGGCTGCCCCGACACGTTCGCGCTCGACACCGCCAGCGGGCCCACCTCGCGCAGCAACTCCAGCGCCACCGGGTGCAGCGGCATGCGCAGCATCACCGTGCCGCGCGCGTCACCCAGATCCCAGGCCAGCGAAGGGGCTTGCTGCACAACCAGACTCAGGCCACCCGGCCAGAACGCGCGGATCAGTTCCCGGGCCTGCGGGCGCACCGAGTACACCAGCCCGTCGATCGTGGTCCACGACCCGACCAGCACCGGCACCGGCATATCGCGACCGCGCCGCTTGGCGGCCAGCAACGCGCCCACCGCCTGACTGTCGAACGCGTCGGCGGCGATTCCGTACAACGTGTCGGTCGGGATGACGGCCAATCGACCGCTCTTCAGCGTGCTGCGCGCGGCACTCAGACCGGCGGCGCGGGAGTCGGGATCGGCACAGTCGTAGACGGTACTCACGGCTGACATCTTGGCACGGATCAACTCGCGATAGCTCTCAGGGGCAAGCCCCTGAAACCCCGAGGACTCCGGGGGCCGCGCCCCCGAACCCCCGCGAGGACTTCTCGGTGCAGCACACCGAACCGCCGCGGGGACTTCCCGAGCGCAACGCACCGAGCCCCAGCGAGGACTTCCCCGGCACGACACCGAGCCCCAGCCAGGACTTCCCCGGCGCGACACCGAACCGCCGCCAGGGCTTCCTCGGTGCTGCACACCGAGCCCGCGGCAAGAATTCCTCAGGTGGCGCGCCGACCCCGGCCGAGAACTTCCCCAGTCAGCGCGCCGAGCATGACGAGTCCCGGAAAGCGGCGCGCTGGGAGCGGGCATAGGCTCGCGGGGACGAAGGAGGCACGGACTCATGATGCGTGCGATCTGGAACGGGACGGTCATCGCCGAGGCCGCCACGACCGTGGAGGTCGAGGGCAATCAGTACTTTCCGGTGGAGTCCCTGAAGAGCGAGTACTTCAGCGAGAGCGCCAAGCACACCGTGTGCCCGTGGAAGGGCGTCGCGAGCTACTACACCGTCACGGTCGGGGGCGCGGAGAATCCGGATGCGGCGTGGTACTACCCGCATCCGAGTCCGCCGGCGCGGAAGATCGCGAACCATGTCGCCTTCTGGCGCGGCGTCACGGTCGAGGGCGAGCCCGGCTAGCGGTCAGTCCGCGATGCGGCGGGCGACCACGAAACGCGGCTTGCCCGCGAGGTCGGGGTGCTCGATCACGTCGGTGAAGCCGCCGTGCGCGGTGAAGAGGGCGGCTACGCCGGAGCCGTTGGTGTCGTCGTGTTCGACTGCGGCCGCGCCGTTTTCGCGGAGCAGGCGGCCGATGGTGGCGACCATCGGGCGGATGACGTCCAGGCCGTCGGGGCCGCCGAACAACGCGCGGTGCGGGTCGTGGTCCATGACCTCGGGGTCGAGCCGGGCGTCCTCGGGGATGTAGGGCGGGTTGGAGACGACCACGTCCACGCGGCCGTTCAGGTGGTCGAGGATGGCCGGATCGGTGACGTCGCCCGCGTGCAGGTCGATGGGGGTGTCGCCCTCATCGGCCAATTGCAGGGCATTGCGTCGGGCCCACGCGAGCGCCTCGGGATCGAGTTCGACCGCGTGCACCTCGGCGTCGGGGCGGGCGTGGGCGATGGCCAGGGCCAGAGCCCCGGAGCCGGTGCACAGGTCGACGACGATCGGCGGGTGTTCGTGGCCGATCTCCTCCAGCCGCGCCAGCGCCCAGGCGAAGATCAACTCGGTTTCCGGGCGGGGCACGAAGACGCCGGGACCGACCGCCAGATCGATCTCCCCCATGGCGGCCGTGCCCGTGAGGTGTTGCAGCGGAACGCGTTCCGCGCGGCGGGCGACCAGCTTGCGGAATTCCTCGAGCTGGTCCGGAGTGAGCATGGGCATCAGGACCAGGCGGCCGCGATCGACGCCCAGAACGTGAGCGGCGAGGTGTTCGGCGTCGGCGTTCGGGCTGGGGACCCCGGCCGCGGCCAAGATCTCGACCGCCTCCCGAATAGCCGGCCGCAATGGCGCACGACTCACCGTGCTCCCCCGCCTCTCCGAGACTTCAGCGGACGGCTGAGAGCCGTCGACAGCCGTGCACCCGTACCTGTGATCGGGCGCCGAACCGATTCTGGACGTACCCGAGGAGTTACCCCGACCGTAACGACATCAGTTGTCACGGTGGGAAACGATCCTCTGGTCGCGAACTCCCGTCCATGGCGGTTCGGCGCGCCGCTCATTCTGCGGCCAGGCGGGCCGCGCGGTCGGCCTCGCCGAGCGCGTTGAACAGGTCGTCGAGGTTGCCGTCCAGCACGGAGTCCAGGTTGTGGGCCTTGAAACCGATGCGGTGGTCGGCGATGCGGTTCTCCGGGAAGTTGTAGGTGCGGATCCGCTCGGAACGGTCCACCGTCCGGATCTGCGAGGCGCGTCCGGCCGCGGCGTCGGCGTCGGCCTGTTCCTCGAGCAGGGCCTGCAGGCGGGCCGCGAGGACCTGCTTGGCGCGGATCTTGTTCTGCAGCTGCGACCGCTCGTTCTGGCAGGTCACCACCAGGCCGGTGGGCAGGTGGGTGAGGCGCACCGCGGAGTCGGTGGTGTTGACGCCCTGGCCGCCCTTGCCGGAGGACCGGTAGACGTCGATGCGCAGGTCCTTCTCGTCGATCTCGACTTCCTCGACCTCGTCGGGTTCCGGATAGACGAGCACGCCCGCCGCCGAAGTGTGAATGCGCCCTTGGGATTCCGTGACCGGCACCCGCTGCACGCGGTGCACGCCGCCTTCGAACTTGAGCTTGGACCACACGCCGTCGCGGGAGGCTTCCTTGCTCTTGATGGAGAAGCTGGCGTCCTTGTACCCGTCCAGATCGGAGTAGGTGACGCCGAGCACCTCGACCTTCCAGCCGTGCCGCTCCGCGTACCGGATGTACATGCGGGCCAGGTCGGAGGCGAACAGCGCCGACTCCTCGCCGCCCTCGCCGGACTTCACCTCGAGGATGACGTCGTCGCCGTCGTGCGGGTCGCGCGGCGCGAGCAGGTCGGTGAGCTGCTTGTCCAGCTCCTCCACCTGCGCCTGCAGCCCGGGCACCTCGGCCGCGAAGGACGAGTCGTCCGCGGCCAGCTCCTCGGCGGCGGCGAGGTCGTCGCGCGCGGAGGTCAGCTTGTTGTAGGTCGACATGATCGGACCGAGCTCGGCGAACCGCTTGCCGACGCGACGGGCCGCGCCCGGGTCGTTGTGCAGCGAAGGGTCGGCGAGCTGGGTCTCCAGCCCCTGGTACTCGGCCAGGATGTCGTCGATCGCGTTGGGGGCCGTCTTGTCGGCCATCGCGGTTACTCCCGTCTTAGTAGGTCCATAAACGCACCGACGCCCGGCCTGCGGAGCGCAGGACGGGCGTCGGGGGGACAGCTACTTGGCAGCCTTGTCGCGCTTGCCGTAGCGGGCCTCGAAGCGGGCCACGCGGCCGCCGGTGTCCAGAATCTTCTGCTTGCCCGTGTAGAACGGGTGGCACTGGGAGCAGACCTCGACCGTGATCTGGCCCGACTCCTTGGTGCTCTTGGTCTGGAAGGTGTTGCCACAACCGCAGACCACGGTGGTGTCCACGTAAGTGGGGTGAATTCCTGCCCTCATTGGGTGTCCTTTCAATGGTCGCCGGGTCGCCTTCGAGAAGACGTGAACCGGAACCGACTAGAGGCATGGTTGCCGACGGAACAGTCTAAGCGCTGCTCCCACGTGGTCACCACGAGGGGTGACATGGGGCAGAACAGGCGCCCCGAGCCATTTGTTCCCGACCGGGACTCGGATGACTTCGCGAGCAAACCCGAAAGTCGAGTAGCGCGCTACTCAGGAATGCGAACACCCGTGTTCATAGAGTTCTCTCCAGGTGAAAGCCCCGCGAACGACCCGGAAAGGACGAATGGTGACCAGGAAGGAAGCGACAGCTGGGGGAATCCTGGCACTGCTCGCCCTTGTGGTCTTCGCGGGCTGGTGGATGGCTCCCGGAGAGTCCGGCAACGCGGTGGGATCCGTGAATCCGGCCCCACTCCCGCCGCGGGGGGACGACACCCTCACCTATCGAGCGGTCACGGCATCGGAGAACACCGGTGCCGTGACCGCGCTCGTTCTCGGCTTCATGATCGGCGGCGCGGCATTGATCGGACTGTTCTTCTTCAGTCCGGTCCCGGTTCCGGACATACGGCGGCGGCCCCGCCGAAGCGGGGCCGCCGTCGTGGTTCGCTGCGGGCGCGGGGCAATCGGTTGCCTTGCGCCACAGGCTTATTCGTCGATCGCGCCCGGGGCGGTCTTGGAGACCGTCATCAGGAACTCGATGTTGGACTTGGTCTTCTTCAACCGGTCCACCATCAGGTCGATGGCCTGATGCGAGTCCAGGCCGGACAGCACGCGACGCAGCTTGTGCAGCACGGCCGCCTCGTCCGGGGACATCAGCAGGTCGTCGCGACGGGTGCTGGACAGGTTCACGTCGACCGCCGGGAACACGCGGCGCTCGGCGATCTTGCGATCGAGCTTGAGCTCGGCGTTACCCGTGCCCTTGAACTCCTCGAAGATGACCGTGTCACCGGTGGAACCGGTCTCCACCAGCGCGGTGGCGATGATGGTGAGCGAGCCGCCGTTCTCGATGTTGCGGGCCGCGCCGAGGAACCGCTTGGGCGGGTACAGCGCGGTGGAATCCACACCACCGGAAAGGATTCGGCCCGACGCCGGGGACGAGTTGTTGTACGCGCGGCCGAGACGAGTGATCGAATCGAGCAGCACGACGACGTCCTGACCGGCCTCGACCAGGCGCTTGGCCCGCTCGATGGCGAGCTCGGCGACCGAGGTGTGGTCGCTCGGCGGGCGGTCGAAGGTGGAGGCGATGACCTCGCCGCGCACGGAGCGCTGCATGTCGGTCACTTCCTCGGGACGCTCGTCCACCAGCACCACCATCAGGTAGCACTCGGGGTTGTTGGTCGCGATCGCGTTGGCGATGTCCTGGATGACCATCGTCTTACCCGCCTTGGGCGGGGACACGATCAGCGCGCGCTGGCCCTTACCGATCGGCATGATCAGGTCGATGATGCGTGTGGTCAGCTTGTTCGGCTGGGTCTCCAGCCGCAGGCGCTGGTTCGGGTACAGCGGGGTGAGCTTGTTGAATTCCGGTCGGCGCCTGGCACTTTCGACGTCGCCGCCGTTGACCGTGTCCAACCGCACCAGCGGATCGAACTTCTGACGCTGGTTGCTCTGGTCGCCGTCACGCGGGGCACGCACCGCACCGACGATGTGGTCACCACGGCGCAGGCCGTTCTTGCGGACCAGGTTCATCGACACGTACACGTCGTTCTGGCCGGCCAGGTAGCCGGAGGTGCGGACGAACGCGTAGTTGTCGAGGACATCGAGGATGCCCGCGACCGGCTGCAGGATGTCGTCCTCGCGGATCTCCATCTCGCGGGCCTCGCCGCCGCCACCACCGGCGCCGCCGTCGCGGTCCCGCCCACGGCGACGCTCACGGAAGCGGCGACCCCGACGGCCGCGGCCCTCTTCGTCGTCACCACCGCGGTCATTGCGGTCGCTGCGGTCGCTGCGACCGGCGCCGTTCTGCTGACCGGCGTTCTGGTTGCGCTCACCCTGATTGCGCTCACCCTGGTCGCCGCGCTGACCGCGCTCGCCCTGGTTGCGCTCACCCTGGTTGCGATCGCGGCGACGCTCGCCGCCCTCCTGCTCGCCCTTGTCGGCGGCGGGGGCCTCGGCAGTGTCGGCCGTGCCACGCTGCTCGCGACCACGGCGCTGGCGGCCGCGGCCACGCTGGCCGCCGTCGCGAGTGTCCTCGCCACCCTCGGCGCGGGCGGTCTCGCCCTCCTCGCGCTTGGCCTCACGGGACTCCGCGGCCTTGGATTCGCGCGTCTCCGAAGCGTTTTGGCGGGACTCGGCCTTCTCGGCGCGGTCGGCCTTCGCCTCGGTCTTCGCCTCGGCCGGCGCCGCATCGGCGGACCGGGCGGACTTCTTCACGGACTCGGTGTCGGCGGCCGACACGGACTCCCCGCCGGTCGACGCGTCCTCGGCCTTCGACTTGGCCTTCCCCGTGGTCTTGCCACCACCGGTCGCGGGCGCCTTGATGGTGGCCCCGACCTGGTTCTCCTTGATAGCGGCGATGAGATCACCCTTACGCATCCCGGAAGTGCCTCGGATACCGAGTTCTCCCGCAAGCGCACGCAACTGCGGCAACAACATTCCAGTCAGCCCCGATCGTGCGACGTCAGTTTGTTCGCTCATCTTCGAAATCTGTCCGGAGTCACTTTCGCGGCTCCCCGAGGACGCTGGATCACTGTCCACCCCGGGTGTCGCGAGCAGGTCCGTATCTGTCACGGAAATCCTTTCCTTCCCTCGACCGCCGTGTGCCAGTTCGAGGGTTCCTCCTGCAGTCCGGACTCCTGCCGGACTCGGATGCCGTATCGCCTGTCCCGCCGGACCGGTGGGCTCGCCAAATGGTGGGAGAGATCATTCCAGTTGACTGGCTACCCCCAAGTTTCGAGCCTCGAGCTCGAGCCCGAGCAAGGAGCCTCTGGAGCGATTTGCCCTGATGAAGCACCGGCGTCTGACGCGCACGATGTACGGACTCGCTCAGGATAGCTCCCACCTTTTGCATCGGCAAGGCAGGCGCGCTGTCAATCCACCAAGACGCCGTCGGCGATGCCGGGCTCGAGCACGCGCAGTCCGTCGGCGATCGCGAGTTCGCGCAGTTCCTCGGGGAATTCGCTGGTCGCGAAGGCCAACACGGTCGGACCTGCGCCCGACACGGTAGCCGGAATGCCGGCCGCGCGCAGCCGTTCGATCCACTTCGTGGTGAGCGGCAGCGCCGAGGCGCGGTAGCCCTGATGTAGCCGGTCGGCCGTGGCGGGCATCAGCAGGTCAGGGCGCTGCGTCAAGGCGACTACCGCCAGCGCGGCCCGGCTGGCGTTGAAGGCCGCGTCGGCGTGCGGCACCGTGTCCGGGAGCAGGCCGCGGGTGTGCGCGGTGGAGGAACGCTCCTCGGGGATGAGCACCACCGGGCGCAGCGAGGCGTGCGGTTCCAGCCGCACCGCGCGGTAGACGCGGCCGTGCAGCTCCGCCGTGCCGTTTCCGGCTGCGGGACCGTCGGTTTCGGACCAGGACACCACGATCCCGCCCAGAATGCTGGCCGACGCGTTGTCCGGGTGGCCCTCGAATTCCGAGGCCAGCTGCACCATCACGTCATCGCCGTAGGCCAGTCCGGCATCAAATTTCGCGGCCAGGCCGCGGCCGGCGGCCAAACCGCCGACCACCGCCGAAGCCGACGAGCCCATGCCCCGCGAATGCGGAATCACGTTGCGGCACACCACGTCCAGGCCGTCCGCCCACACGCCCGCGGCCTGCAGGCCGCGTTCGATGGCGCGCACCACCAGATGCGAAGGGCCCCAGGGCACATCATCGGCGCCCTCCCCCTCGACCCGGATGGTAAGGCCGGTGTCGGTGGTGGACACCGTGATCTCGTCGTAGAGACCCAGAGCGATTCCCAGGGAATCGAATCCCGGACCCAGATTCGCGCTGGACGCCGGAACCCGCACGGTGACGGAGATTCCGGCGGGCAGCGTCCGCGTCATGAGCTGTGCGTCGCGCGCGGTCAACTCAGGCCAGCTCGAGCTCGTGGGCCACGGCGACCGGGTCGACCGCGATCGGCTTGACCTCGGGCATCCCCTTGAGCGCGTTGTCCGGGTCCTTGAGACCGTTGCCGGTCACGGTGCAGACCACGGTGAGACCGGAATCCAGCCAGCCCTCGGCGCGCGCGGCCAGCAGACCGGCGACCGACGCGGCGGAGGCGGGCTCCACGAAGACGCCCTCGGTGGCCGCGACCAGGCGGTACGCGGCGAGGATTTCCTCGTCGGTGGCCGCGCGGAAGGCGCCACCCGACTCCTCCTTGGCGTTCATCGCACCGTTCCAGGACGCGGGCGCGCCGATCCGGATGGCGGTGGCGATGGTCTCCGGGTTCGACACCGGAGCACCGTTGACCAGCGGCGCGGCACCCGCGGCCTGCACGCCCAGCATGCGCGGGCGCGAGGTGGTGACGCCGTCGGCGAAGTACTCGCTGTAGCCCTTCCAGTACGCGGTGATGTTGCCCGCGTTGCCGACCGGGAGCACGTGCACGTCGGGGGCCTTGCCCAGCGCGTCGGCGATCTCGAAGGCGGCCGTCTTCTGGCCCTCGATGCGGGCCGGGTTCACCGAGTTCACCAGGCCGACCTCGGGGAAGTCGGAGGTGACCTTGCGGGCCAGCTCCAGGCAGTCGTCGAAGTTGCCGTCCACCTGGATGATCTTCGCGCCCAGCATGACCGCCTGGGCCAGCTTGCCCATGGCGATCTTGCCCGACGGGATCAGCACCGCGCAGTGCAGTCCGGCGCGGGTGGCGTACGCCGCGGCCGAGGCCGAGGTGTTGCCGGTCGAGGCGCACAGCACGGCGGTCTTGCCGTTGTACTTGGCGTCGGTCATGGCCATGGTCATGCCACGGTCCTTGAACGAGCCGGTCGGGTTCGCGCCCTCGACCTTGAGGTACACCTCGCAGCCGGTCAGTTCCGACAGGTGGTGTGCGGGCACCAGCGGGGTGCCGCCCTCGAAGAGAGTGACGGCCTTCCAGTCGGCGGGAATCGCGAGACGATCGCGATACGCGTCGATCAAACCCGGCCACGGCGTGTGCACAGGTGCAGCAGCGCGTGCGGTTGCACTCATTCCTCGGTGCCTTCCAATCTCAGAACACTGGTCACGGACGTGACGGAGTCCAGTTCGGCCAATGCGGCAACGGTATCCGCCAGCGCGGACTCCAGCGCGTGGTGGGTCACCACAACCAGGCGCGCACCCTCGTCGTGTCCCTCCTGGCGGACCGTCGAGATGCTCACACTGTGTTTGGCGAATTCCCCGGCGACCGCTTCCAGCACACCGGTGCGGTCGGCGACCTGCATGTTCACGTGATAGCGGGTCGGGGTGTCGCCGATCGAGGCGATCGGCAGCTCAGCATAGACCGATTCGCCCGGTGCGCGGCCACCGTAGAACTTGTTGCGCGCCGCCATCACCAGATCGCCCATCACGGCCGACGCGGTGGGAGCGCCGCCGGCGCCCTGCCCGTAGAACATCAGGCGGCCGGCGTTCTCGGCCTCCACGACCACGGCGTTGAACGCGCCGCTGACCGCGGCGAGGGGGTGCTTGCGCGGGATGAGGGCCGGGTAGACGCGCACGGAGATCTTCTCCTTGCCGCCCTCGTCGGTGACGCGCTCGGCCATGGCCAGCAGCTTCACCGTGCAGCCCACGGCCGCGGCGGTCTCCAGATCCTCGGAGGTGATCTTGGAGATGCCCTCGCGGTAGACGTCGCCGGAGGTGACGCGGGTGTGGAAGGCGACCGAGGCCAGGATCGCGGCCTTGGCGGCGGCGTCGTAGCCCTCGACGTCGGCGGTCGGGTCGGCCTCGGCGTAGCCCAGGCGGGTGGCCTCGGCCAGCACGTCGTCGTAGTCGGCGCCGGTCTCGGCCATGGCCGAGAGGATGAAGTTGGTGGTGCCGTTCACGATGCCGACCACGCGGTTGACCCGGTCGCCGGACAGCGACTGGATGAGCGGGCGGACCACCGGGATGGCGCCGGCCACGGCGGCCTCGAAGTAGAGGTCGGCGCGGTGGTTCTCGGCCGCGGCGGCCAGCTCGCCGGTGTAGTCCGCGAGCAGCGCCTTGTTGGCGGTGACCACGGACTTGCCCGCGTTCAGGGCCGCGGAGATGAGGGCGCGGGCCGGGTCGATGCCGCCCATCACCTCGACGACGATGTCGACGTCGTCGCGGGTGACCAGGGCCTCGGCGTCGGTGGTGAGCAGGTCGGCGGACAGGCCGCGGTCCTTGCTCAGGTCCCGCACCGCGACGCCGCGCAGCACGACGGGGGCGCCGACACGGTTGCACAGGTCGTCGGCGTGGTCACGAATGATGCGGACCACCTCGGTGCCGACCGTGCCCATGCCGAGGACCGCGACACCGATCGGGTGATCCGATCCCCACACGCCGTTCTTCGCAGCGTTGTTCGCCACCTCGGTCATGCCTTCACCTCCAAGCTGAGTAGGTCCTCCACCGTTTCACGGCGGAGGATCAAGCGCGCCTTGCCGTCTCGCACCGCGACCACCGGGGGCCGGGTGAGCATGTTGTAACGACTCGACATCGAGTAGCAGTACGCGCCGGTCGCGGCCACCGCCACCAGGTCGCCCGGGCCCACATCGGCCGGGAGCCAGGTATCGCGGATGACGATATCCCCACTCTCGCAATGCTTTCCGACCACTCGGGCCACCACCGGACCGGCCTCGCTGGACCGCGAGACCAGCCGGCAGTCGTACTCGGCCTGGTACAGGGCCGGACGAATGTTGTCGCTCATGCCGCCGTCGACGCTCACATAGCGTCGGCGATTGCCGCCGTCGAGCACAACATCTTTGATGGTGCCCACCTCGTAGAGGGTGACGGTGCCGGGACCGGCGATGGCGCGGCCCGGCTCGACGGCGATGGTCGGCATCGGCAGCCCGGCGCGCTCGGCCTCCTCGGCCACGATGCGGCGCAGGTTGGCGGCGAAGCCGTCCAGGGCGGGCGGATCCTCGTGCGGCAGGTACGAGATGCCCAGGCCGCCACCGAGATCCAGGATCCGCATCTGCTCGGCGCGTTCCATGCCGAACTTGTCGGCGACCTCGCGCAGCAGGCCCAGCATGCGGCGGGTGGAGATCTCGAAGCCGTCGATCTCGAAGATCTGCGAGCCGATGTGCGAGTGCAGGCCGAGCAGGCGCAGGTTGTCGGATTCGAAGACCCGCGCGATGGCCTGCATGGCGTCGCCGCCCGCGATGGAGAAGCCGAACTTCTGGTCCTCGTGCGCGGTCGAGATGTACTCGTGGGTGTGGGCTTCCACGCCGACGGTGACGCGCACCAGCACGTCGACGACCTTGCCCGCGCGCTTGGCGACGGCTTCCAGCCGCTCGATCTCGATCAGCGAGTCGACGACCACGTCGCCGACGCCCGCCTCGACCGCCATCTCGAGTTCGGGCACCGATTTGTTGTTGCCGTGCAGCGCGATTCGCTCGGCCGGGAAGCCGGCGTGCAGCGCCACCGCGAGCTCGCCGCCGGAGCAGACGTCCAGGTGCAGGCCCTCGTCGCGGATCCAGCGGGCGATCTCGCCGCACAGGAACGCCTTGGAGGCGTAGTGGACTCGCGCGCCGTCGCCGAAGGCGCGGACCATGTCGCGGCAGCGGGAACGGAAGTCGTCCTCGTCGATGACGAACAGCGGGGTGCCGTACTCGGCGGCCAGCTCGTGCACCGGCACACCGGCCAGCCGCACCACGCCGTCGGCGTCGCGGGAGGCGTTGCGCGGCCACACGTTCGCGGGCAGCTCGATCATCTGGGCGGGCGCGCTGGGGCGCTCGGCCAGGGTGGGCGCGTGCGGAATGTCCGCGTGGCGGGGACCGGCGGGGTGGGCACTCATCTACATACGCTCCGGAGCACTGACGCCTAGCAGGCCGAGGCCGTTGGCGAGAACCTGACGGGTGGCTTTGACCAGCTCGAGACGAGCGGCGTTGAGCGGGGTGACCTCGTCGTCGCCCTGCGGGATGACGCGCAGCGTCTTGTCGGACTGGAAGGGGTGGTACGCGCCCGCCAGCTCCTCGAGGTAGCGGACGACGCGGTGCGGCTCGCGCATGTCGGCGGCGGTGGCCACCACGCGCGGGTACTCGCCGAGGGTGCGGATCAGCTCGCCCTCGCGGTCATCGGTGAGCAGCGCGAAATCCGGTGCGATCGAGGCGTAGTCGAACGCGGCGGAATTGCCGATGATCTGGTTGGTGCGGGCGTGCGCGTATTGCACGTAGTAGACCGGGTTCTCACTGTCCTGGCGGGTCCACAGGTCCAGGTCGATGTCGATGCTGGAGTTCACCGAGGAGCGCACCAGCGAGTAGCGGGCGGCGTCGACGCCGATCTGCTCGACCAGGTCGTCGAGGGTGACGACGGTGCCCGCGCGCTTGGACATGCGGACGGCCGCACCGTCTTTCACCAGGTTCACCATCTGGCCGATGAGCACCTCGACGGTGTCGGGGTTGTCGCCGAACGCGGCCGCGGCGGCCTTCAGACGCCCGATGTAGCCGTGGTGGTCGGCGCCCAGCATGTAGATGCACAGGTCGAAGCCGCGCGACCGCTTGTTCTGGAAGTAGGCGATGTCACCGCCGATGTAGGCGGACTTGCCGTCGCTCTTGATGACGACGCGGTCCTTGTCGTCGCCGTACTCGGTGGAGGCGATCCACCAGGCGCCGTCCTTCTCGTACAGGTTGCCCGACGCCTTGAGCTCGTCGAGGGCCTTCTCCACCGCGCCCGAGGCGAACAGCGAGCTCTCGTTGAAGTACACGTCGAAGTCGGTGCCGAATTCGTGCAGCGTCTTCTTGATGTGCGCGAACATCAGCTCGACGCCCGCGCTGCGGAACAGCTCGTGGCGCTCGGTCTCCGGGAGTTCCAGCACGCCCGGGTTGGCCTTCACGACGGTGTCGGCGATGTCGTTGATGTAATCGCCCGCGTACCCGTCCTCGGGGGTCGGCTGCCCCAGCGCGGCGGCGACCAGCGAGTTGGCGAAGCGGTCGATCTGCGCGCCGTGGTCGTTGAAGTAGTACTCGCGGGTGACGTCGGCGCCCTGCGCGGCCAGGATGCGGCCGAGCGCGTCGCCGACCGAGGCCCAGCGGGTGCCGCCCAGGTGGATGGGGCCGGTGGGGTTGGCGGAGACGAACTCCAGGTTGATCCTGGTGCCGCTCATGGCGTCCGCGGTGCCGAACTCCGCGCCCGCCTCCAGGATCTTCTCCACGATCGCGCCCTGCGCGGCCTTGGCCAGGCGGATGTTCAAAAAGCCGGGTCCCGCGACTTCGGCGACCTCGATGCCCTCGGCGGCGGTCAGCGCCTCGGCGAGCAGGGTGGCGAAATCGCGCGGGTTCATTCCCGCCTTCTTGCCTACCTGCATGGCCACATTCGTGGCATAGTCACCGTGCTCGGGGTTGCGGGGACGCTCCACCTTGACCTCGTCGGGCAGGACCGCAGGGTCGGATCCACGTTCGACAAGTACCTTCGCCGCGGTAGCACGAAGGAGATCTGCAAGGTCAGCTGGAGTCACGAGTCACTATCCTATGGTCTGAGCAGGTGAACGCCGCGAGCGGGCACCACCGGGCAGGTGCCCAGCAAACGATGCGGCCGCGTCGTTTGATTGTCCGACACGTCGAAAAGAGCACAACAAGCATGCCGAGCAAGACCAGTGCCAAATCGGCCAAGGCCATCAAGGCCGCGGGCAAGTCCGCCGGGTCGTCCCGCAAGGGCGGTGGCGGCGGACTGGGCGGTAAGCGCCAGATCCCGTGGCTCATGATCGGCGCCGTCGTCTGCGTCCTCGCCCTGATCGGCGGCATCGCCTGGGTGCTCGTGCCGAAGATCCAGGACAAGCAGGAGCAGAACAAGTACACGCCGTCCGCGCAGAAGAAGGATCCCTCGGATCAGATCTCCGGCGTGGTGAAGAAGGACTACGCGGCGGGCCTGCACATCTCCGCGACCCAGCGGGTGGCCTACGACCAGGCCCCGCCCTTCGGCGGTCCGCACGACAGCTCGTGGGCGGCGTGCACCGGTGTGGTGTACCCGGTGGCGATCCGCACCGAGAACGCGGTGCACTCGCTCGAGCACGGCGCGGTCTGGATCGCCTACAACCCGGACAAGCTCGACAAGGCGGGCGTCGACACGCTGTCGGCCAAGGTCAAGGGCAAGCCGTACACCCTGATGTCGCCGTACCCGGGCCTGGATTCGGCCATCTCGCTGCAGTCGTGGGGCCACCAGCTCAAGCTGGACAGCGCCGATGACAAGCGCGTCACCCAGTTCATCACCGCGCTGCGGCTGAACCAGTACGCCTACCCCGAGGTCGGCGCGGACTGCGCGAACCCGACCTTCAAGACCGACAACCCGCCGGCCTTCGACCCGAGCGCCCCCGGCCCCGACGCGGTCCCGATGGACGGCACCGGTGCGACCAAGGCGCAGAACGAGACCGGCGGCACCCCGGGCATGCCCGGCGGCATCCCCGGCTTCCCCGGCGGCATCCCGAGCCTGCCCGAGGGCACCCCGGGTCTGCCGACCGACGCCGGCCTGCCCGGCGGCATCCCGACCATCCCGGCCCCGACCGACGGCCCGACGCAGCCGGAGCAGCCGGCTCCGACCCAGTAGTGCCGCCGTTCATGGCCGACGTTCCCGATCGCAGCTCCGAGCCGGATCCCGCCGCCGAGCCCGACCAGCAGCCGCGCCGCAATCAGCGGCAGCTGCTGGCGATCCTCGGCGTGGTCGGGGTGCTGCTCGTGGGTTTCCTGGCCGGAATCCTGGTCGGCAATCCGCTGCGGCATCAGACCGAAACGCCCGGCGCCGTGGATGTCGGCTTCTCCCAGGACATGTCGGTGCACCACACGCAGGCGGTGCAGATGTCGAGTCTGGCGCTGACCGGGTCGGCCGACCCGGCGGTGAAGCGCCTGGCCTACGACATCCTGACCACGCAGGCCAATCAGGCCGGGCGCATGCAGGGTTGGCTGCAGCTGTGGGACAAGCCGCTCATCTCCCCCGACGGCTACATGGGCTGGATGACCGACATGTCGGCGCACCAGCATTCGGGCACGGCCATGCACGCGGGCGCGGTGCAGACCATGCCCGGGATGGCCTCGGATCAGGAGATGGCCGCGCTCGGCCAGGCCACCGGTCCGGCCCAGGACGCGTTGTTCCTGCAGCTCATGCTGCGCCACCATCAGGGCGGCATGCCGATGATCGAGTACGCGGAACAGCGCGCCGACACCGACGCGGTGCGGTCGCTGGCGGAGAGCATGGCCAAAACCCAGCAGGGTGAGGCCGATCTGATGACGCAGATGCTCGCCGAACGCAAGGTCGCACCGCTGCCGATGAACTGAGGACCGGCGGACCGGGTGGATAGAAACGCCCGGTCCGCATCGGTTTTTGGCGCAGCGCAGCCGATGCGATACGCTTTCCCCGCCCGACCGGGAGACCGGACGGGACCATCCCCGCCCTCGTAGCTCAGGGGATAGAGCGTCTGCCTCCGGAGCAGAAGGCCGCAGGTTCGATTCCTGCCGAGGGCACCACCGAAGGCCCCGACCGTCAATGACGGTCGGGGCCTTTGTCGTTCGCGCAGCGTGATGGTGTCCGCGCACCGTGACAGCCGGAGCAAATGTCTGACTTATCGTGCCATCGTGACGGATCGGTATTCCGATTCACGGCCCTGGGCGGGAAGGTAGAGCTGTGCATCGCGGTGTCCGGTTGCGCAGGAGGCAGCCGGACACCGCGAGCGCGTTCCGGGCAGATCGGTCGGCCCTGCCTTGCCGAGTGAAACACGTGCACGCCGGTATCTTCTGAGAGGTGCCGGAGAACGAGAGCACCCGTCCAGGACAGCGGTCTCGGCGCGCCTCGCGCCCCGGGTTCCGCCGCTTGTTCCCGCTGCTCGCGGCCACCGTCACCGGCTCTATCCTGGCCGCGTCGGCCACCGCCACACCCGTCCGGCCGGAGGAGACGACCCTCGCGTCGTTCTACGACCCGGCCGCCGACCGGATTCCCGGGACCCACGGTTCGGTGATCCAGATCCGGCCGCTCACAGGCGATCCCGCGCTCGCCGGGGCACGCAACTATCTGCTGATGTACCGCTCGATCGATATGCAGGGCGATCCGGTCGCGGTCACCGGCACGCTCGCGGTGCCCGACAGCACGCCGCCGCCCGGCGGCTGGCCGTTGATCTCCTGGGCGCACGGCACCACCGGTGTCGCCGACGTGTGCGCGCCCTCCCAGGACACCTCCCCCGACTTCCCGGCCCACGACTACACCTCGATGGTGCGGCGGGTGCAGGAGCGCTGGGTGGCGGCCGGGTACGCGGTCGCGCAGACCGACTATCAGGGGCTGGGCACGCCCGGGCCGCACGGCTATCTGATCGGCGCCGCCGAGCAGCGTGCCGTCACCGATATGGCCAGGGCCGCACGGCAGATCGACCCCGATATCGGGACGCGCTGGGTGGCGGTCGGGCATTCCCAGGGCGGGCAGGCGGCCGTCTTCACCGACGCGCAGGCCCAGCAGTGGGCGCCGGACCTGCAGCTGCTGGGCGCGGTGGCCCTCGCCCCGGCCTCACACCAGGGCATCGGCTTGCAGGCCTCGCAGCTGGCCACCACCGCCGGCGTGGCGGGGGCGCTGGCTCCGCTCACCGGCGGCGCGGTGTCGTTCCTGCCCTTGATCATTCGCGGCGCGCAGACGGTGGCCGAGGTGGATCCCGTTCGATTCCTCACGGCGCGTGCGCAATCCATGCTGGATCAGGCCGGCAACCGGTGCATCGGTCAACTGCGGCAACCGGAATCGTGGGGCGGAATGAACTCCGACGACGTCTTCCGGCGCGACGGGGACACCGCAGCGCTGATCCGCGTGCTGAACGAGAACGACCCCACCGCCCTGTCCTTCGCCCAGCCGCTGCTGGTGTTGCAGGGCCGCGCCGACACGACCGTGCCCGCCACGGGCACCGAGGCCATGGTGGTGCAGCAGCGCGCGAGCGGGCAGCCGGTGGAGTACCACGCCTATACGGGGGTGGATCACCGCGGCGTGCTCGACGCGTCGTTCGACGACGCCCTGGGCTGGGTGAACCGGCGCTTCGGGCGCTGAACTCAGGCCGACGGCGTCCAGGCCGGGTCGCGGCCGAACCAGGCGGCGAGACGGTCGTAGGCGGGGGCGTCGGCGGCGATCGGCATCTCGAGTCCGAAAGCCTTTCCCGGGCCCCGGAATTCAGGTTTGAGCACCCGGTGCGACCAGGCCAGGCCGTATTCGGCGAGTTCGGGGTCCAGGGTCCGGTCCTGGCCGGTGGCACGGGCGAGATCCCAGGTGTGCGTGGTGAATTCGGCGATCTGCTGGTCGACGCGGCCGCGTAGCGGGGCCTCCCCGCCCATTCCGGGCACCGGCCGTTCCAGGTCGGCGGCCCGCCACTCGTCGAGCAAAGCCTGCGCGCGGGTCCGGAATTCGGCGGCCCAGTCCGCGCCGACCTCGTCGGGCGGGGCTCCCCACTCGGGCATGTCGCCGCGGGCGGCGATACGGAAGTCGCGCAGGATCTGACCGATCAGGTGGGTCGCCAGCTCCCGCACGGTCCAGTCGCCGCACGGGGTGGGCTGGTCGGCCTGGTCCGGGGTGACGGCGGCGACGACCTCGCCGGTCTGGGTGATCGCCCGGGTCAGGAGAGCGATGGCCGGATCCACCGGTGACGTGTCGGTCATGCGGCCAGATTAGCCCCGGGGCAGGACCTTCCGAGGTTCATCGGCGTGGGGCGCGGCGAGCAGTGCGGCGGGCGCGGTGCGCGCCGGCCGGATCCGCCACAGCAGATACACCCCGGCCGCGCAGCCGACGGTGACGACCAGCGCCGCCCACCCGGGCGCCGCCGAGACCACGCCGCTCGGATCCCGGTACCAGCGCGGCGAATACGCGACCCGGCCGAAGTCGCTGCCGCGCAGCGCCACCACCAGGCAGGGCACGATCAGCACCGCGATGGCCACCACCGCGCTGCCGGCGGTCTTCGGCACGGCCGCGCCGAAGCAGCAGCCGATGGCGAATCCGGTGGCCACGACGCCGAGCACCGGGATCACCGAGTACTGGTGGGCCAGGCCCGCGGTGCCCGCCGCGAAGACGGCCAGCGCCCCGGTCACCGCCAGCGCGAGCCACGGGGAGCGCCGCGACCGTCCGGCGACCAGTCCGGCCAGCAGGGCCAGCACCGGGAACGGCGCGGTCCAATCCGGCCGCGGCACCGCGATGATCGCGCTGCCCGCATTGGCCACCGCGACCGCCAGCAGCACCAGCGTGCCCTCGCGGCCCGGCAGCAACAGGGCGGCCAGCACGGCCGCGCCGACGGTGACGGCGATGGCCGCGCCGATCTGCACGAACGTCCCGGCATGGCGTACGAACCATTCCGTCGACAGCACGGTCGCGGTGATCACCACGAGCGCGGACAGGATGGTGCCGATGGCCAGGTCGGTGGTCTCCTCCTCGGCCACCGGATCGGACTGTTGCAGCGCGATTCCCGTGGCCAGCAGCGCGGCGGTGAGTAGCAGCAGCCACACCGGCGGCGTTCCGACCGAGGCCAATTGGATGAGCGGGTTGCTGCCGCCGTCGGCGGGTGGCAGCGAGGTCTGGTCCCCGACCAGGATCGAGCCGAGCGCGCCGATGAGGAAGGCCGCGGTCGCGAGCGGCTTGCCGAAGACCGCGACGGCGAGCGCGCCGAGCAGGATGCCCGCGAAGATGGAGTCGATGTAATTGGCGGTGGTGAGGCTGTCCATGGTCGGCGCGCCCCGGTTCCAGAACTGGTCGACCAGCAGCATGACCGCGCTGCCGCAGGCGGTGATCCAGGCGCTGCGTCTGCCGAGCGCGACCACCAGGGCCGCGGACACCACGGCCAGCGCGGCTCCGGCCGCGGCGGCGCGCGGCATATTGAGGACGAGCAGATCCAATTGCAGGACCGGTCCGGCGGTGGCGCCGCCGAGATCGAGGGGGGCCATCAGCAGCAGGCCCGCCACAGCCGCGCCGAGCAGGGCCGCGAGCGTCTCGATCGTCACCGCGTAGCGCCGGATCGACAGGGGTGCGGCCATGCCGGGCTGGTGTGCCAACGCGAACCTCGCGCCCATGTGTCACCTACTCCCTGGGTGATGCGACGCCTTCCGTGTACGGCGATGTCGAGCGGCTATGTGTGACCGAGGCTAACAGCCCTGCGCAGTGTGCATTCCGGGATGTGGAGTCGGTCACACAGGACGGCGATCACACGAAGCGCGTGGGAGCGGGGTGTGCGGTTCGCGCGAGCCGGTTCAGGCGCAGCGGAATCGGAAGGTCGCGAGCGGGGTGATGCCCGGCACCGAGGTGACCTCGAGCGCGGAATCGCTGTCGAGCATGCAGCCGATGGGCGCGGCGACCTGAACCCGGTAGCAGCCCGGCGCGCCCGGGTAGACGGCCGAGCCGTCGGCGCCGGTGGTGATGGTGGCCAGGCTCGCGCCGCCGCCACAGGGCGCGATGTCGGCGGCCACGCCCGCCATGGGGAACTGTTCGGTTCCGAAGACCGCCTGCACCTTCAACGCCGGATCGGCGGCCGGTTCGGCGCCGGCCTGCGGGGCGAGCGCGCACGCGGCGAGGGCGGACATGACGATCAGCGTGCGGCGCACCGGGTCTCCTTCGGCCTCGAGCCGATGATTCGGCTTCCGCGCCAATATAGGTGCTTCCCAGACCATTCGGTCACATTCCGTCGACCCGATGCACGGCGTGAGTCGACCCCGTGCACGTGTGATCAGACCGCGGAGACGGCGTCCGGCACCGTGAACACGCCGGGCGCGGCGCCGTTGCGGGGTGCGCGACCGGCGGCGGCGCACTGCTCGGAGGTGAAAGCGACCGCCGCGCCGAGGACTTCGAGGTCGACCCGGTCGCCGACCGCGGGCGCGCCGACACTGACCCGGCGCACCTGGATCGGTTCCGGGGAGCCGTCGAGGTCGAGGGTGAGCATGACGTCGGCGCCGCGGAATTCGAGGGCGCGCACGGTGGCGCTCCCGGCGTCGCCGGCGGCGGTGGCGTGGGCCAGCAGCTGTTCGGGGCGCAGCATGATCGCGCCCTGCCCGGTCGGGGCGTCGGCCTGCACGGGGATCCGGCCCAGCAGGGTCTCGGCGGTCACCGGGCCGATGCTGGCGTCGAGCAGCACGGTGTCGCCGAGGAATCCGGCGGTGAACAGGTCCGCGGGCTCGGCGTACACCTGTTCCGGGGTGCCGACCTGGGTGAAGCGGCCCGCGCACATGACGGCCACCTGATCGGCGAAGGACAGCGCCTCCTCCTGATCGTGGGTGACCAGGATGCTGGTCATGCCCGCGGCGCGCAGGGTTTCGGCGACGGCCTGGCGGGTGGCGGCGCGCAGTCCGGTGTCGAGGGCGCTGAAGGGTTCGTCGAGCAGCATCAGGGCGGGTTTGCGGGCCATCGCCCGGGCCAGCGCGACGCGCTGCTGCTGACCGCCGGAGAGCTGGTGCGGCCGCCGATCCGCGTAAGACGGGTCGAGGGAGACCATTTCGAGGAGTTCGGCCACGTGCTGCCGGTGCTTGCGGCTCGCCCCGAACCCGCCGCCCAGCCCGTAGGCGATGTTCTGGCCCACGGTCAGGTGCGGGAACAGCGCGCCGTCCTGCGCCACATAGCCGATGCGGCGGCGATGCGCGGGCAGCGAGAAGCCTTCGCGGGTGACGGTTTCCCCGCCGATGGTGACCGAGCCCGCGTCGGGGTGCTCGAATCCGGCGATCACCCGCAGCAGGGTGGTCTTGCCGCAGCCGGAGGAGCCGACGACGGCGGTGGCGGTGCCGTCGGCGACGTCTAGGCCGATGCCGTCGAGGACCGGCGCTCCCGGCCCGAAGCTCTTGCGAACCTGGTCTACGACAAGCCGACTCACAATCCCGCCGCCTTCCTGGATTGGGTGAACAGCAGATAGGTGACCGGGACCGAGGCGATGATCATGATCAGCGCGTAGGGCGCGGCGGCGGCGTAGTCCAGTTCGCCCGACAGCTGCCAGAACTGCATGGCGAGGGTGTTGGTGCCGTTGGGGGCGAGCAGCAGGGTGGCGGTCAGTTCGGTGGCCACGGCGACGAACACCATGGCGGCGGCGGCCGCGGCGGCGGGCGCGGTCAGGCGCAGGGTGACGCGGAAGAACGTGGCGGACGGGGACTTTCCGAGCGCCAGCGACGCCTCCTCCAGCCCGATCGGCACCTGGGCCAGCCCGGCGCGCACGCTGACCAGGGCGCGGGGCAGGAACATCAGGGTGTAGGCGGCCAGGATGGTGGCGGCGGTCTGATAGAAGACGGGCAGCCAGCGGATCGACACGGTCACCAGGGCCAGCGCGATCACGATGCCCGGCAGCGAACTGGTGATGTAGTTGGCGCCCTCGATGATTCGCGCGAACCGCGAGGTGGACCGGACCGCGACCCACGCGACCGGGAAGGCGCACAGGGTGGTGATCACCGCGGCGGTGGCGGCCAGACCGATGGTCTGGCCCAGGGATTCGCCGATGTCGACGGTGTTCCACACCGCCGAGCCGCCGATCTTCAGCCAGCGCCCGATGGTCCACAGCGGCACGCCCAGCGTGGCCGCCAGCGCCCCGAACAACACCAGGAGCATGGGAATCCGGCCCAGCCCCAAACGGATCCGGTGGACGCCGCGTTGCGCGCCGCCGCCGATCCGCGCGTAGCGGGCCCGCCCGCGCACCCCGGCCTCGGCGGCGAGCAGCACCAGGCACAGCACCACCAGTACGCCGGACAGGGTGCTGCCGGCGGCCCCGGCGAAGCTGGACTGATACTGCTGGAAGATGGCGGTGGTGAAGGTGTCGAACCGGATCATGGCGAAGGCGCCGTACTCGGCGAGCAGGTGCAGCGAGATCAGCAGTCCGCCACCGAGAATCGCGAGCCGCAGCTGCGGCAGCACCACCCGCGCGAAGACGGCGAACGGTCCCGAGCCCAGGGCCCGGGCCGATTCCTCCACGGCCGGGTCGAGCCGGCGCAGGGTGGCCGCGGCGGGCAGGTACACCAGCGGGAAGTAGGAGACGGTGGCGACGAGCACGCCCGCCCACAATCCGTGCAGCGAGGGGATGGCGCTGACCCAGCCGTAGCTGTTGACGAAGGCCGGAACCGCCAGGGGCGCGGCGAAGGCCGGCCCCCACCAGGCCGCGCCCGGCACGTCGGTGCGTTCCACGATCCACGCCAGCCCGACGCCGAGCGCGACGCTGATCGGCACGGTGAGGACCACCAATTCGGCGGTATTGCGCAGCAATTCGGCCACGCGCGGCCGGAAGACGAGTTCCGCGGTCTCGTGCACGCCGGTGGAGACCAGGGTGGACACGATGTAGCCCAACGGCACGAGCGTCGCCGCCACCATGAGCAGGGCGGCGACGGTGACGAGCGACCCGGGCCGCCAGGCGAGTGCCTTGGCGACCCGGGTCGACCCGGTGGCCCGGGTGGGTACAGCGGTCCGAGCGGTCACTTAGAGCAGGCCCGCCTGGGTCATCAGCTGGGTGACCTTCTTGGAGTCCAGCTTCGAGGGGTCGATCTTGGGCGCGTCCAGCGAAGCCAGCGGCGGCAGCGCCGGGTTGGCGGCGACGTCGGAGGCCACCGGGTACTCCATGGAGTCGCCGTCGCGCAACACCTCCTGGCCCTTCTTGGAGGTGATGTAGTTCAGGAACTTCTGGGCGTCGTTCTGGTGCTTGCTCGACTTCAGCACGCCGCCACCGGAGATGGAGACGAAGGCGCCCGGGTCCTGGTTCTTGAAGTAGAACAGCTGGGTGTTCTTGCTGTTCTCCTTGGTCTTGGCCTGATCCTTGAACCAGTAGTAGTGGTAGATCACGCCGCCGTCGAACTGGCCGGAGTTGACGCCCTTCATGACGGTGGTGTTGTTCTGCGAGATGACCGCGTTCTCCTTCATGCCCTCGAGCCAGGAGAGGGTCGCCTCCTCACCCTTCTGGGCGAGCAGCCCGGCCACGATGGCCTGGAAGTCCGCGCCCGCGGCGGCGCCGCTCCAGCGGCCCTTCCACTGCGGCTGCGCCAGGTCCAGCAGCGACTTGGGCAGCTGGTCGGCGGGGAGCTTGCCGGTGTTGTAGACGAAAACGGTGGAGCGCGCGGCGATTCCGGTCCACTTGCCGGTGGAGGGGCGGAACTGCTCGGGCACCTGGCCGAGGGTGTCCTTGTCGACGTCGGCGAACAGGCCGGCGTTCTCGACCAGCGCCATGGCCGGGGAATTCTCGGTGATGAAGACGTCGGCCTTGGAGTTCTTGCCCTCGGCGACGATCTGGTTGCCCAGGTCGGTGTCACCGCCGTTGCGGATGGTCACCTTGATGCCGGTGTCCTTGGTGAACGCGTCGATCCACTCCTTGGTGAGGGATTCGTGCTGTGCGTTGTAGACCAGGATCTCGTTGTCCTCGTCGGACGAGCTGGAGCATGCCGTGGTCGCGCCGAGCACCGCGATCGCCGCCAATGCGCCTGACACCAGTTTCCATCGAGCCGCCGTCATGACCGTCCTTCCACTCGACGCTGAGGTTTGCCTAACCAACGTACCGTCCCACGTCACGGGCGGAAACGCCACCCCGCCGACGAAACCGAATCGCTGTAATCTGCCCCTCGATGACTCGGCACAGGCGCACCCCTCTCACCATCGGCATCGGCATCGCGGCCGCGGTTCTCGTCGGCGGCGGCATCGCCACCGCGATGACGTTGAACGGCAAGGACTCCGCACCGAGCGACGCCAAGCGGATCGAGACCACACTGCGCGATTTCTACGCAACCCTCTCCACCGGCGGCGCGTCCCAGGCGGTCGGCCAGACCTGCGCGGGCGACCGCGCCCAGTACCAAGGTCTGCCCGAAGCCCAGCGAAAGGCCATGGACCAGGGCAAGGTCAGCATGAAGGTGGATTCGGTGGAGGGCGTCACCGTCACCGGCGACCGCGCCACCGCCGTCACTCTCGGCACCCTCTCGCTGCCCGGCGCCGCCGACAGCAAACGGTCCACCAACGAACACCTCCGCAAGGAAGACGGTGTATGGAAGGTCTGCTCCACCGACGCGAAGTAGGACCGGCATGAGCTGCTGCGGCCCGAATCGACGCCAGGCCCTCGGCCTGCTCGCGGCGGCCGCCGCGCTCCCGCTGGTCCGCCCGGGTTCGGCTCGGGCCCAAGCCGATTCGCTGATCGCGACAGATCTGGAGGTCGTCACGATCACCGAGCGATCGGCGGTGCTCACCTGGACGACCCTCGGCGCGGACGGGCTCGCGGCAGCGACCGACAGCGAGGTCTGGCTCGGCCCGGCCGACGGTTCGGGCCTGCGGCAGGTCTTCGGCGACTCGCGGCCGACGGCCTACCACTACGCGGAGGTCACCGGCCTCGAGCCCGGCCGCGCGTATCGGTTCGAGGCCCGCTCGGCGGGCATTCCGGCCGTGCCCGCGCTGAATGTGGCCACGCGACTGCCGGATACGCCGGAATCACAGGGCGTCTTCACCACGCTGGTGCCGCCGCCGGGCCGGTTGCTGCGAACCCTGGCGCTGTCCAACGACATTCATCTGGGTGAGGAGGTCAGCGGGATCATCGCCGCCGACCTGCCGCCGGGCCTGCGCCAAGAGCCCGGTCTCACACCGTATCCCGAGGTCATGCTGACCGCGCTGCTCGACGATATGCACCGGCCCGATCGCGCGGTCGACCATCTGGTGCTGGCCGGTGACCTCACCGCGGAGGCCACGCCCGAGCAGGTGCGCGGCGTGCACGCCCACCTCGCGCGGTGGGGTGCGCCGGGCCGGGATTGGTTCGCGGCCCGCGGCAATCACGACCGCCCGCACGTCGGGCCCGAGTACGCGGAGTGCACCCCGTACACCGATCACCACGACTGCTGGGCCGATTCCTTCGGGCCCCGCCAGCGATTGGCGGCCCACGAGGTCGGTGAACTGCGCCTGATCGCCCTGGACACCACGCAACTCGACGGGTCCGGCGGCATCCTGGAGCGACCTCAGCTCGACGAGCTGCGCGACCGGCTCACCGCCGATCCCGACCGTCCCACCCTGGTTTTCGGCCACCACCCGGTCACCACCGAGTCCGGCTGGTCGAATCTGGCGGGCCCGGGTTTCATCCTCGATGCCGCGAATGCCGCCGCGCTGCAATCGATCTACCGCGACGCCCCCGGTGTGTTCCTGCACCACGCGGGCCACACCCACCGCAATCGCCGCACCCGCCCCGACCTGCCGATCCCGGTCGATTTCCTGGAAGTGGCCGCGACCAAGGAATACCCGGGCGGCTACACCCTGCTCCGGCTGTTCGAGGGCGGGTACATGGCCAATTTCCATAAGACGCGGACCGAGGACGCGCGCCGCTGGAGCAGCCGGTCCCGGGGCGAATACTTCGGGCTGCTACCCGAATACACGCTCGGTTCCACGGCCGACCGCAACTACACCGTGCTGCGCGACCTTTCGGGCCTCAGCCGTTCCTGAGCGCCCGGCGGCCGGAAGAAAAGGGAACGCCTCCTGGGGCGGATTGCCCGGGAGGCGTTCTCCGATGGAGCGAGCGGCGGGAGTCGAACCCGCGTACACGGCTTTGCAGACCGCCACCTGGCCACTCGGTCACACCCGCATCGGCGAGGTCCATAGTGCGCCGGTTCGGGTCCTAGGCCGAGGGTTTGAATCACCGTGATTGCTATGGGGCGGCCCGAGCGCTTCGCGACATGCGATGATCAGGGCATGTCGCGTCCCCGTCCGCTGCCGCTCGATCCGATCGAGGAGGCGCACCGCCAGTGGACCGAGCACGGCTGGGGCGAGGTCGCGGACGGGATGGCGGCGGTCACCTCGCTGGTGCGGGCGCAGCAGATCGTGATGGCGCGGGTGGACGAAGCGCTGAAGCCGTCCGGTTTGACCTTTTCGCGATACGAGCTACTGATGTTGCTGAGTTTCAGCAAAACCGGTGCGCTGCCGATGGCGATGGCGAGCGCCCGGCTGCAGGTGCATCCGACGTCGGTCACCAACACGGTGGACCGGCTGGAGGCGGCCCAGTTGGTGAAGCGTGTGCCACATCCCAGTGACCGGCGGGCAACGCTCATCGAAATCACCAGGGCCGGAAGAGAATTGGTGGCCAAGGCCACCACCGAACTGAACCGGCGAGTTTTCGCCGAGACCGGTTTGGCGCCGGAACGATTGCAGCTGCTGCTGCAATTGCTGGCGGAGTTCCGGCAGAGCGCGGGCGACTTCGACCCCGGTAGCTCACCCACCCGATGGGCCGGCCAGTAACCACCCAGCGACCCGGCAGCCAATTTCCTGCGTCATAGTCTTGGCTTCGGCTCGCAAAAGGTTCACCATTGTTGCCATGGTGCTGGTCCTCGGGGTGTCGGCGGGCGCTGCTGGCGCACGCGCCATGCTCACCCATTCCGACCAGCCGCACCTGCCTCCCATCGACCGGTGCAAGGTCCTACGCCGGGCCGGCGGCGGAAGCATGGCGGAGGCGGTCTTCGAGGCCATCCGGCTGATGCGGAAGTCGGCGGCCGAGCGTGACGAGTTCATCACCGGTATCGCGGTCACCTGTCGCAGCACCAACCATGCCGAAGCCGTCCGCACCGCCGCGGGCCGCAATCGCCTGACCGTCATCGACGAGCCGGTGGCTCAGCTCAGATATCTGCGCTTCACCCGGAAGCTACCCACCGAGGGCTCGATCCTGCTGTACGACCTCGGCGCGTCCGGGCTGACCCTCACCCAGATCGACTGCCGGAACGATGCCGTCCTCGCCACCAAGCGCAGCACCGTCCTGGGCGGGGACGGCCACGACGCCCTGTTGCGCTGGCTGCTCACCCGCGGCGGCGTCACCCTGGATCTGGCCGACATCCGCCGTCAGAAGGAAGCCCTGGCCTCCGAACGCGTACTGGCCGTCTGCGACCCGATCTCCGGGCAGCGCACCGTGGTCACCCGCAGTGATTTCGCCGAACTGGTCGAGGCGGGCATCCATCATTCGGCGTCGTTCGTCCGCCACATGATCGACGAGACCGGCATCCGGCCCGCGGGTCTGGCCCTGCTCGGCGGCTGCACCCGCAACAAGAGCATCCGCGACGAACTGAAACTCCAGCTGGGCTACCCGATGATCTACGACCCGGAGCCCGATTTCGTGTCCACCCGCGGCGCGGTCCTGCTGGCCGCCGAACGCCCGTCGGCCCGCAGCATCCGCAGCGTGCACCTGGCCCCGGGCGCGCCGCCCGTCGAAGCCCCCGTCTCCCCCGTCTCCCGCCGCAAACTCGTTGCGGCGGTGGCGGTTACCGCCACGCTCGGCGGCACCATCGTCGGCGGACTGGCCATGAACCGGGACCACGGCGCCCACCCCGACGGCAAGCCCCCGACCGTCGAAGTAGTCGGCCCGCCCAAACACGGCTGACGCCACCCACCCCACCCAGCACCGTGCCCCGCTGCCATCGGCAGCGGGGCACGGGAGTTTCGAGAGTTGTTCTCGCGCTTACTTGTTGGTGAAGTTGGCGGGACGCTTCTCGACGAAGGCCGTCATGCCTTCCTTCTGGTCGTCGGTCGCGAACAGCGAGTGGAAGACGCGACGCTCGAAACGCAGTCCCTCGGTGAGGGTGGTCTCGTAGGAGCGGTCGACCGCTTCCTTGGCGATCATCACCGACGGCAGCGACATGGACGCGATGGTCTCGGCGACCTCCATGGCGGTGGCGACGAGTTCGGCGGCCGGGACGATGCGCGAGACCAGGCCCGCCCGCTCGGCCTCCTCGGCGCCCATATTGCGGCCGGTGAGGATGAGGTCCATGGCCTTGGCCTTGCCGACGGCGCGGGTGAGGCGCTGCGAGCCGCCCATGCCGGGGATGACGCCGAGCTTGATCTCGGGCTGCCCGAACTTGGCGGTGTCGGCGGCCAGCAGCAGGTCGCACATCATGGCGAGTTCGCAGCCGCCGCCGAGGGCGTAGCCGGCGACCGCGGCGATCAGCGGCTTGCGGAAGGCGGCGACGCGGTCCCAGCCACCGAAGTGGTCGGTCACGAACATGTCCATGTAGGACTTGGTCTGCATCTCCTTGATGTCCGCGCCGGCCGCGAAGGCCTTCTCGGACCCGGTCAGCACGACCGCGCCGATCTCGTTGTCGTTCTCGAGCTCGTCGAGCGCCGCCGAGATGTCGGACAGGACCTGCGAGTTCAGCGCGTTCAGGGCCTTCGGCCGGTTGAGCGTGATGAGCGCGACGCGGCCCTTGCGCTCCAGCAGAATGGTCTCGAAGTCGGTCACGCCGTCTCCCCTTCAGATCGTGTGCGGATATCGGTGACGATAGCCGAGAAGTCCTTGCCCGCTTCGTTCTGGTTGAAGCGGTTGTAGATCTCCGCCGCCAGCTGCCCGATCTGCCCGTCCACGCCGTTGGCGCGCAGCGCGTTGGCGGCGAGCCCCATGTCCTTGGACATGAGCGCGGTCGCGAAGCCGGGCTGGTAGTCGTTGTTGGCGGGGCTGGCCGGAACCGGTCCCGGCACCGGGCAATACGAGGTCAGCGCCCACGACTGGCCCGAGGCGGTGGACACCACGTCGAAGAACTTGTCGTGGGTCAGGCCCAGCTTCTCGCCCAGCACGATGGCCTCGGACAGCCCGATCATGGAGATGCCCAGCAGCATGTTGTTGCAGATCTTGGCGGCCTGGCCGACACCCGCGCCGCCGCAGTGCACGACCTTGCCACCCATCACCTCGAGCAGCGGCAGCGCCGCGGCGAAGTCGGCGCCCTCGCCACCCACCATGAAGGTGAGGGTTCCGGCCGCCGCACCCGCGACACCGCCGGAGACCGGAGCGTCCAGAGCCCGATGTCCCGCTGCCACAGCGAGTTCCGCGGCCTGCTTGGCGTCGCCGACGTCGATGGTGGAGCAGTCGACGAACAGGGTGCCGGGCTTGGCGGCCGGGAGGATGTCTCCGTAGAGGTCGAGCACGATGCGGCCGTTGGGCAGCATGGTGATCACGATGTCGGCGGCCGACACCGCTTCGACCGCGGTGCCGACCACGGTCGCGCCGTCCTGGCGGGCCTGGTCCTGCGCGGCGGGCACGGGATCGAAGGCGAGGACGTCGTATCCGGCCTCGACCAGGTTGGCGGCCATCGGGCCGCCCATGTGGCCGAGTCCGAGGAACGCGACCTTGGTGTCAGTGCTCATTGCTCGTCCTTCGGTGCGGCCAAACCCAATTCGCGATCGCCGAGCGCGCCGAAGTAGGCGTCGACGTCGGCGTCGGTGACGTCCGCCAGGGTGGCGGGCGACCACTGCGGGTTGCGGTCCTTGTCGATGACCTGGGCGCGAATGCCTTCCACCAGGTCGTGGGTGTTGAGGGCGGCGACGGAGACCCGGTATTCCTGGTTCAGCGCCGTCTCGAGGTCGGCGGCCCGGCGCGCATCGCGGAGCGAACGCAGCGTGACCTTCAGGGCCACCGGGGATTTCGACAGCACGTCGGCGGCGGCCTTGGCGGCCTCGGCGCGGCCGTCGATCTCGAGGCGGTGCACGATCTCCTCGACGGTGTCGGCGCTGTAGCAGGCGTCGATCCAGTCCTGCTGCGCCACGAACTCCGACACCGGGGCGGGCTGGGCGAATTTCGCGATGGCCACCTCGACGTCGGCCGTCGCGAGGGCCTCCAGCAGCGCCGGAAGGTGTTCGGACGGAACGAAACTGTCGGCGAATCCGGCCGCGATGGCATCGCCGGCGGACATGCGCGCGGTGGTGAGCGCGATGTGCGTGCCGATCTCGCCGGGCGCGTGCGCCAGCAGCCAGGTGCCGCCCACGTCGGGGATGAAGCCGATGCCGGTCTCGGGCATGCCGATCATGGACCGCTCGGTCACGATGCGGTGCGAGGCGTGCCCGGACAGGCCGACACCGCCGCCCATGACGATGCCGTCCATGATCGCGACGTACGGCTTCGGGTAGCGCTTGATCAGGGCGTTGAGGATGTACTCGTCGCGCCAGAACACGCCGCTCGGGGAGTCGGCCGCGACCTGCGGCGAATCACCCTGCGCGACAGTGGCCTTGGCGTCGTTGTGGATGGCGACGATGTCGCCACCCGCGCACAGCCCGCGCTCCCCGGCGCCGGTGAGCACGACCGCGCGCACCTCGTCGTCGTCCGCCCAGGCCCGCAGCACGTCCAGAATGGTCAGCGCCATCGGGTGGTTGAGCGCGTTGATGGCCCGCGGCCGGTTGAGGGTGATCAGGCCCAGCCCATCGCGCTTCTCGACCAGAACCTCGGGTTCCTTGACCACGCTTTTCGACGTCTCAGCACTCATGCTGCTCCTACCACCGAGCGGGCAACGACCACCCGCATGATTTCGTTCGTGCCCTCGAGGATCTGATGCACCCGCAGGTCGCGGACGATCTTCTCGATGCCGTATTCGGCCAGGTAACCGTAGCCACCGTGGAGTTGCAGGGCCTGGTTGGCCACCTCGAACCCGGCGTCGGTGGCGAACCGCTTGGCCATGGCGCACAGCTCCACCTTGTCGGGGGCGTCGGCGTCCAGGGCGGCGGCGGCCCGCCACAGCAGGGTGCGGGCGGCCTCCAGGGAAGTGCGCATATCGGCCAGCTGGAACTGCAGGGCGGTGTTGTCCAACAGCCGGGAGCCGAAGGCCTTGCGCTGGGCCAGGTACGCGACCGTGCGGTCCAGTGCGGCCTGCGCGCCGCCCATCGAGCAGGCGGCGATGTTCAGCCGTCCGCCATTGAGCCCGTTCATGGCGATCCTGAAGCCGTCGCC
Organism: Nocardia sp. NPDC004340; assembly: GCF_053602575.1. Classification (NCBI taxonomy): domain Bacteria; kingdom Bacillati; phylum Actinomycetota; class Actinomycetes; order Mycobacteriales; family Nocardiaceae; genus Nocardia; species Nocardia sp. NPDC004340. The sequence continues at coordinate 45,306 of NZ_JBSGDW010000015.1, forward strand.
CTCCGCGCCGAGCAGGTTGGCCGCCGGAACGCGCGCGTCCTCGAGGATGACCTGCCGGGTGGGCTGGGCGTTCCAGCCCATCTTCTTCTCGTTCGGCCCCACCGAGAGACCGGGGGTGTCGGCGGGGACGATGAGCGCCGAGATGCCGCGCGCGCCTTCGATTCCGGTGCGCACCATCATCACGTAGACGTCGTTGGAGCCCGCCCCGGAGATGAATTGCTTGGCGCCGTTGAGGATGTAGTCGTCGCCGTCGCGAACGGCCTTGGTGCTCAAGGCCGCCGCGTCGGAGCCGACGCCCGGTTCGGTCAGCGCGTAGGACGCCAGCAGATCCATGGACGTCAGCCCCGGCAGCCACCGATTGCGTTGCGTCTCATCGCCGTAGGTGTCGATCATCCACGTCGCCATATTGTGGATGGAGATGTAGGCGGCGACCGACGGGCAGCCGGTGGCCAGCTGCTCGAAGATGCGCACGGCGTCCAGCCGCCGCAGCTGCGAGCCGCCCACGTCCTCGCGCACGTAGATGCCGCCCAGGCCGAGCCCGCCCGCCTTGCGCAGTACGTCCACCGGGAAGTGCTTGCGCTCGTCCCATTCCAGGGCGTTGGGCGCGAGCATTTCGTCGGCGAAGGAGCGGGCGGTCTCGACGATCGCCTTCTCGTCCTCGTCCAGTACGAACATCAGCGTCAGTCCATGGTCGGGATGACGAAGGCGTTGGACTCCTTCATGCCGGAAGGCCAGCGCTGCGTCACCGTCTTGGTCTTGGTGTAGAAGCGGATCGAGTCCGGGCCGTGCTGGTTGAGGTCGCCGAAGCCGGACCGCTTCCAGCCGCCGAAGGTGTGGTACGCGATCGGCACCGGGATCGGGACATTGATGCCGACCATGCCGACCTGCACGCGGGCGGCGAAGTCGCGGGCGGTGTCGCCGTCGCGGGTGAAGATGGCGACGCCGTTGCCGTACTCGTGCTCGTTGGGCAGGCGCAGCGCCTCTTCGTAGTCCTGGGCGCGAACCAGCGCCAGCACGGGACCGAAGATCTCTTCCTTGTAGATCCGCATCTCCGGGGTGACGCGGTCGAACAGCGAAGCGCCGGCGAAGAATCCGTCCTCGCCGCCCTCGACCACCAGGCCGCGGCCGTCGATGACGAGCTCCGCGCCCTCGTCGACGCCGATCTGCACGTAGTTGTTCACGCGGTCCACGCCGTCGCGGCCGACCAGCGGGCCGAAGTCGGCGCCCGGGTCGTCGGAGAGGCCGACGTTCAGCTTGCCGATGCGCTCGACCAGCTTGGCGCGCAGGCGATCCGCGGTCTCCTCGCCGACCGGCACCGCCACCGAGATGGCCATGCAGCGCTCGCCCGCGGAGCCGTAGCCCGCGCCGATGAGCTGGTCGGCCACATCGTCGAGGTCGGCGTCGGGCATCACGATGGCGTGGTTCTTGGCGCCGCCGAAGCACTGGGCGCGCTTGCCGTTGGCGGTGGCGGTCTCGTAGATGTACTGCGCGATCGGGGTGGAGCCGACGAAGCCGACGGCCTTGATCCGCTCGTCGTTCAGCAGCGTATCGACGGCTTCCTTGTCGCCGTTGACCACATTGAAGATGCCCGCGGGCAGTCCGGCCTCGAGGAACAGCTCAGCGAGGCGCAGCGGCACCGAGGGGTCGCGCTCGGAAGGCTTGAGCACGAAGGCGTTTCCGCAGGCGAGCGCCGGTCCGGCCTTCCACAGCGGGATCATGGCCGGGAAGTTGAACGGGGTGATGCCCGCGACCACGCCGAGCGGCTGACGCATGGAGTAGACGTCGATGCCGGTGCCCGCGCTCTCGGTGTACTCGCCCTTGAGCAGGTGCGGGATGCCGACGGCGAACTCGATGACCTCGAGGCCGCGCTGGATGTCGCCCTTGGCGTCGGCGATGGTCTTGCCGGGCTCGGCGGAGAGCAGGGCGGCCAGCGAGTCCATCTCGTCCTGCACCAGGGTCAGGAACTTCATGAGCACGCGGGCCCGCTTCTGCGGATTGGTGGCGGCCCAGGCGGGCTGCGCGGCGGCCGCGTTCGCGATGACCGCCTCGACCTCACTCTTGCTCGCCAGCGGCACCCGCGCCTGGACCTGTCCCGTGCTCGGGTTGAAGACGTCCCCGAACTTCCCGGAAGTTCCCTCTACGTGCTTGCCGTCGATGAAGTGAGTCAGTTCGCGAACCATGCCAGTCCTGTCTCGAAGCTTGCGCGCCGATTGCGCGGTATGTGGCGATCCTATAGTTGGACATCCAAGTATTGGCTGTGGGATAATTCACAGCACCTACAGGCTCTCCGTGCGGAGGATTGGCATGCCAGATCTGCATGTCCCGGTTAATCCAGTGCGGTTCGTGACCGCCGCTGCGCTCTTCGATGGCCATGACGCGGCCATCAACATCATGCGAAGAATCCTCCAGGCCCAGGGAGCCGAGGTGATTCATCTGGGGCATAACCGGGCCGTGCGCGAGGTCGTGGACGCGGCCGTCACCGAGGACGTGCAGGGGGTGGCGGTCAGCTCGTACCAGGGCGGGCACATCGAATACTTCGAGTACCTGGCGCAGGCCTTGAAAGAGGCGGGGGCCGGGCACGTGAAGATCTTCGGCGGGGGCGGCGGGGTGATCATTCCCGAGGAGATCGCGCGCCTGCGGGAGTCGGGGGTGATCATCTTCTCCCCCGAGGACGGGCAGCGGCTCGGACTGCCGGGGATGATCAATCAGCTGATCTCGGCGTGCGACGAGGATCTTTCGCGCACGCCGGCCCCGGTGGACGCGGTACTCGGCGGGGATCGGGCGGCCTTGGCCCGCACCCTCACCTGCCTGCAACAGGGGACGCTGCCGGAGGACGACCTGGCCGCCCTGACCGCCGCGGCGGCGGCGCGGCAGGTGCCGGTGCTCGGCATCACCGGGACCGGCGGCTCCGGAAAGTCCTCTCTCACCGACGAACTCGTGCGGCGGCTGCGCACCGACCAGCAGGACAAGCTGCGGGTCGCGATCCTGGCGGTGGACCCCACCCGGCGACGCGGCGGCGGCGCGCTGCTCGGCGACCGGATCCGGATGAACGCCCTGGACGGGGAACGCGTCTACTTCCGGTCCCTGGCCACCCGGGGCGAGCGCGAGGTGCCCAACAATATCGACGCCATGCTGATCGCCTGCAAGGCAGCGGGATTCGACCTGGTGATCCTGGAGACCCCCGGCATCGGACAGGGTGACGCGGGCGTCGCCGAGCACGTGGACGTGTCGCTGTACGTGATGACGCCGGAGTTCGGGGCGGCCTCCCAGCTCGAGAAGATCGACATGCTCGATTTCGCGGATGTGGTGGCCATCAACAAGTTCGAGCGGCGCGGGGCCGAGGACGCGTTGCGGGACGTGTCGCGGCAGCTGGTGCGCAATCGCGAGGACTTCCACGCCCTGCCCGAGGACATGCCGGTGTTCGGCACCAGCGCGGCCACGTTCAATGACGACGGGGTGACGGCGCTCTACCAACACCTGACCGGGTTGCTCGCCGAGCGCGGACTGCCGTTGCAGGAGGGCGTGCTGCCCCGGGTGGAAACCCGCGCCTCGACGCGGTTCGCGCAGATCATTCCGCCCGCGCGGGTGCGCTACCTGGCCGAGATCGCCGAGACGGTCCGGGATTACCACGCGGCGACCGCCCGGCAGATCGAGGCGGCGCAGCGGGTGCAGCGCGTGGAGCAGGTGCTCGCCGAACTGCCGGACGACGAATCCGTGCGCGATCTGCTCGCCCGGGCCGAGCGGGAGCTGGCGCCCGAGAACGCCGCCCTGCTGGCGGAGTGGCCCACCGTCGCGGAGTCCTATCGCGGCGACGAGCAGGTGGTGCGGGTCCGGGACCGGGAGCTGCGGACCGCGCTGCGCCGGGAGACCCTGTCCGGCAGCTCGATTCCGCGGGTGGCGCTCCCCCGCTTCACCGATCACGGTGAGCTGCTGCGCTTCCTGCGGTCGGAGAATCTGCCCGGACGGTTCCCGTTCACGGCCGGGGTGTTCCCGTTCAAGCGGGACAACGAGGATCCGGCACGCATGTTCGCGGGCGAGGGCGACGCCTTCCGCACCAATCGCCGGTTCAAGGTGCTGTCCGAACACGCCGACGCCAAACGACTTTCGACGGCATTCGACTCGGTGACCCTGTACGGGCACGATCCGGCGGAGCGGCCCGACATCTACGGCAAGGTCGGCACGTCCGGGGTCTCCATCGCCACGCTCGACGATATGAAGGCGCTGTACGCCGGATTCGATCTGGACGCGCCCAGCACCTCGGTGTCCATGACCATCAACGGGCCCGCGCCGACCATCCTGGCCTACTACCTCAATGCCGCCATCGATCAAGCGCGCGAGGAGTTCACGGCCGAGCAGGGCCGCGAACCCACCGACGCGGAGGCCGCGGACCTGCGCGCCCGCACCCTGGCCACCGTGCGCGGCACCGTGCAGGCCGACATCCTCAAGGAGGATCAGGGCCAGAACACCTGCATCTTCTCCACCGAGTTCAGCCTGCGCATGATGGCCGACATCCAGGAGTGGTTCGTGCGCAACGGCGTTCGCAACTTCTACTCGGTGTCCATCTCCGGCTATCACATCGCCGAGGCCGGGGCGAACCCGATCAGCCAGCTGGCCTTCACCCTCGCCAACGGCTTCACCTATGTGGAGGCGTATCTGGCGCGCGGCATGGACATCGACGATTTCGCGCCCAATCTGTCGTTCTTCTTCTCCAACGGCATGGACGCCGAATACTCGGTGATCGGCCGGGTGGCGCGGCGCATCTGGGCGATCGCCATGCGCGACGAGTACGGGGCGGGCGAACGGTCGCAGAAGCTGAAGTACCACGTGCAGACCTCCGGGCGCTCGCTGCACGCACAGGAGATGAGCTTCAACGACATTCGCACCACCCTGCAGGCGCTGATCGCGATCTACGACAACTGCAACAGCCTGCACACCAATGCCTACGACGAGGCGGTCACCACGCCCACCGAGGAATCGGTGCGCCGGGCGCTGGCCATCCAGCTCATCATCAACCGGGAGTGGGGGCTGGCGATGAACGAGAACCCGCTGCAGGGCAGCTTCGTCATCGACGAGCTCACCGATCTGGTGGAGGAGGCGGTGCTGCGGGAGTTCGAGCGGATCAGCGAACGCGGCGGGGTGCTGGGCGCCATGGAGACCGGGTATCAGCGCGGCCGGATCCAGGACGAGTCCATGCTCTACGAGCGCCGCAAGCACGACGGGAGCCTGCCGCTCATCGGGGTCAACACCTTCCGCAATCCGCACGAGGAAGAACATCGGGTACTGGAATTGGCGCGGGGCACCGAGGCCGAGAAACAGTCTCAGCTGCAACGGGTCAGCGAATTCACCGAGCGGCATCGCGACGAGGCCCCCGCCGCGCTGGCCCGGCTCGCGGCGGCCGCAGCGAGCGACGAGAACGCCTTCGAGGTGCTGATGGACGCCGCGCGGGTGTGCACGCTGCAGCAGGTCACCGACACCTTCTTCACCGTGGGTGGCCAGTATCGCCGCAACGTTTGATCAAACCCTGACCCGCTGACCGACAGCGCCCCGCCATATTTCGAAATATAGCGGGGCGCTATTACTTTCGCCCGCGATCCCGCACTGGCGAGTACCCACACCGCCCAGGGTGTATGGCAATTTCCGATTGGCAGCAATTTCTCGGCTATACCGGAACTGTTCGGTTCGATTGCGGCTGACAGGAAGACGATCATGCGTAGAACGACCATGAGAACCACCGCCAAGCTCGCCACCATCACGATGTCGCTCGCGGCGGCGGCCACCCTGTTCGCCGGCGCGGCGAGCGCCGAGGCCCCGGACAGCGCGCCGATCCAGGTCACCCCGGTCTCCGAGGGCATTCCGCTGGATCCGGTGACCACCAACCCGAACGCGATGTTCCCGGACCCGGCCCTCAACGGCGCGGCCGCGGGCGCCCTCACCGGCAGCGCGGGCGGCGCGGCGCTCGGCTCGGTCGTCGGCTCCATCCCCGGCGCGCTGGGCGGCTCCGCCCTGGGCGCCCTGATCGGCGGCGGCATCGGCGCGCTGATCGGCCTGCTCAATCCCGACGCCATCCCGCAGGTGCTGCCGTAACGCACCACCCCACGTCCCCGGGCAAACTCCGTGCCGCGTTCGCTCAGGCGAGCGCGGCACGGCCGTCTCTGTGGAACAATCCGGACAGGCTGGCCCCGACGGAAGGCACCCCATGGAGTTTGCGGGAATGACCGTGGTGGACGCGCACATTCACCAGTGGGATCCGATGACCACGCCGCGCGGGTTCAGCGCGCTGGCGAAGCTTTTCCGGTACGTACCGGTGCCGATCGACTGGGCCACCCGGCTCGCGCCGCGCCGCGATCGCGAGTTCGCCGGGGATCCCACGCCGGTCATGCACCCCTATCTGCCGCGCGACTACCAGACCGACGCGGGCGACGTGCCGGTCGAGGCGATCGTGCACATCGAGGTCGAATGGGTCGGCAACGGCCCGCTCGGGCCCGTCGACGAGACCCGGTGGGTGGCGAGCCTGCCGTGGGGCGTGGACACCCCCGCCCTGGGTGCGATCATGGGCGCGGCCGACCCCACCGCGCCCGAATTCGCCGAACTGCTGGACGCGCACCAGGCGGCGTCCCCGCGGTTCCGGGGCGTGCGGTCCCGCGTCGAATACCACCCGGACCGGGATGTGCGGGCGACCCGCAAGACGCCGGGCACGCTGACCTCCGCCGCCTTCCTCAACGGGTTCGGCGCGCTGGCCGACCGCGGACTCAACTTCGAGGCGTGGGTGTACTCCGGTCAGCTGCCCGAGGTGACGGCGCTGGCCGAGCGGTATCCGGACACCACCATCGTGCTCAACCATCTCGCCACGCCCGCAGGCATTTTCGGGCCGGTCGGGCGCGAGACCGGGAAGACCCCGGGACAGCGGCGTGAGCTGTTCCTGCGCTGGCGCGACGATCTCACCGCGCTGGCCGCGCACCCCAATGTGGTGTCCAAGGTGAGCGGGCTGATGATGCCCATCCTCGGCCACCCGGTGCCCAAGCGCGGCGAGCCGACGCCGGTTCCGGTACTGGTGGAACGGATTTCGCCGATGCTGGAGCACGCGCTGGACGTCTTCGGCGCGGACCGGCTGATCTGGGGCTCGAATTTCCCGGTGGACAAGCCGATTACGAGCATCCCGAACGCCGCGAGCGCGGTGGCCACCGCGCTGGCCGGGCACGGGGCCGACGACAAGGCCATCGAGCAGGTGTTCCGCCGCAATGCCGAACGGATCTACGGGCTCGACATGCTCTGACCCAGTTCGGGTGCTCCGAATTTGCCGGGTCCGGCCGTGCCGGGGCGGCGCGCTGGCTATCGTGATGCGCCATGGAGCGGATCCTGCGGATCGGAATGGGTTTCTGGGAGTCCCGGACCCTGCTCAGCGCCGTCGAACTCGGGGTGTTCACGGTGCTCGGGCATCGCCAGCTGACCGCCGAGCAGCTGCGGCGCGAACTCGGCCTGCACCCGCGGTCCGCCCGTGACTTCTTCGACGCGCTCGTCGCCATGGAGATGCTGCGGCGCACCGACGATCGGTACGCCAACACCGCCGACACCGCCACCTACCTGGACAGCACCGGCAGCGAGTACGTCGGCGGCTTCCTGGAGATGGCGGCGTCGCGGCTGTACCCCTTCTGGGGCCGTCTGACCGAGGGCCTGCGCAGCGGGCTACCCCAGAACGAGGCCCGCGAGGGCCGCGACCTGTTCACCGAGCTGTACCGGGATCCCGAGCGGCTCTACGACTTTCAGCGCGCCATGACCGGGCTGTCGCTGCCCGGCGCGCACGTCATCGCCGAGGTCTTCCCGTGGCAGCGCTGGAAGACCGTCGCCGATATCGGCACCGCCCAGGGCGCGCTGCTGCGCACCGTTCTGGAGACCAATCCGCACCTGCACGGCATCGGCTACGACCTGGCCCCCGTCGAGCCGATCTTCACCGATTACATTGCCCCGGTGGCGGATCGGAGCGGCTTCCGGGCCGGGGACTTCTTCACCGAGGAACTGCCGGAAGCCGATGTGCTGGTCTTCGGCCACATCCTGCACGACTGGGATCTCGACACCAAGCGCATGCTGCTGGAGAAGGCCTACCGCGCGCTGCCCGAGGGCGGCGCGATCCTGGTCTACGAATCCCTCATCGACGATGATCGCCGGACCAATCTGCCCGGCCTGCTCATGAGCCTCAACATGCTGATCGAGACGCCCGGCGGCTTCGACTACACCGCCGCCGACCTGCGCGGCTGGCTCGCCGACGCGGGCTTCCGCGACCCGCAGACCGAGCACCTCGCCGGGCCCGAATCGATGGTGTGGGCGATCAAATAACGGCGGCCGGGGCCTGGCCGGGTATCGGTCAGGGCAGAGCCAGGTATTCCGCGCCGAGCAGATCGGCCGCGTGGCTGACGTGATCGACGATGCGGGCGGCATCGGCCTCGATGATCCCGGCTCGCCAGGCGGTCAGCAGTTCGATGAAGCCGCCGATGCTCATCAGTACGCCCATGCGCAGATCGGATTCGTCGACGCCCGGGCGCAGGTACGGGCGGGCGGTGGCGATGAGCAGGTCGGTGGCCTCGGTGAGCAGGGCGGTGCGGCGCTGTTCGAGCACACGGCTGCCGGAGTGATCGCCGAACAGGATGCGGGCCGGGCCCTCCGATTGCAGTTCCACGGCGCGGGCGATGGCCAGGTGCAGGATGCCCAGCGCGGGGTGCGCGAGATTGTCGGCGACCACGGCCGACAGTTCGCTCAGCACCTGGAATCCGACCTCGTCCCAGACCGCGCCCAGCAGGTCGTCGCGGTCGGCGAAGTGCTCGTAGAAGTAGCGGTCGTTGAGGCCGGCACGGGTGCACACGCCACGCATGGTGACCGCGGCCCAGCCGTGCTCGAGCCAGATGTCCAGGGCCGCCGCGATCAGCCGCTCGCGGCGTTCGGCCCGGCGCTGCTCCTGGGTGCGGCCACCCCAGGTCCCGCCACGTCGGGCGGGTGTCGCGGACAGGTCGGTCGTCGCCGTCGCGGGCACGTCCATAGTTGACAAAATAGCGCATCCGGAGCCTAATTGGTGGCAGGTGCGGCCAGTGGTGGCACACGCCACCACTTGACTGCCCGGATGGCACGCTCCCGGGAGTTCCCATGCGACTCAATCCTTTCGGCGGGACCCACCGCACTCGACAGGCGGACGCGGTGGTGACCGGTGCGGGCAGCGGCATCGGCCGCGCCTTCGCCCTCGAGATCGGCAAGCGGGGTGGACGCGTCGTCTGCTCCGACCTCGACCCCGTCCGCGCCCGCGAGACCGCCGAACTGGTCGGCGACATCGGCGGCAAGGCCTTCGACACCGGCTGCGACGTGAGCAGCCTGGACCAGGTCACCACGCTCGCGAACACCGCCGAGGAATGGTTCGGCAAGAGCCCGGACCTGGTGGTCAACAATGCGGGCATCGGCCGCGGCGGCACCGTCATCGGCGAGACCCCGCCCGGGGAATGGCATCAGGTGCTGGACGTGAACCTGTGGGGCGTCATCCACGGCTGCCACGTCTTCGCGCCCCGGCTGCGCGCCGCCGGGCACGGGTCCATCGTGAACGTCGCCTCGGCCGCCGCCTTCGGGTCCGCGCCGCGCATGGCCGCCTACAACGTGTCCAAAGCCGGGGTGCTGGCGCTGTCGGAGACGCTCGCCGCGGAGCTGTCCGGCACCGGCGTCACCGTCACCGTGCTCTGCCCGACCGGGGTGAGAACCAATATCCTGGAGGGCGTTTCGATCGGCGACGAGACCGTGCAGCTGTGGGGCGACCGCCTGCTGCGCTGGACCGGACGCCCGCCCGCGGCCATCGCCCGCGCCACCCTCGACGCCGTCGACCACGGTCAGCTCTACGTGGTCCCGCAGTTCGAGGCCAAGGCGATCTGGCAGTCCAAGCGACTGCTGCCCGAAACCTACACCCGCGCCGCCGGATTACTGGAGCGGCTGGTGCGGTAGCCATGCAGCGAGGAGCAGAACAATGGCGTTCGCGTATTCCGACATGCTCACCGTGGTCCGGGACCGGCAGTGGGCGCTGGCCGACATCGACTGGGACGCACCGGGAGCCGAGCTCATCACCGATGAGCAACGCCCGGCGCTGACCACCTTCATGGCCGACCTGGTGTGGATCGAGCACGTGGGCGCGCGCGGCTTCGCCGCCCTCACGCTGCACGCGCCGGACGGCCCGCTCAAGGAGATCTACCGGCACTTCCACGCCGAGGAGCAGAAGCACGCCAATGCCGAACTGGCGTTGATGCGCCGCTGGGGCATGCTCGACGGCGACGCGATGCCGCTGCCCAACAAGAACATTCAGCTCGTCATCCAGTGGCTGGACCGGTACGGCGACCACCTGTCGCTGCCGGTACTGGGCACCGTCATCCCGTCCCTGGAGTGCGCGCTCGACGGGGCGCTGGTCAAGTTCCTGCTCGACGAGGTCCGGGATCCCCTGTGCCACGAGGTGTTCCGGCACATCAACAGCGACGAGTCCCGGCACCTGGCCGTCGGGTTCCAGGTGCTCGAGCAGCTCGGCGCGGGACCGATGCGGCGCATCGCCATCGAGACGGCGGGGTTCGCCCTGCGCCCCAACCTGCTGATGGGGGCGCTGCTGTACACGCCGCTGCTGTCGCGGATGTCCACCAACATCATGGCCATGGGGCTCGACGAGGAGAAACTCTGGAATGCCGTGCGCCGCTACGAGAAGGCCGGGGAACGCAGCCCCGACATCAAGCGGCTGCCGCTCTACCACGTCGTCCGCCTGCACGGCATGGCCACCATCAATCGCCTGCAACCGATCCAGGGCCTCAACGACGCCCTGAACAAGGCCATCGACAGCGTCCCCGGGCGACTGCTGCGCCGCCGCACGCCGTCCTGGTCCAAGGCCCTGACCTACGAGCCGGTGGCGAAATGACCGCGCCGATCCGGGACGGTTCCGGCCGGGCCCGGGCCCCCTACGCCGGGCCGACGGTGCACTGCGCGCACTGGCGGGATCAGCGGGAACTCGACGGGCTGCACGTCGCGGTCGTCGGCGGCGGCCCGGCCCTGGCCCGGGTGGTGCCGCCGGTCGTGGCCCGGGCCCGCCGGGTGACCGTCTTCCAGCACGACCCGCTGTGGATCCTGCCCGCCCCGCCGCTGCCCGGCCTGCCCGCGCTGCTGCGCCTGGCGCCCGCGGACCTGCTCGCCGCGCTCCCCGGGCAGGCCGTGCTGCGCCGCGTGGCCGCCGCGAATCTGCGGGTGCAGATCGGGGATTCGTGGCAGCGCCGCCAACTCACCCCCGACAAGCCCGCCGGGGTGCGGGTGCACAGTCGCTACTACCGGGCGCTGCGGCAGCCCCACTGCACGCTCATCAGCTGGCCCATCGCCCGGCCGGCGCCGCTCGGGATTCGCACCGTGGACGGTGTCGAGCATCGGGTGGACTGCATCATCTACGCGGAGGACGCATCGTGACAAGGACCGTCGTCGATCATCAGATCGTCATCGTGGGAGCGGGATTCTCGGGGATCGGGACCGCGATCGCCCTGCGCAAGGCCGGATTCGACGACTTCGTCATGATCGACGAGGCCGACGGGCCCGGCGGGACCTGGCACTGGAACACCTATCCCGGTATCGCCGTGGACATTCCATCATTCAGCTACCAGTACTCGTTCGAGAAGCAGAGCTCGTGGTCGCGGGTGTACGCGCCGGGCCGGGAGCTGAAGGCCTACGCCGAGCGGTGCGTGCAGAAGTACGGGCTGCGGCCGCGAATCCGGTTCGGCGCCACCATCGAACGCGCCGACTTCGACGACGACCTGCACCTGTGGCGGCTGCGCACCAGTGACGGCGACGAGCTGACCTGCCGCTTTCTCATCGGCGCGACCGGGGTGCTGACCCGCCCGAAACTGCCGGACATCGCGGGGGCGGAACGGTTCCGGGGCGTCACCATGCACACCGCGCGCTGGGATCACGACATCGACCTGCGCGGCAAGCGGGTCGGGATCATCGGGACCGGGGCCTCGGCCATCCAGATCATTCCCGAGATCGCGCCGCGAGTGTCGGAACTCGTGGTCTTCCAGCGCACGCCGATCTGGTGCCTGCCGCGGCCCGACGCGCCCATGCCGCCGGTGGCCCGCGCACTGATGCGGCTGCCCGGCGGGCAGTTCCTCACCCGCTGGATCAGCCAGGCGTTCGTGGAACTGACCTTCCCGCTGTCGGCGCACTACTACAAGGTGCTGCCGATCGTGAAGCTCGGCGAGCGCACCGGTCTCGCGCACCTGCGGGATCAGGTGCGGGACCCCGAGATTCGCGCGAAACTCACCCCCGACTACGCGCTGGGCTGCAAGCGGCCGTCGTTCTCCAACGACTATCTGAAGACCTTCAACCGCGACAACGTCACCCTCGAAACCGATCCCATCACCGAGATCACCGCGAGCGGTCTGCGCACCACCGGCCGCCACCACCAGGTCGACGTACTCATCATGGCCACCGGGTTCAAGGTCATGGAGTCGGGCAATATGCCCACCTTCGACCTGCACGGCAGTGGCGGACTGCGACTGGAGGATTGGTGGGACACCCACCGGTTGCAGGCCTACGAGGGCGTCAGCGTGCCCGGTTTCCCGAACTTCTTCACCATCATCGGGCCCTACGGCTACAACGGGGCCTCCTACTTCACGCTCATCGAGATGCAGACCACCCACATCCTGCGGCTGCTCCGCCAGGCCCGCCGCGACGCCGCCACCCGGGTGGAGGTCACCGCCGCCGCCAACGAGCGGTACTTCCAGGAGATGATGTCGCGGCGCGGCACCCAGGTGTTCTGGCAGGACAGCTGCGCGCTGGCCAACTCCTACTACTTCGACAAGAACGGGGACGTCCCGCTGCGGGCCATGAGCACGCCCGAAGCCGCCTGGCGGGCAGCCCATTTCGACCTGAACGACTACACCTTCGAGGCGCCCGGCGGACGCCGCACCGATGATCGGCCCGCCACCCGGACCGCCACGGCCTAGCGCTCAGCGGGCCGGGAACAGCGCTCAGCGGTCCAGGGAGCGGTAGAGGTCCCGCAGTTGCCGCAGCCCGGCGGCGACGGACTGCTCGTCCTCGGCGGTCATGCGCAGGGCCTGGCGCAGCAGCACCGGGTCCAGATCGTCGGGGGCCGGATGGAATTCGGGGTCCGGCAGCGTGGGCAGCGCCGCGTGCTCGCCGTACAGGTCGCCGCAGTCGAGGGTCTCGCTCTGCAGCAGGCCGCCGATGAGGTCGTCCAGCCGGATCCCGCGCAGGGTGAGCAGGTCGGTCGGGTGCTCGTCGAGCCGTTCCGCCACCACGTAGCAGATGGCGGCCGCGTGCTTGCAGGGCCAGCTGTGATCGGGGCAGCTGCAGGAGAAGTCGAGTTCGGACACTGTCGTCGGCAGCAGCAGCGGGCCCAGCGCGCGGGGCAGCGTGCCCGCCGCGATCTCGCCCAGCATGCCCGGCGACTCGCGCACCGCGTCCGCCAGCTCCTCCAGGTGGTGGCGGTCGAAGGTCCGCATGGTCAGCACGGAGACGAAGGGACGGGGCTGACTGCCCTGCACCTCCGCGGTCACCATGCCCTCCTCGAGCCGGTAGTTGATCACCTGGCCGGTGCGGGCGTACGAGCGGCCGCGCGAGAGCCGCCCGGCATCGGCGACCTGCTCGACGGCGTCCAGAAAGGCGCGGCCCCACCAGGTGCGGGCGAAGGCGGCGCCGCGGCGGCTGCGCGCGGGCACCCCGCCGCGCACCGGGCGGCGCTTGCCGTACCCGCCGAAGTCGATGACCTCGTTCATTCGCCGACCGCCTCCGCTCCCAGCGCGAACAGTTCCCGCAGCTCCTCGTCGCCGAGTTCGGTGATCCAGTGCTCGCCGGCGCCGACGGTGAGATCGGCCAGCTGACTCTTGCCCTTCAGCATGTCGTCCACCCGCTCCTCGATAGTGTCGACGCAGACCAGCTTGCGCACCTGCACATCCCGGCGCTGACCGATCCGGAAGGCGCGGTCGGTGGCCTGGTTCTCCACCGCCGGATTCCACCAGCGGTCCAGGTGCACCACGTGATTGGCGGCGGTGAGATTGAGGCCGGTGCCGCCGGCCTTGAGCGACAACAGCATCAGCGGCGCGCCGTCGCCGCCCTGGAAGTCCTCCACCATGGCATCGCGGGCCTGCTTGCCCACCCCGCCGTGCAGGAACGGGACCTCGGCCCCGAAACGCTCGGACAGGAAGGGGGCCAGCAGCTTTCCGAACTCCGCGAACTGGGTGAACATCAGGGCGCGTTCCCCGTCGGCGATCACCGATTCCAGGATGTCCTCGACCAGCGCCAGCTTCCCGGACCGGTGCTGACCGCGGCGCAGCACCGCCGAACCGTCGTTCAGATAGTGGGCCGGGTGGTTGCACACCTGCTTGAGCCGGGTGAGCGCGGCCAGCACCGCGCCCTTGCGTTCCATGCCCTCGGCGGCCTTCAGCTTGGCCGACATGTCGTCCAGGACAGCCTGATACAGCGCCGCCTGCTCCACGGTCAGGTTGGCCCGCACCGTCATCTCGATCTTCTCCGGCAGATCCGAGATCACCGCCGGATCGGTCTTGACCCGGCGCAGCACGAACGGCGAGGTGATGGCACGCAGCCGGGTGACGGCGTTCTCGTCGTGCTCACGCTCGATCGGGACCGCGAACCGGGCGTGGAACTCCGACGCCTTGCCCAGCAGCTCGGGATTGGCGAAATCCAGGATCGACCGCAACTCCTCCAGGCGGTTCTCCACCGGAGTTCCGGTGAGCGCCAGGCGATGTCGCGCCGGGACCAGCCGGGCCGCCCGCGCCTGACGGGTCCCGGCGTTCTTGATGTGCTGCGCCTCGTCCAGCGCCACCCGCTGCCAGTCCTGCCGCTTCAGCTCCTCCACATCGCGGGCCAGCAGGGCGTAGGTAGTGACCACCAGATCCGAATCCGCCACCGCCGCATCCAGTTCCGCGCCCGAGCGGCGGGCCGGGCCGTGGTGCACCAGCACGCGCAGATCCGGGGCGAAACGTTCGGCCTCCCGCTGCCAGTTGCCCACCACCGACATCGGGCACACCAGCAGGGTGGGTCCGGGCGGCGCGACGGCCGTCTCCCGCTCGTGCGCCAGCAGGGCCAGCACCTGCACCGTCTTGCCCAGGCCCATGTCGTCGGCGAGGATCGCGCCGCAACCCAGGCGGCTCATGGTCGCCAGCCAGGCCAGGCCGCGCTGCTGATACGGCCGCAGCTGGGCCTTCAGGCCGACCGGGTCGGGGACGGGCTCGGTGGCGCGTTCGCCGTCGAAAAGTTCCGCCGCCCAACCGGTCGCGGTGACCTCGTCCAGCGGCACGCCGATCACCGGGTGCGCGGACAGCTCCGCGAACAGGCCGCCGATGGTGGTCTCGGTGCCGTCGGTGCGGCCCGAGACGTAGTCGGCGGCCGCGGCGAGCATGCGATGGTCGGCCTGCACCCAGTCGCCGCGCAGGCGCACCAGATCCGATTTCGCGTCCACCAGGCGCGCCATCTCCGCGGGCGTCAGCACGGTGTCGCCCAGGGCCAGCTCCCATCGGAACGACACCAAACCCTCGAGCCCCACGGCGGTTTCGGTCGCGGCGGGGCTCTGCACCCGCAGTTTCATGGTCGGCGCGGCGACCCGCCAGGCGCGGGGCAGCATGAGGCGCACCCCGGCGGCGGCCAGCGCGTTCGCGCCGTGCGCCACCAGGTCCATGACCACCTCGGTGGGCAGGAACAGGTCCATGCTGCGCGGATCGCCGGGCAGGTCCCGCAGGCGTGGGTACACCTCCTTGGCGGCGGCCAGCTTCTCCCCGGCCAGCCGGGTCAGCACCGGATCGCCGGGCAGCAGCACCGGTTGCGGCGCTTCACCTTCGACGCGCAGGCACACCTCGAGCCGCCACAGTTCACCCGGCTCGTCGCCGTCGGGTTCCAGCAGGCGCAGCACCAGATCCGGTTCGCCCGCGGTGAGGCTGGTCCGCCAGTCCTCGAGCACCGCCGCCACCCGATGCGAGCCGGTCTCCAGCGGTGTGGCGTCCAGCAGGGCCCTCAGCAGCGGATGCGACACCGAATCCGTCGGCGCGGAGCCGATCTCGGGGTCGCGTGCCGAAATCCATTTCCGGGCAATGGGATCGGTCAGTTCGGCGACCAGGTTCTCCAGGATGTCGGCGGGCCGGCCGTGGTCCTTCAGCGCCGACGGCATGGCCACGGCCAGCTCGGCCAGCCAGGCCCGCTGCCGCTGCCCGCCCACCAGCCGCCACCGCGCCCACCACTCCCCGTCGTCGCGCCGGATCTCCGGCACGATCCGCCCCGCCCGCACCCAGCGCTCGATCCCGCGCGCCACATGCCCCAGATAGCGCAGATCCCCCGCCACCGGCCAGTGCGGCGGCAGCTCCCCCAGCAGCACCCGGGCCGCCGCCTCCGGGGCCAGCGCGTGCGCGCGCACCCGGGCCCGTTCCGTGCCGTACTCCCCCGCCAGCGTGACCTCGGCCCAGTGCCGCCACTTGGCCGCCCGCACCACCGACCGCAGCGGCTCGGGCAGCTTCTCCGTCTCGTCGGCGAGCACGAAGCCGTCCGGGTCGTGCCACAGCACCAACCCGGACCCGGGCGTCCACAGTCCGTGCAGCATCCGACCATCCAAGCAGCCCGCTCCGACAGGGCCCGCGCTACCCGCGAGTCAGGTCCCTCTTTATTTCTGATCGGATACGGCACATACTGGATAAATCCGCAGGTCACCGCATGTCGGTGACACCTGTGTGCGCACCCGACATCACCGCGACCCAATCCGGGGCCGTGGCACTTTCGAGACCGTAGGGAGGCCGTGAAGATGACGATTCTGCTCCAAGTGCTCGAGCAGGCCTTCACGCCCACGACTTCGTGGGAACGGCGGAAATTCACCTTCGTGGATGCAGGCAAGATCGTGGGGATGCGTCTGGACGGGCAGTCCGGCGTGTGGCTGGATCTGTCCCGGCCCGGTGAGTCGCAGCGACTCGCCCGCACCCCGGATCCGCGCGACTCCATCACATTCCTGCTCACCGTCTTCGCCAAGATCGCCGAGTGCGAGGACCGGGGCGGCTCGTGGCTCATCGGGCACGACGGCGCGCACGTGGATTCCATTGCGGCCACGCGCTTTCCGCCACAACTGTCGGAAACGGCGGCCGACGACATCCTGGCGCACGCCTGGCTGTAACCCGCCGCGGGGGTGCGAAGTTCGAGTGACGGCCCGCTCCGGCGGGCGGTAGCGATACACCTGATGCCGTGGGGCTCAGAGGCGCGACTTCGCTGCTCGGCACGGTGGTCATCCTGTTCACGGTCCTGGGGTGCGGGACCGTCGGGCAGGTGACTCCCGCGCCGGGCAGTCCTACACGCGTCCAGCTCGAACGCCTGCTCACCGCCGTCGTCACCGTGCCCGCGCGGCCGCGACCCGGCGGCTACCAGCGCGGATGCGACGGCGGGCAGGGGTGTGTGTTCGGTCCGGCCTGGACCGACGATCACGACGGCCCGGGCGGGCACGACGGGTGCGACAGCCGCAACAGCGTGCTGGCACGCCAGCTCACCGAAGTAGTTCTGCGGCCGGGCGACGGCTGTGTGGTGGTCGCGGGCGCGTTGGACGATCCGTACACCGGGCGGCGCATCGCGTTCGAGCGGGCGGCGGCCAAGACTGTGCAGATCGACCACGTGTATCCGCTGGCGGCCGCGTGGGATCTGGGCGCGGCGGCCTGGCCGGTCGCGCGGCGGGTGCGGTTCGCCAACGACGTCGACTACAACCTGCTCGCGGTGGACGGAAAGACCAACCAGGACAAGGGCGATCGCACGCCCGGCGACTGGCTGCCGCCCGCGCGGGCGAATCGCTGCTTCTACGCGGGCAAGTATCTGACCGCCGCCGGCCGGTACGGGCTACCCGTCACCGCCGCCGACCGCGCCGCCCTCGCGGGCGTCGCCCGCGGCTGCCCATAGCGCGGCGAAATGCCGGTACGCCTGTTCGGCGGTCAACTCCTGGGCCGGATCCATGACCGATTCGAGCAATCCGTAAAGCCCCCAGGAAAGAAAGGTGATCGCGACGGACGCCGCGGCGGGATCGGGACCGAGCAGCGGGGCCAGATGCTCGGTGAGCAGTTCGGCGTACATCTGCCGGATCGACCGCAGCACTGTGGCGTTGGCGCGCGGGCCGACCAGCGGCCGGTACACCTCGGGGTAGGCGTCGATCAGACGGAACAGGATCTCGATCGGCAGCAGCGGCGGCGGCGGGCCCGGGTGGCGGGCCATCCGCGCCGAAATCTCGGCCCGCACATGCTCGATACAGCTGACCAGCAGCAGATCGTCCTTGTCGCGGTAGTGCGCGTAGAAGGTGGAGCGGCCGACATCGGCGCGATCGATGATGTCCCGCACCGTGATTCGGGCGTACGGACGGGACAGCATGAGTTCGATGAGCGCCCGGTGCAGGGCCGCGCGGGTGCGACGCACCCGCCGGTCGTCGACCGGGTCCGGAGCCGTTCCGGGACGGATCCCGGCTGAGTGTCCCGAAACGTACACATTCGGGGAAACTGCTTCTGGCCTGGCATTTCCCATCCTTCGATGATGGAACGCATGACCCAGAACAAGCAAGTGTCCGATATCGACACCCGGTCTGTCGGAGCCCTGATCACCTGGCCGCGCGGCTACACCCTGCTCACCGACGTCTTCTTCCTCGGACGCGGCGGCAGCCTGGCGCGGCACTTCGCCACCAGCGCGGGCATCCGGCCCGGCGATCACGCCATCGACATCGGCTGCGGTCCGGGGCGGCTGGCCAATGAGCTGGCCCGCCAGGCCGGGCCGCACGGGCGGGTGGTCGGCGTCGATCCGTCCGCGCCGATGATCGAGTACGCCACCGCCCACGCCGCCGCGAACTGCGTCTTCGAACTGGGCGCGGCCCAGGCCCTGCCCCATCCCGACGCGTCCTTCGACGTGGCGACGTGCACCTTCGCCATGCACCACATCGCCGAGGCGGATCGGAACGCCGCGCTGGCGGGGTTCTTCCGAGTGCTCCGACCCGGCGGCCGCCTGCTGCTGGCCGACACCCACCCGGCGACCACGGGTGTGCGCGGACTGGCGATTCGCGCCATGGCCGGGCTCGCCGCGCATCGCGGCGGCCGTGATCACGGGCACGGCGGCAACGGTCACGGCGGAGCCGACGATCACGGGCACACGCACGACGGCCCCGGCGACTCGCTGGCCGCGGTGGATGTCCGCCGCTACCGTGCCGTGCTGGCCGAGATCGGTTTCACGGCAGTCGAATTCCGCACCGGCCCGTTCGCGACCGGCATTCTGACCGCCGTCAAACCCGAGTGATCGGTCGAACCCTGGTGATCAGGCCGGTTCCGCGCCGGTCGCGGCCGGGCGCTTGGGGTCGTTGGACCATTGCGACCACGAGCCCGGGTACAGGGCGGCGTCGATCCCGGCCACGGCCAGCGCCGCCACCTGGTGGGCGGCGGTGACCCCGGAGCCGCAGTACACCGCGACCGGTCCGGAGCCGAAACCCGCGAAGCGGGAGGCCAATTCGGCGAGCGGCCGGAAATGCCCGGCGGTGGTGAGGTTCTCGGCGGTGGGCGCGCTCACCGCACCCGGAATATGGCCCGCGCGGGGGTCGACGGGCTCGGTCTCGCCGCGGTAGCGCTCGCCCGCGCGGGCATCCAGCAGCAGCCCCTGCCAGCCGGCCGCGCCATCGGCGTCGATGGTCGGCATGTGGCCGGGAGACAGCATCACCGTGCCGGGTTCCGGGTCGGGTTCGTCACCGGCGACGACCTTGCCCCCGGCCGTCTCCCAGGCGGGCAGCCCGCCGTCGAGGATCCGGACATCGGCCAGGCCGGCCCAGCGCAGCAGCCACCAGGCGCGGGCGGCGGCCATGCCGCCGGTCGCGTCGTAGACCACCACGGTGTCGCCGTCGGAGACGCCCCAGCTGCGCGCGCACTTCTGCAAGTGCGGCAATTCCGGCATGGGGTGGCGGCCGTGCGCGGCCGAGGGCGGATCGGCGAGTTCGGTTTCCAGATCGACGAAGACCGCGCCCGGAATATGCCCGTCCAGATAGTGCTGCGGCCCGTCCGGATCCCCGAGCGCCCACCGCACATCCAGCAATCGCACCCGGCTCCCGCTCGCTCCCAGCAGGTCCGCGAGCTCCGCAACCGAAATCAGCACCGAACTCAAGCCAACTCCTCTTCGCCGATTCACCGCATCATGACGTCGATTCCGTTCCACCCTAACCAGCCCGGGCAGCACCCCGCAGCCGCCCGTCGTTCCGGCCCGGGGCCCGGGCGGCCGTCAGGCCGCGGCCGGCGGCAGGAACCAGCGCACCACCAGACCCGCGACCAGCGCCCAGAAGGCCGCGCCGATCCCGAGCATCGAGATGCCCGAGGCCGCCACCAGGAAGGTGAGGGCGGCCGCGGACCGATGCGCGGCGGGGGTGAGCGCGGCGGTCAGCGCGCTCGCGAGGGTGGCGATGAGGGCAAGTCCCGCAACGGTTTCCAGCACGCCCTTCGGAGCGGCGGCGACCAGCGCGACCAGCGCGCCCGAGGCCAGCGCGAGCAGCAGATAGGTGCAGCCCGCGGTGTAGGCCGCGACCCAGCGGCGCTTCGGATCCGGGTGCGCGGACGGGGCCGCCGAGAGCGCGGCGCTGATGGCCGCCAGATTGATGGCGTGCCCGCCCGCGGACGCGCCCAGCACGGTGCCCAGACCGGTGACGGTCATGGCCGCGCGCCACGGCACCCGATAGTCGAAGGTGCGCATGACCGCCGTGCCCGGAATGTTCTGCGCCGCCATGGTCACCACGTACAGCGGCACCGCGACGCCGATCAGGGCCTGCCAACTCCAGTGCGGCACGGTCCATTCCACCCGGGGCAGCATGGCGGACAACTCCAAGCTCCGGTGCCGTACCGCGATGTCGATGCCCGACCCGATCGCCGCGACCGCGAAGGCCGCCAGCACCGACCAGCGTGGCGCGAAGCGTTGCAGCACAAGCCAGGTCACGATGACCGGCACCACCACGGCCGGGCTCACCGGCAGCGCCTTCACCGGCGCGAGGCACAGCGGCAGCAGCACTCCGGCCAGCATGGCCTGCGCGATCTCCACCGGAATGGCGGCGATGAGCGCGCCCAGCCGGTCCCAGAATCCGGTCAGCACGATGAGTCCGCCCGCCACCGCGAACGCGCCGACCGCCGCGGCCCAGCCGCCCGCCACCGCCCCGGTGCTCGCGAGCAGCGCCGCGCCGGGCGTGGACCAGGCCAGCGTGATCGGCATCCGATACCGGCGGCTCAGCACGAGCATGCCGACCGCCTGGGTCACGCACACCGCCAGCAGGCCCGACGCCGCCTGCGCCGACGTGGCTCCCATGGCGGTGAGACCCGCCAGCACCACCGCGAACGAACTGGTGAAACCGACCAGCGCGGTGACGATTCCGGCTCCGATCGGCTGCCCGGGACCCGCCGCCGGTGGGCTCTCGACCTCGGCGGCGGGAGTGACGCTGGTGCTCATGGGGCTATCGTCGCGGTCCAGTCACCCGCAGGTCTGCGGCCAATCAGCCGAAACTGGACTGAATTACGCGCGGCCGCCGGCCGCCAGCCGTTCCAGCAGCGGCGTGATGCGGGGCCCGACCAGCGACTGCATGACCAGCGCCATATTGGTGCGCTCCACGCCCGGGATCTTCAGGATGCTGCCCGCCACGCGGTACAGATCCTCCGCGTCGGCGGCCACCACCCGGACCGTCAGATCCGTCGGCCCGGTCATGCCGCAGACCTCGGTGACCTCCGGGATCTCGGCGAGTTCGGCCGCCACCGCGTCGAGCCGATGCTGGTCCACCACCACCGCGACGAAGGCGGCCAGGGAGTAGCCGAGCGCTCGCGGGTCCACCCGGCGCTCGAAGCCGGCCAGCACTCCGCTCGCCTCCCAGCGAGCCAGTCTGGCCTGCACGGTATTGCGGGAAAGGCCCAGGCGGGCGGCCAGTTCGACACCGGTCGCGCGCGGGTTCGCGACCAACTCCAGCAACAACCGGGCATCGGTGGCGTCCAGCGGCGCCGGATTGGGCTCCCTGCTGCTCATGGGGATCAGTATGACACCGACAAACGCGAATCGACCGTGCATTCTGCTCAGTTCTGCGCGTCAGACTTGCGCAGATCGCCATGCGGAGGATGCTTGTGGTACAGGACACACATTGGTTTGCCACACGGACACAATCCCGTGGTCGAAGCGATGTCACCCGGTGTCAGGAGGCGATACCCATGCCCGACAAGAACACCTATCCGGTCCAGCTCATCCAGCCCGACGGACAGCGCGTCCACGATCGAGCGCACGCCCCACTGATCGCCGATATCGACGGCCCGCGCCTGCGCGCCCTCTATACGGACATGGTCGTGGCCCGGCGCATCGACACCGAGGCCACCGCCCTGCAACGGCAGGGCCAGCTCGGACTGTGGCCCCCGCTGCTCGGCCAGGAAGCCGCCCAGATCGGCTCGGCCCACGCCCTCGAATCCGACGACTACGTGTTCTGCAGCTACCGCGAGGCGGGCGTCGCCTACTGCCGCGGCGTCGCGCCCGAGGACCTCACCCGGCTCTGGCGCGGCGCCGCGCACTCCTGCTGGGACGCCGACGCGGTCAAGATGACCAATCCCGCCATCGTGGTCGGCTCGCAGGGCCTGCACGCCACCGGCTACGCCTACGCCGCGCATCTCGAGGGCGCGGAGATCGCCACCATCGCCTACTTCGGCGACGGTGCGACCAGCCAGGGCGATATCGCCGAGGCGCTCGGCTTCGCCGCCACCTGGTCGGCCCCGGTGGTGTTCTTCTGCCAGAACAACCACTGGGCGATCAGCGAACCGGTCCGGGTGCAGAGCGCCACCCCGATCGCGAATCGCGCCCTCGGCTACGGCATCCCCGGCGTCCAGGTCGACGGCAACGACGCGCTCGCCGTGCTGGCCGTGACCCGGCAGGCGCTGCAGCACGCGCGGGCGGGCGGCGGACCCAGCTTCGTCGAGGCCATCACCTACCGGATGGGCCCACACACCACCGCCGACGACCCCACCCGCTACCGCACCGCCGCCGAACTCGAACTCTGGCAGCGCCGCGACCCCATCGACCGGATGCGGCGGCTGCTGGAACGAGAGAACCTGTGGGACAGCGCCTTCGAGGCGACGGTGGCCGAACGCGCCGACGACGTCGCCGCCCGGCTGCGCACCGCCACCCTCACCATGCCCGACCCGGACCCCGACCAGCTCTTCGACCACGTGTACGCCACCCCGCATCGGCTGATCGAGGAAGAACGCCGCGAGTACGCGGCCTACCTGGAGGGAGTCGGACGATGAAGACCACGTTCGCCGGAGCGATCAACCACGGGCTGCGCCGCAGCCTGGAGGACGATCCCAAGGTCGTGCTCATGGGTGAGGACATCGGCCGTCTCGGCGGCGTCTTCCGGGTCACCGACACGCTGCAGAAGGATTTCGGCAACAACCGCGTCATCGATACTCCACTGGCCGAGTCCGGAATCATCGGAACCGCTTTCGGAATGGCTTTGCGGGGATTGCGTCCGGTATGTGAAATCCAGTTCGACGGATTCGTGTATCCGGCGTTCGACCAGATCGTCTCGCAGGTCGCGAAAATCCACGCCCGGACCCGTGGAAAAGTGGTCGCGCCCATCACCATTCGCATTCCGTTCGGCGGCGGCATCGGGTCGGTGGAGCATCACTCGGAATCGCCGGAGGCGTATTTCGCGCACACCGCGGGGCTGCGGGTGGTGTCGCCGAGTAATCCCGCCGACGCCTATCTGATGATCCGGCAGGCCATCGCCCTCGACGATCCGGTGATCTTCTTCGAGCCGAAACGCCGCTACTGGGACAAGGCCGAGGTGGATGTCGAACGGCTCGACCACGACGGCGGAATCGCACTGGACCAGGCGCGGATCTGTGCCGCCGGGGAGGACGCCACCATCGTGGCCTACGGCGGCACCGTGGCCACCGCGCTCACCGCCGCCGATATCGCGGCGTCGGAGGGACATTCGATCGAGGTGATCGATCTGCGCAGCCTCTCGCCCATCGATTTCGACACCATCGAGGCCTCGGTGCGGAAAACCGGGCGGCTGATCGTGGTGCACGAGGCGCCCGTATTCGCCGGGCTGGGAGCCGAAATCGCGGCCCGGATCACGGAACGCTGTTTCTACCATCTGGAATCGCCCGTATTGCGCGTCGGTGGCTTCGACATCCCCTATCCCCCGGCTAAGCTCGAGCGGCACCACCTGCCCGACCCCGATCGCATTCTCGCCGCGGTCGACCGCACGCTCGCCGCTTGAACCGCTCGCCGCACGAATGGTTACCGCACGGAGGAAGCCCGGTGGATAGTCAGCAGCAGGTCATGGAATTCCGTTTGCCCGATCTCGGCGAGGGCCTGGCCGACGCGGAACTGGTGTCGTGGGCGGTCGCGCCCGGCGACAGCGTCTCGCTCAACCAGGTCATCGCGGAGGTCGAGACGGCCAAGGCCCAGGTGGCGCTGCCCAGCCCGTACGCGGGCACGGTGCTGGAACTGCTGGCTCGGCCCGGCGACACCGTGCCGGTCGGAGCGCCACTGATCCGTATCGGCGTGGCCGCACCCGCCGAGACCAACGGCGCCACGGAATCCGCGGACGCCGCGGCGGAAGCCCCGGAGGCTCCGGCCGAACGGCAATCCGTGCTGGTCGGTTACGGCCCCGACACCGAGCCGGTCTCCCGCCGCGCGGCCCGCGCGGCGACCGCGCGCGGCATGGGCTACGACGGCGCGGAGGGGCTCGGCAGTTCCGCACCCGCCGGACGGCCCGCCGCCACGCCCGCCGCCCGGAAGCTGGCCCGCGAGATCGGGATCGACCTGAGCACCGTGATCGGCACCGGACCGCAGGGCGCGGTCACCCTCGAGGATCTGCACGGCATGCGGCCGGAATCAATAGGCACAGGCCACATTCCGATCCACACGCCACCGCCCGCCACCCTCACCGCGCTGCCCGCCAACCAGGCCGCGCCCGAGGTGACGCCCATGCATCCGGCGCTCGGCGGCGGCCGCGCCGTCCCCGCCGAACGCGAGACCCGCACGCCGATCAGCGGCATCCGCAAGCGCACCGCCGCCGCCATGGTGGCCAGCGCCCAGCACATTCCGCAGGCCAGTACCTTCGTGACCACGGATTTCACCGCGTCCATGGAGCTGCTCGAGCATCTGCGCACCACGCCCAGCTTCACCGGGCTCACCCTCACCCCGCTGGCCCTGGTGGCCCGGGCCGCGCTGGCGGCGCTCACCGAGTTCCCGGAGATCAATGCCCGCTGGGACGAGGCGAATCAGGAGATCGTCACCAAGCACTACGTGAACCTGGGCTTCGCGGTCGCCACCGAACGCGGGCTGCTGGTGCCCAATCTCAAGGACGCGCAAGGGTTCACGCTGCGCGACCTGTGCCTGGAGATCGCCGGGGTCGCGGGCAAGGCGCGCAGCGGCACCGCCACCCCCACCGACCTGACCGGCGGCACCTTCACCATCACCAATGTGGGCGTGTTCGGCGTGGACACCGGTGTGCCGCTGGTGAATCCGGGCGAGGCGGCGATCCTGTGCCTGGGCTCGATCCGCAAACGGCCGTGGGTGCATCGCGACGAACTGGCCGTGCGCTGGGTGACCAGTCTCGGCCTGAGCTTCGACCACCGGATGATCGACGGCGAGCAGGGGTCGCGATTCCTGGCGAGCGTGGCCGCCCTGCTGGAGGATCCGCTGACCCTGCTGAGCCGGGTCTAGCCCGCGGCGGGCTGCGGGACCACCAGCGGCTCGGCGGCCGCCCGGATGACCGCCGGGATCGGCACCGGCTTGCGGGTCTGCTCGTCCACGTAGACGTGCGTGAAGGTGCCGGTGGCGGCCAGCTCCAAGTGGTCGCCGCCGTCACGGAAGATGGCCAGCTCGTAGTTTATGCTGGAATTGCCGAGCCGTGCCACCCGGATGCCCACCCGCAGCATGTCCGGGAAGCTGATCGACCCCAGGAACTTGCAGGAGGTCTGGGCCACCACGCCGATCGCGTGCAGATCCCGGATATCGGTGCCGGTCGCGCTGATCAGCCAGGCGTTCACGGCCGTGTCGAAGTACGAGTAGTACGTCACGTTGTTCACGTGCCCGTAGTGGTCGTTGTCGGCCCAGCGCGTCGGCACCGGCCAGAGCACGGGGTACTCAGTCATCTTGCCCTCCGCTTCGCTCCGGGCGGGTTCGCGGCCCCGAAGTCTCGATTCTTCCCTCCTCCGCTCCTCCGCTTCGCTCCCCCGCTCCGTCAGTCCAGAATCGAGACGGCCGCGAACCTTTGAGTTGAGGCAATGCCGAAGTCGAACCTTAGCCGTTCCTTCCGCGGACGGCTTCCCATGGTCAGGCGGAGCGTTCGTCGGGTGCGGCGCGATGGTCGCGGGGGCTGATGCCGTAGTGGCGTTTGAAGGCGGTGGACAGGGCGAAGGCGCTGCCGTAGCCGACCCGGCGGGCGATGGCCTCGAGGGTGGCGTCGGATTCGTGCAGCAGGTCGGCGGCCAGGGCCAGCCGCCAGTCGGTGAGGAAGGCCATGGGCGGTTCGCCGACCAGTTCGGTGAAGCGGCGGGCCAGCGCGGCCCGGGAGACGCCGACCTCGGCGGCCAGCGAGGCGACCGTCCACGGTTGGGCGGGATTGTGCTGCATGAGCCGCAGCGCCTTGCCGACCAGCGGGTCGCCGTAGGCGTGATACCAGGCGGGGGCGTCGGCGCGGGAGAACCAGGCCCGCAGGGCGGCGATGAGCAGCAGATCCAATAGTCGGTCCAGCATGGCCCCCTGGGCGGGCAGGTCCTTGGCGGACTCGTCGACCAGCAGGTCCAGCACCCGGGAGTCGATCTCGCCGCGGCCCAGCACCGCGATCGGCGGCAATGCGCGCAGCAGCCGGCGACTGGCCGCCGACTCGTGCTCGTAGGTTCCGGTGACCAGCACGGTCGCGGCGTCGGCGCTGGTGCCCCAGCTGCGCACGCCCAGACTCAGTGCCTCACACAGGACTTCACCGTCCATGGTGGTGGTGATGTTGCCGGGTTCGATGAGCACCTGCGGCGCGGTGCCCGGATCGTCGGCGACGACGTAGTGGTCGGGGCCGCGGAAGATGGCGATATCGCCGGTGCGCAGCTGCCGCGGCGGGCCCGCCTTGCCGCTCCTGGGTTCCGGCAGCACCCAGCCGCCACCCCGCACCACCGCCACCACGGTCAGCGGGGCCTCGTCCCGAATTCGCAGGGACCACGGCGGATCGAACGACGAGCGCATCACGAATGCCGCTCGTGCCCGTGGTCCTTCGAGCAGACTGGCCAACGCATCCATGACAAAGACGATGGCAAATGCCCGGGCGCTTCTCAACCATGTTCGCGCTCGCCGAATCCCGGTGTACTCGTTACATGATCAACGAAACCACCGCGAACAGCGCGAACACCGTCCTCGTCCTCGGCGCGACCGGCAAGACCGGACGCCGGGTGGCCGCCCTGCTGACCGAGCACGGCGTGCCCGTGCGGGCCGGTTCGCGCACGGCCGCAATCCCGTTCGACTGGACCGACCGCGCGACCTGGACGGCCGCTCTGGACGGCGTGGACGCCGTATACCTGTCCTACCAGCCGGATCTGGCGGTGCCGGGCGCGCCCGCCGACATCAAGGCGTTCTGCGACCGCGCCGCGGCCGCCGGGGTGCGCAGCGTGGTGCTGCTGTCCGGCCGCGGCGAGCCCGAGGCGCTGGAATGCGAAGGCATCGTGCGGGATTCGGGCATGTCATGGACCGTGGTGCGGTGCGCCTGGTTCGCGCAGAACTTCGACGAGGGCTCGTTCGCCGACTTCATCCTGGCCGGCGAGGTGGCCCTGCCCGCCGGTGACGTGCCGGAACCGTTCGTGCACGCCGACGACATCGCCGAGGTGGCGGTGGCGGCGCTGCTCGACGACCGGCACGCCGGGCAGGTGTACGAGCTGACCGGACCGCGCGCGCTCAGCTTCGCCGCGGCGGTGGCCGAGATCGGCGCGGCGTCGGGCCGGGAGATCGCCTACATCCCGCTCACCCGAACCGAATTCGTGGCCGCCCTGACCTCCTACGGGGTCCCCGCCGACGAGGTCAGCCTGCTCGACTACCTGTTCGGCACGGTGCTCGACGGACGCAACTCGCCCGTCACCGATGGGGTGCGGCGGGCGCTGGGCCGGGAGCCGCGCGACTTCGCCGACTACGTGCGCGCGGCCGCCGCGACCGGGGCCTGGTCGGTGACGGCGGACGCGTGAGTGCCGGCCCCTAGGATCCGGCGGATCCGAGCGCTCGGGAGGATCCGGTGAGCATGGCGGATCCGGAGGCCGGGTTGAGCTGCGCGATTGTGTTCTGCCAGTACTCGGCCTGCGTGTGGCACTTGGCATCGCCGCCGCTGATGGAGTTGAAGAACGAGCTCGGGAAGCACTCGGTCGGTTCGGGGCTGGGCGGCGGCGTGACCGGGGCCGCGGTCGCGGTCGCGGCCACCGTGGCCAGCGGGGCGAGTCCCGCGACCAGCAAAGCGAAAAGGCCATGTCTGAGCTTCATGCAGGCACTGTGCAGTCCTCGGTGTGATCGCGGTAGCCCCGGAATCAAGGGGGTACCGCGGCGCGCGCCGGGCCGCGAAACTTGTCGGACCCCGGGCCTAGAATCCAAAGCAAACAGGTTGTACCGCAAACGATTCGGATCGCAGTCCCGACCGTCGACGCTGCCGGGACGGATCGCGAAAACCGGGGAGACGCCGGGTGCACCCGGTAGCGTCGTACCGATGGCCGCTGCGACGCCCACTCCCCGCCTCCGCAAGGCGCGCCTGGCGCTGTTCGCGGTGTTCGGGCTCAACGGGATGCTCTCGGCCGTATGGATCGTGCACATCCCCGCCGTCACCGCGCGCGCCGGCGTCTCACCGACCGTGCTGGGCATGCTGATCCTGCTCATGGCGGCCTGCGCCATCCTGGGCATGCAGACCGCCGGGCCGCTGGCGGACCGGGTGGGCAGCCGCACGCTCACCGCGGCGGCCGTCACGCTGCTGGCCCTGACCCTGCTCGGCCCGGCCCACGCCGCCTCCCCCGTCGCCCTCGGACTGTTCCTGTGCGCCTTCGGTTTCGCCAACGGCGCGCTGGACGTGTCCATGAACGCGCAGGCGGTCCATATCGAGCGGGCCTACGCCCGGCCCATCATGTCCGCGTTCCACGCCTTCTTCTCCTGCGGCGGATTCCTCGGCTCGGCCTTCGGGGCGGCCGCACAGCACGCGCACTGGTCCCTGCCCGCCACGTTCACCCTCACCACGGCGGTCGGGCTCGCCGTCACGGCCGGGGCGATCCCCGCGCTGCTCCCGCACACCGCTCCGGCGGCGGGCGACGTGCCGGGCACGTACGTGGATCCGGCGGCGGCCCAGCATCTTCCGGCCACCGATGCGACGCCCTCGGACGGCAAGCCCTCCCGGCGGCTGGGACGGAAGGTCGTGGCCCTCGGTCTGATCGCGTTCGCGCTGCTGATGGCCGAGGGCGTCGCCGCGGACTGGAGCGCGCTGCAGGTCCGCGATCGGCTCGGTGTCGACGCGGGTGCCGCCGCGCTGGCCTTCACCGCGTTCTCCCTGACCATGACCATCGGCCGGTTCGGCGCGGACCGGGTGAGCGGCCGCCTCGGCCGGGTGGGCGTGCTGCGCTGGGGTACGGCCGTGGCGGCCATCGGTTTCGGGGTCGTCGTACTGTCCGGGTGGCTGCCGCTGACCGTGGCGGGGTGGGCCTTGTGCGGGATCGGCCTGTCCGGCGGCGTCCCACAGGTGTTCACGGCCGCGGGCAATCTGGGCTCGGCGACGGCCGCGACCGATATGTCACGGGTCTTCGGGCTCGGCTATGTGGGTCTGCTGGCTGGTCCGGCCGTCATCGGCTGGCTCGACAAGCTGGTGCCGCTGACCGCGGCCATGACGGTGCCGCTGGTCGCGATGGCATTGTGCGCGTGGGGCGCCCGCGCGGTCGCCGCGCCGGTTCCGGCGCCGGCGAGCGACTGAGGCTCAGGCCGACGGGCGGTCGCGGGCGGTGGCGCCCAGGTCGCCGATCACCTCGGCGTGATCGAGGAAGGCGTCCACCATGCGGTGATTGAGGACGGCGACGGCCTCGATGTCCTCGGGTGTCCAGTCGGCGAGCGCCTCTGCCATCCAGCCGCGCATCACCTCGCGCACCGCCTCCACGGCCCGGCGGCCCGACGCGGTCGGCCCGACCCGCTGGGCGCGACCGTCGTCCGGGTCCTGGACGCGTTCCACGTACCCGGCCTTCTCCAGCCGCTGGATCTGGCGGCTCACGTGCGGAGCCTCCACGTCCAGGCGCGCGGCGAGCTCGCCCAGCCGCATGGGTTCGGGGGCGTCGGCGAGCAGGCGCAGCAGCGGGACGCTGGCCCGGTCCATGGTCAGGCCGCACTGCACCATGGCCTTGTCGTGGCGGCGGACCCGGGTCAGCAGATAGGCGACACGGGCCAGCGCGCGTTCCAGTTCGACGATGTGAGCTGCGTCAACTTCGATGGCGGGAATGGCTTCCGGTCGCGGCATGTGGTTATCTTACGAAACCCATTTACTTAATTTTGGTAAGTAAACCAAAGGACCATTCCCATGACTACGACCGCTGTCGGTCAGGTCGACGTGTCGAAACCCGTCGAACCTTCGAAGGCCCACCTCGGCCTCACCCTGCTCGCATTGTCTGCGGCCGGTCTGGTCGTGTCCTTGCAGCAGACCGTCGTGATTCCGCTGCTGCCGCGCTTCATCGTGCAGTTGCACACCGACGTCGCCGGGGTCACCTGGCTGTTCACCGCCGCGCTGCTCTCCGGCGCGGTCGCCACGCCGCTGCTCTCCCGCTTCGGCGACATGTACGGCAAGAAGCCGATGGTCATGGTCACCATGGGCGTGCTCATCGTCGGCTCGGTGGTGTGCGCCTTCGCCACCACGCTGCCCGTCTACATCATCGGCCGGGCGCTACAGGGCATCTCCTCGGCCATGATCCCGCTCGCCATCGGCATCATCCGCGACACCTTCCCGCGCGAAAGACTGGTCCGCGCAATCGGAGTCGTGTCCGGCACCATGGGCGTCGGCGGCACCATCGGCCTGCTGGCCACCGGTGTCATCGCCGACCACACCACCAACCCGCACCCGGTCTTCTGGCTGACCGCGGCTCTCGGCGTGGTCGCCACCGTGCTGATCCAGGTGAGCGCCAGGAACAATGGCGTGCGCCACGGCGGCAAGCCCGACTTCATCGGCGCGGCCCTGCTGGCCGCGCTGCTGATCTGCCTGCTGCTCGGCATCAGCGAGGGCCCGCGCTGGGGCTGGGGCTCCGGCTCGGTCATCGGCATGTTCGGGGCCGCCGCGGTGCTCACCGCCGTCTGGGTGTTCGTGGAGCTCAAGGTCGAACAGCCGCTGGTGCGCCTGCAGCTGCTCGTCGGCCCGCAGTCGCTGTCGGCGAACGTGGCCTCCGCGCTGCTCGGCTTCTCCATGTTCGGCGCGTTCTCGCTGGTCTCCAACTTCATTCAGACGCCCGCGGACCAGGTCGGCTACGGCCTGTCCGGGACCGTGCTGTCGGTCGGCCTCTACGGCATCCCGAGCGCGGCGCTGATGACCTTCTTCTCCTTCAACACCGGCCGCATCTCCGCCAAGATCGGACCCGCCTACACCCTCGCCATCGGCGCGACCTTCGCCGGACTGTCGATGGGCTGGCTGGCCTTCTCGCACGGCCACGGCTACGACATGGTCATCGCGAACGCGCTGCAGGGCATCGGTTTCGGCATCGGCTACGCGGCGCTGGGCACCCTCGCCGTGCAGCACGTGCCGATGAGCGAGAGCGGCATCGCGTCGGGCATCAACTCACTGGTGCGGACCGCGGGCGGCTCGATCGCGGGCGCGATCACCGGCTCGATCCTGACCGCCCACGTGCTGAAGCTGGGCGCGCACGCCGTGCCGACCGAGGGCGCGTACGTCGCGAGCTTCGCGACGCTGGCCATCGGCGCCTTCGGCGCGGCGGCCGTAGCCCTCGGACACGGCCTGCGCCACAAGGGAAACTGACCGGATCAGGTCAGCAGCGTCGTGCTCTCGCCGTCGACGACGACCACGTGGTCGTCGGTGAGCGCCCAGTGCGGGATGCCGTCGGAGACGTAGTCGCGCACCAGTTTCCGGGAAAGGCCCTGCGGGTCGGTCGGGGAATCCAGGTGCGGGACGATGCGGCGGTCGACCAGGCCGAGACCGTCCCAGCGCGGCTCGACACCACAGGCGGTGCGGACCTCGCCCGGATCGTCGATGGCCTCGATGCCGTGGAAGTCGGGAGTCATCACGCAGGCTCCCGCGCTGTAACCCGCGTACACCAGGGCATCCTCGGCGAGCAGTTTCCGCAGGGCGAGATCGGCTCCGCTGCGGGCGAACTGGGCGCGCAGCACGAAGGTGTTGCCGCCGCGCACCCACACCGCCGGGAACTCGCGCAGCCGTCGCTCCACCTCGTCCGGGCGGTCGAGGTAGTCGCGCAGGTCCAGGACCTCGGGCTGGAAACCCAAGCGGCGCAGCGGAACCAGATCGCTGGTGACCGCGCTCTGCCAGGCCGAGGGCCAGGCGTCACAGGCATTGGCGATGACGGCCACCGGGCCGGGCGCACCGGTCAGTTCGAGCAACCGCCGCTGGTGCGCGCCGAAACGGTAGCTGGACAGAAACAGGCGCACGGGTCAGATGGTGAAGGCGAGGCTGCGGACCAGGCGGTTGCCGAGGTCCGTGTCACCGGCGAGAGTGATCTCCCCCGGGTGCGCGTCGGCGGTGGTGCGGCCGCCGCGCAGGCGGGCGAACAGACGCGAGTCCAGGGTGACGACCGTGGTGGCCGGACCGTCGAGCGCCTCGACCAGGTTCGCCCGGCCGCCGTCGACCGCCACGTGCAGGGTCTGCGGCACCGGACCGGTGAGCTCGAAGGTGATGCGCGAACCGTCCGCCGCGCCCGCGCCCTTGACCGCGGCCCGGCCGAGGGCGGTCAGCAGTTCGGCGTAGGCCTGCGCGCCCCGCGCCCCGCCCTCCTCGACGGAGACGCCGAGGGCGTCGGCGATGTCGTGCTCGTGCATCCAGCAGTCGAACAGGCGGATCCGCATGAACCGGCCGTAGGGGGCCATGCCCACCGGGGTCGGCACGAGTTCGGCCCACGCCTCGGGGGTGGTCTGCTCGAGCGCCTTCAGGCGGCGGCCGGTGACGTCGAGGAAACGCTCCAGCAGTTGCGGCCCGGCGAGCGGGCGCAGGGATTCGATCCACTTCTCGTTGAGCGCGCCGATGTCGTTGCGGATGTGCTCGCCGGACACCTCGGTGTCGGGGGTCGGCTCGCCCAGCAGCAGCGATTCGGTGCCGACCACATGGGCGATCACGTCGAAGACCGTCCAGCCCGGCAGCGGCGAGGACACACGCCACCGGCTTTCGTCCAGCCCGTCCACCAGCCGGGTGAGGGCGTCCCACTGGTCGGATAAAAGGGCGGTGATCTCGGCGCGGTCCGGCACCGTGTCGGTCATGCGGTGGTCTCCCTTTCCTCGTCCGCGAGCCGGTCCAATCCGGCTCGCAGTGCCGCGGCGGTGCGCTCGGTGTCGTGCGGGCGGCGCAGCACGAAGCCCTTCGCGAAGCGAAGGGTGTCGCCGTGATGGCGGGGAATCACATGCAGGTGCACGTGATGAACGGTCTGGAAGGCGGCCTTGCCGTCATTGATGAGCAGATTCGCACCGTCGGCCGTGAGGCCGGCCCGGCGCATGGACTTGGCCAAGCGGTGGCCGAAGCCGAACAGGCGGGCGCCCATCTCCGGGTCGAGCTCGTCGAGATCGGTCGCGTGCCGCTTGGGGATCACCAGGGTGTGCCCCCGGGTGATCGGCCGGACGTCGAGGAAGGCGACCAGATGGTCGTCCTCGAAGATCTTGGTCGCGGGTGCGTCGCCCGCGACGATCCGGCAGAAGATGCAGCCACTCACCATGCAGACATTACGGCGTACAGGTGATGCGCGACACCCCCTACTCGACCCCGATACGGGCACAACCGAACCCAGAGTTACCGACCAGTAGCATCAGGGATTCGATCGTGTTCGACGCCGGGAGAACCCCGGCCGAGCACGGAGTTGTCCGGTTTTCTCGCAACACCATGTGATGGGCATCTCCGCTACGCTCACCGCGAACCAGGTACAGTTGCGAGAATTCTCACGAACTTACTGCACAGTAAGTTCGGACCACCGTTCAACCGGTGACACGGCTTGGAACCGACAGGTGGCCTGGACTCACCACGAGAAGGAAGTTTGACAAGTGGACACAACGCAGAGCGCACAGACCGCTGCGCCCCGCGGTGCGCGCGTCGGAGTGGTTCGCGAGACGAACCCGGACGAACGACGCGTCGCATTGGTGCCGAAGATCATTCCGGCCCTGCTGAAGCAGGGTGTCGAGGTGATCGTCGAGGCCGGTGCCGGTCTGGGCGCGTTGATTCCGGACGAGGCGTACACCGAAGCCGGTGCGACGCTGGGCGATCCGTACAGCGCCGACGTCGTCGTGAAGGTCGCGCCGCCCAATGACGGCGAGATCGGCAAGCTCGCGCCGGGCCAGACCCTCATCGGGTTCCTCGCGCCCCGCAACGCCGACACCAAGATCGGTGCGCTGAAGACCGCGGGCGTGCAGGCCTTTGCCGTGGAAGCGATTCCGCGCATCTCCCGCGCCCAGGTCATGGACGCGCTGTCCTCCCAGGCGAATGTCGCCGGCTACAAGGCCGTGCTGCTCGCCGCGTCGGAATCCACCCGATTCTTCCCCATGCTGACCACCGCCGCCGGCACCGTGAAGCCGGCCACCGTGCTGGTCCTCGGTGTCGGCGTCGCCGGTCTGCAGGCCCTGGCGACCGCCAAGCGCCTCGGTGGCCGCACCACCGGTTACGACGTTCGCCCCGAGGTCGCCGACCAGGTGCGCTCGGTCGGCGCGCAGTGGCTCGACCTCGGCATCGACGCCGCCGGTGAGGGCGGGTACGCCCGCGAGCTCACCGACGACGAGAAGGCTCAGCAGCAGCAGGCCCTCGAGAACGCCATCAAGGGCTTCGACGTGGTCATCACCACCGCGCTCGTCCCGGGCCGCCCGGCCCCGCGCCTGGTCACCGCCGCCGCTGTCGAGGGCATGAAGCCCGGCAGCGTGATCGTGGACCTGGCCGGCGAGACCGGCGGTAACTGCGAGTTGACCGAACCCGGCAAAACCGTTGTGCGCCACGGCGTCACCATCGCCTCGCCGCTGAACCTGCCGGCCACCATGCCGGAGCACGCCAGCGAGCTGTACTCCAAGAACATCGCCGCCCTGCTCGAGCTCATGCTGAAGGACGGTGCCCTGGCACCCGATTTCGAGGATCAGGTGCTGGCGGATTCCTGTGTCACGCGCGAGCGGAGCGAGCAGAGCGCTCAGAAGGTGGAAGCCTGATGTACACCGAATTGTTGGCGAACATCGCGATCCTGGTGCTGTCCGGGTTCGTCGGTTTCGCCGTGATCTCCAAGGTGCCCAACACCCTGCACACCCCGCTGATGTCGGGTACCAACGCCATTCACGGCATCGTGGTGCTCGGCGCGCTGGTGGTCTTCGGCAAGATCGAGCACCCCTCGGTCCTGATGCAGATCATCCTGTTCGTCGCCGTCGTGTTCGGAACCCTGAACGTCATCGGCGGTTTCGTCGTGACCGACCGCATGCTGGGCATGTTCAAGGCGAAGAAGCCTGCTGCGCAAGAGAAGGCGGGCGAGTAACCCCATGGACAATCTGGTCAACGTTCTCTACATCGCCGCGTTCGCGCTGTTCATCTACGGTCTGATGGGCCTCACCGGCCCCAAGACCGCGGTGCGCGGCAACTGGATCGCCGCGGTCGGCATGGGCATCGCGGTCGTCGCGACGCTCATCTCCATCCGGCACACCAACAACTGGATCCTGATCGTCGCCGGTCTGGTCGTCGGCATCGGCCTGGGCGTGCCGCCCGCCAAGTTCACCAAGATGACCGCCATGCCGCAGCTGGTCGCCGCGTTCAACGGCGTCGGCGGTGGCACGGTCGCGCTGATCGCGTGGGCCGAGTTCCTCGACACCAAGGGCTTCTCCCAGGTGCACGAGCAGCCGTCGGTGCACATCGTGATCGCCTCGCTGTTCGCGGCCATCATCGGCTCGGTCTCGTTCTGGGGCTCCTGCATCGCGTTCGCGAAGCTGCAGGAACTGCTGTCCGGCCGCCCGATCACCGTGGGCCGCCTGCAGCAGCCGCTGAACCTGCTGCTGCTCGCCGGTGCGATCGCCGCGGCCGTGGTCATCGGCATCGGCGCCACCAATGACGGTGTGCCGCAGTACTGGATGATCGCGGTGCTGGTGCTCGCCGGCATCCTCGGCCTGATGGTCGTGCTGCCCATCGGCGGCGCGGACATGCCGGTCGTCATCTCGCTGCTCAACGCCCTCACCGGTCTGTCGGCCGCGGCCGCGGGTCTGGCGCTGAACAACACCGCCATGATCGTGGCGGGCATGATCGTCGGCGCGTCCGGCACCATCCTGACCAACCTGATGGCCAAGGCCATGAACCGGTCCATCCCCGCGATCGTCGCCGGTGGATTCGGTGGCGGCGGAACGGCTCCCGGCGCGTCCGGCAGCGGCGAGCAGAAGCAGGCCAAGGCCACCTCCGCCGCCGACGCCGCGATCCAGATGGCCTACGCCAACCAGGTCATCGTGGTCCCGGGCTACGGCATGGCCGTCGCCCAGGCCCAGCACGCGGTCAAGGAGATGGCGGCCCTGCTCGAGGCCAAGGGCGTCGAGGTCAAGTACGCCATCCACCCGGTCGCCGGTCGTATGCCCGGCCACATGAACGTGCTGCTGGCCGAGGCCGAGGTCTCCTACGACGCCATGAAGGAAATGGACGACATCAACGGCGAGTTCAGCCGCACCGATGTCGCCCTGGTCATCGGCGCCAACGACGTCACCAACCCGGCCGCCCGCGAGGACTCCACCTCCCCGATCTACGGCATGCCGGTCCTGAACGTCGACCAGGCCAAGTCGGTCATCGTGCTCAAGCGCTCGATGAACTCCGGCTTCGCCGGCATCGACAACCCGCTGTTCTACGCCGACCACACCTCCATGCTGTTCGGCGACGCCAAGAAGTCCGTCGGTGCGGTCACCGAGGAACTCAAGGCGCTGTAACCGCGACTCCATCGCGACGGCCCGCATCCCGGAAGGGATGCGGGCCGTTGGCGTTTCAGAGCTTGTCGATCAGCTGGGAGACGGTGACGAAGCGGTAGCCCCGATCGTGCAGGGCCTGGGCGATCAGGGGGATCGCGGCCAGGGAGGGGTCGCCCGCCGGATACATGGTGTGCAGCAGGATGATCGAGCCGGGGCGGACGGTCGCGAGGGTTTCGGTGACGATCTCGTCGGTGGTGGGGGTCTTGCCGGAGTCGGGTTCGACGTCCCAGGTGACGGTGGTGCGATTGTGTTTGGCCAGGTACCACGGGAGCGCGATCAGCTTCTTGCCGTTGGGCGGGCGGAAGGTGATCGGGCCGCGGTAGCCGGTTTTCGCGATCTCGGCGTCGGTGCGCTCTACCTCGTCGCGGACGAAACCGGGGGTCACGAAGATCATGCGTTCGTGGTGGTAGGTGTGGTTGCCGATCTCGTGGCCGGAATCGGCGATGGCGCGGCCCTCGTCCGGATGGGTGGCCAGTTCACCGCCGATGAGATAGAAGGTGGCGGGGATGCCCGCGTCGGACAGCGTCCGAAGGATCTCGGGGGTGCGTTCGGTGGGGCCGTCGTCGAGGGTGAGGGCGACGACCTTCTCGGTGGTGTCGACTCGGGAGACCAGGCGTCCGGCGACCTGGTAGGTGCGGGAGTTCATGAGCACGTACAGACCGGTCGAGATCAGCACCAGCCCGGCCAGGATGAGCGCGCCCCGGACGAGCAGCTTGAGTCCCATAGTTATTGACCTCCAGGTTCAAAACAGCTAGTTTCGATCACATGGGCAGACCACGAGGCTTCGACGCGGACACGGTAGTGGACCGCGCCATGGACGCGTTCTGGACCCATGGGTACGCCAACACCTCGCCCGCACAGCTCGCCGACGCTACCGGAGTCGCGAAAGGCAGTCTCTACAACGCCTTCGGAAGCAAACGAGAACTGTTCGACCTGTGCATGGCCCGCTACGACCGGATGGGCACCGAACTCGCCAACGACGTGCTGAACCAGCCCGGCACCACCAAGGAACGGTTGCGGGCCTGGATGCGGCTGGTCGTGGACAGCGATCTGGAGCAACCGGTACGACGGGGCTGCCTGGTGGCCAATACCGCCATGGAACTCGGCGGGCACGACACCGAGGCGACCACCGCGGTGACCGTCGCGGTCGAGCACATGGTCGAGGCGTTCATCGCGCGCATCGAGCGGGGGCAGCGCGACGGCGACGTCCGGGCCGAGATCGACGCCCGCGCGTACAGCGAGTTCCTGATGAATACCGTTGGCGGACTCCGCATCACCACGAAGGTCTCGGACGCGGAGACGCTGTACCGGATCATCGACACCGCCCTGTCCACCCTCTGACCCCGGGCCGCAGCCCTGCGGCCTTTTCTTTTACCCCAGTTTTTGACCCACAGTTCAAGAAAGGTACGGATCATGGATCTCGGATTGAACGGCAAGACCGCACTCGTCACCGGCGCCAGCCGGGGCATCGGCCTCGCCGTCGCCGAAGCACTGGCCGAGGAAGGCGTACGGGTCGCCGGCGTCGCCCGCACCATCACCCCGGAACTCGAAAAGGTCGCGGCGGCCACGGTTTCCGCGGATCTGAGCACCACCGCGGGCGCGCTGGCCGCCGTCGGGACGGCGCTGGCCGAGCTCGGCGGAATCGATATCCTGGTCAACAATGTCGGCGGCGGTGACGCCGACCAGCTGACCCTGGGCGGCTTCCTCGACATTCCGGAAGACCAGTGGCGCAAACTGTTCGACCTCAACCTGTTCGGCGTCGTCGCCACCACCCGTGCGGCGTTGCCCAGCATCATCGAACGGCGGGGCGCGATCGTCACCGTCTCCTCGATCAACTCCCGCCTGCCCGCGGTCGGACCGGCCGGCTACAGCGAGGCCAAAGCCGCGCTCACCGCGTTCGGCAAGCGACTCAGCGAGGAATTCGGCCCGCAGGGCGTCCGCGTCAACACCGTCTCACCGGGACCGGTCGGCACCGACATCTGGCGCGGACCCGACAGCCTCGGAGCCCGCCTCTCCGCGGCCAACGGCCTTGCGCAGGAAGACTTCCTGGCGGCCATGCCCACCCAGTTCAATATCGCCGCGGGGCGGATCGCCGAAGCCCGGGAAGTCGCCGCGCTGGTGACCTTCCTGGCCTCCGAGCAAGCCGCCATCATCAACGGCGCCGACTACGTCATCGACGGCGGCATCGTCAAAACGGTCTGATCAGAGGTAGAGGCCGGTGCCGTGTTCGGGGTGGGTGTTGGCGACGGCGTGCAGATCACGTTCGCGCAGTACGTAATACGCCTGCGCCTGGATCTCCACCTCGAACTGGTCATCGGCGCTGAACAGCACCTGATCGCCCACGGTCACCGCGCGCACGTGCGACCCGACGCCGCACACCTCACCCCAGGACAGGCGCTTGGCGACCTGGGCGGTGGCGGGAATGAGGATGCCGCCACTGCTGCGCCGCTCGCCCGCCTCGGGGCTGAGTTTGACCATCACGCGGTCGTGCAGCATTTGGATTTCGAGCTTGGCATCGGACACCGCGGCAGTGTACTGCGCGGGAATGTCCGGT
The DNA here is from genome assembly GCF_053602575.1 of Nocardia sp. NPDC004340. Classification (NCBI taxonomy): domain Bacteria; kingdom Bacillati; phylum Actinomycetota; class Actinomycetes; order Mycobacteriales; family Nocardiaceae; genus Nocardia; species Nocardia sp. NPDC004340. Next base: position 85,042 of record NZ_JBSGDW010000015.1, read on the forward strand.
TCCGCCCCGGTGCCCGCCCGACCGCGTAGGTTCGAAACCGTGACGGGCCAAATCTCCGATATCGACGGTCTCCGGTCTCTCCTTCCCGCGGGCATGGTGGTGACCGATCCGGATGTGCTGGGCGGTTATCGGCAGGACCGGGCGCTGGATCCGGATGCCGGGACCGCGCTCGCGCTGGTGCGACCGCTCACCACCGCGCAGGTCGCGGCCACCGTGCGGTGGGCGGCCGAGCATCGGGTGCCGATCGTGCCGCGCGGGGCCGGCACCGGGCTCTCCGGCGGGGCCACCGCCCAGGACGGGGCGCTGCTGCTGAGCACCGAGAAGATGCGCGAGATCAGCGTCGACACCGTGACGCGGACCGCGGTGGTGCAGCCGGGACTGCTCAATGCCGAGGTGAAGCGGGCCGTCGCAGCGAAGGGGCTCTGGTATCCGCCGGACCCCTCCTCCTTCGAGATCTGCACCATCGGCGGCAACGCGGCCACCAACGCGGGCGGACTGTGCTGCGTGAAGTACGGGGTCACAACCGATTACGTGCTCGGCATGGAGGTGGTGCTGGCCGACGGGACCGCGGTGCGGCTGGGCGGGCCGCGACTCAAGGACTCCGCGGGCCTGTCGCTGACCAAACTTTTCGTGGGCAGCGAGGGGACGCTCGGCGTCATCACCGAACTGACCCTGCGGCTGCTGCCCGCGCAACCGCCGCAGTCCACGGTGGTGGCGAGCTTCCCGACGCTCACCGCCGCCACCGACGCCATCCTGGCCATCACCGGCCAATTGCGGCCCTCCATGCTGGAATTCATGGATTCGGTGGCGATCAACGCCGTCGAGGACGAGCTGCGGATGGGGCTCGACCGGCAGGCGGCCGGGCTGCTGGTGGCGCGTTCCGACGCCCCGGGCGAGCACGCCGGGCACGAGGCCGACCTCATGCTCGCGGCGTGCGAGAAGGCCGGGGCCACAGAGGCTTTCCGGACCGACGATCAGGAGGAGGGCGAAGCCTTCTGCGCGGCACGGCGATTCGCCATCCCCGCCGTGGAGCGCAAGGGTCCGCTACTGCTCGAGGATGTCGGGGTGCCGCTGCCCCGGCTGGGGGACCTGGTGAACGGGATCGCGGAGATCGCGGCAAACCGGCGGGTCCTGATCTCCGTCATCGCGCACGCGGGCGACGGCAACACCCATCCGTTGATCGTGCACGACCCGGCGGACCCGGAAGAATCCGAACGGGCACATCTGGCATTCGGCGAGATCATGGATCTGGCCATCGCCCTGGGCGGCACCATCACCGGTGAACACGGTGTCGGCCGGCTGAAGAAACCGTGGCTGCCCGACCAGCTCGGCCCCGATGTGATGGGGCTCACCCGCCGGATCAAGGATGCGCTGGATCCGAACGGGATACTCAATCCGGGTGCGGTGCTGTGACCGCCCCGCCGGAACAATCCGCATCACAAGGGAGTTCACACAGGTCATGAGCACCACGCTGGAACACAATGCCGACGCGACCCGCTACGAGATCTACCTCGACGGCACGCTCGCGGGCTACGCCGACTACGCGGAGCGGGTCGACGGCGACGTCAAGGTCCGCGATATCCAGCACACCATGACCTTTCCCGAGTTCCGGGGCCGCGGCGTGGCCGCGCAGGTGGTGGAGTACGCGTTGCGGGACGCCCGCACCGAGGGCTTCTCGATCATCCCCACCTGCTGGTATGTGGAGAAGTACATCGGCGAGCACCCCGAATACGCCGACCTGGTGGCCTGATTCGCTAGTTGGCGCGGTGGTGCCGGCGCTGCCAGACCCGGAAATGCCGGTCGGCGCTGCCCACCATCGCCTCCCCCACCTTCGCGTCGTCGAACCCCGGCAACGACTGCAACTTCGTCAGGAACACGGTGTCGGCGGCCGAGTAGGGCACCACGCATCCCTTACCGGTCGCCCCGATGAGCACGAAGAACACGTCCCCGGCGAACGGCCCGTCCGCCGCGGTGATGATGCGCACTTCCGCCAGTTCCGTCCACGCGACCTCTTCAACCCGCCCATCGGCCAGTGTCCGCCGCACGAAGGTGTCGTTGATTTCGACTCCGGACATGGCTCCATAGTGCCCCCAGCATCCCGGCCCGAAAAGCCCCCGAATCCGTGCTTCACCTGAGGAAGCGGGAAAGAAAAGCCCTGGCGAACCCCCCTGCCGCACATCGAGGGCGAACCGTTTCCCGGAGCAATTCTCCAGCTATTGAAGAGTTTTCGACGTGCCGCGATCCCGCGCGTCATCCGGGCAACCGTTGATTCGTCCACAGCGATTCACAGCAGATTCCATGCTGTGTGAAGTATTTACATTTCACCAGGCGGGTTAGTGTCCCGGAGCCCCCTCGACACAGGGGTTTTCGACAACTCGGGAGACACAATCCTTATGAAGAAGTCGGTTCTCGCTCGATCGGGCGCCGGAATCGCCGGGGCCGCGGCCGTCGCCGCCGTCACCATCGCGATGGCCCCCGCCGCCTCGGCCCAGATCGCCATCACCACCTCGACGGCCTACTGCGCCGACACCACCTACACCGTCACGCTGCCCGCGGCCGACGCCGCCGCCATGGCGAGCCAGTACGGGGACAACAACTTCGTGCTGCAGGCCACCAACACCAGCACCAATGTCACCTGGTGGTCGGCCGCGCAGGCCTCGGTCTCCGGACAGGACCTGACCTTCCAGTGGACGCCGTCGCAGTCGATCCCGGCCTCGGGGACCGCCACCGGCACCTGGAGCCTCTTCATCACCGAGGCGCACGTCGCGGCCACCGCACTGGGACCGGTGTCGGTCACCGTCGTGCAGACCGCGCCGCAGGGCACCACCTGCCTGCCGCAGACCAGCACCGGCAGCTCGACGCTGACGCCGCTGGGCAGCATCATCAGCAATCTGCTGAGCAGCCTCTCGGCCCAGTAGACGCGAACTTCGGTCCAGCCCAACCCTGGACCGAAGCGACCGGAGGCGGCCCGACCGAAAGTCGGTGCCGCCTCCGGGTGTTCGTCACGCCGTCCGGAAAGGAATCAGCGCAGGATCTGGCGGGACATGACCAGACGCTGGATCTGGTTGGTGCCCTCGTAGATCTGGGTGATCTTGGCGTCGCGCATCATGCGCTCCACCGGGAAGTCGGTGGTGTAGCCGGCGCCACCGAAGAGCTGGACGGCGTTGGTGGTGACCTCCATGGCCACATCAGAGGCGAAGCACTTGGCGGCCGCGGAGATGAAGCCCAGGTTCTTCTCGCCACGCTCGGCGCGGGCGGCCGAGGTGTAGACCATCAGGCGGGCGGCCTCGACCTTCATGGCCATGTCGGCCAGCATGAACTGGGTGTTCTGGAAGTCGGCGATGGCCTTGCCGAACTGCTTGCGGTCCTTGGTGTAGGCGATCGCGGCGTCCAGCGCGCCCTGCGCCAGACCCACGGCCTGCGCGCCGATGGTCGGGCGGGTGTGGTCCAGAGTCTGCAGCGCGGTCTTGAAACCGGTGCCCGGCTCGCCGACGATGCGATCGCCCGGAACCTTGCAGTTCTCGAAGTACAGCTCGGCGGTCGGGGAACCCTTGATGCCCAGCTTGTGCTCGAGCGGGCCGACCACGAAGCCCTCGTCGTCCTTGTGGACCATGAACGAGGAGATGCCGTTGGCGCCCTTGTCGGCGTCGGTCACGGCCATGACGGTGTACCAGTCGGACTTGCCGCCGTTGGTGATCCAGCACTTGGAGCCGTTGATGATCCAGCCGTCGCCGTCCTGACGGGCGCGGGTGCGCATGGAGGCGGCGTCGGAGCCGGCCTCACGCTCGGACAGCGCGTAGGAGGCCATCTTGCCCGCGACGATGTCGGCGAGCACCTTGGTCTTGAGCTCCTCGGAACCGTTCAGGATCAGGCCCATGGTGCCGAGCTTGTTGACGGCGGGGATCAGCGAGGAGGAACCGCAGACGCGGGCCACTTCCTCGATCACGATGCAGGTGGCGACCGAGTCGGCGCCCTGGCCGCCGTACGCCTCGGGCACGTGCACGGCGTTGAAGCCGGCCGCGTTGAGGGCGGTCAGCGCCTCCTCGGGGAAGCGGGCGTTGCCGTCCACGTCCTTCGCGTAGGGGGCGATCTCCTTCTCACACAGGCCGCGGATGGCCTCGCGCAGCTCGTGGTGGAAGTCCTCGAGCTGGAACAGGTTGAAATCGGGGTTGCCCGCCATGGGGTTGTCTCCTGGTCGTCGCCAACTTATGCGGCACTCAGTGCCATTTGAAGCCAAGTATACGCCGCGATATGGCGGCCACGTGCGAGTACTTCCTCACAAGGATGTGGCACGCAGTGTCAATTACCCCACCGCGGTTACTTCACAGCGTATCGAGACGACGGGCCAGCAGGTCCGCGACCTGCCGAGGCGCCAGATCGCGGGGGAACACCGCCACCACCATCTGATCCGAACCCGCCGCGGTCTCGCGGCCCGCTCCCCCACGCGGGATCGCCGCCAGGGCCGACCGCAGATCCTCCGGACTGGCCGCGGACTCGCCGCGCACCATGCGGCGCAGCAGATAGTTGTGGGTCGCCGTCACCGCGGCGGTGAACTGCACCAGCGCCAGATCCGAAGTCCCGGGCAGCGTCCGACGCAGATAGTCGGTGAACAACCGCTCATAGCGGAACACCGTCACGATCTCGCGCTCGCGCAGGGTCGGCACCTGCCGCACCACCCCGTAACGGCGGGCCGCGAGGTCACGCCACTGCGTGAACCGCTCGAACACCTCGACCACGGCCTCGCACACGGCATCCCAGGCATCCCCGCGCGCGGCCTCCAGGAAGGCCCGCGCCTGCGTCAGCTGCGACTCGTGATCGGCGAAGACCACATCCTCCTTGGACCGGAACTGCCGGAAGAAGGTGCGCCGCGAGATCCCCGCGGCCTCCGCGATCTCGTCGACCGTCGTTGCCTCGTAACCCTTCTCGGCGAACAACCGCAGCGCCTGGTCCACCACCGTCAATCGGCGTTCGGTCGAATCCGCGTCGGCGCGCGGCCGCGCGGGCTGGTCGTTGGGCATCCGCCAACGGTAGCCCGGCGCGGGAGCCCGGTGGCTCAGCCCAGCAGTTTGGTCCGCAGCGCTTCGTCCTTCTCCAGGACCAGGGTTTCCAGGTCGGCCTGGAATCGCTCCATGCGCGAACGCAATTCGGGGTTCGCGGTGGCCAGGATGCGCGCCGCCAGCAGGCCCGCGTTGCGCGCACCGCCGATGGAGACGGTGGCGACCGGCACGCCGGCCGGCATCTGCACGATCGACAGCAGCGAGTCCATGCCGTCGAGGTACTTCAGCGGCACCGGGACGCCGATCACCGGCAGCGGGGTGGCCGAGGCGACCATGCCCGGCAGGTGCGCCGCGCCGCCCGCGCCGGCGATGATCACCTTGATACCGCGGTCCGCGGCGGTCTTGGCGTAGTCGAGCATGCGCTGCGGGGTGCGGTGCGCGGAGACCACGCCCACCTCGAAGCGGATCCCGAACTCGGCCAGCGCTTCCGCGGCGGCTTCCATGGTGGGCCAGTCGGAGTCCGACCCCATGATGAGGCCAACCTGGGCGGTGTCAGTCATGGTGCGGATCCCATCCGTCGGTCCAGATCGCGTGCGACATCCAGTGCGCCGCGCGCTCGGCTTTCTCCCGGGTGTCGGCGACATCGTCGCCGAGGACATTGATGTGGCCGATCTTGCGGTCGGGGCGTTCGCCCTTGCCGTAGAGGTGCACCTTGGCCTCGGGGAGGCGGGCCGAAAGATGGTGCAGGCGTTCGTCCATCGACATCTCGGGGGCTTCGGGCGCGCCCAGGATATTGGCCATCACGGTGACCGGGGCCAGCGGCTTGGTGCTGCCCAGCGGGTAGTCCAGGACCGCGCGCACATGCTGCTCGAACTGGCCGGTGCAGGCGCCGTCCATGCCCCAGTGGCCGGAGTTGTGCGGACGCATGGCGAGCTCGTTGACGAGCAGTTCGCCGGAGTGGGTCTCGAACAGCTCCACCGCCATGGCGCCGGTGACGCCCAGCTCGGCGGCCAGCCGCAGGGCCAGCGCCTCGGCCTCGGTGGCCTTCGCCGACGACAGGTTCTGGGCGGGCGCGATCACGACCGCGCACTGGCCGTTGCGCTGCACGGTCTCGACCACCGGCCAGGCCGCGGCCTGACCGAACGGGGACCGCGCCACCATGGCCGACAGTTCACGCTTCAGATCCACCTTGGCCTCGGCCATCAGCGAGACCCCGTGCGCCAGCTGGTCCTCGATGATCGGGGTGGCCTCGGCGGCGTCGGCGGGCATCCAGACGCCGCGGCCGTCGTAGCCGCCGCGGACCGCCTTCAGCACGAAGGGCCAGCCGTGCTCGTCGGCGAAGGCGACGGCGTCGGCGACCGAGTTCACCTCGGTGTAGGCGGGGATCGGCACATCCAGCTCGGCGAGCTTGCGGCGCATGCGCAGCTTGTCCTGCGCGAAGATCAGCGCCTGCGGCCGCGGCTGCACGTTCACGCCCTCGGCGATCAGCGCCTCGAGGTGCTCGGTGGGCACGTGCTCGTGGTCGAAGGTCAGCGCGTGCGAGCCGACCGCGGCCTTGCGCAGCGCGGTCAGATCGTGGTGGCTGCCGAGCACGACGTCCGGGGTGACCTGCGCGGCCGGGTCGTCGGGCCGTTCGGCGAGCACGCGCAGCCGCTGGCCCAGCGCGATGGCCGCCTGGTGGGTCATGCGTGCCAGCTGGCCGCCGCCGATCATGGTGACGGTGGGCATCGCGGAGGTATCGAAGGAACGGGCGCTCACGCTGCACTATGTTGTCATGACACCCACCGGCCGCTCCCCCGCGGGTCGCGTGACAGGTATCGGCGAGTCTCCCGAAGGGTCGCTGCCCCGATTTGTACCGGCCCGACACAGCCGAGTCGAGAGACGTAGACTCGCACCGTGTCATTTGTCGATGAAGTGGTCAATCGCCTGCCCGCGCCGCTGCGGGACCTCGCGGACCGCCATTACGAACTACTGAAGTTCGCGATTGTCGGTGCGACCACGTTCGTCATCGACCTCGGAATCTTCTACGTCCTGAAATGGACGATCATGGACACCAAGCCCACGGTGGCCCGCATCATGTCGGGCATCGTCGCGGTCATCGTGTCCTACATCCTCAACCGGGAATGGACGTTCGACAAGCGCGGTGGTCGCGAGAAGCACCACGAAGCGCTGTTGTTCTTCCTGGTCAGCGGTATCGGCGTCGGCCTGGCCGCGCTACCGCTGTGGGTGTCGAGCTACGTGTTCGACCTCCGCCAGCCCAATGTGAGTTTCACCGTCGAGAACATCGCGGACTTCTTCAGCGCCTTCATCGTCGGCAACCTGCTGCAAATGGCATTCCGATTCTGGTCCATGAAGAAGTGGGTCTTCCCGGACGAAATGCAGGAACTCCAGGACGAATTCGAGGACCTGGTCAACGAAGAGCAGCTGGGTCACAGCTGAGCGTGACGGTCAGGCGGACGCCGCCTGCCGGACTTTCCCCGATTGTCGCGGTTCCACCGTGTAAGCGGGCCTGCTGAAGGACCAGCGCGAGACCCAGTCCACTGCCCGGGGTCACACTCGCCCGATAGAAGCGTTCGAAAACACGCTCGCGATCCGCGACGGGGATGCCGCCGCCATTGTCGTCGATGGTGAGGATCGCGACACCGCCCTCGGAGCGCGCCGCGATCTCGACGCGATCGGCCGCGCCGTGCCGGACCGCATTGGTGACGGCATTGTCGACGACCGAGCGCAGGCCCGCGGCCAGACCGCGCAGGCGAATCGGCTCGACCGCGTCGGCCACGATGGTCACCCCGGGATACTGCCGCCGGGCATCGTCCACCACCTGGTCGACCACCTCCCCCAGATCGAGATCCGCCCAATCGGATTCGGTGGTGAGATCGCCCACCGCCAGTCGTTCCAGCGCGTGCAACGTGGACTCGACCGAACTCTGCGCACTCAGCACGTCGTCGAGGATCTCCGCGCGTTCGGTCGCCGAGAGCGGCATGGACCGCAGCACCTGCAGATCGGTGCGCATGGCGGTCAACGGGGTCCGTAATTCGTGGGCGGCGGTGGCGGCGAAATCGCGGGCGGTGACCAGCGCCTCGTCGGTGTGCCGGCGCTCGGTGGCGATGCGGCCCAGCATGGTGTTCATGGCCTGCGCCAATTCCGTTGTCTCACTGGCCACCGGGTGGCGCGGGGTCTGCACCGCCAGGCCCTCGCCGAGCCCGGCCGTCGCGGCGGTCAACCGGCGCAGCGGGACCACCGCGCGATGCGCGGCCAGCCAGCCCAGCACCGCCGCCAGCGCCACCCCGGCGACGCCGATCAGCACGATCCGAATGCGTTGCCGGGTGGCCGAATCCGAGGCGACCTCGGTGGGGACGGTCAGCGCGACCGGCTCGCCGTTCAAGGCCACGGTGCGCGAGAACTCCGCATTCGGATTGCCCGGATCGATGCGGGTGATGAGCAGACCCGGCGACGAGGAGGTCGGCAGGGCGGGCAAGGCGGTCGGCATGTGTGCCGGAGTGCCCGGGAGCGGTTGCGCGGGAACACCCGGTTCCGGCGGGTGCACGGTGTCGGCGGGGGCCAGCGCGATCGCACTCACGATGCGGCCCACCTGATTCGACGCCTCGGCGGGCGCGAACGCGAACAGCACCACCGACATGACCGCCACCACCACCGCGGCCGTCGCCGCACTGGCCAGCGCCACCCGGGCGCGCAGAGACAGTGCCACCCGGCCACGCAGTCGCGGTCCGCGGATCACGGCTCGGTCCGCAGGACGAATCCGACGCCGCGCACGGTGTGGATCAGGCGCGGGCAGCCGGTGTCCTCGAGCTTGCGGCGCAGGTAGGAGACGAACACATCGACCACCTTGGTCTGGGTTTCGAAGTCGTAGCCCCACACGCGATCCAGCAGCTGGGCCCGCGAGAAGACCTGCCCGGGCGCCGAGGCCAGCGCGGCGAGCAGATCGAATTCGCGTTTGGTCAGGTCGAGGGGGCGGCCGTCGATGGAGGCGCGCCGCGCGCCCGGCAGCACGGTCAGCGGGCCCACCACGATCCGATCGTCGGCGACGTGCGCGGGCGCGGGGGCCCGCCGCAGCATGGCGCGCAACCGGGCCACCAGCTCACCGAGGTCGAAGGGTTTGGTGAGGTAGTCGTCGGCCCCGGCCTCGAGCGCGTCGATGCGGTCGGTGACCTCCGCGCGGGCGCTGAGCACACAGATCGGGATGTCGTTGCCGAGCGCGCGCAGGGCCGTGACCACGCCCACCCCGTCCAGATTCGGCATGTTCAGGTCCAGCAGCACGGCCTGCGGGGCGTCGGTGGTGATGTGGCGCAGCGCGGCAGCCCCGTCCGCCGCGGTATCGACCTCGAAACCGGACATCCGGAGCCCCCGCGCCACCGAGGCCAGCACCCTGGCGTCGTCATCCACGATCAGAATCCGGGGACCCGTCATGGGATCAGACGATACGGGCGCGGACTGAGAGAACCCGATCAGCGAACCGGGTCGATCACGATGGTGTCGGACGGCGCGTGCCCGTCCGGCACCGTCACCACCGGACCGCCCGGGAAGTGCGCGCCCGGCTGCGCCGGGAGGGCGGGCACGCCCGGGCCGATCGGCTCACCGGGCTGGAGCCGGCGCACGGTGACATTGCCGTCGCGGTCCTTGATGATCACCATGCCCGGCTCGGACGGGGAGCCTGGCAGGGCGGGCAGACCCGGTTCGAGCGGCACGGCGGGCTGGGTGGCGAGGGCGGGGCCCGCACTGCCCGTATCCGTCAGTCCGGCAATCGAATCGGGGGTGTCCGCGCCGGCGGTGGCGGGCAGGGCCAGCACGGTCAGGGCGGCCGCCCCGACCACTCCGGCGGTCACGGTGCGGCGAACGGTGAACGTGGGCATGGGATCTCCTGTTCTTCGTCGACGATCGCTCGTCGGTTCCTGATGACGGGACCCAACGTAGGAACCGAGTTCTCAGGGCCGGATAACGAAGAGTTAGAGAACCGATAGAAGAATCAGCGCGGCTCGGTGCCCACCGGGATCGGCCGCGACGCCACCCCCGAGGAGCCGAGGAACACCGCGAACAGGGCGGGGCGGCGGCGCTGCAGTTCCAGTCGCCCGCCGTCGGCCTCGATGAGCGCGCGGGCCAGGGCCAGCCCCACACCGGTGGACCCCGCCGCCGAGAAGCCGCGGTCGAAGATGTGCGGCGCCAGCTCATCTCGAACCCCGTCGCCCTCGTCGGCGACCTCCACCACCACCAGCGGCTCGCTGTCGTCCATGCGGCCCGCCACCGTGCGCACCGACACCGTGCAGGTGCCGCCGCCGTGCATGAGCGCGTTGTCGACCAGCACGGCCAGCGCCTCCCGCAGGCGCGAACCGGTCACCGGCGCCTTCAGGGTCGGGTCGCCGAGCAGCACCAGTTTGCGTCCGGCCTCGGCGAAGGGATGCCGCCATTCCGCTACGACACTGCGCAATTCGGCCACCACGGGCAGCGGGTCGCGTTCGGCCGCGCCCTCGTCGCGGGAGGCGCGGACCAGTTCGTCGATGGCGTCGGTGAGCCGATCCACCTGCGCCATGGCCTCTTCCGCCTCGTGCACCACGGCCGGATCGGCGTGGGCGGACAGTTCGTCCAGGCGCAGCCGCACCGCGGTGAGCCGGCTGCGCAGCTGATGCGAGACGTCGGCGACCAGCGCGTGCTCGCGTTGCAGCCGGCCCGCGATCTCCACGGTGGCCGAATCCAGCACGTCGGAGACGCGATCCAGTTCGGTGATCCCGTGCCTGCGCGGGTCGGCGCGGAAGTCGCCCATGGCCAGCCGGGCCGCGCGGGCCGCCACGTCCCGCAGCGGGTCGGCCACCCGGCGCGCGGTCACCACCGCCACCGCGATGCCCGCGCCCAGCGAGATGAGCACCAGGCCCAGCACCGCGCCGAGCGCCTGCCGCTGCATGGAATGCATGGGGGCGGAGGGGATCTCGAGGCGCAGCGAGCCGTTGATGCCCATCGACCAGGACTCGGCCAGCGGATCGGCCAGCGTCTCCGCGCCGATGTCGATCTTCTTGTTGTTCTCCGACTGGGTCGGATAGATGATGGTCAGCTTGCCGTTGGCCGGGATCAGCAGCCGCACCGCCTTGGTGTCCAGTTCGCCGTACACCATGCCGTCGTGCTCCTGCCGCATCACCTCTTCGGAGATGCTGTTGAGCCGATTGCGCAGCTCGTTGCGGCTGATGTCCTCGACCCACTTCCAGGCCGTGAACGCCAGCGGCACACCGAGAACCAGGGTGGTGAGGGTCAGCGCGGCCACCATGGACAGCAGGATCCTGCGTCTCATCGTCGAGATGCCTCGCTTCGCCGGGGCTTCGGGGTTCACACGCGCACGGAACAGCACAACAGATCAGATCGGCAGAGATTTCGAACGGCTAGTCGGTATTGAAGCGGAAGCCTACGCCGCGCACGGTCACGATACGCCGCTCGGCCACCGGACCCTCGTCACCGATCTTCCGGCGCAGCCACGACATGTGCATGTCCAGGGTCTTGGAGCCGCGCAGATCCGCGTCCCCCCACACCTCGCGCAGGATGGTCTCGCGCGAGACCACCTGCCCGGCGCGGTCGATGAGCACCTTCAGCAGCTCGTACTCCTTGTTGGCGAGGTTCACCTCGATGCCGTTCACCAGCACCCGGCGCGCCGCCGGCTCCAGCCGGATACCGCCGACCTCGACCGCCTCGTCGCCGATTCCGCTGCGGCGCAACAGCGCCCGCACCCGGGCCAGCAGTTCGGCCAGCCGGAACGGCTTGCCCACATAGTCGTCGGCGCCGGCGTCCAGGCCGACCACGAAGTCCACCTCGTCGGTACGCGCGGTCAGCATGAGCACCGCCAGCTCCGCGCCGCGGGCCCGCACCTGACGGCACACCTCGAGCCCGTCCATGCCGGGTAGCCCGAGATCCAGGATGAGCAGGTCGTGACCGCCCTCGAGCGCCCGCTCGAGCACCGCGGGACCATAACTCTCCACGGTTACCGAATAGCCCTCACGGCCCAGCGCCCGCGACAGCGGCGCGGCGATGGCCTCGTCGTCTTCGGCCAGCAAAACTGCGGTCACGGCATCAGCCTACGGGTACGGACCGGCGGAACCCTAGAAGCCGCCGCCGTTCGGATTCTTCTGCACCACATCGAAGACCTGGTGGTAGAGCAGGTTGTGCACCCGCTGCACGTGCGGAATGTCGTCGTACTCCAGCGGATCCTCCGACGCCGACCCGATGATCAGGGTGCCGGTGCCCAGCATGCGGTCGAACAACCCATGGCGGAACTGCACATTCGAGATCCGGTTCATCGGAATGTCGATGCCGGTGTGGGTGAGCACGCCCTGCCGGATCAGCACCCGCCGATCGGTCACGATGAAATGCGTCGATTTCCATCGGATCAGCGGAGCGACGCTGCGCCACAGCACGATCCCCGCCCACAGCGCGAGAATGCCGAGGAGCAGGCCGGTTCGGAGGCCATCCTCGGTATTGCGCGCCGCCACCCCGGCGCCGAATCCGGCCAAAGCCGTGATCAGGATGAAAGTCACAGCGGGCCAGAACAACATCTTCCAATGCGGATGGCGATGTAGGAGCAGCACCTCTTCGGGGGCCAGTGCCTCCTCCGGATAACCCATGCCCGAACCCTATCCCGCCGAGATGCCGGAATGCCTCACGCGGCTCCGGGGACCGGGGCACAATCGTGCGGTTGCCGGTAGCATCGTCGGCACGCGTTTGCCGTTCGTCATCAGCAGGCTCCACCCGGTGTGCAAGACACAGGAGGCGTGTGTGACCCGAGAGTTGACGCAATACCAGATACTCCGCGAGCTCGAACCCGTTGCCGAAGAGAACCTGAACCGGCATCTGTCGATGGCCAAGGATTGGCACCCGCACGATTACGTGCCGTGGGATCAGGGCCGCAATTTCGCCGCCATGGGTGGTGAGGACTGGGATCCGTCGCAGTCCACGCTGTCCGAGGTCGCCAAGGTCTCGATGATCACCAATCTGCTCACCGAGGACAACCTGCCCTCCTACCACCGTGAGATCTCCGAGAACTTCTCCCAGGACGGCGCCTGGGGCACCTGGGTGGGCCGATGGACCGCCGAGGAGAACCGACACGGCATCGTCATGCGCGACTACCTGGTGGTGACCCGCGGCGTGGACCCGGTGGCGCTGGAGCAGGCCCGCATGATCCACATGACCGGTGGCGCGCAGTCGCCCGACGAGTGGGGCGGTTTCCTCGACAATGTCGCGTATGTGACGTTCCAGGAGCTGGCCACCCGCGTCTCCCACCGCAATACCGGCCGCGTGTGCGACGACCCCATCGCCGACCGCATGCTGCAGCGCATCGCCGCCGACGAGAACCTGCACATGATCTTCTACCGCACCCTCTGCGGCGCCGGCCTGGACCTGGTGCCGGATCAGGCGATCGACGCCATCACCCGGGTGCTCACCGGTTTCGTCATGCCCGGATCGGGCATGCCCAACTTCCGCCGCAACGGCGCGCTGATGGCCAAACACGGCATCTACGACCTGCGCCAGCACCTCGACGAGGTGGTCGCGCCGGTACTCAAGAACTGGAACGTCTTCGAGCGCAACGACTTCGGGCCCGCCGGTGAGCAGGCGCGCGAGAAGCTGGCCGCGTACGTGGAGAAACTGGGCAAGGACGTCGTCAAGTTCGAGGAGCAGCGCGACCGCCTGCTGGCGCGGGAAGCCGCCCGCGGGGTGCTGCAGACCGCATGACCGTCACCCGCGTGCGGCGCGGGTGAAATAAATTCGGTTCGCTATGGTAGTCCCCCAGTGTGACGAGAGGAACTCCGTTGGGGGATGGCTATCTGGGCCGATACCGCCTCGACGAACTGCTCGGCAGCGGCGGGTCGGCGGAAGTGTGGCGTGCCCACGACACCGCGACGGATCGCACCGTCGCGCTGAAGCTGCTGGCGCCCGTGCTGACCGCCGACCCCGAATACCGGGAACGGTTCGAACGAGAGGCGCGGGCCGCTTCGATGCTGCACGGACCCCACGTGGTCGCGGTGCACACCTACGGCGAGCTCGAGGGGCGACTGTTCATCGAGTCCGAGTTCGTCGACGGCCTCGATATCGAAGCCCTGCTCGAATGGGAGGGGCCGATGGCCCCGGACGCGGCCGTCGGGCTGATCGCGCAGGTCGCCTGCGCCCTCGACGAGGCCCATGCCGCCGGGCTGGTACACCGTGACGTCAAACCGCAGAACATCATCGTGGCGCCCGACGACGTCGCCTATCTGATCGACTTCGGCACCGCGCTGCAGGACGGGCAGACCGCGATCACCCAGACCGGCATGCTGGTGGGCACGCCCGCCTACATGGCGCCCGAACGCTTCGACGGCACCGTCTCGGTCCGCTCGGACATCTACTCGCTGGCGTGCGTCCTCTACGAATGCCTCACCGGGGAGCGGCCTTTCCGGGTCAAGAACCCCGCGCAGCTCATGCGCGCCCACCTGGAGCGAGTGCCGGAGCCGCCGTCCAAGCGCTCCCCCGACGTCCCGGCGGCCCTCGACCGGGTCGTCGCGCAGGGTCTGGCCAAGAATCCGGCCGAACGGCACGCCACCGCAGGCGAATTCGCGGACGCCGCCCGCGCCGCGCTCATCGAGTCGGCCGTCCCGGCGGCCGCCGCCGAACCGGAACCCGACGACCGGGCCACCGTGAGCATTCCGATGCCACGCCCGCCCGCTCCGGCGAAACCCGCTGCCGCACAACGCAAGCCACCTGAACTCGACTCGGACACGCGAACCGTCGCGCTGCCGATAGCGGTGCTCACCGCCGCGCCCCCGGCCGTCCGAGGGTGGACCAGACAGCGCAAATTCGCCGCCGCCGGAGTCGCCGTCGCGGCGCTGGTACTGGGCGTGGTCTGGATCAACGGGAGCTCCGCCGACACCGAGCCCCGGCAGACGCGGGTACCCGGCACGATCGCGAAAACACCGGTCCAGGAAGCGATTCCGACGACGACCGAACAGCCGGTGCAGGAGCAGCTCCCGCCACCGGAGCCGAGCGAACCGGCCGCCCCGGAACAGCCCGCGCCGGGCGGGCCCGTCATTCCACTGCCGACCGTGCCGTGGAATCTGCCCGGCCTCCCCGACCTGTCCAATATCCCGAATCCCGACCTGTGGCCCGACATCAGGAAGCCGGGCGGCGGGCAAGGCAATCCGGGCGGCGGCCGCCCGCACGGCGGCGGGAACAAGCAGTAGCGAATCCGAGTGCGGCGGAGCGGTTTCCGCTCAGTACTCGGCGCGCAGGTGCGTGACGTCACCGGCCGAGACGGCGCGGTCGCCGATCAGCAGGCGGCCGTTCTCGTCGATACCGGTGGCGACTCCGGTGAGCACCTCGCCGCCCGGCAGTTCCGCGCGAACCTGCGCACCGAGGGTGGCGCAGCGTTCCCGGTAGGCGACCGCCAGCTCGGTGATGTCCCAGCCCGCGGCCTCCCAGACGGTGAAGCGGCGCGCGAACTCACGCAGCATGGCCTGGGCCAGCGCGGTCCGATCGACGCCGGGCGCGCCGGCCAGCTGCAGCGAGGTGCCGTGCGGGACAGGCAGTTCGGCATCGGTGAGCGAGACGTTCAGGCCGACGCCCACCACCACGGCCGGATCCGGGCCCACGGCCGCGATCTCGGCCAGGATGCCGGCCAGCTTGCGCGCGTCCACCAGCACGTCGTTGGGCCACTTGAGGACCGCCTTCAGACCGGTCTCGGCCCGTACCGCGTCCACCACCGCGATCCCGGTGAGCAGCGGCAGCCAGCCCAGCACCGCCGGGTCGATGCCGCGCACCCGCACCAGCACCGACATGGCGATCTGCGCCCGCGCGGGGCTCACCCACTGCCGGTCGTGGCGGCCGCGGCCGTGCTCCTGCGCCTCGGCGATCAGCACCAGCCGATCGGCACTCGAATCCGCGGCCCGCGCAACCAGATCCGCATTGGTCGAACCGGTCGACTCGACCACCTCGATGGCCGAGAAGAACCCCAGCTCCGGCGACTCGGCAATGCTCCGGCGCAGTACATCGGCGTCCAGCGGCGACCTCTCCATGCCCCCAGACGCTACCCGTCCCGCCTCTCCGCGCCTTCAGCGGACAGCTGAGTGTCGTCGACAGTCACGCATCCGTGCCGGCGGTCGGGTGCCGAACCAATTCCGGACGTACCCGGGGAGTTGCCCCGACCGGTGCGAGATCGGTAGTCGCCGTGGGATACGAGGAAGCCCATCCGGGCCCGTCCGGCTCGCAATGACGCGCGAGCGCGAGGAACAGCTCGGCGAGGGCGCGCTCGGAAATATCCTCGTACGCGCCGTCGTCCGCCTCCCCGCCCTCGTCGTCGGTCTCGTCGAATGCCGGGTCGGTCACGGTCGGTTCCGGGTCGCGTAACCGCCACGCGGTGAACGATCCCGCCGCCGCCCGATCAGCCTGGTGTCTGCTCCATTCCCACATAACCGCCTCCCCTGGTCGTCGGTTCCGGATGCGATTCCAGACTGACGCACGACCGGGGCCGGGCACGAGTGATTTTCCGGCGGACGAACACGATCGCCGCTGGTGAACAGACGTTTTCGGGAGTTCGATCAGGTTTCCGGACCGGACAGCCGGACGACGATCTCAGGCGTCGACGGGCTCCAGGCCGAGCGCGCCCGCGGTGAAACGGCGGACCGAGACCAGGCCGTCCTCGAGGGCGGAGTCGTATCCGGTACGGGCCCAGCCGGTCACGGTCGCGGTGCCGTCGGCATTGGGGCGCACGCCGATCTCGGCGACCAGTTCGGCGGTGGTGGGCACGCACACCGCCCACGAGAAGTGGCTCTCGTCGGCCCATTCCGCGGTGCGGCGGTCCACGTAGCCGGGGTCGGTGATGCCACCGTCGGCCAGGGCCGGGCGGTCGTCGATGCGCTCGTCGGCGCGCAGGGCCCGCAGATACCAGCTGCCCGCGTTGATCTCGATGGGTTCCATCAGTCCTCCTGTCCGCGGTCGAGCCGCCGCCGTCGTCGATCCCGGCGCTCGCCCCGCTTGCGGCGTTCCCGGCCGCTCTCCCCGAACAGCACCGCGCCCGCCAGCGGGATCAGCAGGAACACCCACCACTGGTGCGTCACGAAGAACAGGATCACCGCGAGGATCGGGATGACCGGCATGATCCGCTCGGGCGGAATCGACCCGAACGGCATCCGGCGGGGCGCCGGAGCGGGCTTGTCCGCCACCGGTTCCGGCAGATCGGTGAACACCTGCTCCAGGTCGCCACGGGTCAGCGCCGCGGCCACGACGCCACTGCGTTCGTCGAACTCGGCCACGCTGAGCCGTCCCGCCGCGAAGTGGTCCGACAGCCGTTTCATCGCGTCCTCGCGCTCGACGGTGCCGATACGGATCTCCGGTGGTTCAGCCATGCCACGACATTAGCGCGAGTGGCCGCTCACCTGCAGGTGAGCGGCCACTGGCGAATTGTCTTGCGTTACTTGATCTCGGCCAGGACGGTGCCCTGGGTGATGGCCGCGCCGGCCTCCACCGCGAGACCCGTGATGACACCGGCCTTGTGGGCGGTGACCGGGTTCTCCATCTTCATGGCCTCGAGCACCACGACAAGGTCGCCCGCCTCGACGGACTGCCCCTCTTCGACGGCCACCTTGACGACGGTGCCCTGCATCGGAGCGGTCACGGCGTCACCGGAGGCGGCACCCGCGCCCGCGCCACCGCGCTTGCGCGCCTTGGGCTTCTTGCGGACGACGCCCGCGCCGTTCGCGGACGCGGCGGCGCCGACCGAGAACTGACCCGGCAGCGACACCTCGAGGCGACGGCCACCGACCTCGACGACGACCTTCTGGCGCGGCGCCTCTTCGTCCTCTTCGATGGCGACAGCACCCGTGTAGGGCTCGATCGGGTTGTCCCACTCGTTCTCGATCCACTTGGTGTAGACCTCGAACTTCTCGCCGTCGCCGATGAACGCGGGGTTCTCGACGATGTGGCGGTGGAACGGGAGGACGGTCGCGAGACCCTCGATCTGGAACTCGGCCAGCGCGCGAGCGGCACGCTGCAGCGCCTGGTCACGGTTCTCACCGGTCACGATCAGCTTGGCCAGCATGGAGTCGAACTGACCGCCGATGACCGAACCCTCGACCACACCGGAGTCGACGCGCACACCGGGGCCCGCGGGCTCGCGGTAGACGACGACCGGACCGGGCGCCGGGAGGAAGCCGCGACCGGCGTCCTCACCGTTGATGCGGAACTCGAACGAGTGGCCGCGCGGGGTCGGGTCCTCGGTGACGGACAGCTCGTGGCCCTCGGCGATGCGGAACTGCTGGCGCACCAGGTCGATTCCGGCGGTCTCCTCGGTGACCGGGTGCTCGACCTGCAGGCGGGTGTTCACCTCGAGGAAGGACACGGTCTCGCCCTGCACCAGGTACTCCACGGTGCCGGCGCCGTAGTAACCGGCTTCCTTGCAGATCCGCTTGGCGGACTCGTGGATCTTGCCGCGCACCTCGTCCGACAGGAACGGGGCCGGGGCCTCTTCGACGAGCTTCTGGAAGCGGCGCTGCAGCGAGCAGTCACGAGTACCAGCGACGACCACGTTGCCGTGCTGGTCGGCGATGACCTGGGCCTCGACATGGCGGGCCTTGTCCAGGTACTGCTCCACGAAGCACTCACCACGACC
>NZ_JBSGDW010000016.1:0-96062 GCF_053602575.1 Nocardia sp. NPDC004340
AAGCGGATGTCTGTGATGCTGGGTGTCTTGGACGGAGTGAATGACTGCTCGAAGCTAAAGTCGGATTCATGAAAGACCGACCCGTTCTCGTCGTGGCCTTGATCGGGGGCTTCATCGGCGCAATGCTGTCGAGTCCGTTCGCCGTGTACTTCGGCTTCGGCACTCCTGCGCTCGCTACCGCCATTGTCGGGGTGGGAATCTTGCTGGCTGGAGGCATCATGTTCGGCGGCCTCTGCGCTGCACTGGCATGGGCCGTCAGGTCTGATCGGCGCAACGGTGGTTACCGCTGTCGCGGTGAGCGCCGGGCATAACTTTCGAAGCTACGGTGCGGCCAGCAGCCGTAGAGGACGCGGCAATCGGCAGTAGCGGACGTTCTGCACCACACCAGGTTCCGGCCGCCGGGCTCCGCGCTGACCGGCTCGGTCAGCGCGGTATGCGGCTGAATTGAATGCTCGATGTTTCGTTGTCGCGGTCGATGAGGAAGCGGTCGAGTAGCTCGAACAGGACCTCGAGGACGCACGTTTCTTGTTCGGGCGTCAGGTCGGTGAGGAAGTCACGGTCCGGGAGGGCGATCTGCTCGATTTGAGCCCACCACGCGAGGTTCGCCCCGACAGCGTGGTTGCTCATCAGCCATTCGCTGAAGCCGCTCAGGCCTGCTCCGCCGTATCTGCTGGCAGCGTAGTGATAGCCGTCGAGGAAGCTGGTTACGCCGCGCAGCGAAGTCTTGCCGATGTACATTGCGGGGCGCTGGGCGAACAGCCAAAGATATTGGCGCTCAGTGAGTTCGCCGGTGTCAGTGACAAGTTCCCCGTTCACGGTCAACTGAAGTTCGGCCGGGTAGTCGACGGGGCCGACGTTGTTCTTCGCCACGCGCTCAACTCCATCACAGCTAATTCACTTCTGCCGCCCCGGCCGCTGTTGCCACCGGGTTTGGGGTCTACGCGAGACGTAGGCATTTAGTTACTTTTCGAGCCCAATAAGACGGAAGGAGGCGTGGGCTGTGGGTCTCGTCGCGAGTTCATACACCCGGAGGTTCCCCATGCGTCGCACCGCCCGACTTGCAATGATCGGAGCGGTCGCCGCCGCGGCCCTCACCGCCGGCGCCACTCCCGCAACTGCCCAGACAGGTTTCGTCGGTTCCGGATCAGCGGAGTCGGGATCCGGCGGCGTGAATGCGGGAGGGGCGCTCCACGACCTACTGTCGTGGATCCTCTTGGTGACCGGCTCCCAGCAGGCGACGCCGTGCATGGGGCCGATCGGGATATGCGGTTGATGAACCGACGCCCACCGGCACCTATCCCTTACGACGGCGCAGGTGCGGGCGCTGGGGGCGGCAGTTCGGGGTTGGGCGCAGGCGGTGGGACAGGCGCGTGTCGCTCGACATCATCTGGCTCGCGGGCGATCTGGATGAACCTGGCCAGTTGCCATTCATAGCTTTGCGAAGAACCGCGGATGGCGAGGCCGCTGTCTTTGCGTACGACCTCGTAGTACTTGCGGCGGGCTTGGCTGGTCCGCTCGACGGCTTCTGGCCATAGCGGGACCTCATCGGCAGAAGCCGACGCTTCTGGCCCGCAGCCCGGCTCGCCGCCCACCGCGCCGCACTTTGGGGCACCCAGTGTGTTGATAGGCTGGGCGCGCCAAAAGCGTTCGGCCGGAGAGGTTGTTATGGGTGTCTGGGGTCCGGGTAACTTCGACAGCGACACCGCTGCGGACGGGCTCGGGGAACTGACCGACCACATCATCGGCAACATCGCCGAGCAATTCCAGGACACCTCGGACGACACGGCATTGGAACCCGATGAGTGGGGTGGGGACATGGTTCCCGCCTGGCTGGAGATTCTGATCCAGATTGTCGAACCCGCCCGAGTCGGTGCGAGCTTTCCCTCGGTGGCGGTGCTCGGCGAGTGGCGCGAACGGTATCTGCGGGTGTGGGACGAGAATATCGATGAACTCGGGCCCGACGACGAGTTCAAAACCCAGCGGCGTGCAACGCTCACCGAGACATTCGACCGAGCGATAGCGTTGGCCACGACTCGTGAGCAAGACCAACACATCTAGGGCAGGCTCGGGCAGCTGCCGACCGGAGAGCTCTGAATCCCACATGACTCCGAAAGAACTCTTCACGCAACTGGGGGCTGATCGCCGACGGCAGGTTCATCTGTCGCTGTGCGAGGATGCCCTGCCGACCTGGATCGGTTACGTCCGTGGGAAACCCGCCTCGCTTCGCTACCGGGACTCGGTTGTCGGGATGCGGCACCAGGTGGATATCGAGCTTCCGGGGGAAGCCCTGCGCTCCGCTCGGGCCGGTGCGGACCTCGCGGATGCCGGCGGGCGATACCTCGAACCCATTGCAGCGCTGCAAGACGACGATCTCGCCTTTCCCGACCCGGTCGAGTTCGCCTACTACGCGATCTACAACTGTTTTCGGAAGTACTCGCTCGGCGACGATATCCCGGATTGGCTGATCGTCAACCAGGCCTTGTCCGTTCACGACGACAGTGAAGCGGCGCAACGTCTGACGCGCGCGATCGACGCCCCGAATTAGGCGTTCCGAGGGTGGCGAAAGCCTCAGGGAGACTTCGCTCGCGCCGGGCTGCGGCCCTTGACGGCCGCGCCGAATAGGCTGCAGCTCACGCATTCTCGCGCTGCGCCTGCGCGAGAGCGGCTAGCTCCTTGAACTTCACGATGTTGCCGGCGGCTCCCCAGGTGCCTTCCGGCTGTTCGCGGATCAGGACCCACACTCGCCAGGAATCACCTTCGGCGAGACCGGCAGTCGCGAGTATTTGCTCGGTGACTTCGGCGACGAGGCCGGCCTTGCGGCGGTCCGACAGCCCGCCCTCGGGAACGGTCACATCCACCCGGAATCTCGGGAGGTCGTCTTCCAGCGCGGCGAATCCGCCGTCGGTGACCTCCTCGACGCGGCCCCACGCCTGCGCTCGGAAGAAGGCGGTGTCGGGTGCGCATTCCCACTTCAGCAGGGACTTCGGCAGCGACTTCAGCAGCTCGGCGCGGGCCTGTCCGGTCAGGACTCCGGCGGGCACGGTCAGGTGAATCATCGGCATCGGGATGCTCCTTCAGATCGCGGAAGACCGAGTTATAACGCTCGTTATAATCAACGGACGCTACTATATGACGACTGTTATAGACAAGGAGGTAATGGTGGCGGAATCGCAGGACTCGCGCCAGAAGCTGGTGAGCGGCGCGGCCGACATGATCCGGCGACGCGGCCTCAACGCCACCAGCGTTCGGGAGCTGGCCAAGCATGCTCACGCGCCATTGGGGTCGACGTACCACTACTTCCCCGGCGGTAAGACGCAGCTGGCGACCGAGGCCGTCACGTTCGCGGGTGACCTCACCGCGGCGGTGTTGGTTCGCGAACTCGAGAACGGCCCGATCGAGGCGTTGCACGCATTCCTCGGCATGTGGCGAAAGATAGTGGTGGACACCGACTTCCAGGCCGGGTGCCCGGTCCTGGCCGTCTCGGTCGAAGACCTTCCCGAGGCAGAGCGAGCACCCCACGCGGCAGCAGCCGCCGCCTTCACCCAATGGACCGACCTGCTGTCGGCGGCGCTGCGCGAGCATGGAGCCGATCCGGACGATGCCGAGCACACCGCCACGCTGATCATCGCCGCCATCGAAGGAAGCGTCGCCATGTGCCGCGCCGAGCGCAGCACGAGGGCGCTCGACCGCATCGGCGCCAAGCTCGAGATAATCGTCAATGCCGCGATCACGCCAACAGGCACCCAGGACTGAGCCGACGCGGCAACCGCATCTACCGGCTCCACAACCCTTCTAATACTGTTACTCTCAGTTACATACACCGAGCGGTATACACATATCGAAGGAGTGGCCATGTCCTGCAACGTCGCAGACCAATCGTGGCGTCGACCCACCCTGATCGCCACGCTCATCGCCGCGTTCATCACGCAGAACTCGATCGCCCTGCCCTACGTGCGGCGCAACGGACCGAAGTCGGCGCTCGACTTCTTCGTCGGCGACATCTACAAGACCGTCCCCGGCCGATTCGCGATGATCGACCTCATCTTCGTCGTCCTGGGCTTCCACCTCTGGGCCTTCGCCGAGGCTCGGCGACTCGGCATCACGCGGTGGTGGGCCGCCTCGTTCGTGCTGACCTTCACGGTCGGAATCGCCACAGCCATACCGTTTTTCCTGCTGGTACGTGACTTCACCGTGGAGAAGGCTGCGGCTGACACGTAGCGCAATCGGTCACGTATCGAGCTGTACTCCGGGCCTGATTCGTTCGCCTGGAACTGGCAAGCACTACCGGAGTGCTTTAGACCTGCGCCAAGGTGAAGCGCTCGTTCGCGTCGCGGCCGGCAGACGCTAGTTCGGTCGAAAGGCGAACTGCTTCACGTTTCGAGGCGGCGACGATACGCTTCTCGCCCTCGAGGCGAGCTCGGATTGCGGCAACCGAGTGGGGGTTCGAAAGGCGCCGGCGAGAGAGGCTACTGCCGATCGAGCGGGCGACGTAGCCGGTGAAGAAGATGAATACGACTGCGGTGGTCGCGATTTCGATGAGCACGGGTCCTCCCGAGTTCAGGACGGGTAGGTGCGGGGAGTTTCGCGGAGGGCGATTCGGAGGGCTCGGAGGACTGTGGCGAGGGGCTGGAGGGTCTCCCATTGGGGGTATCTGAACCAGGTCGATGAGGGGTGGCCGGGACCGCGTGGGGCGGGGAGGGTGAGGTGCCTGCCTGGCGGGAGGAATTCGCAGTGGGCGCGGGTGCGGAAATCGTTGGTGGGGAGGGTGATGTCGAGTTGGGTGGGGGCGGCCAGGAGGATCAGGGGGCCGGTGGCGGGGTGCTCGTCGAGGATGGGGGTGGTCTGTTTGGTCCAGAACAGTTCGTCGTCGATCGCGGCGGCTAGGGCGGGTGGGGCGCTGATCGCGGTGACGTCGGTGGTGGACAGGGTGATTCGGGAGCCGGAGATTCGGCAGGGGAGGCCGTAGAGTTCCCGGTACAGCCAGAGCTGACGGTCGAGTGGGGTCTCGCCTGTCACGTGCGCGGGCATTGGGCCTGGCCTCCTTCGAGATAGCTGCGGGCGCTTTCCGCGCGCGGGCATGGCGGGTCGCAGGTGGCGTGGATTGTCAGAATCCCTTCGGCGCGTTGGCGGGTGATCGGCCAGATGCGAGGGTCGGCGCAGCTGTCGTGGACCCAGAGTTCGGTGGGGTGGGTGGCCATCTGACGTCCTCTCGGCTGCTGGTCGTGGTCCACCCAGTTCACGCGCGTTCCGGTGGGGTGAAAACTGAAAACTGAAAAACCAGATCGAGTTTCCCGTTTCCCCAGCGCCGTTCCCGAAGTCGGTGGGACGATTTTCCCGATCCTGAAATCGAGGCCCGTGAACTCTGGAAACTGCGACGGCATCAGAACGGGAAAACCCATGGCCGAGAACACGAGTACCCTCACGCGCCGCCAGTTGGGGCGGTACCTGCGCGAAGCGCGGGACGCGGCGAAGCTGACGCTGAGTCAGGCTGCGAAGGTGATGGAGTGGGGCACCAGCACGCTCCAGCGGATCGAGGTCGGGGAGACAGCCAAGATCCGGATTCACGATCTGGACAAGCTGATCAGTCTGTACGAGGTCGATGACCAGTGGGCGATCACCCTGCGGGCCATGGCTCAGCAGGCGGCCGTCAAGAGCTGGTACCACGAGTTCGGTTCGGTTATCCCCGAAGACTTTCGGCTGTACGTCGACATGGAGTACAACGCCCGGATCCTGACGTCGTTCCAGCCGGATCTGGTACCGGGCCTGCTCCAGACGCGCCCCTACGCGCGGGTCCTGACCAGCGACGCCTACCCCGACGACGATGAGGACAAGCTCGCGGGCAGACTCGAGTTGAAGGCCCGGCGGCAACGCGCGATCACCCGCGACGTCAACCCGGTTCAGTTCACCGTCATCCTCGGCGAAACTGTGTTGCGCAGAGTCATCGGAGGGCCGAAAGTTATGGCCAACCAGCTCGAGTACCTCGCCACAGCCGGCACCCGGCCGAATGTTTCGCTCCGGGTCCTCCCGTTCTCAGCCGGAATGCCGACTGGGCGTCAGACCGGCCCATTCGTGATCCTCGAGGCGCAGCTCGACAACCGCGGCGACCCGGCCGAGCCGCCGACGGTGTACGGAGAGGGGTTCTCGACCGACATGTACACGGAGAAGTCGGACATCGTCGACAGCTACGCATTCGCCTTCAAGACTCTCCAGCGGGTAGCGCTGGACGAAACGAGCAGCAGGCAACTGGTGCGCGAAGCAGCAAGGGAGTTTCAGTGAACGACGAACTACGCGAAGCACTCTGGTTCAAGAGCAGCAAGAGTGGCGGCGGCAAGGAGTGCGTCGAGGCCGCGTTCCTGGCTGGCGGCCGGATCGGGGTTCGTGATTCCAAGGATCCTGGTGGGGCGGCGCATGTTTTCACTGCGGGGCAGTGGGATGCGTTTATCGGGGCCGTTGCGGCGGGGAGGTTCGATATTCACGGTTGCTCGTAGGGGAATCGGGGGGCGAAGGCGGGGGTGAGGTCGTCGAGCCAGCGGGCCGTGGCGCTGTGGTTCGCGAAGAACGGTGTGCCAACGAGCGATTCGTCGCGGGCTTGGAGGAGGCGTAGGGCGAAGACTTGGCGGTCGGCGATCGTGGTGATGCCGTCGATGACGACTTTGCCTGGGGTGGCCGACATGACTGGGCCGCGGACTGTGCGGGCCAGGCCGGGGACTGCGCGGTAGGCGGCGGTGAAGATGGCGGTTGCGGCGGACAGGGGGACCGCGAAGTGGTCGCGGGGGCCGGTGTCGCGTTCTACGAACATGTAGTACGGGATCATGCCCAGTCGGACCTCGTTGCGCCACAGGGTGATCCAGTCGTCGGCGGTGTCGTTGACGGTGCGGACGATCGGGGATTGGCAGCGGATCACGGCGCCGGTGGCCTGTAATCGGCGGATCGCGTGGCGGACCACGTCGGTGTCCAGTTCGCGGGAGTGCGAGACGTGGGCCATGATCGCCAGGTGGCGTCCGGACTCGGTGATTCGGGTCAGGAGCTTCAGGAGTTGATCGGCGTCGGGGTCGGTGACGAAGCGGTGTGGCCAGAAGGCCAGGGCTTTGGTGCCGATGCGGATCGAGGTGATCTGTTCCAGGCGCGGGTCCAGCAGCGGCTCGAGGTGCCGGGATAGTACGTCCGCGCTCATGATCATCGGGTCGCCGCCGGTGACCAGGACATCGCTGACCTCGGGATGGCGGTCCAGGTAGCGGATCAGCACCTCGGGACCCGCGGCGGCCATGCGCAGGTCCGGCTCGCCGACGAACTGCGCCCAGCGGAAGCAGTACGCGCAGTAGGCGTGACAGGTTTGACCGTTGCGCGGGAAGTACAGCACCGTGTTGCGGTATTTGTGCTGCAACCCATCGAAGGACTCCCCCTCTGCTGCGGGTCGATTGAGGGTGCGCTGGCCCTCCGGATGCGGGTTCATGGCCTTACGGATGCGGGCGGCGGTGTGGCGGAGGTCGGCGGCGGAGGCGTCGTGCGCGAGCAGGGTCGCGATCTCCGCTCGGTCGTCATCGGCGAGCATCCCCGGATGCGGCATGGTCAGCCGGAAGATCGGGTCGTCGGGCGCGCGTGTCCAGTCGATGAGTTCGTCCAGGACATAGCGGTTCGTCCGGAACGGCAGCACCTCGGCCACCGCGGCCAGCTCCCGCGCCTGCTCGGCGTCGAGCCCGGCGCGGGCCGCAATCATCGGCAACTCCCGAGCGCCGATCGCGCGAAACCCATACCCCGTGGTGCCCAGCGACATCCGATGCCTCCAGCACGGCCCGACGGACGTCGAGCGACCGAGCAACGATCCTAGCGATCCTCGGCCGCCTCGTCGGCGCGGGGAGGTTGCCCGGGCAATGCCGCCGGCCGCATACAGAGGAAATCGCCATCGGACGAGTCGCGGAAGATCCGGCCCGCCACCGCGGTGAGCCGAGCGATCAGCGCCGCGTCCACCACCCGGAACAGCTCATGATCGGTGCCGTCGTCGAGCCGCGCCCGGATCGGATCGGTCCCCACCCGGCTCAGGAAACTGTCCGTGCGAGCACCCTGCAGATACCGAATATCGTCCACCACAATCGATTTCACCAGCGACCTGCGCCGGTCACCGGTGCCGTCGGACAGGGTCACGTCGATCAGGTACTCCAGCGGAACGGACCGGCTCCAGACCGCGTGGAATCGATCGTTGACGAATTTGCCGAGCGGCGAATGCACCGACACCTCGAGCTGGCGCGAATCACCGGAGAGGCCGTCGATCGTATAGAACGAGATGAGGCACCTGTCGTCGGAGCGATACATGGTGACGTCGGGACCCGACGAGTAGAGCCGGACCTGGAAATCCGCGCCGGGACCGTGGCCCGGGTGCGCGCGTTCGAGCTCGCCGATATCGCGTTGCAGGGCCCGCAGGGAAATCAGATTCAGCGCCAGCTGCCGCTGCAGGTCCTCGGCCGCACCGAGTTCCCGGTCGCGCTGCTCGGCCGCGAGCGTGGATGGGTTGATCAGCAGCACCCGCACCGACACTCCCCGGGCCAACGCATCCCGGGTGATCTGCCCGAATCGATCGGAATGCGGCTCGACCAGCATGTTCGAGAAGGTGTCGACGATCCGGATGGCATTCACACTGCGGTGGGCGCGGTCCAGGAAGCGCCGATAGTCGAGCTCGCGATGCTCACGCACCCGGGATTCGCCGACCCGCTGAATGATCGGGGTGAGCAGGAAGATGGTGAACACCGCGCCGATCAGGTCGGCCGCGGTGTTCAACTCGAAATTGCGCCAGTAGTCCGGCATTCCGCGGGCCAGCACCGCCAGCAGCAGGACGGTCGCGACACCGACGCCCAACCCGGCGATCCAACGCGGTTCCGGCCTGCGCCACCGCCGATTCCAGCTCCGGCGCCATGAAACTCCCCCGCGTGCCACAGGATTCAGATTAGGGGCACCGCGGAGGAGCTTCAATATGGAGCGGACCGCTCAAAACTACTCGGGCTCAGCGCCATCCGTGGGCGGTTCGTCGCCGCCGCCTCGAATCGACCAGAGCAGGCCGTCGAGTTCGTCCGGCTTGATGAGGACGTCACGAGCCTTGGAGCCTTCCGACGGGCCGACCACTCCCCTGGTTTCCATCAGGTCCATGAGGCGGCCCGCCTTGGCGAAGCCGACGCGGAGCTTGCGCTGGAGCATGGAGGTCGAGCCGAACTGGGAGGTGACCACCAGTTCGATGGCTTGCAGGAGGAGGTCGAGGTCGTCGCCGATATCGGGGTCGACGTCCTTCTTCTCGCCCGCCTTGGCTGCGGTGACGCCCTCCTGGTAGTCGGGCTCTGCCTGGGTCTTGGCGAAATCGACGACGCCGGCGATCTCCTCGTCGGAGATGAAAGCGCCCTGGAGACGGGTCGGTTTGCTCGCGCCCATGGGCAGGAACAGGCCGTCACCCATACCGATCAGCTTCTCCGCGCCGGGCTGATCGAGGATGACCCGGGAGTCGGTCAGCGAGGACGTGGCGAAGGCAAGGCGGGAGGGGACGTTCGTCTTGATCAGACCGGTCACCACGTCCACCGACGGCCGCTGGGTCGCCAGCACCAGGTGAATGCCCGCGGCACGGGCCTTCTGGGTGATGCGGACGATGGCGTCCTCGACATCGCGGGGCGCGGTCATCATCAGGTCGGCGAGCTCGTCGACGATGGCCAGGATGTACGGGTAAGGGCGATACACCCTTTCGCTGCCCAGCGGAGTGGTGATCTGACCCGACTTCACCTTGCGGTTGAAGTCGTCGACGTGGCGGACCTTGCTGGCCTGCATGTCCTGATAACGCTGCTCCATCTCCTCCACCAGCCAGGCCAGCGCGGCGGCGGCCTTCTTGGGCTGGGTGATGATGGGGGTGATCAGGTGCGGAATGCCCTCGTAGGGCGTCAGTTCCACCATCTTCGGGTCGATGAGGATCATGCGCACCTCCTCGGGGGTGGCGCGGCACAGCAGCGAGACCAGCATCGAGTTGACGAAACTGGACTTACCGGAACCGGTGGAACCGGCTACCAGCAAGTGCGGCATCTTGGCCAGATTCGCGGTGACGAACTCGCCTTCGATGTTCTTGCCCAAGCCGATCACCAGCGGGTGATGGTCGTTGCGGGTGCTGGAAGCCTTCAATACATCGGCCAGGCGCACCAATTCGCGGTCGGCGTTGGGGACCTCGATACCGACGGCCGACTTGCCCGGGATCGGGGCCAGCAGGCGCACGTTCTCGGTGGCCACCGCGTAGGCCAGGTTGCGGGCCAGCGCGGTGATCTTCTCGACCTTCACGCCCGGGCCCAGCTCCACCTCGTAGCGGGTGACCGTCGGGCCGCGCACGAAACCGGTGACCGCGGCGTCGATCTTGAACTGGACCAGCACCTCGGTGATGGCCTCGATCATGGATTCGTTTGCCGCGCTGCGCTGCTTCGGCGGATCGCCGTCGGTCAGCAGGTTCAGCGACGGCAGCGTGTAATCGCCGTCCACCTCGCGGTCGGTGACGAACTCCAACTGCTCCGGCGGAGGCGGGGTCTGGTCGACCACCGCGGGAGCGGGTTTGGGGGGCTTGGCCTTCGCCGGGGCGGGCTTGGGCTTCTCCTCCGGCTGGACGATCTCCTTCGCGTCCTGCAACGGCGGCTCGCCGAGGATCTCGGTGACCGCGTCCGAACCGCCGAACTCGTCGGCCGGATAGTTCTCCGACGGGGTGCGGCCGCGACGCTTGCGCACCTCGGGAGCGTGCAGCGGGAAACCATCCGCGTCGTAGTTGGACGGATCGTAGGGGTCGTCGGAGTAGCGGTCGTATTCGTCGCCGCCCGCGCTGGTGCCGAAGATCTCCCGCAGGCGTTCGGGCACATCCCGGACCTGGGTGCCGGTCAACAGCAGCAGGCCGAAACCGATGGCCAACATGAGCAGCGGGACCGCCAGGAACGCGGACAGGCCCTCCGAGAGCGGGCCGCCCACCACGTAACCGACGAAACCGGCGGCGTGCGCGCGACCGTGCGCGTCCGACGGGGAACCCGCGGCCAGATGCCACAAGCCCAGGATCGGCAGACCCGCCATCAGGCCGCCCAGCACCAGCCGCGGCCGGATCTCCGGCTGCGGCTCGGTGCGCATCAGAATCACCGCGATCGCCACCAGCACGAACGGCAGTGCCGCAGAAGCCGATCCGGACACCGCCCGCACCGCGGCATCGACCCAGTGCCCGACCGGGCCGCCCGCCGACAACCACACCGCCGCCACGATCAGGAAGGCGAAAGCCACCAGGCCGAGTGCGATCCCGTCACGCCGGTGGCCGTGCTCGATCTCCCCCGCCCGGCTGACCGCCCGCGTCGTCGCGCCCAGGCCCCGCGCCATCATGTTCCAGCCGCTGGTCACACCACGCCGGACGACCGCGAGCGGGGCCGTATTGGACTGCGCCCGCCGAGGCGCCGGCCGCCGGGCCGGAGCCTTGCGCGCCGCCGTGCCGCGGCCCTTGGCCGGGGTGCGTTGGGTGCGCGCGCGGGACTGCGCGGGAGTCTGCCCCCGCGTGGCCCCCGCTCGCGTACGTGACGTTCCGGTGCGGGCCTTACCTGCCATGCGTCCCAGGCTAGCCGCAACAGCACCACCCGGACCATCCGCAACACCCGGCCCACCCGAATCAGAAACTGTGGCGATCACAACGAAAAACCGCCGTCGACGCCGCGATCAGGCCGGAAACGACCGGGTCAGCAGGGTTGCCGCGCACCCCTCCGGGCAGATCAGACGCTGCGATCGAGCGCGTGCACCAACTCGACATCCTCCGGCGCGCCGGTCGCCTCCAGACGGACCGCGTTGCGGCCGAAAGCGTGCAGCAGCAGCTCCGAGGGCGGACCGGCCAGCACGACCGTGCGATCCCCGGCCTGCCGCGCCACCGTGCGGCGGCCGTCCGGCGTGGCCAGCGCGATGGTGATCGGCGACTTGCGATAGGCCATGCGGGCCAAGCCCGTCAGCACCTTCCACAGCCGGTCCTCGTCGGCGGCGGACAGGGCGCGGGGCTCCCAGCCGGGGGCGGCGCGGCGGACATCCTCGTGGTGGACGAACATCTCGGTGGTGTTCATCAGGGCGTCGACCGGGCGCAGGTAGAACGGCGGGCCGGAGCGCACCTCGTCGAGCAGCTGCGCGAACGGGCGCTCCGTGACCTTGCGCTGCACGCTGTCCAGATACGGGGCGAACGGCTTGAGCAGGATGCCGGGGGCGGCGTCCGGGCGACGCTCGCGAACGACCAAGTGCGCGGCCAGATCCCGGGCCGTCCACTCCCCGCACAGGGTCGGCGCGTCGGGGCCGGCTTCGGCCATCGCCTGAACCAGGGCCTGGCGCTCACGTTGGGCCATATTCATAAGGGGGACCTTAGTCCGGGTTGTCCGGCTTCGCACCGGGGCGTTAAGGAAACCACACGGTCTCCCATAAGGACCGCCGCTGATCATGATCTGGCACCGGATGTCACAACACAGCCGGAGGCGGCCCGCAACGCACTGCCGCCGCACAAACCACAGATGCCGGTTGGCGTCAACACTTCCGGATCGGTAACTTGATCCCTCGGTCCATAGGGTCGTGGACCCGAAAGCACAAGAAGGGCAACACCTTGAAGAAGATCGTCAGCGGCGCAGCCGTGATGGTCGCGGCCGCCGGTTCCCTGCTCGCTGGGACGGCTGCTCCGGCCAATGCCTACCAGGACTACAACTACGGCGCCATCGCGCTGTCGGTGTCGACCGGTCGTATCGGCTACTCCTACGACTATTCCGACAGCCCTGCCGCGCAGAACGCCGCCATGAGCTCGTGCACCTACAACGACTGCAAGATCGTCGCGCGCTTCTCGAACGGCTGCGGTGCGGTCGCCTACTCCTCGCGCGACGGCTACTACACCTTCGGCGCCGCGTCCTCGCGGATCGCCGCCAAGAACCAGGCGCTCAACCGGAACTCCGCCGGCGCCACCATCATTCACTGGAACTGCACCACCGGTTACCAGCTCTGAAATCACGGGGAGAATTTCGTTGAAGCACACCGTTTTCCGCGCGACCGCCGCGCTGATGCTGGCCACCTCGGCCTTCGGCCTGGTGGCCTGCAGCAAGTCCGATGACACCACCAAGGCCGCCGCCACCACCTCGGCCGCCCCCGCCGGCAAGTTCGACGGCAGCACCGACGGCGGCGACGCCAAGGTCACCGGCGCGGCCCCGGCCCCCACCACGGTCGCCGACCTGCCCAAGCCCTCGGTCGCGGACCTGAACGACAAGGTCACCAAGGCGTTCGACCCGTCGATCGACTCCAAGACCAAGACCGACTGGATCGAGAACGCCGGGCTGGACCCGCAGCTCGCCCAGAAGCTGGTCGATGCCGCCAAGGCCAACAACGTCAAGATCAAGATCACCAACGTGGGCGACCCCGCCGAGGGTAAGCTCAAGGCCGACGCCGACGTGACCATCGACGGCAAGCCGGTCCAGAACGCGACCGTCTCCTTCGTCGCCGACGGCACCGACTGGAAGATCGACCACAACTACGCCTGCAGCATCGTCAAGGCCGCCAAGCTCGATTCCGCAGCCTGCCAGGACAAGTAGCGCGCACAGAACAGCGCCCCGCAGCCTCACGGCTCCGGGGCGCTGTCGCGTTGCGGCCCTTGCGGTTCCGGCCTAGACGCCGATGACCGTGGGGACGATCATGGGGCGGCGGCGGTACTTCTCGGCGACCCAGCGGCCGACGACGCGGCGGACGGACTGGGCGATGCGGTGGGTGTCGGTGACACCCTCGACGGCCAGGCGGTGCAGTTCGCTCTCGACGAGTTCCTGAGCGCCGGAGAGGGCCTCGGGGTCGTCGGAGAAGCCGCGGCCGCTGACCTCGGGGGTGCTGACGGCCTTGCCGGTGGCGGAGTCGACGGCGACATTGATGGAGATGAAGCCGCCCTCACCCAGGACCAGGCGGTCCGAGAGGGTGGACTCGCCGACATCGCCGACCGAGAGGCCGTCGACGTAGACCTGGCCGACCGGGACGCGACCGGAGATGGTGGCGATGCCGTCGACCAGGTCGACCACGACGCCGTTCTCGGCCAGGATGACCCGCTCCTCGGGGACGCCGGTCGCCACCGCGAGGGCGCCGTTGGCGCGCAGGTGCCGCCACTCGCCGTGCACGGGCATGGCGTTGGTCGGACGGACCGCGTTGTACAGGTACAGCAGCTCGCCCGCCGAAGCATGGCCGGAGACATGGACTTTCGCGTTCTGCTGGGTGACGACCGTCGCGCCCAGGCGGGCCAGGCCGTTCACCACCGTGAACACCGCGTTCTCGTTGCCCGGGATCAGCGAGGAGGCCAGCACCACCAGATCGTCGGGGCGGATGTTGATCTGACGGTGGTCGCCGCGCGCCATGCGCGACAGCGCCGACAGCGGCTCACCCTGCGAACCGGTCGAGATCAGCACCAGCTTGTGCACCGGCAGGTTGGCGGCCTGATCCAGATCCACCACCAGGTTGTCCGGGATCTCCAGGTAGCCCAGATCCTGCGCGATCTGCATATTGCGGACCATGGACCGGCCCACGAAGCAGACCCGGCGGTCGTAGCGCTGCGCCACGTCCACCACCTGCTGGATGCGGTGCACGTGAGAAGCGAAGGAGGCCACGATGACCCGGCCCTTGGCCTTGCCGATCACGCTGTCGAGCACCGGGCCGATCTCGCGCTCGGGCGTCACGAAGCCCGGCACCTCGGCATTGGTGGAGTCGACCAGGAACAGGTCCACGCCCTCGTCGCCCAGACGGGAGAAACCAGCCAGGTCGGTGAGGCGGCCGTCGAGCGGCAGCTGATCCAGCTTGATGTCGCCGGTGTGCAGCGCGATGCCCGCGGGGGTGCGGATCGCGACCGCGATGGCGTCCGGGATCGAGTGGTTGACCGCGAAGTACTCGCAGTCGAACGCGTCGTGCTGGGTGCGCTCGCCCTCGGTGACCTCGATCAGGTTGGGCTGCAAGCGATGTTCGCGGCACTTGGCCGCCACCAGCGCGAGGGTGAACTTCGCGCCGATCACCGGGATATCGCGGCGCAAGCGCAGCAGGAACGGCACCGCGCCGATGTGGTCCTCGTGACCGTGGGTCAGGATCACCGCGGCGATGTCGTCCATGCGGTCCTCGATGGGACCGAAGTCGGGCAGGATCAGGTCGACGCCGGGCTGCTGGTCCTCGGGGAACAACACACCGCAGTCGACGATCAGCAGCTTGCCGTCGTACTCGAAAACGGTCATGTTGCGGCCGATCTCGCCGATGCCGCCGAGCGCGAACACCCGCAGGCCGCCCTTGGGGGCCTTCGGCGGGGTGCCCATGGCGTGCGGATCGCGCGGGGCCGGAGCCTGATCGCGGCCACCCTGCCGGGAACGGCCACCGCCGCCGCGGCGGTTGCGGTCGCCACGGTTGCGGGAATCGTCCTGACGGGAACGGGGGGCCTCATCGGCCGGTCTGGACTGGGCGGCCTTGGCGCGGTCCGAGGAACGGCCGCGGGCCGGGCGCTCGCGGGCGGGCTCGGCTGCCGCGCGAGCCGGGGCGGCCTGCGCCGGTTCCGGCTGCGCGGCAGCCGAACTCACGGTTTCGGGCGCGGCAGCGGGCTTCTCTACGGCAGCGGGCTTCTCAGCGGCGGCCGGCTTCTCAGCGGGAGCGGGGGCCGGGGCGCCGGCGGCGCGGCTGGCACTACGACGGGGGCGGCGAGCGGGGCTGGTCACGCAATCACCCCCGCGGCACGAAGGTCCACGGCGAGCTCGTCGAGCTGATCGCCGTTCGGCATGAGTTGTGGCAAGCGTGGTTCTCCGGTCTCGATTCCGAGCAGGCGCAGCGCGCCCTTCGTCATGGCGACACCGCCGAGGCGCGACATGGCGCGGTTCAGCGGGGCCATGCTGACATTGATCTCGCGGGCCCGGACGATGTCCCCGGCCTGGTAGGCGTCGATCAGGGCGCGCAGGCGGTCCGGCACGAGATGACCGATGACACTGATGAATCCGGTCGCGCCGATCGAGAGCCACGGCAGGTTGAGCACGTCGTCGCCGGAGTAGAAGGCCAGCCCGGTCTCGGCGATCAGCTCCGCGCCCGCGCCCAGGTCGCCCTTGGCGTCCTTGACGGCGACGATGTTCGGGTGCTCGGCGAGACGGCGAATGGTGTCGGTCGCGATGGGGACCACCGAGCGCGGCGGAATGTCGTAGAGCGTGACCGGCAGATCGGTCGCGTCCGCGACGGCGGAGAAGTGCGCGAACAGCCCGTCCTGGCTGGGACGCGAGTAGTACGGGGTGACGACCAGCAAACCGTGAGCGCCCGCACGCTGAGCGTTGCGGGCGAGCTCGATGCTGTGCGCGGTGTCGTAGGTGCCGGCGCCCGCGATGACGGTGGCGCGATCACCGACGGCGTCCACGACGGCGCGCAGCAGATCGAACTTCTCGGACTCGGTGGTGGTGGGCGACTCGCCGGTGGTTCCGGAGATCGCGAGCAGATCGACGCCGCCGTCGATCAGACGGGCGGCCAGCGCGACACCGGCATCGACGTCGAGCTTGCCTTCGGCGGTAAAGGGGGTCACCATCGCGACACCTACTGTGCCGGACGCGCGCAGCTCGGTTCGCGTCGATTCACCGTTCGTCATAGTCAGAAGGCTACAGCGTCGCTGGAACGGGTTTTGCATCGTTATACCCGAACCGCGCCCGGCAGGTTGGCGATTCGACTCGAGCGCCCGTTTCTGGCGTCAGAAGTTTCCTTGAATGACACCATCCATGACGTCACACTGGTGTCATGGATCTGAACAAGTACACCGCCCAACTCCGCGAGAATCTCGTCGCCGCCGCGGCCCTCGGCGACGAGAAAACCCAGGCCACCGCAGCCGCCCTGGCCGCCGCCACCGAGAACTCCGCCCGCCTGATCCTGCTGTCCGCTCTCTCGGAGCTGGCCGCCGAGGTGAGCGCCACCCTCCCCGATCGGACCGTCCACGTCTCCGTCGACGGTACCGACGCCCACGTCGATGTGCGCAAGACCGCAGCCACCGACGAGCACCCCACCTTCGAGGAGGTCACCGGCGACATCAGCCGCGTCACCCTCCGCCTGGTCGAACAGATCAAATCCCGGGCCGAGGAAGCCGCCGCCCAGAGCGGCGTATCCCTCAACTCCTGGCTGTCCTCCACCGTCCAATCCGCCCTCCGCGATCAGATGAGGAAGGGCGGCCGCTGGGACGAGTCCTGATCCGATCA
Source organism: Nocardia sp. NPDC004340 (assembly GCF_053602575.1). NCBI lineage: Bacteria > Bacillati > Actinomycetota > Actinomycetes > Mycobacteriales > Nocardiaceae > Nocardia > Nocardia sp. NPDC004340. Next base: position 17,214 of record NZ_JBSGDW010000016.1, read on the forward strand.
GGGCAACTGGCTCGCCAGCGCCGTGCCGAACGTGCGCGCGTCGGCGCACGAGTCGAAGCCGTCCTGCTGCACCCGCAGGGTCTTGGCGACGAAGGCGACGCTGCCGTCGCCGGTGAAGGTGGTGACATAACAGCCCAGATGGTGGGTGTCCTGGGCCGCGCGGTACTCGACGGCCTGTCTGCCGCCCAGCGTCACCGGGGTGAACTGCACGTATTTGCCGCCGGCCTGGAGGGTCGCCAGCGTGTCGGGGCTCGACACGATGGTCAGCTCCACCGTTCGCGGGGACATTCAGGAAACCCTTTCCGATTCAGTTGCTGTCATGAGTGCGGCGGCGATCACCGCGATCACCACCGCGATTCCGGCGGCTACGACGAACACCCGGTCGTACGCCGCGGCTGAGCCCACGATCGTCGCGAAGGCCGCCAAACCGACCGACCCGCCGACCTGATTGGCGGTGCCCGCCAGCCCGCCGACGATCCCCGCATCACCGTCCGGCGCGTCCGAGGTGGCCACGGCCATCAGAGTCGGGAACGTCAGGCCGATGCCGACGGCGATGAGCAACGTCGGGCCGAGGACGCCGAGGAGATAGCCGCTGTCGACACCGACGCGGGTCAGCCAGGCGAATCCGGCGAGGAGGCAGGCGCTTCCGGCCAGGATCTGCGGGCGGGCGCCGGTTCGCGGGAGCAGGGTGGCGGACACGCGCGCGAACACCAGGAACGTCACCGCGGCGGGAGTCTGCCCGAGCCCGGTCCGTAATGCACTGTAGCCCAGCACATTCTGGAGGAGCAGCGAGGTGAAGTACCACATGGCGATGCTGATCGCGCCGAACAACAGCAGCAAGGTGTTGCCGACGGCCACCGGCCGAAGCCGGAACAGCCGCAGCGGCACCAGCGGCCGGGCGGCGAACCGCGCCTCCACCGCGACGAAGACGACCAGCAACAGCACACCCAGGCCGATCGGCCCGGCGACCACACCCGACAGCCAGCCGTGATCGGCGCTGCTCATGACACCGAAGATCAGGGCGGCGAGGCCGGTGGTGCCGGTGACCGCGCCGACGAGGTCCAGTGATTCACGGTGCGCGCCACGCCTACCGGTCAGCGACAGCAGGGCAAGGCCGATCAAAGCGGCACCGATCGGCACATTGATGAGGAAGACCCACCGCCACGACAGACCGGTGGTGATGGCTCCGCCCGCCAGCGCACCGGCCATTCCACCGATCCCACCCGCCGCCGACCACGCCCCGAATGCCCGTGCCCGCGTGCGGGTCTCGCTGAATTCGGTATTGATCACCGCCAGCGTCGCGGGCGCCAGCAGCGCGGCCCCGACCCCCTGCGCGAACCGAGCCGCCACCAGCAGCTCCGCAGTGGCCGCGAGACCGCCGATCAGACTCGCCGCGGAGAACACCGTCAGCCCGATGATCAGCATCCGCCGCTGCCCGAACAAATCCGCCGCACGACCGCCCAGCAGCATGAACCCGGCGAAGGCGAGCAGATAGCCATTGACCACCCACGCCACGCCCGTGGCACTGAAGCCCAGGTCCCGCTGCACCGACGGCAGCGCGACATTCACGATGGACGAGTCCAGGATGACCATGAACTGACACGCGCAGACCAGCGCCAGGATCAGCCGCGTCCGCCCGGAATGCGTTCCATCCCTATCAGTCTCGGCACTCGTGCCGGCGAGGGCGTTCATTCCCGGCCCACCAGGAACGCCAGATCCTCGAGCGAGGCCTCCGGGACCGTTCGCGTCGCATCGGCGTGCTTGCGCCACAGCGGGTTCTGATCGATCGCGCGGTCGGGGGCGAGTTCGGCGACGCGGCGCAGTCGCACCTCGGCTCCGCTCGCCGCGGCTCCCGCGGCGACGGCTTGCGCGAGAGCGTGCACGGTTCCTGTCGCGCTGTAGTAGATGACGGCGACCTTCACGAGCATGGCGACTCCAGGATTGTTAGAATTAGTTATTCGCATAATGTTATGTGGATAACTATCCTGTCAAGGAGACCCGTGGACTTCGAGCAAGCCGATGCCATCAACCAGGCCATTCGCCTGCTGACCCTGCGCCACCGGGCAAGGGCCGCAACGCTGTTGGCTCCGCTGGGGCTGCATACCGGGCAGGAGGCGTTGCTGCTGGAGCTCGCTCGGAGTGGGCCGATGATTCAGGCGCAGTTGAGCGGAGCGCTCGGGTGCGAGCCGCCCAGTGTCACGTTGATGACGAAGAAGCTCGAAGCGTCCGGACATGTTCGGCGGGCGCCGGCGCCGAATGACAAGCGGGCCAGTGTTGTCGAGCTCACCGAGAGTGGGCGGGAGCTGGCTCAGGAGGTGAAGCGGGTGTGGCGGGATCTGGCCGAGGAGACGGTAGCCGGGTTGCCGGAGCGGACCGTGGCGGAGCTGCCGGGGCTGCTGGCGACCTTGACCGGGAATGTCGACAGTCGGCGGCGCGGCCCGGACTAGTCGGTCATGGTGGTGACTCGGCCGTCCTGGTCGATTTCGGTGCGGCGGTCCTGGGTGGGGGCGGTGGCGAGGACCGTGGCCAGGACCGGGCGGCCCAAGGGGAGGACTCGGATGGTGACTCGGCCGGCGTTGGTCGCGTCCAATTCCTTGGTGGCGGCGTCGATGACGCGGCGGCGGACCCATTCGGGGACTCCGGCGAAGCCGCCGTCGTCGAGGAGGATCACTTCGACGCCGCGGCCGCGGGCACCGCGGGCGGCGCCGCTGAGTTCATCGGTGACCAGTTGCGGGGCGCGGAGACCGTCACGAAGTTCGGCTTCGAGCAGGCGGCATTCCTCGCGTTCGGCGGCCGTGAGTTGGGCGCCGTCGGCGATGCGCTCGAGGATCGGGCGGGCCACGCGGTCCAGACGGGCCAGCTGGCGGGTGCGTTCGCTGTCGGCGGCGGCCATGGTGGCCTCGGCGGTGGCGCGCATGAGGGCGTCCTCGCGCAGGATGCGCAGGGAGCGCTGCATCGGGCGCATGACGGCGGTGAAGACCGAGATCGCGGTGATGGTGCCGACCGGGACCATCGAACCGATCAGGGTGCCGGGGTCCAGGTGCGAACCGCCCAGGCCGAGGGTGACCAGGACCGCGGCCACGGCGATGACACCCGCCCACGCGGTGCGAATCCGGCCGCGCAGCACCAGGACTCCGAGCACATAGGACGAGGCGAACGCCGACCACACCGACTCGTGCGGCAGATCCCGCACCGGGGTCATGACGGTCAGCGCGGTCGCGATCGGCGGCGCCGCGGCCCCGTACAGGGCGACCGGAATCGGCAGCGGGTCGACCGGGATCGCGGTGACCAGCGCGCCCGCACTGAGCATCAGGACCAGCGCGGCCAGCGCCGCCCACAGCGGGGCCTGCCCGAAATTGCGGGCCATGTACAGCGTGATGACGGCTTCCAGGATGAGCAGGAACCACCACGCGGTACTACCCCGCAGCCCGAGCAGATCGCGCAGCCCGAAGCGGGGATCCAGATCGATGCCGTCAGCGGGAGCCATCGCCACCCCACACCAATGTCACGGTGGTGCCCTCACCGGGCTGGGATTCCACGAACGCCGAGCCGCCCGCCAGCTGGCGCATGCGGCCCAGGATGCTCATGGAGATGCCGAGCCGATCGGCGGAGACCGCGGCCAGATCGAATCCGGCCCCATTGTCGCCGAACACGATCCGGATGCTGCCCGCGCTGACGGTGGCGGTCACCGTGCGCCGCACCTCGCGACCAGGGACGGCGGCATGGCGCAGGCTGTTCTTGACGGCCTCGGTGAGCGCGGCGGCGATAGTGCTGGCCGAGTGCACCGGCATGCGCAGGTCGTCGAAGCCGGGCCAGGTGCGGGTGGCGAAACGGATGCTCGGATTGATCTCCTGCACTGCGGCGCGCAGGAACAGCAGCGCGGAACGGGCGTCGAGGAGGTCCGGATCGCGTTCCGCGCCACGGTATTCGTCGAGCTGTTCGAGGGTGCGTTCGGCCTGTCGCCGCACCACAGCGGATTCGGCGCCGGCCCGCGAGGCCTCCAGCAGCGTCGAGAGCACGGCGTCGTGGATGAGCGCGGCGAAGCGCGAGCGTTCCCGGTCGCGCGCCTGCGCGGCGGCCTGGGCGGCGGCGCGGCGGCTGGCGATGGCGGATTCACGGTCGACGCGGGCGGCGGCCCCGACGGCGGCGGTGCCGCACCACAGGAACAGCGCGGCCAATCCCGCTGAGCGCAGGAAGTTCTCGATGATGTGCTGCGGCGTCACCTCGCCGACCGTGTACACGGTGGCCAGCGCCGCCGACGCGGACGCGGCCAGCAGATAGATCAGTGTCGTTCGGCCCGACCAGGCCAGCACGCCCGCGCTCACCGCCAGCGCGGTCACCCGGTACGGCCAGATATTGGTGGCGTCCACGGTGTGCGGGTCGAAACCCAACGGGATGGTGGCGAGCGCGCCGAGGAAACTGACCGCGGCGCAACCACACACGAACCTGATGGCCTTGGTCCCCGCCACCGCGGACACCACGCCGATGATCGGATACCAGCCGAAGACGAGCGTCATCGCCGCCACCGACCACCACACCGAGGCGTAGCGGCCCTGTTCGGCGACCTCCGGCAGTTCGCCGCCGCCGATGATGGCGCCGGCGATGCCGATGGAGATGCCGAGCCGCCGCATGATGCGGTCGTAGGCGGCGGTGGCCGGATCCTCGGTCGCCTTCAGGCGGGCACGCACCCGCCGGGTGAGCGCCGCGAGCGAGGGCATGGACCGGGGAGCGGCCGTCGAGTCGAGGGCGCTCGTGGCGGTCATGCCCGCGGACTCCGCTCCGGCACGGGCAGCCACCCGTCCTCGACGGCTCGTTTGTAGAGGTCGGTCTTGGTCGGGGCCGGGCGTCCGGCGTCGGCGTACTTCTGCCGGATGCGGCCCAGATAGTCGTTGACGGTCTGCTCGGACAGCCCGGTCATGCGGGCCACCCGCGACGCCTTCTCCCCCGAGGCGTACAGCTGCAGCACCTGCTGCTGCCGCGGGCTCAACCCGACGTCCTGCAATTGCGGGTCGCCGTCGATGGCGGCGGCCCAGTCGGTGGTGACCACCTGCTCACCGTGCGCGGCCCGGCGTACCGCGGCGACCACGGTCGCCGCGTCCTCGGACTTGCGCACCACACCCAGCACGCCCGCCCGCGCGGCCGATCGCACCAGGAACGGATTGTCCGCCCCGGTGAACACCAGCACCTCGATCCCCCGCTCGCGCAGCGCGCGCACATTGTCATCGGGCGAGGAGCCGTCGGCGAGCCGCAGATCCAGCACCACCAGATCCAGTTCCGGCCCGGCGGCCAGCAGTTCCGCGACGGTTCCCGCGGTGATCACCAATTCCAGATCGGCTTCCGGGGCCAGCATGGCCGACAACCCCAGCACCACCGATTCATGATCCTCGACCAGCCCGATACGGCGTGTTCCCGACTCTTGCGCCTCCACGGCGGCCGTCACCTCTTCCCACACTCCCAGTGGGCGTTCCCGGAGAACGCCCCCTCGAGTATGACGGGCCCGCCCCCGAATGTGTCAGACACCAGAATTCGGGGGCACCCGGGACTCACTCCATCAATCGGGCCGCGACGGTCGCGCCCAGCTCCCAGCAGCGTTCGATATCGGCCTTCTCCGGCTTGCCCGAAATGATCACCGGCGCGGCCGCTTTCTCCCACCCCAGCCCGGTGGTCGCGCTCTCGACACTGCGTTCCGCGCCCTCGGTGCCCTGATTGCCGTGGATGTAGAGCCCGTACGGCCGACCCGTGGTCGAATCCAGGCACGGGTAGTAGAAGGTGTCGAAGGCGTGCTTGAGGGCACCGCTCATGTAGCCGAGATTGGCCGGAGTACCGAGCAGGTAGCCGTCGGCGGCGAGCACATCGCTGGCGGTGACGCCCAGGGCCGGGCGGCGGATCACCTCGACGCCTTCGATTTCCGGGTCGGTCGCGCCCGCCAGCACCGCCTCGAACATCTCCTGCATGAACGGCGACGGGGTGTGGTGGATGATCAGCAGTGTCGGCACGGTGCGAGCCTACGATCCCTGGCCACGATAGGGGTCTACCACGACGTGGACCAGGCGCAGGGCGGTGGCGACGGCGTGGTCGGCGTCGCCCTCGGCGAGGCCGAGCAGCGGGTCGAGACCCTGGACGTGCGGGGCCAGGGCCAGTTGCGGCAACAGCAGCAGGAGCAGGGCGAGCAGGGCCTGGGTGTCGGTGTCCGGGCGCAGGGCTCCGGTGGCGACGCCGGCCTCGAAGAGGGGACGCAGGACCGCGAGGTAGTGGACGTTGACCGATTCGCGGACGGCGGTGCGGGCCACCGGATCGGGCTCGAGGTTGGCGGCGGCGGTCATGGCGCGTTCTAACGGGTGGTCGTAGAAGTAGCGGACCCAGGCCTCGAGCAGGGCTTCGAAGGAGCCGAAGAAGTCGGTGTCCCAGCGCAATTCGCGGGCGGTGGCCTCCATGCTCGCGCGGATTCGCTCACTCGACAGTTCGGCCAGGTAGACGTACATGTCGGCCTTGTCGGTGAAGTACTGGAACAGGCTGCCCTTGGAGACGCCGGCCTCCTTGCAGATGGTGTTCAGGCTGCCGCCGCTGAATCCGCGCGCGGCGAACTCGGCCTCGGCCGCGGCCACCACGGCGGCGCGGCGCGGCGCGGGCAGTCGATCCCATGTCCCTGTCGGCATCACCGATCTCCTCCGACCACCTGCGGCCTATTGACGTCGTGACCGTTTCGATCCTACAGTGACCAGTGGTCATATGACCACTGGTCATAAAGGAGTCTCAGCGATGTCCCTCAATTCGAGTCCGAAGGTCTGCGTCATCGGCGCGGGGTCGGCCGGTATCGCGGCGGTGAAGGTGCTCGCCGAACGCGGTCTCGACGTGCACGGCTACGAGCTGTCCGACCGGGTCGGCGGCAACTGGGTGTTCGGCAATACCAACGGGGTGTCGGCGGCGTACAGGTCGCTGCACATCAACACCTCGCGCCAGCGCATGGAGTTCAGCGACTTCCCCATGCCCGCGCATCTGCCCGACTTCGCGCGCCACGATCAGATCGCCGACTACTTCGACTCGTACGTGCGGCATTTCGACTTCGCCGACCGCATCCGCTTCCGCACCGGCGTGCTGCACGTCGCGCCGCGCACGGACCGCGGGTTCGACGTGACGATCTCGACCGGCGAGACCCTGCGCTACGACGCGGTGCTGGTCGCCAACGGCCACCACTGGGATCCCCGCCTGCCCGAGCCGATGTTCCCCGGCGCGAGCGAGTTCCGCGGGCAGTTGATGCACTCGCACGCCTACACCGAGGAAGCGCAGCTGACCGGGAAGCGGGTGGTGGTGCTCGGGATGGGCAACTCCGCCATGGACATCGCGGTGGACGCCTCGTATCACGCGGAGGAGACCTATCTTTCGGCCCGCAGCGGTGTGCACGTGATCCCGAAGTACGTCTGGGGCCGCCCCTACGACCGGCTCGGGGCCGCCGAGTGGTTCCCGTCGTTCCTGCGCTGGCCGTTCGCGCGCAAGCTGATGGCCGCGGCCACCGGGCCGATGTCCCGTTACGGGCTGCCCGAGCCCGATCACAAGTTCGCCCAGGCGCATCCGACCATGTCCAGCCGCATCCTCGACCGGCTGGCGCACGGGGCGATCACTCCGGTCCCGAACATCGATCACTTCGACGGCGACGAGGTGGTGTTCACCGACGGCCGCCGGGTGGCCGCCGACCTGGTGGTGTTCTGCACCGGCTACAAGATCAGCTTCCCGTTCTTCGACCACGACTTCCTCGACCCGTCGGGCGACAATCGAATCCGCCTGTACCGGCGCGTGTTCCACCCCGAGGTGCCCGGCCTGTACTTCGTGGGTCTGGTACAGCCGCTGGGCGCGATCATGCCGATCGCCGAACGACAGGCCCAGCTGATCGCCGACCACCTCCAGGGCCGGTACCACCTGCCGAGCTCCGCCGACATGGACAGCGAGATCGCCGCGCACCGGCGCGGCATCCAGCGCCGCTATGTCGCCTCCAAACGACACACCATCCAGGTCGACTTCGACGACTACATGCGCGATCTGCGCCTGGAGCGCGAACGCGGCGCACGCCGTCCCGCCGGGCTGTCGGCCGTCGACCGCACCGCGCGCAGCGCCGCCGAGGTGGTCGCGTGATGAGCGGAAACCCCACGGGCGCAACCACACACGAGGTGCGCTTCCCTTCCGGCAACGGCGACCACTGCGCCGCCACCCTCTACCTGCCCGAGCCGCGCCCGAGGGTCCGACCGCCGGTGGTGGTGATGGCACACGGGCTCGGCGCGATCCGCGCCATGGGTCTGGCCGCCTACGCCGAGCGGTTCACCGCCGCCGGATACGCCTGCCTGGTGTTCGACTATCGCCACTTCGGCGACAGCGACGGCGCGCCCCGCTATCTGCTCTCGACCCGTGAGCAGCGCGCGGACTGGATCGCCGCACTGGCGTTCGCCCGGCACCTCCCCCAGGTCGACAATGCCCGGATCATCGCCTGGGGCACGTCCTTCGGCGGCGGGCACGTCATTCACACCGCCGCGAAACGCCCGGCCGGACTGGTCGCGGCGATCGCGCAGTGCCCGTTCACCGACGGCGTCGCGTCCACCATGGCGATCTCCCCGATCAACTCGATCAAAGCCACCGCCGCGGGCGTGCGCGATGTGGCGGCCATGCTGCTCGGCCGGGAACCGCACATGATCACCACCGCCGGGCCCGCGAACGGCACCGCGCTGATGACCGCGCCCGACGCCGAATCCGGTTATCTGGCACTGGTTCCGCCCGGCGCCGACTTCCGCAACCAGGCCACGGCCCGGGTCGTGTTCGACATCCTGACCGATCGGCCCGGCCGCCAGACGGGGCGCATCCAGGTGCCGATCCTGTTCTCGGTGTGCGAAACCGATTCCGTCGCACCGGCGAAACCCACCCTGCGCTACGCGGCGCGGGCACCGCGCGGCGAGGTCCGCACCTACGCGGACGGGCATTTCGACATCTATCGCGGTGCGGCCTTCGAGCGGGTGATCGCCGATCAGCTCGCGTTCCTGCGCCGCCATGTCCCGATCACACCGGAAGGAGACACCCCATGACCGGACGCATCGTGCTGCTGGGCGCGACGGGCTACACCGGCGACCTGGTGCTGCATTCGCTGCTGCGCCGTGGCATCAAACCCGTTCTGGCCGGGCGCAATCGCGCGACCGTGCAGTCGCTGGCCGACCAGGCGGGCGGCCTGGAATTCGCGGTCGCCGACGCCTCCGACGCGGCGAGCCTCGCCGCGCTGGTGGGCCCCGGCGATGTGCTCATCACGACCGTCGGCCCCTTCGAACGCTTCGGTTACCCGGTCGCCGAGGCCGCCGCGACCGCCGGAGCCCACTACATCGATTCCACCGGCGAGGTGGGCTTCGTTCGCGAGTTGCAGGGCCGATTGCACCGCATCGCGCGGGCCAACGGCTCGGTCATGTTGCCCGCCTTCGGCTACGACTACGTGCCGGGTGTGCTCGCCGGGACGCTGGCCGTGCTCGAGGGCGGGCCCGCCGTGCGGTCGATCGATATCGGCTACTTCGCGACCGGCCCGCTGTGGCGGGGCCTGAGCCAGGGCACCCGAACCACCATGCGCGACGGCGTGACGCTGCCCTCGGCGCGACGACTGGGAGGGCGACTGGTGGAGGAGCGCACGGCATCCCGGGTGCACGCCTTCCCGGTGCACGGTCGTCGCAAGAACGCTTTCCTGGTGTCGGGCACCGAGGTACTGCACCTGTCGGCGACCTTCCCGACCGTCGAGAACATCAGTGTCTACAACGGCTGGTTCCCGGCGCTGAGCCGCGCGACCGCCCTGCTGTCCGGGTTCACCGCCATCGCCACTCGAATCCCGCTGGGCCGCAAGCTGATCGACGCGTGCACCCGGCCGGTGATCGGCGCACCCGGCGGGCCCGACGCCGCCGAACGTGAGCGCACCCGCTCCCATGTGGTCGCGGTTGCCACGGGCCCGAGCGGCCCGCTCGCCGAGGTCCACCTCGAAGGCCCCAGCATCTACAACCTCACCGGTGAGCTGATCGCCTGGGGCGCGGAGCAACTCGCGGCCGGCGCGGGGCGCACCGCGGGTGTCGTCGGCCCGATCGAGGCGTTCGGTTTCGACGGACTGCGCGACGGCTGCGCCGACATCGGCCTCACCCCGGTGTGACCGATGAGCCCGGACGTGCCGCTCGAATCACCGACTCTCGTTGCCTCGCAACGCGATCTCGCGTTCCTTGGCTTCCGCGGTCGCGCGCGGATTGTTGATGGTGACGGGGTCGTCGCCGAGTTCGGTGTGGGATGCCATGGAGTAGAAGCGGACTTCGTGACCGTCGGGGTCGCGGAGTTCGGGCAGGATCCAGCCGAGGCTGGCGCGGTGCACCCCGGCGTGGGATTCACCGAGGCCGCTCAGGTGCTGTGCCAGCACCTCGAGGGCCGCTTGATCCGGGACGCCGATCGAGAAGAAGTCGAATCCGGCGGAGGCGGCGGCCATTTCCGGATGTAGGCGCAGGCCGAGCATCGGGCCGCCGGCGGCGTGGTGCAGGACGACACCCCTCAGGACGCCCTGCTCCTGGAATTCGAGGCCGACGGTGTAGCCGAGACGGCTGCGGTACCAATCGATGGACCGTGCCAGATCGGACACGGGAACTTTGAGGTGATGCACCCCGGCGAGTGTGGGGATCATCGCTGCTATCCTTTGCAGTATCGATGTATTTATGCAGTATCACTGTAGTGATGCAGTTAGGATGCAGCAGTTGAGTCCGGGTGTCAAGAAGTCGTCCCCGCTGTGGGACGCCCGCAAGGCCGAGACCGAGCGCAAGATCCTCGACGCGGCCCGGCGGCTGTTCATCGCCGACGGCTACGCGACGACCTCGCTGGCCGCGGTCGCCGACGCCGCCGAGGTGGGTTCGCGCACGGTCTACCTGCGCTTCGGCTCCAAGGCCGAACTGCTCAAACGCACCATCGACGTGGCGATCGTCGGCGACACCGAGGACGTCGACCTGGCCCACCGCGACTGGCACATCCGGGCCGGGACCGCGCCCACCCTGCACGAACGCGTCACCGCCTACGCCCAGGGGGCGCGACAGCTCATGGAACGCGCGGCGCCGCTCATCGCGGCCGCCGTCGCCGCCGAGGCCAGCGAACCGGTCATCGCCGAGGCCGCCCGGGCCGGACGCGCCGCCACCCAGCAGCACGTCGCCGAGCTGTGGCAGCGCATGCGCGCCGACGGACTGCTGCATCCCGAGGCCGATGTCGACTGGATCATCGGAATCGTCGGCCCGCTCGCCCAGGCCGACACCTATAACCTCATGGTCAGCACCCTCGGCCTGGATCCGGACGGTTACGAGCAGTGGCTCCACGGCACCTGGATGCGCCTGGCCACGACACCCTCGACGCTTGCGGAGTCCTGATGAAGATCGCCCACACCATCGGGATCGCGGTGGGGCTGGCACTGTTGCTCGCCGGGGTGATCCGGCTGTTCCTGCCCGTGGAATGCGACGGTCACACCATGGAGCGCGGCCAGGTGTGCCACGACACCGACAAGGGCCGCGCGGTGGTGCGGACATTCGACGAGCAACGCTCCCTGCGCGATTCGACCACCGGATTCCTGATCGTCGGCGGCGTGATCGTGGCGGGCGGATCGGCGGTTCTGCTGCGGCGGACGCTGCGGGCGGTGTGAGCGCGGGCGCGCCGAGTACACACCGGGCGGTCGTGCGGCGGGCACACTGATAGGTATGGATCCTGTCGTCGCGCTCCGCATGATCGCGTTCTTCAAGGACCGGGCCCGCGAGGATTCGCGGCGGGTGATGGCCTACCGCAAGGCCGCCGACATCGTCGAGGCCCTCGCCGACGAGCAGCGGGAGCGGCTGGGCCGCACCGGGGACTGGCAGTCACTGGCCGGGGTCGGGCCGAAGACGGCGGCGGTGATCGCGCAGGCATGGGCCGGTCGCGAGCCCGACACCCTGGTCCAATTGCGCACCGCGGCCAAGGATCTCGGCGGCGGCGAGCTCCGGGCCGCGCTCAAGGGCGACCTGCACGTGCACTCGAACTGGTCCGACGGGTCGGCGTCGATCGTGGAGATGATGGCCACCGCGCAGGCCCTGGGCCACGAATACTGCGCGCTGACCGATCATTCCCCGCGGCTGACGGTCGCCAACGGCCTCTCCCCGGACCGGTTGCGGCAGCAGCTCGACGTGATCGACGAACTGCGGGACCGCTTCTCCCCCATGGTCATCCTGACCGGCATCGAGGTCGACATCCTCGACGACGGCAGCCTCGATCAGGAGCCCGAACTGCTCGACCGCCTCGACATCGTGGTCGCCAGCGTCCATTCCAAGCTGAAGATGGACGCCGCCGCCATGACCCGCCGCATGGTGCGCGCGGTGTCCGGCGGCCGCGCCACCGTGCTCGGCCACTGCACCGGCCGCCTGGTCGAGGGCAATCGCGGCACCCGCCCCGAGTCGAGTTTCGATGCCGCACAGGTCTTCTCGGCCTGCCGCGACCACGGGGTCGCGGTCGAGATCAACTCCCGCCCCGAACGCCGCGACCCGCCGACGCGGCTACTGAAACAGGCCCTCGAGCTGGGCTGCCACTTCGCCATCGACACCGACGCCCACGCCCCGGGCCAGCTCGACTTCCTCGGCTACGGCGCGCAACGGGCCCTCGGCAACGGCGTGCCCGCCGACCGGATCATCAACACCTGGCCGGCGGACAAACTCCTCACCTGGGCGGCGGCGTGACCGCGCTCAGCTGACGCGTCTAGGCGGTCACCCGCTGCTGACGGCGCAGGACCGTCGAGGCCACCGCCGCCACCACCGAGAGGGCGGCCAGCGCGGCGAAGGCGAGGTGGTAGCCGGACACCGGCGCCCATCCGGAAGCCGTTGCGCGGGACAGGATCACGGCCACCATGGCGACCGCGACCGCGCCGCCGACCCGCTGCATGATGTTCACCAGCGCCGTGGCGTCGGGCAACTGCTCGCGCCGGACCGCGGCGTAGGCCGCCGACACCAGCGGCATCGCGCCCACCGCGGTCGCCAATCCCGCCGCGAACAGCAGTGATTGGACGAGGAATCCATTGGCGTCGACCGGCAGGAAGGCCAGCGGCAGCACGGTAGCGGCCACGGCGAGGTTACCGATCACCGCGACGCTGCCGCCGCCGAAGCGGTCGGTCAGCCTGCCACCCAGCGGCAGCATGACGACACCGCCCAGTCCGAAGCCGAGCAGGTTCACGCCGGTGCGGACCAGCCCCGCGCCGTGCAGCTCCTGGAAGTACAACGGCAGCAACACCATCACGCCGAACATGGCTCCTCCGGCGAAGAAGCCGGCCGAGGTGGCCACCCGGAAGCCGGGGATGGCGAACAACCGGATGTCCAGCAGCGGCAGCGTGTTCCGCAGCGCGCGCACCAGGAATCCGGCCAGCCCGGCCAGGCCGAGCAGCACCGGCAGCCACACCGACAGCGAGGTCACCGACCCCGTCACGCCGACCTCGGACAGTCCGTAGACCACCGCCGACACGCCGCCGCCCGCGAGCACCAGCCCGAGCACGTCCAGCGGCTGGGTGGCCGTCGGGCTACTGCGCGGCAGATAGCGCAGGCCCAGCGCCAGGCCGGCCAGGCCGAACGGAATATTGATGAGGAACAACCACTCCCAGCTCCAGTGCGCCAGCATGAGCCCGCCGATGGTCGGCCCGACGGCGGGCGCGCCCACGACGGCGATGCCGACCACGCCCATGACCCGGCCCATGCGCTGCGGCCCGGCGGCCTGACCCAGGATGGTCTGCCCGGCGGGGATCATCAGCCCGGCGGCGAGGCCCTGCAGGATGCGCAGCCCGATCAGCCAGCCCGCGTCCGGCGCGAAGGCGCACGCGGTCGAGGTGAGGGTGAAGGCGATCAATGCCCAGAGCCAGAGCCGGGTGACGCCGACGCGCCGGGCGAGCCAGCCGCAGACGGTGAGTGAAACCCCCAGGGCCAGCAGGTATCCGCTGGCGACCCATTGGATCGTGGCCAGCGACGCGCCGAGGTCCGCGCCGATGGTGCGCAACCCGATATTGACCAGCGAGGTGTCGAGCATCCCCATGATCGCGCCGAACACCACCACGCCGGCGGTGCGCCAGACGTGCGCGGGGATCTTGTCGGAGTCGGCGGGGGTGGCGGCGATGGATGTCCTGGTGTCCGAACGCGTTTGCGTCATCGGACCCCTCCTTCAATTGTTGATGAGCAACTCAATTGCAGACAGTATCAATCATTGAGTTACTCAACAATAGATAGAATCAGCGGGTGACCGACGAACCCTCCGCCACCCCCGGCGACATCCACCCCGCCGGACTGCTGCGCCACCCGACCTACGCCCTGGGCAAGCTGCACAAAGCGATGCACGCCGAACTCGGGACGCCGCTGCGCGAGCACTGGGTGCTCACCTACCTCGCCGAGCACGCCGAACCGTCCCAGCAGGAGATGGCCAATGTGCTCGAGATCGACCGCAGCGAGGTGGTGCGGCTGATCGACAGCCTCGAGAAGGCCGGACTGGTCACCCGCAATCGCGATCCCGAGGACCGCCGGAAATACCGTTTGGCTATCACCGCCGCCGGGAATCGGGTGCGCGCCGAGACCGACGCGCGGATCGCCGCGGCGACCGATGTGCTGCTCGCCCGCCTGTCCCCGGCGGAACGGGCAACGCTGCACCGGCTTTCACTCAAGGCGCTGGGCTACGACGCCGACGAGATCTGACCCACACCGGGGGGCTTGCGGTGACGGTCTAGGGTTGGGGCGTGCCTTCTCGCCCCCGCCTACCCCGTTTGCCCCAGCTCAACCCGCCGCTGGACGTCCGTCGCGGCTACTCCCAGCAGGAGATCCTCGGCGAGATGCGCCGCCTGATCCTGGAGGGCAACCTGCCTCCGGGCACCGGCCTGCCGCTGGGCGAGCTGGCCCGTTCCTTCGAGGTGAGCGCGATCCCGGTACGCGAGTCGCTGCAGACGCTGATCGGCGAGGGCCTGGTCGAGCATCGGCCCAACTTCGGGTACCAGGTGACCCTGCTGACCTCCGACGAGCTGCGCGAGCTGTACGTGGTGCGCGAACGGCTGGAGTCGGCGGCGCTGGCCGCGGCGGTGCACAACGCGACCGGGGCCGACCACCAGCTGGCCCGCGAGATCCACGCGCGGCTCGAGCAGGCGGTGCTCACCGAGAACGCGGTGGCCTATCACCGCGAGACCCGCAATTTCCATCTGGCCCTGGTGCGTCCCTCGGGTATGCCGCGGTTGGTGCACATGCTGGAATACGCCTGGAACATCACCGAGCCCGTGCAGCCCATGGTGCACGTGACGACGATGGACCGCGTGGTGCTGCACGCCGATCACTCCAAGCAGTTACAGGCCTTCCTGGCAAGAGATGCTGAAGCATTGCTGGCGGCGACCGAGGGGCATCATGCACGATTGAACGGTGTGCTCGCGCATCTCCCGAAGGACACCGGACTTTTCGCCGAACCAGCAGGTGAAGAAGATATATAGGCCCTGAACCAGGGGTTACGGAACATATATCGTTCAGGCAATAATCGGGCAATGCCTGTTGGATAGCCTTCGCACACTCGTCTCAATCAACGGGACACCACGACACGATGGGATGTGCGAAATGCCCGATACCGTTGCGCCGGCGGCCGGGAGTTCGCTCGCCCCGATACCGCCGCCCGCGCCGGAGTACGACCCCCGTCTGGTCAACGAGGACCTGGCGCCGCTGCAGAAGCAGACCTGGGGCACGTACAACATCTTCGCGTTCTGGATGTCGGACGTGCACAGCGTCGGCGGGTACGTCACCGCGGGCTCGCTGTTCGCGCTCGGGCTGCACAGCTGGCAGGTCCTCGTCGCCCTGGTCGTCGGCATCACCATCGTGTACGGGCTCTGCAACCTCGTCGCCAAGCCCAGCCAGGCCACCGGCGTCCCGTATCCGGTCATCTGTCGCAGCGCCTTCGGCGTGCTCGGCGCGAACGTCCCGGCCATCATCCGCGGCCTGATCGCGGTGGCCTGGTACGGCATTCAGACCTTCCTGGCCTCGGCGGCCCTGGATGTGGTGCTGATCAAGCTGTTTCCGAGTCTGGCCCCCTACGCGGTCGAGGCCGACCACGGCTTCCTGGGCCTGTCCGCGCTGGGCTGGGCCTCCTACCTGATCCTGTGGGTGCTGCAGGCCGCGGTGTTCTGGCGCGGCATGGAGTCCATCCGCAAGTTCATCGACTTCTGCGGTCCCGCGGTCTACGTGGTCATGTTCGTGCTGTGCGGCTACCTGATCTACAAGGCGGGCTGGCACGGCATCGACCTGAACATGGGCAAGGCGGCCACCCACACCGGCTGGTCGGCGGTGCCGGTCATGCTGGGCGCGATCGCGCTGGTGGTGTCGTACTTCTCGGGCCCGATGCTGAACTTCGGTGACTTCTCCCGCTACGGACGCAGTTTCGCGGCGGTGAAGAAGGGCAACTTCCTGGGCTTGCCGGTCAACTTCCTGGTGTTCTCGCTGCTGGTCGTGGTGACCGCCTCGCTGACCATTCCGGTGTACGGCGAGCTCATCACCGATCCGGTCGCCACGGTGGCGCGCATCGACAACACCTTCGCGATCGTGCTGGGCGCGCTGACCTTCACCGTCGCGACCATCGGCATCAATATCGTCGCGAACTTCATCTCCCCCGCCTTCGACTTCTCGAACGTGAACCCGCAGAAGATCAGCTGGCGCACCGGCGGCATGATCGCCGCGGTCGGGTCGGTGCTGATCACCCCCTGGAACCTGTACAACAACCCCGACGTCATCCACTACACCCTCGAGGTGCTGGGAGCGTTCATCGGACCGCTGTTCGGCGTGCTCATCGCCGACTACTACCTGGTGCGCCGCCAGCGGGTGTTCGTCGACGAGCTGTTCACCATGTCCGAGCAGGGCACCTACTGGTACCGCAAGGGCTACAACCCGGCCGCCATCGCGGCCACCGCGCTCGGCGCGATCGCCGCGGTGATCCCGGTGCTGACCGCCGGCGATGTGCCCGGCATGTACACCGCCGCCCAGTACAGCTGGTTCATCGGCTGCGCCCTGGCCCTGGTCGCCTACCGCGTGCTGGCGTTGCGCGGACCTTTGAAGATCGACGCCTCCCGCCACGTCCCGTCCTTCGAGAACCGGTGAGATCCATGCGCATTCGAGTCATCAACCCCAACACCACCGCGGCCATGACCAGCCTGATCGAGGCCAGCGCCAAGCTGGTGGCCGCGCCCGGCACCATCGTCGAGGGCGTGAACCCGACCATGGGCCCGGCCTCCATCGAGAGCCACTACGACGAGGCGCTGGCCGTGCCGGGCCTACTGGCCGAGATCGCGCGCGGCGAGGCCGAGGGCGTGGACGGCTACATCATCGCCTGCTTCGGCGATCCGGGCCTGGACGCCGCCCGCGAGCTCGCGCGCGGCCCGGTGATCGGCATCGCCGAGGCGGCCATGCAGTACGCCAGCCATCTCGGGCGCAAGTTCAGCGTGGTCACCACGCTGGGCCGCACCGCGGGCCGGGCCTGGGATCTGGCCGAACGCTATGGGATGGAACGGTTCTGCGCGAACGTGCACGCCTGTGAGATCCCGGTGCTCGAACTCGAGGACCCGAAGGCGCGCAAGGTCGTCGCCGACGCCTGCCGTGACGCCGTGGCCGCCGACGACTCCGACGCGGTCGTGCTCGGCTGCGCGGGCATGGCGGACCTGTGCGAGTACCTGACCGACGAGGTCGGCGTGCCCGTCATCGACGGCGTCGCCGCCGCCACCCTGACCGTGCAGTCGCTGGTCACCATGAAGCTGCGTAAGTCCGGCCGCGGGGAATTCGCGGCCCCACTGCCGAAGCGGTATGTGGGATTGCTCGCCGATTTCGGCATCGAGGAGAAGGAGGCCCGTGCGTGAGGGTGCCACCGGAGACATTGAACGGGATCGAATCCCGTTTGCGGGACGTGGATTCGGAGCTGCTGCGGCGCTATCCGGGTGATCGCCCGGGACAGCCGGTGCACACCGCGTACGCCTCCGGCGCGGACGCCTCGATCGATCTGCCCGCCCAGTGGGGCGCCGCCGCCATCGAACTCGCCGAGGCCCAGCGCGACCTGCTGATCGAGCTGGCCGGCGCGGACGTCACCGAGCGGGTCTTCACGGTTCTTCGCGAGCGGCCCATCCAGGACCTGCGCTTCGACTTCGAGGACGGCTACGGCACCCGCGGCGACGACGTCGAGGACCGCGACGCCCTGCACGCCGGTGCGGTACTGAAAGCCCTTGCCCCCGAGATCACCTCGCGCGGCATCCGCATGAAGGGCTTGACCTCCCTGGAGTGGGCGCGCGCCGTGCGCACCCTGGAGAAGGTCCTCGAGGGCGCGGGCGGGGTGCCCGAGGGCTTCGTGTTCACCGTCCCCAAGATCCGCCACGTCGAGCAGGCCGACATCACCGTGGACCTGTGCGAGGCCGTCGAATCCGCGCACGGCCTGGCTGCCGGATCGCTGAAGTTCGAGCTGCAGATCGAGAGCCCGCATGCCATCATCGCCGCCGACGGCACCTCCCCGGTCGCCCAGCTGATCCAGCGCTCGGCCGGACGCTGCACCGGATTGCACTACGGCACTTACGATTACAGCGCCGCCTGCGGAATCGCACCCAAGTTCCAGTCGCTGGAGCACCCGGTCGCCGACCACGCCAAGGCGGTCATGCAGGCCGCCGCGGCCACCACCGGCGTGTGGGTGTGCGACGGCTCCACCCAGGTGCTGCCCATCGGCACCGACGCCGAGGTGCGCGCGGCCGTGTCGCGGCACTTCCGCCTGGTCGGCCGCTCGCTCGAGCGCGGCTACTACCAGGGTTGGGACATGGGCGCGGGCCACCTGGTCACCCGCTGGCTGGCCACCTTCGCGTTCTTCCGCGAGGGCCTGGGCATCGCCGCCCCGCGCATCGGCCGCTACCTGGACCGCCAGGGCGGCGCGGTGATGGACGAACCGGCCACCGCGCAGGCACTGGCGACAGTGGTGCTGCGCGGACTGGAGTGCGGCGCTTTCGATCCCGCCGACGTGATCGCGATCGCCCCGAAAGCCTCTGTCGAGGTTTTGCATCAATTGCGAGAAAGGAAGATCCCGGCGCTATGAGCGACGCTGATTTCACGCTGCTTCCCGACCTGGCCGTGCGCACCCTGGGCGGTGCCGTGCTGTGGGCCGACGACGAGTCCTTCGCCGAGCGGGAGAACCTGATCCGGCCCGAGGCGGCCACCTACTCCCCCGCCACCTTCGGCCACAAGGGCCAGGTCTACGACGGCTGGGAGACGCTGCGCCAGCGCGGCGCGGACGGCGGCCACCCGCCCATCGACGCCTGCCACACCGCGATCATCCGCCTGGGCGTGCCCGGCGTGATCCAGGGCGTCGTGGTGGACACCGCGTGGTTCAAGGGCAACTATCCGCCCGAGGTGTCGGTGGAAGCCATCGCGGTGCCGGGCCATCCGTCGGTCGACGAGCTGGTCGCCGCCGAAGGCTGGACCACCCTGGTGGACCGCGCCAAGGTCGACGGTGATTCGGAGAACCCGTTCGCCGTGGATTCCGCGCAGCGCTTCACCCATGTGCGCCTGCGCATGTTCCCCGACGGCGGCATCGCCCGGCTGCGCGTGCACGGCGTCGCCAAGCCGGATCCGGCCTGGCTCGAGGCGGGCCCGTTCGATCTGGCCGCGATCGAGAACGGCGGCCTGGTCGCCGACTGCTCGAACCGCTTCTACTCGCACCCGCAGAACGTGCTCATGCCCGGTCGCGCCCGCAGCATGGGTGACGGCTGGGAGACCGCGCGCCGCCGCGACAAGAACACCAACGACTGGGTGCTGGTGCAGCTGGCCGAGGAAGGCGTGATCACCGCCGCCGAGATCGACACCTCGTACTTCCTGTTCAACAGCCCGGGCGCGGGCTCGCTGACCGGCATCCGCGCCGACGGCACCGAGGTCGAACTGCTGCCGCGCACCCGCCTGCAGCCCGACACCCGCCACCGCTTCCTGATCGACGCCGCCGACCCGGTGGTGTCGGTCCGCCTGGACGCCTACCCCGACGGTGGCCTGGCCCGGCTGCGGCTCTACGGCACGCTCACCGACGAAGCTCGCGCACGATTGCGTGCCGGGCTGGACAATGAACGCGCATGAGCGATTTCGACCTGAACTACCCGCGGGACATGGTCGGTTACGGCCCCCACCCGCCGCATCCGCAGTGGCCGGGGGATGCGAACATCGCCGTCAACTTCGTCCTCAACTACGAGGAGGGCGGCGAGAACAATGTGCTCGACGGCGACGAGGGCTCGGAGACGTTCCTGTCGGATATCGTTCCGGCGGCGTCGTTCCCGGACCGGCACATGTCGATGGAGACGATTTACGAGTACGGCTCGCGGGCCGGACTGTGGCGGGTGCTGCGGCTGTTCGAGAGCCGCGGCGTGCCGCTGACCATCTTCGGGGTGGCGCGGGCGCTGGAACGCAACCCGGAGGCGGTCGCGGCGTTCAAGCGGCTCGGCTACGACATCTGCTCGCACGGCCTGCGCTGGCTCTCCTACCAGAGCGTGGACGCCGAGACCGAGCGCGCGCACCTGGACGAGGCGGTGCGGATCATCACCAAGCTCTTCGGTGAGGCGCCCAAGGGCTGGTACACCGGCCGCGACTCGCCGCGGACCCGCGAACTGGTGGTGGAGCACGGTGGATTCGTCTACGACTCCGACTCCTACGCCGACGATCTGCCCTACTGGGTGAAGGTCGGCGACCGGGACCACCTGGTGCTGCCGTACACCCTCGAAACCAACGACATGCGGTTCTCCTCCCCCGCCGGATTCGCCAACGGCGAGGAGTTCTTCACCTACCTGAAGGACGCCTTCGACGTGCTCTACGCCGAGGGCGAGGCGGGCGCGCCGAAGATGCTCTCGATCGGCCTGCACTGCCGCATCGCGGGCAAGCCCGCGCGGGCGAAGGCGTTGGAGCGCTTCGTGGATTACGTGCGGTCGCACGACAAGGTGTGGCTGGCCCGGCGCATCGACATCGCCGAGCACTGGCAGCGGGTGCACCCCGCCTCCTGAGCGCGAGACAGGAATGCGGCCCGGAACCATCAGGTTCCGGGCCGCATTCGGTTCGTCACGCGAAAACCACTCAGAGCGTGCCGTTCTCGATATCGGCCTTCACCGCTTCCTGGGAGGCGAGGTGCGCGGCCACGCCGTTGTCCGCGGTGAAATCGATGAGCGGCTGATCGGCGACGAAGGTCAGGTGCTCGTTGACCGTGGTGGTGCCGTCCCCGTTGTCGGTGAAGGTGACCACCTGGTGGGTGGTGACATTGGGGATGTCCCAGGTGTCGGAGGTGTAGTAGTTCTGGTCCGCGTACAGGCGCTGCTCGGCCTGGGTGTGGCCGGGGAAGGTGATCGGCCCCATCGGAATGTCTTCCAGCGCGGTGAAATCGGTGACGCGCACGCCGTCCTCGTCGCAGGTGCGGTGGACGATGATGTCCTTGAGGAAGGAGTGGCGGCCCAGGCCGTTGCGGAAGTCGGTGTACACCGACCACACCTTGTCCAGCGGGGCGTCGATGGTGATCGGCAGATCCACCTCGCGCACCGCCCGCGCGTCGGCCGGATTCTGCTGCTCGGCTTCATAGACCGACCAGCTGAGCTGCCATTCGAGTTTGTAGTCGTTCTCCGACTCGATACAGGACGGCGCGGTGTCCGCGCGCGCCACCGCCGATACCGCCGCAGGTGACCCCATCGTCGCGCAGGCGATGGCCAGCGCATAACCCACCGTGAACCTCACCCGGCGGACTTTACTCCGGTCGCAACCTACCGGCAGGTTTCCTGCGAAACACTGGCTATCGGGAGCCGGTGCGCTCGGCTCGCTCCAAATCGACTGCGCGCTTCATCATTTCGCGCGCCCGGGTGCGGTCCCCGGCATAGTCGTAGGCGCGGGCCGCGCGGTAGCTGGTGCGCCAGTTCTGCGGGTCCGCTTCGAATTCGGCCTTCACCTGCTCGAAAAGCTCATCGGCGGCGGCCTTCTCGATGCGGCCGGAGGGGCGGCGCGGCAGGTCAGAGACGTCGAGCTCGCCGCCCTCCTCGTGCATGCGCCGGGCCAGATGCTGGTGGGCGAACGCGGCGCGGACGCTGGTGCCCACGATCCACACCCCCAGCAGCGGCAGGATGAGCACACCCAGGCCGAGGCCGATGGCGGCGGGCTTGCCGGAGCCGATGAGGCTGAACGCGATCCGGCCCAGCAACACGAAGTAGAACCCGAGGACCAGCACCAGGGCCGCGATGAAGCCGACCCGCTTGAAGACCTCGCGGCCGTTGTTCGCCTCCGGCGCGCTCACAGGTCGAGCAGCGGGTCGATGCCCACGGTCAGGCCGGGACGCAGCGGGGTCTTGCGCACGCCCAGCAGCACGCCCGGCACGAAGGAGGTGCGGTCGAGCGAGTCGTGGCGGATGGTGAGGGTCTCGCCCTGGGTGCCGAACAGCACCTCCTGGTGGGCGACCAGTCCGGCCAGCCGCACCGAGTGCACGCGCACGCCGTCCACGTCCGCGCCGCGCGCGCCCTCCAGCTCCTGGCTGGTGGCGTCGGGGCTGCGGCCGACACCGGCCTTCTCCCGGGCGGCGGCGATGAGCGCGGCGGTCCGGAACGCGGTGCCCGACGGCGCGTCGGCCTTGTTCGGGTGGTGCAGCTCGATGACCTCGACCGAGTCGAAGAAGCGGGCGGCCTGCTCGGCGAACCGCATGCTCAGCACCGCGCCGATGGCGAAGTTGGGGGCGATCAGCACGCCGACCTCGGGCTTGGCGGCGAGCCAGCCCTTGACCTGCCCGAGCCGGCCGGCGTCGAAGCCGGTGGTGCCGACGACGGCGTGAATGCCGTTCTCCACCAGCCACTTCAGATTCGGCATCACCACGTCGGGGTGGGTGAAGTCGACCACGACCTCGGTCCCGGCGGCGGTGAACGCCTCCAGCGAGTCGTCCTTGTCGACCTGCGCCACCAGCTCCAGATCCGCGGCCGCCTCGACGCCCGCGCAGATGGACTGCCCGACCTTGCCGCGCGCCCCGAGCACACCCACCCGGATCCGGTTCGTGGCCACCTGGTCTCCTTCGCTATGACCGATCTGGAACCCGTCGAGCCTATCGGGTCGGCGAATCACCGGGACCACAGGCCGGTGACCACGGGCCGGTCGAATTGACCGGGTGGTAATTTTCGAGGGTGCGATCCACAGCCGGAACCAAGGGCGTCCCGCGCGCCGAACGCGAGGCGCAGATTCTCGACGTGGCCGCCGCGGAGATCGCCCGGGTCGGCTACGCGGGCCTGTCCCCCGCGTCGGTGGCGGCGGCGGCCGGGGTGTCGAAACCCTTGGTGTACGGCTACTTCGGCTCCAAGGACGGGCTGTACGTGGCGTGCGTGCAGCGGGCCTCGGCGGTGCTCGGGGACGCCATCGACGCGGCCTTCACCGGCCCGGCCTCACTCGATATGGCCGAACGCACGCTCGCTGCGATCTTCACGGTCCTGGAACCGCGCCCGCACGACTGGAAGGTCGTGCAGGACCAGTCGCATCCGGACGAGGGCCCCGCGGCCGAGGCGGCACTGGCCGCGCGCGCCCGCATCTCGGCGCAGGCCGATCGGGGCGTGTCGGCGTTCGTGTCGCTGCACGGCCTGACCGATCCGCAGGATCTGTCGGCGCTGCGCGCGGTCTGGACCGGCGTGGTCGCCGCGCTCGTGGACTGGTGGTTGAGCCACCCCGGCGAGACGGCCGAGGCCATGGTCGCCCGCAGCAGCCGGCTGTTCTCCGCCCTCACCTGACCCAGCCAACCCAGGATGTCCGAATCGGCCTCTTGTCCTCGAATTGACCAATTGGTAACTTACGAATTGGGCAATTCGAGGAGGTTCGATGTTTTCGCAGGTCTGGCATGAGATCAACACACCGCTGCTGTACGCGGTCCCCGTCTTTCTACTGTCCATCGGCGCCGAGGCGCTGGCCCTGCGCGACGATCACGACGCCACCGGATACCTGGCCCGCGACACCCGGACCAGCCTGAGCATGGGCGTGGGTTCGCTGGTGTCGAGCGCACTCTTCAAGGCGGGCACGCTGGTGCTGTTCGTCTTCCTGTGGACCTATGTCGCGCCCTGGCACCTCCCCACCGATGTCTGGTGGAGCTGGGCGCTGCTGCTGCTCGTCCTCGACTTCGCGTTCTACTGGAACCACCGCTTCGTGCACCGGGTGCGGATCGGCTGGGCGGCGCATCAGGCGCACCACTCCAGCGAGTACTTCAACTTCGGAACCGCCCTGCGGCAGAAGTGGAATCCGTGGACCGAGGCCATCTTCTGGGCGCCGCTGCCGCTGCTGGGCTTCACGCCCTGGACGATCTACATCGCCTTCACGATCAACCTGATCTACCAGTTCTTCACCCACACCGAGTCCGTCGGAAAGCTCTGGGGCCCGGTCGAACTCGTCTTCAACACCCCGTCCCACCACCGCGTGCACCACGGCAGCGACGCACAGTACCTGGACAAGAACTACGCCGGGATGCTCATCATCTGGGACCGCATGTTCGGCACCTTCGAACCCGAGATCCAGCGTCCCACCTACGGTCTCACCAAGCCGGTGGGCACCTACAATCTGCTGACACTGCAGTACGGCGAATACGCCAAGATCGTGCGCGACGTGCGGAGCACCTCGAACTGGCGCGACAAGCTCGGCTACATCTTCGCCCCGCCGGGCTGGGAGCCCGAGCAGACCCGATCCTGACGCGCGGCCGGTTCACGAGCTCGGCGGAAGGTGTTCAGGTGACGGCCAACCCGGCGACGGATCGGACCTATAGGCATCTCTCGTGAGAATTCGTCCCGTTGCCCGCCGGGCTGCCGTCGCCGCCGTCGTCGGCGCGGCCGCCGTCACCGCCGCCTGCTCCTCCGGATCCGACTCCGCCGACTTCACCGCCACGGCCGGCCAGCCGCTGGTGATCTCGCTGGACCAGCTGCTGGACAAGACCGGGGGCCACGCCGCCGTCGCGGTCGCCGACCCGCAGCACGGCACCCTGAGCCGGCGCCTGGACGGCGCGCTGGTGTACACCCCCGCGGCCGGGTACACCGGTTCGGACTCCATCACCGTCACCACTACCGACGCGGTCCGCCTGTTCACCACCGACATCCCGCCGATCGGCGAGTTCGGCGGAGTTCCGGTGCAGGCCAGCGCCTACGGCTCCGCCTTCACCCCGGTCCCGGGCTCCACCGACGAGTTCTACGGGCTCACCGACCGCGGCCCGAACGTGGACGGCAAGGGCAAGAACGAGAAGATCGCACCGGTCCCGGATTTCACCCCGCAGATCGCCAAATTCAAGCTGGTCGGCAATAAGGCGGTGGTGGAATCCACCATCCTGCTGAAGAACCCGGCCGGACAGCCCTTCAACGGCCTGGTCGACACCTCCGCCACCACCGGCGAGACCATGAAGGACCTGACCGGCAAGGTGCTGCCGCCCACCGATCACGGCATCGACAGCGAGGGCCTGGTCGCGCTCGCCGACGGCACCTTCTGGATCTCCGACGAATACGGCCCGTTCATGGTGCATTTCGACGCCAAGGGCGCGGAGCTGGAGCGGCTCGCGCCGGGCCGCGGACTGCCCAAGGAACTCGCGTTCCGCACCCCGAACCAGGGCATGGAGGGCCTGACCGTCACCCCCGACGGCAGCACCCTGGTCGGCGTCATCCAGAGCGCGCTCAACGAGCCGGGCGTCACCAATGCCCGGGAGACCCCGATGACCCGCATCGTCACCGTGGACCTGAAGACCAAGGCGGTCAAGGAGTTCGCGCTGCCGCTCGAGTCGCCCAAGGAGAAGCTGGCGATCTCCGAGATCACCGCGCTGTCCAACACCACCTTCCTGGTCGACGAGCGCGACGGCAACAAGGCCCCCAAGGCCAACAAGAAGCTGTGGACCGTCGACATCGCCGGCGCCACCGACATCGGCCCGGACGCCAAAGTCCCCGGCGCGCAGTACGACCCGGAGAAGGGCCTGCTGATCGACGGCAAGCCGCTCGAGGTCTACGTCGGCACCGTCACCACCGCCGACGGCATCGCCGCGCTGAAGAAGGCGGGCATCACGCCGGTCGCCAAGACCGCCAACCTCGACCTGGGCGGACTGCTGGACGGCCTCAACGCCGACGGCAAGTTCTTCGGCCACGACAAGATCGAGGGCGTGGCCACCAACGACCACGGCAAGACCCTCTACATCTCCAACGACAGCGACTTCGGCATCGAGGGGCTCACCGGAGACCAGCCGCCGTTCGGGCTCAAGGCCAAGATCCTGCCCAACGGGGTTCAGGACAGCGGCGAGATCCTGGCGGTCGACACCACCAAGCTGCCCGCCAAGACCGAGACCAAGAAGGTCACGCTGACGGTCAAGTAGGTCACCGGGATTCGGCCGGTTCACCGGATTCGACGCGGTCCACGGCGCTCACAGCGCGCCGTAGGCCGCGTCGATCAGGTTGTAGGCGCGGCGGTCTCCGGAAAGCCAGTCGCGGCGCAGGTTCGGGGTGAAGGCGATCGCGAGCCGATTCGCGGTGTCGCCCAGGCCGATCGCGCCGCCCGCGCCGGGATGACCGAAGGCCGTGGGGCGGGCGGTCTCGGGCAGGATCATGTTCTCCGAGGGCAGCATGTAGCCCAGGCCGAAGGCGCTCTCCAGGGTCAGCACGGCGTCGCGGCCGCGCACACGCTCACGGACGGCGTCGGCGAGGACATCCGCGGGCAGGAGGTCACCGGCCGCCAGGTCGGCGTAGAAGCGGGCCAGGGCGCGGGCGGTGGTGACCAGTCCGGTCGAGGGCCAGCCGCCGGCCAGCACCTCCGGATTGTTGTAGGAGCCCAGGGGGTTGGTGGAGGCGCGCAGCGCGAGCGATTGCGGGTCCCGGAAGGCGCGCGCCATCTCGGCCACCGTCGCGGCGCTGATCGGGGCGGGGTCGGTCCACGCCTGGTCGGCGGCGGGCGGAGCGCCCACGCGGGCGGCCTGTTCCGCGATCTCGGGCGGCGCGCCGATCCACAGCTGGTCGCCGAAGTTCCGGCGCACGTACTCGCCGACCGTGAATCCCGTGTGGCGGCGGACGAATTCGCCGAGCAGCCAGCCGAAGGTCAGGGCGTGGTAGCCGTGTTCGGTGCCGGGCTTCCACACCGGGTGTTGTTCGGCCAGCCGGGCCGCCATCGCCCGCTGGTCCGCCGCGTCAGCGGTGGAGACGGGACGCTCGAAGACGGGCAGACCCGCTCGATGGGTGAGCAGATCGGCCAGGGTCGTCGAATCCTTGCCCCCGACACCGTATTCCGGCCACCAGTCGGTGACCGGATCGTCCAGGCCGACGCCGCGCTCGTGCGCCACCAGGAGCGCGGCGGTGGCGGTGACGCCCTTCGTGCACGAGTAGGTGACCACCGGGGTGTCGCGCAGCCAGGGCCGCTTGGCGCGCGTGTCGGCGAGGCCGCCCCACAGGTCGACGACCGGGCGGCCGTCGACGAACACGGCCACGGCCGCGCCCGCGTTCCACCCGTCCGCGAAGCTCGCTTCGAACACCTCCCGCACCGCCCGGAATGCCGGGTCGACCTGGCCTTCCACGAATCCGCTCATGGCCAAATTAGAACACGTTCTAGTTCAGGACGGAACCGGTATCAGGAATTGCGAGACAAGCTGATCCCCCAGGTCACCGCCTGCTGGTGGTAGACCGACGCGCCGAAGGCCGGCAAGAACGTCTACTACGGCAACGCGGTCGACCAGTCCGGGCAACCGTCGGTCTGCTGGTACGGCGGCACCTCACAGAGCGGCAGCAAGATCACGGTCACCCCGACCTTCGGGTGACCTGATCGGCCCGCCGGGGACCACCGGCCCGCGGCGGGTTGCCCTGTGGGAGCGGAAGACCCCCGCGTCAGTCGAAGACGATGACCTGGCGGAGGGCGTGGCCGGCGGCCAATTCGTCCATGGCGTGGTTGATTTCGTCGAGGCGGATGCGGGAGGAGACGAGGCGCTCGACCGGGAGGGTGCCCTCGCGCCACATGCGGACGAATTCGGGGATGTCGCGGGACGGGACGGCGGAACCGAGGTAGCTGCCGACGATGGTGCGGCCCTGGGCCACCAGGGCCAGCGGGGAGATACTGGCGCGGGCGTCGGGGGCGGGCAGGCCCACGGTGACCGTGGTGCCGCCGGGAGCCGTTGCGGCCACGGCGGTTTCGAAGGCGCGGATGTTGCCGGCGGCCTCGATGACGACTGCGGCCTGGATATTGTCGGCGGCGATCTGCTGTGGGGTGTAGGCGGCGGTCGCGCCGAGTTCCAGTGCGGTCTTCAGCTTCTCGGGGACGGTGTCGACCGCGATGACCTCCTGACCGGTGCTCGCGCGCAGGGCGGCGCCCACCAGCACCGCGGCCATGCCGACGCCGCCGAGACCGACCACCATGATGCGGTCCTCCGGGCCGGGCTTGGCCGAATTCAGCAGTGCGCCACCGCCGGTGAGGACGGCGCAGCCGAGGACGGCGGCCACCTCCGCGGGCACGTCGTCGTCGACGGGCACCACCGAATGGCGGTCGACGACGGCGTGGGTGGCGAACCCGGACACGCCCAGGTGGTGATGGACCTCCACGCCGTCGCGGAGCAAACGCCGCCCGCCCGCGAGGAGTTCGCCCGCATTGTTGGCGAGACTGCCGGGCTCGCACGGGGTGCGGCCGTCGGTGGCGCAGCCCGCGCAGGAGCCGCAGCGGGGCAGGAAGGTCATGATGACGCGCTGGCCGACAGCCAGGTCGGAGTCGCCGGGGCCGAGCGCCTCGATGCGGCCCGCGGCCTCGTGGCCCAGCAGCATGGGGACGGGGCGGACGCGATTGCCGTCCACCACGGACAGGTCGGAATGGCACAGGCCCGCCGCCTCGATCCGGATCAGCAGCTCGCCCGGGCCGGGTTCGCCCAGGTCCAGCTCGCTGATGGTGATCGGCTTCGAGTCGGCGAAGGGCGTCGACGCCCCGATCTGTTCCAGGACGGCACCACGAATCCTCATGCGCCCGACGCTACTCCATCGCACCTTCCCAGACAGTCCGGAATCTGTTTCCATGGAGCCGGACAGGAGCACACATGACCACTTCGCTGACCACCGGCAATCGCGCCTTCAACCATGTGGTGACGCGGTTCTGGGGCAATGTCGCCCGCGCCTACGACACCGCCGCCCTGCAACACCTCGTCTACCGACCGCCGCAGGATCAGATGATCGCCGAGCTGCGCGCCGCCGGATCCCGCCGGATCGCCGACATCGGCTGCGGCACCGGCATTCTCACCACCCGCATCCACCGCGAACTGCGGCCCGACGCGGTCTACGGCGTGGACGCCTCGGCGGGCATGCTGGAGCAGGCCCGCGCCCGCTCGGCCCAAGTCCAGTGGCGGCATTCCGCGGCCGAGCATCTTCCCTTCGACGACGGCGCACTGGACGCGGTCGTCACCACCAGCGCGTTCCACTTCTTCGACCATCCGGCCGCGCTGCGCGAATTCCATCGGGTGCTGGCGCCCGGCGGCATGGTGGCCATCGCGACCATGCACCCCTCCGGTGCGGCATCGCGCCCGATCCAGCAGTTGACCCGCAGCCCGCGCTTCCCCGCGCACGCGCCGTCGCCGCGCGAGACCCGCAAGCTGCTGACCGACGCCGGTTTCGAGGTCGTCGATCAGCGCAAGGTCGCGCGGCCGCTGCCGTCGTGGCTGATCCCCGACGTCATCACCGTCGGCGCCCGGCGCTGACGCGTCAGTTCCCCGGGTTGTCACCGCCGCGGAAACACACGGTGAGTTCGAGCTTGCGCCAGATCACCCAGACCGCGCCGCGGCCGTCCCGGGGACAGGACGTGCCCGAGGTGGCATTGGCCAGCACCGCGGTGGCCTGGACGATGTGCTCGCCGGATGTCGCGCAGTCGACCTTCGACGGGGTCTCCATGGCGGTGGTGTCGTAGCAGACGCCGGTGCGCCAGTCGAAGGTCAGGCACAGGTGGTAGCGCGGCTTGCCGGTCTTGTCCTTGGGGGCGGAATCGAGCGTGTAGAGCGGGTCGGTGCAGGGGTCGGGCCCGTTCTGCAGCACCCGGTAGTTGGCGTCCACCGAATTGCAGTCCGACGGTTCGGGTGTGCCCGCTTTCCAGGTCGGGGCGCCCGACGCGTCCTTGGCTCGCTCGATGGGGACCTCGACGCAGTCCCCCGGCTTCAGGGACGCCATCGGATCGGGGGCGGTGGGTTTGGCCGAGGTGGTCGGCTGCCCGGCCTGCACGAGTTCGGGCGGCACGCCGATCGGGTTGCCCGCGACGGCTTCCCGGGTCATGGGTGAGAGGGTGGCCATCACCGCGGCGAACACGAGAATCCAGCCGGTCGCCGCGAGCGCCAGGGCGCTCACCCGCCGCTTCGGTGCCGCATCAGCCCGGCTCGCGAGGGCCGCGGCCAGGCAGAACAGCAGAACCGCTACCGCGACAACCCAACCGACGCCGTGGCTCCCCACCACCCAACCCCTTCAACTCCGCTCGTCTGCAAGCTATCCCACGGCCGAGTTCCGGGCAAAACGGGCGACGGGCCCGCGGTTGGTTCAGGAGGCGAGTTCGGAGGCGGATTCGGCCAGCACCGGCGGCCACGGCGTCGGGGAGATATGCGACGGCTTGGTGGCGGGGCTCTCGTCCCAGTCGAAGTGGACGCCGACCCACGCCTTCGGGCGGTCGAAACTGACCTCGCGGGCATCGAAGGCGGCACGGCGGAAGGAGATGTCGCCGAAGAAGTCACCCCCGGCGAAGACCACCTTGCGGCCCCCGAAGACGGTGTCGGCGAAGGAGACCGTGCCGTGGTACTCGGTGCGCGCGAACGACACTTCCTGGGTGCGGCCGGTACGCCAGCGGATCTGCGTGCCCAGGTGGGCGCAGTCGAAGGAGCTGGACTCGGTGTAGAAGCGGGAATCGGCGAAGGTGACTCGCGCGCCGGTGAATTCCGCGCCGGTGAAGGTGATGCGGTCACCGTCGAACACCGCACGCTCGAAGGTGGTCTGATCGGCGGCGAAGACGGCATTGGCGAAGCTGGTCCGCTCCCCCGCGAACGTGGTGCGGTCGAACGCCGTTCGCGTGCCCCGGAATTCGGCGCCCTCGAAGCTGCCGCCGCTGCCGAAGGTGGCCTCGGCGAACGTCGCGGCGGTGTCGTCACGGTCGGCGCGGTGCACGGCGGTGTGGGTGAAGATCGCCTTGTCGAAGACGGCGGCGCTGCGGAAGATGGCCCCGCGGAAGGTGACCCGCTTGCCGAGGAACCGCGCCTGCTCGAAGGTGACCGTGCGGCCACTCAGGAACATGGCGTTGGTGAAGCGGGTATTGCGGCCCGCGAAGACCGCGTAGCGGAAGTCGGCGTTCTCGAAGACGGCGTCGGTGAAGTCGAAATCGCAGGAACTCCAGCGGGTCTCGGCCGAGGGGCGCAGGTGTTCGGCGATCACCCGGACGATGGTGTCGCGGACCTGCCGGTCGTTCTGGCGGTAGGTGTACACGCGCTCGACGGCGGTGCCGTGGTCCTCGATGCGCTGGGACTTGGAGACCAGGTGACTGGCGCCCTCCTCCGGCTGATACGGCAGCCGCAGGTAGCCGCACAGCACATCCACGCACTGCTGGCGCCGCCAGCGCGCGGAGAACTCGTCGGCGACCCCGGCCATGGCGTAGACCCCGGCGATGCGGACCGCCACATCCGGGTCGCCGAGCTGACCGGCGGCGGCCCCGAAGACCTCGGCGAAGCGGCCGCGCTCGGCGTCGCGCTGCTTGCGGTAGGCCACCACCAGCGCGACCGCGCCGCCGATGCCCGCCGCCACCGCGAGCGAAATCCGGCTCAGGTCCAGCTGATTCGGCGTCTCGGCCTTGGCGCCGAGGAACCGCCACAGCCCCCACCAGGTGAGGCCCGCGATGGCGAGCCCGCCCGCCACCGCGGCCAGCACCGACACCAACAGACCCGACCGGTGTACCGTCCGGCTCACCACCCCACCGAACCTCCACCGCCGCATAGCCGAAGAATAGCGATCCGGGACGCGTCACGCATCGGATGCGGCAATTCCACCCCGACTTCGCGCACCCGAAAAACCGGGCACACCAAATCGTTTCGCCCGGAATGCCGCGTCCGCCCGGCGACCAGGGGGTCACCGGGCGGACGCGGATCCGACCATTCAGGAAGCGGGCGACCGTTCAGGCCGCTGCCGCGGTGGCCGCTTCCACATTGCGGCGCAGGCCGATTCCGGCCGCCCCGAGGCAGGCCAGCGCGACCACCGCGACGAACCACGGGAACACGGTGCTCAGGCCCCAGGTGGTGGCCGCCCAGCCCGCGACCACGGTCGGCACCGCCATGGCCGAGTAGGCCAGCAGGTAGTAGGCCGACATGGTCTCGCCGCGCTTGTGCTGCGGCACCACATTGGACAGGTGCCGCAGCGACCCGCCGAAGCCGAGACCGAAGGTGCCGCCCAGGGCAAAACCCGCCAGCAGCACCAGGACCCAGTTGTGGGTGTTCAGCGCCGGAATGGTGAGCAGCAGCGCGATCGCCATGCCGATGTCACCGGCGATGGCCGCGCGCCGCGCCGGAATCCCGCCCGCCACGGCCTGGGCCAGCGCGCCCGCGGTCGCCGTGGAGGCCACCACCGCGCCGCCGAAGACCAGGTTGTGGATGCCGGTCTCGGCCGAGGCCAGCGAGGGGTACAGCGACAGCAGCACGCCCAGCACCGACCAGGCCGCCATCACGCCGAGCGCGGAGAACCAGAAGTCGCCGCGGATCTCCTGCGGCACGGCCGGTTTGGCGATGGTGATGCGCTGCTGGGCACGCGCCCCGTGCGGCTCGCGCAAGGCGAGCACACCGGCCGCGATGAGCACACACACCAGCGTGATCACCACGTACGGGGTCCGCAGCGGATAGGGCGCGTACTGGGCCAGCACCGCCGAGCCCAGAATCGCCACGGCCATACCGACATTGAAGGCCACCCCGGACAGCTGGCCCGAGCGCGCGCCCGCCTGCGGCCGCAGATCCAGCAGCGCCGCCGCGCCCGCCACCACGATCGCGCCGACCGCGGCCCCGTGCAGGGCCCGCGCCAGCAGCAGCATGGCCACATTGTCGGCGAGCAGGAACACCACCAGGCCGACGATCATGGTCGCGAACGCGCCGAGCAGGACCGGCTTGCGACCCACCACGTCCGAGATCCGGCCCGACACCAGAACCGCGCCGAGCGCGGCCACCGCGTAGACGGCGAAGACGAAGGTCGTGGTGAGCGGGGAGAAATGCCAGCTGCGTTGATAGAGCCCGTACAGCGGGGCCGGTGCCCCCGAGACGCCGAGTGCGACGCCGCTGGCCGCGAGCACGAGCGCGTACGCCCAGCTCTGAGTGCCCTGCTCCGCGTCGGTCTCCACCGCCGTTGCCGATGCCATGCCGGCCTCCATCAGGTAAGTTTGAATCTTATCGAACTCACCGTATCCAAGGTTCGACAGTTATCAAACTAGTTTTCCCGTGAGGTAGGTCATGACCGACACCGACGCGCTGCCCGCCGTGGCCCCGCTCCCCGCGGTGCTCGGAGCCCTCCAGGACCCCGTCCGCCTGGAAATCGTCCGCCGCCTGGCCGACGCCGGCACCCCCCTGCGCTGCGGCCTCACCTACGACGGCGTCAGCAAGTCCACCGCCGCCCACCACTTCAAGATCCTCCGCGAAGCCGGCGTCACCGAACGCGTCACCATCGACGGCAACACCCACCTACGCCTCCGCGCCGACGACCTCGACGCCGCCCTCCCGGGCCTGCTCCCCGCCGTCCTCGCCGCCGCGAACCGCGAACACGCGCCGGAGTAGCGCGCCCCGCCGCGCCAGGCGATCGACCGCGCGCTGACTACTGCTCGGCGAAGGACAGCCGCCAACTTCCCGGACGGTGTCGACGGGGCGCGGGAAACTGGCCGCGCCCGTGAAGGTTTCGACCACGCGCCACTTCGGTGGCGCTGGCCCCTCGCCCGCGACGGGTCAGGACTGGGTGAGCGGCAAAGACTTCCACCAGTCGATGACGCCGGTCGGGGTGGTGGGGATGCCGCGGGTGTACATGAGGAATTTGTCGCGCTTGGGGTCGTCGAAGAACGAGGTGGCGAAGACCGTGGACGGGACGTCGGGGGTGGCGTCGAAGCGGTGGTTGACGTACTGCTTCGCGCCGCAGAACTCCTTGAAGGTCAGATCCTCCAAAGCGCTTCCGGCCGGGCGGATCCGGCGGGCCGCCGAACGCGCCACCGCGGCGGAATCGTAGGCGAAGACGATGTACTCGCGGACTTCGTGGTCGGCGGAGTACTGGCAGTCCCAGGCCGCGGCCCAGCCTTCGAAGGCGAAGGGCGGCAGGAAGTCCTTGGTGTCGTGGTCGACCACGCGGCAGCTGGCCGAGTTGAATCCCGAGCCCAGTTCCGGAGAGCGCGGCACCAGTCCCGGGAAAGCCGCACTGATCTGGGCGATCTCGGCGGCGGCCGCCTTCGGCTTGGCGCCGCGGCCGGACGGGCTCATCACGAACACCACCACACCGAGCGCGACCGCCAGGCCCACGCTCATCACCACCAGCATGCGCAGGCCGCCCAGCCACCGGCCAGTACCCGGAGCGGTCATGCGCGGTGGCGGCGACTGATGCCGGTCCGTGCGCGGCCCGGACAGGGCGGGAATGTCGGTCAGCCGGCCCGAACGCACCGCCGCCGATTGCGGAATCCGCCGCGCCCCGGTCGTTTCCGACGGCGACGTCCGCCGCGCCCCGGTGGCGTCCGGCTGGTGCGCTCGCCGGGCTCCGGTGATCTCCGAGGGATGGACTCGCCGCGCCCCCGTGGTCTCCGAGGGATGGACACGTCGCGCGCCGGTGGTCTCCGACGGGTGCACGCGCCGTGCGCCGGTGGTCTCCGACGGATGTCTTCGGCGCGCGGAGGAATCCGGTTGCGATCCGCGTCGCGCCCCCGACGCCTCGGACTGCTGGCCCGGCCAGACCGCGGGTGTGTCCGGCTGCTGCACCCGACGCATCCCCGACGTGTCGGACTGCTGCCCGGGCCGGGGTGGCGCCGTGTTCGACTGCTGGCCCCGCCGCGTCCCCGAGGAGTCGGACTGCTGCCCGGGCCAGGGTGGCGGCGTAGTGGACTGTTGCCCCCGCCGCACCGCGCTGGGGTCCGATTGCTGCCATCGACCCGCCGGTGAATCCGTTTGTGCCGCTCGCGAACCCGGCGTGTTCCGGGTCCCCCGGCGGCCGGTGGCCGGCCCGGCGGGCCGCCGCGCGGACGGATCCGCGTCTCTGCGGCGCGGTGCGTGTGAGCTCTCGACCTCGGTCCCCTCGGCCAGCGCGCGTTGCGCGGCCGCCGCGAAGTCCGAACAGGTCGGGTATCGGTCGTCCGGGTTCTTGGCCAGGGCGCGGGCCAGGACCGGATCCAGGGTCGCGGGGAGGTCGGGTCGCAGGCTGGCGATCGGGGGCGGGTTGTCGTACAGGTGGGCTTTGACGATCGCGCCGAGGTCGTTCGCACGGAAGAGCGGCACCCCGGTCAGCAGGCGGAACAGGGTGCAGGCCAAGGAGTATTGGTCGGCGCGGTGGTCGACCGGCTGGTTCTGCAACTGTTCCGGGGAGGCGTAGGCCAGGGTCGCCATGACCGAGCCGGACCCGGTGAGGCGGCCGGTGTCCTCCTGTAGTCGGGCGATGCCGAAGTCGGTGAGCAGCACGCCCGCCTGCTGTTCGCGGGTCTCGCGGGCCAGCATGATGTTGGCGGGCTTGACATCTCGGTGCAGCACGCCGACCCGGTGCGCGTAGTCGAGGGCGTCGGCGGTGGCGGCGACGATCTCGACGGCGCGCTCGGCGGTCATGTCGGTGACCGATTCGGCTTCGATGCCGTCGACGTACTGCATGGCGATCCACAGTCGCCCGTCCTCGACGCCGCGGTCGTAGACGGTGACCACACCGGGGTGATTCAGCCGGGCCGCGAGGTCGGCCTCGCGTTCGAATCGAGCGTGAGTCTCGCTGTCGCCGTGGTACTCCGCGTTCAACAGCTTCAGTGCGATCCAACGCGGCAGGCGTGGATGGCGTGCCAGATACACGGCACCCATCCCGCCGCGTCCGAGCTCACGTTCGATGACATACCCGGCGAAGTTCTCACCTGGTTCGACCACGACCCCTCCCATTCCGGCGAGGTGATCATAGCCACAAACGGGCATACCTCACCGGCGGCTGGAGATTACCGCCGAGTAAGTATTTCAGCCGACCAGATTCCGCACGGATGCGGGCAGGTCGCGGGTGCGCCGGTACGGTCCGGCCACCGCCGCCCCGAACGGTCGCGCCAGCAGGCTCGTCGCGATCGAGGACACCTCCTCGGTGGTGACTTCGTCGATGCGAGCGAGGGTTTCGGACACACTGCGGTGATTGCCGTAGCTGAGCTCCGACCGCCCGATGCGGTTCATCCGCGATCCGGAGTCCTCGAGCCCCAGCACCAGTCCCCCGCGCAGCGAACCCTTGGCGCGAGCGCATTCGGCGTCGGTGATGCCATCGGCCGCCACCTCCTCGAGCACGCCGTGCGCCAGAGCGGCTACGCGACCGAGGTTTTCGGGCTGGCAGCCCAGGTACACCGAGAACGCGCCGGTGTCGGCGAAGGTGTCGACACTGGAGTACACCGAGTACGCCAGCCCACGCTCCTCCCGAATGCGCTGGAACAGCCGCGAACTCAGGCCGCCGCCGAGCACGGTGTTGAGCACCGACAACGGCCAGCGCTTCTCACCCTCGTGCCGGCCGAAGGCCCGGGTGCCGAACACCAGGTGCGCCTGCTCGCTGTCCCGGTTGATGCGCAGCAGTTCCGGATTGCCGCGCGGCCGGAACCTGCCCTCGCGGCGCGGCGCCGGCTCCAGTCCGGACTCGAGCCGATTCTCGAAGGCGCGGAACACCAATTCGACGACGTGCTCGTGCTCGATATTGCCCGCGACCGCGACCACCATCCGGTCGGGCCGGTAGCGGCGCAGGTGGAACGAGCGCAGCTGGTGCGCGCCCATGGCCTCGATGGTCTCGACACTGCCGATCACCGGACGTCCGATGGGGTGATCGCCGAACAGCGCGGTCAGGAAGGCATCGCCGACCAGGTCCTCGGGATCGTCGTCGCGCATGGAGATCTCCTCCAGCACGACCTGCCGTTCCACGTTCACGTCGTCGCTGCGGCACAGCCCGTTGAGCACCACGTCGCTGACCAGGTCCACCGCCAGCGGCAGGTCCTCGTCGAGCACGTGGGCGTAGTAGCAGGTCTGTTCCTTCGCGGTGAAGGCGTTGAGCTCGCCGCCGACCGCGTCCATGGCCTCGGCGATGTCCAGGGCCGAGCGCGAGGGCGTGGCCTTGAACAGCAGATGCTCGAGGAAATGCGCGGCGCCGGCCACGGTCGGGCCCTCGTCGCGCGAACCGACACCGACCCATACCCCGATCGAGGCCGAGCGCACGCCCGGCACGTGCTCGGTCACGACCCGCAGGCCGCCGGGCAGGACGGTCCGGCGCACTCCGATATCCATTGCGGGAGACTCGTTCCGGTCGATCGCCAGCGCAGAACCCCCCTGCTCCAGGTTGCGGAGCAAGGGGGCGTTGTTCTGCGAGGAGTCCTTCGCGGTGCGCGCGGAACCCGCGCGCACCGCGGACTGCTTCTTCGTCACAGAGAAATGATTACTCTGCGTTCGCGTCGACCGCAGCAGAGGTCGCGGAGTTGTCCGAATCCTCGTCGATCGGAACCAGCGAGATCTTGCCGCGGTTGTCGATGTCGGCGATCTCGACGCGGATCTTGTCACCCACGTTGACCACGTCCTCGACCTTGGCGACGCGCTTGCCGTTGCCCAGCTTCGAGATGTGGACCAGACCGTCGCGGCCCGGGAGCAGCGACACGAACGCGCCGAAGGCGGTGGTCTTGACGACCGTGCCCAGGAAGCGCTCGCCGACCTTCGGCAGCTGCGGGTTGGCGATGGCGTTGATCGCGTCGATCGCGGCCTGCGCCGACGGGCCGTCGGTCGCACCGACGAACACGGTGCCGTCATCCTCGATGGAGATGTTGGCGCCGGTGTCCTCGGTGATCTGGTTGATCACCTTGCCCTTGGGTCCGATCACCTCGCCGATCTTGTCGACCGGGATCTTGATGGCGGTGACGCGCGGAGCGTAGGGGCTCATCTCGTCCGGGGTGGCGATGGCCTCGGCCATCACGTCCAGGATGGTGTCGCGGGCGTCCTTGGCCTGGTTCAGCGCGCCGGCCAGCACCTGCGACGGGATGCCGTCGAGCTTGGTGTCGAGCTGCAGGGCGGTGACGAAGTCGCGGGTACCGGCGACCTTGAAGTCCATGTCGCCGAAGGCATCCTCGGCGCCCAGGATGTCGGTGAGGGCCACGTAGCGGACCTCGTCCTCACCCTTGTCGTTCTTCACGGTGTCCGACACCAGGCCCATGGCGATACCAGCGACGGGGGCCTTCAGCGGCACACCGGCGTTCAGCAGCGACAGGGTCGAGGCGCAGACCGAGCCCATCGAGGTGGAACCGTTGGAGCCCAGCGCCTCCGACACCTGACGGATGGCGTAGGGGAACTCCTCCTGCGAGGGCAGCACCGGCATCAGGGCGCGCTCGGCGAGGGCGCCGTGGCCGATCTCGCGACGCTTGGGCGAACCCACGCGACCGGTCTCACCGGTGGAGAACGGCGGGAAGTTGTAGTGGTGCATGTAGCGCTTGGAGGTCTCCGGGCCGAGCGAGTCGACCTGCTGCGCCATCTTCACCATGTCGAGGGTGGTGACGCCCAGGATCTGGGTCTCGCCACGCTCGAACAGCGCCGAACCGTGCGCGC
The DNA here is from genome assembly GCF_053602575.1 of Nocardia sp. NPDC004340. NCBI lineage: Bacteria > Bacillati > Actinomycetota > Actinomycetes > Mycobacteriales > Nocardiaceae > Nocardia > Nocardia sp. NPDC004340. The sequence goes on from NZ_JBSGDW010000016.1 coordinate 55,989, forward strand.
GCGGCACCACGGCGACCTCGGCCGACAGCGCGCGGATGTCCGCGAGGCCACGACCATCGATGCGGAAGCTGTCGGTCAGGATGCGCTGGCGGACCAGCTTCTTGGTGACCGAGCGGAAGGCAGCGCCCAGCTCCTTCTCACGACCGGCGAAGGACTCGGCCAGCTCGGAGAGCACGGCCAGCTTGATCTCGTCGATGCGCTCGTCGCGCTCCTGCTTGCCCGCGATGGACAGCGCCTCGTTCAGCTCACGCTTGGCGGTGCCCTCGACGGCCTCGTAGGCGTCGGGCTGGTACGGCAGGAAGATCGGGAACTCTTCGGTCGGCTTGGCCGCCAGGGCGGCCAGGTCGGCCTGCGCCTTGCACAGGCGGGCGATGAACGGCTTGGCGGCCTCGAGGCCTTCGGCCACAACGATTTCCGTCGGGGCGGAGGCGCCGTCGGCGATCAGGGCCAGCACGTTGTCGGTGGCCTCGGCCTCGACCATCATGATGGCGACGTCACCGTCGACCACGCGGCCGGCGACGACCATGTCGAACACGGCGTTCTCGAGCTGCTCGACGGTCGGGAAGGCGACCCACTGGCCCTCGATCAGGGCGACGCGCACGCCGCCGACCGGGCCGGAGAAGGGCAGGCCCGCGATCTGGGTGGACGCCGAGGCGGCGTTGATCGCGACCACGTCGTACAGATCCTTCGGATCCAGCGACATGACGGTCACGACGACCTGGATCTCGTTGCGCAGGCCGTCGACGAAGGACGGGCGCAGCGGCCGGTCGATCAGGCGGCAGGTCAGGATCGCGTCGGTGGAGGGGCGGCCCTCACGACGGAAGAACGAGCCGGGGATGCGGCCCGCGGCGTACATGCGCTCCTCGACGTCCACCGTCAGCGGGAAGAAGTCGAACTGATCCTTGGGCTGCTTGGAGGCCGTGGTGGCCGAGAGCAGCATGGTCTCGTCGTCGAGGTAGGCGACGACGGAACCCGCGGCCTGCTTGGCGAGGCGGCCGGTCTCGAAACGGATGGTGCGAGTACCGAAGGCGCCGTTGTCGATCAGGGCGACGGACTCGAATACGCCGGGCTCGACCTCGGCGGCGGAACTGGTCTGGGTGTCGGACATCTTTGTTATCTCAACCTCTCGTCTTCGCCGGATCCGGCACGTGTTCGTTCACGTGCCCACCGGCAGGCAGCCGTACCCGGCATGGGCGCGTGGCAGCCCTCGTGGCTGCCGCAACGCACACCCGGCCGGTATCCCCTTGGATACGGCGACGCGGAGGCGGTCATCGATCGAAGCCCTCCGGGCGCGCATGGTTCATCTCATACTTCGCGCCCCGAAAAGCCACTACCGAAGACCGACGCCACGCGACGGGTGCATACGGCTCGTGTTGGCGTATACCCGGCCGTGTTCCCCCTCGTGGGGAACCTCCGGCCACATATACGAAAGGCCAACGAGAAGGATTCTATGCCTCCCCGTTGGCCGGTTCGTCAACTACCTCTGCGAACAGAGGTCAAGTCCCTCGGCTGGCCGAGAGAGTATCCCTCGGCGGACCGAGAGAGCGCCACTGAATTCAGCGACGCAGGCCGAGACGCTCGATCAGCGAACGGTAGCGGTTGATGTCCTTGTCCTGCAGGTACTTCGACAGCCGCTTGCGACGACCGATCAGCGCCATCAGACCGTGGCGGGTGTGGTGGTCGTGCTTGTGCTTCTTGAGGTGCTCGGTGATGTCGGCGATCCGCTTCGACAGCAGCGCGATCTGCGCCTCCGGGGAACCGGTGTCCTTCTCGTGGACGCCGTACTCGGCGAGAATGGCCGACTTCTGCTCAGTGGTGAGAGCCACAGATACTCCTTGTTTCAGACCGCGCTCGGAAGTGACCGGGAAAACCCGGTTGGGCGCCACCGCGGACCGCAGCAAACCCGACGGGCCAGCTTACCGGAGCACCTGGTGTCGCGGAAATCGGCCCTGGCGTGCCCTACTCCTCGACTTCGCCGCCGAGGACCTTGCGGGCCTGATCGCAGTCGCGGCGGATGGCCTCGACCAGTTCCTCGATCGATTCGAACTTGCGCATGCCGCGCAGCTGCTCGACGAAGTCGACGGCCACGTGCTTGCCGTAGAGGTCGGCGTCGAAGTCGAGGATATGGGGCTCGACGGTGCGGTTGCGGCCGTCGAAGGTCGGGTTGGTGCCGACCGAGATGGCGGTCATGTGGCGTTCGCCCGCCAGCGGGTCGCCGGGCTCGAGGACGGTGAACCAGCCCGCGTAGACGCCGTCGGCGGGGATGGCGGCGTGCATGGTGGGGGCGACGTTGGCGGTCGGGAAGCCCAGGCCCTTGCCGCGGCCGTCGCCGTGCACGACCACGCCCTCGACGCGGTGCGGGCGGCCCAGCGCCTCGGCGGCGGCGCCCACATTGCCCTCGGACAGGCAGCCGCGGATGTAGGTGGAGGAGAAGGTGACCGCGTGCTCGCCCAGCAGCTGCACGCCGTCGACCTCGAAGCCGTAGCGGTTGCCCAGCTCGCGCATGGTGTCGAGGGTGCCGGCGGCCTGCTTGCCGAAGGTGAAGTTGTCACCCACCACGACCTCGGACACGTGCAGGCGGTTCACCAGCAGTTCCTCGACGTACTCCTCGGGGGTGAGCTTCATGAAGTCGCGGGTGAACGGCATCACCACGAAGACGTCGATGCCGAGTTCCTCGACCAGTTCCGCGCGCCGGTCCAGGGTGGACAGCTGCGGCGGATGCGTTCCCGGGCGCACCACGTCCACCGGATGCGGGTCGAAGGTCATCAGCACCGACGGAACGCCGCGCACCGCAGCGGATTTCACCGCGCGGCTGATCAGCTGGGTATGCCCGCGGTGCACGCCGTCGAACACCCCGATGGTGAGGACACACCGGCCCCAGTCCGCGGGCATCTCCTCGAGGCTTCGCCATCTCTGCACACCGGAAGCCTACGCAAAGCGCGTCTCGGACAATATTCCGCCGTGCGGAAGACCACGGCCGGAAGCATGCCCGTCACCGTGTGTTCACCGGTCCGGGGCGCTCGGTGGCGGGTGCCTCTACCAGCGAGCGCGCCGATGTGTGAAACCGCGCGGCATGTGCCTAAGCTCGGTTACGTGCCCGGAAAACGAGACATCGCCACCCGCCGCGAGCTGGCCGATCCGTCCGCACCTTCCGAACTTCACGGGACCACCCTCACCGCCGCGAGCGGGGCGTCCAGCGTCGCACCGGTGCTGTCGTCGGTGGCCCAGGACTATCTGAAAGTGATCTGGACCGCGCAGGAGTGGTCGCAGGAGAAGGTGTCGACGAAGCTGCTGGCCGAGAAGATCGGCGTGTCGGCGTCGACGGTGTCCGAGGCGGTACGCAAGCTGGCCGATCAGGGCCTGGTCGAGCACGCCCGGTACGGGGCCATCACCTTGACCGAGGACGGGCGGCGGGCCGCCATCGCCATGGTGCGGCGGCACCGGCTGATCGAGACCTTCCTGGTCAACGAGCTCGGCTACGGGTGGGACGAGGTGCACGACGAGGCCGAGGTGCTCGAGCACGCGGTGTCGGAGACCTTGATGGAGCGGATCGACGCCAAACTCGGGCATCCGGACCGGGATCCGCACGGCGACCCGATTCCGTCGGTGGACGGGGCGGTGCCCACTCCCCCGGCACGGCAGCTCAGCGATTTCGGCGCGGGTGAATCCGGGCGGGTGGCACGGATTTCCGATTCCGATCCGGCGATGCTGCGGTACTTCGATTCGCTGGGGATCGCGCTGGATACGCCGATCGCGGTGGTGGAGCGACGCGACTTCGCGGGAACCATCGCGGTGCGGGTCGACGAGCGGACCATCGATCTGGGCAGCATCGCCGCCGAGGCCATCTGGCTGAGCGAAGCCCACTAGTCCGGGTCGGACGCCGCCATCTCGGCGAGGTTCAGTACTCGCCCTTGATGACGAAGAAGGACCCTCGAATGGTGCCCGCCAGCTTCGACTTCTGCCGGGCGAATTTGAACGAGTCCAGCTCCTCGGGGATTTCCATGCCGTCGGAGAGTTTGAATCCGACGGCGCGCTTGCCGGAGTCCGCGAGGGTGTACATCACGTTGATCGACAGGCCGCTCTCGTAGAAGACATAGGCCATGCGAATGCCCTCGACCTCGAATTCCGTTGCCTCGAGCGGCTTCGACTCGATGACGATCCCGCGCTCGTCGGCGAGAATCCTGCTCACCCAGGCGATGGTCTTCTTCGCCTTGCTCGCGGGCTCGACCGTGAAGACGTGGTCGTATTTGTTCTTGAAGTAGCGGGCTTCGTTGGCCCGCAGGCCCGCCAGGGCGGGTGCGACCGGGGACGACTCCAGGCCGACGGTCGAGACCGTGGTGAAATCCACCGCATAGGACATGCCGAATCTCCTGAACGTGTCGGTCGTTTCGTGCCGGACCCTGCTCTCGAATTCTGCGCAATCCTAACTTCTTCGGACGGCCGTCCCGGTTAACCCGCGCCCGGGACTTCCGATAAGTACTCTTTGCCGCGGCATCACCCAGATGCCGGTGCAGCACAGCCATATCCGAAGGACCCGTATGAAGCGCGCATTCGTCACCGGCGCGGCCGCCGCCGCCCTCACCCTCGGCACCGTGGCCTCGGCCGCCGCCGCTCCCCTCGCCCTCGAGCCCGCTCCCGCCCCGGTCGCGGACAGCGGCAGCGGCGGGGGCGGCAGCGTCGGTGTCCTGGAGTACGCCTACCAGCACGGCGGCATCCCCGAGCTGGCGAGCAACCTGCTCAGCTACGCGCTGCTCTCCCCTTCCGCGGTGGCGTGCGGGCTGTCGGTGGACTGCACCCACATCACCCTCTGATGTGCGCCCGGCACCGGCTCACACCAGCCGGTGCCCGCCGTCCACGTGCGCCACGGTCCCAGTGACGAACGCGCTCCTCAGCAGCGAAACCACCGCCACCGCAATGTCTTCCGGCTGCCCCAGCCGCCGCGCGGGCAACTTCTCCGCCATCGCCCGCCACCGCTCCTCCTTGTCCGGCCACGGCATCGCCTCCCAGATCCCGGTCATCACCCACCCCGGTGACACCGCGTTCACCCGGACCGGCGCCAACTCCACCGCGAGCGCCCGCACGAGTCCCTCCAGCGCCGCGTTGACCGCCGCCACCATCGCCCCACCCGCCGCCGGGCGATACGCCGCGATACCGGAAACAACAGTGAGCGACCCGTTCTCGCTGAGCCGCGCATGCTTCGCCAGCAACATCGACCCGATCAATTTCGTCTCGATGAATCCGCGCCCCTTCTCGAAATCGAACGTCGAGATCGGCCCATAGGCCCCCGCCACCTCCGCCGCGGTACTGATCACATGGTCGACGGTCCCCACCGTCTCGAACACCCGCGAAACCTGCCCCTCATCACTGACATCCGCCGCGACGGCGCTGACCTTCCCGTCCCCCAACTCCCGCACGGCATCGGCCAGCCGTTCTTCCGACCTTCCGACGATCACCACCTCATACCCCTCCGAGAGCAGCGAATCGGCAATGGCGAACCCCATTCCCGACCCACCTCCCACCACAACCGCGCGCCCAATCCCGTTTTCCGTCATGCCATTCAGCCAACCGCCGCGGACGCCCCCGGTCCACGACGCTTCCCCGAACCCGCCTTAGCTCCGACCTAACACCCCCGATCACCCGATCGAGGCAACCCGTTCACCGCGTGAAAGGTGATCCGAGGCTCCCCGACAATCCCGGCCCGCCCGGCAACCGGCATGAGCCGCTCAGCAACAAACCGCCGAAACGCCCCCTCCGATTCCCACACCTCCACAACCCGAATCCCGTTCTCCGTGGCCACAACCCACCCGAACAACCCCCCATCCGGCATCGCCCCACCGGCAGGCGCCCCCGCCATCTCCATCACACACGCGTACTGCTCGAGCGTCACCCCGTCGAACTCGATCTCCACCCCGACCACCATGTCCGGTCCCCCTTTCACTATCGAGAAACCTATTGGGCCAGACCACTCCCACCCCAGCACGCCCCCGAAACTCGGGGCTGTAGCAGCGGCTCCGGACCAGCCCGAATCCGGTGTACTCGCCACACGCGTGTCGCTCCGCACGCTCCTTCTGCGGCCCTACCGGCTGCGAGCACCGTGCCATCGGCAAGGACTCCGAGTGTGCGACGCCAGCCCGCGGCGATTGCTACGACGTCCCGCCAGGCAGCTACGTCGCATTGCCCGTCGCTGTTCCATCCGGTCGCCAGCAAGGTCAGCGACTGGCGCGACATCGTCGCCGTTTCGGCCGGCCGCCAGTGCCGACGTGCGCGCTTTCATCCGGGCCTCCCGACCAGTCGAGGTAATGGACGATCAGCCCCTCGGCCTTGCCGAAACCGCCGACCACTTCCGAGGGTGAAGTCGACGAAAACCGTTCTCCGCCAGCCACTACGCCAAGTCCGCCCGATACTCGGCCGATACTACGGCGACCGCTGCGGGCGGTTGAACCGACGTGAGCAGCGAACCGCGGCTGCCCGCGCGGGGTCGGCGCGGGAGGGGTAATGGCGGTGAGCCTGGTCGGCGGGCTGATGCGGTCGCTGACACGCATTTCGGTCGCATCCGAAGTTTGTGTGCGGTGGGTGTCGAGAATGGGCGGGTGGCTCCGTCCCAGGGGTGACAGACACATTCGACCGGGCTGGTCGAAGCGAACCTAGGGAGACATCATGGCCAAGTATCTGCTGCTCAAGCACTATCGGGGCGCGCCGGCGGCGGTCAATGACGTGCCGATGGACCAGTGGACGCCGGAGGAGGTGACCGCGCATGTGCAGTACATGCGGGACTTCGCGGATCGGCTGGAGCGGAGCGGGGAGTTCGTGGACGCGCAGGCGCTGGCGCAGACCGGGACGTGGGTGCGGTCCGACGGGGAGGGGCAGCCGCCGGTGACCGACGGGCCGTTCGCGGAGACGAAGGATCTGATCGCGGGGTGGATGGTGATCGACGTGGACTCCTACGAGCGGGCGATCGAGCTGGCCGGGGAGTTGTCGGCGGCGCCGGGAGCGGGCGGGAAGCCGATCCACGAGTGGCTCGAGCTGCGGCCGTTCCTGAACGAGTCGGCGACGGCGACCGAGTGAACGAGGCGCTGCTGCGTGCGCTCGTCCCCGCGGTGATCGGCGTGCTCGTGCGCCGCGGGGCCGAGTTCGCGGCCGCCGAGGACGCGGTGCAGGAGGCGCTGATCCGGGCGTTGGAGACGTGGGACGCCGATCCGCCGCGGGACCCGAAAGGGTGGCTGGTCGCGGTCGCTTGGCGGAAGTTCCTGGATGCCGCGCGGGCCGAAACCTCGCGGCGGGGACGGGAACTCGCCGTGGAGGAGGAGCCCGCGGCGGGGCCGGTCTCCGCGACCGACGACTCGCTGTGGTTGTACTTCCTGTGCGCACATCCCTCGCTGTCGCCGGGGTCGGCGGTGGCATTGACGCTGCGGGCGGTCGGCGGGTTGACGACCCGGCAGATCGCGGCGGCCTATCTGGTGCCGGAAGCGACCATGGCGCAACGGATCAGCCGGGCCAAGCGGCGGATCACGGGGCAGCCGCTGGATCGGCCCGGGGACCCGGGGACGGTGTTGCGGGTGCTGTATCTCGTGTTCAACGAGGGGTACAGCGGGGATGTCGACCTGGCGGCCGAGGCTATTCGGCTCACGCGGCAGCTGGTCGCGGCGACCGAGGAGCCCGAGGTGTCGGGCCTGCTCGCGTTGATGCTGCTGCATCACGCGCGCCGCGCGTCCCGCACCGGGGCGGACGGTCGGCTGGTGCCCTTGGCGCAGCAGGACCGATCCCGTTGGGACACAGTCCTGATCGCCGAGGGCGTGGCGATTCTGCAAGCCGCCCTGGCCCGCGACCGGCTGGGCGAGTACCAGGCCCAGGCCGCGATCGCCGCCCTGCACGCGGATGCCCCGAGCACCGCCGAGACCGATTGGGTGCAGATCGTCGAGTGGTACGACGAACTGCTGCAGCTCACCGACACTCCCGTGGTGCGGCTGAACCGCGCGGTGGCGGTCGGCGAGGCGGACGGGCCGCGCGCCGGGCTGGCGGAGTTGGCCGACCTGGACCCGAATCTGCCGCGCCACACCGCGGCTCGCGCCTACCTCCACGAACGTGCCGGTGACCTCGGACAGGCCGCGGACCTCTACGCGGAGGCGTCCCGTGTGGCCACCACCGTGCCCGAGCGTGACCACCTCACCCGGGAGGCGGCCCGGGTACGGCAGGCGCTGCGCTCCTGAGCCCGTGATCAGGACCGGGTGACGGCTCCGAGCTGTGGCACGAGTTGTGTTGCGACAGTGGAGACATGCTCGACGAAGGCGGCCCGGTCGGTGCCGAGGCTGCCTTCGGTCCACTCCACGAACAGGGAGATGATCGCCCCGAACAGCGCGGAGAACTGCATCCGGATCGCGGGGTCGTCGGGTGATCCGGCGACGAGATCACCGAGCGTGGCGGTGGTGATGGCCGGAAGGGTGTCGCGGACGTAGCGGCGCAGGCGGGCGTCGGCGACGGGTTCCATCAGCAGGATCCGGCAGATTCGCGGGTCGGACTCCATCAGCCGGGCGGCCGCGTCGAACAGCCCGGCCAGATCGCGGGCGCCGATGGCGGGCCGGATGGCCTCCTCGAGTCGCACGAGCGCCGCCATGTACACGGCGTGCAGCAGGTCGTCGATGTCGGCGAAGCTCTCGTAGAAGAACTTCTGACTCAACCCGGCCGCACGGCACACGGCCCGCATGCCCAGTGCGGCAACGCCTTCCGTCCCGACGATCTCGGTCCCGGCCTCGATGAGCCGGACGCGCCGGTCCGCCACCCGGTCGTCGGTGCTGCGTCCGCCATAGCTCCTTGACACACCGAGACGATATCAGGAAGCATCTGCTTCAGAAAGCAGTTGCTTCCCGATGGAGTCGCGATGTTCACCGACCACCAGTTCCAGCAGGCCCTCGCACAATCCCGCCTGGCCCAACCGATCCCGAAGATCCTGGGCAACCGAGCCGCCCCGGTCGAAGTCCTCGACGAGCAGGCTCTGACCGCCATGACCACCCGGTGGTTCGACGAATACGAGCAGAAGATCGCGTTCTACGCCGACCACGGCCTGGACATCGCCTGGACCCTGGACTGGGCCAAGAAGTACTGGTGGAGCTGGCAAGCCCGCGATATGAGCTACAACCACGAGCTCTACACCCCCGACCTCCGCTACAAGGACGTCACCACTCTGGGCGCCACCATCGTCGGCCTCGACGAGTTCGTGGCCTACAACTTCGCCTTCTTCGACGCCATCCCCGACTGGCGCTACGACCCCATCCCCGGCCAGTCCTTCGTCGACATCACGCCCGGCGGCGAGGTGCGAATAGTGGTGCGCTACTACGGCAGCGGCCATCTGCGCGGGCCCTTGAAACTGCACCCGTACGGCGACGACGCCGTCTCCATCCCCGGCAATGGCGCCTTCGTCCAGTGCACCGCCGTGGACCGCTACCACTTCAACACCGACCACCTCATGTACGAGGGCGAAACCCTCTACGACCTGGTCGACGCCGTGCAGACGGCCGGCTTGCTACCGGGCCCGAAGACGGGCTCCTTCCGGTGGATGATGCGCGGCGCGGCCCTAGCGACGCGGGCGGCAACGGCCCTCGGCCGCAGCGCCCGCTGACTCTCACTTCGACGCGTTCCCGGCGGCGGGGAGTTCGATATTGCGCATGGTGACCAACGCGGTCGCGCACAAGGTCTCCTCGCCCTGGTCGACGCCGAAGACGTCGGCCGCCGCGACCGTGATCGCCTTGCCGGGCTTCACCACCCGCCCACGCGCCACGATCATCTCGCCGCGTGCCGGCGCGAGCAGCTTGACCGTGTAGTCGACGGTCATGTTCACCCACCCGACCGGCAGCAGGGTGCCCGCCGCCGACCCACCCGCGAAGTCCGCGAGCGAACCGATCACCCCGCCTTGAAAGTTCCCGTTGTGCTCGGTCAGCTCCGCGCGGTACGGCTGAATGATCTCCGCCTCCCCCGCGGCCACCCGGCCGAACGAGAACCCGAGGTGCTTCGCCGCCGGCATGCTGAGGACCACCGCCCGCACGGCCTGTAGGACTTCCGGATTCGCCGTCTCCCACTCGCTCATACCGGTACCGTACCTCCCGAATCTGACCCGAACTTGAATTCGGCGTCAAATTTGGACCCAATGCGGGACTCGCCGGTTCCGGCGTGGCACAACCCACACCCACTCCCCCACCTGGATCCTCTATAAATGTAGAGGAAACCCGATACGGATCGGGCGGGCGAAGGAGTTGAGCCGAATGTCGTTGCAACCACTGGTCACTCACGTGTCCGACACCGCGCGGTGGGTGGCCGCGCACCGCGCCATCGAATCCGCCCGGCCGGACGCGCTGTTCCGCGACCCGCTGGCCGACCGTCTGGCCGGTCCGATCGGCCGCGAGATCGCGGCGGCCGCCGGGCAGTCGATGGCGGACGACTGGTTCCTGGTCACCCGCACCCGGCTGATCGACGACCAGATCACCGAGGCGGTCGCGGCGGGTTGCGATCTCGTGCTGAATCTCGGCGCGGGACTGGACGCCCGGCCGTATCGGATGGATCTACCGGCCGAGCTGCGGTGGATCGAAGCCGATCTGCCCGGCCTCATCACCGAGAAGAACGCGCTGCTCGCGGCGGAGACGCCGCGGTGCCGGCTGACCAGGACCGCCCTGGACGTCACCGATTCCGGCGCTGTCACCACCTATCTCGACTCGGTGCTCACCGATGTCCGCCAGGCGCTGGTGATCTCCGAAGGATTGGTGATGTACCTGCGCGAGGCCGACGTGACCGCGTTGTCCGCGGCGCTGACCCGGCCCGAGATCGCCGGATGGTGTCTCGACTTCAGCTCGGCCGGTGTCGCGCACCTGATGACCGACCGCAACGAGGGCCTGCTGCGCCGCGCACCGTGGACGTTCCTGCCCGCCGACGGCGTCGCCTACTTCGAGAACCTCGGCTGGGACGCGACCTACCTCGCATCGATTGTCGTCGCCGCCGCTCGCTTCGATCGGCTCGCGCTCCCGGTCTCCCCCGAGGAACTCGAAGCCCAGCAGCCGGACCCGCGGGCGCCCGGCGACCAGCCCTACAGCGGTGTCGTCCGTCTGACTCCCGCTCGATCCGGGGCCCGCACGCGCTAGCGGCGGAACTCCTCCACGGGCGTGAACTCGGCTTCGCGGTCGCCGACTTCGTTGCGGTACCACTGTTCTCGGCGGTGGCGCTGTACGCGGTCGGCGACCGCGTCGAGGCCGGGAATGGTGCGGCGGAGCATCTCGGCGCCGAATATCAGCGGCGCTTGGAGGATCGGGTGCAGGACCCAGGGGAATCGGCGCGGCATGGTGTGGCGGGCGTAGGTCGCCGGGGGTAGCCAGAAGGCCGTGTAGCCGATCTGGATCCGGTAGTTGATGTGGTCGCGAATTCGCTTGGGCCATGGACTGTCCGGGTTCGGTTCGAAGGCCGGGAGGTAGGACTCGACCAGCTCCTCCCCGTCCGAGCCCGCCGTGTACGCGCGTTTGACGAAGGCGGCGAACATGATTCGCACGGACTCCTGGAAGTTGCGCGGATACCAGGTGGGCTGCACGCCGAGGAGGTGACCCACGTAGCGCCAGAAGTGCAGGGTGGCTTCGATTTCGGTGATGGTGGTCTGGTGGCCGATGCTCCACAGTCCGAGGCCGGGGACCACGCTTCCGGCCAGGAGGGTGAGGGTCGCGTCGCCGATGCTGATCGGGACGCCCCAGGCGGCGTGGTCCCATTCGGGACGCCGCATGAGCTTGCGGCGGATGAAGACGTGCATGATCCGGACTCGCATGGCGGTCTGCCGACCCCGGGCGCCCGGGTCGAGGCCGCCCGGGTCGGAGACGTCGATCCAGAATCGGACGGTTTCCAGTTGGCGTTTGTGCGCGCGGTCTCCGGCGTAGCCGCCGGTGTAGGAGAGCGGTTTGGCGACGGAGCTCTCCGAGTAGATCTCCAGGGTGCTGGTGGTGGCGAAGCTGAAAACCGAGGTGCCCCAGCGGCGGAACACCTTCGCGCCCTGGGCGACCAGGTCGGGGTCGAGCCATTCGGGGTCGGTTTCGAGCTCCTCGAACAAGCGAATCAGGGTCGGGGGCGCGTCCGGGACCGATTCGATGCCGTGGGCGAGGGCCTGATCCAGCATGGCCCGGCCCGCTTTCGGGCCGATCTCGCCCAGGTACACCTCGTCGACGAAGGCTTCGGCGACCGGGTCGGCCTGGTAGTAGGACTCGCCGAAGGTGCGCACCAGGTCGTCGGCGGGCTGCGGGTCGAAGCGGAAGACGGTGCGCCAGGCGCGGCGGGCGCGCTGGACTCTCGGATCGTCGAGCTGCTCCCAGTATCGGAATTCGGCCGGAATCGCGCCTGCCGCAGCAACATCGATGGTTGCCGGAACCTTGTCCCTGGTCATGCGGCCAGCGTAAAGTGAGCTCGTGCTCACTTTCTACTCACTTCTGTGGCGGCGGGGTGCTCATGGCTGAAACCCCGGCCGTACGGCGCAAGAAGCCGAGCCAGGAGCGCGCCCGGGAGACCAAGGAACGGGTTCTCGACTCCGCCGCTCATCTTTTCGCCGAGCACGGCGTCGCCGATGTGTCCACGAATCGCATCGCCGCGCACGCCCATATCAGTATCGGGTCGCTGTACCGATATTTCGACGACAAGGCCGCGATCGTCGATGTCCTGCGCAACCGGCTGCTCACCGAATTGGAAGAGTGCTTCACCGAAGCGGTGCTCGGCAGCCTGGGGCTTCCGCTGCACGAGTCGGTGCAGAGCAGCATGCGAGCCGTCATGCGCGCCTTGACCGCCCGACAGGGCCTGGTGCTCGCGCTGGCCGCCGACGCCACCGTTTCGGGTATCGGTTTCGGCGGCCTGGAACGTCGGCTGCTGGTGCTGACCCGCGGCTACCTGCTGCAGCAGCTCGGCCCACGCCCCGACGACGAACTCGATACCCGCGCTTTCGTCATGGTCAACGCGGGCCTGGCCGCCAGCCTGCGGATCGCGCTGCACCCGCCGGAGGGACTCGACCCGGACCGGCTCATCGAGGAGACCGCGAACATGTTCGGCGACTGGCTCGCCGCGGGAACCTGATCGTCCGACACCGCTGCGGCGCAGTGGATTACGTGTCGCTCACGCCATTGTTCAGCAGGTTCATGGCGGCGTCGACGGTGGCCGTGACGAGGGTGTCGTCGAGCGGTCCCGTGGCGGGAAGCATGGCATGCAGCAGCAGCGGGCCGGTCAGGATGTCGGAGACCAGCGTCGGGTGGGTGAAGGGCGGGATCTCGCCGCGATCGACGGCGCGTTGGAACATCGCCTCGGTCGAGCGGCGCCGCGGCGCCATGAAGCCCTCGTGGAACAGCGCGCTCCACTGGGGTTCGCCGCTCAGATCGCCGAGCAGTCCGGCGATACCCGCTGCGACGACCGGGGTTTGGAAGAACTCGACCTGCCGGCGTTGCAGCTCGATCAGGTCGTCGCGCAGGTTGCCGGTGTCGGGCGCGGGGTCGGTGCCGAAGTGCGCGGCGATGGCACTGGTGAGCAGTGCGACGCGCCCCGGAAAGCGGCGGTACAGCGCGGTGCGGGTGGTGCCGGCGAGGGTGGCGACTCGGTCGACGGTGACCGCGTTGTAGCCGTCGGACAGCAGCAACTGTTCGACGGCGTCGGTGATGGCGGCGTCGAGGGCCGCGTTTCGAGGGCGGCCCATGGCGGCGGATTTCTTCTTCTCAGACATACGCTACGAAGTGTAGCGAATGACCCTTGCCGGACATACGCTACAGGTTGTAGCGTATGTACATGGGCGAAATTTGGATCATCGGCGCGACCGGCCGCGCCGGACGCAACATCAGTGCCGAGTTGACTACCGGTGGCCACCAGCTCGTGCTGGTCGGCCGCAATGCGGAACGGCTGGCCGAGGCCGCCGGCGCAATCGAGGCGCGGAGTGGGCCACCGCCGCGGACGCTGGCCACCGACGATCCGGCGGGTCGAATCACGGCGGACAAGCCGGATGTCGTCGTCAATACGGTCGGGCCATTCGGTGCGACGACCGTACCTACCGCGCGGGCCTGTGTGGCCGCGGGCAGTCATTACGTGGATCTGGCCAATGAATTCGAGCCTGTGCGTTCGTTGCTGGAGTTGGATTCGGCGGCGCGGGCCGCGGGGTCGACGCTGGTGACCGGTGCGGGATTCGGCGTCCTGGCCACTGAGGCGCTGGTGTACGAGCTGTGCGCGGGACGCCCGGCTCCGACCCGGGTCCGGGTCGCGGCGATGCCTGTCGTCGATGGCCTGGGACCGGCGGTCCTGGCCAGCGTCGTGGATGCGGCCGCGACCGGCGGGCTGGTCTACCGCAGCGGCCGCCTCGAGCGGACGCGGCTCGGCGCGCACCTGCAAAGCACGCCGTTGCCCGACGGGACGACACGTTCCACTGTGGCGGTACCGACCGGCGAGTTGGAGGCCGCGGTCCGTGCCTCCGGCGCCGGTGACGTGATCGCGACCTCCAGCGAGGTGCCGACCGGTCGTGCGACCCGAGCCATGCTGCCGGTCGTGGGCGCGATACTGCGGGTCGATGCGGTGCGGCGCGGCGTGATTCGGCTCATCGATCGCTTCAAGCTGACTCCACCGAGCGCGCAGGGCGACACATCGTGGGCATACGCGTACGCGGAATGGGAGGGCGGACAGACCCGCCAGGCGTGGTTGCGGACCGGTGAGGGTTACGCGTTCACCAGCCGTGTGGCGGCCCGGGTCGCAGCCCGGCTGGCCGACGGCGACGGCCGCCCCGGCGCGTTCACTCCCGGCGCCTTGTTCGGCGCCGATCTCGCCCGATCCGCGGGCGGCACAATCACTGTCGACCCGACGGCCGAGGAGCTGTGATGACCGGCTTCATCCGAGAGCACGTGCGTATCCCGGCAGGCGCCGGCACCGAACTGGACTGCTGGCTGTACCTCCCGTCGACGCCGGGACCACATCCGGCGGTGGTGATGGCCCACGGCATCGGCGGAGTCAAGGCGGCGGGGCTGGCGCCGTTCGCGGAAGCCTTCGCCGACAACGGCTTCGCGGCCCTGGTGTTCGACTACCGGCACTGGGGTCGGTCCGGCGGCACCCCGCGCGAACTCCTGTCGATCCGCCGACAGCGGGAGGACTATCACACGGCACTGTCCTGGGCGCGCCGCCATGATTCGATCGACAACGATCGATTGTTCATCTGGGGAACGTCTTTCGCGGGCATGCACATCCTCGATGTCGCCGCCGACGATCCCGGATTGGCTGGAGCCATCGCGCAGTGCCCGCTCGTGGACGGTCCGGCCGGGATGGCGAAGGTGCCCCCGGCTCGCGCGGTGCGGCTGACCGCTACCGCGGTGGCCGACCTGTTCGCGGGCATGGCGGGCAAGCCGCCGAAGTACCTGCCGGTCAGTGTCGGACCCGGCAGCCACGGCGTGATCGCCACGAACGACGCGCTCGATGGACTGGATCGGCTCACCCCGGCGGACGGCGAGCCCTGGCCCAATCGCATCACCGCGCGTTCCTTGCCCGACATCGCCGTGCACCGTCCGGTCCTGGCGGCCGGCCGAATCCGTTGCCCCCTGCTGATGGTCGTCGCCGAAACCGACTCCATGGCCCCCACCGGACCGGCTACCCGGGCCGCCGCCCGCGCTCCCCGGGGCGAGCTCTACCGCAGCCGCGGCGGGCACTACGACGTCTACGCGGGCGGGCTCGGCCACACCGACGTGCTCCGCGTCGAACTGGAGTTTCTGAACAGGCACGCCACCAGCGGCGAACGAGCCGGTCACGCCACAGAAGCGTGAGTGACTCGACTTCCACAAATATTACTTGTGGTGGCGGGCAGCCTGCACGCATGTTCAATCCCGCCGTATCGCCCACCCGGCGGCGATGGCGAATGTCGTTAGGATCGCGACATGGGGAGTCACAGTGTCGATCACATGTCGGGTGGGGCCGTGCGGCGTTCGGTTGTTCTGGGTGGGGGCGGTGTCCCCGGTTCGGCGTGGATGGCGGGATTGGCCGCCGAATCGCGCCGCCGGGGAATCGATTTGGCCGCGGCCGACTCGATCGTCGGCACATCCGCGGGCGCGATCGTCGGGGCCGCGCTGATCGTGGGGCGGGATCTGGATTCGTTCGCCGACGATCCACGCCGTCCCGGCAGCGCGGAATCGCCGAACACGATGCAACCCGAGCTGATCGCCAAGGTCTTCTCGCTGATGGCGGACCGGTCGCTGGATCGCGAGTCCGCGCGCCGCGAGATCGGCCGTCTCGCAATGACAGTCGAGCCCGCTCTACCCGCGCATATCGCCCCGATGGAGTGGCTGGTCGGCGGCAACGACTGGCCGGACGACAAGTTGCGGATCGTCGTCCTGGACGCGGCAACCGGTGAGCGCCGGATCTGGGACAGCGGCAGCGGAGTCCCCTTGGCCACCGCTGTCGCCGCCAGCCGTTCCTTCCCGGGAACCTTCCCGCCCGTCGTCGTGGCGGACCGCCACTACATCGACGGCGGCGTCTGGTCCCCCACCAACGCCGACCTCGCCGCGGACTCCGACATCCTGCTGGTCGTCGAACCGCTGGCACACCGATTCCCGCCGCAACTGCTCCAGTCCGAACTCGCGACCACGGCGGCCGGAACCGTCGTCCGATTCGTCCCCGACGCGGCCATGATCGACGTATTCAACTCGGCCGCCACCAATCCGGACGTCCTCGCGAGCTGGCCGGCGGCGTTTCGAGCGGGTGTCCGCCAGGCCGAGGACCTGGCACAGCGCTTGATCGACGCCGGCTGGCAGTCACCGAGGCCCTGATCGTCGCGAGTCCGGTATCGGACCGGCCGGTCGACAGACTTGATGGTTCGCCCGTGATCGGCGCAGGGATCTCCGAATAGCGGTTCCCGGCGGAATGGCCGGTAACCTGCCAGGCATGAGCGCAGGCCTGTTCGGACTCCTCGATGACGTGGCCGTGCTGGCCCGGCTCGCGGCTGCTTCCCTGGATGACATCGGCGCGGCCACCGGGCGGGCGACCGCCAAGGCCGCCGGTGTCGTCATCGACGACACCGCCGTGACACCGCAGTATGTGCAGGGCATCACCGCCGACCGCGAACTTCCGATGATCAAGCGGATCGCGATCGGATCGCTGCGTAACAAGCTGGTCTTCATTCTTCCGGCGGCCCTGATCCTCAGCCAGTTCGCGCCGTGGCTGCTCACGCCGATCCTGATGGTCGGCGCCGGCTATCTGTGCTTCGAGGGCGCCGAGAAGGTGCTGGGCCGGTTCCTGCACCACGACAGCCACGGCACCGAAACCGAGGGCGCCGCCGATGAGAAGGCGATGACCGCGGGTGCCATCCGCACCGACTTCATCCTGTCCGCCGAGATCATGGTGATCGCCCTCAACGAGGTGGCCCACCAGTCGTTCGTGCCTCGGCTGATCATCCTGGCCATCGTCGCCGTCGTCATCACCGCCGCGGTGTACGGCGTCGTCGGCGTCATCGTGAAGATGGACGATGTCGGGCTGTCCCTGGCCCAGCGCTCATCGACGTTCGTGCAGACCATCGGCCGCGGACTGGTGACGGGAATGCCCAAACTGCTGTCGGCGCTGTCGATCATCGGCACGGTCGCGATGCTCTGGGTCGGCGGGCACATCCTGCTCAGCGGCACCGACACGCTCGGCTGGCACACGCCGTACTCGTGGGTGCACCAC
Organism: Nocardia sp. NPDC004340; assembly: GCF_053602575.1. Taxonomy (NCBI): domain Bacteria; kingdom Bacillati; phylum Actinomycetota; class Actinomycetes; order Mycobacteriales; family Nocardiaceae; genus Nocardia; species Nocardia sp. NPDC004340. The sequence continues at coordinate 73,662 of NZ_JBSGDW010000016.1, forward strand.
GCCGAGGAGGCCGTCCGCGATGCCGTCCCCGGCGTCGGCGGACTGATGGCGTGGCTGACGAACACGGCCGCCTCGGCGGTCATCGGATTCGTCGTCGGCACCATCGTGGTGCTGATCGTGCAGGTGCTGCCCTCGAGAAAAAGCACTGACTGAAGCTGAAACGAGTCTTCGCGGACCAGCCACGGTAGTCTCCAGCTATAGCCGTTTTCGCCAGAATCTTTACGGCCGGATCGGGGTAAGCAAACACCGGATCAGCACTCGCCGAAAAGGGGTTCGTTATGAAAGCCAGCGTAGGTGACCAGCTTCTGGTTCACGGCCGGACCGTCGGACAGCCCGACCATACGGCCGAAGTCATCGAGGTCATGGGACAGGAAGGCTCGCCGCCCTACCGTGTCCGATACGACGACGGGCACGAGACCATCATGAGTCCGGGGCCCGACACCACCGTCCGGCACATCAGCACCGGAGACTGAACCGACGGAATGACGCGGACCCTGATCGAGCACCGAAGGAGCGTGTGATGGACCCGATGGCATTCCTCGAAGGCGGACCGGCCGACCTTCCCACTCGAATCGTTCCGCTCCCGCCACCGGGTGAAGAGGTGAAGATTCAGCACCGCGGCGGATACGAGCATTTCGAGAACTCCCCCGGACATATCGAGACTCCCGAAGGCCGGCTGCCCGTGTACCTGTGGTGCCGACGAACCGAGATCGCGGAATAACGGGACTCCGCGACCATCGGTTCCACGAGTAATTTCCTGTCGGCGGCTACAGGCTGAAGGCCAGGAAGCTGACATTCTGCTGATTGCCCAGATTTCGGTCGGCGGCAGTGGCTTTCACGAGCCCGGTCCCGCACCTGCCGTAGCACGCTCAATTCGCTTGGAACAGAACAACTGTCGAGAAAAAGAGGAACCGACCGGTAGCGATGCGATCAGCGTCGCGCCTGCTCGACGACGCTGACGCACATGCGGGCGCAGGACGCGGCGAGTTGGTCGGCGGTCAGGTCCGTGGCGTGGTCGAGCCAGGTCTCGATGAGCTGGTTGACGCCGCCGGTGATGAACAGGGCCGCGCGGCGCAGCGCTTCGGGGTCGTAGTCGCCGGGCAGGGCGTCGGGGACATTCTGAACGACGAGGTCGGTGATGGTGGCCAGGACCTCGTGGCGGCGTTGAGCCAGGACCGGCACGGCGGTGAAATCGCTGGCGATGATGCGGTGAATGCGCCGGTCGTCGGCGATGGCCTGCAAGAAGGCACCCAGCGCCGCGCGGAGCTTGTCCTCCGCGGTCCCGTCGGCGGTCAGACCGGATCGCACCAGCACGGACAGCAATTCCTCGCGCAGCTCGTCGGCGACGGCGGCGAGGAGTTCGTCGCGATTGGCGAAGTGCTCGTAGAAGTAGCGGTCGATCAGCCCGGCCTGCTTGCACACTCCGCGCACGGTCACCGCGGACAGTCCGGACTCGCCCCAGACTTCTCGCGCCGCGGCGAGCAGCCGGGTACGGCGTTCGGTGCGGCGGTCCTCGGCGCTGATGCCGCCGTAGCTGCGAGCGGTTGCTGATCTGGCCATTGACAGCACTCTAACCCCTCCCTACATTGGCAGACATACGTCATCAGATGACAGTCGTCGTCAGATTAGCGATTCAAAGGAGAATCCGTGATGACCGCCAGCCTCGCCGCGTATCGCGCCACCACCGCACCCCTGCTCGACGAGCACGACTACATGATCGAGCAGATCGACGGGCGGCTGCCCCGCGAGCTGACCGGCACCCTGTACCGCATCGGACCGGGCAAGTTCCAGGTCGGTAAATCCCTGCTGCACAACGTTTTCGACGGCGACGGCATGATCTCGCAGTTCGTGCTCGACGGTTCGTCGGTGCGGTTCCGCAACCGGTATGTGCGCACCCGTCATTTCGAGCACGGGCAGACCAGCGACCGGGTGCGCTACCGCGGTGTCGGTGACCAGATCCCCGGCGGCCCGCTCGCCAATATCGGGCGACTCCCCGCGAACGTGGCCAACACCAATATCGTCAACTACGCCGGTGGGCTCCTGGCCCTGTGGGAGATCGGCAACCCGCACCGCATCGACCCCGATTCCCTGGAAACCCTGGGCCCCACCGACTTCGGCGGTCGACTCGGATTCCTCGGAGCGTTCTCCGCGCACCCGAAGTGGGATCCGGTCACCGGTGACATGTACAACTTCGGACTCGACCTGCTACCCACGCCCCGCCTGCGCACCTACCGCATCGACCGCGCGGGTCGATGCCACCGGCTGGCGACGGTACCCATGTGGGATCTGCCCTGGAATCACGACTTCGCGCTCACCTTCTCCTACATGGTGTTCGTGCTCGACCCTGTGCTCCCGAACATCCCCAAGATCGCGCTGGCCACCGATTCGTTCATCGATTCCCTGGAATTCAAGCCCGCCAAGGCCACTCGATTCCTGCTCGTCCCCAAACACGGCGGCCGCCCACGCATCGTCGAGCACGAAGCCCTGCTGCACGTGCACCTGACCAACGCCTACGACGACGGGGACGACGTCGTCATCGAACTGGTGCGTCTGAACACCGAGTGGGAGCGCTTCCGCGCCATGACCGGCATGGTCAACCTCGACACCCCCGACACCCCGCAATTCCCGGACTCCCGGCTCATGCAATACCGGATCACCAAGTCCGGCACCGTCATCGAACGCGAACTCTCGGACCGCCCAGGCGAATTCCCCCAGTACGACTGGCGCCGCTCCACCCGCGCACACCGCTACACCTACCTCGCCGGCGCGGGCGGCCCCGCCGGACTGTTCAACGCCATCACCAAAATCGACCACCACACCGGCGCCACCACGAATTGCGAACTCGGCGCCAGCTCGGTCGGCGAACCCCTGTTCGTCCCCCGCACCCCCGACGCCGCCGAAGACGACGGATGGCTCCTCGCCCTCAACCACGACCTCACCGAAAACCGCTCCCAACTCCTCATCCTCGACGCCCGCGCCCCCGAACAAGGCCCCCTGACCACCGCCTGGCTCGACCACCACATCCCCTGGGGCTTCCACGGCACCTTCACCCCCCGCCTCGCCCAACCAACCCCACCCCTTCACCCCTGATCACTCCCCCACAAACGCAGTCCGGCCGGATACCGCGGCGAGAAAACGCCGGGTCGATTCGGTCTGGGATGTAGGTCGTGTGGAGTTCGCCGTCGAACAGCTTCCAGAGGAAGGCGTTCATGGTTGCGGCGGCAGGGGCGTGGCGGGTCAGGATTTCGGCTACGGCGGGCGGGACTTCGGACGGGATGTGACCGGCGGCGCAGTGAATTACGTATTCGTTGCGGGCTATTGGGCCGCCGGTGGCGGGGGTCGGGATTCCGCAGACTTCGGTTACCAGCCAGTTGACCAGGCGCATGGCTATGTAGGCGGCGTCGTGGGTGGTGTGGCGTTCGACGAAGTCGCGTTCGTCGGGGGACAAGTCGAAATGTGGTGAGGTGGCCAGGCCGAAGTCGGTGAGATAGAGCTGCTCACCGTCGGTGCGTATGTTGCCCCAGTGGGCGTCCATGTGGAGGAGCTGGTGGTCTCGTAAGAAGGTCACGATCTCGGAGAGCTGGTGTTCGATCGTCGCGGCCTTGTCGACTGGGTTGTCGCTCAACATGTTCGATGCCGCGTGGGGGATGTATTCGGAGAACAGGACCAGCGAGGAGGGGGCTGAGGCTACCGCTTCCATACGGGCACGAACTGCTGGCGACCCGCCTTGGGCGGCGACGACCTTGTCGATGTCGGCGTGTTCGGCTGCGATCGGTGGGCGGCCCGGCAGCACCCTCCAGTGGTAGAGCATGGGGAATGACTTGGTTTCGCCGGCCAGGATCGCGTTGGTGACCATATTGTTCGCGGCCAGCTCACGCCATACGTTGAAGCTCGGGCCGCCGATTCCGTAGTGGCAGTGCAGCGGGAGGTCGAAGAGGTTCGCGGTGGAGGTCGGATTGGCCAGTTCCCGCTCGGATAGCGGGATGCGTTTGGCGAATACCGGTACGCCGTCGACGTCGAGGACCGCTGCACTGCCGCCCACTCCCACGCTGACGGGCCGACCATTGCCTATGAGCTCGGTGAGCTCGCTGTCACTTCGGTATCCCAGCTGATCCGAAAGTCTTTGGTGCCGCTCTTTTCTGGAGGCCGTCACCGGACAAGTCTGCCAGCGGTCGTGGCGAGGCTGCCGGATCGCAAACAGAATGGGAGAGGTTGGTGGATCCGAGTGGAAGGAATTTCTGTGGTCAGCTCCGCGGCTCCGGTGCGCTCCGACACGATCGTTCCTGGTCGCGCTTTGGGTGCGCTGACCGCTCTTGCGCTGGCCCTCGTCACCGCGCTGGTTCTGGCTCCTCCCCCGCTGGCCGACACCGGGAACCGCGGCTTCGCCGATCAGGACACGCTGCGGCAGGCCTTGCGTGACGGCTTTGTGGCGTATTGGAATTCGGGTGGTTCGACTCTGCCGCCGGCTCTGACGAGCGTCATCGACTATTGGTTCCGCTTTCATGTGGTCAAGGGCGTGATCGCGGCGCTGCTGCTGGTCACGCTCATCGCCCTGGCGATGTTGCTCTGGAAGGCCTACCTGCGCGCAGGTGGGCTCGGCGTCGGTCAACAGTCCGCATTGGCGACGGCGGGCGCGTTGATCAGCCTGTTCGCTGTCGGGGCGCTTCTGGTGGTGATCGCGAACGTCCAAGGGGCAGTGGCGCCGTTCTCCTCCTTGCTGCCGATGCTGCCGTCCGGCGCGAAAGACCCCGAGCTGGCCTCCGCCTTCGACCAGGTCCGGCAGCAGCTGAACGAATCCACCAGCACCACACCGCCGGTGGACGACATGGTCGGCGATTTCGCCCGCTACCACGTCACCGTTGCCGTCATCGCCGCTGTACTCGCGATCACCGCCATTGGCCTCACCGTCGTGTCGTGGAGACGGTTCGTGCGATCTGCGAATTCCCGCAGTAGGCGTCTCTTGTGCGCGTCCGGGATCGTCACCGCCTTGCTGTCGCTGGCCTCGCTCGTCCTGCTGGCGGCGAACACTTCGGCGGCGATGAACTCCACGACGGCGCTGGCCGCCTTCTTCAACGGCAGCTGGTGAGCGCTACAGCGCGCTCACGCTCCCGGGAATCCGGGCGGGAGAGGCTGGTAGTCGGCCTTGAACGTGGGGCCGGGCGGTAGGCCGCGCAGAATGGCGCTGGTCCAGGCCGTCGCGGGGATCCAGCCGATGACCGCATTCACGATGTGCTCGGGCGCAGGGACCGTGTAGAAACGCAGATCCGCGCCGCGATTCCAGTAGGCGTCGACCGTGGGCAGGATGATGCTGGGCGGAATGAGCTCGTCCCACATGCCGTGCCACCACAGCAGCGGGGTATCGGGAACGTGGCGGCCGATGCTGTTCTCCGCCAGCACTTGCGCGAACTCGGGAACGTCTTCGAGCCTGGTAGCGGGGTCTTTCAGATACTCGGTGACCGGGCGATAGGCGCCGGTGAGGGCGAGCGTGGCATAGCAGCGATGCTGGATGTCGGCGAGGATCTGACGGCCCTCGGGCGTGAGCAGTTCATCGATGCGTGGCGCCAGTTCAGGGTAGGCGCGCGACCACATGGCGAGGCCGATCCACGCGCCGAAGCTCACGGTGCCGGTGAGACCGGGCTCGGGGCTGGTCGCGTAATTCAGCAGGGACGTCAGGTTCGTCGGCGCGGCACCGAAAGCCGATCCGAGCAGCCGCACATCGGGGGCATAGCTCTGCCGGAGTTCCGCGGCGTGGATCGTGGCCGACCCGCCGCCGGAGTAGCCGTAGAGCGCGATCCCGGAATCAGCGAGACCGAGGCCGGCGTCGTTCTTCATCGCACGCAGACTGTCCAGGACCATCTTGCCCTCGGCATTGGTAATCCAGGTGACAGCCTTGCCGTCATAGTCCGGGATATTGATCGCCATCCCCTGCTCGAGCCAATACTGCAGCAGCAGGGACTCTTTCATCGTTCCGACTTGCAGGGTGTGCGACGGATTGCACGAGGAATCGGTGGAATCGATCGCTTCCTGGAACGACACCACCGGCCGCGAACTCCCGATCCACGGGATACCGGGCACGAGTACCGTCGTGGCGGTGACGATCGGATTGTCATGGTCATCATTGCTCCGGAACAGCAATTGCTTCGTGTACACCGGGAACGGAATCCCGAGCAGCCGCGTCTGCACTTCCCGACTCCGCACGATCTGCCCGGGCGCGTAATCAGCCAGTTCCGAGGGCGCTTCGTACCACGGATCCTGATCCGGGGTCGGAATCGGCAGCCGCCCATACAGATCCGGTTCCGCCGGCAACTGCGGCAACTGATTCTGATCGGGCGGGAACGACGGCGGAAACTCCGGCTCGGCCCACGCGACCCCCGCCGTCATCACGAGACACAGCGACAACGCCGAGAACACCGTTCGACGAATTCCGATTCTACGCATCCCGACCTCCTTGGCGACCACACGACAACGCTGTCTGGGACAGCTCTTCGTAATGTAGGGTGGCGCGCCGGCCTGGATCAACGGTGAATCTTCCAGCTCTCACCCGGTCGGACTGTGCACTTTGCTCGGCTCGATCGTTGCGGCAGAACGAGATCGGCTATCGTCCGACTCACCATCAACGGCATACATGCGAGGGAATGTGGCGAGCGAGGCGAGGCGGGCAACTCCGGCCGATACGGAACTGGATCCCGGGTTGTTCGACGGTGAAGCGCAGCAGTCCGCCGCTTGGCTCGCGTGGAGCGACCGGGCTGCGATCGATGGGCGGATCGAGGCATTGTTCGGCGAGACGTTGCCGAGGCTGGAAGCGGTGCGGGGCAGCGATGGTCGCCCGTCGTTGGATGACCGGTTCAGTGCCGGCGCGTTCGACTGGGTCGTTTCGCAGATCGATGCGGCCGTGCTCGACGAGAACGGGCGGTACATAGCCGAAAACAGCTATCTCGCTGATCAATTCATCACCTACGTCGGTGAGTGGATGGTGCGGCGAGTCGAGGGCGTTTGGTTCAACTCGCCGGGCAACGGGGTGCCGATCTTCGATGGGTTCGGCCCGGCGATCGGCTTCCGATGGTCCCAGGAATCCGCAAACGATCTGCTCGTGTCGCTGTTCATGATGGCTGTCGAAGCAGACGACGCGCCCTACGCGTACTTCGTGGACCTTTTGTACGGGCGCGCGCTGGAGTTCGCGGACGAGCGGGACCAGCCGGATCTGAAAGCGGAGCTATTCGCCTAGCGGTGCGCAGACCTTGAATGAAGTGCGGCCGGCGAGCGCGCGATGAGCGCAGACCCCGCTTCGCGAACGAGGTCTGCGCCGGCTTCAGTGCCGCAATGACACCAGCTTCCGCACCCACGAACGCTTCGGATCCTCATCCGGTTCCTCGGTCGTAGCTGCCGATTCGGCCGAGGTGAAGGGGCACCGCGACCCCGCAGCCGAGGCATCCGCCTCCAGCGGCACTCGCCGTACGAAGGCCGGCCGCAGCCGGGAGTCCGGCGGGTCGTAGTACCGGTGGAAGGTCGGGGTCAGACTCGCCGACAGCGGCGGGTTGATCCAGCTCCAGTCGGCCGGGCATGCCCGGCCCGCGTCCGCTTCGCGCTCGACGTGGTCGATGAACTGCTTGGCGACCGTGTGGTGGTCGACCAGATGGACGCGAGACTGCTTGTAACTGTGCAGGATTGCGCGACTGAGCTCGATCAGCGCGCGGTCGCGCCACAGGGTCCGCTCGTTCGAGCAGTCCATTCCCGCGTGCTCGGCGATCTTCGGGAGCAGGTCGTAGCGGTCGGAATCGCCGAGATTGCGGCCGATCTCCGAGGAGACGTACCAGCCGTTGAACGGCGCACACGGATAGCTGATGCCGCCGATCTCCAGGTCCATGTTCGACACCGCGGGCACCGCATGCCACTTCAAGCCGAGGTCGCCGAACCAGGCGTGGTCGGGATGAGTCAGCGGAACCTCGAGGATGAGATCCGCGGGCACCGGGAACAGGTGCACTTGCCCATCGGGCGACTGGATCAGCAGCGGGAGCACATCGAATCGGCCCTGGCGGCGAGGCCGCCATCCTCTGGCCATCGCGAGATCGGTGAGTTCGACATTCGCGGGATCACCGAGCAGTCCGCCGGGAACTCGATAACCCGCGTATCGAATGAGCTGGGAGTTGAGAATTCGGAATGCCCGCCCCTCGGGATCGGCGGGCGGCCCGACGGTGATGAAGCAGCGGACCGCGCCGCCATTGGTGGCGCGGCGCAGATGCTGCCAGCAGGCCTGCGCGATATCGGCCGCGGTGCGCGCGCCGCGCGCATCGAGGACTTCCAGTGCGCGCCAGTGCTTTCGACCGACGCAGCGATCGTGGTTGCGCCAAGCCAGCCGGGCGCCGACGCGGAGTTCGTCCACGGTGTGCCCGTACGTGCCGGTACTCCGGAACTCGCGCAGTGCGGTCTTCACCCGGTCGGAGGGCAGGTGCGCCAGTTCGGGGTGGGCGAAGAACTCCGCGCACTCGCGCAGGCGCTCACCATCCGCGCCGGTCGCGGAGGGTGAGTCGGCGTGACCGACTGTCGCGTCCTCGGGCTGTCGGCCGGTCGCGGGTGTTCTGCTCCGCCGTGATCCAGATACTGCGGTGGAGATCGTCATGAAGTTGTCGCCTTCGCGCTCGATTCAATCTCGCCTGATATCCAGCCTCGGCCCCTTCCTGACTTCCTTTCCCGCCGCTGAATATCGCACACTTCGCCGAGGGTGCGGGCGGGTTGCTCACGAATCCAACAGCTCCCCGGGAAGAGATTTCGATCGTGATGGGTTGACCAGGCCCATGACTCTCACCGCAATCTCCACGCTGCAAGCTCGCGCCGGTAAGGAAGAGCTGGTGCGCGCGCAGGCGCTGTCGCTGATCGAGCCGTCGCTGGCAGAACCCGGGTGCGTGAGTTACCAGCCCTATCAGCACCCGACTCGGTCCGGGAGCTGGGTCGTCATCGAAACCTGGGACAGCCGTGCGGCTTTCGAGGCGCATCTGAACAGCCCGCATCTGCAGGAGGCGTTCGCGGCGGGGGCCGAGCTGTTGGCCGGACCGCCCCAGGAACAGGTCTTCGAGGTTCCCGGCTCGATCTGATCGGCTTGCCGTCGGAGCGGGGCTGATCAGGGTTCGTTCAGTATCAAGAAGCCCTGGTTGGGCCGGACCTTGATGGGGAATTCGCTGTGGTTGATGCGGTTCCACAGGACCCAGGGGCGGTGGTAGACGATCGCGGACTCCTCGTGGCCGAGGATGTCGGCGGCGCCCAGGAAATACGGCAGCTCGTCGATCAGGTAGGGGACGGCTGTCACCGATTGGGTGTCGTCGACCCGCGCTTCGTCGCCCAGGGCACGCAGGCGGCTGGTGACCGCGTGTCGGCTCATGTCCACGCACGCGCGCCGGAAGGCGTGGTCGTGGTCGTAGGCGCGGGTCACCTCCTCGTGCAACTGGAGGTATTGCAGGTCGTCCGCGAAGTCGGCGAAGTCGTGAATGCCGACCTTTGCGCCCGCTGTCAGGCGAGCGTCTGAGCACGACATACCTTGCCCAGCCAAAACTAGAACACATGTTCGAATGTGCGGTATTCTCGGTCGGGTGAAGACACCTTCGACTGCACTGGCCCAGCGCGCTCCGGCACGGGGATGGTCGGAACTGGCTGATGTCGATTTGCTGCGCACCCTCGTCGAGACCGAACGGCACCGGCGGCGGCTGGGCGCGGCCATGGTCGCGGCTGTCGCCGAGGCTGAAAGGCGGGGTCTCGCCGCCGATACCGGGTACCGCGATACCGCGGAGCTATTGAGTGATCTGTTGCGGATCAGTGCGTCCGAGGCACGGCGGCGGATCGAATACGCCGCGCCGCAGGTTCGCTCACGTTCCAGAAAGGCGTGGAGGGCGTTGACTGCGGCGAGCTGAGGTCGGCATCGCCGCCCTGGCCGAGGAGTTGTCGGCGTGGTCCGCGACGCCGCCCACCGCGTCGCGGACCGACCGGAGGCGTCACGCCAGACGGCCACCGCCGTCGACATGCAGGGTTGTCCCGGTGATGAACGGGTTGGTGAGTGCGAGCAGGGCCGCGGCGGAGATGTCTTCCGGGGTGCCGACCCGGCGAGCGGGGTTGCGTTCGGCGATGGCGGTGAGGAACGAGTCCTTTCCGGGTCCGTCCCAGATGCCCGAGTCGACAATGCCGGGGGCCAGCGCGTTGACGCGTAGCGGCGCGAGTTCGACCGCGAGGGCTGCGGCGGCCGCGGCGGCGGCTGCGTTGGTCGCGGCCATCACCACCCGTCCGGGCGCGGGCCGCCACGCCGCGCCACCGGAGAACAGCAGGATCGCGCCGTCGGGCCGGAAGTTCGGAGCGAGGTGTTTGGCGAGCAGGATCGGACCGATCACCTTGGCGTCGAAGGCGCGGTGGACGGCGTCGCGGTCCAGCTCGGTCACCGGGCCGTTGGCGTGGTCGGCGGCGAGTGACACCAGATAGTCCAGTTCGCCGACGCGCTCGGCGAGGGCGCGGATCGTCGCTTCGTCGGTGAGGTCGAGTTCCGGACGGCCGACCGAAATAACCTGTGCGCCTTGCGCTGTCGCATCCGAGGCGATGCGCCGGCCGATTCCCGATCCGGCGCCGACCACAACCATTTTCTTGTTCTGCAGTGTTGTCATGCTTGCTTCAGCACCGTGCCGCGGACGGATCATCCCTTCGCGATCTGAATGTATTCGATGCTTGCCATAGAATTTGCGAATGCCTACTTTGAGGGCGGTGGAATGCCTGGTCGCGGTCCTGGATGCGGGGTCGATCACCGAAGCCGCGGCAGCACTGCACATGTCACAACCGGCGCTGTCGCATCAGCTGGCGGCGCTGGAACGCGAGATCGGGGCGCCGCTGCTGGAACGCCTGCCGCGCGGGGTGCGACCGACCACTGTCGGCCGGGCGGTGGAGGCCGACGCGCGTGAGGCTCTAGCCGCCGCCAACCGCATGGTCGGTGCCGGGCGCGCCGCGGCGCGCGGCGAAGTCGGACGGATACGCCTGGCCTGCGCGGAGAGTCTGACCGTGAGCCTGCTCGCCCCGGTGCTGCGCGCCTGGCGGCGACGCGCGCCGGATATCGAGGTGCTGGTCGCCGAAGCCACCAGTGCCGACGCGCTCGCCCAGTCCATCGAATCCGGTCGAGCCGACCTCGCGGTCGGTCCGCAGCCGACGCGCTGGACGGGGGCGTCCGCGCTCATCGGCCTCGAGGAGATCGTGGCTGTTCTTCCCACCGATCATCCACTGTCCCAACATGATCGGCTCAGCTTCGACGACCTGCGTGACCAGCCGATCGTGCACTACCACCGCGACAACGGCCTGTCCGGCTGGCTCGACACCGAAGCCGCCCGCCACGGCGTCACCCTCACCCCGATCATGCGCACCCGCCAGGCCGCCACCGCCGCCCAGCTCGCCGCGGCCGGACTCGGCATCGCCTTGGTCCCCACCACCGCCCTCGCCACGGCCGTACCCGCAGACCTGAAACACCTCGATCCCCGCCTGACCCGAGAGCTGGTGTGTCTCCTCGGAGCGCCCAGCGACCCGCTGGTCCGCCGGTTCGCGTCCGACCTCACCGCCCGCGGTGTACCCGTGCATCCACCGATCAGAGTGAAACTCAGCTGACCACGGATCGCCGCCGGTCCGGTCCGAACACCGATTGGGGTATAGCCGGTAGTTTCTCGGGTATGGAGAACGAGGGACCCAGCCGGACGGCGCTCGTGACTGCTTACGCCCGTGCCTATCATCAAATTGCTGACCGGCCAAGGATTCTCACCGATCCGCTGGCGGCACGCCTGCTGGGTGTCAGCGCGGATGAGCTCGCCGAACTCGGACAGCCCTCAGAGGATCGTCCCGGGGCTGATGCGGGGGGCGGAATTCTGCGTCTGGGTGTCAGTGATCGTCCACGCCGCTTGTTCTTCGCTGCCCGTTCCCGTTTCGCCGAGGATCGTGTGGCCGAGGCCGTCGCTGCCGGGGTGCGCCAGGTCGTGATTCTCGGCGCGGGCCTGGACACCTTCGCCTACCGCAACCCGCACCCGAGCCTGCGTGTATTCGAGGTCGACCATCCCGCCACCCAAGCGTGGAAACGCCAACGCCTCACCGAATCCGGCATCGACCCGCCCGACCGATTGACTTTCGTGCCGGTCGATTTCGAAACCGACTCCCTGGCAACGCGATTGGAGGCGGCCGGATTCGTCCGGACAGACCCGGCCGTGTTCGTGTGGCTCGGTGTCGTCTTCTATCTGACACCCGACGCCGCCCGCACCACCCTCGAATACATTGCCGGCCAATCGGAGCCGGTCGAGGTGATCTTCGACTACCTGCAGGCCGCGGACACCGAGGAGGACCGCGCGAAGCTGCGGGCCCGCGAACACCGAGCAGCAGCCGTCGGCGAACCCTGGCTCAGCTATTTCACTCCCGACGACCTCGCCGCCCAGTTGCGCGCACTCGGCTTCACCGACGTCGAAGACCATTCCGCCGCGGACCTCATCGCTGGATACCTGGATGAATCCGCGGAATTCGAGGGCGAACCACCCCAGGCCCTGCGCCCGGTCCACCTACTGCGGGCAAGCCGATCCCGCACCCCTGCCTGATCTGGCCAATCGGCGCCGGGTGCCTCTAAAATAGAGGCATGACCGAGAGTCTCATCCTGCCGGTGTGGCAATCGAAAGACCCCACGCGGCTGCCGGACCTGCTCGCCGAGGAGGCGACGTTCTCGAGTCCGGTCGCCGACTACCACGGCCGCGCCCGTGCAGCGCACCTGCTGGCCACGATCGCAACGGTGCTCGACTCGGTGCACCAGACCCGGCAGTGGACCGACGGCCGAGAAAAGATGTTCGCCTTCACGGCCCGATTCGCCGACCAGGAACTTCAGGGAGTGCTGCGGGAAGAGCTCGCCGAGGACGGCCGCCTGACCCACGTGACACTGTTCCTGCGCCCATACCGGGCACTGCGCGCGGCCATCGCGGAAATGGCACGGCAACTGGAGAATTCACCCGCGCCGCAGGAGATCTGATCGTGCCGACCGGAACACCGCGCCCCGGAATCCCGGTGCGCGGATCGACCACCGGCCGCCCGATCATGGCCCTGTTCGACCTGATCGGGCGGCGCTGGGTACTGCGCGTGCTCTGGGAACTCGACCAGGCCCCAACCCCTCTCACCTTCCGCGAACTACGGACCGCCTGCGGCGACCTCTCCTCGAGCGTGCTGACCCGCCGACTGGCCGAACTCGTCGAGGCGCGCCTCATCGAACATGCGGACGGATACCGGCTGACCAGCGCCGGGCGTGCACTCGTCGAGCGGCTCGCACCGCTGACGCAGTGGGCGGACGAGTGGCAGACGACGATGGCCGAGTCAGCACCCCAAGCTGGGCGGTAGCCTGGCGACCCCGAACGTACGCTCCTGCCGATTATCGAGTGGTGGACGCTGATCTGCTCTGGGATCATCGGGTCGACGTTCGACACCAGTGCCGGTGGGAGGAAATCGCGGATGACCACGACGCGGCGGTTCTGGATCGAATTCGACACGCACGAGTCCATCAACGCCTGGCTCTGGAAGGGTGTCGGCGTGACCGGCTTCGACGTGCGGGATTGCTTGTCGATGGTCGCCGATCTGTTCCCAGATGGACTGTTGCCACCCGTGCACCGAATTACCGTCGACGTCTCGCTGGCAGAGCCACTACCGGTGAATCGCCGCCATTTCGGCGTCTCGGTGTGGCGCGGCGTCTGGTATCCACCCGTGAACCTCGGAATCGGGCCGACCCACGACATCGACCGACGGGGAGCACCCTACGAGTACCCGACGCCTGTCACCGCGTCACGCGGCCGAGTGCGCGCTAACGCGAACCTGCGATTGAAAACCACATGGTGGGGCGAAATCCCGCATATCGATGGACTGCTGTGGCCACTGAGGGACATGCACCGCGCCGAGCGCGGCGGCCCTGGAATGCGGCTTTACGCCCCGGTGCTACGCGACGCCTGCGCGACGGATCCGACCTACGGTGCCCTGGTGCGCGAAGCCCTCGACTTCATGATCGAGTGGCGCCCGACACCGGACGAATGGTTCGATCCGACCGAAATCAAGTTCACCGATCAGAGCGAACTCGACGAGTACCTGCAAGCCTTCCGCGACTACCTGTTCGGAACCCGCCGAAACCCGCTCCCCCCTCCCGGCGGCGAACTGCTCGCACCCGACGAGCAACTAGAACTTCCCACGAGCGAACAAAACCTCTGAGGCCCAGCCCATCCCGTGATCGCAGCTGGGCGCGGCCCAACCAAGGCAGCACGGGACCCGGCTCGAGACATCCGGTCATGCCGCATACCGCGCTGGTCAGAGCTGACTTGTGGTTGATCGGGAGAGGAACAGCTGGCGTTTTTCCCGGTCGATGTGGGTGACAACGACCGTGACATCGTCCCCGATCTGGACGACATCGTCGGGCGTCAGGCCGAGATCTCGGCGATGAATCAGCCCCTCGATCCCATCGGCCACTTGGACAAAGACTCCGAACGGCACCAGCTTGGTGACGTGCCCGTGCAGTTCTTTGCCGACGATTGCGCACTCGACAAAGGCATAGAAGGGATCGGGCTGCGTTGCTCGCAGAGACAGCCTGGCCTCGGCATTCCAAGTGTCGAACTGCAGGAATTCACCCGAAACGTGTTGTCCGACGTGAACGACATCGGAAGCCGCTTCGAAACGCCTCCAGGACAATTCTGGAAGCGTAATGAACCCAACGCCCGGGTAAATCGGATGCGGGGGTCCATCGTCCAACGACACGAACACGCCGAATGATTCAATCGCTGTGACGGTTCCGGACAGGATCTCGCCGCGCCGCAATGACACCAGGAACGCCCAGAGTTCGGGGCTCTCGGCCTGCCAGTCCATCTGCCCAGCCTTTCATGACGCGCTGAGCCCGCCCAACTACCCCGCGGAACGTCGCGCCAGGGCAACCGAGTAGCACCGGAACGCACCCTCATACCGCATACCGCGCTGACCGAACAGGCCAGCGCGGGCGTCGGCGGCCGGAACCTGGTGCGGTGCAGAACGTCCGCTACTGCCGAATCGAGCATGCGCTGGCAGGCGATGGGTTGTCGGCCATTGCAGATGCCGATCATGGTTGGCAGTATTGCCCGGGTATGCCACATCTATCCGATATCGCTCGTGACAGCCTCGACGGTCTGTCCGTGGGGGACGCACTGGGCGCCCAGTTCTTCGTGCCCGGCAGTTCGATTCCCGACCTTCTCGCCGGACGGCCACCCGTTGGACCGTGGCCCTGGACCGACGACACCGAGATGGCTTGCTCGGTGCACACCGAGATCCGCACCCGGGGCGGCATCGATCGCGACGCGCTCGCGACCGCGTTCGCCGACCGCTGCGAGCCCTACCGTGGTTACGGCGCCGGCACAGTCGTTGTGCTGCATGAGATCCGTGACGGGCGTCCCTGGGACGAAGCGGCCGCGGCCGCATTCGACGGACGTGGTTCCTGGGGCAACGGCGCGGCCATGCGCGTCGCCCCACTCGGAGCCCATTTCGCCGGCAACCCGGACCAGGCCGCCACTCAAGCGGCCTTCTCGGCCGAGATCACTCACCGCCATCCCGAGGCGATCCTCGGCGCCATGGCCGTGGCCGTCGCGGCCAGCCACGCCGCCGCCACTCGCGAAACAGGCTGCACACCAGCGGAACTGCTCGCCGCGGTCGACCCGTACCTGATCGACGGACACACCACCGCGGGTATTCGCCGCGCCCGGGAGCTGCTGGGCCGCACGGTCGCCGAGGCCGCCTACGAGCTCGGGAACGGTGCCCGCGTCAGCGCCCAGGACACCGTTCCTTTCACCCTCTGGGTTGCGGCCACCTACCTGCACGACTACCCCGCCGCCATCACCGCCTGCATCCAAGCGGGCGGTGACGCGGACACCACCGCCGCCATCGCCGGCGGCATCGTGGCCGCGCATACCGGCATCGGAGACCGGGCCGACGTCAGAGGCGTACCGCACGAATGGCTTTCCGCCAGAGAGCCTCTCCCGCCGTGGGCGATCCTCTGAACAGATTCCACCGCTTCGTGGCGATCAAATGATCCACCGGACGGGAACGCACTCATCTGCCGCTGGTCGCGCCGATTGAACCGGCGTCAACGACAACGTCGCATGCCCGACTTCGCTTCGGCCATGAGTTTGCCAGTAGATTGCTCCAGCACGCGGCGGTATCGTGAATGCGAGCCTCCGCCGTTGGATTGGAGAGCACCGTGAGCGACGATCCGGCCCGCGAGAAATTCTCCGAGCTCAAGAAACGCGCCGGCCAGCGTCTGGTGACCGGACCACAGCGTTTCCTCATCCCCGACGCCGACCTCGACGAGTTCTGGGCCACGCTGGAGCCCGCGACCATCGACTTCATGATCGGCGAATGGGAGGGTGGCGAGTTCGACACCAGCCATCGCGAAAACGGAACGCTGGCCCAGATCAACTGGTTCGGCAAGACCTTCCATTCGGCCACCGACGTGCAGCCTCTGATCTGCCTGGACGCCGACGGCAACAAGTATTCGAACACCGAGAACGGCGAAGGCAGCCTCTGGATGGAGGAGTTCCGCGGCGAGGTCACCGCGACGATGGTGTTCGACGGGCAGCCCGTTCACGACCATTTCAAGAAGATCGACGACGACGCCGTGATGGGCATCATGGACGGCAAGAACGCCCTCGACGGCGGCCGATACGCATATTTCTATCTCGAGCGGGTCTAGATGTGCCATCTCCTGAGGTTGGTGGCACCGACCTGACCGGCAGTTCGTCAGCGTCATGTGGTTCGACGGGGTCCGGCCGACGACGTGGACCAGGACCATGACCATCGAGCTTCATCTGTTCGTACGCCGACTGACGAAGCGTGTTCCCATCGCCGCCATTCATGAGCCGCAACTCGTTCTGGACTTGCGTGCGAGTGCTAGGCGGCACCGGAAGCACTCAGCCGCAATAGCGGGAACACGAGCCTGATGGCATATTCAGGCCATACGCTCATGCCGCTTACCCCCGACGGAACCGGCCAGTGCCTGTGAGGGCCGGAACCTGGTGCGGTACAGAACGTCCTCAACTGCCGAATTGAGTGCACCTAGGGATTCGGCGGTAGGAAGCGATTCATGTCTTGGTCTGCCCCTATCCACCCGTCGTCGTCCACGGTGATCGGGACGAGTTTGCCCGCCGACGTCACCAACCACGCCACCACCAACTCGGGCGCTGAGTCTGGGTCCTGAGGCCCGTGTCCCCGCTGACAGGCGTGCCACCCGCCCCCTGGGAACGCGGTGACCACTTGGCTGGCCTTTTCCAGGTGCGAGAAGTCGGAATAGTCCGTAACCGGCCGTCGCACACCTGTTTCCGGGTCGACCACCAGCGCGGTTCCGGTGACTGAATCCCATCCGTCGACTGTCCGCTGGCGAGCCATCCGGGTGTCGGTTCCGGTGAAGAAGGCCATCCAGCCGGTGGGGGTGTATTCGCTAGAAAACTGGACGCCCAGGATCATGCCTGGCAAAGACCGCACCCCGTCCAGTTTCCCAGCCCTGGCACGCACTCATCGGCGCATCCCGCGCGCTTCACGGCAGCCAGCGCGACCCGACTGAAGATCAACGGCCCCTGAGCATTCTCAGGGCCATTCTGTGTCCGCACCGAATTGAGTGCGTTGAGCACAGCGAATCTGGTTCAGTTGGTGTCGGTCGAGTAGGGGCGATCGGCCATGATCGAGATACGACATCCGGCGGTGTCGACGTTCACGTCCGAGGCGATCGCGGTGAATCCTGCAGTGCTGCCGATGAGGTCATGCAGATCGAGATCGGCAGGCGGTAGTCACCGGCGACACTCACTCGTGGGCGTCGGTGCCCTCATCTGAATGCCATCGGAACCACATACCGGTATCAGCGGCTCGAAAGCCGTCGCCGTTGTCGAATCTGCGTTCGGCCAGAAGCTTTCGCTTCTTCTCTGGAACTTGACGGTGCGGAGCGACCAGATTGGCCAATTCGTCGTAGCGGGTGTTGATGCCACCGAGACCCGGATGGCTGTCGTCCCCCGCCTTGCCAGCCTCGCGGCGCAGTTCCCAGGCGATGTAGATTGCCCACGACTCACGCTCCCAGGCCACCGCTTCTTCGCTAGCGGGCCAGACGTAGTACTCGTACATGTCGTCAGCGTGGTCGAAGGCCCAGCCGTTGTAATAGTGTGGCTGACCGCCGACATCGGCTAACCCGGCTCGCGGCCAGTCATACCGTTCTGATTCGGTGTACACACGCTCGAAGCCGTCCGCGATCAGGTCTGCCTCGTCCCATTCTCTACGCACGCACGAATGCTAAACCGGATCGAAACCTTCACCCGCCGAGGACATCATCCACTCTTGCCGTTTCCCGCACTGACGAGACCGGCCAGTATCGACCCTCCGCGTCGAGATCTACCGTGGCTCTGGAACATTCGCGACATTCAAGCGTTCCACGCGCCGCCGATAGCTCGGGACAGCGGCTCGGACATACAGGCTTCGAAGCAGCGGAGGGCGCGGTCCGCCGCGTTCCCGGGCCAAGAGCATCTCCATGACCGGCCGACCCATCACCTCGGTCACCAGATGATCCGTCCGATAGATCATTCGCCGAGTCCACGACACGACCACCGCCAGGAGGGCGAACATCGACAGCACCATCACCACGGCGGACCCCAGCGCCGCTGACGAGCCCACCGCAGTGAAAAAAATCGTCAGTGGCACAGCCACCCCGAGCACGAATCCAACGATTTGCGAGATTCGTTTCCATCCAGCGCTATCGCGGTTGGCCGGTGCACCCGCATAGCCACCGGAAGCCGCGACCATATAGGCAAGCGCACCCTCCTGTTCGACCGCTGATAGCCCTTCGAACGCATTGCCGACCACGACCACGACATGCCGGTTCTTTCGGCGCAGGCGCAAACCACTCAGGCACCACTCCGGCAAGTTGCCCGACTCGACGTCCGGCGCCGGCACCCCGAGCCGCGCGGCGAGTGCTTCGCTGCGGCGACCGACTTCATCCAGATCCACCCGCACATGATCCGCCATGAGAGCACAAACCGCTTGGTACCAGCCACGGAGCCGGATCCGACGACGGCTTGTCTGCTGGAGGTCGTGGTACGGCTGGCCGGTCACGTGCCGCCGTGGTGAAGTGTCCGCATGCTGGAAGAAGGCGAGCCTGGTTCCTACGGGCCCACACATCGGTTAATGGTGAACGGGCGCGAAATCACGGATGTGAACGAACTCAGCGAACGTGAGTACCTCCAACTTTTCGCTAAACGACCCGGCATGTACATCGGCTACGAATCCGTACGCGGTGTAGTGAGCTTCCTCAACGGATTCGACTACGCTGCCCGCCACCACGGCGGACAAGGCCTGGACGGCTTCCGCGAGTGGCTACTCACCAACCATGTGCGCCGCAAGAGCAGCCTTGCCTGGTGGGCCCTCATCGAGAATATTGCGCTGCCGGACAAAGAATTTGGCATCAAGCGAACCCCGGAACAGGAAGCGCACGTCCTGGCCGTTCTATTCGACCTGCTCGATACCTTCCTCGCCGAGCGCGAAACGGTTGCGTAAGCCGTCCGGTTCTGCCGCTTACGGGGCGGCTCGGACAGGCCGAGTCGGGGGCCGGCCGAACGCACCCTCATGGCTCCCCTTTATGTCAAGACGCTGCTGCGGGTGCGGGGTTAGCCTTGTTGGTGGCAGGTCCGGGATGTGGCTTTTCCGAAGGATGGGTGTGCGGGGTGAGGCCGGTCGCGCTGGATTGCAGAGTCGTTCCCGAGTGCCCTCCCGGGCTTGCCTTTTCGTGTTGTCGCTGGTCGGCGAGCATGCGGGTGTAGACGACGTTGGAAAGTCGGCGTTTGAGTGAGCGCATGGATTCCATCGAGGTCATGCCTGCGGTTTAGCGGGTGTCGAAGTAGAGGCGGCCTCGGGTCGGATTGCGTAGCTGGACCACTGCCATGATGTGCAGGACACGGTTGATGCGCCGGTTCCCGGCGCGGGAGAGTCGATGCCGCTGCTGCTCGCCGGAGGACGCGTCCAGGGGTGCGGTGCCGTTCCAGGAGGCGAACCTGTCCCGGTTGGCGAAGCGGTGAATATCGCCGGTATCGGCGAGAAGCCTTGCGGCGCTGGATGGTCCGATGCCGACCAAGTCCATCAATGTCGAGCCGCGGTCGATGATGAGTTGGCGCAGCTCTTTGTCGGCGGCTTTGATCTTTCGGTCGATGGTGTCGAGATCAGCGATCAGCTCGACGGTCAGCCGGTGTCGGGCTTTGCCGAGCGGATCGCGTGGTTTGATCGTCGTGATCAGCGCGCGCCTTCGTGGCGGACAAGAATCTTTCGGCCCCTCCAGGGAAAAGTTCGAGCAGGAACCGGTGCAGGCGGTTGATGGTTTCGGTGCGGGCGCGTCCGAGTTCGTCGCGGCGATCAGCGAGCATGCTCAGAAGGAGCAGGCCTGTTTCGGGTTCGACCCGACGCAGGTTCGGTGAGTGCAGTGCTGTGATCGCGACCGAGTGGGCGTCGACGGGGTCGGTTTTGCGGCCGTTGCCGGTGGCGAACACTCGTATCTGGGCGGAGAGTTTCGCTGGCACGTCGAGTACGGTTTCCCCGTCGTGGACCAGACGATGGGCGATATGGCGGCCGATACCGTTGCAGCCTTCCGCCGCCCACACCCTGTTTCCGAATTTCCTACCAGCCGTGAGAATTTCGGCGTATCCGGCTTTGTCGGTGCCGTATCTTCCGACAGCTCGGATCTTGCCGGTGTGGTCGATGACTTCGATGGTGGCTGAGCGCTTGTGTGGATCCATGCCGATGATGACTGCCATCGGTGTCCTCCCTGGTCTACGGGGTTATCGGCGAGGGAGGGCAACGCTACTTCGAGCTCGGGCAGACCCCTTTCCAGCCACTCCTCGCGCGGTGCCCGGCGAGAGGCAAGCCATGAGAGAGCCACACCAATGACGCGGGCGGGCAGCCGATTAGGGAGCTTCTCACCGGGCACCTGGACTTGATCCTGGCCGAGATCAAGTCCTGACACCAGTCTTAAGTAGCCGATGAGCGGCCAGTGCGGTCACTACGTACCAATATTGCGCTGCAACCGGCAGATTGGACCTCCAGCTCCGGTATCGAATTGCTCGGCCCGGACGGATGCCAACGCGGCTACCTTCACGTGCAGATCCGGTGATTCCGACGTGACGCCTAGATCCTCCCTGAGGACTTGACGGAGCAACCACACCGCTTCTAGGACAGGGCCATCCAACCATCGATGCAACTTGTCCAGGCGCTCGGCTTCTGTTCGATCAACCGTGTTGTGTATGACCCGATATGTATTGGCCAAACACCTGTCAAGCTCGGCGGAAACCTCAAGCACCCGGTCCGGGATGACCATTTGCGCTTGGGCATAGATCTCGCGGTAGCTTTCGCGGGCGGCTTCGAGCCCGTCACGATCAGGTTGCCCACCGCGCTCCAGCTCTATCACACAGTGGTGCAGGTACATTCGATAATTCCGGGCCGCGGTGTTGAAGGCTGAGTACGCAGATTGCTTCTGCTCGTGCTGCTGCTCCATCCTTGACTGAAGCCGTTGTTCAGCGTGCTGATCTCGTTGAATCTCAGCATCAAGGCGTTTGCCACGAAACCCCGCCCACTGCGCGGCCACTGTCGCACCCAGCGTCCCAACAACTCCAACGCCTGCTACTGCCAAACCAATCAGCTCCGCTCCCACAGACTGATTATCAGTCATCACAGCTTCCAGTTGGTGACACACGTACGACTGGGAGCATCCGCTCATGCCGCATGGCGCGCTGACCGAACCGCCTGAGCGTGGTCTTATCAGAACGGCGGGCTCGACACACAGGACAGGGGAACACGTGGCGATGGCGACTTCAGCGCGAAGTTAATCGGAATCGGCAGAGGGCTGCGCCAGCTGACGGGTTGCGCTGATCAGAGCCTCGAGTTCATTCCGGGGGAAGGGACGACCCCATTGGTCCAGGTATCCCTGAAAACCGTAGTGTCGCAGGACGTCGCGGAAGCAGATGCACACCGAGGCGGCGAGCGCCCAGACGGTTTGACAGCTGCGCCAGCGTTGGATTCCTGACGAGTCGGGCAGATCGTAGTTGTCCACTTCGAGCAGCCGGATGTCGATCTCATTGCCCTGGCGACGAAACAGCCACCGGTAGACGGTCGGCTCGGCCTCGAACTCGGCGCGGGCCTCGGGAACGCCACGCACGATGTCGGTGACTGCTCGCAGGAGGTATTGCGGCGCACCAGTGACGTAGGAGGCGACCGCGGTTGCCTCGATGTTCTCGTCGGACACGCGAACATTCGCCCATCCGAAGTCTTCCAGCTGCCAGTGGATGGACATGCTCATCGTCGGTGCCTCCTAGTTCGAAGATCGGAGACACGCTCCACGAACGCACGATA
>NZ_JBSGDW010000017.1:0-78156 GCF_053602575.1 Nocardia sp. NPDC004340
GTGAACATGCGGACCCTGGGCATGCACCGTGGCCTGCCCGTCGAGGTCGTGCTCACCATGAGCCTCACCGACCTGGAGAACGGCACCGGCGTCGCGACCACCGCCTCCGGGACTCAGATCTCCATCAACGAAGCCTTGAAGATGGCCGAAGGGACCCGACCGGTGATCGCGGTCCTCGACGGGGACGGGATGCCGTTGTTCCTGCGTCGCTCCCGCCGCACCGCCAACCGCGCCCAACGATTGGCTCTTCTCGCCCGCGACAGGGGATGTACTCGACCGGGTTGTGAACAACCCGCCAACATGTGCGCCGCCCACCACGTCACCGACTGGGCCAAGGGCGGGCCGACCGACATCAACAACCTGACATTGGTGTGCGACCACTGCCACGCGCTGGTCAACGACAGCCCCGATGGCTGGAAAACCGTTGTGATGGGTAAAGACTCGCCCCACCCCGGCCGGACAGGGTGGATTGCACCGAAGAGTGTTGATCCCACCGGCACCCCACGCGTCAACGACCGCCATCACGTGGGGCAGGCGATCGCCGCCGCCATCGATTCCAGCTGCCGAACGTGGCGCTCACGGGCAGCATGACACCCGGCTGCTCGTCTCCTGCCGGCGTGCGCAGAACAACGGGGAGTGTGGTCACCTCACCTGCCCTGCCGGACCTGGGCTGACGCCGGGCCGGGATCCGCTTCCCGCCGATCCCAGCCCACAGACTGCACGCATCACCTACCAGAGACCAACCGCTCCGGCGTCTTGTGCTCTCGGCTCTTCTTCTTTTGTCTTTTCTTCTCTTCTCCAGGCGTCTTTTATCTTTGGTCTTTGGTCTTTGGTCTCGTCTTGATCCCGACTACAGCAGGGCGCGCGCTCGATACGTCTCGACGGCCTGACGGGTTTCCTCGTTCACCAGGTCGGCGTTGATGTGAGCTCCAGCCAAGGCGCCAGCGGCGGCGGATGCGCCGACCTGGGCGGAGAGGTCGGAGACGTTGCCGGCGGCCCAGACGCCGGGGACATCGGTGCGACCGGTGGGGTCGGCGGGGATGTATTCGCCTGCGCCGGAAGGGTGTACGGCGGGAGTCAGCCCGAGGTCGGAGAGGAAGGCGGCTCGGGCCAGCATGCGGGTGGGGGCGACCAGGACCTCGCGGGGGACGATGGCGCCGTCCGAGAGACGGACACCCGTGATGCGGTCGTCGGTGATTTCAACGGCGGCCAGTTCGCCGGGGACGACGCGGATCCCCCTGGCGGCTAGTTGTTCCAACTCCTCCTCGGTGGGCGGTGTATTGGTGTGGGCGAAGTAGACGATGTCGTCGCTCCACTGGCGGAACAGCAGCGCGAGGTGAATCGCCATGGGGCCCAAGCCCAGGACGCCGATCGGGCGGTCGCGGACCTCCCAGCCGTGGCAGTAGGGGCAGTGGATGACGTCGCGGCCCCAGCGCTCGCGCAGACCGGGGATCAGCGGGAGATCGTCGACCAGGCCCGAGGTCACCAGGACGCGACGGGCGCGGGTGGTGCGGGCACCTGCCAGAGTGACGACGAAATCGTCACCGTCCCTGGTGATTCCGGACACCTCGCCGTCGATCACCTGACCGCCGTAGTCGCGGACCTCGGTGCGGCCGCGGGTCAGTAGTTCGGCGGGCGGGACGCCCTCGCGGGCGAACAGGCCGTGCGCCCGGTCGGCGGGGGCGTTGCGCGGGGCGCCCGCATCGATCACCGCCACCGTGCGGCGGGCCCGGGCGAGCATGAGGGCTCCGTTCAGGCCCGCGGGTCCCCCGCCTACCACCACCACGTCGTAGCTGTCGTTCAGCTGATCGGTCATTGATGACCACCTCCTGCCTACGACCATGCGGACCGCGCGGGCATATCGGCAACCTTCTTTGCCGATGTGGCAAACTGGAGGCATGACCGAGGATATCGACGCAGCCCTGGAAGGGGTGGGCCTACGACTCCGTGAGCTGCGTAAACAACGGGAAACCACACTGGCCGAGCTGTCCACCGAGACGGGGATCTCGGTCAGCACACTGTCACGGCTGGAATCCGGGGCGCGGCGCCCCACCCTGGAGCAGCTGCTGCCCTTGGCGCGCGCCCACGGCGTCACCCTCGACGAGCTGGTGAACGCGCCCGACACCGGGGATCCGCGGGTCCACATGCGGCCGATCACGCGCGGCGGGATGCAGATGCTGCCGTTGACCCGGCGGGCGGGCGGGATTCAAGCATTCAAGATCATCATGGATCCGAGATCCGGTCGCGCCGAACCGAATCCGCAGACCCACGAGGGCTACGAGTGGCTCTACGTCCTCAACGGCCGGTTGCGGATGATCCTCGGCGCGCACGACCTCGTGTTGGAGCCGGGCGAGGCCGCCGAATTCGACACCCGCGAACCCCACTGGTTCGGCGCGGCCGACGATCGGCCGGTCGAATTCCTCAGCCTGTTCGGCAAACAGGGCGAACGCGCCCACTTCCGCGCCCGCCCCCGCAAGGACTGATCAGGCCCCGCAGGAACCGATCAGGCCGGGTAGCGCGGACCGATCAGCGCCAGCGCGGTTTCCACCGCCACCGGAATGATCTCGGTGATGTCGCGCCCGTCCTCCACCGTGGAGGCGATGAGCTCGCGGAACCCGCCGTAGAGGATGGTCGCCATCCGATGCGTCGGCGGATGCAGGCCGGCGCCCTGGAATTCCGTTGTGCCGGTCAGGGTTTGGATCAGCGTGATGAACGCGTTCGCGGCGTCGCGCTGCAGGTCCCGGGCTCGCTCCCCCAGCGCCGGGATGTCGCGGATCCAGGCCAGCGTGATGGGGGTGTCCTCGCGCGAGGCCCCGATCCACGCCTCGATCGCCTGATGGATCTGGGTGTCCCACGGCGCGGACACGTCCACGGCGGCGTAGATCTGCGCGATGGTGTCATTGTTGCGTTCGGTCAGCAGCGCCACGAAGCAGTCCTGCTTGTCGTCGAAATGCTCGTAGAAGGTGCGTCGCGAGGTCTTGGCCAGGCGCACGATGTCGGCGACCGTGGTGTCGCGGTAGCCGCGCTCGCGGATCGCGTCGGCCATGGCATCGAGCAGCCGACGCCGGAAGCCGGACTCGGCGGCGGTGTCGGCGCTGGTGGCGGAGTCGGCGCGGGTCACGAGCATCAGCGTAGTTTGCCCGGATCTCGGTGGGCGCCGCGACGGCCGGTGTGTTCGCCGCGGCGCTGGTCACCGAGGTCAGGCGGTCACCGGTTCCGGCCCGCGATCGACGCTCGCGGCGCGCACCGAACGGCGGCCGAAGCGGATGGTGCCGTCCTCGATTCGCCCGTGCCGCAAGGTGATCACGTCCTGCGCGTAGTTCATGCCCAGCCGCCACGGCGGGCGCGATCCGGCCTTGGGGAAGCGGTCCATCGACCGCAGCACGTAGCCGGCCTGGAAGTCGAGCAGCGGCGTGGTGGTCACCGCAGGGTCCGGCCAGGGCGTGGCTTGGCTGTAGCCGTGCTCGTCGAGGTGCCGCAGCAGCCGGCAGACGAATTCGGCGACCAGGTCGGCCTTGAGCGTCCAGGAGGCGTTGGTGTAGCCGATGGTGAAGGCGAAATTCGGGACGCCGCTGAGCATCATGCCCTTGTAGGCCATGGTGTCGGAGGCGGCGATCTCACGGCCGTCGACGGTGAGCGCGATGCCGCCCAATGCCAGCAGATCCAGTCCGGTCGCGGTCACCACGATGTCGGCGGGCAGTTCGGTCCCGGATTCGAGCCGAATGCCGTCCGCGGTGAACCGTTCGATGCGGTCGGTGGCCACCGAGGCTCGTCCGGCGCTGATCGCCCGGAACAGATCCCCGTCCGGAACCAGGCACAGCCGCTGATCCCACGGGTTGTAGCTGGGATTGAAATGGGTGTCGACGTCGTAGCCGTCGGGCAGCTGTTTGATGGTGAGGTTGCGGAAGAACTTGCGCATCATGGCGGGTCGCCGCTGGCTGAGCTGGTAGATGACGGTGCCTATGGCCACGTTCTTCCAGCGGGTGACGGCGTAGGCGCGCCGCTCCCCCAGCCATTGCCGCAGCTTGGTGGCGACGGCGTCGACGCTCGGCGCGGACATGATGTAGGTGGGTGAGCGCTGCAGCATCGTGACGTGCGCGGCGGTCTCGGCCATGGCGGGCACCAGCGTCACCGCGGTCGCGCCGCTGCCGATCACCACGACCCGCTTTCCGGCGTAGTCGAGTTCGGCGGGCCAGTGCTGCGGATGCACGACCTGTCCTCCGAACTCGTCCAGACCGGCGAACTCCGGGACATAGCCCTCGTCGTAGCGGTAGTACCCGCTGCACAGGTAGAGGAAGTCGCAGGTGATGGTCGAGGCCCTGCCGCCGTGCTCGTATCCGACGGTCCAGCGCGCTTCCTCCGAGTCCCACGAGGCCCCGGTCACGCTGTGCCCGTACCGGATTCGCCGGTCGATGCCCGCGTCGGCGGCGGTATCCCGAATGTAGGACAGGATAGCGGGCCCGTCCGCGATGGCCTCGGCGGCCACCCACGGCCGGAACCGGTACCCGAGGGTGTGCATGTCGGAGTCCGACCGCACCCCCGGATACCGGAACAGATCCCAGGTCCCGCCCATGGCCTCGCGGGCCTCGAGAATGGCGTAGCCGCGGTCCGGGAACGCGTCCTGCAGATGATGCGCCGCCCCGATACCCGACAGTCCGGCGCCGACGATCAGCACGTCCACGTGTTCGGTCATCGTCCTGCTCCCTTCGCGGCCCGGGTCCGCACCAGGCCCATCACGACCGACAGCACGTCGAAGTAGTGCGTCGGGGTCACCCGGGTGAGGGTGTCGAACAGATACGCGTCGGGTCCGACGAGGATGCGCGCCTTGCCGCGTTCGACTCCGCGGCAGATGATCTCGGCCGCTTTCTCCGGGCTGGTCATGGTCATGGCCTCGAATTCGGCGGCCATCTGCTCGTGGCTGCGGCCCCTGCCCTCGGGGTCCTGCCGGACGCGTCCGTTGCGGGCGATATTGGTGCGGATGCCGCCGGGGTGCACGGTCACCGCCGAGACGCCGGTCCCCCGCAGTTCCTGCCGCAGCGCGTCGGTGAATCCGCGCACCGCGAATTTCGCCGCGCAGTAGGCGCTCTGGTACGGCATGCCCGCCAGCCCGAACACGCTGGAGGTGTTGACGATCGCGCCGCTGCCCTGTTCGACCAGGATCGGCAGGAAGGCTCGCGTCCCGTTCACGACGCCGTCGAAGTTGATCTGCCGCAGCCATTCGTCGTCCGCGGGCACGGTGTCGAGCACCGAGGAGGACACGGCCACACCGGCATTGTTGAAGACCGCGGCCAGGGGTGCGGTCAGCCACGCCCGCACTTCCTCGGCGAACGCGAGCTGGTCGGCGGCGTCGCGCACGTCCAGTACCCGGGTCAGCACCGGCCCGTTCAGTCCGGCCGCGGTCTGCTTCAATCCGTCGGCGTCGATATCGGCGATGGCCACCGGCGACCCACGGCGGGACAGCAGTTGAGCCAGCCCCCGCCCGATTCCCGAGGCCGCGCCGGTGATCATGACCGGGTGGCCGGACAGCGGCCTAGAGGTTCGGGGCATCGGAACTCCTGGATTCGGCGGTGCGGATGTGGGTGTCGATGAGGTCGGCGAAGGTGGGCCAGAGCGCGACCGGCAGATCGTGGCCCATGCCCGGCACCGTGTGCAGGCGCGCGCCCGCGATCGCGGCGGCGGTCACCGCGCCGCCGGTGGGGTTCACCATCTGGTCGCGGTCGCCGTGCACCACCAGCGTCGGCGCGGTGATGGTCCGCACCTCGCGAGTCCGGTCCCCGGACTTGAGGATTCCGGCGAGCTGCCGCCCCACGCCCGCCGCCGGGCGCGGATCGCGATCCCAGGTGAGGCCCGCCGTGGCCCGGATCCGCGGCTCGTCGAGGGGATATCCGGCCGACCCGATGTGCCGATACATGCGCACCGCGCCCTCGACGTGCTCCTCCCGGGTGCGAGCGGGCTTGGCGAACATGCGAATCCAGGTGGACGGCGCGGGCCGCCCGACCCGCGGCGCGCCCGTGGTGGAGAAGATCGACGTCAGCGAGGACACCCGCTCGGGATAGCGGGCGGCCACGGTCTGGGCGATCATCCCGCCCATGGACATGCCGACCAGATGCGCCGACCGCCAGCC
The DNA here is from genome assembly GCF_053602575.1 of Nocardia sp. NPDC004340. Lineage (NCBI taxonomy): Bacteria > Bacillati > Actinomycetota > Actinomycetes > Mycobacteriales > Nocardiaceae > Nocardia > Nocardia sp. NPDC004340. Next base: position 6,125 of record NZ_JBSGDW010000017.1, read on the forward strand.
GAGGATGTCGAGCAGTCCGGCGGTGTCGGCGGCCATGTCCCCGAGATCGTATTGCTGTGCGTCCCAGCGCTTGCGGGCCATGGCGAGACCGCCCGGCGGCCGGAACCCGGCGTGGGTGGAGGCGCCGACATCGCGATTGTCGAACCGCACCACGTCGTAGCCACGGACCACCAGCTGCGCGACCAGACCGTCGTGCCATTCGTGCTTCTGCTGTCCGAGCCCGGCGATGAGCAGCAGCGGCACACCCGCGCCCTGCCGCTCGTAGGTCAGGGTGATGCCGCGCCCGACCTCGGCGACCCGCTCGCTCACGCGGTCACCTGCTCGCCGCGCGCGTCCCGGGAGTCGGCGGATTCGTTTGCGACAGTCCTGGATTCGACCGATACCGCGCCGGATTCCACGTCCGTGGTCGACCGCGGCGTCCTGCGGTACACGACCGCGCGCCCCTTCTTCGCGGGAGCCAGCGCGACCCCGCGGAAGTGGGTGCGCTCGTCGGGCGCGTCGGTGGGCGCGAGGGTGAAGTCGCGCAACAGCACCCGCAGCACCACGTTCATCTCCATGGTCGCGAACGCCGCCCCGATGCACCGGCGCGCGCCGCCGCCGAACGGGATCCAGTTGAACGTCCCCGGCCGCGCGTCGAGGAACCGGTCCGGGTCGAAATCGCGTGGGTTGGCGAACAATTCCGGGTTGTCGTGCATGAGCCGGATGCTGACCAGGACGTGCTGGCCACGCGGCAGCGTCCAGCGGCCCAGCTTGAAATCGTCCACCCGCACCTTGCGGGCGGTGGCGTCGATGACCGGGCGCACCCGCTGGACCTCGAGCAGCGCCGCCTCGCGCAGCGCGGAGCCGCCCGCGTCGGTCTCCTCGACCAGGCGCGCCAGGATGTGCGGGTGCCGGCGCAGGCGTTCGACGGTCCAGGCCAGCGAGGTGGCGGTGGTCTCGTGGCCCGCGGTGAGCAGGGTGAGCAGCTCGTCGGCGATCTCGCTCTGCGTCATGGCCGAGCCGTCGTCGTAGCGGGCCTGCAGCAGCATGGCCAGCACGTCGTCGCGGTCGGCCAGGTGCGGGTCGGCGGCGGCGCGGCGGATGAGCCGTCCCACGATCTCGTCGTAGCTCGCGCGGTGGGTCTGGAACCGCGCCCACGGCCCGAAGCGCCCGAACAAGCCCTGCGGCACCGGCAGTGCCGCCAGCGCGGAGGCGACCAGCACCAGTTTCGGGATCACCTCGCGCAGTTGCTCGAATTCGGCTCCCTCCGCACCGAATACGGCGCGCAGGATCACATTGAGCGTGATGCGCATCATCGAATCCATGGTCGCGAATTCGCGCCCCGAGGGCCAGGTGGCCATCTCGCGGACGGCCTCCTCCTCGATCAGCGATTCGTAGACCGCCAGTCGCCGCCCGTGGAAGGGCGGGGTGAGCAGTTTGCGCTCCTTGCGATGCTCCTCACCGCGCCGCGCGAACAGCGAACCGGGGCCCAGGAATTGGCCGAGGTTGATATCGAGATTGTCGACCAGATCGGTGTGAGTGGTGAACAGCGCCTTCACCTCGGCGGGGTCGGACAGCACGACGGTGGGCCCGAAGCGCGGCATCGACACCACGAACGCCGACCCGTAGCGCTGATGCAGCCGCCGCCAGGCCCGGGTGCGCCCGGCCAGGATCTCGATGCCCTGCACGAAGCCCGGCGTCGTCGGTCCGTCGGGCAGTGTCACTGTGGTCATGCGCCATCTCCCAGCGTGGTACCTCTGCGTACCAGCGCGACGGTACGCCCGTGTACCACGGTGTGGCAAGGGTCACTTTCGCGACGTCAGGGGCGATGGGGTGGCGTTTCCGCTTACTGGCCGGTGCCGACGAGCAGCGCGACGATGGCCTGGACGAATCCCTCGATGCGTTCACGGGGGTATACATCCGGTTCGCTGACCGCCATCCGGCCCAGCATCTCGGCGATGGTCAGCAGCGAATCGGTGAGCAGGCCGGAATCGATTCCGGCCCAGCGGGAATCGGTGATCAGGCCCATGCGGACCAGGGCCTCGGCCTGGTCGAAGATGCCCGCGCGGGAGCTGCGGATGGCCTCGCGGTATTCGTCGGGGGCATTGCCGGGGCCCGAGAGCAGCAGTCGCCAGCGGGTCGGATTGTCCAGGGCCACATCGACGAACGCGCGGACCGAGGCGGAGGCCGCGACCACCGGATCCGCGCCGAGCAGGTCGGTGGGCAGGGTGTCGGCGACCTGTTCGAGGGCACGTTCGCGTTCGCGTTCCAGCAGGGCGGCGACGAGCTCGGCGCGAGTCTTGAAGACGGTGTACAGCACGGGTTTTCCCACGCCGGCCTCGGCGGCGACGGCCTCCATGCTGAGCTCGTGGAGTTCGGCCTTCTCCAGGACCGCGAAGGCGGCGTCGAGCAATTGCGCGCGGCGTTCCCCGGGTGGCAGCCGGGGCGCGTAGCGCCGCCGCGGGCGGTCCGCCGTCATGCCCTCATCCCCTGCCTCCACCTTCATCGGCCCCATTCTGTCATCCCGGATCGCGAGGTCACGCGCCCGTCCAGGGTAAAGCTACGCAACCGTTGTATTCATTCCCGGCAATTGCTACGGTGGCGTTGTATTCCATGGGATCGAACCTGTAGAGGAGCCCCCAGTGACCTTCGATCCGACCACCCTCCGCCGCGACGACTACGGCTTCTTCGGCCCGGATTCCCCGAGCTGGAAGGTGTGGACCTCCCCCACCGCCGTCATCGGATTCCAGCGCGCGGTCACCCTCGAGCACTTCGATCCGTTCCTGACCGCGGCCGTCGCCGACACCGGCAAGATCTACTCCGAGCCGCGCGACCGCCTCGACGCCACTTTCGCGTACTTCCTGATCGTGGCCATCGGCGATTCCCGCACCGCCATCCAGGCCTCGGAGCATCTGATGACGGTGCACGCCAAGAACACCGGCATCGAGCCGATCAGCGGTCAGCGCTACAGCGCCAACTCCCCCGAGACCCAGCTGTGGATCCACATCACCGGCTGGCAGTCGGTGCTCAAGGCCTACGAGATGTTCGGGCCCGGACTGACTCCCGAGGAGGAGGCCCAGTACTGGCGGGAGTGCCGCGTCGCCGCCGAGCTGCAGACCTGCAAGCCCGAGGACGTGCCGATCACCCGCGAGGGCGTGCGCCAGTACTACGCCGATGTCCGTGCGCGCCTGTGCACTTCGGAGGCCGCACAGGACGGGATGCGGCAGCTGCTGTTCACCTCGCCCAAGAACGGCGCGGGCTGGACCTATGCGCTCGGCGCGCGGCTGCTGTCGTTCGCTTCGATCGCGACCCTGCCGAAGTGGCAGCGCAAGCTGGGCCAGTTCGACCGGCCCGGGTTCGTGGATCTGATGGTGCGCCCGGCGGGCCGGATCCTGGTGTGGCTGTTCAGCCTTTTCAACAAGAAGGGCCTGATCATGGCCGCGCCGATCATCGCGCCGATGGCCGGGCAGATCCTCGAACAGCACATCAAGGGTGACCTGCCCGCGCGGCTGGAGACGGTGACCCCGGCCGATGCCCGCCGCCTCTACGGGACGCGCGGGCATCGGACCGTCACCGCCGCAAGCTGATCCGAGTCAGATCAGCGGTGTGAAGTCGCGGCTGGCCAGGTACTCCGGCCGCGGACCCGGCGCGGAGTACGGATCGCGCAGGGTGTTCTCGACGCTGTTGAACACCAGGAACAGATTCGAGCGCGGGAACGGCGTGATGTTGCCCGAGGACCCGTGCATCAGGTTCGAGTCGAACAGCAGCGCCGAGCCCGCCGGACCGGTGAACTGGGTGACGCCGTGCTTGCCCGCCAGATCGGTGAGCGCCTCCTGGGAGGGCACGCCGATCTGCTGCTCCCGCAACGACACCCGGTGATGGTCGGTGGGCGTCTCGCCCTGACACGGCACGAACGTGCGGTGCGAGCCGGGCATGACCATCAGGCTGCCGTTGAACGGGTAGTTGTCGGTCAGGGCGATCGACAGGCTCACCGCGCGCGGGGCGGGCATGCCGTCCTCGGCGTGCCAGGTCTCGAAGTCGGAGTGCCAGTAGAACCCGGCGCCGGTGAACCCGGGCATGTAGTTCACCCGGGCCTGGTGCAGGTAGACATCCGAGCCGAGGATCTGGCGGGCCAGACCCGCGATCCGGTCCTGGCGCACCAGTTCCCCGATCATCGGGCTGAACCGGTGCACGTCGAAGACCGAGCGCACCCGATGCGAGGCCCGCTCGATGATCACACGCTCGTCGAGCAGCAATTCGGGATCGCTGGTCAGGTGCTGCATCTCGGTCGCCACCGCTCGCACCTCGTCCGGGTCGAGCAGCATGTCCAGCACGGCGTAGCCGTTGTCGTCGAACTCGGCCAGGCCGTGGGAGTCGATCGGGCCCCAGACCGTCGGGTCGTCACGCTCGATGGGCGGCGTCCCGGCGACCGTGCGGGTGCGGTAGCGGTCGATCAATCCGTAGTCGGACAGGGTCATGCGAATCTCCTAGTCGACGGCGACCAGCGGGTAGACACCGTTCTCGTCGTGGACCTCCTGCCCGGTCACCGGCGGATTGAACACGCACAGCATGCGCATCCGGCTGCGGGCGAACAGGCGGTGGCGTTCGTGGCCGTCGAGCAGATACATGGAGCCGGGGCCCAGCTCGTAGGTGACGCCGTGGTCGAGATCGACCAGGGTGCCGTCGCCCTCGACCAGCCAGACGGCCTCGACATGATTCTGGTAGTGGAACTCGTGGACGGACTCGGCGTCGATGGTGGTCTCGTGGAACGAGAAACCGACCCGGTCGCCGCCCAGCACGATCCGCTTGCTGCGCCAGCCCGGACCCGCGACATCGCGGTCGGTGCCGGTGATCTCGGCGGTGGTGCGCACGATCATGTCAGCGACCCCGTCCGCTGCCGAGGGCGTCCAGCGAGGAGGCCAGCAGTTCCAGGCCGTGATCGAGCTCGTACTCGGAAATGGTCAGCGGCGGAAGCAGTTTCACCACCTCGTCCTCGGGACCGGAGGTCTCGACCAGCAGTCCGCGCTGGAAGGCGGCGGCGCATACCTTCTCCGCCTGCGAGGCGTCGTCGAAGACCAGGCCGTGCACCAGGCCGCGCCCGCGGGCGCTCACGCCGTCGAAGGCGGCGGCCATGCCGGTCAGGGCGCGCTCGATGCGGGCGCCCTTGGCCCGGGTGGCCGACTCCAGGCCGTCGTCGGACCAGTAGTGCTCGATGGCGGTGCGGGCGGTCACGAAGGCCGGGTTGTTGCCGCGGAAGGTGCCGTTGTGCTCGCCCGGCTTCCACTGGTCCAGTTCGGGTTTGAACAACACCAGCGCCATCGGCAGGCCGTAGCCGCCGATCGACTTGGACAGGGTGACGATATCCGGTGTGATGCCGGCGTTCTCGAAGGAGAAGAACGGGCCGGTGCGGCCGCAACCCATCTGCACGTCGTCCACGATCAGCAGAATCTCTCGCGCGGAGCACAATCCGGCCAGCTTGCGCAGCCATTCCACGCTGGCGATATTGACCCCGCCCTCACCCTGCACGGTCTCGACGATGACCGCGGCCGGGCTGTCCAGGCCGGAGGAGGCGTCGTCGAGGACGCGCTCCATCCATTCGAAGGAGTCGCCCTCGGTGCCGGACAGGTAGCCGTCGAAGGGCATCGAGGTGGCGTGCTGCAACGGCACGCCCGCGCCCGCCCGCTTGGCGGCATTGCCGGTGACCGACAGCGCGCCCAGCGTCATGCCGTGGAAAGCGTTGGTGAAGTTGAGGATCTCGGTGCGGCCGGTCACCTTGCGGGCCAGTTTGAGCGCCGCCTCCACCGCGTTCGCGCCGGTGGGTCCGGGGAACTGCACCTTGTAGTCGAGGCCGCGCGGCCGCAGGATGCGTTCGCGCAGCGATTCCAGCAGTTCGCGTTTGGCGACGGTGGACATGTCCAGGCCGTGGGTCAGGCCGTCGCCCGCGATGTAGTCCAGCAGCGACTGCTTGAGCACCGGGTTGTTGTGGCCGTAGTTGAGCGCGCCCGCGCCGGCGAAGAAGTCCAGGTATTCGCGGCCGGTCTCGTCGCGCAGCCAGGCTCCCGAGGCGGTGTCGAACACCGTCGGCCAGGAGCGGCAGTAGCCGCGCACATTCGATTCCAGATCCGCGAACACGGACAGGTCGGGGGTGGTGGTGATCATCGCGGTTCCTCCTGAGTGGTCACCGGTGCGATGCGGTAGAGATCCTCCGGCTGATGCCCGCCGGGGAATTGATCCGCCGAGAACAAGGTCGTGCGGGTCAGAGCCGCGCCCCGGCGGCGGGCCAGGGCGGCGAACATGGCCACCGACGCCGGATTGTCCGGCGAGATGGTGGTTTCGAGCTGGGTGATGCCGTGCGCGGTGGTGCGTTCCAGCAGTGCGTCGAGCATGTCCACGCCCAGTCCGTGCCCGCGGTGTGGCTGGTCCACGGCCACCTGCCAGACGAACAGGACATTGGGCCACGACGGCCGGGTGTAACCGATGACGAAACCGGCTACCTCACCGTCGATCTCGGCGACCATCGACGTGGCCGGGAAATCGCGGCACCACAGCAGATAGGCGTAGCTGGAGTTGGTGTCGAGTACCCGGGAGTTCTCGGCGATCTGCCACATGTGCGCGCCGTCGGCGAGCTCGGGTTCCCGGATCTGGATGGTTTGCTGGGATATCGCGTCAAATTTGCTGATTGGGATCTGCATGACCATCCCAGCCTGACCAAGCAACGTTGAGGTCTTCCATGCGAACTCATTGCGATCTCATGACGATCCGATGACTCCGCCCGGGACTCGGGCCTCAGCGGGGCATGTCGAGGCGGTAACCGAGCCCGCGCACCGTCACCACGATGCGGGGATCGGAGGGGTCGGCCTCGATCTTCGTGCGCAAGCGGCGCACATGGACGTCGACGAGTCGTTCGTCGCCGAAGAAGCCTTCGTCCCAGGCTCTTTCGAGCAGCAGGGTGCGGGTGAGCACACGCCCCGGATTCGCGGCCAGCTCGCACAGCAGCCGGAATTCGGTGATGGTCAACGGAATCTGCTCCTCGCCCCGGCGCACCGCGCCACCCTCGGGCGAAAGCACCAGCGGCGCAGCGTCGTCGGGGTCGAGCACGATCTCGGTGAGCGCTTCGGTGACCGATTCGTCGGGCAGCCCGCCCAGGTGCGGGCGCCGCCGCAGCGCCCGCATGCGCGCGCTGATCTCCTTGATCTCGAACGGCTTGGTGACGAAGTCGTCGGCCCCCGCTTCCAGGGCGGCGACTACGTCGTGGGTGTCGTTGCTGGCGCTGACCACCATGATCGGCACCTCGTGCGCGCGGCGGACCTCACGAATACAGGTGAAGGCGTCCATTTCACCGGACAAGAGGTCCACGACCATCACGTCCGGCGCGCCGTTCACACGCAGCTGTTCCAGCGCGGCCTCACCCGCGCCCGCCTCGGCGACCTCGTATCCTTCCTCTTCCATCGCCGCCCGCAAGGAGCCGCGGACCCCGTAGTCGTCCCCCACGATCATCAGGCTCGCACCCATGTTTCAATTCCTTTTCGCGTTCGACAAAGTCGAATACCCGAACCTTAGTTGCCCGAAACATGCTGGCTTTTGCGGTGTGCACGCGATAACTGGCGCGCATTGATGGAATTGCCACACGTCAAACGTGCTTTTCGCACGACTCCGGAGGGCGCCGCGGCTATTCACCCGGTCCGGTAACCCGCAGGTCGCATGTGCGACATTGTGAGAACAGGCACAAGGTGTTTCGAATGCGAAATCGCGGTTTTCGGGTGTTATTCCCGGACGGCGATATCGATGACCGGCCCGCGTGCCGGATCCAGCCAGCGCATGAGCCGGTCCAGGTCGGCGGCGGGAACCGCGACGCAGCCCGCGGTCGGGTGGCCGTCGCCGACGTGCAGGAAATAGGCCGATCCGGCCCCCGCGACCACGGGAGCGCGGTTGTAGTCGATGACGACGGCGTGATCGTAGGCCGGGCCCGCGCTGCCGAGATCCTCACCGGCGGATTCGTCGAACGGGCAACTGCCCGGCGCGCAACTGTAATGCGTGTTGTAGTACCGCGACGCGGTGTCCGACACCCACCAGTCCGAGGTCGTCACCCGCCGGTACGGCAGCCGGGTGCCATTGTCGGCTGCGATGCCGAAAGCCTCTGTCAGTGACCAGATTCCGGCGGGTGAACGGGTCGCCGATTCGCTGGCGGGGCCGATGCCCTGTGCGCCGACATCGGCGCGCAACGGTCCGACCGCCCGAACCCACTGCGCCCCAACCCGATCCCACGCACTGAGGGTGGCGGTGGTCGCGTCGGCCGACTCGGAGGTCACGGTGATGACCTGCCCGGCCGGGCCGCTGTAATCGGGTCGATCATCGGTCTCGGCGTGCCGTTGGCCGCAGCCGACCGTCACGGTCAGCAGGGCCGCGGTGACCGCGGCCGTGCTGAGCAGGCGTCGACGGGAGGCGGCCATCAGGACAGGCGGTGCTCTTCGATATCGGTCGACAGCGTGTTGCCGTTCAGCTCCAGATACAGGTGCCGGTCGGTGATCGAGAGCGTGAGCGCGTTGCGGCGCTGCAGGAACGGGGTCGCGTCCTCGATGAAGGTGGGGTCGAACGAGTAGACGCGGATCTCCGAAGCGTGGTGAATCCGCTTGGCCGGGAGCTGGGCGAGCACCTTGACCGGATCCCGGTGGGTGTAGATGACCACGCGATCGGCCAGTTTGCTGCCCCGGTGGATCCGGGCGGCCTCGGGCGCGCCCACATCGATCCAGGCGGTCATGCGGGTGGTGAGATCACGGATCATCACCGGCGGCTCATCGGTCGAGGAGACCCCGCCGACACTGAACGCGATGCCCTCCTCGTATTCGAGGCAGTAGGCCAGTACCCGGGTCAGCATATATTCGGCCGTCTCCGAAGGATGCTGGGCGACCCGCAGGTCCAACTCCTCGTACACCCCCCGATCGATATCGGACAGTTGCACGGCGAAGGTGTGGAGAGTCGCGTTCAGGGCCATAGTGCTTGCAGCTTAGAACACCCCTGGTTCAGGGCTCGTCGGCGAACCGGCCCGTCGCCAGCGCGGCGTCGCGCAGCCGCGCCGGGAAGCCCGGGCCCAGCCGGGCGGAGATGTCCTCGTGGCGCAGCGGTTCCCGGCAATGCGCGCACACCACCTCGGCGTGGGTGTCGTGGTCGCAGGCGGTGTGGTGGAGCAGGACCGGCTCCCCGGATTCGGGGGCCAGATAGCGGTCGCCCCAGGCCATCATGGCCGCGATCACCGGGAAGAAGTCGCGGCCCTGGGTGGTGAGCCGGTATTCGTGGCGCACCGGGCGGTCCTGGTAGGGGACCTTGTCGAGCAGGCCCGCCTCCACCAGCCGGGTCAGCCGCTGGGTGAGGACATTGCGGCTGAGCCCGAGGGTGGACTCGAAATCGTCGAAACGCTTGGCGCCGTAGAAAGCTTCGCGCAGGATCAGCGGCGTCCACCAGTCGCCCAGCAGGTCGACGGTGCGGGCGACGGTGCACGGCCAGTTCGCGAAACTCGTACGTTTCATGTGGTCACGGTATCCAGGCGGGCGGGAACGTACTTGTGCCAGGGGGTGCCGACCCATTCGTCGCGATCCTCGACCGAGGTCAGTTCGTTGGGCGCGGTCCCGGTGGTGACCGGGGTGCCGTCGGCGTCGGCGACCGAGAGGCCGAAACCGTTGGGCAGCGACAGGTGGCCCGAGCGCATCCGGTCGGTGGGTTCGACGGGCACGCGCGCAGTGCCGCGGCGGGTGGTGACCTGCACCAGGTCCCCGGCGGCGAGCCCGAGCCGTTCGGCGTCGCCGGTGCTGAGGCGCAGGGTTCCGGCCGCATCGCGCTTGCGCCAAGCCGGGTCCCGGAAGATGGTGTTGGCGGTGAAGGCCCGCCGCTCGCCGGCGGAGAGGACGAACGGCCAGGCCGCGGCGTCGTCGGCGTCGGGCTCGGGCAGGGTGGCGACCACGTCCAGCAGTTCGGGCACCTCCAGGCGGATCACCTTGTCGCGCACCCGGTTCCAGGTCTCCTCGTAGTCGTCCTCGGAGATCACGATGCCGTGCTTGCCCGTCAGGATCGCCTCGAACAGCCGCTCCCCGGCTTCCAGTCCGGTGCCGTACCCGGCGCGTTCGACGCTGGCCGGGAACTTGCGGACCATGTTGTAGGCGGCCGCCCAGAGCAGCGCCGCCGACGCCGCGCCGTCGGGCAGGGTCTCCCCCAGCGTCCGGTACAGCAGCACGGGAGCCAGTTTCGAGCGCGCCGGATCGCCCAGAATGCCCAGGAAGGCCATGGCGAACGCCTCGCGGCCCTGGGCCAGTGCGGCCCGCAGCGGCGCGTAGTCGGCCTCGCCCAGCACGCCCGCGGCCTCGACCAGGCGGGCGTGGATCTCGGGTTCGGGCAGAACGCCCTCGGGGGCGGGCAGCACCGGGTGGCGCAGGTGGAAGATATTGCGCGGGAAGTCGAAGTTGAAGAAGGTGGCCTCGAACTTCTCGAACTGGGTGGGCGCGGGCAGCACGTAGTCGGCCTCGCGGGCGGTCTCGGTCATGGCGACGTCGATGACGACCACCAGTTCCAGCGCCCGCAGCGCCTCGCGCATCCGGGCCGAATCGGCCAGGGAGTGCGCGGGATTGGCGCTCTCGATGAACATGGCCCGGTAGCGCGCGGGGTGGTCGGTGAGGATCTCCTCGCTGATCACATTGCACGGCACCAGCCCGCTCACGATCGGCGCGCCCGCCACCGGGCTCTTCGGGCCCTCGCCGGCCGGGTGGCCGCGGTCGTGGCCGAGATTGCTCAGGCCGGTGAAAGCGTATTGGGTGCCGGGCTTTCCGACATTGCCGGTGAGCAGCCACACCAGCTTCTCGACATAGCTGACCACGGTCGAGTATCGGTTCATCTGCACGCCGAGGTCTTCGAGCGCCGCCACCGACTCGGCCGCGGCCAGCCGGTGCGTCGCGGCGGTCACCAGGTCCGGATCGACATCGGCGATGGCGCAGTACTTCTCGATCGGCACCGCCCGCAGCACCTCGAGGACGGCGTCGAGGCCGGTGGTGTGGGCGGCCAGCCACTCCTCGTCGAGGAGATCGTCGCGCACCAGGATCGCGGCCATGGCCGTGAGCAGGTAGACGTCGGTGCCGGGCTTGAGCTGCAGGTGGAAGTCGGCCAGTTCCGCGGTCTCGGTGCGGACCGGGTCCAGCACGATCATGGACCGGGCGGAATCCTTGGCGATCTCCTTGAGCACCGTGCGCGCCCGGGGGAAGCCGTGCGACTGATAGGGATTCTTGCCGATGAAGAACGCCACCTCGGCGTGCTCGACATCGGCGCGCATCGGGTAGCCCGTCATGCGCGCGCCCACCCAGAAGTCGCCGGTCTTCTCCTGCGCCAGCGCGCTGGAGCGGTACTTCATGCCGTAGGCGGCCATGGTCGCCGGGGCGTACGCGCCGCCCAGGTGATTGCCCTGACCGCCGCCGCCGTAGTAGAAGATCGACTCCCCGCCGAAGTGGTGGCCGATCTCGAGCAGCCGGGCGGAGATCTCGGAAATCACTGTGTCCCAATCGATTTCCTCGAAGCTGCCGTCGGCGCGACGGCGCAGCGGCGAGGTCAGACGGCCGGTGCGCCCGTTCTGGTAGCGGTCCAGCTGCAGGGCCTTGTTGCAGGTGTAGCCCTCCGAGGCGGGATGCAGCTTGTCACCGCGGATCTTCTCGAAGGACCGGCCGTCCGGGCCGAGCAGCACCTGGATGCCGCAGTTGCACTCGCACAGGATGCAGGCCGTGGGCCGCCACTCCGTCATGTGAGCAGCGTAACTCGAGTCAGTTCACTAGCGCTACTAACTCAGAGATCCTTGACCACGATCCCGAACGCGTGCGCGAACACCGGGGCCAGCTCGAGCAGCTGATGGTTGGTGACCAGCGCCCCGGACAGCGATTCGACACCGCTGGAGACGCCGATCGACCGGGCCTGGCGCAGATCCACCTGCTTCAGCTTCGCGTTGCGCAGCGACAGCCCGGAGATCTCCGAGCCCGGGAAGCTCACCGAGGTCGCCTTGGCCTCGCTGATGTCCACATCGCGCAGCACGCAGTCCACGAACGAGACGTCAGTGAGCGTCGCGCCGCGCAGATTCACCGAATCGAACTTGCAGTTGTGGAAGCTCACCCGGCGCAGCACCGAACCGAACGCCTCCACCCCCGACAGCGCGGCCATCACGAATTCCGCGTCCATCCAATTGGTTTCGGACAGATCGGTGCGGATCCAGCGGGTGCTGTTGAGCCAGACGTCGTTGAAGCGCGAATACCGGAAGAAGCCGCCGTTCACCGTGGTGGCCGAGATGGCGCACTCGGTGAAGGTGACCCCGCGCAGCTGCGGGTCGTCCAGGGACAGGCCGTCGAAATGCGCGCAGTCGTACGCGCCTTCGTCGCGCAGCGCGTCCTGCGGCTCCAGGAAACGGGCGAAGGGCAGGTCGGCCAGCTCACGCGGCATTATCGGGCTCCTTGCTGATGACGATGACGAGCTCGGATCGGCGAACACGCCCGACTGTATGCCCGTCAGCGCGGCGCGGATTCGCCGGAGGTCAGTGCGGCGAGCAGATCGCGCAGGGTATAGCGCTGCTCCGGGGTAAGGGCGGCGAACATCTCCTCGGCGGCGTCGCGCCGGGCCGCGAACATGCGGTCGAGCGCGTCGCGACCGGCCGCGGTCAAGGTCACCAGGGTGGCGCGGCGATTGGCCGGATCCGCTTCGCGGGCAACCAGACCCGCGGCGACCAGCGCGTCGACCACGGTGGTGGCCGAGCGCGGCACGATGCCCAGGTGCTCGGCGAGCGCGGACATGCGCAGCGGTTCGTCCGCGTGCTCGGCGGCGCGGCCGATGATGCGCAGCGCGCGGGCCTGGGCGGGGGTCAGGCCGAGCGGGGACAGCCGCGCGGACTGGGTGCGGTGCAGGCGTTTGGTCGCGCGCAGGAACAGTTCGGCGAGGTCGTCCTCGCGGGGTTCCCCGGCGGCGCGCGGCTGGTCCGCGGGCGTGCTCGACATGATTCAGAGCATAACTCATTGTCCTCGGAACAATAATGAGTCAGACTCAGTTACAGCGTGTGACTCCCTGCGAAAGGAGGCGCTATGGCTTCGAAAGACACACAGACTCCGGAAACGGAACTTCGCCGGATCGTCCGGCTCTTCCAGCCCTATCGGGGACGTCTGGCCCTGGTCGCGGCCCTGGTCGGCCTGGCCTCGCTGGCCGGTCTGGCCTCCCCGTTCCTGCTGCGCGGCATCATCGACGACGCCCTGCCCGGCGGCCGCACCGGCCTGCTCACCCTGCTGGCCGCGGGCATGATCGCCGTGGCCGCGCTGAACAGCGTGTTCGGCGTGCTGCAGACCTACATCTCCACCGGCGTCGGCCAGGACGTCATGCACGATCTGCGCTCGGCGGTCTACGCGCGGCTGCAATCCATGCCGCTGTCGTTCTTCACCGCCACCCGCACCGGCGAGGTGCAGTCGCGCATCGCCAACGACATCGGCGGCATGCAGTCCACCGTCACCTCGACACTCACCTCCCTGGTCTCCAACTTCACCTCCGTCGTCGCCGCGGTCATCGCCATGTTCGCGCTCGACTGGCGGCTCACCCTCGTCTCGCTGGCCATGCTGCCGCTGTTCGTGTGGATCAGCCGCCGGGTCGGCTCCGAGCGCCGGCGCATCACCGGGGAGAAGCAGCGCAAGCTGGCGGGCATGTCGGCGATCGTGGAGGAATCGCTGTCGGTGAGCGGAATCCTGTTGGCGCGCACCATGGGCCGCTCCCCCGCCCTGGTCGAGGACTTCACCCGGGAATCGCGGGGACTGGTGGATCTCGAGATCCGCGCGAGCATGGCCGGGCGGTGGCGGCAGTCCACCATCTCCATCGTGATGGCGGCCATGCCCGCGGTGGTCTATTGGGCGGCGGGCATGACCGTGGCCTCGGGGCATCCGCTGGTGTCGATCGGCACCCTGGTCGCGTTCACGACGCTGCAGAGCGGTTTGCTGCGGCCGTCGGTGATGCTGCTGTCGACCGGCGTGGACATCCAGAGCTCGCTGGCGCTGTTCGGGCGGATCTTCGAATACCTGGATCTGCGACCCGAGATCGAGGAGCCCGAGCGCCCCACCCCGCTGCCCGAGCGGGTGACCGGTGCGGTGCGGTTCGACCGGGTCGGCTTCGGCTACGACGCGGACCGGGACGTGCTCAGCGACATCGACATCGACGTGCCCGCCGGGACCAGCCTGGCCATCGTCGGCGAAACCGGTTCGGGCAAGACGACTCTCGGCTATCTGGTGGCGCGGCTCTACGACGTGACCGCCGGACGGGTCATCGTCGACGGGGTCGACGTGCGGGATCTGTCGTTCGCCGACCTGTCCGCGGCGGTGGGCGTGGTGTCGCAGGAGACCTATCTGTTCCACTCCTCGGTCGCCGACAACCTGCGCTTCGCCAAACCCGATGCCAGCGAGGAGGAACTGCACGCCGCGGCGCGCGCGGCGCAGATCCACGACCACATCATGAGCCTGCCCGACGGCTACGACACCCTGGTCGGCGAGCGCGGCTACCGGTTCTCCGGCGGCGAGAAGCAGCGGCTGGCGGTGGCGCGGGCGATCCTGCGCAATCCGCCGATCATGGTGCTCGACGAGGCGACCAGCGCACTGGACACCCGCACCGAGCGGGAGGTGCAGGCGGCCATCGACACGCTGTCGGCGAATCGGACCACCATCACGATCGCGCACCGATTGTCGACCATCCGCGACGCCGATCAGATCGTGGTCCTCGACCGCGGCCGAGTGGTGGAGCGCGGGACGCACCGGGAACTGGTCGAGCGCAATGGGTTCTACGCGGAGCTGCTGGCCCGCGACACCTTCGACGACGTGGTCGGGGCGTTGGACGTCTGACCTGGACGGATCGCACCGATCACGGCGACCAATCGGTATTCTGGGTCCGGCCGACCGCAGCGGCCGGCCCACACCGACCGTTATCGGGAGGATCCGGATGCCCACGACAGACAAGGTTTGGCCGCAAGGAACTCCGTGTTGGGTCGACTGCTCGGTCGACGATCCCGCCGCCGCGCGGGACTTCTACTCCCAGCTGCTCGGCTGGGAAGTCCTCGACAGCCCGCCCGAGGCCGGCGGCTATCTGATGGCCATGCTCGACGGCAAACCCGCCGCGGGCATCGGACCCAAGATGGGTCCCGACCCCATGCCCTCGGTGTGGACCACCTATTTCGCCGCCGACAGCGCCGACGCGATCGCGGGCGCGGTGACCAAGGCCGGCGGCGCGGTCTTCATGCCGCCCTTCGACGTCATGGACGTCGGGCGCATGTTCATCGCCGGCGACACCGCGGGCGCGGTGTTCGGCGTCTGGGAAGCCAAGGCGCACACCGGCGCCGGAATCTTCAACGAGCCGGGCGCGTACTGCTGGAACGACCTGCACACCAACGGCTACAAGCCGTCCCAGGACTTCTACAACGCGGTGTTCGGCTGGTCGTACGACGAGATCGGCAACGACCAGATGCCCTACGCAACCTTCGCCGGTCCGGACGGACGGCCGATGGGCGGCATGGCCGACAGCACCGGGCAGCCCGGCGGCGGCCCCAACTACTGGCTGACCTGGTTCCAGGTCGCAGGCGCGGACGCCGCGCTGGACAAGGCGACCTCACTCGGCGCGACCGTGCTCATGGGCGCCTCGGACAGCCCCTTCGGACGCATGGGCATCGTGGCGGGCCCGCAGGGTGAGGTGTTCGGCCTCATCGACACCACCGTCACCAGCGGCTGATATCCGGAGCCGACGAAGGCCGAGTGGCGCTGCGCCACTCGGCCTTTCGCTTTCTCGGGGGTCGTCAGGCGAACAGTCGGGCCACGAAGGGCACGCTGTCGGCCAGCGAGGCCAGCATCGCGCCGCTGTGGTCCTTGCCCGGGTAGACGTGCACCTCGGGGAAGGTGCCCGCCAGCGCCATGTCGGCGACCAGCTTGGCGGTCAGCGGCGCGGGGACGTCGGTGTCATTGGTGCCCTGACCGATGAACAGCGGCCGGTCGTAGCCGGTCAGCGGCACATCCATGACCGAGCGCGCGGTGGGCACGAAATCGCCCTGGGCCAGCGGGCGCGACAGCAGCTGCCCCAGCGTCAGCCCGTCGGCGCGTTCGGCCAGCGGCGTGAAGCACAGCGTCTTGGCGTCCTCGACCAGGTCCTTGCCCTCCGGGCTGAGGTAGCTGTCCAGGTCGAAGTCCGGGCGGGCCGCCTTCAGGCCGTCGAGGACGTAGGTGGCGTAGGCGGTGATGTGCGGGGACCCGACGGCGGTGCCCGGGCCGATCAGCGTGGCGGCGTCGACGATATTGGAGGCCGGGCCGGTGGCGACCGCGCCGCGGTAATCCAGTTCGGGCGCATAGCGAGTCGCGAGCGAGGCGGTGAACACCGCGGCCCCGCCGCCCTGCGACTGACCGATCGCGACCCACTTCGAGGCCAGCGACCGGTCCACCGCGCGGGCGGCGCGCACCATGTCGATGGCGGCGTGCGCCTCGGCGCGGCCGTCTAGGTAGGCGTGCACGCCGGGGGTGCCGAGCCCGATGTAGTCGGTGGCGACGACGGCGTAGCCCTGGCGCAGCCAGGTGGCCAGGAAGCCGTTGTCGCGCTCGGAGCGACCGGTCACCGACGGCGCGCAGTCGTCGCCGATGCCGACCGTGCCGTGCTCCCACGACAGCACCGGCCAGCCGCCGGGCGGCGGGGTGCCGGCCGGAGTGAACACGACGCCGGTGGACAGCGCGGGCTGATCGGCCGAATCGCGGGTCCAGTAGGTGAGTTTGCGGGCCGATCCGGTGCCGTCGAGCCACAGGTGTTGCGGCAGCGCGTCATCGCCGACGACCGCGCCCGGGGTCGCGCCCTCGGCCCGCGCGGGCGGGTCGGCCAGGGCGGCGGCGGTGAGCGGGCCGGTGGCCAGCATCGCCGCCGAGACCAGGGTCATCACGGTGCGTCGCGTCATCGAGGAGTCCTCTCGTACTCATCTCGCTCGGGTGTCGCAGAGCGACATTCCGGTCAGACTATGTGATCGGCCCCGCGCCGCGGCCGTTCACGTGCCGCGGGTCAGCGCAGCGCCGCGCCCAGCGCGCGCATCAGCTCGCCGACGCGACCCGGGCCCGAGGGCGGCGGCGTCAGGACGGCGGGAGCAGGCCGCGCAGGCGCAGGTCGGCGGCGTACTTGTCGATGAGCCCTCTGGTCAGGTGCGGGATGTCTCCGGTCGGGCCGAGTTTCGCGTGCTGGACCGCGGCCTGGAAGCGCTTGGCCGGGAGGGCCGCGCCGGGGATCGGGGGCGCGGGGCGGCGGTAGGCGTGCAGCAGCGGGAGCACCGAGTAGGAGCGTTGTTTCTCCGGTAGCGCGCGCAGGGCGGTCTCGAAGCGGGTGAACCAGTCGCGGTACGAGTCGATGCGGTCGATGGGATGGCCGGATTCGATGAGCCAGTCCACGAATTCGTCGAGGGAGATCCCGTCGTCGTGCGGGTTGAGCACGTCGAAGCTGTCGAAACCCTCGGTGACGCGGGCGCCGAGGGCGGTGATGGCGGCGGCGGTGAAATCGGCGGGCAGACCGTCGTAGTGGGCGCGCTGCCGTTCGCCGCGAGCGTCCAAGGCGTAGAACGACTTCGGAGCCAGGCCGGTGGCGAGCACGCTGAGCAGCAGGCGGGTGAACATGTCGGGCAGGTTCAGCTGACCGGCGAAGGTGGTGTGCGCCAGGATCATGTCGGAGCGGAACACCGCCACCGGCAGCCCGCACAGATCGTGGGCCTCGCGCAGCAGGACCTCACCGGCCCACTTGCTGTTGCCGTAGCCGTTGGCGTAGCCGTCGTCGAGGGAACGCACGGGGCTGATATCGCGGATGTCGCCGTCCTCGGTGAAGACCGCGGGATCGATCTGGGCGGCCACGGCGACCGTGGACAGATAGGTCACCGGCTTGCGGACCGTGGTCAGGGCCAGCCGGATCACCTCGGCGGTGCCGACCACGTTCGGCGCGAAGAGCTGGTCGTAGGGCAGCACGTGATTGACCAGGGCGGCGGGGTGCACGATCAGGTCGACGGTGGCGGCCAGGTCCTGCCATTCCTGGTGGTCCAGGCCGAAATACGGGTCGGCGATATCACCGGCGAGCACACGCAGGCGGCGCGCGGCGAGCTCGCGGTAGCGCGCGAGCAGCGCCGGATCGCCGCTGTCGAAGACCTCGTCGAGCCGCGCTCGCGCGGACTCGGCGTCGCGGCCGCGGATCACGCAGATCAGGGTGCCGTCCGAATCGTCCAGGCGCTCCAGCCATTCCAGACACAGGAACCGGCCCAGGTAGCCGTTGGCGCCGGTGAGCAGCACCGTGCGCGGCGGCTGCGGGGCGAGCGGCAGATCGGGGGCGGCGGCGAGGGTCGGCGCGTCGAGGAACTTGTCGAGGGTGAGGTCGGCGGCCCGGATCTCGTTGCCGCCGTGCACCGTCGCCGCGGTCGGGCGGATGTCACCGGCGCGCGCGGCCTCGATGTACGCGGCCAGCCCGGTGAAGTCGTTGGCGGGACTCACGATGACGCCGACCGGCACCTCGATGCCGAAGATCTCCCGCAGCAGCGTCGAATACGACAGCGCCGAGAGCGAATCCCCGCCCAGATCGGTGAAGTGCTCGTCCGCCGCGGGCTCAGCGCCGCCGAGAATCGCGCACACCGCCTTGCGCACCGTCTCGACCACCGGCCGGTCCACGGCCGCGACGCGCAGCGCGGCCAGCTCGACCTCCTGCCGCCGGGTCTGGGCCCGATAGAGCTCCTCGAGCCGGTCGCCGTAGCGTTCCCGCAGCTTGGGCCGCAGCAGTTTCCCGATCCCCGACAGCAGCCCGTTGTCCTGGGTGAAGGGCTCGGATTCGAGCAGGAACTCGCGCGGGATCTCGTAGGACTCCAGCTCGGCGTCCTTGGCCAGCTGCCGCAGCGACTCGGCGATGGCGGCGGTGCGCTCGGCGGGCTCGAGCGCGCGGGCCGCGTCGGTGGGCACGATGACCGCCAGCAGATGCGAGCGCTCGCTGGAGCCGTGCACGAAGATCTGGGAGATGAGCGGGCTGGTGGCGTAGACCGCCTCCAGCTTGGCCACCGTCACGAACTCGCCCTGCGACAGCTTGAGCACATTGTTGCGGCGGTCGACGTAGACCAGGTGGTCGGGGCGGACCTCGGCGACGATGTCGCCGGTGCGGTAGAAGCCGTCCTCGTCGAACATCTCCGCGGTCAGCTCGGGCCGCTTGAAATAGCCGGGGACCTGCAGGATCGACTTCACCAGGAACTCGCCGCGCGGATATGGCTTGTCGGTGGCGAAATAGCCGAGCTCGGGCACGTCGACGAGCTTGTAGTCGAGCACCGGGGGCCGGCGGATCTCGTTGTCGATGAGCAGGCCGCCGCCCGCCTCGGTGGAGCCGTAGCCGTCGATGAGCGGCTGATCCAGCACCGAGTTCATGAACTCCTTCATCTCCGCGGAGATGGGCGCGCTGCCGACCATGACGCGGGCCAGGCGCTCACCCAGGAAGTCCTGTCGCAGCGCGGTTTTCGCGGCCGCTGCGGCCTCCTCGGCGGACGCGCCCGCGGCCAGGCGGCGCTGCGATTCACTCTGGTAGCGCTGGAACACCATCTCGCATACGCGCGGCACGAAGAACGCCTCGGTGGGCCGGGCCAGCCGGAAATCCTCGAACAGGGTCGACATATCGCCCGACGCGGTGCAGTAGGCGGTGCCGCCGCGGGAGAATGTGCCGTTCACCACCATGCGCCCGGCGACGTGGCTCATCGGCATGTAGCAGAAGTTCAGCACCGGGACCGGAATCTGGGCCGGGCCCTGCCACATTCCGGCCACCAGGCGATGGGTGTAGATCGCGCCCTTGGGGGTGCCGGTGCTGCCGGAGGTGTAGATGAGCAGCGCGGGCTCGTCGGGGTCGGCGGGCACGTGCGGCGGGACCGGCGGCAGGTCGCGGCCCCGATCGATCACGGCGGCCAGGGTTTCCAGCGTCAGCGCGGCGCCCGACTCCGCGATGCGGCGTTGCGCGGCGGCGTAGGTCTCGGCCTGGTCGTCGTCGCCGGGATCGAAGTCGAAGACCACCAGCGATTCCACCGGGGTGCCGTCGAGGACGCAGTCGAGGGCGGGAGTGAGCAGTTCCAGGCTCACCGCCAGCGTCCGCGCGCCGGTCTCGGCGATGATCGAATGCCATTGCGCGGCAGGGGCACTCGCCTGCAATGGCACGCTCACCAGGCCGAGCCGGACGGTCGCCAACTCGACCGCGGTGAGGTCGCCGCTGACCAGGCCCAGCGAGCACAGGAAATCACCGGGGCGCAAGGGATTCCGCGCATCCGCCTGCCAGGCGGCCGCGAGTGCGCCCGCGCGCGACCACAATTCGCGATACGTGATGGCGCGATACTCGGGCAGCAGCCGCCGGGTGCGCCGGCCGTCCGGCCCGGTGACGATCTCGGCGGCTCGCTCGGCGATGGCCGGACGGTCCGCGTACCCGTCCATGAGGATCGCCACGACCTCGGCCATCGCCAGTCCGGGCCGCTGGGCCGCGGCCGCGATCTCGGGCGAGGGCACCAGCGCGCGGACCTGATCGTCGACCAGCAGCGCCTGGAAGCGCCGGGCGGCCTCGGCGCGGGCGAGCCGATCCGCCACTCGCTGGGTCAGCTCCGCACGCGCGGCGTCCTCGACCATCACTGCCTCCCTGGCTCTCCGGTGACCGCACGCCCCGAATCCGGTTCGGGCGCCGGGATTTCTCCCAATCGCTTAGCTTCGCTAAGTATCCTTACGATGCGGGCGCGGAGCAGGAAAGTCAAGACTCCGCGGTGCATCCCCCAACAACAGAATGCACCGCGCGTCAGTTGGGGGCTAGCGGTAGCCCAGATCCGCCACTGCGACATCGATCAGATCCGCGATCGCGCCCGGCTGCGAGGCCAGCGAGGCGTGGCTCGCGGGCAGCTCCACGATGCGACGCGGGCCCATGCGCTCGGCCATCCGCCGCTCGTTGTCCGGGTTGATCATGCGGTCCTCGGTGGACACCTGATACCAGGTCGGCTTGGCCTTCCAGGCCGGGGCGGTGACCGCGTCACCGAAGGCCGAACCCACCGGGGCCTTCTGGGTGACGGCCATGACCAGGGCCTCGTCCTCGGTCAGGTCCTGACAGAAGCTGTCGTGGAACTTGTCCTGCGCGATCCACAGGTAGCCGTCCGAATCCGGCGCGATGGCCGCGACCGCCGCCGGGGGCAGCTCCTCGGTGATCTGACCGGGACTCTCCCCCGCGTCCGGCGCGAAGGCCGCGACATAGACCAGACCCTCGACATTGGGCAGGTCACCGGCCTCGGTGATGACCGCGCCGCCGTACGAATGCCCCACCAGCAGGACCGGCCCGGCGATCTGGCGCACCATCTTCTGGGTCCGGGCGGCATCGTCGGCCAGCCCGGTGAGCGGGTTCTCCACCGCGTACAGCGACTCGTAGCCGCGCCGCCGCAACTCCACGATGACCTTGGCCCAGTGCGCCGCACCACCCCAGAATCCGTGTACCAGAACGATCGCAGGTTTGTCCGCCATGGCGTATCTCCTCTCGAAGTACTGATCTCGTGTGCTTCCCGGGTTGCGAGATCTACGCTATTCGGATGATGGAGCAAAGACCATGACGGAAACACCGCAAAACTTTGCCGAATCACCGGACGCCGCCGTGCCGGCCCCGGCGGAGCTCGCGGGACTGGACGCCCTGTCGGAGATTCTGGAGACGGTGCGGCTGCGCGGCGAGACCGTCGCCCGGCACACCGCCGAATCCGAGGCTCCGGTGCGGGTTCCGGCCGGCAAGCGGGTGCTCCACATCGTCGAGCAGGGCGCCGTCGAGATCCGGGTGGACGGCGAATCCGGCCCCACCACAGCGCATTCCGGCGACATGGTGGTGCTCGCCCGCGGCGACGACCACACCGTGACGCCGCTGACCGCCGACACCCGCTGGGTCACCGGCTCGTTCCTGGTCGACGAACCCCAGGCCGCCCCACTGCTTTCCGTGCTCGCCCCCGCGATCCACATCGACGCCGCCGGTCGCGCCCGCGATTGGCTGCCGTTGAGCCTGAACCTGCTGATGGTCGAGGTCACCGATCCGCGGCCGGGCGCGGCCGCCATGATCTCGCGCATCCTGGACCTGCTGTTCATCCACGCGCTGCGCGCCTGGTCCACCGACACCGCCGCCCCCGGCTGGCTGACCGCCGCCCTCGACCCGGCACTCGCCCCCGTCCTCACCGCCGTGCACCGCGCGCCCGCCGCCCCGTGGACGGTGTCGGATCTGGCGGCGCTGGCGTCCATGTCGCGCACCACCTTCACCGACCGCTTCACCCGCAGGCTGGGCCGCGCGCCCGCCGCCTATCTGGCCGACCGCCGCCTGGCGCGCGCGGCAACCCTGTTGCGCACCACGGCGATTCCCATCGCCGCGGTCGCCCACCAGGTCGGCTACGACTCCGAGGCCGCCTTCAGCCGCGCGTTCCGCCGCCGCTACGACACCCCACCGCTGCGCTACCGCAAGGGCGACACCCCGCCCCACATACCTGACCCGCACCGCGCCCCGCTTGTGTGACGACAGGTCATAGTTGACACCATCGCTTGATGCCGACCTGCGTCATCACCGATATGTGCAGACCATGGTTGTCACCGATTGCAGGTTGCAGTTGTCACCGGAAGCGCGCTACGGGGAGTGGCTGCGCCGCCGCCGTCGAGATGCCCGCGACCAATTGCACAGCTCACGTAGCCTTTTCACATACCCGGGCACGATCGCCTATGCCGCCTGCACGGACGCCGAACTGGCCGGAACCGGTGCACGAGCCCGGCAGCTTCAGTCATGCGAGCTTGCGGCGGCCGACGTCCGATGGTGAGCCCGGGACGGGGCTGTAGGTGAAAAGTACCTGGTCGGGATCGTTGATGATGTCGAGACGTTCGCTGTGGAGCACGATTTCGCCGGCCAGCGGATGGCGGTAGCGGCGGATCCTGCCGTTGGAGACATCGACTACCTGGGTGGCCCAGATCTGACGGAATTCGAAGTTCGCTTCCGCGAGTTCATCGATCAGCATCGGTGGTGCTCTGTTGTTCCCATGCGTCCAGCAGGGCGTCGCGGTCGGCGAAGTACCCGTAGAACCCGCCCTTGGTCACGCCGAGCGTCTTGGCCAGGACCTCGACCCGCACGGCGTCCAGGCCTCCGTTTGCCAGCGCCGCCAGTCCTGCGTCGATCCATTTGCTCTTCGGTGTATGGGCTGTGCCCATGATGTTGCCCCTCATCACGCTCCAAGCATCTATACGGAACCGTATATCAGGGTCTAAGCTCGGCGTTATACGCTACCGTATAACATCTGGAGGGACCGCAATGGAGCAGACCAGTGCACATCGGATGATCGAATGGGCGGGCCGCGTTCTCGCGGTCGTGGGTGGCGGGCATCTCACCGTCGGGCTATTGATCAGTTCGGCCCATTTCGGGGACTGGTTTACGTTGCGGCTTTGGGGCCACTGGTGGGAGGACACCGGGCCGGCAAACGCCTTCTGGGCGAACCCAGCCGGTTTCGGCCTGCCGTTGTTGCTCGTCGGCTTACTCGTGGTGTGGATGGCCCGGCGCGGCATAGTGCCGCCGATATTCCTGGCCTGGACGGTGCTGACCTGGGGCGCCCTGTGCGCTGTCATCGTCGAGCCAACCCCGGGTCCGGTGGTGGTGATCACCGCCGTCCTGCTCCTGCGCGGCATCCGCCGCGCCACCGAGCGTGTCGAACCACACCGGATAGTGCCGGTGTGAGGGGTGCCGGATTCGTCAGCGCACATGACACCAGCGACCGTCCGTCGCCACCGCCACCGTTCGTTGATCGACCGGCTGGGACGCTTCGTCGGTGAGGGCCGATTGCCGCTGGCGGCGCGCCGGCGGTGCTACACGTTGCCGCCGCCCGTGTTGGCGGTGCAACCGGTAGGCGAGAACAAGCACAGCAGGAGGGCGAGGACGGGGTTGAGGAGACCGACCGACCCGCTGGAGGAACCGGTCTCCGCGACCAGCGCCGGCGCGTCGGCGAAGGCCGGCGGCGCGGCCACCGCCTGCCCGGCTCCGACGGTCAGCGCGGTGGCAATGCCGACTGCCGCAAGGAAAGTGCGCATGCAGGAGAACCCTTCGGTCGAGCGCGGGCCCGAACCGCTCGGCCCCTCGGCGAAGAGTTAATCATTTCCATTTCAAAACATCCGGCGGATTCAGTGCGCCGCGAGCCCCGAATTCCATGGGGTTGGGCGGCGATTTGTGGAGGTACCCGCGCCCCTTCCGATGGCGGTCGGGCTGTTCGGAAAACGATGGTCAGCCGACCATCCTCGCGTATTCGGCCGTTCTCATTCTTCGCGCTGCAGTAGTGAGGCAAGGATCCTCCGAGCTTCATCGCGGACACCGGGGTCGTCGTCTGATGTCAGCTTTCGCAGCTGCTTGATCAGTCGGTCGGCACCCTCAGCCGTCATCCAGTCCGGGTAGCAGTCAAGAGCAGCCTGGATCTCTTCCGCGGTCGAGGTCTCGGCGGCGTAGCTCCTGGCCAGCAGTACACAGCGCAGGCCAACGATGTCTTTGCGTGCAAGCAGGGCCACGGCAGTCTCTTGCGTGACTGCGGTGTCCTGGTCCAGGAGAAGACGATGGAGGACGTCCGCCACCTCGTCCACCCTGGCTGATATCGCGAGCCGCCGTCCAGCTGCGGCGCGAACCGACCAGGCCGGGGAATCGGCGTCCCTGACCGCGATGCTCTGCTCTTGCCCACCGGAAGACTTCATTACGCCCAGCTTGCCAGCGTGCACCTACTGGCCGAGAGCGGTTTGTACGGCCACAGCGGTTTCTGCGGCCCCGGCCCGGAAGTAGCAGCCTGCGGGTCCAGCAGCCCATGCCCCACAACAGGACCTGGACCTGGGTCACGTCCGCACCGCCTTGGCGCAGCAACGCACCGAAACGCCCGTCGATCATGCAACGTCCCAGGATGCCCTCCATGAGGGAGTCGTCCCTCGCCGGCGTCGAGCCAGGGAAATAGCTTGATCCACTCGCTGAGCTTTGCGGGATCCCGCAGTTCCTCGACCGGGGCGTGCTGGTGCGGGCCCGCGTCGGCAGTCAGAACTCCTCCGGCGGGCTCCATTTCGACAGGAGCTGCGCGCAGCGTCAGCCTCGGCAACTTCGTCATTCCGCCCCTTGTCACTGGCCCAGTGTCACGCCCTCCTGTCACATCGACGGGGCTTCTCGGACCGGTCCCTCATTTTCGTGTGCAATACCGGACCCTGTACGCGCCCGGCGGCTGCCGGCCTGGGGTACAGCCCAGTATCGGCGTTGTCTGTGAGGCAGTCATGGCTGCTCCTGTATTTGGCTGTCGGTGCGTTGTTGCTGATGTTCTTCGAGTTGGAGGCCTGCTTCCGGGTCGGGCCCGGGGAGCTGCCGCCGGTTTCCCTGCCCAGCTTCAGAGCCATCGGGAAAACTGGCCGCGAGTAAACGAGCACAGCTGGTCGCCGGACCGGGCAAGACCGGTATGCCGTCGATCGGTGGGGCACCTTCGTCAGGCCATACTGCCGGCCGCAGTCGCCGGGGAAGGACCGCGACCAGCGGCGACACGACTGACCTAGCTGAGGTGCTCGCTGGCGGATTCCACGGTCTGCTTGAGGAGGCTCAGACCGTGGTCCATGACGGCGCCCATCGGAATGGTGAGCTCGTCCGGTTGCACGTCGTGGATCCAGACGAACCGGGTGCGGCCGTCCTCATGCGGGAAGACTTGCATCGACGCGTTGTCGTGTGTCGGCTGCATGGTGTCGCCGATGATCGAGAAGACGAGACGACGCCGCTCATCGTCGAACGCGATGAGCCGCTCCCGCGCCACGGTCCCGTCGGCGAACGTGACGACCCTGACGTCGGGTTCCTCGAGCCG
The DNA here is from genome assembly GCF_053602575.1 of Nocardia sp. NPDC004340. NCBI lineage: Bacteria > Bacillati > Actinomycetota > Actinomycetes > Mycobacteriales > Nocardiaceae > Nocardia > Nocardia sp. NPDC004340. The sequence continues at coordinate 31,992 of NZ_JBSGDW010000017.1, forward strand.
GCTGCCGGTGACCAAGCCGGGCGCCATCCGGACAGGCCCGTCGGTGAAGTCACCGATGATCGCCCACACGGCCGCGGGGTCGGCATCGATGATGATCTCTTTGTGCACGGAGGCCATGTCTGTCTCTTCTCTGGTGGTCGGGTTCCGGGATCGTGAGGTTGGCGGGTGCGTCTATGCGGCGACGACGCAGAACTGGTTTCCCTCGGTGTCGGCCAGCACGACCCACCCGTCGAAGCGCCCCACTTCGGTCGCGCCGAGGGCCCGAATCCGGTCGACCTCTCCGGCCAGGTCATCGGTGAACAGGTCCAGATGCAGCCGATTCTTGCCCTCCCGACCTTCGGGCACGACCTGCAGGGACAGGCCGGCACCGACCTTGTTCGAGTCCTCCAGATAGGTGGTGCCTTCGTCCGAGGACGCAACCTGGTACCCCGTGACCGCCTGCCAGAAGGCCGTGCTGCCTGCCAGGTCGTTCGTGTCGATACAGATGTTGCCAATGCTGACGCTCACCAGCGAGCCCTCTCATCTAACTGACGTATCGGTTACGTCAGTTAGGTAACCTACCATGGCCATTAGCCGGGTAGGCTGCGAGAGGTGAAGAACGAGCGGACTGCCGATCTTGTGCCAGACCTCGCAGCCGGGACGGCGCCGATGCCGCTGCGCGTGATCGAGAAGTTCATCAACACCCGCCGCCGCGACAGCGACGAGATCGCAACCCCGCCACAGCTGGCGAAGTGGTTGCACGCCAACGGCCTGACACCAGTCGAGATGATGGTGAACGCCGAGCAGCGCGACCGTGCCGAACGGATCCGCGAGGGACTACGTGCGCTGATCGCGGAGAACAACACCGAGCCGGTCTCGAGCCCACGCCCGGACGGCCTCAACCCGGCCGCTCGTGCCGAATTCGCCGAACTCACCCGAGACTTCCCGTTGATGCTCGACGTGACCGTTTCCCCGCCCCGGCTGGTCGCCTGCGCCCGGACACCGGTCGATGCGGCGCTGGCCGGGCTTCTCGCCATCGTGGCCGAAGCTGTGGCGGAAGGCACGTGGACGCGGCTGAAGGCGTGCCGGGAGCCGAGCTGCCGATGGGCCTACTACGACCACTCACGCAATCGCCGCCGAACCTGGTGCTCCATGGACCTTTGCGGCAACCGCGCCAAAGCCCGCGCCTCACACCACCGCAAGTCCACCACGCCCTCGACCGCGGGCCGGTCCACCAATCGATAGGTCCGCGCCGTCGACCTGGCGATCTCACGCTGCCATCCGAGGCAGGCGTGGAGCGGCGTCGCGCAGCTCTGGTCAGCCCGCCGCCGAGCACATCGTCGTGTCGTGCGAGTCCTGCACCAGCGCATGGATATCGACCGCTGCCGCAGTATGGTCGGGGCGTGATCGATGAGCGCAGACCGCTCCTGTTCCTGACTTCGGTTGCGCTGTCCTCGATCCCGTTCTTCATGGTGGGTGCAGTCACCGGCGAAATACAGCTGGGCGCAATGCGGCTACCCGCGAGCGCAGCCATGTTCATGATTCCCGTTGTCGTCGCCGCCGCACTGACCTGGCGAGATTCCGGTGCTGCGGCGGTGCGTGCTGATCGTGTGGCTGCACGATCGCACAGGGCATGGAGTGAGCGCGGCGATCCTGATGCACGTCTCGTTCAATGTCACCGCCGCCTACACCCCGGGGCTGGACCGGCCGATCAGCGTGATCACCACCGGCGTCCTCACGGCGGCGCTCACCGCCGGTCTGATGTGGGGCAGCACATCTCGGACTCCGCGGGCAATCGACGCGTTGACGCACTGAACCACTCCCACGGGCGTGACCGGCGCATATCGCGTGGCTGCATCAACCCGTCACGGGGTGGCCGATGCCCGCGAAAGCGAGGGTTGCGAGCATCGGAATCGTAACGGCCACACCGAGTATGGCCGTCAGGCTCACGATCGCGAGGCTTACGGCGGAGCGGGAGGGGACTGACATACGCCCTCTCACCGGATCGACGAGACCTCGGTTTCGATGACGCCGCCGCCGGCGGCCGTCCCGTCGAAGACATCACGATGTCCACGTGCGGTGTCCATATATTCACGCACTCTGTGGATGAGACCGCCCCTCAACTCGAAGACGAAGCAGTAGTCATTGCGGTACGCGTTCCCGTTCGCCAGCGTGGCGCTCATTGTTTCCTCCACGATCACCCGATCCCCATCGGCGTAGAAGCCGCGGAAATCCACGGCGACGTCACTGACGAACAACCGCGAGAACTCCTGTGCGAGAAAGTGTGTGATGGCCTGCCTGCCGATCATGTGACTCGGAGCGTCGAGCGCGACCGCGGTCGCGTTACCCACCGGAGCAAGCCATTCGGCATCCGCGGTGAAGAACGCCGCGATCCGCTCGCTCTCGTGGCTGGCAAACGCACGCCAGGCCGCCTGGACGATGGCTTTGTTGTCGGTAGTCATGGCTCGACGGTACAGACGCCCACACCTGCCACTCTGGCGGAAAACGGACGAGATCATCCACGCTCGGACCGGCCGCCCCGCGCATAGGACCGCGAAACGTATGTTCTTGCCACTGGTCACGCTGGACGGAGCGACCGGAGCGAGGTCACCTGAGACGCACCATCATTCGATGGCACGTGGGCTTCGACGGATCACACTGCTGCCGGTTCGGGCGGCCCGAGCAGATCCCACCGGTTTCCCGCGATGTCGAGGAAGACAGCAACCCGCCCGTACGGTTCTGCGCGCGGCTCGGTGACGAACTCCACGCCCGCATCGACCAATCTGCCGTACTCCCGTAAGAAATCTTCAACTCGGAGAAAGAACCCGACCCGTCCAGCGACTTGCTCTCCGATTGCGCGATGTTGCCTATCTCCATCCGCCTGTGCGAGGAGAATGCCGGTGTTCGCGACGGGGGGGCGAACAACGACCCACCGTTTCGGTCGTCCGTCGTTGGTCAGGGATGGCGAGTCTTCGATCAGATCGAAACCGAGTGTCTCGACGAAGAACTCGATGGCCGAGTCGTACTCCTCGACAATGATCGTAATCAACTCCAGGTGCACTCAGCGAGCCTAGAACGTGCCAACTATGCCGTCCACCGCGCTGGACGCCGACCGGGCGGCCTCTGTGCTGGAACAATTCACCCGCAGGCTGGGCCGCGCGCCCGCCGCCTATCTGTTGCGCACCACCGCGATTCCCATCGCCGCAGTCGCCCGCCAAGTCGGCTACGACTCCGAGGCCGCCTTCAGCCGCGCGTTCCGCCGCCGCTACGACACCCCACCGCTGCGCTACCGCAAGGCGACACCCCGCCCCACATACCTGACCCGCGCCGCACCCCCGCTTGTTATGGTGGACAGGTGATTCACATCCGGCAGGCATGGCGCTGGTCGCAGTAGCGGCCCGCTGAACCATGTCCACGGGCTGTACGCGGCCCGTGCTTCCCGACCGGAACACCCTGCTCGTGCAGCCCTCCATGAACTTTCAGGAGTTGTACGGTGACCACCCTCTCGGATTCCTTCGCCGCCACCCGCGACCGCAGCGACGACCTGGCCGCCGAGGTGGCCGCCCACCCCGGCCGCTTCCGCGTCCTCACCGGTGAACGGCCCACGGGCAGACTGCATCTGGGCCACTACTTCGGCACCATCCGGGAACGGGTGCGCTTGCAGGGGCTGGGCGTGGACCTGTGGGTGATCCTGGCCGACTACCAGGTCATCACCGACCGCGACACCCTCGGCCAGGTCCGCGACAACGTGGTGAACGCGGTGCTGGACTACGCGGCCGCCGGGATCGACACGAGCCGGGCCACGGTCTTCACCCATTCCGCGGTGCCGGCTCTCAATCAGCTGATGCTGCCGTTCCTGAGTCTGGTCAGCGAGGCCGAGTTGCACCGCAATCCGACGGTGAAGACCGAACTCGCCGCGTCGGGACGGGCGCTGAGCGGGCTGATGCTCACCTACCCGGTGCATCAGGCCGCCGACATCCTTTTCTGCAAGGGCAATCTGGTGCCGGTCGGCAAGGATCAGCTGCCCCACCTGGAGCTCACCCGGGTCATCGCGCGGCGCTTCAACGAGCGCTTCGGGCCTGTGTTCCCCGAACCGCAGGCGCTGCTCACCTCCACCCCGGAGATCCCCGGCCTGGACGGGCGCAAGATGAGCAAGAGCTACGGCAACGCCATCTCGCTGTCCATGACCGCCGACGAGACCGCGGCCCTGATCCGCCGCACCCCCACCGACGCCGACCGGCGCATCACCTTCGATCCCGACGCCCGCCCCGGCGTGTCCGCGCTGCTCACCACCGCGGCGCTGTGCCTGGGCAGCGACGAGGTGACCCTGGCCGACAAGCTCGGCGACGGCGGCGGCGCGGCGCTCAAGAAGCTCGCCACCGACGCGGTCAACGACTGCTTCGCCGCCCACCGCGCCCGGCGCGCGGAACTGGCCGCGGACCCGGACTTCGCGATCGGCCTTGTCCGTGAAGGCAATCGGCGCGCGACCGAGATCGCCGAACGCACCCTCGACGAGGTGCGCGCGGCGATGGGGACGGTGTACTAGGAGCCGATGTACGCGGCCAGGTGCTCGCCGGTCAGGGTGGATCGCGCGGCCACCAGGTCCGCGGGCGTGCCCTCGAAGACGATCCGGCCGCCGTCGTGGCCCGCGCCCGGACCCAGGTCGATGATCCAGTCCGCGTGCGCCATGACGGCCTGGTGATGCTCGATCACGATGACCGTCTTGCCGGAATCGACCAAGCGGTCCAGCAATCCGAGCAGGTTCTCCACATCGGCCAGGTGCAGACCGGTGGTCGGCTCGTCCAGGACGTAGACGCCGCCCTTCTCGCCCATGTGGGTGGCCAGCTTCAGGCGCTGCCGCTCACCGCCGGACAGCGTGGTCAGCGGCTGGCCCAGGCTCACATAGCCCAGCCCGACCTCGTGGAGGTGTTCCAGGATCTTGTGGGCGGCGGGGATTTTCGCCTCACCCTCGGCGAAGAAGCCCAGGGCCTCGGCGACCGGCATGGCCAGCACCTCGCTGATGTCACGCCCGCCCAGCTTGTATTCGAGCACCGCGGCCTGGAAGCGCTTGCCCTCGCACTCCTCGCACACGGTCGCGACCCCGGCCATGATGGCCAGGTCGCTGTAGATCACGCCCGCGCCGTTGCAGGTCGGGCACGCGCCCTCCGAATTCGCGCTGAACAGTGCGGGTTTCACGCCATTGGCCTTCGCGAAGGCCTTGCGGATGGGTTCGAGCAGGCCGGTGTAGGTGGCCGGGTTGCTGCGCCGCGACCCCTTGATCGCGCCCTGATCGACCGAGATCACACCCTCACCGGCGGGAATCGAGCCGTGCACCAGCGAGCTCTTGCCCGAGCCCGCCACACCGGTGATGACCACCAGCACGCCCAGCGGAATGTCGACATCGACCTTCTGCAGGTTGTTGGCGGTCGCGCCGCGAATCTTCAACGCCCCCTTCGACTCGCGCACCGCGTCCTTGAGCGCGGCGCGGTCGTCGAAGTGGCGGCCGGTGATGGTGCCGCTGGCGCGCAGTCCGTCGACGGTGCCCTCGAAGCAGACGGTGCCGCCGCCGGAACCCGCGGCCGGGCCGATGTCGACGATGTGGTCGGCGATGGCGATGGTCTCCGGCTTGTGCTCGACCACCAGCACGGTATTGCCCTTGTCGCGCAGGCGCAGCAGCAGATCGTTCATGCGCTGGATGTCGTGCGGGTGCAGGCCCACGGTCGGCTCGTCGAACACGTAGGTGACGTCGGTGAGCGCGGACCCGAGATGGCGGATCATCTTGACGCGCTGGGCCTCTCCGCCCGACAGCGTGCCCGAGGCGCGGTCCAGGCTCAGGTAGCCCAGCCCGATCTCCACCAGCGAGTCCAGCACCTGCCGCAACGCCTCCAGCAGCGGCGCGACACCCGGATCGCGCAGCCCGCGCACCCAGTCGGCCAGATCGCTGACCTGCATGGCGCACGCGTCGGCGATGCTGATCTTGTCGATCTTCGAGGAGCGGGCCAGCTCGCTGAGCCGGGTGCCGTGGCAGTCGGGGCAGATCTGGAAGGTGACCGCGCGCTCGACGAAGGCGCGGATGTGCGGCTGCACCGAGTCGATGTCCTTGGACAGCATCGACTTCCGGATCTTGGGGATCAGACCCTCGTAGGTCAGGTTGATGCCCTCGACCTTGATCTTCGTCGGTTCCTTGTACAGCAGATCGGCGATCTCGCGCTTGTTGTACTTCTTGATCGGCTTGTCCGGATCGAAGAATCCGCTGCCCATGAAGATGCGCCCGAACCAGCCGTCCATGCTGTAGCCCGGAATCGTGAACGGCCCCTCCCGCAACGACTTCGAGTCGTCGTAGAGCTGGGTCAGGTCGATGTCGTTGACCGAGCCGCGGCCCTCGCACCGCGGGCACATGCCGCCGGTCACCGAGAAGGTGCGCCGCTCCTTGACCTGCTTGCCGCCCTTCTCCACGGTCACCGCGCCCGCGCCGCTGATCGAGGCCACATTGAACGAGAACGCCTGCGGCGAACCGATATGCGGCTGACCGAGGCGGCTGAACAGGATGCGCAGCATGGCCATGGCGTCGGTCGCGGTGCCGACGGTAGAGCGCGGATCGCCGCCCATGCGCTGCTGGTCCACGCTGATCGCGGTGGTCAGGCCGTCCAGCACGTCCACGTCCGGGCGGGCCAGGCTCGGCATGAAGCCCTGCACGAACGCGCTGTAGGTCTCGTTGATCAGCCGCTGCGACTCCGCGGCGATGGTGTCGAAGACCAGCGAGCTCTTGCCCGAACCGGACACGCCCGTGAACACGGTGAGCCGCCGCTTGGGCAGGTCGACGGAGACGTCCTTGAGGTTGTTCACCCGGGCGCCGACCACCCGGATCAGATCGTGGGCGTCGGCGGCGGGCAGGGCGTTCTTCGTGGACTTGCTCGGGGCCATGCGTGTCTCCATCTGAGGGCGGACCGGTCGGGCGGGAAAGCGGTTAGGGCACCTGCTGGATACGGACCATATTGCCCGCGGGGTCGCGCACCGCGAAGTCGCGCACGCCGTAGGGCTGGTCGGTCGGCTCCTGGACGATCTCGACCGCGTCGTTCGCCTGCAACCGCTCGAAGGCCGCGTCCACGTCCTCGGCCGCCAGCAGGACGCTGCCGTAGGTGCCCTTGGCCATCATCTCGACGATGAGCTTGCGCTCGTCCTCGGTGATGCCCGGATCGACGGCGGGCGGGTGCAGCACGATGGAGGTTCCGGGCTGATCGGGCGGGCCCACGGTGAGCCAGCGCAGGCCGTTGTAGCCGACATCCTTGCGCAGCTCGAAGCCGAGCGCGTCGCGGTAGAACGCGAGCGCAGCGTCCGCGTCATTGTGCGGGAGGAAGCTCGAGAGAATGGTGATGTCCATGTCGATCAGGCTAGTTGCGAGCCGCTTGCCTGGGCTTCTCGATTCCTGATCGGTCGAGTCACCTGCTTCTCCACACACGACGGCATCCCTTCGGGCGCGTCGGCCATCTGCTGCTTGTACACACTCGGCGGCACACCGACCAGTTCGGTGAACCGGGTGCTGAACGTGCCCAGCGACGAACAACCCACCGCGAAACAGATTTCGGTGACGCTCAGATCCCCGCGCCGCAACAACGCCATGGCCCGTTCGATGCGCCGCGTCATCAGATACGCGTACACCGACTCGCCGTAGGCCGCCCGGAACTGCCGGCTCAGATGCCCGGCCGAGATGTGCGCGTCGCGCGCGAGCGCCTCCACATCCAACGGCTGCGCGTACTCGCGATCGATCCGGTCCCGCACCCGCCGCAGGCGCGCCAGGTCCCGTAGGCGCTGCTCCTCGTCGGGTTTGCTCGTCACCCCTCGATGGTCGCACGCTGGGCCGACAGCCCCGGGACGACGTGCCCGGCGGATTGGGGACTACCGCCCGGACGATTTGTCAGGTAACAGTTTTGCCTTGACACAAGACATAGCGTGCGGGGAACCCGGGACATCCGGGACCCGGCACCGATCTACATGCGGCCGTGCACGGCCCGAGAACTGGGACCAGCTCTTCGATGAAGCTCTCTGCACTACGTAACCGGACCGCCCTGCGCACCGCCGCGGTCGCCCTCTCCGCAGTCCTGTCCGTGGCCCTCGCGGCCGGCACCGGATCGGCCGACCAGGACAAGGCCTCCTCGGTCTCCTCGGTGACCAAGGAGGGCCGCACCTGGCATCTGAAGGTCTACTCGGCGGCCATGGGCAGGGACATCACCGTCGACGTGCAGCGTCCGGTCGACGAATCGCAGCCCGCCCCCAACCTGTACCTGCTCAACGGCCTCGACGCCGGCGAGGGCACCGCCAGCTGGTCCGCGCAGACCAACGCGCTGGGCTTCCTGTCCGACAAGCAGGTCAATGTCATCCAGCCGATCGGCGGCCGCGGCAGCTACTACGCCGACTGGATCCAGACCGACCCGCAGCTGGGCGTCAACAAGTGGACGACGTTCTTCACCCAGGAACTGCCGCCGCTGCTGGACGCCGCCCTCGGCTCCACCGGCCTGAACTCGCTGGCGGGCCTGTCCACCTCCGGCACCTCGGTGCTGCAGCTGGCCGAGGCCAAGCCTGGCCTGTTCAAGTCCGTGGCCGCCTACAGCGGGTGCGCGCAGATCGCCGACCCGATGGGCCGCCAGTTCGTGAAGCTGGCCGTCGAGACCTGGGCGGGCGGCAACACCGCCAATATGTACGGCCCGGCCGACAGCCCGCTGTGGGCCGCCAACGACCCGGTCATCAATGCCGAGAAGCTGCGCGGCACCCAGCTCTACGTCTCCAGCGGCAGCGGCATCCCGCTCATGCGCGACGTCGAGTTCTACACCAAGTCCGCCCCGGGCGTGCAGGGTGACGTGAACCTGGCGCTGGGCATGATCATCGAGGGCGCGGTCAACGCCTGCACCCACAACCTGCAGAGCAAGCTCGACTCGCTGCAGATCCCGGGCACCTTCCGCTACGACCCGGTCGGCACCCACTACTGGCCGTACTGGGAAGAGGCCCTGCACGACTCGTGGCCGATGCTGGCCTCGGGCATGGGCATCTGACCCACGCTTCCACGCGGAACGCCGCATACCGACGATCGGTATGCGGCGTTCGGCGTTTCGGGGTGACTACATGGCCGCGGCGCCCGGAACGCTCATCGGCGTGCGGACGATGCGGCCGCCCAGCCGCTCGTTGACCGAGAACCCTTGGTGGCGGCACCATTTCGCCAGCACCGGGACGGCGGAGTCGTCGTCGCGGAAGGTCGGGACCAGCTGGCCGACGATGTACAGGTGATGGGCGTCCGCGGCCCGGCACAGGTGCTGCAGGATCGCGGTGCCCAGGCCGGTGCCGCGCAGTTCCGGATTGACGGTGATGTTGTCGAGCTTGATGGTGTCGGCGTAGACGTCGAAGACCACCTCGGCGAGGTTGTCGTCGCGGCGCAGCGACTCGATGTCGGACGGCACCGGCCGCAGGACGCCGGGCAGGTGATCGGAAAGCCGTTGCCGCGCGGCGTCATCGGGGGCGGAGCGGGTGATGGCGAGCAGCTCCTCGGTGAGGTCGGCGACCACGGCCCGATCCCCCACCGCGGCCATCGGGCGGGCCTCCCCGGTCGCGCGCGCCAGCGCCTCCAGGCGGCGTGTCCAGTGCGGGTGCTCGGCGCTGTGGCGCTCCGTCAGCTCGGCGAGGGTGTCCTCCAGGCACAGCGGCGCGCCGAGACTGCGCACGAATCCGCCCGACAGCACACCCCAGCGATGATCGTCCGCGCCGACACCGTGCACGGCCAGATCCCGCATCAGAGCGTCGCGGCGAGCCGTGGCGCGAGCGGTCGGCGAGCCGGGCAGCTTGCTCAGCCACTTGTGCCACCCGTTCAGGTTCGCGCGGATCCGGGTGCCGGCGATGTCGGCGCTCGCGTCGAGGTAGTTGCACAGCGCTTGCTGACGACGCTCCAGCAACTCGTCCACCGGCCGACGCGCGGGGTCGGCGGGCGGCGTCTGACCCTCACTCATACTGACCCACGCTAGCGTCCAGTTATCTCGACGCAGGTCACCGGCACGCGTTAAAACGCTTACCAGTGGTAACGGACCACCCTGCCCTGCGGGAACCCGCCCGATCCGGGACCGACATCACCTGTCAACCGGGGTTGCCCGGAGGTATCCATATCGGTGATGCGATCCACCAGATCACGCTCGTACGCCAGGGCCTGCTTGCGCGTCCAGCCGGTCGAATGCCGCAGCGCCGCACGGGCTTCGCGGCGGCGGTGGTAGGTGAGCAGCGGGGCCAGCGCCGCCTCCGACCCGATGGTGCGCGCGGCCGGGCGGGCGATGAGCCCGCGGAACCAGCGCCGCTCGCTCGCCAGCACCCATGCGTACGCCAGGGCGAAGATGACCAGGTCGATGAGGATCGGCAGGTAGGTCGAGACCAAGGGCGGGCCTGGCGGGCGCGGGGCGTCGAAGAGCACGTGCATGGTGAACGCCAGACCGTAGAACACGGCGAACACCCCGAACCGCCACAGCCACGACCGGTCCGAACGGACCAGCGCCACCACGATCCCGACCCCCGCCAGCGCCGACATGGCCCAGTGCGAGGTGAGCGCGGTGACCAGCCGCAACACCGCCACCAGCAGCACGTCCGCGACCGGCGTCTGCGGCGACGACAACGCGGTCTGCGTGCTGTAGAGGCAGTCCTCCGCGATCTGCGCGCCCAGCCCGACCGCCGCGCCCAGCAGCAGTCCGTGCATGGGCCGGGTCAGCCGCGACCGGAACAGCAATGCCACCACCGCGATACCGATCGCCTTGATGTACTCCTCGTCGATCGGCGCGGTGATCGCGGCACTCCAGCTGATCGCGAACCGGTCCCCGAACAGATTCGTGACCGCCCGGCTCAGATGGTCATTGGCCCACATGGCCAGCCCGGTCCACACCGTCGCACCCCAGATCGCGCCCATCACCAGGGGAGCCATCAGGTGGCGCCGCGCCCGGAAAGGGTCCAGCGCGAACAGGATCCGCCCGATCACCAGCAGGGTGAGCGCCGTGATCGGCAGCGCCGCCAGCGCCGCCGCCCCCGCGAACCACACCTGCCCCGCCGCCTGCAGCAGGAACAGCAGCGGACCCATCACCACCGCCACGCAGTAGACCCAGAACAATGCCGAACGCGGCTGGAACCAGCTCATGCCTCCACCGCCTTGCCGGAGCTCAGCACCTCGGTGATCAACTGGAGGCCCGCCTCGCGGGTGGGGCCGGTGGCCAGGAGGGTGACGCCCACGTCGCCGCTCGCGACCACCGCGCACACGCCACCCGGCTTGTCGGGCAATTCGCAGGTGAGACCGTGGAATTCGCCTTCGTCGACGACTCCCCCGTCGAAGCGCGCGGCCACGCCCGCCGCGCGCAGGGGTAGGAGCATGCGGGGTGCGGCCGTGGGGAAATCGGTGATGCCGTCGGTCACCGACACCGACAGCCGCCGCTCGCCGTCCTCGGATTTCAGGATCACGACCGATTCGTCACCGGTCGCCTGCCGCCGCATCGGCTCGGGCACCCGGAAGAAGACGGCGTTGGCGGGATCGTCGCCGCCGTGCACCGCGCCGATGCCGGAGGCGGTCAGCGTGATGCCGGTCCCCTCGGCCAGGTCGGTCACACGGGTCGGCACGGCGTCCGACAGCAGGGGCGGCACCACCAGCGCCACCGCGAGCGCCCCCACCGCCGCCAGCGCGGGGCCTACCGAATGCACAAGGCGCGCCATGTCTTCCACCCTCTCGGCTCCCTGAGGCAACGTCCGGGGACGGTGGATGCGTTCCGGACGCCCGGCTCGAGGCCCGGGCAGTCGCCGCCCGGGCGCTTGCCGCGAGTTAACCACATCAGGCGGCCGGAGCGTGTCCGCAGCGCCGGAGCGAAGCCGGGGCCGAATACGAGACGAGGATGCCGCCCGCGGCTCCGGCCCGCGTACGGCATCCTCGATGGCTCATCCGGCGAAATCCGCTGTCCCCCTACAGCGAATCGGCGCGCTCACAGCAGGTCGGCGAGACCCTTCAGCGGTCCGGGCAGGCCCGCCGCGTGCTTCTTGAGGCCCGCGACCACCGGGTTCGGGGTCTCGGCGCGCAGCCGGTCCAGCTCGGTCTGCATGGTCGAGACCGTGCGGGTGTAGTAGTCGTCGACCGTAGCGGTGTCATCCGGGTCGCCGGGCTCGGTGGACCAGTCCAGGGCGGGCAGGAAGCTGACCGTCACCGAGGCCGGCAGCGGCAGCTGCGGCAGGATCGGGGCGATGCCGAAGGGCAGGCCCAGCGTGTACGGAAACACCTTGGCGCGCACCAGCTTGTCGAGCTGCAGCAGCTTGGCGGTGCGCTCGCCGCGGCTGAGCACGAAGATCGAGTCGTGGCCGCCGTTGGCTACCGCGGGAATCACCGGAACCCCCAATTCCAGTGCGAGCCGGATGAAGCCCTTGCGATCGGCGAAGTCGATCTTGCCGCGATCGGTCCACGGGCGGCACGCCTCCCAGTCGCCGCCGGGGTAGACCATGACCGCGCCGCCGTCCTTGAGCCCCTTGGCGGCGGATTCCTTCGATGCCGCGATGACGCCGAACTGGCGCAGGCTGTCACCGAGAACCGGTGCGCGCAGCAGGATGTCGTGGGCGACGCCGTAGCTGGGCTCGTCGGGGCGGTGCTCCAGCATGGCCATGAAGGTGATCCACACCTCCGGGGCCCAGTAGATGGACGAGTGATTGCCGATCACCAGCGCCGGCCCGGAAGTCGGCAGATTCTCCACGCCGACCACGGTGGGCGTGAAGTAGTCGGTGTAGGCCCGCGCGAGCGGAAGCAGCGGGTGGTTCGGGTCGGGGATTACCTTGTTCTCGGTCATGAGCCATTCCTGTCGATTGCTTTGCCGGGGACGGGCAGCACGCAACGACATCGCACGACGCTTTCGAAACAACGTCGAGCCGAATTGAATTGCCCCCGGGTCAGATCCCCATTGATTAGCTCCGACGGCCGCGCATGCGCGGTCCGGTTCAGCGTACGGACGTCGCTGCGTTGCGACAGATGCCCGTCACCGTCCTCCTGCACCATCGACGTTATCAACCCAAGCGTTTGCTTGTTAGGAAGTGTGCGAAACCCAACATTCATCTCACTGCCCCGGTTCCGCACACCGCATTCGCCTTAAGATGGCTCACCCGAGATGCCATGCGTAGATGCGCATATCGGCGTAGACATATCTCAGGAGGTGGTTCGGCGACGGGACAGCGCGCCCGCCGCGAGGTACCCGGCCAGGGCCAGACCCGCGCACCACGCCAGCGCGGTCGGCGCGGAATCCCCCACCGGCGTACCCATCAGCAGACCACGCACCGTCTCGGTGACGGAGGTGACCGGTTGGTGCGCCGCGAAACCGCGCAGCCAGCTCGGCAGAGTCTGGGTCGGCACGAACGCGCTGCTCACGTAGGGCAGGAACATGAAGAAGAACATGAAACCATTGGCCGCCTCGGGATTCGAGGCCAGCAGCCCGAGCGCGGCCGCGATCCAGGACAGCGCCACCACGAAGCAGGCCAGCACACCCGCCACCGCCAGCCAGCGCAGCGGGTCCGCGGTGGGCCGGAAGCCGAGCGCCACGGCCACCAGCACCACCAGCGAACTGGTGAGCAGATTGCGCAGCACGCTCTCCAGCACGTGCCCGGTCAGCACCGAGTTGCGGGAGACGGCCATGGCGCGGAACCGGTCCACGATGCCGCTGTGGGTATCGGTGGCCACCGCCACCGCGGTCGCGCCCGAGCCGAATCCCGCGCACAGCAGAATGATTCCGGGCACCACGTAGTCGATATAGGACCCGCCGACATTCATCGCGCCGCCGAATACGTACACGAACATCAGCAGAATGCTGACCGGCACGGCGATGGTCATGATCATGGTGTCCGGACTGCGCAGGGTGTGGCGCAGATTGCGGCCGACCATGGTGGCGGAGTCCTGGGCGGAGTGCACGAGAGTACGCATTACGCAGCGCCTTTCACTGTATTGCCGGTGAGGGCGAAGAAGACGTCGTCGAGATCGGGTGTGTGAATGGACAAGTGGTCGATGGCCACGGCGTGATCGTCGAAATGGTCGAGCAGCTTGCGGATATCGCCGACACTGCCGTCCGAGGGCACCCGCAAGGCCAGCTCCTCGCCGTCGATCTCGGCCACCGGCAGCGCTCGCGCGGCCGCCGCCAGCCCGTGCTCGTCGGCGAAGCCCAGCCGCAGATGCCCGCCCGGCACCAGGCGCTTCAGCTCCTCGGCGCGCCCGTCGGCCACGATGCGGCCGCCGTCGAGCACCGCGATGCGGTCGGCCAACTGGTCGGCCTCCTCCAGATACTGGGTGGTGAGGAAGATGGTGACGCCGTCGGCCACCAGGCCGCGGATCACCCGCCACAGTTCGCGGCGGCTGCGCGGGTCCAGTCCGGTGGTGGGCTCGTCGAGGAAGACGATGCGGGGCTGCCCCATCAGGCTCATGGCGATGTCGAGGCGTCGCCGCATGCCGCCGGAATAGGAGCCCGCGCGCTTGCCGGCGGCCTCGGTGAGCTCGAACTGCTCCAGCAGTCGCGCTGTGCGCCGGGCGGTCTCGCGGGATCCGAGGTGCAGCAGCCGCCCCATGAGCCGCAGGTTCTCCGCACCGGTGAGGATCTCGTCGACCGCCGCGAACTGCCCGGTGACGCCGATGGCCGCGCGCACGGTGTCGGCCTCGCGCACGGTGTCGTGGCCACCGACCCGCAGCACTCCCCCATCGGCGCGTTCGAGGGTGGTGAGGATGCGGACCATGGTGGTCTTGCCCGCGCCGTTGGGGCCGAGCAGGGAGAACACCGTCCCGGCGGGCACGGTGACGTCGATGCCCCGCAGTACGGGCTGGTCGCCGAAGGCTTTGACGAGGCCGCTCACCTCGATGGCGGGCCCCGATCCGGATGTGGTCATGGAGAGCTCCGTTCATAAACTGTGTATGCCATACACTCTGTTTATAGGCTACACAGTTTCTTCGATGCCGCAAGATGGAAAGCGAACCCACGACAGGAGGTCCGATGACGCCCGAGCCGCAAGCCCTGCCCAAATCGGTGAAACTGCTCTGGGATCTGGACGAGGCGGGCAGCCGGGGACCCCGGCGCGGCATGAGCCTCGAGCAGATCCTCGCCACGGCCATGACCATCGCCGACACCGAGGGCTACGCGGCGCTGTCCATGGCGCGGGTCGCCAAGGAGCTCGGCTTCACCACCATGTCGCTGTACCGCTACGTCGACAGCAAGGAGACCCTCGTGGTGCTGCTGTACGACCGCATCTTCGACCACACCCCGGAACTGCCCGCGGGCTGGCGCGCCGGACTGGAAGCCTGGGCCTGGGCCGAGTTCCACGCCATCCGCGCCCACGACTGGTGGCTCGACATCCCGATGACCACTCCCCCGCTCGGCCCGAACAATATGGCCTGGCTGGAGACCGGCATGAACGCCCTCGCCGAGGTCGACATCCCCGAGGCACTCAAACTCCAACTGCTGGTGAACCTCTCGATCTACGTGATCGGCCGCACCCGGTTCCTGCGCGACGCCATCCGCCAGAGCGAGGATCAGGACTACACCGGCATCCTCACCTCCGTCCTCGACCCGCGGCGCTTCCCCGCGGTCACCAGCGCGCTCACCAATCGCGCCTTCGAGAGCGACGACATGCACTGGGAGGAAGCCGATTTCGGGTTCGCGCTGGACCGGCTGCTGGACGGTTACCAGGTCTTCATCGACGCGAACACCGGCGCACGGTAGGCCATCGGCCCGTGCCGGCGCGCTAGCAGATTCCAGCTATATCAGCTCGAGAGCCTGAACGAAAAGATCTCTTGTCGCTACAGTCCCACGAAACTGCTTGACAGACAGGTGATTACAGTGAGGCTCAGATTCAGAGCGCTGGCGATGGCCGCGGTCGGAGCACTGTTCGCACTCTCGATGACCGGTGTCGCGGCCGCCCCCGCGAACGCGGTCGGCCTGCCCCCGTGCGGTCTGACCTGCGACGACCCCTTGCCGCCTTCACCCGCCGGATGCTCGAGCGCGGCCACCGGCGGCACCCTCGCGCTGACCCTGCCCGACAAGAACGGGGTCGACCGTCCCTTCCGGCTCTTCGTGCCGTCCGGGCTGAGCGGAGCCGCGCCGCTGGTGGTCGCGCTGCACGGCGGTCAGGACAATCCGACGCACTTCGAAACCGCCACCGGCTGGACCGCGGTCGCGCAGAGCAAGAAGTTCATCGTCGCCTACCCCCAGGGCGGCAAGAACGACGGCGCGGCGGACAAGTGGGCCTGGGAGTTCAGCGCCTCCAACCCCGCCAACGACGTTCCGTTCCTGCGCAGCCTGGTCCACGCCATCGGCAACGACTACTGCGTGAACCCCAAGCGCGTGCACTTCATCGGGCATTCCAACGGCGGGCAGATGACCTCCCGGATGGCGTGCTCCGCCTCGGATCTGGTGGCCTCGGCCGCGGTGTGGGCCGGGCCCAGCGGCGCGTGGGACGCCAACGACTGCCCGACCACCCGCAAGCTGTCGTTCGGCGTGATGCTCAACGACAACGACCCCATCGTGTGGCAGATCGTCGCCGAGCAGCATCGAGACCTGTGGCGTACCAAGGACGGTTGCGGAGCCACCCCGGCCTCGGAGACCGGCACCGCGGTGGTGAAGGGCGAGCGCTACTCGTGCGCGTCGGGCACCCAGGTGCTGTACCGGCTGTACCACACCACCGATGACGCGACGAAGGCTCACCTGTGGCCCACCCCGGGCTCGGCGGCCGCGACCGACGTCAACAACCGCATGTGGTCACTGCTGAACGCCAACCCGCTGCCCTGACAGTCGCGGCTCCGGGGTCCCGGCACGCTCGGGGCCCCGGGGCGACAGCGCGGCGGTGAGCAGCGCGGCGACCGCGAAAAGCACTGCCACGCAAGCCACCAGGCCGATCCAGCCGCCCGCCGCGTAGGCGATCCCGGCCGCGCTGCCGACCACCGCGCTGCCCAGGTAGTACGCGAACATGTAGAGAGACGATGCGGCGCCGCGGTTCTCGGCCAGCGCGCCGACCCAGGCGCTGGCCGCGGTGTGCGCGCCGAAGAACCCGGTGGTGAGCAGCAGGATGCCGATCAGCACCGTGCTCAGGTGGTCCGGGATGGTCACGGCCAGGCCGACGACCATCAGGGCCAGGGAGACGACCAGGATCCGGTGGTGGCCACGGCGATCGGCGAGCCGGCCCGCGTAGGCCGACGCCGCCGTGCCCGCGAGGTACAGCACGAACACCAGACCGACCACCGCCTCGGACAGGCCGAAGGGGCGGTGGGTCAGCCGGTAGCCGAGGTAGTTGTAGATCGACACGAAACTGCCCATGAGCAGGAAGGCCAGCCCGAACAGCGCGGCCGGGCGCGGAGCGCGCACCTGCCGGGCGAGATCGCCGAGCGGCGTCCCGAAACCGGCCGGGCGAGCGGCGAATCCGCGTGAGGCGGGCAGCGTCCGCGCGAACCACACCGCGCCCGCCGCCACCGCCAGCGACACCGTCAACTCCGCCCACCGCCACGACGTCAGCCCGAGCGCGAGCGACGGGATCAACCGGCCCGACAGTCCACCGATACTCGTCCCCGCGATGTACACCCCCATCGCCGAACCCAGCCCGCCGGCGCCGACCTCCTCGGCCAGATACGCCATCGCCACCGCGGGCACTCCGGCCAGCGCGACACCCTGCACCGCGCGCACCGCCAGCAGCGCGTCCATCGTCGGGCACAACGGCAGCAGCAGCCCGAGCGCCGCGGCCGCCACCGCCGACCCGATCAGCACCCGGGTCCGGCCGATCCGCGCCGACAGCACACCCACCGGAATGATCGCCAGCGCAAGGAATCCCGTGGTCAGCGACACCGCCAGCGCCGCGTGCGCGGGCGGCACCGCGAACGCCGCCGACAGGCTCGGCAGCAGCGACTGGGTGGAGTACATGGCCGCGAAGGTGGTCAGCCCGGCCGCGAAAAGCGCCACGGTGACCCGCTTCTCGTGGGCTCCGGCGAACTCGGCGGACCCGTCCGGCTCCGGGCGTTCGCTGGAGGCGACGTGTTGGTCCGACGGGATGAGCTCGCGCTGGGCGATGGACCCCGGATCGGGCGCGGGCGCGATGGTCACGGCGGCCGTGGGGGCGCCGATCGGACGCGGTGTGCTCAATGGCTGATCGGCGCTGGTCATCGGGTCCTCCCACGGTGGATCGGGTACGGATCCAGGGTGGGTGACCGGCGCTTAGATCGGAAATGCATGATGGTCGGTAGGCTCATGCCACTGCGGTATATAGCGAGGAGGCGGTGTGCTCGGCGCGGATCTGGAGTGGTTCACGACACTCGCCGAAACCGAGAATGTGAGCGCGGCGGCCGACCGATTGCATCTGGCCCAGCCGACGCTGTCGCGGATGCTCGCCCGGTTGGAGCGGCGGCTGGGCGCTCCCCTGTTCGATCGGCACGGGAAGCGCATCCGGCTCAACGAGTACGGCCGCCTGTACTACGAGCACGCCCGCCGCGCCCGCGCGGAACTGCGGGCCGGGGAGCAGGCCGTCGCCGACCGGGTCAATCCGGCCAAGGGGGTGGTGCGGCTGTCGTTCCTGCACTCCTTCGGCAGTCGGCTGGCGCCGGAGTTGATCGCCGAATTCCGGCGCGGGGCCGGACGGGTCGACTTCGGGCTGTTCCAGGGCGCGGCCGAGACGATCACCCGCCAGGTCCTCGACGGGGAAGCCGATCTGGCGCTGGTGTCGCCGCGGCCGAGCGAGCCCGGCATCGGGTGGCACACGCTGCTGAATCAGCCGCTGGTGCTGGCGGTTCCCGCCGATCACCGGCTGGCCGGGCAGCGCCGGACCCGGCTGAGCGAGCTCGCCGACGCCGAATTCATCACCATGCATCCGGGATTCGGGATGCGGCGCATCTTCGACGACCTGTGCGCGGCGGCCGGGATCCGGCCGCGCATCGCCTTCGAGACCAGTGACCTGGTGACGGTGCGGGGACTGGTGGCGGCCGGGCTCGGGGTGGCGCTGGTGCCCGCCGAGGAACCGTCGCCGCCGGACCTGGCCGTGGTCCCGCTCGCCGACGCCGGGGCTTCGCGCGATGTGGGGCTGATCTGGTCGGCGACCGCGACACCGTCGGAGGCGGTACGCCGGTTCCGCGATTTCGCGGTGGACCGGGCGGCCCGCCGCCCCGCCCGCTGAGCCCGCGCACTGTCCCGGCGAGCCCACGCACTGTTACGGTTGCCGCACGGTAACTGTTCTGTCACTTCGACTCCAGGGAGCCGCCCGTGCAGCGCTATCGCGCGGCCCTCGACACACTGGGCGGAGGCATCGCCGCCGCGGTCGCGGGCATGGCCTTGATCGTGCCCTACGACGCCGGGTGCGGCACCGACTCGTCCGCCATGCAGATGACGGTGCTGACCATCACCGTGCCCCGGGCCACCGCCACGGGCGCGGTGTTCGCCGTGGTGGCCGCTGTCCTCGTGCGCATGCTCGGCGACCGGACCGCATGGGCCACCGGCGCGTTCGCGGCGCTGGTCCTGGCCACCGACCACCTGCTGGTCAGTTCCACCTCCGCCACCCTGGCCACCGCCAACTTCCTCGACTCGCTCGCCGGCGGCGTGCTGCTGGGCGCGGCCGGGGCGGCGGCCCTGCGGTACCGGCCGCCCGCGGTCGGCTACCTGCTCGGCGGGCTCACCGGTGTCCTGCTCGGACGGCACATCGAGACCATCGCCGCCGAGAACGGGAACCTGTCGGTGCTCGAACGCGCCTTCGTGGATCTGCCGCCGGACTGGCTGGCGGTGCTGGCGGCGGCGTTGCTCGCGGTGTGCGCGGTGGTCTGCGGACGGACCAGCGCCACGCATCCGACGTCCGTGCAGCTGCCGTTCGCGCCGATCGTGGCGGCGGCGGTGGTGATCACGACCATCGCGGTGGTCTCCGAACGCCTCACCCCGGGCACCAAGAGCTGGATCGCCATTACCGCCTGGCTCGTCGCCGTGGTCGCGGCCGCGCTGATCGCGGCCCTGTTGCTGCCGGGCCGCGACGGCACCCTCACGCTGCTCGCGGTATCGCTCACCGCGACCGGCGGCGCCCTCGCGACCGTCCACGCCCATTGGAAACTCGCGCCGGTGCTCGTGATCATGGCGCTCGGACTGTTCGCCGGCGTCCTGCTGCCCCGGCCGCAGCCGGTGGCCGCCGTCGCGGCGAGCATCGGGCTGTCGGTCTTCGCGCTGCTGGCTTCCGGCGCGCAGCACCATGATTCGTGGGCCGCGCTGCTCGGCGCGTGCCTCTACGCGGGACTGGCGGGATACAGCTTCGGCGCGGTCACCACCCGCCTGGCCGCGAGCACCGTCCTGGGACTGGGCGTCGTGCTGGTCCCGACCGCGGCGCTCACCCTGGAATACCGGGGCTGCGACGTGCTGCCGTCCTTGCCCGACCGCGTCAGCACGGCCGGTGACCGCGCCGCGTGGACGGCCATCGGCCTCGGCGCCGGCTGCCTGGCGGCCATGCTGCTCCTGCGCCGCCTGCGGCCGGAACGCGACGAGCAGTCGCCGCCGAAACCCCTTGCCCCCGAATCCGAGCGAACGGACTAGGCGAGCCGGTACAGCCAGATCCGCGGCTCGGCCGGTTCGCCGCCGGTGGACCAGGCATACGTGTGGGCCAGGCCGTCGCCGTGATAGCCGTGCAGGTAGTCACGCAATTCGGTGCGGCCGCCGTGCCCGGACACGATGCCCCGCAGCACGATCGCGGTGAGGTCGTAGGCCTCGACGGCGTACGGATTCGCGGCGGTCCCGGTGGCGTCGCGATACTCGTCGAGGAAGCGCTGCGTGGTGGGCCCGCACTGACACGCCACCACGGTGCCGGAGGCCGCCGACCCGGCGGCGGACTTGAACGCGGGGTCGTAACTGCCGTCGCCGAGGACGAAAGTCGCTGTGACATCGGCTTTCCGAAGCTTCGCCAGCAGGGTCGCGGCGGCGGCTGGATAGCCCGCGTAGAACACCGCGTCCGGGTTCACGGCGGCGATGGCGGACACGGCCTGCTGGGTATCGCCACCGAGATCGACGCTGACCTCGCACGCCGGCACCGAGGCCGGGCCGAGGCCCTCCACCA
This sequence comes from Nocardia sp. NPDC004340, assembly GCF_053602575.1. Classification (NCBI taxonomy): domain Bacteria; kingdom Bacillati; phylum Actinomycetota; class Actinomycetes; order Mycobacteriales; family Nocardiaceae; genus Nocardia; species Nocardia sp. NPDC004340. The sequence continues at coordinate 53,043 of NZ_JBSGDW010000017.1, forward strand.
CCGCGCCCGCCAGCGACACCCCGAAACCGCCGCCGCTGTCCCGGACCACGCAAACCCGGGAGAACCGGGCGGTATTGGTGAGGTATCGCCCCAGCGCCGGGCCCTCGGCATTGTCATTGGCCAAGCCGCGGAAGAAGCCGCTCCACCCCGACTGCGCCAGCAGCGGATTCGTCGCGACCGGGGTGAGGAACGGCAGCCCGGCCGCGTCGAAGGTCTTCCCGGCGGCCATGACCTCCTTCGACAGCGCCGGACCGATCACCGCCACCACCGAGTCGTCGGCGGCGATCTGCTCGGCGACCCGCGCCGCCCTCGCCTGATCCCCGGCGGTGTCGAACTCGCGCACCGTGATCGGGCAGACCTTGTTGCCGCCCTGCGGGTTTCCGCCCTTCACGAACTGATCGACGGCCAGCTTCACCGCGCCCAGCACAGTACGGCCGAGCGCGGCGTCCGAGCCGGTCAACGGGAGCGCCGCCGCGATGGTCGCCGCGTCGCACGGCAGGCGGCCGTCATTGGCGGGGTCGGCCACCGACACCGGCGCGGCCACCTTGGCGCCGAGCCCGTCGATCTGGGTCAGCGGCACGAAACCCGGGTAGGTGGCTGTGAAGGGACCGGCCACGCTCACCGGATCGGCGCGGCCGGACGGCCCGGAACCCTGTGCCGCCCAGATGATTCCCGCCGCCGCCGCGACGGCGACCACCAGCGCGCCGACTCCCGCCGCCAGCCATCGACCGGACCGCACCCGGGCGGCGGTCACCGGCTCTGGTCGCAATCGCGGATCGTCGAGTATGGTGGGGTCGCCGCCGCGTGACAGCGTGACCGTCGCGGCCGTGGCATCCGTCGAACCGATCGTCGCCGCTCCCGGCCGCGGCGTCCCGGCCACCGTCCGCGGCGGGACGGTCGACTCCGAGACACCCGAAAGCGCTTGCGCCGCAGCGTCGGCGAAGTCCCGGCAGCTGTCGAACCGATCCTCCGGCCGCTTGGCCAGCCCCCGCGCGAACACCGCGTCCAGCGCGGCGGGCAGCTCGGGCCGCCGATCGGTCACCTTCGGCACCGGATGCTGCAGGTGCCCCGCGACCACTGCGGCCGCCGTCTCCGCCTGATACGGCGTGGACCCCGTGAACAGCCGAAACAGGGTGCAGGCCAGCGAATACTGGTCCGACCGCTGATCCAGCGCGGCCCCGGACAGTTGCTCCGGCGACGCATAGGTGATGGTCGCGGCCAGCATCCCGGTGCGGGTGATCTGCGCGGAATCGTCGCGCAACCGCCCGATTCCGAAATCGGTCAGCAGAATTCGGCGTTCCTGCCCGGCGGCGTCGCGGCTGAGCAGGATATTGGCGGGCTTCACGTCCCGGTGGATCACGCCCATCGAATGCGCGTAGTCCAGCGCCTTGGCCGTCTCCCCGATGATCCGCACGGCCTCGGCGGCGGGCAGGGTGAACGGGTCCAGCGCGGAGGCGTCGCCGCCGTCGACATACTGCATGGCGATCCACAACCGCCCGCCCGACACGCCCCGATCCAGCACGCCCACGATATTCGGATGATCCAGCCGTGCAACGAGTTCGGCTTCCCGCTCGAACCGGGCCCGCGTCTCGAGCTGCGTCACCAACTCCCGCGCCAGCACCTTGATCGCCACCAGCCGGGGCAGCCGCGGATGCCGGGCGAGAAAGACCTCCCCCATCCCGCCCCCGCCGAGCTTCCGCTCGATCAGATACCCCGCGAATTCCGTACCCGCACGCACAATTCGGCCCTTCACACCCCGCACATTCCCCCGAACCTTACCCGCTCGAACCCGCCGGCTCAGCTCCCCGGCGCGGGTTCGCGCGACGCCCGGGAGGGGTTCGGCCGACGCCGCGGACCACGGCGATGCCGCCGTCCGGCGCTCGCCCGGCGCACCCGGCGACAGGCCGCGCACCCCGTCCGTTTGCTCCAGGTATGCCCCGGTATTGCCACGGCGAACGGGCTGGAGCAGGCTGGGAGGCGTCGGTGGCGTCACCCCGGGCGCTGCCCCCGTAACCGAGGAGGTGGATCGAACGTGTTCGCACGCTCTAACACGATTCAAGCGCAGCTGTCCTCTATCGATCCCGGGATTGCGTTCATGCGCGATGAAGTGATGTCCGAACTGGCCGGCATGCCCGGCTGGGTGGGTCTGTCGCTGCTGGTGGACCGTGAGTCCGGCCGCTGCATCGTCACCACCGCGTGGGAGTCCGAGAACGCGATGCACGACAGCGCCAGCCGGGTGCGCCCGCTGCGCAACCGCGCGCGGGACTACTTCGGCGGCGACGGCCCCCTCATCGAGGAGTGGGAGATCTCCACCCTGCACCGCCTGCACCACTCGGAGGAGGGCGCCTGCGCCCGCCTGACCTGGACCCGGGCCGACGCCGATCGCATCGATTCGGCGATCAACGTCTTCCGTTCGATGGCAATACCCTCGATGGAGCAGATGGACGGCTTCTGCAGCGTCAGCCTGCTGGTCGACCGCACCGCCGGGCGCGGCGTCTCCTGCGCCACCTTCGAGAGCGCCGAGGCCCTGGCCCGCACCGCCCAGGCAGCCGCGGACCTGCGGGCCGCCGCCACCGCCCAGGCCGGCATCGCGGTCACCGAGGTCGCCGAGTTCGAACTGGCTCTCGCCCACCTCCGCGTCCCCGAACTGGTCTGACCCACACCCCGGATGGCGCGGTCGCCCCGGCCGCGCCACCCGGCTAATTTAGAACCCGTTTCAGCGGGCGGCGGCTTCCGGCCACCCGGCGATCGATGGGAGACGGGTATGTCGGGCAATGGTGGCGGTCGATTCGACGGCAAGGTCGCGGTGGTGACCGGAGCCTCCTCCGGCCTCGGCCGGGCCGTGGCGCAGCAGCTGATCGCGGGCGGTGCGCGCGTGCTCGGCGTCGGCCGCGACGAGGCGCGCCTGAAGGACACCTTCGACGGACCCGACACCGCCTGGCACGCCGCCGATCTCGCCGATCCGGCGGCGGCCGATCAGGTGGTGCGGGCCTGCGTCGACCGCTTCGGCGGCCTCGACATCCTGGTCAACGCCGCGGGCGCGCACACCATGCGCCACACCGGTCAGGTGACCGACGAGGAATGGCAGCACGACCTCGCCGTCAACCTCAGCGCGCCCTTCTTCCTGTCCCGCGCCGGCCTCCCCCACCTGCTCGAACGCACCGGCTGCATCGTCAACGTGGCCTCCATCGCGGGCGTGGAGGGCCAGGCCTATTCGGCGGGCTACTGCGCCGCCAAGCACGGCCTCATCGGTCTCACCCGGGCCATGGCGCTGGAGTTCGACGGCGCCGGCATCCGCATCAACGCGGTCTGCCCCGGCGGCATGATCACGCCGATGCTCGAGAACTTCACCTTCCCCGACGAGCCCGACTACCAGCTCATCCTGAAGACCGCCAGCCCCCGCGGCCTCATGGAACCCGCGCAGGTCGCCAATATCATCAGCTTCCTGTGCTCCGATGAAGCCTCGGCCGTGCACGGCGCCGTCTACACCGTCGACAACGGCAAGATGGCCCTCTAGACAGACGGATCGGCCCGGGCGACGCGGATGCCGTCGCCCGGGCCGATGCCGAGGGTGGGTCGGGTTACTTCTTGCGGTCGCGCTTCTCGCGGACGCGCACATTGACCCGGACCGGAGACCCGTCGAAGTTGAACTCCTCGCGCAGCTTCCGCTCGATGAAGCGGCGGTAGCCCGCCTCGAGGAAGCCGGTGGTGAAGAGCACGAACGTCGGCGGCCGGGTGGACGCCTGGGTGGCGAACAGGACTCGCGGGAGGCGGCCGCCGCGCATCGGCGGCGGCGTGGCGGCGATGACCTCCTTGAGCCAGTTGTTCAGGCGGCCGGTGGAGATGCGCTTGTCCCACGACTCCAGCGCGGTCTCCATGGCGGGGACCAGCTTCTGCACCGCGCGACCGGTGTGCGCGGAGATATTGACGCGCTGGGCCCAGCGGACCTGGACCATCTCGCGGTCGATCTCGCGCTCGAGCATCTCGCGGCGATCCTCGTCGACCAGATCCCACTTGTTGTAGGCGATCACCAGGGCGCGGCCGGTCTCGGCCACCATGGAGATCACCCGCAGGTCCTGCTCGGTGACCGGCTCCGAGGCGTCGATCAGCATGACCGCCACCTCGGCCGCCTCGATCGCGCCCTTGGTGCGCAGCGAGGCGTAGAACTCGTGGCCCGAGGCATTGCTCACCTTGCGGCGCAGACCCGCGGTATCCACGAAACGCCACGGCTTGCCGCCCAATTCGACCAGCGAGTCGACCGGGTCGACGGTGGTGCCCGCGACATTGTGGACCACCGACCGTTCCTCGCCGACGAGCTTGTTCAGCAGCGACGACTTGCCCACGTTCGGCTTGCCGACCAGTGCCACACGGCGCGGACCGCCGTGCAGACCCGTGCCCTCGCGGGGAGTCTCGGGCAGCTTCGCCAGAATCTCGTCCAGCAGATCACCGGTACCGCGACCGTGTGCGGCCGAGATCATGTGCGGCTCACCCAGACCCATCGACCACAGCTCGGCGGCGTCGGCCTCCAGCTTCTGGTTGTCGACCTTGTTGGCGACCAGGATGACCGGAGTCTTGCTGCGCCGCAGCGTCTTCGCCACCGCCTCGTCGGCGGAGGTCGCGCCGGTGGTCACATCCACCACCACGACGATCGCGTCGGCGGTGTTCATGGCGACCTCGGCCTGCCGGGCCACCGACTGCTGCAGCCCCTTGGCATCGGGCGACCAGCCGCCGGTGTCCTGCACCAGGAATCGGCGACCGGCCCAGGTGGCCTCGTAGGAGATCCGGTCCCGGGTCACGCCCGGAATGTCCTCCACGACCGCCTCGCGGCGGCCCAGGATCCGGTTCACCAAGGTCGACTTGCCGACATTGGGGCGGCCGACAATGGCCACCGTCGGCAGCGGAACGTGCTCGGCGTCCTGCTCGCCCTCGAATTCGGCGATGTCCCAGTCGGATTCGTCCGACCAGATCCCATCACCGGCGAAGGTGTCCTGCGTCACTGCGCGCCTCCCGCCGAAATCCGTGCGGCCACCACGCGATACAGCTCGTCGATGACCTCGTCCTTGTTCAGTTCGCTGGTGTCGACCAGCTCCGCGTCCTCGGCGGGACGCAGCGGCGACACCTTGCGCGTCGAGTCCAGGGTGTCGCGGCGCTGCACATCGGCCAGCACGCCCGCGAAATCGTCACCCCGCCCCTCGGCGATGTTCTGCGCGTTGCGGCGCTGCGCGCGGGCCTCGGCCGACGCGGTCAGATAAATCTTCACGTCCGCCGCGGGCAGCACGGTGGTGCCGATGTCCCGGCCCTCCACCACGATTCGACCCGCCGCCGCCGTCAGCTCCCGCTGCAACGCGACCAGCTGCTCGCGCACCTCGGGCACCGCCGACACCGCGGACACCGCCTGGGTGACCGCGTTGCCGCGGATCTCACCGGAGACGTCCTCACCGTCGAGCAGGATGACCTCCCGGCTCGGATCGGTGCCGATGGTCAGCGGCAGTTCCTTCACCGCGATCGCGATGGCGGCCGCGTCGTCCAGGTCCACGCCGCTGCGCAGCACGCGCAGCGTCGCCACCCGGTACATGGCGCCGGTGTCGAGGTAGCTGGCCTCGAGCCGGGTCGCGAGCATGCGCGACACGCTCGACTTGCCGGTGCCCGACGGGCCGTCCATGGCCACGACCAGCTGCGCGGAACCGGTCAGCGCGCCGGCCGTATCGATCAGAGATCCCACACCGTTCACAACGACACCGCCTCGTAGAGCTTCCCGACCTCGTCCCGGCCCAGCACGCGCAGCGTGCCCGGCCGCTGATCACCGAGCGCGATCGGCCCGACGTGCGTGCGCACCAGCGCGGTCACCGGATGCCCGACGGCGTCCAGCAGGCGGCGCACGATGTGCTTGCGACCCTCGTGCAGCACCACCTTCACCAGCGACTTGCCGTTGCCGACCTCGAGCACCTGGAACTTGTCCACCGACGCGGGCCCGTCCTCGAGCTCGACGCCGTCCTTGAGCTGCTTGCCGACCTCGCGATTGCGGACCTCGCCGTTCACGGTGGCCAGGTAGGTCTTGGACACCTCGAAGGAGGGGTGCATGAGCCGATGCGCCAGATCACCGTCATTGGTGAGCAGCAGCAGGCCCTCGGTGTCGGCGTCCAGCCGGCCGACGTGGAACAGGCGCTGACCGGCGGCGATCCGCTCGGCCACGATATCGCCCACGCACGGGCGGCCCATCTCGTCGGACATGGTCGACTGCCAGCCCTTGGGCTTGTTCAGCGCCAGGTACACCTGCTCGGAGCGGATCACCACGCGCACGCCGTCGACCCGGACCACCGCGGTCTCGGGATCGATGCGCAGACCCTGCTCGCGCACGATCTTGCCGTCGACCTCGATGCGACCGGCGTCGATCATGTCCTCGGCCACGCGCCGCGAGGCCACACCGGCCTTGGCGAGGACCTTCTGCAGGCGCTCACCCTCACCCCACGGCAGCTTCTTCGGAGCGCGCTCCTCGAAGTCCACGTGCTGGTGCCGGGCGGGCTTGGCATTGCTGATCAGCACCGGCGCGACGATCTTGCGCTCCGGCTTGGCGGTCTTCTTCTTGCCGGTGGTGTTCGGCGAGGTGTGCGGGGCCAGCGGGCGACCGCCGCCGATACCGCGAGACTGGTTGCCGCGCGCGGAGTTACCGCCCTGGCCACCGAAGCCGGAGCCCGAGCCACCGCGAGCGGGCGCGCCGCCACGGGAACCGCTTGCGCCCCACTGGCTTTCGCCGCGGGGAGCGGCACCGCCACGCGAGCGATCGGAGTCACGGCCGAACGAACCGGCACCGCCACGCGAACGGTCGGAATCACGACCATACGAACCGGCACCGCCACGCGAACGGTCGGAATCACGACCATACGAACCGGCGCCACCGCGCGAACGGTCGGAATCACGACCATACGAACCAGCGTCACCGCGCGAACGATCCGAGTCACGGCCGTACGAACCCGAGCCGCCGCGGGAGTCACCGCGGGCGTCACCGCGGGAATTGCCGCCCCAGGAGGGCGAGTCGCCGCGCGAGCCGCGCGACGTGGAGCCGCCACGGGCTCCGCCATAAGAATTGCCGCCGCTGGACCGGTCTTCTCCGGTCCGGCCTCGGGCGGCGCGGGAACCGCCGCGAGGCGGTTCGCTGCCACGTTTCCTACGATCCGGTGTGCCATCTCGGCGAGCGGGTGTATTCACGTTGTCCTTGTTTCAGTCCTCGGTGCCGAGGTCGATATCCGCCTCGGCCGGTTTCTTCAGCCTGGTGTACCGGGGGTCGGTATCCAAGCTCTCATTGATCTCGTCGATCAGGTCGACGCCCGGGAGCAGCGGGGCCAATGGCGGCAGATCCGCCAATGACGCAAGCCCGATCCGTTCCAGGAACAGCTCGGTGGTGATGTACAGAGTGCCGTTGGTCTCCGGGTCCGATCCGGCCTCCGCGATCAGCCCCCGCGCCAGCAGGGTCCTGATCACGCCATCCACGTTCACGCCGCGCACCGCGCTCACGCGTGCTCGGGTAACCGGTTGACGGTACGCGATCACCGCCATGGTTTCCAAAGCCGCGCGAGTCAGTTTCGATCGTGCGCCGTCCAACAGCATACGTTCCACATAGGGAGCGAATTCCGTCCGCGTGTAGTAGCGCCAGCCGTCGCCGACGAACCTGAGATCCATGCCACTGCGCCGCGCGGTCAACTCCGCCGACATCTCCCGCAGCGCCGCCTCCACCCGGACCGGGTGATCCCGCAGTGCCGAGGCCAGCAGTTCCGTCGGCGCGGGCGCGTCGACCACCAGCAACATCGCCTCCAGCGCGGACCGGAACTCCGCCTCCGACAGCTCGTCCTCGTCGTCGAACTCCTGCGGATCGACCGCCAGGGCGGGTGGCGTGGGGGCCTCCTCCGCCTCCGCCGGCGCGGCGACTTCGTCCGCGGGTGCCGTGACTTCGGCCGCGGGCACTGTGACCTCGTTCGCGGGCATTGTGACTTCGGCCTCGGCCGGTGTGATTTCGGCCGCTGTCCCGGTGATTTCGGCGTCCGGCGCGGATTCGGCGGTCTCGACGGCAGCCGCGGGCGCGGGTGCAGCCGCGGCCTCGGTTGTATCCGGTCCGGCCGCGCGGGCCTTGGCTGCCGCGGCCGCTTCGGCGATGATCTGCTCGGCCAGGGTCGGCTGGGGTGCGGGCTGGCTGCCGGCGGGCTGGTCCTGCACGTCGTCATCCATGTTGTGCACCTCGGTCACCCGTAGTCCTCTTCAATCGTCACCGGTTGGGCGGGTTGGTCCTCGAGCTCGCCGATCCAGCTGACGGACAGCGGGCCCAGCGGGTCGGGCTGGTCGAACTCGATGGTCTTGCCGCGGTAGAGCTCGAGCAGCGCGAGGAAGCGGGCCACGATCTGGATCGGCAGCTCGCAGTCGGCGCAGAGTTCGTGGAAGGTCGTCCAACCGCCCGCGCCCGCGTTCTTGAGCATCTCCAGCACCAGCGCGGCCTGCTCGGCGATCGAGATGGCGTGGGCGTGGATGTGATCCAGCCCCACCCGCGGTCGCGGACGCGGCCGGAACACGGTGGCCGCGACCTCCGCGAATCCCGCGGCGTCCACCCCCAGCGTAACCTCGGGCAACAGCGCCAGATACCGCTCCTCCAGCGACACCGCGCGCGGATACCGTTGCAGCGCCGCCGCCTCCAGCTCGCCCAGCAACTCCGCGACCCGTTTGAACGCGCGGTACTGCAGCAGCCGCGCGAAGAGCAGGTCGCGCGCCTCCAGCAACTCCAGGTCTTCCTCGTCGGACACCTCGCCCGAGGGCAGCAGCCGGGCCGCCTTCAGATCCAGCAGGGTGGCCGCGATGAGCAGGAATTCGGTGGTCTGGTCCAGGACCTTGTCCGCGCGCAGGCCCTGCACCTCGGACAAGCGGGCGGTGAGGGCCTTGGTGTGGGCGATGAACTCGTCGGTCACCTTGTGCAGCGAGATCTCGGTGACGTCGAGGCGTCGCGAGCTGATCAGTTGCAGCAGCAGGTCGAAGGGGCCCTCGAAGTTGGCCAGCTTCAGATGGAATTTGCCCGCATTGTCCGAACTTTCGGACGCAACAGCGGCGGCAGACGACGCGGCAGGCTCCGCCACCGCGCCAGATCCGGCGATATCGGACACCACCGACGAACCCGGCGCGGTCGTGCTCTCGGAGGTTTCGTCCGCACCCGCCCCGGCGATGTCCGCGACGACACCGGCCGGGTCCTCACCGGCCGGGTCCGCATCCGCGACGTCCGCACCGGCGATGTCCTCACCGGCGCCGACGATGTCGCTCACTACCGGCGACCCGTCCCCGGGCATGCCGGTATCCGCGTCCGCGGGGTCGTGGCCGGACGCCGAGTCGAGAGGATCGCTCAACGGCCCGACCGCTGGATGACTTCCCGGGCCATGGCCCGATAGGCTTCCGCGCCACCGGATTTCGGCGCCCACGTGGTGATGGGCTCACCCGCGACGCTGGCGTCGGGGAAGCGGACGGTCCGCGAGATCACGGTGTCGTACACGAGGTCGCCGAACACCTCGACCACGCGCGTCATGACCTGGCGCGAATGCAATAGGCGGGCATCGAACATGGTGACCACGATGCCGTACAGGGTCAGCGCCGGATTCAGCCGGTCCCGCACCTTCTCCACGGTGTCGTTGAGCAGAGCCAGCCCGCGCAGCGAGAAGTACTCGCATTCCATCGGAATGATGACGCCGTCGGCGCAGGCCAGGGCGTTCACGGTGAGCAGGCCCAGCGACGGCTGGCAGTCGATGAGGATGTAGTCGTAACGGTCGCGCAGCGGCGCCAGGGCTCGGCCCAGGGTCTGCTCGCGGCCGACCTCGTTGACGAGCTGGATCTCCGCGGCCGAGAGGTCGATATTGCTGGGCAGCAGATCCATGCCGTCGACTTTGGTGTTCATCAGCACGTCGTCGGGATTCACCTTGCCGGGCCCGACGAGCAGGTTGTGCACGGTCACGTTCAGATCGTGATGCGCCACACCGAGTCCCGCCGACAGCGCGCCCTGCGGATCCAGGTCCACCAGCAGCACCTTGCGCCCGTATTCCGCCAGCGCCGCACCGAGATTGATGGTCGAGGTGGTCTTGCCGACGCCGCCCTTCTGATTGCACATGGCGACGATCAGCGCGGGGCCGGTGTGGTCCGGTTCGGGCGGTTCGGGGATCTCGCGCAGCGGGCGTCCGGTGGGACCGACCTGCTTCGCGTCGTGCACCACATCGGGTGCCTCCCACAGGGTTTGCGCGGCGGTTTCGATCCGCTGGCCCGCACCACCGGTAGTCGTCACGTCCGCTGCTCCTTCGACGTTCCTGCCCTTGCCTCGCCCATCGGCCTGGAATGGACGACGCACCCGGCCGCGTGTGCGATCGGGTTCCTCCTAGACGCTACCGCCTGTTCGCGCGAGACCAACGTTCGGACACGCACCCTAAACCTGCACTTCAGACCCGGTACAGACGCCCGAGCCGGGCCGAGGACCGGTCCGAGACGTCTCGTTGCACTGTGGCACAGCAGGTTACGGGTTCAGGGTCATGTTCCGCGCCCGAAGCACCGGATAAACCGGAATCGGCGGATTTTGAGGATCCGGGTATGGCGCAACTGCGCCGTGAGCCCGGGCGGTGGAGTCCATTGGAGGACAGTGCGCTCGCCCGGGTGCCATTCGGCATCCACGAGTGGCATCCGGCCGCCCGACCCGTGCGCGCGCCCGGACCGCAGATCGGGCGGGAGAGCCTCGGGGCGACAATGTCTTTCGGGACCACGGTCTTTCGAGGCCCGTGCGGCGCTCTCACCGGGCACGCGGGTGCGCGGTCGCCCAGACCTCGTGCAGCGTGCCGACCGTGACGAGGGTGTAGATCTGGGTGGTGGTCACCGAGGCGTGGCCCAGCAGTTCCTGCACGACCCGGACGTCCGCGCCGCCATCCAAGAGGTGGGTCGCGAACGAGTGGCGCAGGGTGTGCGGCGACACCTGCGCGGCGATGCCCGCGCGTTCGGCCGCGGATTGCAGGACCTGCCAAGCGGTCTGGCGGGACAGCCGGCCGCCACGATGGTTGAGAAACAGGGCGCTGTTGCCGCGGCCGCGCGCGGACAGATCGGGGCGGCCCCGGACCAGGTAGTTGTCCAGCGCGGCCAGGGCGGGACGGCCGATCGGGACCATGCGCTGCTTGCCGCCCTTGCCGCGCAGCACGACCGCGCGCTCTGGGGTGTCGATGTCGTCCACGTCCAGGCCGACGATTTCGGAGATGCGCGCGCCCGTGGAGTACAGCAATTCCAGCAGGGCCCGGTCCCGCAGCCCGCGCGGGCCGTCGGCGATATCACCGCCGGCCGCGTCGAGCAGCCGCGAGATCTGGTCGTAAGGAAGGGCTTTCGGCAGTCGGCGGGCGGGCGTCGGCGGTTTCACCGGATGCGCCACATCCGCGTCGGTGATCCCCTCCGCCGTCGCGAACCGGTGCAGCCCGCGCACCGCGACCAGCGCCCGCGACGCCGAGGACGCCGCCAGCGCGGGATGCTCGGCGTCGCCCGAACGCAGCGACACCATGTAGTCGGCTATGTCCGATTCGGCCACGCGCGCAAGCGTTTCCACGCCGCGCTCGGACAGGAAGTGCCGGTATCGCCCCAGATCACGGCGGTAGGCGCTGAGCGTATTGCGCGCGGCGCCGCGCTCGACCGCCATATGGTCGAGGTACGCGTCGATCTGCCGCTTCAGCACGGGTCACATCATTGCAGCAGCCACCGACGAACTTCCCCAGCCAAACCCCGGCAAACAGAACAAGTTTCCCAATCGGGATCTACTCCGCGCGCCCCCGCGCCTTGCGGTCCAGGAACGCGGTCGGCATGCCGGGCCACGGCGCGTCCGCGGGCCGCAGCACCGCCCCGGAGGCGCGAGCCGTCATCAGCGCGGTTACTCCGGCGACCGCGGTGGCATTGGTGATCTCCCCCGCCAGCGCGGCCTGCACGGCCTCCGCCAGGGGCATCCGCAGCAATTGGAGGTCGGCCTCCTCCATTTCCGGGTCAGGCCGGTCGGTTTCGTACAGCCCGGTGGCGAGATACACCCGCAACGCCTCATCGGTGAACCCCGGCGACAGCGCCACATCCACCAGCACCGCCCATTCCCGCGCCGCCAGCCCCGTCTCCTCGGCCAGCTCCCGCTTGGCCGCCTCCAACGGATCCTCGCCCTGCTCGTCCAGCAACCCGGCGGGCAATTCCAGCAACCGCCGCCCGATCGGATGCCGATACTGATTGATCAGCACCAGATTCTCGTCCTCGTCGAGCGCCGCCACCGCGACCGCCGCGTGGTGCTCGATCACCTCCCGCTCGGCCACCTTCCCGCCGGGCATGACCACCTGGTCGAGCCGCAGCGCGAGAATCGCCCCCGAATACACGGTGCGACTGGACAGAACATCGAATTCGTGTGAACCGGGAACCGGACCGGAGGACGTCATCCCAGAACCGTAGCGCGAATCTCCGCCCCGCCCGGCCACACCCGACCCGCCACCCGCGCTGCCGTGGCCGACACCACGCCGGCTCTCGATCAGAGCGAGCAGTGCCCGGAACACGACACCGCCCGGGCGTGCTGGACGCTCGGGCGGTGTCGGGTGGCAAGCCGGCGGAGGGCTACTTGGAGACCTTCTCGCCTTCGGGGGCCGGGGCCTCGGCCGGGATCTCGACCGGGAGCCGTTCGGCGGCCTTGTAATCCAGCGCCGCCGAGATGAGCGCCGCGAACAGCGGGTGCGGGCGGGTCGGGCGGGACTTGAGTTCCGGGTGCGCCTGGGTGGCGACCAGGAACGGGTGCTGGTTCTGCGGGTATTCCACGAACTCGACCAGGTGGCCGTTCGGGGAGGTGCCGCTGAACTTCAGGCCGCTCTTGGCGATCTTGTCGCGGTAGGTGTTGTTGACCTCGTAGCGGTGGCGGTGCCGCTCGGAGACCTCGGTCTCGCCGTAGGCCTGCGCGACCAGCGAATCCTTCTGCAGCACAGCCGGATACGCGCCCAGTCGCATGGTGCCGCCCAGGTCGGCCTCACCGGCCACGATCTGCTCCTGATCGGCCATGGTGGAGATGACGGGGAACTTGGTGTCGGGCTCGAACTCCGCCGAGTTGGCGTCCTTCATGCCCACCGAGCGCGCCGCCTCGATGACCACGCACTGCAGGCCCAGGCACAGGCCCAGCAGCGGAATCTTGTGCTCGCGGGCGAAGCGGATGGCGCCCACCTTGCCCTCGATGCCGCGGATGCCGAAGCCGCCGGGGATCAGGATGGCGTCGACATCGGCCAGGTGCGAGCGGGCGCCGGCCTCGGTCTCGCACTCGTCGGACTGCACCCAGCGGATGTTCACCTTGGCCCGCGAGGCGAAACCGCCCGCGCGCAGCGCCTCGGTGACCGACAGGTAGGCGTCCGGCAGGTCCACGTACTTGCCGACCAGCGCGACGGTGACCTCCTCGCGCGGGTTGTGCACGCGGTCCAGCAGATCGCCCCAGACCGCCCAGTCCACGTCGCGGAAGGGCAGCCCGAGCTTGCGGACCACGTACGCGTCCAAGCCCTCCCGGTGCAGCACCTTCGGAATGTCGTAGATCGACGGCGCGTCCGGCGTCGAGATGCAGGCGTCCACATCCACGTCGCACATGAGCGCGATCTTGTTCTTCAGCGGCTGCGGCACATCGCGGTCGCAGCGCAGGATCAGCGCGTCGGGCTGGATACCGATATTGCGCAGCGCCGCCACCGAGTGCTGGGTCGGCTTGGTCTTGAGCTCGCCCGACGGACCCAGGTAGGGCACCAGCGTGACGTGCAGGAAGAAGCAGTTCTCGCGACCCACCTCGTGGCGGATCTGACGCGCCGCCTCGAGGAACGGCTGCGACTCGATATCGCCGACGGTGCCACCGATTTCGGTGATCACCACATCGGGCGCCTGCCCGTGCAGATCGGGACCGGTCATCGCGAGGATGCGGCTCTTGATCTCGTCGGTGATGTGCGGGATCACCTGCACGGTGTCGCCGAGGTACTCGCCGCGACGCTCCTTGGCGATGACCTTCGAGTACACCTGGCCGGTGGTGACATTGGCGTCCCCGGACAGATCGCGGTCCAGGAACCGTTCGTAGTGACCGACGTCGAGGTCCGTCTCCGCGCCGTCCTCGGTCACGAACACCTCACCGTGCTGGAAGGGGTTCATGGTGCCGGGATCGACGTTCAGGTACGGATCCAGCTTCTGCATCGTGACGCGCAGACCGCGCGACGTCAGCAGCTGACCGAGGCTGGAGGCGGTCAAACCCTTACCGAGTGAAGAGGCGACACCGCCGCTGACGAAGATGTGTTTCGTGGCCGCGCGCGCCGGAATCCGTGAATTACCCACGGGTCTTCACGGTAACACGGATTGCGGAGGCTGATCGCATGCCACGCGTGTTCGGCTGCCCGCGATCGACTCGGTTCCGCGTGTCGCGGGCAACCTTTCCGGTGCTCGGCGTTGGCTTTGTGCTCACCGCGGTCAGTGCGGCATGGCGGCGACTGTGAGCGAGGTCGCCTTCGCACCCGTGCCGTAACGACCGGTACCGCCGTTCAGCTGCTCGGTGAGCCCGAGCACGGTGGTGATCCGCCCGATCTCACGATCGGCGTTGTCGACGGTGGTGACGGCCGCCAGCCCGAGCTCGGACCGGGCCACCGCGATCGCGCCCGGTCCCTCGGCGGCTCCGTAGCGACCCGCCAGCACCACACCGGCGCTGTGGGACCGCAGCCCGCCCGAGAATCGGGCGATGATGGTGCCCCGGTTGTTCTCCTCGGCCCGCGCGCCGTCCCCGGTGACCACCACGGCCAGCTGGGCGGGCTGCACGTCCCCGACTGGGGTCAGGAAGCCGCCGCCGCGCAGCGTCTCCAGGACGAGGCCGCGCTCCTGCTGGGTGCCGCGCGGCTGCCCGCTCCCCGGATCGACCAGCAGCACCTGCCCGAGCAGATCGCCCGCGAGGCTGCCCTGATCGACCGCCTCGACCTTGAGCTGCGCGCCCGCGGGCACCATGTTCACCAGCGCGGTGCGCAGCCGATCGCCCTCGGAGGAGTCGGTGAACGCGCTGGAGAGTCCGACCCGCCCGGTGACCGCGGCCCCGGCGGTGGTGAGCGCCGCGCTGACCGCGTCGACGTCGCCGCTGTCGGCGTCGGGCGTGGTGAAGATCAGAACCGACCGATTGGCCAGAGCCCCGGTCAGCAGCTTGCCGGACGCGCCGGACAGGAAGGCGTCGGCCGCCTTCACTTGTTCGGTCAGCCGCCCGTTCTCGGCTCGCAGGTCGCCGACCTGCTGCCGATCGCTGGAGAACAACCCGTTGCCTTGCGCCCGGGTGCCCAGCACCACGCCCACCGCCAGGGCCAGGAATACCGCGGCGATCGAAATCGCGTGGTGGCGAAAAGAAATCATTCCGTCCTCTACCTCTGCCGGTCCGATAGCCGCTCCACCCAGTGCCATCCGCGATCCCAGGTGTCGGACATCCAGGTCACCGCTTCACCGCCCATGTGCGTGGCCAGCACCGCGACCACCAGGGCCACCAGCGCGGCCAGCACCACCAGCGCGATCGCCCAGCCGGATCCCCGGTGCCGGTACAGCGAGGCCACGGCCTTGGCGTCCATGAGCTTGGTGCCCATCTTGAGACGGGTCAGGAAGGTCGCCGGGTTGGAGTCGCGGCGACCGCGGTCGAAGAAGTCGTCCAGCGAGGCCGCCGCGCCGACGGTCACGATCAGCGACGCGCCGTGGTGGTCGGCCAGCAGCAGCGCCAGATCCGAGGGCGCGCCCGAGGACGGGAAGGTGGTCGCGCCGATGCCCAGATCCTGGATGCGCTCGAGCCCCTTGGCGTGGCCGTCGGTGTCGGCGGGCAGGATCACCTCCGCGCCGCACTTGAGCGTGGTGGCGGTGATCTCCTCCGGATCGCCGACGATCAGGTCGGGGCGATACCCGTGGCGGGTCAGGGTGTCCGCGCCGCGGCCCACGCCGATCAGGATCGGGGCGTACTCCTTGATGAACGGCTTGATGCGCTTGAGGTCCTCGATGTGCTCGGGACCGTCGGCCACCACCACGACATGCCGCTTCTTCATCTCCACCTCGACATCGGGCACGCCGATGCCGTCGATGAGCAAGGAGGACTCGGTGCGGATGAACTCTATGGTGTTGCCGGAGAACGCTTCCAGATGGTCGGCGAGCCCGTTGCGGGCCTCGATCATGCGCTCGGCGATGGTCGTCTCGGTGAGTTCGATGCCCTCCACGAGGGCCTCGGGCTCCTTCTTGGCGAGCTTGTCGGCGTAGACCACTGCGCCCTCGACGCGCACCTTGGTGCCGTCCTTGATCTTCTTGAACACGTCCGAGCTGACCGCGTCCAGCAACTGAATGCCGTTGGCCACCAGCACTTCCGGTCCCAGGTTCGGGTATCTCCCGGAGATCGAGGGCGAGGCGTTGACCACCACCGCTACCTGGGCCTCGACCAGGCGGTCGGCGGTGAGCCGGTCGAGGTCGCACTCGTCGAGGACGACCACATCCCCCGGACCCACGCGCTGCAGCAAACGCCTGGTATTGCGGTCCACCCGGGCCATCCCGGTCAGACCCGGCAGCGTTTCGGTATTGCGCGACAGCAGGCCCATCATCTTCATAGCGACCGATGATCACCCCAAACTCTCAACCACTGGTGGAGGCGCGCCGGTCAGCATCGTCATTTGATCGCCGAAATGTTGCTCGAGTCCCGGCGTCCGCAGGTTGTCCGGTTCGCGGCTATCTTCTTACCGGCCGGTAAGGATATGCTCCGAGCACCGGCACGAAAGGAGACAATGCCGTCATGGCCAGCACCACGGTCGACACCGTCATTCCCGCCCCCCGCGACGTCGTGTACAAACTCTTCTCCGAGCGCGACAGCCTCAATCCCTTTCTGCCCATCAAGATCTCGCTGAAGAAGCCGGGCATCGGCAGCCCGTCCGGCGTCGGCGCCCAGTACCAGCTCGGCATCGCCGGCATCGGCCCGACCGAGGAGACCACCGAGCTCGTCCCCGGTGAGCGCATGGTCTACCGCGTCATCGCGGGCGCCCCGGTCAAGCGGCACGTCGGCACCATCGCCTTCTCCGACGCGCCCGGCGGCACCCGGGTCGTCTACACCATGGAATCCGAGCCGAGCCTCCCGCTGCCGGCCCAGATCCTCGAGCCCGGCCTGCGCGCCCTCACCAACGCCCTCATCGGCGGCGTGCGCAAGGCCGTGAAGTAGGACCAGCGCGACGAACGCACGAAAAAACCGGCCGGACCCTTTCTTCGGGTCTCGGCCGGTTTTCTGTTCGGGGGACGCGTTATTCGCCCGAGGCTGCCGCGCCGACCTTCTCGGAGTGCGCGGTGGTGAGCAGCTCCCACGCGTGCGCGCGACCGGTCTCGGTGTCGCCCATGCCCGCCAGCATGCGCGCCAGCTCCACGACGCGTTCGTCCTGGGTCAGCGCCTTCACGCCCGACTTCACGGCCTGACCGTCATCGAGCTTGTCGACCACCAGGTGGGTGTCGGCGAAGGCGGCCACCTGCGGCAGGTGGG
This sequence comes from Nocardia sp. NPDC004340, assembly GCF_053602575.1. Classification (NCBI taxonomy): domain Bacteria; kingdom Bacillati; phylum Actinomycetota; class Actinomycetes; order Mycobacteriales; family Nocardiaceae; genus Nocardia; species Nocardia sp. NPDC004340. Next base: position 70,576 of record NZ_JBSGDW010000017.1, read on the forward strand.
TCACCACGATGACCTGATGGGTGCGCGCCAGGCGAGCCAGGCGACGACCGATCTCGACCGCCGCGCGACCACCCACACCGGCGTCGACCTCGTCGAACACCATGGTGGTGCCGTGCTCGGAACTGGCCAGCACCACTTCCAGCGCCAGCATGATCCGCGAGAGCTCACCGCCGGAAGCGCTGCGGCTCAACGGCAGCGGATGCGCGCCCGAGTGCGCGGCCAGCCGGAACTCCACCTCGTCGACACCGGTCGATCCGGCGTGCAGTTCCTGACCGTCGATGACCAGCGGCGCCGAATCCTGCACGCCCGCCAGGATCGGACCGACGCCGACCTCTAGGCGTGCGCGGCCCATAGCGAGGCCGCCCAGTTCGGTGCTCACCGCACTGGCCAGTTTGCCGGCGGCCTTGCCGCGCGCGGCGGTCAGCTTGCGGGCGGTCTCGCGCACCTTCTCGGCGGCGGTCTCGACATCGGCGGCCAGGCCGGCCAGGGCTTCCTCGGACACGTCCAGCGAGGACAGCCGGGTGCGCGCCTCGTCGGCCCACTTGATGACGCCGTCGATATCGGGCGCGTACTTGCGGGTCAGCGTCTTGAGCTCGGCCTGCCGGGTCAGCATGGACTCCAGCGCGCCCGGATCCGATGGCAGATCCGACAGATAGGAGCTGAGCTCGGTGGTCAGGTCCACCACCACCGAGATCGCCTCGCCCAGACGGGGAGCCAGCGCCGTCAGCTTCGGGTCGTCGGAGGATTCGATGCGCGCGCGGGCGGTGCCGAGCAGATCCAGCGCGCCCGCCGCCTCGCCCGGCGAATCGGCCGGACCGGCCAGCGCGTCGTGGGCGATGGAACCGGCCTCGCGCAGCGAGTCCAGGTCCGAGAGTCGCCGCACCTCGCCGACGAGATGCTCGTCCTCACCGGGTTCGGGCGCGATGGCGTCGATCTCGGCCAGCGACTGGGTCAGATGATCGGCTTCCAGCGCCAGCTCCCGGCTGCGCGCGGTGCGCTCGAGCAGCTGATTGCGCTTGTCCAGCCAGGCCTTTCGCGCCTTCTGGTACTTGGCCAGCAGCGGGGCCACCGCATCGGAGGCGAACTGGTCCAGCGCATGCAGCTGCTGGTCCGGTCGCTGCAAGCGCAGCTGGTCGTTCTGGCCGTGCACGGTCAGCAGCGGACCGGTGAAATCCGAGAGCACCGAGGCGGGTACGGACCTGCCGCCCAGGTGGGCGCGGGAGCGGCCGTCGCTGCCGACGGTGCGGACGGCGATGATGCTGCCGTCGTCATCGCGTTCGGCCCCGGTGGATTCCAGCACCTCCTCCACCTCGCCGATGGCGCCGTCGTGCACCTCGTCGACGGTGAAACGGCCCTCCACCACGGCTCGCGACGCGCCCAGGCGTACCCGGCCCGCGTCGGCGCGGGCGCCGCTGAGCAAATGCAGGCTCGTCACCACCATCGTCTTGCCCGCACCGGTCTCACCCGTCAAAACGGTCAGACCTTCGTGGAATTGTGCGGTGGCGGTGGAAATTACGCCCAGCCCGTCAATCCTGATCTCTGTCAGCACTCGTGCTCTCCGTCCGCTGTCGGCCTCTCCAGCCTGTCACGGGCAACTGGAATTTGCGCACCATCCGATCGGCGAACGGCGCGGAATCGAGCCGAACCCACCGCACCGGTTCGGTCCCGCGGACCGTCTCGACCCGGCCGCCCCGCGGCAATGCGAGGGTGCGTCGGCCGTCGAGAAAAACAATCGCGTCGTGTCCGGTCGCCACCGTCTCCACCGCGATCAGCGAATCCGGGCTGGTCACCAGGGGTCGCGCGAACAAGGCGTGGGCATTGGACGGAATCACCAGCAGCGCTTCGAGTTCCGGCCACACCACCGGACCGCCGGCCGAGAAGGCGTAGGCGGTGGACCCGGTCGGGGTGGCGATGAGCACACCGTCGCAGCCGAACGCCGACACCGGGCGGCCGTCGACCTCGAGGACCACTTCGAGCACGCCCATGCGGGCCGCGTTCTCGATGCTGGCCTCGTTCAGCGCCCAGCCGCGTTCCACCACCGTGTCGTCGACGCGCACGGAGACGTCGATGGTCATCCGTTCCTCGACGGTGTAGTCGCGCCGCACCACCTGCGAGAGCGCCTCGTCGAGGTGTTCGGCCTCGGCTTCGGTGAGAAAACCGATGCGGCCCAGATTGATTCCGAGCACCGGCACCGACGCGGCGCGGGCGAGTTCGGCCGCGCGCAGGAACGTGCCGTCGCCGCCGAGCGCGAGCACCATCTCGGTGCCGACCGCGGCGACCAGGTCGTGCGTCATCACCCGCATCGGGTAGCCGTTGGAGGTGCCGTCGTCGTCGAGGTCGAAGCGGGTGCTGTAGGCCTCGTCCTCGAGCACCCGCAGCCCGATCCCGGCCCCGCACAGGATCTTCGCGACCCGGTGCGCGGTATCGGTGATCTCCGGGCGTCCCGGATGCGCGACCAGCAGCACTTCTCTGGCCGGGCTCGCCGCGTTCACTGTGGACCCTCCTGCACCGCACGCTCGATCAGCGCCGCCACACGCGCCGCCTCGTCAGCATCGTAGGCGGCCGCACCGACGCCCGCGGCGTCGCCGGTCGCCACCGCTTCGGCCGCGTCCGGCCCGACCGGCGCGGACTCCTTGCGCAGCCACAGGAAATACTCGACGTTCCCGGACGGACCGGGCAGCGGGCTGGCCGTCACGCCGCGCGTGCGCAGCCCGAGGGCCGCTGCCGCGGCGGCGACTTCGCGCACCACCTCGGCGCGCAACACCGGATCCCGCACCACGCCACCGGAACCCACCCGTTCCTTGCCCACCTCGAACTGCGGCTTCACCATCGGCAGCAGATCCGCGCCCGGCGCGCAGCAGGCGGCCAGCGCCGGCAGCACCAGCCCCAGCGAGATGAACGACAGGTCCGCGACCACCAGATCGACAGTGCCGCCGATGAGTTCGGGGGTCAGCGCCCGCACATTGGTGCGATCGTGCACCCGGACGCGGTCGTCGTTCTGCAGCCGCCAGATCAGCTGGCCGTAGCCGACATCGGCGGCCACCACCTCTTTCGCGCCCTTCGACAGCAGCACGTCGGTGAAACCACCCGTGGACGCGCCCGCGTCCAGACAGCGCTTGCCGTCCACCGACACGCCCTGCGGCTCGAACGCCTCGAGCGCGCCCAGCAACTTGTGCGCACCCCGCGAGGCCCACTGCACCTCGTCGGGCTGCTCCCGCACCAGCAGCGGGGTGCTCGTTTCGACTCCGGTCGCCGGTTTGGTGGCGACCGACCCATTGATCAGGACGCGGCCCGCGTTGATCAGCTCGACCGCGTGTTCCCGCGACCGCGCCAATCCGCGGCGAACCAGTTCCGCGTCCACCCGCGCGCGCCTGGCCACCTCAGATCTTGTCCACCGTGGCCAGCGCCTGCACCAGCACCTCGTGCGCCTGTTCCAGAATCTTGGCCCGTCGCACGATGTCGGTGCCCTCCGAGTGCACGCTCGGCGCACCCGGAAAGCCCGGATTCGGCGCGCCCGCCGACAATTCGGCCAGCAGCGCGTCCACCTCGGTCCGGACCCGATCCGGGTCGGCGAACTCCTGATTCGCGCCCGCCAGATGCTGTCCCGGCAGCGGCGCGCCCGGGCGGGGACCCGGCATACCGGGGTGCGCTCCGGGCGTGCCGGGGTGTTGTCCCGGCGCGGGAATCGGCGGTCGAGGCGTGGGCATAGTCATCGTGGCGATAACGCTACCCGAACCCGCATTCGAACACACGTACCCCGCCGCATCCCGATCCGCCCGCCGACCGGGGCGGCCACGACGACCACCGTCGGGGGTGGCTGACAGGACGAGGCAAATGGACAGCGACTTCGAGGAATGATCGCCGAGGCCGCCGTGTTCCCGCCGACCATGGTCGCCACCGAATCGTGGCCGCCGAATCCGGCCGAGGCGACCCAGCTGCTGCATCCGCGTGGCGCGGTCGTGGTCGCCGACCCGGACGAATCGCCGCTGCCGTTCGCGGACGCGGCCTTCGATCTGGTGACGAGCACGCATCCCGCCACCGTCCGGTGGAGCGAGATCGCGCGGGTGCCGAGTATCGGGACCGTCTGCACGACCCGCATCGGCGGATCGTGCAGGACGGCCCCTTCGTCGCGCATTCGGCACGCACCTTGTTCGAGGCGCGAAAACCGTTGTGAGGCTTGATACCTCGCGGCGTGTCAGACGGATCGGATGGTGATCGCGCGGCCGGGCGCCTTGGCCAGGCAGTCGGCGATCGCCTCGGCGATATCGCCCTCCCCCGGCACCACCGGGTCGAGGTCGGCCACCGGATGGTTGAGGGCGTCCAGGGATTCGGCGATATAGGTCGGCATGCGATCGGCGGGCTGGGCGCGCAGATCCTCGAGCGTGCTCACGCCCGTGAGGACCATGAACGACTCCAGTCCGGTGGTGTGCGCGCCGTCGATGTCGGTGTCGAGGCGGTCGCCGACCACGAGCGCGTCACGGGTGCCCGCGCGTTCCAGCGCATCCTCCATCAACGGCGCGTACGGCTTGCCCGCCACGATCGGCTCCAGCCCCGACGCGTGCCGCAATGCCGCGACCATGGACCCGTTGCCCGGCGCCAGACCGCGTTCGGTGGGCAGCGTGGCATCGGTATTCGCGGCCACCCACAGCGCGCCCTGCCGCAGCGCGTAGGCGGCCTCGGCCAGATCCGGCCAGCCGGTCTGCGGCGAATGGCCCTGCACCACCGCGCTGGGCAGTGCGCCGTCGAAGCGACGGATCGCCTGCAGGCCCACGTTCTCCACCTCCGACATGAGGTCGTCGGTGCCGACCACGAGCACGGTGGACCCCGGCGGGATCCGCTGCGCCAGCAGCCGCGCGGCCGCCTGCGCGCTGGTCACCACCTCGTCCTCGTGGGCGTCGAAACCCAGTTCGCGCAGATGCAGCGCCACCGCGTCCGCCGAGCGGCTCGCATTGTTGGTGACGTACATCAGCCGCTGTTCGGGCGCGCCCGCCGACAGCGCTTCCGGCGCACCGGGAATCAGCTCGTGGCCGCGGAACAGCGTCCCGTCCAGATCCAGTAGCAAGGCCTCGAACCGATCCCGCAATCGCATTACGCCGTCCCTCTCGCTGTACACAGAAACAGAAACGACCGTGCGGCTGCGCTGTGGCGCTGCCGCACGGTCGAGTTCATTGCCGGTCCTAGTTCTCGGAGCCCTCGGCGGGCTTCGCCGACTTCTCCGGTCCATCGTCTTCGGAATCCCGCTCCGCCGCAGCCGAATCCGATTCGCCCTCGGCGTCCTCGTCCTCGTCTTCGGCGTCTTCGGCATCTTCGTCGAAGGCCGCGGTCCAGTCCGCGCCGTCGGCGTCACCGTCGCCGGAGAGTTCGGCGGCGCGTTCCTCGGCGTCGGTCTCGCCGTCGTGGTCCGCGGAGGCCGCGTTCATGAACCAGGTCAGCGCCTCGTCCTCGCGACCGGCGGCCAGCAGAGCCTCGGCGTAGGCGTAGAACAGCCGCGCCGCGGCCGAACCCGAGCGCGCGGGATCCAGCTCCGCGGTCTGCAGCGTCACCACGGCCTGGTCGAACTGACCCAGGTCCATGCGCGCGCCGGCCACCACGATGCGCAGCTCGGTCGCCTCGTCGCCCTGCAGGGCGCGGGCCTCGTCGCTGCGGCCCAGCTCGATGGCGCGCTCCGGACGGCCCAGGCCGCGTTCGCAATCCGCCATGACGGCCAGCAGGCCCGAACCACCGGACATGCGCCGCGCGGTCCGCAGCTCCGAGAGCGCCTCGGCCCACTCACCCGCGTGATAGGCCGCGACACCGGCGGTCTCGCGCACCACGGCGATCCGGCCGGCTCGCTGCCGCGCCGCCCGCGCGTGCTCGAGCGCCAGCTCCGGATCCTCGTCCAGCAGCTGCGCCACCATCACCAGGTGCCGGGCCACCGTCTCGGCATTGCTCTTGTCCAGGCTCAGCAGATCGCGTCGCACCGCGGGCTCGAGATCGGAGGGCTGCACGTCGTCCGGCAGACCCGGCTCGTCGGGACGACCCGACCGCCGCTCGCCCGGCCGGCCGCCACCGGCCCTCGCGCCTTCGCCGCCCCGGCGACGGTCCTCACCGCGATCGAACGACCGCTCGCCCGAACCGTTCCCGGCCCGCTCGAAATCCTTGTCCTCGCGGGCGGTCTCACCGCCGGTCGCGTCGACGTCGTCGCGCGCGAAGCTCTTCTTCTCCTCGCGCGGACCACGATCGCGATCGAATCCCCGTCCGCCACCACGGTTCTCGCCGCCGCGGTTGAACCCGCCCTCTCGACGATCCCCGCGGTCACCACGGTCGAATCCGCCTTCACGACGCTCGCCGCGGTTGAAGCCGCCTTCTCGACGGTCACCGCCACCACGGCTGAAACCGCCCTCACGACGGTCACCGCCACCGCGATTGAAGCCACCCTCGCGACGATCGCCGCCACCGCGATTGAAGCCACCCTCACGACGATCGCCACCGCGATCGAAACCGCCCTCGCGACGATCGCTGCTGCCGCCACGGCTGAACCCACCCTCGCGGCGCTCCCCGCCGCGGTTGAACCCACCTTCGCGACGATCGCTGCTGCCGCCGCGGCTGAATCCTCCTTCGCGACGCTCCCCACCACGGTTGAAACCGCTCTCACGACGGTCACCACCGCGATCGAAACCGCCCTCGCGACGATCGCTGCCGCCGCCGCGGCTGAACCCGCCCTCGCGACGTTCGCCGCCACGGTCGTAACCGCCTTCGCGACGATCGCCACCGCCGCGGTTGAAGCCACCCTCGCGGCGCTCCCCACCACGACTGAAGCCACCTTCGCGACGGTCACCACCGCCACGGTTGTAACCGCCTTCGCGGCGCTCGCCGCCACGATCGAAGCCACCTTCGCGACGGTCACCACCGCCACGGCTGAATCCGCCTTCGCGGCGCTCGCCGCTACGGTTGAAACCGCCCTCGCGGCGGTCACCGCGGTCCCGGTTGAAACCACCGTCGCGGTCGCCGCGGGTGTAACCGCCCCGGCTTCCGCCGTCACGATCGGAACCGGTCCGGCTCTCGCCCCGATAGCCGCCGCGATCGCGGTCGCCCTCGGAGCGGTTGAAGCCGCCGCGTTCATTGTCCTTGCCGCGGTTGAAGCCGCCGCCGCCACCGCGGTTGAAGCCGCCCTCGCGGCTGCCGCCGCCTTCGCGACGCGGACCACCGCCGTACGACGGCCGGCCCTGGTCGCGGCGTCCGCCGTCCTCGCGTCGACCGTAGCCGCCCTGTCCGGATCCACCGTCATTGCGGCGGAAAGGTTTGCGGCCGTCGTTCTGCTCCGCCACGGTGATCCCTCTCTGTACTTTGTAGCCTGCGGTACCCGGCCACGGCGCTGGAGGGCGCGTGAGGAGGGCGGGTGGGCGATCCACCTACCCCAAATTCAATCACGTGCCCTCGAGCTGCTGCGCAGCACAGGGTGGTAAACGCCGAAAGGGGACCCAAGATTGGGTCCCCTTTCGCGAAGGATGTTCCGGCGGTGTCCTACTCTCCCACACCCTGTCGAGTGCAGTACCATCGGCGCAGGTGGCCTTAGCTTCCGGGTTCGGAATGGGACCGGGC
>NZ_JBSGDW010000018.1:0-70438 GCF_053602575.1 Nocardia sp. NPDC004340
GGGCCCCGCGGGGGGTTGGTGTGGTCTATGGGGCCCCACACCCCCCCCCCCCACCCCCCACAACCAACAACCGCGGTCCCCCCACACCTCAAATCGGTGTGGCGTCACGGCGTGTCGTGAAGATCTTCAGTTGGTCGATCGTGGTCCGCTACCGTGCCGGTCCGAAAGCCGTCGGCCGCACGGTAGCCCGGTCAACTGTCCTGTTCGAACCTCTTGCGGAACCGGTCCTCCATCCGCGCGGAGAACCCGCCCTGCTTGCGGGGCTTGCCGCGGCCGGCGCCGGGAGCGCCGCCCTGGCTGGGATGAGCGTCCGAGGCCCGACCGGCCGAACCACCCATGCGGGGGCCACCGATCAGCAACAGCACACCCGCGCCGAACATGACGATGAAGCCGACGAGACTGATGATCGGGAAACCGCCGGGCTTGAACGGCGCGGCGATGCCGGCCACCAATAGAAACAGGCCGAGGACGAACAAGGCCGCCGCCTGGAGTCTGCGCCGACCGGTGGCAGAACGTAACCGTCCACCCCGAACAGTCGAGGCGAACTTCGGATCCTCAGCATAGAGCGCGCTCTCGATCTGTTCGAGCATGCGCTGCTCGTGCTCGGAGAGTGGCACGGTACCTCCCCCGGCACTAGGTGGTGGCTGTCGCCTCCGGGTAGACGACGGGTAGCCGACCTTGGCGGCTATCTGCCACCAATAATACGAGTTCGATCAGAACCGGACCACCTACTCGCCGATACTCACGCCAGCATTCCGTTCACCCACCCTGAACTGGGCCGGAGCCGCGACGCGGCGGCCAGCAGATCGGCCACGTCGTGCAGGAATGCGCCTACCCGCGAAGCGAACTCGTCGGCGCGGTGGTCGTCGATGGGCCGGGACAGGCCCGCTTCGAGCGCCGCGCGGGTCTCGGACTGGCCGGTGAAATAGTCCGTCCACATGACGAATTCCGGTGCCGCGCGCTGCATCAGGACCCAGGCGTTGCGCGAGCGGGCCCGGGGCGCCCGGTCGGCCCCCGTCAGTGCCAGCACCGCGCCCGCCCCGCGTAGCGCGGCCAGGTAGGCGATGCGGAAACGCTCCGCCGGATCGCGTTCTCCCCGTGCCTCCGACAGCAGCCCGTCGGCCTTGCGCAGCAGGTCGCCGGCGCGGCCCGGGTGGCCCGGACGTTCAGTTTTCCCGGTCATTTCGCGTACCTCCCCACTCGCACACCCGAATCACATCTATAAGGACAACGCGTCCCGATCAGGCATTTCACCCGAGTCGATGATCGAACAGGCATTCGAAGGTTTCTGTTGGGTTTGAATATAGAGAGACCCACCGACAAGTTGAGGCACCCACCGTGGCGCTACTGTCGATCCATCCGTCCGCGCCAACGAGAGTTGCGTCCAGCCGATGACCGCAGTCACCCCCAAACCGACGCCGGCACCCGTCGTGGTCGATCTGTCGGCCGCGACCCTGCGGCACCGGCTGCACGACGCCCTGGCGGTCTACGTCGCGGCCATGGACTACCCGCGCGGCACCGAACATCAGCGCGCGCCCATGTGGACCGAGCACACCACCCGCCCCGGCTGGCAGGCCGTGGCCGCGGTGCTGCCCGACGACGACGGACGACTGGACCTGCGCACCGCGCCCATCGTGGCCATCGCGTACGGCTATCACGGCGCGCCGCACCAGTGGTGGCATCAGCAGGTGTACAGCGGTATGCGGCGTACCGGCTGGCCCGAATCCGGCGCGCGGGAACTGCTTTCGGATTACTTCGAGCTCACCGAACTGCACGTGCACCCCGCCGCGCAGGGCCGCGGGCTCGGCGAGATCCTGCTCACCCGGCTGCTGCAGAACCGGCCCGAGCGCACCGTGCTGCTGTCCACCCCCGAGGTGGACCGCGAGTCCAACCGGGCCTGGCGGCTCTACCGGCGCCAGGGGTTCGGGGATGTGGTGCGGCACTTCATCTTCTCCGGCGACACCCGGCGGTTCGCGGTGCTCGGGCGGCGGCTGCCCCTGTGAGCAGGCGCGACAACGGTTCCCGCACAGTCGTAGTCGTCGGATCGGGGCACAACGCGCTGGTCGCGGCCTGCTACCTGGCCAAGGCCGGGCATCGGGTCGAGGTGCTCGAACGTGACACCGTGCTCGGCGGGGCCGTCTCCACCGTCGAACGGTTCCCCGGCCATCTGGTCGACCGGGGGTCCTCGGCGCACATCATGATCCGGCACACCGGGATCATCGAGGAGCTGGAGCTGGCCCGGTTCGGGCTGCGCTACATCGACTGCGACCCCTGGGCTTTCGCGCCCGCGCCCGCCGGGAGCGGGCCGGCGCCCATCGTGTTCCACCGGGATCTGGACCAGACCTGCGCGTCCATCGCCGCCGCCTGCGGGCAGCGTGACGCCGACGCGTACCGGCGGTTCGCGACCGTGTGGGGTCCGCGCAGCGCGCGGGTGATGCGGGCGTTCTCGGGCACCCCGACCGGCGGGCATCTGCTGAAGTCGTTCTGGGGCATGGATCCCCGCGAGGCGGCCGGGGCCACCGGGCGCGCCAGCGGCGGGGCCTTGTCCCGGGAGATGATGCAGACCGGAGACGCGCTGCTGGACAGCCTGTTCGACAGCGAACGGCTGAAGGCGGCGCTGGCCTGGTTCGGCGCGCAGTCCGGGCCGCCCATGTCCGAACCCGGGTCCGCGCCCATGGTGGGGTTCGCGGCGCTCATGCACACCTTGCCGCCCGGGCGCGCGGTCGGCGGCAGCGGCGCGCTGAGCGCGGCACTGGTGGCGCGGCTGGAGTCCGACGGCGGCGTCGTCTCCCCCGGCGACGCGGTGACCGCCCTGACCCGCCGCGGCGACCGGTGGGAGGTGCGCACCGCGAGCGGGCGAAACCTGTCCGCGGACACCGTGATCGCGGGCAGCCACATCCTCACCACCCTGAACCTGCTGGAACAGGGCGGATTCGACACCGCGACGATCGCCGACTGGCGACGCCGCATCCGGGTGGGACCCGGCATCGGCATGGTGGTGCGCGCCGCGATCAGCGAACTCCCCCACTATCCCGGGGCCGAGACCGCCGAATCAGCGCACGGGCTGCAACTCCTCGTCACCGACCGCCGCGAGCTGCGGCGCGCTCACGGCGCGGCCCTGGCGGGCGACCTTCCGCCGCGCCCGGTCGTGCTGGCCATGACGTTCAGCGCCCTGGACCCGACCATCGCCCCCGCGGGCGAACATCAGGTCACCCTGTGGTCGCAGTGGCATCCCTACGACCTCGCCGACGGCAGCGACTGGTCCGCGCACGCCGAGACCGAGGCCGACCGCATCATCGCCGAAGTCGACGCCCTCGCACCGGGATTCGCCGCCTCGATCACCCAGCGTCACATCCAGACCCCCGCCGACCTGGAACGCGAGATGGGCCTGCTCGGCGGCAATGTCATGCACGTCGAGATGTCCATCGACCAGATGTTCATGTGGCGCCCCCTGCCCGAGCTCGCCAACCAGCGCGTCCCCGGCGCCCCCGGCCTCTACCTCACCGGCGCCTCCACCCACCCGGGCGGCGGCGTCTCCGGCGCCAGCGGCCGCAGCGCCGCCCGCCTCGTGGAGCGAGACCTGCGCCCCCGCCGCCTCTTCCCGCCCCGCCGATGACCGACCCCGCCCTATCGGGCCCCCGCCACGAAACCCATCGCCGGCCTGCCACGACTGCCTCGCCGGAACGGACCACCCTCTCGACCGAGCGACGGGCGGTGACGATCTCGGCGGTGCCCGCGGTGTTGTTGGTGCTGGTGCAGATCGCGTATCCGCTGGCGCACGGGGTCGGGCGGGATCGGGTGACGGTGGCGGTCGTATTGCTCTCGGCCGGTGCGGCTTTGACGCACGCGGCGGTGACGCGCGGGGTGCGGTGGGCGGCCGGGGTGCTGGTGATCGTGTCCGGGGTGGGGTTGGTGGCCGAGGTGGTGGGGACGGCTACCGGGATTCCGTTCGGCGGTTACGACTACGCGAGCGGGCGGTTGGGGCCCGAGGTGCTGGGGGTGCCGGTGGTGGTGCCGCTGGCGTGGACGGGCGGGTTGTACCCGGTGTGGGTGGTGGCCGGGCTGCTGGCGAAGGGGGCGGCCGGGCGGGTTTCGCTGACCGCGGCGGGGGCGGTCGGGTGGGATCTGTTCCTGGATCCGCAGATGGTGGCCGATGGGCAGTGGACGTGGCGGTCGCCGATTCCCGGGCTGCCGGGGCTGGGTGAGATTCCGGTCAGCAACTATGTCGGCTGGTTCGCGGTGGCGGCGGTGATGGCGGGACTGCTGGAGTGGTGGGATCGGACGGCCGCGGGTTCGGGTGCGGCGCGGGCGGTTCCGGTGGCGGTGTTCGGGTGGACGTGGCTGGGGTCGACGCTGGCGCACGCGGTGTTCCTGGGGCTGCCGGTATCGGCGGTGTACGGGTTCTGCGGGCTCGGGGTGCTGGGGATTCCGCTGGTTCGGGGGCTGAAGGCCCGTCGAATCACGCTGTGGCCCGGGACGCATGGCACGATGTGAGCCGTGCAGCCGAGTCCGAACATGTCGACAGCAGAGGGAACACTCGAATCCGCCCCACCCCGGCGACGATCGCGGCGATGGGTGCGGACCGTGGCCGTGGTCCTGTTCGCGGGGCTGGCGGTCCTGTTGACCGGATGCCTGCGGGTGCAGGTGTCGATGGGCGTGTCCTCCAACGACCGGGTGTCCGGCCGCATCGTCGCCGCGGCCGTGCCGCAGCACGAGAAGGACAAGGGCCCGCAGCTCAAGGCCCCCGACGGCTTGTCCGGCAAGGTGCGGGTGGACTCCTACGCGCAGGACGGCTACGTCGGCAGCCAGGTGTACTTCGACGATCTCACCTTCGGTGAGGTGCAGCAGCTCGGCGGCCTCTCCGACCAGACCTCCGGCATGTTCAACCTGCTCTTCGCCCGCACCGGCGACCTGGTCACCCTGACCGGCCGGGTGGACCTGAAGTCGCTGCCGCCGCAGGGCTCCGACGTGCAGCTGACCGTCGCCTTCCCGGCGCGCGTCGCCACCACCAACGGCACCCGCGAGGGCGACTCGGTGGTCACCTGGAAGCTGCCGCCCGGCGATGTCAGCACGCTGCGCGCCGAAGTCGGCTACGCGGACCCGAACACGCGGTCCTTCGCCGGATGGGCGGGCATCGTCGGCGGCATCACCCTCGCGGTGGCCGCGGTGGTCGCGGTGCTGGCGTACATGACCCGCAACCCCGATCCGCCGGCCTACGTGCGCGCCGCGCGCTGGCTGCGCCCCGATCGCACCAACACGCGTTAGCACCCACCCCATGACTCTTGCCCCGAAGGCGGTGACGGCCGCGAGCGCCGTCGCCGCCTTCGGCGCATCGGTCGCCCTCGCCAATCGCCTCACCGTCCCCCGGCTGCGGCGCGGCGGGCCCACCGTCATCGAACCGGTCACCGTCTGCATCCCGGCCCGCGACGAGGCCGACCGGCTGCCCGAGCTCATCGCGGATCTGCGCGCCCAGCCCGATCTGCCGCGCCTGCGGGTCCTCGTCCTCGACGACGGCTCCACCGACGACACCTTCGAGGCGGCGCGCGCGGCCATCCGCGGCGACCACCGATTCCTGCTTTCCCGCAGCGACACCGATCCGGCGCCCGGCTGGACCGGCAAGACCGCGGCCTGCGCCCGGCTGGCCGAACTCGCCGACACCGCCGACGGCGTGCTGGTCTTCCTCGACGCCGACGTGCGGCTCGCGCCCGGCGCGCTGTCGGCCGCGGTCCGTGAACTGCGGTCGGCACGAACCGATCTGCTCTGCCCGTGGCCCCGCCAGCTCGCGGTCTCCCCCGCCGAACGCCTCGTCCAGCCGCTGCTGTGCTGGTCCTGGGCCTCGACTCTGCCGGTCGCGCTGGCGAATCGCACCCGGCGGCCGTCGATGGCCGTGGCGTGCGGGCAGTTCCTGGTCTTCGACGCCGCCGCCTACCGGGCCGTCGGCGGGCACGCCGCGGTCGCGGACAGCGTCACCGAGGATCTGGCCATCGCCCGCGAGCTGCGGCGCGCGGGGCGGCCCACCACGCTGGTCGCGGCCGGACCGCTGGCCGAGACCCGGATGTACCGGGACGCGGCCGAGGTGAGCGAGGGCTACACCCGCTGGCTGTGGTCGGCCTACGGCGGGCCCGCGGGCAGTCTCGCGATCGGTTCGATTGCGGCGCTGGCCTTCTGGGTTCCGCCCATCGCGGCGGTGTGCGGGCGCGGACGGATCCGCCGGACGGGGCTGCTCGGCTGTACCGCCGCCGTCACCGCCCGCCTGCTGGCCCGCTCCACCGAGAACGGCGGGCCGGTCGACGCCACGGATGCCGTTGCGGCGCTGGCACACCCGTTCTCGGTGGCCGCCTACCTGGCCCTGTCGGCCCGGTCCCACCGCGCGCACCGCACCCGCGCGCTGCGCTGGAAGGGCCGGACCGTCGCCTGAGTCCCGATCAGGGAACCGGCGTCATCCCGATGGTCGGCAGGAAGAAGCAGGTGGCGTCGCCATTGCGGACCGTGCCGAACATGGCCGCCAGCACCGTGCCCGATCCCGTGTTCACCGGCACCGCGCGGACGCCGCCGGCCGGCAGGGCCGCGGTGAAGTAGTCGTGCACGGCCTGTTCGACCATGGGCCGCAACTCGTTCGGGACCTGCGGCGGGATCATCGCATTGAGCACCTGGTTCAGCGGGCCCATCGGCACCAGGCCGCCGCGGCCGGTGGTGGTGTTGAACCAGGCGACCTGCATGCCGGAGGTGTCCGCGCCGTCGGGGGCGATGCCGTAGGGCACGAAGGCGAACATGGCCTGGCCCGCCTTGACGGCCGAAAGATCCAGGCCGGGAATGGAGATCGCGTAGTGCGGCCACGGGCCCGGGATGCTGCCCGCCATGGCGGGGGACAGGCCCAGGGTGGTGCCGCCGAGACAGAACGGCGCGGCGGTCGGGTACAGGAAGGGCTTGATGCCCAAGGTCTGGAGTCCTTCGACGGCCTGACCGTAGGCCGACAGCCAGTCCGTCGGAGCGGCCGCCGGCCCGGCGGCATCGGACCGGCCGGTGGTGTCGGGGCGAGCAGCGGCGTCGGGACGGGCGGTGGCATCGGCGCGGCCGGTGGTCTGGTTCACCGCGGTGATGGCGGCCAGCGCGGCGGCGGCCTCGGGGCTCACCGCGGCGACCGCTGCGGCGCCGGTATCGGCCTGCGCCGGGGCCGCGGCGGCGGGTCCCGCCAGGGTTGCCGGTCCGGCGGCGGCGAGCACGGCGCAGGCGCTGACAGCGCCGGCCACCCGGGCGAAGTGGTGGAACACGGACATGAAGGGCTCCCCTCGAGGTCACGAGTCGTGAGGGGAAGGTACTCCGCTGACCAGTGCATTCCGGTGATTTGCTCCGGCATGCCGGAGCCGATTCACGGTGCGAACCGGTCCGTTCAGGCGTTCGCCGGAGCGGCCGAGACCGAATAGCCCAGATTCGCCAGCACTTCGCTGGTGGCCTTGGCGAAATTCAGGGTGATGAAATGCAGGCAGGGCGCGCCCTCGGAGATCAGGCGCTGCGCCATCTCCGTGGCGATCTGGATGCCCTCGGCCCGGACCGCCGCGCGATCCTCCTCCGGCCCGGTGCCCGCGGCCTTGCGCAGCCGCTCGATCACCTTGGCCGGGAGCGGACGGCCCGACAGCTCCTCCGCGCGCTCGACCGTGCGCAGCGAGGTGACCGGCATGAGCTCGGGAATGATCGGCTTCGCGCCCTCGATCGGATCGGCCGCGATGGCCCGATCCCGCAGGCGCAGATAGTGATCCACGTCGAAGAACATCTGGGTGATCGAATACTCCGCGCCCGCGCGCAGTTTCGACACCAGGAAGCGGGTGTCGTCGTCGAGGTCGGTGGAGCGCGGGTGGCCCTGCGGGAACGAGGCGACACCCACGTGGAAGTCGCCCAGGTCGCGGACGATGCGCACCAGTTCCTCGGCGTATTCGACGCCCTCGGGGTGCTTGAGCCACTCGCCCAGCACGTCGCCCGGCGGATCGCCGCGCAGCACCAGCAGATTGCGGATGCCCGAGTCGGCGTACGCGCCGACGATGGAGCGCAGTTCGGCGACCGAGTGGTCCACCGCGGTCAGGTGGGCGACGGTCAGCAGCGTGGTCTCGCGCGCCAGCTCGCCGGTGACCCGGATGGTGCGGTCGCGGGTGGAGCCGCCCGCGCCGTAGGTCATGGACACGAACGCCGGATGCAGCCGCTCGAACTCGCGGGCGGCCCGCCACAGGCGCGCCTCGCCGGCCGCGTCACGCGGCGGATTGAACTCGACCGAGAAGGGAATCGACCCGTCCGGACGGGGGCCCAGCTGCTGCACCACGGAGCGAGTTCCGGACACATGGGGTGTGCGGGAAACTCGGCCAGGGGTCGAATATCCCCGTACATTGTCGAAACTCACGCCAGTATTTTACGGGCCCGCACCCGGGCCCCGGACCCCGACCTGTGCCTATCCCAGCAGGTGGGACCGGACCGGGCCCGACCGATTCCCGGCCGCGACCCGGTGGTCGGTAGAGTCGGGGCGAACCCCGCGCGCGGACCTGACGCCCGCGCGATCGGGCCGGTCATCGGGGGCGTTCGCCATCGTCGCACGCGCACCGGGACCGATCACCGGGGGAATCGCGCTCGCGCCGCGCCGCGCACTCACCAAGGAGGCTCCCCTGTCCGCCGGACCCGGTACCCCGACCCGCCACCCGGTCGGCGCGGGATCACTCGTCGCCGCCGTGGAGGACCGTCTCACCGCCTTCTTCCGCACCCGCGAACCGATCGTCGAACCCCTCGGCCCGGTCTTCGTGGACGCGGCCGCGGCCCTGGAGGACTTCGTCATTCGCGGCGGCAAGCGCACCCGCCCCGCCTTCGCCTGGACCGGCTGGCTGGGCGCGGGCCGCAGCCCCGAGGACCCGGACGCCGACGCGGTGCTCACCGCCTGCTCGGCGCTGGAACTGGTGCAGGCGTGCGCGCTCATCCACGACGACATCATCGACTCCTCGCGCACCCGGCGCGGCTTCCCGACCGTGCACGTGGATTACGAACAGCGGCACCGGGATCAGCACTGGACCGGTGACGCCGACCACTACGGCGTCAGCGTCGCCGTCCTCATCGGCGACCTGGCCCTGGCCTGGGCGGACGACATGACCCGCGACGCCGGGCTGCCCGCCGACGCCGCCGCCCGCTTCGCCCCGGTCTGGGCGGCCATGCGCACCGAGGTGCTGGGCGGGCAGCTGCTCGACATCCACGGCGAGTCCGCGGGCGACGAGTCGGTGGAGGCCGCGCTGCGGATCAACCGGTTCAAGACCGCCGCCTACACCATCGAACGCCCGCTGCACATGGGCGCGGCGCTGGCCGGGGCCTCCCCCGACGTGATCGCCGCCTACCGCGAATTCGGCACCGAAATCGGCATCGCCTTCCAGCTGCGCGACGACCTGCTCGGCGTGTTCGGTGACCCGGCGGTCACCGGCAAGCCGTCCGGCGACGACCTGCGCGAGGGCAAGCACACCGTGCTCATCGCCGAGGCCCTGCGGCGCGCCGACGCCACCGCGCCCGCCACCGCCGCGCTCATCCGCACCAGCCTCGGTACCGATCTCAGCGCCGAGCAGGTCGCCGAATTGCGCACGGCCCTCACCGACCTCGGCGCGGTCGACGCCGTCGAGCAGCGCATCGCCTCGCTCACCGAGCAGGCCCTGACCGCGCTGGACGCCAGCACCGTGACACCGGACGCGGCCCGGCAGCTGCGCGGTATGGCGCTGTCGGCCACCGCGCGGCACTACTGACGCCGGATCCGACGGACAGCACGGGCCGCAGGAGGGTGGCATGAAAACGGTTGCGGGACCGACCGATCGGGTGGTCGTGGTCGGCGCGGGACTGTCCGGGCTCGCCGCGGCGCTGCACCTGCTGGCGGCCGGACGGCAGGTCACCGTGCTCGAACGCGACGACCGCCCCGGCGGGCGGGTCGGGTCCTACAGCGGACCGGACTACGAGATCGACTCCGGGGCAACGATTCTCACCCTGCCCGAACTCATCGACGAGGCGCTCGGCGTGGTCGGGCACACCCGGGAGTCGGTCGGCCTGACGATGCTCGACATGGCACCGGCCTACCGGGCGCGCTTCGCCGACGGCACCCAGATCGGCGTCTACTCCGACGAGGAGCGGATGGCCGACGAAGTCGCGCAGGTGCGCGGCCCCGCCACGGCCCGCCGCTACCGGCGGCTGCGCGGCTGGCTGAAAGGCGTGTACGAGGCCGAGTTCCGCCAGTTCATGGACACCAACTTCGAGTCACCCCTGGACATGGTGCGGATTCCGGAGAAGCGGACCGCACTGGCGCGGCTGGTACGGCTCGGCGCGTTCGGGCGGCTCGGCCCCAAGGTCGGTCGCGTGATCCGGGATCCGGACATCGCCCGGCTGTTCAGCTTCCAGGCGCTGTTCGCGGGCATGGCTCCGAACAAGGCGCTCGGCGTGTACGGCGCGATCCCGTACATGGACACCTGCCTGGGCGTCACCTACCCCGAGGGCGGCATGCGGGCCATCGCCGCGGCGCTGGGCCGCGCGTTCACCGCCGCCGGCGGGACCCTGGAACTGAACGCCGAGGTGATCGGCGTCGACTACACGGGCCGCCGCGCTACCGCCGTGCACACCGCCGACGGCCGCGTCTTCGACTGCGACGCCCTGGTGGTGACCGCCGACATCGGGTCGCTGACCCGGTTCGGGCTGCGGCATCGCCGCGGACTGCGGGCCTCCCCGTCCGCGGTGGTCGCGCACGGCACCATCCCCGCGGAGGTGGCGGCCGCCTGGCCGGTGCAGGCACATCACACCATCGACTTCGGCACGGAATGGGACCGGACCTTCGCCGAGATCGCGGCCCGGCGCGGCCGCGGCGCGCTGATGAGCGACCCGTCGCTGCTGCTCACCCGGCCCGCCCTCACCGATCCGACCCTCTACATCGACCGCCCCGAACAGCACATCGACGCCGCGGGACACCTGCGCGACACGGTCCGCTACGAACCGCTCTCGCTGCTCGCCCCCTGCCCGAATCTGGATGCCGCGCCGCTGGCCTGGGACGAACTCGGCCCGCACTACCTGCGCGAACTGCTCCAGGTGCTGGAAGCGCGCGGCTACCAAGGCATTTCGCGGCACTTCCGGGTCGACCACCTCGACACCCCGCGCACCTGGCGGGCCAAGGGCATGCTCGCGGGCACCCCGTTCTCGGCCGCGCACCTCTTCCGGCAGACCGGTCCGTTCCGGACCCGGAATCTGGTGGCCGGGCGCGCGAATGTCGTTCTCGCAGGCTCGGGCACCGTGCCCGGCGTCGGCGTGCCGACCGTGCTGCTTTCGGGCAGACTGGCGGCGGCACGCATCACGGGTGACGTACGACATGCCGGTATCGGATCCGCCGACACCGGGGCGGTGGCGTCCGCGCACACGCACTAGACTGACCGCGTCCTGAACCAACGCGGCTGCCGCCGCTGACCTTTCCGGGGGGAACGACCGCCTATGCCGACCCCCGATATGGACGCAGCCACCCCCGACACCGGCGCTGTCGCCACCCGTCCCGCCGGCGCTCCGAGCACCACGGATGCCGCCGACCCGGACGCTCCGTCTCCGAGTGCCCGGACGAGCTGGCAGACCCGGGTGCGCCACGCCGCCGACTTCGCCCGCACCCCCGAGGGACACGCCGCGACGCTCGGCTTCTTCGGCGCCCTGCTGATCACCTTCGGCGGCTTCGGCGCGGGCGGCGTGCGGCGCAGCGACCCGCTGCTCGAGGCCATGCACCTGTCGTGGCTGCGGTTCGGGCACGGCCTGGTGCTGTCGTCGATGTTCGTGTGGCTCGGCGTGATCGCCATGATCACCGCGTGGGTCCGGCTGGGGCGCATCGTGATCGGCGGCCAGCCCGGCGCCTCGGTCACCCTCAACGAACTGCGCGGCATCGTCGGCGTCTGGACCTTCCCGCTGCTGTTCGCGGTCCCCATGTTCAGCCGCGACGCCTACTCCTACCTGGCGCAGGGCGCGATGCTGCGCGACAACATCAACCCGTACCTGTACGGGCCGGTGGAGTTGAAGGCCAACGCCGCGGTCCTGCTCGACAATGTCAGCCCCGTCTGGACCACCACCACCGCGCCCTACGGGCCGGTCTTCCTGCTCATCGGGCGCGCCATCACCACCATCACCGGTGACAACGTGGTGGCCGGAACCATCGCGCTGCGGCTGGTGATGCTGCCCGGGCTGGCGCTCATGGTGTGGGCGGTCCCGCACCTGACCAAGCACCTGGGCGGCAAGCCCACCACCGCGCTGTGGCTGGCCGTGCTCAACCCGCTGGTGCTCGTCCACCTCATCGGCGGCGTGCACAACGAGATGCTCATGGTCGGCCTGATGGCCGCGGGCATCGCGCTGGTGCTCGAACACCATCACGCCGCGGGCATCGTGGTGGTCGCCATCGGCGTGGCCGTGAAAGCGACCGCGGGCGTGGCGCTGCCGTTCCTCGTGTGGATCTGGATGATTCACGAACGCGAACGCCGCGCCGCCCAGCACGAGGGCGAACTGCCGCATCCGTTGCGCACCTTCGCCAAGATCGGCGCGCTCGGCGTGGCGGTGTTCGCGGCCGTGTTCGCCGTCGCCACCTTCGCGACCGGGCTGCGCGATCACCAGATCGGCTGGCTCACCGCGCTGTCGGGCTCCAAGAAGATCATCAACTGGCTCTCGCTGCCGACCATCATGGCCCACGTCGTCACCTGGGTGACGCCGCTGCCGATGGACAAGGTGCTGCCGTGGACGCGCATGCTGTGCGCGATCGCCATGGTCGCCATCCTGGTGTGGGCCTGGTGGCGGTTCAAGAACAGCGAGAAGGAGGCCGTGCTCGGCATTCTGGTCGCGTTCGTGGCCATCGTGATCCTGTCCCCCGCCGCACTGCCCTGGTACTACTCGTGGCCGCTGGCCCTGGCCGCGGGCTTCGCGCTGTCCACCCGGACACTGCAGGTCCTGGTCGGGTTGTGCACCTGGCTCATGCTGATCTTCCAGCCCGACGGCGCACCCGTGTCCGACTATGTGCACGGCACCCTCGCGATCGTCGCCGCCGTGGTGGCCGCGGTCTCGCTGTGCAAGGTGGATCCGCTGAAACTGCGTGCCGGACGCCCGCATTCCGATCAGCTCGCCGGCGCGCCCGCGCCCAGCCCCGCGTGATGCTGGACCGCGCCTACCGCGACTGCCGCCGCATCGCCGCCGCCCACGGACGCACCTACTTCCTCGCGACCCGGCTGCTGGAACCCGAGCGAAGACCGGCCGTGCACGCGCTGTACGCCTTCGCCCGCCTGGTCGACGACATCGTCGACGCGAGCGACGCGCCCAGCCGCGCCGCCGAATCCGCGGCCCGGCTCGACCGGATCGAACACGAACTGCGGGCCCGGCTGGCCGACGCGCCCACCGAACCGGGCGACAGCCACGAACAGCGGGTGCTGCTCGCGGTCTCCGACACCATCCGCCGGTACTCGATTGCCGCCGAACACTTCTGGGTGTTCCTCGACTCCATGCGCATGGACATTCCGGGCGCGCCCCAATACCGCGACCGCTACCCCACCATGGGCGAGCTCGAGGACTACATGCGCGGCTCGGCGGCCGCCATCGGGCTGCAACTGCTGCCGGTGCTGGGCACCGTCGTCCCGGTCGCCGAGGCCGAACCGGCCGCGGCCGCGCTCGGGGAAGCCTTCCAGCTCACCAACTTCCTGCGCGATGTCGGCGAGGATCTGGGCCGCGGCCGGGTGTACCTGCCCGCCGACGAATTGGCGGCCTTCGGCGTGGACGACGAATTGCTGTTCCACTGCCGCGAATCCGGCCGCACCGAGCCGCGGGTGCGGCGTGCGCTCGCGCATCTGATCGCGATCAACAGGGGTGTCTACCGTCGAGCCACCCCGGGCATCGAACTACTGGCCCCGCGCGTGCGCCCGGCCATCCGGACGGCGGCCACCCTCTACGGCGGCATCCTCGACGAGATCGAGCGCGCCGACTACGCCGTCTTCACCGGCCGAGCGGTCGTCCCCCAGCACCGCCGGCTCCGGGTCGTGGCACGCGAATTCGTCGCGGCCAGTCCCCTCGGGAACTGACCGCGTCCGCGGTCGGGCTATGTCAGAAGGGGTCCGCGGCGGCGCGGCGGATCACTTCGCGGGCCAGCGGCCCGTGGATGGCGTCGATGGGACGGCCGGGCAGGGTTTCGTCCTCGGTGTAGATCCACTCGAGGATTTCCTGGTCGGTGTACTTGCCGTCACGCATGACCGTGATCAGCGGGGTCAGGTGCTTGGCGACGGCGCCGGTGGAGTCGAAGAACTCCTTCGGGATACCGGCGATACCGTCCCGGCGGACCGCGATGATCTGATGGTCACGCAGCATCTGATGGACCCGGGTCACCACCATGCCCAGCTGCTCGGCCACGTCGGGCAGCGGGATCAGGGTCACCGAATCCGGCAGGACGTCTTCGCTGCAAGGAAAGGCACTCACGCCGACCACGGTAGTCTCTCGCGTCGCCACAGTCGCATCACACCCCGACGCGGCTACCATCGGGTGAGCCGCGCTGGGCGGCATTGACGAAAATCGGAAGGGTCGCAGTTGATCGGCCAGATGCTGGAAGGGCGCTACCGCATCGACGCGCCGATCGCGCGTGGCGGTATGTCCATGGTGTTCCGGGGGGTGGACACCCGGTTGGACCGACCGGTCGCCATCAAGGTGATGGACCCGAAGTTCGCCTCCGACCCGCAATTCCTCACCCGCTTCGAACTCGAGGCGAGAGCGGTGGCCAAGCTCAAACACCCCTCCCTGGTGGCGGTCTACGACCAGGGCGTGGACGGTGACCACCCGTTCCTCATCATGGAACTGGTCGAGGGCGGCACCCTGCGCGAACTGCTGCGCGAACGCGGCCCCATGCCTCCGCACGCGGTGCGCGCCGTCGCCGAACCCGTGCTCTACGCCATCGGCGTGGCCCACGCGGCCGGGCTGGTGCACCGCGACATCAAGCCGGAGAACGTGCTCATCTCCGACTCCGGCGAGGTGAAGATCGCCGACTTCGGTCTGGTGCGCGCGGTCGCCGAGGCCAAGATCACCTCCGACAGCGTCATTCTCGGCACCGCCGCCTACCTCTCCCCCGAGCAGGTCACCAGCGGCAGCGCCGACGCCCGCAGCGACGTGTACTCCGCGGGCATCCTGATCTTCGAAATGCTCACCGGCCGAACCCCGTTCACCGGCGACAACTCGCTCTCGATCGCCCTGCAGCGGGTCGAGAAGGACGTGCCCGCGCCCGGCCGCCTGATCGGCGGCGTGCCCGCCGAGATCGACGAGCTGGTCGCGCACGCCACCGCTCGCGAACCCATGCACCGGTTCTCCAACGCCACCGAGATGGCCGACGAACTGCGCCGCGTCGCCCGCGAACTGCAACTGCCCGACTACCGGGTGCCCGCGCCGACCGAATCCGCCGAGCACCTCAGCGCCAAGTACCGGGTCGGGCCCACACCGGCCCCGCGCGGCCCCGTACATCCCCCGTCGCGGCCGATTCCGGGCGCGGCGGACCAGACCACCCGGTTCCAGGCCGATGCCACCACGCGGCTGCCTGCCGACCCGCCGACCGTGTTCGCGCCGCCGCAGCAGCCCCAGCACACCCGGGTCATGACCGCGGCGCGCGAGATCCCGGCCGAGTACCGGCAGAACGACTACGCCCCGCCGCCGGGCGCCCAGCACCCCGGCTCCGATCTGATCGAGGACCGCGGCAAATCGCGGCGCCGGGTCGTCGTGTGGCTGAGCATCGTGGTCGCGCTGGCGGTGCTGCTGGGCATCGGAGGCTGGTGGCTGGGCGTCGGGCGCTATTCGCCGGTGCCCACCATCGCCGGCATGGACACCCAGCGCGCGGTCTCCACGCTCGAGGACGCGGGCTTCGAGACCGAGACCCGCAACAAGCCCTCCGACATGATCCCGGTCGGCAATGTGGTCGGCACCGACCCGCCCGCCGGCACCCGCGTCACCAAGGGTTCCCTGGTCGCGGTGCTGGTCTCCAGCGGCAAGCCGAAGGTTCCCGACGTGAGCGCGGGCCAGGACGTCAGCTCGGTCAACAAGGCCATCCGCGACGCCGGGCTCACCCCCGTGGACGCGGGCGAGGTGGGCAGTTCCGCTCCGAAAGGCTCACTCGCCAAGGTGGATCCGGCGCCCGGCACCGTCCTCCCGGCCAACGGCCAGGTGAAGGTCTACCGCAGCAAGGGATCCCTGCCGGTCAAGGTGCCGGACCTGCGCGGCAAGACGCAGGAGGAGGCCAAGATCGCCCTGCAGAAGGCCGGACTCACCGTCAGCTCCACCCGCGAGCAGTTCGACCCGAAGATCAAGTCCGGCCAGGTGATCGGCACCGATCCGGCCGCGGGCACCAGCGCCGAAACCGGCTCCGGCGTGGTCCTGATCCTCAACAGCGCCCTCGACATGCCGAATCTGCTGGGCGCCAATGTCGGCACCGCGCGCGGCAAACTGCAGCAGATGGGGCTCTCGGTCACCGTGCGCCAGCTGGCGAACAATGACAGCTCGATCGTCATCTCGCAGAGCACCGCCCCCGGCGACGCGGTCGAACCCGGCTCCACAGTCACCATCGTCGCCATCCCCTGACTCCCGTAGCGCACGACAGCACTCATAGAGCTCGGAAAACGAAGGAGCCCGAACCGCTTTCGCGGTCCGGGCTCCTCTCGTATCGCCGCCTGCTAGCGCAGCATCTCCGCGACCAGGAAGGCCAGTTCGAGGGACTGCTGGGTGTTCAGGCGCGGGTCGCACGCGGTCTCGTAGCGCTCCTCCAGATTGAGGTCCGAGATGTCCTGCGCGCCGCCGAGGCATTCGGTGACGTTCTCACCGGTGAGCTCGATGTGCAGGCCGCCCGGGTGGGTGCCGAGCGCGTGGTGCACCTCGAAGAAGCCCTGCACCTCGTCGACGATGCGGTCGAAGTGGCGGGTCTTGTAGCCGGTGGACGCCTCGTGGGTGTTGCCGTGCATGGGGTCGCACTGCCAGATCACCTGGTGGCCGGTGGCCTGCACCTTCTCGATGATCGGGGGCAGCACGTCGCGGACCTTCTGGTTGCCCATGCGGGCCACGATGGTCAGGCGGCCGGGCTCGTTGTTGGGGTCCAGGCGCTCGACGTACTCCACGGCCTGCTGCGGCGTGGTGCTCGGGCCGATCTTGAGGCCGATCGGGTTGGCGATCAGCTCGGCGAACCCGACGTGCGCGCCGTCGAGCTGACGGGTGCGCTCACCGATCCACAGGAAGTGCGCCGACAGGTCGTAGAGCACCGGCTCGCCGGTGACGGGGTGCTCGCTCAGGCGCAGCATGGCCCGCTCGTAGTCGAGCACCAGCGCCTCGTGGCTGGCGTAGAGGCGGGCGCTGGACAGGTTCGGGTCGTTGACCCGGCAGGCCTTCATGAACGCCAGCGCGCGGTCGATCTCGGTGGCCATCTGCTCGTAGCGGGCCCCGGCCGGGGACTGCGCCACGAACTCGCGGTTCCAGTCGTGCACCTTGTGCAGATCGGCCATGCCGGCCGAGGTCAGCGAACGCACCAGGTTCATCGCCGCGGAGGCGTTGGCGTAGGCGCGGACCAGGCGCGACGGGTCGTGCTCGCGCAGCCCGGCGTCGGCGACCAGCGAGTTCACCATGTCGCCGCGGTAGGACTTGAGGCCCAGCGAATCGACGTCGGCGGAACGGGGTTTGGCGTACTGGCCCGCGATGCGGGCCACCTTCACCACGGGCAGGCTCGCGCCGTAGGTGAGCACCACCGCCATCTGCAGCAGGGTGCGGATATTGCCGCGGATGTGGGGTTCGGTGTTGTCGGCGAAGGTCTCCGCGCAGTCACCACCCTGCATGAGGAAGGCCTCGCCGCGCGCTACCTCGGCTAAGCGTAGGCGCAGTTCCTCGACCTCGGCGGGCACGCAGATCGGCGGCACGCTCTCGAGGACGGTGCGCATCTTCTCAGCCTGCTCGGGATCCCAGGACGGCTGCTGTAGGGCCGGTCGGGCGAGCGCCTCGTCGAGACGCCGACGGAGCTCGTCAGGCAGCGGAGGAAGTTCCGGCAGGCGATCGATCGGTACGTCGACGGTCCAGTTCACGTGTTCAGAATACGGATTGCTCTTGGACAGGCGAAGCACACCCAGGGCTGGTGTCCTCTCACCCGGCGCTCGGCCCGTACAGTTCGACAGAGGCAGACAGAGTCGAGGGAACCGATTGAAACGCGTTGACGAACGGAAGGGCTTCCGGTGGTTGCCGCCGAATGCTAAGTCAGCGCGCTCCTTCCGGGTCATACCGAGCGATAATTTCGCGCGCCCGATCGAGCATATCCTCGACTCGCTGCCCGATCGGCTGACCCGTGATCCACAGTTCCAAATTCTCGGGCCTATTATCGAGCTTGTCACCATTGATATGGTGCACGTTCTCACCCCGATACAGCTTTCGGCCGAGAACCTGCTCCATGATCAAGCGATGCTCCAGCATCCAACCGCCTTCCGGAAGCCGGAGCAGCCGATAACCGAACGAAGTAATGCGACTACGACCGTCATGCGTACTCTTACGACGTCGTCCGGGCGCGCCTCGTCCCGGCGCGGCCTCGACCGAACCCCACCGGCGAATCTGCGTCTGATGAGGACGACAGACACCGCGCTTCAGGATGGCCGGGCGCTCGCAACCCCGCAACCGAGCATCGCGGATACACCTCTTGGAGCTCCTTGACATAATGCCGATGACACATGCCACGCGAGTAGCGCTCCGGCACCGTCCGAGAGCAATCGGAAACAACACAAACTGATTCCACCTGAATACCCCACGATCGATTTTACGCACCGCTCTTCAGGTTACTCGAAAGGACCATCGCTTGAGGTATTTTTACGATTCCGAATTCATTGAGGATGGGGTCGTAATAGACCTGGTGTCCATTGCGGTGGTCTGCGAAGATGGCCGCGAATTCTATGCGATCTCGAACGAATTCAATGCCGACAAAGCGGGCCCTTTCGTCCGGCGAAACGTACTGCCGAAACTCCCGCCCACCTCCTCGCCGCTGTGGCGTTCCCGTCAGCGCATCCGCGACGACCTCTACAAGTTCCTGGTCCCGCGCCCCGGCGTGGAACCCGAGCTGTGGGCCTGGGTCGGCGCCTACGACCATGTCGCGCTGTGCCAGCTGTGGGGTTCGATGGTGGACCTGCCCAACGCGCTGCCCCGCTACACCAACGAACTGCGCCAGCACTGGGACCAGCACGGCCGCCCGCCGCTGCCGCCGGTGCCGAAGGACGCGCACGACGCGCTGGCCGACGCCCGCCACAACCTGGCCAAATTCGAGGCCATCGAAGCCCACCGGCGGATCCGAGCGGTCTGAGCCGCGACACCGGGCATGCGAAAGGCCCCGGGAGACTTGGTCTCCCGGGGCCTTTCCGATTCCATCCGACGGGGACTAGCCCGCCAGGGTCTCCGGGACGCGGTCGGCGTCGGGGCGGCTGCCCGAGGGCACGCCCTTCTTCAGGCTCGCGGCGTAGACGTCCACGTACTCCTGGTCGCCCATCCGCATCAGCTCGTACATGATCTCGTCGGTGACGGCGCGCTCGACGAAGCGGTTGCCGCCCATGCCCTCGTAGCGCGAGAAGTCGATGGGCGCACCGAACTTCACGGTCACCTTGCGCGGCCGCCAGCGGAACGGACCGGGCGGGCACACCTCGTCGGTGCCGATCAGGGCGACCGGGATCACCGGCACTCCGGTCTCCAGGGCGAGGCGTGCCACACCGGTCTTGCCCTTGTAGAGGCGGCCGTCGGGCGAACGAGTGCCCTCGGGGTACAGGCCGACCAGGCGGCCCTCACCGAGCAGCTTGCGCGCGGTGTTGAGCGCCGACTCGGCGGCGTCCGCACCGGAACGATCGATGGGATACTGGCCGGTGCCGGAGAAGAAGAACTTCTGCAGCCGACCCTTGAGACCGGGGGTGGTGAAGTATTCGGCCTTGGCCAGGTAGGTGATCCGGCGAGGACTCATCAGCGGGGTGAACAACCAGTCGGTGAACGACAGATGGTTGCCGGCCAGAATGGCCGCACCCTTCGGCGGAATGTTCTCGACGCCCTCGACCTCGGGCCGGTTGATGAGATGCATCAGCGGCCCCACCAAGACGAACTTCAGCAGCCAGTAGAACATCGCGTCCTTTCCCCTGTTTTCGATACCCGGGACCGGCCTCATTGCGGGCACCACCACTCGCTTGCCTACCCTACCGCCGAGACAACTCGGCAACCAACCGTGGTGACCCGTTTCTCTGATCCCGGGACCAAAGTCCCACGCTCCGGAATACCCAAGTCGGTGAGCAGGTCCCGCGCTCAGCGTCGCGCGGGGGCGACCGACACTGCGTTCGAGTCGGCGAGCACCGCCGCGCGCGCCAGTTCCGCCGCGCCGATCATGCCCGCGGCCTCACCCAATTGGGCGGTGCGGATACGGGCCAGGCGGCGGTGGCGGGCGCCTGTGATGGAACCGGCGTAGTGCTCGCG
Organism: Nocardia sp. NPDC004340; assembly: GCF_053602575.1. Lineage (NCBI taxonomy): Bacteria > Bacillati > Actinomycetota > Actinomycetes > Mycobacteriales > Nocardiaceae > Nocardia > Nocardia sp. NPDC004340. The sequence continues at coordinate 20,485 of NZ_JBSGDW010000018.1, forward strand.
GGCCTCGTCGAGGAACAGCGGGGCCGAACTGCTGACGCCGCCCGCCACCACGATCAGGTCCGGGTCGAAGATGTCGCTCACGAACGCCAGGCCCAGGCCGAGCCAGCGCGCGAAGTCCGCCATCACCTCGAGGGCGACCGGGTCGCCGTCCTGGGCCGCGCCCGCCACCCGGCGACCGGTCAGCGAGCCCGGGTCCCGGCCCGCCTCCCGCGCCAGCACGGTGGAGCGCTGCGGATCGGTGGCCAGCAGTTCCAGCGCGGTGTCCACCAGAGCGGTTCCGCTGCAATACCGTTCCCAGCACCCGCGCTTGCCGCACGCGCAGGCCCGGCCGTTCGGGACCACCTGCAGATGCCCGAGTTCCGGTGCGACGCCGTAGCTTCCGCGATACAGCTGGCCGTTGATCAGGAGAGCCGCGCCGATGCCGGTGCCGATGGCCACCAGCACCACATTGCGCCCGCCCGCCGCCGCGCCGAACCGGTATTCGGCCCACAGCGCGGCATTCGCGTCGTGCTCCAGGATCACCGGCAGGCCGAGCCGATCGGTGAGCCGTTGCGCGACCGGGGCGTCCTCCCACGGCAGATGCGGGGCGAAACGCACGGTGGCGCGGTCCTCGTCGACGAAACCCGCTACCGCCAGCCCGACCGCGCCGATGGCGTGGCGGCCGCGCAGTTCGCGCACCGCGCGGGCCAGGCCGTCCTCGAGGGCGCGCGCCGAATGCGGGGTCGGCGCGGTCACGGTGTCGAGGACCTCGCCCGCACCGTCGACCACCGACGCCCGAATATTGGTGCCGCCCACATCGATACCCACGGTCAACGGCACATCCACACCGCCCGTCATGCCTTGATGGTTACGTCGATCGGCACATACTTGCCCCGTGTGGGCCGCCGCCCGGACTGCGAGGCGCGACCCGGTGCGGAGGCCTCACGACCGGACGGTCCCGCGGCCGGATCGCCGGAGGTCGCCGATCGGCCGGGGTCGTCGGCGGGGCGTGCCACCGGCGGCCCGAACGGTTGCGCGGCGGAGTCGACCCGATCGTCCGTACCGTTCGTGGCGCGAAAGCCCGTGCCCGACACCGGGTCCGGGTCCTCTGGGCGGCGTGCCGCGCCGGGGCCCTGCCCCATCGAATCTTCGGACTCGTCGTCGTCGTGGTGGTCCCGGGCGCGAGCCGCCGCACGACCCTGCGCACCCGCGACGAACCGCGCGAACACCGCCGCGAGGTTCGCGGCAGCGCCGTGGTGGCCGGCGGATTCGGCTGCGCTCGCGGTGGATTCGGGCCCCGTCGACCCGTGCTCCTCGTCGTGTTCGCCGCGGGCGTTCGCGTAGGCGTCGGCGAACGGCAGATCGCCTGCGCCGGACTCGGTCCCGGCTCCGTGCGAATACCGGTGCCAGGCTTGATATTCCGGCGATTCGGGATCCAGATCGGGCGGGATCACCGGGTCCACCGGCACCCCCGCGAGCGCCTCGCGCAGCACGGTCACGATGGCGGTGCCGTGTTCGGCGATGGCGGCCACCACGTCGTGGTGTTCGCCGCGCACGATCGCGGCGGCCGCGCACACCGGGCACCAACTGCAACTGGACCATTCGGTGCGCCCGTCGGACGCGGTGCGGCGCAACACCGGTTCCACGCGTTCGAGCAGGGCTTCGGCGAGCAGCCGTAACTCCTCGGCGAATTCGCCGAGGTTCTCCTCCGGGTGGCCGGGGCGGGGGTGGTGCGTGGTGGTCATTTCGGCCAGACCTGCGGGTCGGGCCGGAAGCGGATCACCAGGTGGTCGCCGTCGAGTTCGGCGGCGTCGACCGTGCACCGCCGCAATACCGGGGCCAGCCGCAATCGCCGCCGGACCCCGTCCGCTCCCACGATCAAATCGTCCTCCACTCGTCCCAGCCGCAGTGTCGACGCATCGACCACCGGCAGATGCATGCGCATCGCGAACACCGAAGCCACCCCCGCCCCGGACTCGAGCCGGACCACCGGTTCGGCGGCGACGGGCGGCGCCCCGTCCGCGTCTGTGCCAAGCATAGGGACCGGACGCCATCCCACCCAGTTACCACTCGCGTCCACCGCGTAGGACAGTGCGGCCAGCGAGCCCAACCCCACCGGTTCGGTCCCGGCATGGCCCACCACCTGCACCGGAACCTCGCTCAGCCGCTTGCGCAGCTCGGTCACCACGTCGAGTTGCTCACCGCGCCGGTTGAAATACCACTGCACCGCCGGATGCTGCGGCGCGGCCGGGTGCGGTTCGGGCATCTCCGGCAGCACCTTGTTGACCAGCACCGCGTCCAGGCGCAGGCCCAGCAGCGCGGCGGCCGAACGCACCCGCGCCGATTCCGCCACCGCCACCTGTTCGGCGACGGTCACCAGGCGCGCGCCGGTGCGAGTCCGATCCGCCAGCAGGTCACGGGCTTCGGTCACCGCGTCCACGATCTGTTCGACGGTCACCGCCAGCACCGCCTTGCGGAAGTCGGCGCCGATGGCCTCCATGGTGCGAGAGTGCGCGGGCCACACCCGTTCCAGATAGCCGAGCAGGGTGTCGGGGGCTGTCACGATGCGCAGCATGTCCGCCGAGGGCGGGCAGTCCAGCACGATCACGTCCCACCGCTGGTCCTTCGCGAACTGCGTGATCTCCAGCAGCGCCAGCAGTTCCTGCACCCCGGGCAGCCCGGTGAGCTCGGCGGGATCCAGTGCGCCCAGATCGAATCCGTGCTCGTGCCCGGCGCCGGAAGCTATCATCAGCACCTGCCGGAACCGATCCTCCAGCAGCGCCAGCGAATCCACCTCGATGACGTCGAGGGCCGGCGCGGCGGCGGACCCGACCACCGGCAGCCCCGGATCGGTGGCCTCGGGGTCGCGGGCGAGATCCGGTGCGGCCGTGGCGAACACGGGCAGCGGCACGCTGGCCACCGCCGGTTTCGCGCCGTGGCGCAACCGGTAGCCGAGCGCGTCGCCCAGGGAGTGCGCCTGATCGAGGGAGGCCAGCAGCACCCGCCGCCCGGTCCGCGCGTAGGCGATCGCGGTCGCGCAGGCGAGGGTGGTCTTTCCGACGCCGCCCTTGCCGATGAACAGCTCGACTCGGGCGACGGGGCGGGTCGGGCGTTCGGTACCGCCGGCGGTCAGCCTTCGACCCGTTTCTTGAGTTCCTTGAGAGCGGTGTCGGTGATGACCTTCTCCGCCTTGCGTTTGAACATGCCGATCATCGGAATGTTCAGGTCGACGGTCAGCTCGTAGACCACCTGGGTGGTGCCGTCGGGCAGGGCGATCAGTTCGTAGGTGCCGTCCTGCGCCTTCTGCAGTTCCCCGGCGACCAGGCTCCAGCTGACCGCGCGGCCGTCGGGCCGCCAGGTGTAGGCCAGAGTGTAGGTGTCCTTGACGACCCCGGCGTCCAGCACGAAGCGCGCGGTGCGGGCCCGGCCGTCGGGTAGTTTGTCGAGGACTTCGACCGAGCGGGCCGCGGAGACCCATTCCGGATACGACTCCAGGTCGGCGATGACGGCCATCACTCGGTCCGAGGGGGCGTCGATCACGATCGACCGCTGAGTTCGATCGGCCATGGGCGGCAACGCTTCCTTTCTAGTGAGCGGCCGCGGGCGCGACCCCGGCCTTGCGCCCCGCCTCCAGGCGGGCCTTGATCTCGAACGACATGACCTTGCCCGCGACCCGGCGGGTGCGGTTGAGCGCCAGCAGGTCACGCCCGGACATACCGGCGACGCCGCCGCGCGGTTCGGCGTGCATGAAGTAATGCATGAGGACGCCGTCCAGCATCGGCTCGAGCCAGAGTTCCATGGTGCCCTCGGCGCCCCCGCTGACGGTCCAGCGGATTCCCTTGTCGCCCCGATCTTCCCGCACGTCCAATTGCAGGTCCGGCCACCACTGACGCCACCGCCCGCGATCGGCCAAGATCTCGGCCACGGCCTCGCCCGGCGCGGCGATGAAAGTCATATCGGCAACCTGGATACTGCTCACGCGGGTGAGCCTATCGCAGGATGCGTCACCCCTCAGACCCCGCGCCGACCTGGACCGGCGGCTCAGCCCAGGTGACTGGGGCGCAGGTTCGGATCCAGCAGCTGCTGTAGTCGCTGACCCATGAGGTCCCAGCGCCACTGCTGCTGCACCCAGGCGCGGCCCGCCGCGCCCATGGCGGCCGCGGCGTCACGGTCGGAGAGGATGTCGACGATGGCGTCGGCGAGCGACTCCAGCTTGCGGCCGTTGACCACCCGGCCGGTCTCGCCCTCGCGCACGGTCTCGGGCGCACCGCCCGAATTGCCCGCGATCACCGGCACTCCCGTGGCCGAGGCCTCCAGGAACACGATGCCCAGGCCCTCGACGTCCAGGCCCGCGCCGCGGGTCCGGCAGGGCATGGCGAACACGTCGGCGATGGTGTGGTGGGCGGCCAGCTCCTGCGACGGCACCCGGCCGGTGAACACCACACTGTCGGAAACGCCCAGGGCCGCGACCAGTTCGCGCAGCTTCTGCTCATAGGGTCCGCCACCCGCGATCACCAGCACCGCGCCCTTGACCCGCTTGCGGATATCGGGCATGGCCGCGATCAGCGAATCCTGCCCCTTGCGCGGCACCAGCCGCGACAGGCACAGGATGGTCGGCCGGTCCCCCAGCCCGTAGCGCGCCCGCAATTCGGCGCGCGCGCCCGGATCCGGCTTGAACACCTCGGAGTCCACGGCGGGCGGCAGATACTCGAGCGCCGACTGCGCGCCGAACGCCGCCGCGAACCGCCGCCGCGTGTACTTGCTGACATAGGTGACGACATCGGTGTGATCGCCGATGACCCGCAACGCCTGCCGCGCGCCGGGCAGCATCGACCAGCCCACCTCGTGGCCGTGGGTGGACGCGAGAATCCGTTCGGCCCCGGCCTTGCGCAGCACCGGCGACATCAGCGCCAGCGGCGCGGCCGCCCCGAACCACACCCGATCGCACTGCTCGTCACGTAGAAGTTTCCTGGCGCGGCGCGCGACCAGCGGCGTCGGCAGCATCAACGTGGTGGGATGCCGCACCACCTGGAACGGCTGCTGCGCGTCGAACTTCCAGTGGCTGTCGCCCTTCCATCGCGGCGCGTACACCACCAGCTCGTCGGCGGGCAGCTGTTGGGCGAGCGCGTGCAGATACGACTGAATCCCGCCGGGTCGCGGCGGGAAATCATTGGTAACCAGCAGAGTTCGCCCCATGCCACAAACCTACTGCACCCGCGGACCAGGCGGCTTTACGCGCCCTCGGTCGTGCGGCTGGTGAGCCAGGCGCGCCAGCCGCCGACGAGGTCGGTGTAGGTGGTGCCGAGCGCGTCGCGCAGCACGGCCTCCACGGCGGCCCGGTCCTTCGGTCCGGAGGCCAGCTGCCGGTACAGGTCGACCAGGGCTTGATCGCCGTAGCGGTCGGCGATGAAAGCGCAGGCGGACCAGCCCTGTTCATACGCGAGCGAGGCCTTGCCGCTGGAAGGTTCGAACATCGCGTCGGCGGGGAGATCGGCGGGCAGGTCACCGGCGCGGGCGCGGGCTGTGAGGGTCGGGGCGATCTGGGTGACGGGGTGACGCATGCCGCGGTGCGCCGAATACTCGGCGAAACCCTCGAGCATCCACATCGGCGAACCGTCGACGGTCACCGCGCGGCTGGCCATGTGGGTGAGTTCGTGACGCAGCACCGAGCGCAGTCCGTCCGCGCCCAGGCGGCGTCCGGCGTCGGGCCCGAAAACCACGCGCTGCCCGGTCAATTGCGTGCCGGGCCGGTACGGGTCGGCGACGGTGGAGGCGGCGACCTCGGCGGGCACGTCACCGGTGGCGCGGGTCAGCGCCGCGAATTCCGAAGGGCTGGAGGCTACCACCACGACCGGCGCCCGATTCCAGTCCTGGCCCCACAGCGCGGAGACCGCCGCGGTGGATGCCGCGAGTTCGCTCGCCAGCACATCGAGGTCGGCGCGCTGGCCCGGATGGCCGAGCACGATGCCGGTCCGGCCCGATCCGGTCGGCACCGGTTCGGCGACCACCTTCCCGTAGGCGTCCATGGACCGCTTCACCAGCGGCACCTGCGGATCGGTGGCCTGGCTCGCGTCCTGGCCCGGCACCACCGCCCGCAGCGTCGGCAGCACCGAGTTCGGCAGCATGAGCAGCGCGCCGCACGCGCCGGTCAGGGCGCTGACCATGACCAGGGTGAGCACGAACTGGAACCGCCGTTTCGCCGACAGCCAGCCGCGGACCTGCCGCAGAGCGCTCATCGCCGCCTCTCGTTCAGTACCGACGAGCCGAATGGAACGGGGTCGAACCCAGCGGCGCGACCTGGACGGGAACGCCGAAAGTCGACGCGTGCAGCATCAACCCGTTGCCGGCGTAGATGCCCACATGCGAGATATCCGAGTAGAAGAAGACCACATCACCGGGCTGCAGGTCCTTCTCGTCGACCGGCGTGCCGTATCCGGCCTGCTGCTGCGAGGTGCGCGGCACGCTCTTGCCGACCTGATGGAAGGCCCACTGCACCAGGCCGGAGCAGTCGAACTGGTCCGGTCCGGTGGCACCCCAGACGTACGGATCGCCGACCCGGGTCAGGCCCGCGGCCAGCGCGCTGGTGCCCGAACCCGGGACCAGACCCTTGAGCAGGCTGTCGCGATCGAAGCCGGGCGGGAACATGGAGCCCGCGAGCGCGGACTTGTCACCGGCCGAGAGCTGGCCCCACGCGGCGATGACCTGGGCCATCGAGCCTTGCAGCGCAGCGCGTTTGGCCTCCAGGTCCATGCGGACCCGGTCGGCGGCGGCGCTGGCGGCGCGGGCGGAGTCGGCGGCGGCGCGGGCGCCGGATTCGGCGGCGGCGGCCGCGGTGGTGGCCTTCTGATACTGGGCCAGTTGATCATTGGTGCGCGCGCCCACCAGGTCCACGATGGACATCTGGTCGAGCAGCTGCTGCGGCGAATTGCTGACCAGTAGCGAGGTGATCCGGTTGGTGCGGCTGCCGAGCAGCGCGGAGGTCGCGGCGCGTTCGATGACCGGTTGGTAGCGGCGGATTTCGGCCTTGGCGGCGTCCAGCGTGGCGGCCGCGTCGGCGGCGCGCTGGTCGGCGGCGTCCGCAGTGGCGGACTTGGCGTCGAGATCGGCCTGGGCGTCGAGCGCCTGCTGATTCATCTGCTCGGACTGCCGGGAGAGGTCGATGAGCTTCTGCACCGCGTCGCCCGCGGAAGCCGGTGCGGCCACCGGATCGGCCCCGGCGAAGCCGTAGCCGCCGTAGGTGCCGACCATGAGGGCCCCGACCGTGAAGGCTCCTCCTACCAGTCGCCTGGTCCGCTCACTGTGTGTCCGCTGATGTCGCTGTTGCGCTGCCACCGCTGGTGTCGTCCCGTTCTCTTACCCCGAGCCGGTCAGAAGGTCTCGGTAAGATTACGAAACGGCGACCGCTTGTGTCCAGCAGGCCACGGAAGCATTACGGTCGCCGTTTCCCCCGCGGGTCGCCCGCCCGCGGTCGGCTGGGGGACGAATCCCCCGGTAGAGCAAGGGATCAGATGCGCGTGGCGCCCGAGAACGGCATCGACGAAATCGGGGCGACCTTGACGGGCTGACCGGAGGTCGACGCGTGCACGACATTGCCGTCGCCGATGTAGATGCCGGAGTGGCCGCCGCCGTAGAACGACACCACGTCGCCCGGCTCGAGGGCGTCGTAGGAGACCGGGCTGCCCGCACCGGCCTGCTCGTAGCTGGTGCGCGGCAGGTTGACGCCGGCCTGGGCGTAGGACCACTGGACCAGACCCGAGCAGTCGAAGGCGTTCGGGCCGGCGGCGCCGTACACGTAGGGGTCGCCGACGCGGCTCATGGCGGCGTCGACCGCGGCCTGACGGAAGCTGCGCTGCGGGCCGGGCGCCGGGACACCCGGGACCTGGATGCCGGGCAGAGCCGGGATGGTCACCGGCAGGGACTCGGGCAGGCCCGGGATCCCGGCGGGGAGCTGGATGGCGTCGGGCACGTCGATGACACCGACGGGGGTGTTGACCGGCTGAGCGGCCGCGGGCGTAGCGGGCAGCAGCAGCGCGCTCAGCGTGGCAGCGCCGACGGCGCCGGCCGCGGCGGCGCGACGCGCAGTGCGCTGCATGCCCCGGACCTGTCGCTTGACGGTGGTGGTCGCCATGGTGAGGTACTTCCAATCTGCCCCGCGACGCCGCACCCGGTGGTGCGTCGGACTCCGCGAGGTCTCAGGAAGATTACGAGGACATAACGGTGCTTTGTAAAGCCGAGGTGGCCGATGCCTGACTCAAAATTGTTGCGCACTCGCATTTCGGTGCGACAAACGTCACAGCAATCACGAAACGATAACAGCGGCCGTTTTTCTGAGAGCGTCCTGAGAGCTACCCGCCGGTAGCAAGCGCCCGTCCGAGGCCCCTCCGACCTTGGCAAATTCCGCATAACTCCAGGTCATCGCCATGGCCCGCGACCTGGGGGATTCCCGGACCGACACCCGGCGCGCCCGGGCGCGGGACACCGAGCCAGCACTCGCCACACGCGAATCCGGACCAACCGCCCTCCCCCACAAAATTGATCCATTTTGTGAATAACTGTGACCCTGGTCACAAACGCGCATATTCGCTCAATTCGGGGATTTCATCTCGAGAATCGTCATCGTATTTTCGAGCATTTCCCCAGGCCGCCTCGAAAGATCAACTTCGGGCGGAGTTGTCGGACCCTGCGCCTAGGCTTGCCCCTCGTGTCCGGACAGCTGGCCTTCGATGAGCTCGAAACCCCGCTCTATGACACAACGTTCGTGGTCGTGGACCTGGAGACCACCGGAACCAGCCCCGAGGGCGACTCGATCACCGAGATCGGCGCGGTCAAGGTGCGCGGCGGTGAGGTGCTCGGCGAGTTCGCGACCCTGGTCAATCCGGGCTGCGCCATCCCGCCACAGATCGTGCAGATCACCGGCATCACGACCGCCATGGTGATCGACGCGCCCCGGATCGAGCAGGTGCTGCCCGGGTTCCTGGAGTTCGCGCGCGGCGCGGTGCTGGTCGCCCACAACGCCCGTTTCGATCTGGGCTTCCTGAAGGCCGCCGCCGCGAAGTGCGAAGTGGCCTGGCCCGCCTTCCAACACGTGTGCACCGTCCAGCTGGCCCGCCGCGTGCTGCCCAAGGACGAGGCGCCCTCGGCCAAGCTCTGGTACCTGGCGCAGCTGCTCGGCGCGGAGACCCGGCCGACGCACCGCGCCCTCGACGACGCCAAGGCGACGGTGGACGTGCTGCACGCGCTCATCGCCCGGGTCGGCAATCAGGGCGTGCACAGTCTCACCGAGCTGCTCGACTATCTCCCCGAGGTGACCCGCCGCCAGCGCGCGAAACGCGTGATGGCCGCGGACCTTCCGGCGACCCCGGGCGTGTACCTGTTCCGCGGCCCCTCCGACGAAGTCCTCTATATAGGGACGGCGGTGAATCTGCGCCGCCGCGTCCGCAACTACTTCACCGGTTCCGACACCCGCCCCCGCATGCGCGAGATGGTGCAGCTGGCCACCCGCGTCGATCATGTCGAGTGCGCGCACGGCCTGGAGGCGGGCGTGCGCGAGCTGCGGCTGCTGATCGCCCACACCCCGCCCTACAACCGGCGCTCGAAGTTCCCGCAGCGCGCGTGGTGGCTGACCCTCACCGACGAGCCCTTCCCCCGCTTCGCCGTCTCGCGCACCCCCACCCGGGATGCGCTGGGCCCGTTCACCTCCCGCACCGACGCCCAGGAGATCGCGGCCACCCTCGCCGAGCAGTCGGGCCTGCGCACCTGCACCACCCGCATCCCGCGGACGGGCCGCCACGATTGCCAGCCCGCCATCGTCGGCGGTTGCCCCGCGGCCACCGAGAACAGCCCCCTATATATAGAGGAGTACGAACCGACCCCCGCCGCCATCCGCGCCCTGTTCACCGGCGTGGACGACGCACTGCTGCACGCCATCGCCGCGAGACTCGAAACCCTTTCCACCGCAGAACATTTCGAGGCCGCGGCCCGCCTCCGGGACCGCACCGTCGCGGTGGTCCGCGCCCTGCGCCGCACCCAGCGCCTCACCGCCCTGGCCGCCATCCCCGAGCTGATTGCCGCCCACCCCGACGGCGCCGGTGGCTGGCAGTTCGCGATCATCCGCCACGCCCGCCTGGCCGCCGCGGGCACAGCGGTCCGCGGCATCTCCCCTATGGCCGTGGTCGACCGCCTCGCGGCCGCCGCCGAAACCGTCCTCCCCCAACCGCTCCCGGACTCCGGCGACACCCCCGCCTTCCCCCCGCTGCGTGGCGCCCTCCCGGAGGAGGCGGGCCTGCTGGTCCGCTGGCTCGAACAGCCCGGCACCCGCATCGTCCGCACCACCGACGGCTACGGCGAACCCCGCCTCGGCGCGGGCCCCTGGCTCGACTGGGTCGACCGCGCCGAGGCCGCACGCTCGACCCTCGACGCATCGGACTGACGGGCCGCCGCACCCCATCGCTGCCAGAATGGCGTGATGTACGTGCCCGACGCCGAGCGCTGGAACCACAACATCGAGTACCACCCGCTGCTGGCCGACGCGGTCTCCGGCGCCGAGAACGTCCTGGATGTCGGGTGCGGGGAAGGCATGCTGGCCAGGCGAATCCGCCGATCGGGCGCGACGGTCACCGGCATCGACCCCGATCCCGCGAGCATCGCCCTGGCCCGCGAGCAGTCCCCCGACGACGACATCACCTACCTCGAGGCCGACTTCCTCGCCCACCCCTTCCCGCCGGAGTCCTTCGACGGCATCGTCTCCGTCGCCGCCCTGCACCACATAGACACCGTCGAGGCCCTCACCCGCATGCGGACCCTGCTCCGTCCCGGCGGCACCCTGGCCGTGATCGGCATGGCCCGCAGCACGTTTCCCGCCGATCTCCCCTGGGAGGCCGCCGCCCTCCTCACCAGCGTCAAGGACCGTCTCAACCGGGTCCAGTGGGCCCACCCCTCCCCCGTCGTCTGGCCTCCGCCCCAGACCTACCCGGAAACCCGCCGCACCGCAGCCGAACTCCTGCCCGGCGTCCGCTACCGCCGCCACGTCCTGTGGCGCTTCTCCCTGATCTGGACCAAGCCCTAGTAACGGGGAAGGCCCCGAGTCGAATTCGACTCGGGGCCTTCCCTGGTGACGATCCGATCAGTGATCGGTCTGCTTGCCGGAGGCGGCGTTCTGGGCCGCTTCCAGCACGGAGAGCATCTTGTGCTCTTCCTCGTGGGCGATGGCGACGTTCTCCGCCTGCTCCGACGCGGGGTCGGGACGCATGAACGAGCCGGTGCCGGGCTTGCCGGCGGAACCGAGCTTGGCCATCTTCTTGGGCACCGGGGCGCCCTGGTACTCCAGCGGGACCGGGTGGCCGTGCGAGTCGACCGGGCCGAGGGGCTGGTGGACCTCGATGTACTCACCGTGCGGCAGCCGCTTGATGACACCGGTCTCGATGCCGTGCTCGAGCACCGCGCGGTCGGACCGCTGCAGGCCGATGCAGAAGCGGTAGGCCACGAAGTACGCCAGCGGCGGGGCCAGCAGCAGCGCGATGCGGAAGAACCAGGTGGTGGCGTTCAGCGAGATGTCGAACTTCAGCGACAGGATGTCGTTGACACACGCCAGGGTCAGCACCATGTAGAACGCGATGGCCATGGCACCGATGGCGGTGCGGACCGGCACGTCGCGCGGACGCTGCAGCAGGTTGTGGCGAGCGGTGTCGCCGGTGAGGCGCTTCTCGATCCACGGGTAGGCGATCAGCACGGTGAACACCAGACCCATGATCAGGGCGACCCAGAACGGCGCCGGGACCGTGTAGCGGCCCAGGTACAGCTCCCACGGCGGCATGAGACGCGCCATGCCGTCGGTCCACATCATGTAGAAGTCCGGCTGCGAACCCGCGGAGACCTGAGACGGGTTGTAGGGACCCAGGTTCCAGATCGGGTTGATCTGGAAGACGCCACCCATGATCGCGACGATGCCGAGGGTGAGCGCGAAGAACGCGCCCTGGTCGGCGGCGAACACCGGGATGATGCGGGCGCCGACGACGTTCTTCTCGGTGCGGCCCGGTCCGGGGAACTGGGTGTGCTTCTGGTACCAGACCAGCGCGACGTGCGCGGCGATGAGCGCCAGGATGATGCCCGGCAGCAGCAGCACGTGCGCGATGTAGAGGCGCGGAATGATGATGGTGCCCGGGAAGTCGCCGGCGAAGATCAGCCAGTGCATCCAGGTGCCGATGACCGGCACGCCCATGGTGATACCACCGAAGGCGGCGCGCAGACCGGTGCCCGACAGCAGGTCGTCGGGGATCGAGTAGCCGAAGAAGCCCTCGAACATGGCCAGGATGAGCAGCAGCGAGCCGATCACCCAGTTGGCCTCACGCGGCTTGCGGAACGCGCCGGTGAAGAAGATGCGGAACAGGTGGATGATGATCGACGCCGCGAACAGCAGCGCCGCCCAGTGGTGCACCTGGCGCACGAACAGACCGCCGCGCACCTCGAAGGAGATGTTCAGCGCGGTCTCGTAGGCCCGCGACATGGTGACACCGCGCAGGGGCTGGTAGGCGCCCTGGTAGACGGTCTCGCTCATGGACGGGTCGAAGTACAGCGTCAGGTAGATACCCGACAGCAGCAGGATGATGAACGCATACAGCGCGATCTCACCGAGCAGGAACGACCAGTGGGTCGGGAAGACCTTGTTGATCGATCGCTTGGCGAACGCAGCCATGTGGTAGCGCTCGTCCATTTCGTTGGCCTGGACGGCCGCTTTGCTAGGGCTCATGAACGACGCTCCCAGAAGGCCGGGCCGAGCGGCTCGATGAAGTCGCCGGCGGCGACCAGGTAGCCATCGGCATTGACGGTGATCGGCAGCTGCGGCAACGCGCGGGCGGCGGGACCGAAGACCGGCTTACCCCACTCGGTCGCGGAGAACTGCGACTGGTGGCAGGGGCACAGGATCCGGTTGGTCTGCTGCTCGAACAGTGAGGTGGGGCAGCCGAGGTGAGTACAGATCTTCGAGTAGGCGAAGTAGTCGCCGTAGTTGAAGCTCTCCTGGCCCTTGCGCTTGATCGCGGTCTGGGCGTCGTGCGGGCGCAGACGGATCAGCATGACCGCGTTGCGGATTCCGCGCAGCGACTGCAGGGTCGCGTGCTCGTCTCCGCGCCAGGATTCCTTCCAGGGGAAGACGGTTTCCATGGCGCCGCCGTCGAGGTCCTCCGGCTTGACCAGGACGATGTCCTCGGGGCGGCCGGTGTCACGGCGCAGGAAGACGGTCTCGCCGGGGTAGTCCGGGGTCCAGCCCGAGACCCACAGCGGCGACTTGTCGCGCTTGGCCCACGGGTTCTTGATCATGCCGCCGACGAACAGGAACAGCGCGCCGACGCCGACCAGGCCCGCGCCCAGGCCCGCGGTGCGGGTGATGAGCTTGCGGCGGCCCAGGGTGGAGGTGTCGGCGGCGTCCTGCAGCTGCGCGACCAGGGTGCGCCGGTTGACCTCCGAGGACGGGCCGTCGTGGCGGTCCTGGATGGAGATCTCGGCGGGGATGAAGTGCTTGCGGATCAGCACGATCGCCACACCGACGGCCAGCACGGCGATGCCGAGGGTCAGGCCGTAGAGCGGGGTGGTGAGGGTGTACATCCCGTTGCCGTCCTGGTTGCGGCCCTTGTACTCCCAGGGCCAGAACAGGAAGACGCCGATCAGAGCGGCACCCGCGAGCGCGGAGATGCCGAACCACAGGGCCACGCGACGCTCGGCGCGCTTCTCGGCCCGGGTGCCCTCGACCGGCCAGCGGGGGGCGCGGTAGGCGACGTCGACGCCGTCGAGCTCGGTGCCGAGCTTGACCAGCTCGTCCCGCGACATGGCGTCGAGCTGCTCGTCGGTGGGTTCGGTGGGGTTGTCCCCCATGCTGTTTCGCTCCTGTTCACTCATGACCGGGAACCGATCCACATCGCGGAGCCGACCAGGGCCACGATGCCGACGACCCAGATCGCCAGGCCCTCGGTCGCGGGACCGAAGCCACCGAGGCCGTAGCCGCCCTCGGACTTGGTCTCCATGCGGTCCTTGATGTACGCGACGATGTCCTTCTTCTCGTCCGGCGTCAGCTGCCGGTCGGAGAACTTGGGCATGTTCTGCGGGCCGGTCAGCATGGCCAGGTAGATCTGCTGCTCGCTGGCTTCTTCCAGCGGGGGCGCGAACTTGCCGGAGGACAGCGCGCCGCCCTTGCCGGTGAAGTTGTGGCAGGAGGCGCAGTTCAGGCGGAACAGCTCGCCACCGCGGCCGAGGTCGCGGCCCTCGATGAGGGATTCCTGGGCGACCTCGCCGTTGGCGTCGCGCACGACGGTCGGGCCGCCGCCGTTGGCCTGGACGTAGGCGCTGATCGCGTCGGTCTGGTGCGCGTCGAACTTCGCCGGCTTGCGCACGATCTGCGCCTCGTTGCGGGCGGCGGGCATGCGGCCGGAGGAGACCTGGAAGTAGACCGCGGCCTCACCGACGCCGATCAGGCTGGGGCCGCGATCCGGGACACCCTGCAGGTTGACACCGTGGCAGGTGACGCAGGAGGTGTCGTAGATCTGCTTGCCCTCGCGGATCAGCGCGGACTGATCCTCGTGCGCGGTCGCCACCTGAGCCTGCGGGGTCAGGGCCGATGCCGCGAAGCCGGCTCCGACGAGGCCCATCAGGAGGACCAGCCCGCCGGCCAGCTTCCGGCGAATGCGGCGCTGCTTGCGGGTCTTGGTGGCCTGGCCGATCCCCTCGGGATCTGGCGCTGACGGGGGAGATGAACTCATCTGTGTCCCTTTGGAGTAGACGGAACCGACTTGTACAAGTTTGGGTTGCCGATGGCGGGCAGGCTCAGGGGGGTGGGTGCCGTGCTCGGCGTGTCCGTTGTTAGCGGACGAAGTAGATCGTCGCGAAGAGGCCGATCCAGACGATGTCGACGAAGTGCCAGTAGTACGACACGACGATCGCCGCGGTGGCCTGCGCCGGGGTGAACTTGCTGAGCTTGGTGCGCACCAGCAGGAAGATGAACGCGATGAGACCGCCGATGACGTGCAGACCGTGGAAGCCGGTGGTGATGTAGAACACCGAGCCGTACACCGAGCTGGAGATCGTGGTGCCCTCTTTGACGAGGTTGGTGTACTCGTAGCCCTGGCCGCCCACGAAGATCGCGCCCATGATGAAGGTGAGCAGGTACCAACGGCGCAGGCCGAACACGTCGCCCTTCTCCGCGGCGAAAACGCCCATCTGGCAGGTGAAGGAGGACAGCACCAGCACCGTGGTCACCGGCACGGCCAGCTTCAGGTTCAGCTCGGTCGGCTCCGGCGGCCAGACGCCGTGTGCCTGGGCACGAGCAACGAAGTACATGGCGAACAGGCCGGCGAAGAACATCAGCTCGCTCGACAGCCAGATGATGGTACCGACGCTGACCATGTTGGGCCGGTTCAGCGAATGCACACGCTGGGTAATGGCCGATCCTGGGGTCCCTACTGCGGTCGTCACGCCGGTAAGTATGACTTGTCGTAGTACGACAGGCGTAGGCGGGTACGAAACTTTGTCGTACGTGTCGGAAAGCCCAGGGCGAGCATGGCTCTCGCCGGGTCCCCGGCGTGTCCCCGCAGAGCCTAGATTGCGCAGGTAAGAGGAAGCTGAGGCCCCTTTTCGGGGCCCGCGAGAGGGAGTCGACGTGAAGTCGTGGTGGCGGCGGTGGCGAGGGCGCGGCGGCGCAACACAACTGGATCCGGCGCGCCCGGATCTGGTGGTGGTGGCATCGAGTTTCGATGACGCGGAGGCGTGCTCGGCGGCCCTCGGCAAGGCCTTGGACTGGACGGCGGATCAGCCGGTGGTGCTCAGGCACCATTTGCGCCTGCCCGCGGCCCAGGTGAATGCGGTGCAAGTCATTGCCGCGCAGGGCGGCTATGAAACCGCCTCGGTCTCCGCCGCGGACCCCGCGAAGCTGGTCTTGCAGCGCGTGCAGATCCTCGACGCCGTGCACTGCTCCCAGGAGCGTTCCCGGATGGCGGGCCTGGCCCAGCGTCACGACGGCGACGCTCTGGGCTGGGACGCCCTGCAACCCGCCGAACGGCCCCGATAGTCGGGGTTCGGGGGCGAAGCACCCGGAGAGTCCCGGGAGTCGGGTTCCCGGCACTAGGCTTGCCTCCGAACCACACTGGTGTCCGGGCATCCGGCAACGGGAAGAGAAGGCAATGAGCGCGCGCAGCTGGCGAGAAGTTCTCGGCATCCTCACCGACGGCAACGACCTGTCCTCGGACGAGGCCGCGTGGGCGATGAACGAGATCTTCACCGATAACGCCACCTCGGCGCAGATCGCCGCCTTCGGTGTGGCCCTGAAGATGAAGGGCCCGACCCCGTCGGAGTTGAACGGTCTGGCCGGGGGCATGCTCGCGCACGCGCGCCGGGTGCGCCACGACGGCGCGGCGGTGGACATCGTCGGCACCGGCGGCGACCGGTCGGGCAGCGTGAACATCTCCACCATGTCCTCGATCGTGGTGGCGGCCTCCGGGGTTCCGGTGATCAAGCACGGCAATCGCGCGGCCTCCTCCAAGAGCGGCGGCGCGGATGTGCTGGAGGCGCTGGGCGTGAAGATCGCCCTGGGCCCGGAGTCGGTCGAGGAGTGTGTGCGGCGGACCGGGATCGGTTTCTGTTTCGCGCCGGTGTTCCATCCGTCGCTGCGGTTCGCCTCGCAGGCGCGCGGCGAGATCGGGATTCCGACGGTCTTCAATATCCTGGGCCCGCTGACCAATCCGGCGCAGCCGGGCGCGGGCCTGATCGGCTGTGCGTTCCGGGAGCTGGTGCCGGTGATCGCGGGCGTGTTCGCCGAGCGCGGGGCCTCGGCCCTGGTGGTGCGCGGCAATGACGGCCTGGACGAGATCACCACCGCCGACACCTCCGACGTGTGGGTGGTGGCGGGCGGCAAGCTGCACGAAACCACCATCGACCCAACGACTCTCGGCATCGAGCGGGTGGATCCGTCGGCGTTGAAGGGCGGCGACGCGGTGATGAACGCGGCGATCGCGCGGGCGATGTTCGCCGGGGAGCCGGGTCCGGTGCGGGACGCGGTGCTGTTGAACTCGGCGGCCGCGCTGGTCGCGTTCGACCTGACCGCCGACGATGTGCACGCCGATCTGCACGGCAAGCTGGCCGAGGCCCTCAAGCGGGTGGCGGAGACGGTGGATTCGGGTGCGGCCACCGCGCTGCTGGAGCGCTGGGTGACCGTCTCCAACGAGCTCGGCGCGGACTAGCCGGCTTTCGTGGCCTCGATGAACCGGCGCATGGCATCGAAACTCTTGATGCCGGGCGCGGTTTCGAGGGAGCTGGACACGTCGACGCCGAAGGGCCGGTGGGTGGCGATGACCTCGGCGACATTGTCGGGGGTCAGCCCGCCCGCCAGCACCACCTGACCGGGGGCTTGCTCGAGCCAGTCGGGGAATGCGGCGAAGACGCCGGAGCCGTGGCTGGCGTCGTAGAAGAAGTACCGGCAGCTCTGGCCGGGTTCGGGCCGCTCGGCCGAGCAGTAGGCCAGGTTCGGCAGGTCGGTCCAGTGGTAGACCTGGATGATGTCGAAGTCGTCGATCACCTCGTCGACTTCGCTCTTGTCGAAGGCGACCACGAAGGATTCGATCCGGCCGCGCGCGTAGGCGGCGAGTTCGCGGGCCCGCGCGGGTTCGACGTACCGTTTGCTCTTGGTGGTGCCGACCACGCCGATGGCGGTGTAGCCGAGGTCGACGGCCCAGTCGATCTGTTCTTCGGTGGTCAGTCCGCAGACTTTCACGAACATGGGTTCCTGCCTTTCCCTGGGCGGATTGCTCAGAGTGTCCTGGGAGTTCGGGGCCCGCGGCGCCGCGTGGTCGTTCGGCCGCCCGCGGCGGCGTTACAGTTCGGCTATGCGATACGCGGTGGTGCTACCCGGCCTGGTGGTCGTGCTTCTGGGCCTCGGAGTCTCGGTGAGCGCCGCTCATCCCTCGGCTCGGGCCGAGTCCACCGATCCCGACGCGCTGTCGGTGGACGGCCGCAGCTACGGCGTGCCGTCCGATTGCGTGACCGTCCACCACTGGCCGCATCGACTCCATGTCGCCAATGCGACCGGGCGGCCGGCCAGCGTCTACCTGCTGCCGGGCTGCAAGGGCGGGGTCACGCACGTGATCGAACCGGGTCAGAGCGGCCGGGCGCTGGGCGCGTCGGTGCTGACCCGCTGATCCGGGCGGCTATTCGCCGATCGAGAATCCGGCTTCCACGTCCGCGCGCGAGTAGGACTTGAACGCGATGTGGGTGGCGGTGCGCAGCACGCCGGGCGTCTTGTTGATGTGCCCGGTGACGACGTCGGCGATCTCCTCGTGGTCACGGACCCGGACCTTGGCGATCAGGTCCACATCCCCCGCGCACGAATAGACCTCGGTCACCCCCTTGATGTCGGCCAGTTCCTGCGCGGTCTCCGGAATCCGATCCGGTTCGGCGGAGATCAACACGATCGCGGTAATCATGTGCCCAACTCTAGTGGTTCGCCGAGCAGGTCGGCGGCGGCGCGGTGGATCTTGGCGAGCGCGGACATCAGGTGTTCGCGTTCGTCGGCGGTGAGGTCGGCGGTGACCTTGTCCGACAGCGCCTTCCGACCGGCCTCGACGGGTTCGCGCAGTTCGCGGCCGTGATCGGTGAGCCAGAGCCGGACCAGCCGGTTGTCCTTGTCGTCCCGCCGGCGCGTGAGCAGTCCGGCCGCGGCCATCCGGGTGGCCATCTTGACCACGGTCGGCGTCGTGACGTTCAGCGCCGCGGCCATCTCCCCCGGCGTCCGCCCGTCCTGTTCCCACAGCGCGGCCAGCACATGGTTCTGCCCGAGATGCAGCCCGAGGCGCCGCATATCCCGATCAGCCAGGGCGCGCAGCACTTTCGAGGTGAGCCCGTGCAGATCGAGAAATTCGACTGAATCGCCGGCGGCCACGAAGCCTCCTTCACAGAGTGGCGTTGACGTTCGATCGTTAGCCGTCTAACGTTTTTCAATAGACGGCTAACGATCTGGAGAAGCCATGCTACTGCTGACCGGAGCGACCGGGAACATCGGCCGCGAACTCACCCGCATCCTCGATTCCCGCGACACCGATTTCCGCGCCCTGGTACGCGATCGGGCCCGTGCCTCGACCCTGCCCGCCCGCGCCGAGGCCGCGCTCGGCGATCTCGACGACCCCGCGAGCGTGGACCGTGCCATGTCCGGAGTCACCGCCCTGTTCCTCCTGGTCCCCGGCATCGGCCTCGACCACACCCGCACCCTGCTGCGCGCCGCCGAACGAGCGGACGTGCAGCGAATCGTCCTCATCTCCTCGGCCCACGTCCTGATCGACCCCCTGCCCGCCATGGGCACCTGGCACCGCGACCGCGAGAACCTGGTGCGCGACACCGGAATTCCCGCCACGATCCTGCGCCCCGGCGGCTACATGTCCAATGCCCTGGAGTGGATCCCCCATCTCCGCTCCGGCGACCCGATCCTGGACCCCTCGGGCCCCGGCCGTTTCGCCCCCATCGACCCGGCCGACATCGCGGAGGTCGCGGCCCGCTGCCTGACCGAGCCCGGCCACACCGGGCAGGCTTACCACCTCACCGGCCCGGACCCCCTGACCGCCGCCGAACAGGTCACGATCCTCGCCCGAATCCTGAACCGGGACATCAAGATTCGCGAGACGACGACACCCGAGGAGGCGATTGCCGCCCGATACCCCCACGGCGCTCCCCCGGCCCTGGCCGCCGCCATCCTCGAAGGCTTCGCACTACTGCGAGCAAATCGCGCCGACGCCCGGTCCGACACCGTCACCGAACTGCTCGGCCGCCCGCCACACACCTTCGCGGCATGGTGCGAGGCACACCGCGCCGCCTTCACCGACTGACGGACTCCCCGAATTCTCTTGCACCGGTCGCGGGATGCGAACCGCGACCGGTGTACTCGGAACCGCTACTTCCTGGCAGGCTCGATCGCTGATGTCGAGCGCATGGACGCGGTGCAGGTGCAGAAGAAGCTCGAGCTGTCTCCTGATGAGGACTTCATCCTCACGGTGTGGCAGTACCGGATGATGCAGCGCGACATCGCCGCATCGAAGGGCAAGCACCTGCCGTCCAAGCGCGAAATCCGCAATGCCTTCCGCGACGCCGCGGTTGCGGCGATCATGTAGCGCAGCGAGAAAGATTGGTCCCGCGCTATCGCTGAGGTTGTCAGCCAGATCCTGGTGGAGGGCGAGTCTCCGAATCTCGAGGCGCTCGAATCCGCTGGGCCAGAGATCTTCTCGGTCGTGACCCGAAGGTCACGAGCTCTGCTTCTGCTGATCGACTTGTATGGCTTCGAGCCATGGGTGGAGGGCAGGTGGGAGAAGGCTGTCCGCGCCGAGGCTCTCGTCGCAGCTCATGTCACGACTTCGAGCCCCGTCAGCTTCCGACAGCGCATTCCATCGAATCCGTCTGCATGGCCGCGCATTCCAGCCGAGGCGAACGAGCTGCTGCGCCCAATTGCGGTGGCGGGCACGACACCGGAAGCCATCCAAACCTGCCGTATCCACGAATCACAGTGGTGCAGGTGCGGAGACGATGTTCCGCAGATACGGAGGAATCCTGCGTGAAAACGCGGAAGAAATCAGTGTGTAAATGCGGAAAATATTACCCCGGAAAGCCGCCTTGTAGTGCATAGTAACGGCATGGATGTCCTGCTCACAGGAATCGCGCCTCGTCGGCTCTGCAACGTGCTTCAGGCTCGGGTCGCCGAGGAGCCCGTTGTCGTTCTCAATGGACCTCGCACTGTCGGCAAGAGCACCCTGTTGGCGCACCTCGCGGCCGCCACCAATCGGAAGGTCATCGACTGTGATGATCCAGCGACCCGGGCCGCGGTCCGCAACGACCCGGGGCGATTCGCCGGGGGAGACGACTTGGTGCTGATCGACGAGTATCAGCTTGTCCCGGAACTACTCGATGCGATCAAGGCCGAACTCAACCGCGACCTGCGGCCGGGACGGTACGTACTCGCAGGGTCCACTCGCTATTCAACGCTCCCCCAGGCCGGCCAGTCATTGACCGGCCGAGTCGACATCCTCGACGTCCTACCCTTGTCCCAGGGCGAAATCGCCGGCACACGAGAGGGTTTGATTCGCAGCCTCCTGGAGGGCGACCTGCCGGACTTCAGCGGCTTCACATCCGATACCAGCCGGGACGAGTACGCACGCCGGATCACCTCCGGCGGCATGCCGGTCGCCCTGCGCCGCCCGCCGGGACGATCACGAAACCGATGGTTCGCGAACTACCTCGAGCTCGTCCTCGAACGGGATGTGATCGAACTCAGCCGCGTTCGCCAACGAGAGATGCTGCCACGTCTGCTCGAGCAGCTCGCCGCCCGCACCGCGCAGGTGCTCAACATCTCCACGGCAGCACAGAACATCGGCATGGAGAAGTCCAGCGCCGAGAACTATGTCCGGCTGCTCGAAGCCGTCTTCCTCGTCCACCGACTGCCAGCCTGGGGAACCACCCTTGGCTCACGGATTGCCCGCCAGCCGAAGCTGCATGTCGTCGATTCCGGCGTCGCGGCCTGGCTGCTCGGCCTGACACCGGGCAAGATCGCCGCGGCAGATCCAGCAGTCCTCACCCAATACGGCCATCTCACCGAAACCTTCGCGGTCGGAGAGATTCTCAAACAACTCAGCTGGTGGGATGCCCCGGTCACGGTCGGCCACTTCCGCACCGGTACCGGTGATGAAGTCGACCTCGTGGTGGAGGCGGACGACGGCTGCGTGATCGCGTTCGAGTTCAAGGCCGGAACCCGAATCCACGGCGAAGATCTCCGCGGCATCCGCGCGCTCCGAACCAAACTCGGCAACCGCCTGACGACCTCGATCATCCTCTACACCGGCCCACACGCCTACCGCCATGAGGAAGGCAGCCTGGTGCTCCCGCTCGATAGTCTGTGGACCGCGTCGAGTGGACACGGAGCCCCCTGAAACTCCTTGCGCCAGTGGCGGGATTCGAACCCGCGACTTCTGCCATCACACCGGCTGGACCACCCCACGTCCTGCGCGCCAGGGCGTCGGTGGCGACAAGGACAGTAACCGCCCGCCGCGGAAATCGGTATCGAATTTCCGCGGCGGGTGGGCGGTCACCACTGGCCGGGGGTGTATTCGCCGCCCAGTTGCCCGGAGATGACGTTGAGGCGGTTCCAGGCGTTGATGGTGGCGATGAGGGAGATCAGGGCGCCGATCTGGTCGTCGTCGTAGTGCTTGCGGACCTGGGCCCAGGTGTCGTCGGAGATGGCGGTGGAGGTGTCGGCCAGGCGGGTGCCTTCCTCGGTGAGGGCCAGGGCGGCGCGCTCGGGGTCGGTGAAGACGGTGGATTCGCGCCAGGCCGCGATCATGGCCAGGCGGACGGGGGTCTCACCGGCGTGGGCGGCGTCCTTGGTGTGCATGTCCAGGCACATGCCGCAGTTGTTGATCTGCGAGGCGCGGATCTTGACGAGTTCCTGGGTGGCCTTGGGGAGGCTGGAGTCGTCGATGACGCGGGCGGCGGTGACGATGCGCTTGCTGAACTTGGCGGCGATCTCGTTCTCGTACAGGGCGAAGCGGGTCATCGTTCTCTCTTTTCTGGTGGGTGTTCGTTGGCTTCATGAGGTTGACGATGTGGCCCGCACAGGTGTGACATCGCCTCGCGTGTGAGGCCGGTCACCCCCGGAAAGAGGGGTCTGGCGCGAAAAGTGAATCTGGATTTCACCAATTCGCCTCCGCGCGGCGCGATCCCACGCGATCATGAATCGGTAGATTGTGAACCGACCGGTAGTCACATCCCGGCTACCTAGGGGGTTGCGATGCTCGAATCAGGCAGACACCGCCGCGTCTCGTCCGCGAGCCAATGGCAGTGGGTTGTTCCGCAGCTGCGGCGCACCCCGCCCGGCCGACATCATCGGCAGACACCGAACACCTTGCGCACCAAAACCTTACAGGCGCTGCTCCCCGGAGCGACGGTCGTCGCCCTGGCGGCGGTGTCGACCCCGGCGCACGCCGAGGCGGTGAACCCGCCTCCCGCCGATTCACCCGCCCCGCCGCTCGCAGACTCGGGCACCCAGCCATCGGCCGAGTGGGAGGCGCCGCAACAGGTCGCCTCGGAGACCCGGCTAATACCGGGCGACTCGGCGGACCGGCCGCCGCAGGTCGATCCGGTGTTCGGCCTGTCCCAGGACCTGCCGGAGGCCTTCGACGCGGTCAAGTCGATCAATATTCCGGGCATGGATCTGCCGGGCCTGGATCTGCCCGCGCTGTTCACCCCCGACACCGCGATCGTGGTGCTCGGCTACGGCCTGCTCGCCGACGGCCAGATGCGCCCGGAGCTCATGGCCCGCCTCTCCGCGGGCTACGTCTCGGCGCTGCTGTCGCCGCAAGCCCCGGTCATCGTGACCGGCGGCAATCCGCAGAACGGCGTCACCGAGGCCGATGCCATGGCCGACTGGCTGGTCGAGCGCGGCATCGACCGCAATCGCATCCACACCGAGACCAAGGCGAATTCGACGGTCCAGAACGCCGCCTTCTCGGCGCATCTGATGGATGTCATCGGCGCGCACGCCGCGATCCTGATCACCTCCGCCGATCACATCGCGCGGGCGCTGACGAATTTCCGGGCTGCCGGAATCTCGGTGGTGGCCACCCTGACCCCGGATTCCGCGCCGCTGTCGGCGCAGCCGTTCGGGCCGGGCGCGAAGTAGGCCGGTACGGAACTCGAAGGCCCGCCGATCGATTCGATCGGCGGGCCTTCGGCGTGCGATGGGCTCAGGCGAGGTAGCGGGCGATGCTCTCGGCGACGCAGGCGGGCTTGTCCGCGCCCTCGATCTCGACGGTCATGGTGCGCACGGCCTGCACACCGCCGGGAATATCGGTGACGGTGTCGAGGGTGAGCCGTCCGCGAATGCGGCTGTCGACCAGCACCGGATTGATGAAGCGAACCTTGTCGAGCCCGTAGTTGATCGCCATGTTCGCCGCGCTGACGGTCATGATCTGCCCGGTCATCGGCACCACCAGCGACAAGGTGAGGAACCCGTGGGCGATGGTGCGCCCGTAGGGTCCGGCGGCGGCGCGGGCGGCGTCGACGTGGATCCACTGGTGGTCGTCGGTGGCGTCGGCGAAGGTGTCGATGCGCTGCTGGTCGACGGTGATCCAGTCGCTGACACCGAGTTCGGTTCCGGCGGCGGCCCGCAGTGCGTCGAAGTCGCTGAAGTCGATCATGGTCCTGCCCTTCAGAGGTATCGCTGCTTCAATTCGCGCTTGAGGATCTTGTGGGTCGGCCCCATCGGCAACTCGGTGACGAACTCGACGCGACGCGGGTACTTGTACCGGGCCACATGCTCTTTCGCGTACTCGATGACGTCCTCGGCGGTGAGTGGTCCCGACGGCACGACGACCGCGAGGATCTCCTCGCCGTAGTTCTCGTCCGGTACCCCGATCACCGCGACCTGCGAGATGTCCGGGTGCCGCAGCAGCGCGGCCTCGACCTCGGTCGGGTACACGTTGAACCCGCCGCGGATGATCATCTCCTTGATCCGGTCCACGATCCGCAGGTAGCCGTCCTCGTCCTTGACGCCGAGGTCGCCGGTGCGGAACCAGCCGTCCACCATGACTTCCGCGGTGGCGTCGGGTCGTCCGGTGTAGCCGCCGAACACATTGTGGCCGCGGATCACGACCTCGCCGATGGTGCCGGCGGGTTGCAGGTCGATGCGTTCGCGGACGGCGGCGTCGGCGATCTCGACGTCGACGCCCCACACCGGGTGCCCGACGGTGCCGGTCTCGGGGCCGAGCAGCGGCTGGTTCACCGTTGCGGTGGGCGAGGTTTCGGACAACCCGTAGCCCTCGAGGATGTGCGCGCCGAACACCTTCTCGAACTCTTCGATGATGACCGGCGGCATGGCCGCGCCGCCGCTGATGCACAGCCGCAGCGCGGGCAGCGTGGTCGCGGTCGCCGCGGCCTCGAGCAGCCCGTGGTACATGGTGGGCACGCCGTGGAAGGTGTTGACGTTCTCGGCGACCATGAGCTCGATGGCCTGTGCCGCATCGAATCTCGGCATGAGGACCAGGGTCGCGCCGAGCCGCCAGTGCGAGTTCATGGACACGGTCTGCCCGAACACGTGGAACAGCGGCAGCGCGCCCAGCGCGATGTCCTCACGTTTGACCTCGTTGGCGTCGAAGGCGTTGACCGTCGCGCACATGACCATATTGAGGTGGCTGAGTTCCGCGCCTTTGGGGCGGCCGGTGGTGCCGCTGGTGTAGAACACGACGGCGGTGTCGAGCGGACTGCGGGCCACGAACGCCGGGATCGCTTCCCCGGTCAGCTCTTTCGGGTTCACGCAGGGGATTCCGGCGCGGCTCGCCGCCTCCTGGCCGACGGCCTCGACCATCGGATGGCACACCATCACCGTGGCCCCGCTGTCGCGCAGCACGTATTCGGCCTCGTCGGCGGTGAGCAGCAGATGCACCGGCACCACGATCGCGCCCGCCGCCAGGATGGCGAAGTACGCGCGCGGGAAGTCCGCGGTATTGGGTCCCATGAGCGCGACCCGGTCCCCCGGCCGGACCCCGAGTTCGATGAGGGCCCCGGCCTGTTCGCGCGCCTGCCGCCACAGTTCGCGGAAGGTGATGCGCTGTTCGCCCTCGATGAGGGCGAGTTGGTCGGGCCGCCGCCACGCCGGTTCGGCGAGGATGCTGGCCAGGGACAGGGTCGCGTTCATCTACAGCCCCATGTCCTTCGCGATGATCATCTTCATGACTTCGCTGGTGCCGCCGTAGATCCGGTTGACGCGGTTGTCGGCGTAGAGGCGGGCGACCGGGTATTCATTGATGAACCCGTACCCGCCGTGCAGCTGCAGGCAGCGGTCGATGACCCGGTGGGCGACCTCGGTGCAGAACAGCTTGGCCGACGCGGCGTCCGCGGCGGTCAGGGTGCCGGCGTCGAGGGCTTCCAGCGCCCGGTCGACCACGGCTTCGGCGGCGTCCACCTCGGCCTGGCAGGCGGCGAGCTCGAACTTGGTGTTCTGGAAGCTGGCGACCGGCTGCCCGAAGACATTGCGCTGCTGGGTGTATTCCTTGGCGAACCGAATCGCGGATTTGGCCTGCGCGTACGCGCCGACGGCGATGGACAGCCGCTCCTGCGGGAGGTTCTGGCCGAGGTAGGAGAAGCCCTTGTGCTCCTCGCCGAGCAGATCCTCGACCGGCACCCGCACGTCGGTGAAGTTGAGTTCGGCGGTGTCGGAGACCTTCAGGCCCAGCTTGTCGAGCTTGCGGCCGACACTGTACCCGGCGGACGTGGTGTCCACCACGAACAGCGAGATGCCGTGGCGGCGATCGTGCTCGGCGGGCGCGGCGGTGCGGGCGCACACGATCACCCGGTCGGCGAGCACACCACCGGTGATGAAGGTCTTGGACCCGTTCAGCACGTAGTGCGTGCCGTCCTCGGAAAGCTTTGCCGTGGTGCGCATTCCGGCGAGGTCGGAGCCGGTGCCGGGTTCGGTCATGGCGATGGCGAACATGATCTCGCCGGTGACGAAGCCGGGCAGCCAGCGCTGCTTCTGCTCCGCGGTGGCCAGGTTCTTGATGTAGGGCAGGCACAGACCCACGTGCACCCCGGAACCGCCGAACGACACCGCCGCCCGCGCGCACTCCTCCATCAGAATGGCCTGGAACTTGAACGATTCGATGCCCGCGCCGCCGTACTCCTCGGGCACCTCGATGCCGAAGACGCCGAGTTCGCCCAGCTTGTAGTAGAAGTCGCGGGGCGCGATCCCGGCGGCGTACCACTCCTCGTAGACCGGCACGACCTCCGATTCGATGAAGGCGCGCACGGTCTCGCGGAAGGCGTCGTGGTCTTTGTCGAAAACTGTTCTCTGCATGGAAATCTCTCTCGCGATTAGAGGCGACGGCCGCCGTCGACGTAGATGGTCTGCCCGGTGACGAACGAGGCGTCGTCGGAGACCAGGAACGACACCACGTTGGCGATGTCGGCGGGCTCACCCACGCGGCGCAGCGGCGTGATCTTGGCGGCCTCGGCGCGGAACTCCTCGGGCGAGACGCCGACGCGGGCGGCGGTGGCGTCGGTCATCTCGGTGACGATGAATCCGGGCGCGACGGCGTTCACATTGATGCCGAACGGCCCCAATTCCATGGCGAGCGTGCGGGTCAGGCCCTGGATGCCCATCTTGGCGGCCGAGTAGTTGGCCTGCCCGCGGGCGCCGAGCGCGGACACGCTGGAGGTGTTCACGATCTTGCCGGACTTCTGCTTCACCATGTACTTCTGCGCCTCGCGGGTGCACAGGAAGGCGCCCTTGAGGTGCACGGACATGACCAGATCCCAGTCGTCGACCGACATCTTGAACAGCAGGTTGTCGCGCAGCACGCCGGCGTTGTTGACCAGCACGTCCACCGAGCCCAGTTCCGCGGCGACGCGTTCGAACGCGGCGGCGACCTGGGCCTCGTCGGTGACGTTGCAGCCCACCGCGATCGCGGTCCCGCCCGCGGCGGCGATGGCGTCCACGGCGTCCTTGCAGGCGGCTTCGTCGAGATCGACGATGGCGACGGCGAATCCGTCGGCGGCCAGGCGGGCCGCGGTGCCCGCGCCGATTCCGCGGGCGGCGCCGGTGACGACTGCGACTTTCGACATCTTGGGTATCTCCCTGGGTGAGTGGTCAGTTGAAGGCGTTCACGCCGGTGAGGGCGCGGCCGATGAGCAGTTTCTGGATTTGGCTGGTGCCCTCGTAGAGGGTGAGGACACGGGCGTCGCGCAGGTACTTCGCGACCGGGTACTCGTCGATGTAGCCGTAGCCGCCGAACACCTGGATGGCATTGTTGGCGGCCTTCACCGCGGCCTCGCTGGCGAAGAGTTTGGCGACCGAGGCCTCGGTGCCGAACGGCTTGCCCTTCTCCACCAGGTCCGCGACCCGCCAGGTGAGCAGCCGCGCCGCCTCCACGTCGACGGCGATGTCCGAGATGAGTTCCTGGACCAGCTGATACGCGGCGATCGGCTTGCCGAACTGCTCGCGCTGCCCGGCGTATTTCACCGACTCCTCGAGGCAGCCGCGCGCGACGCCGACGCATCCGGCGGCCACACCCATGCGGCCCTTGTCGAGGGCGGCCATGGCGATCTTGAAGCCCTGGCCGAGGTCACCGAGCCGATTGGCGTCGGGCACCCGGACCTGGTCGAGAACCAGTTCGGCGGTGGCCTGGCCGCGCAGCCCGAGCTTGCCCTTGATCTCGGTGCGGGTGAAACCGGGTGCGTCCGTGGGCACCAGGAACGCGGTGACGCCCTTGGGTCCGGGCCCGCCGGTGCGCGCGAAGATGATGGCGACATCGGCCCAGGTGCCGTTGGTGATGAAGATCTTGGTGCCGGACAGCAGCCAATCGTCGCCGTCGGCAACGGCTTTGGTGATCAGGCTGCCCGCGTCCGAGCCGGTGCCGGGTTCGGTGAGCCCGAAGCAGCCCAGCGCCTGCCCGGCGCACAGCCGCGGCAGCCATTCCCGTTTCTGCGCCTCGGTCCCGTAGGTCTTGATCGACTTCGACACCAGGCCCAGGGACACCGACACGATGCCGCGCACCGAGCTGTCGCCGCGGCCGAGTTCCTCGAGCAGCAGGCAGTAGTCCAGGGCGGTGCCGCCGGAGCCGCCGTACTCCTCGGGGATCTCGATGCCGAGGAAGCCCATGTCGCCGAGTTTGCCGACGATGGCGGTGTCCACCGATTCGGCCCGGTCCCACGCGGCGGCGTACGGGACGACTTCCTTGTCGACCCAGGCGCGGGCCAGTTCGCGTAGTTCGCGCTGCGACTCGCCGAGTTCGAAGTCCATGGTTGCGATAGCTCCTAACCAAACGTTGTTAGGTTTATGACTCGAAGTTATCCTAACAGTGTTCGGTTTATCAAGGACCGGGTGTTAAATTCGACGTCCGCCGGTGTCGCACCGGCCGATCGACCGCAGGAGGTGAGCCCGATGGCCCGGCCGAAAGTGCCGTTGCTGAGCCGCGAACGCATTCGCGACGCGGCCCTGACCCTGATCGACCGTGACGGGCTCGGCGAGCTCTCCATGCGCAAGCTGGCCGCCGAACTGGGCGTGCAGGCGGCCTCGCTCTACACCCACTACCCCACCAAGGACGCGGTGCTCGACGACATCGCGGGCGGTCTGATGGCCCGCGTCGACGTCTCGGCGTTCGATCAGGGCTGGCGGGTCGGCCTCACCCACTGGGCGCACTCCTATCGCGACGCCCTGGTCCGGCACCCCAACTTCGTGGCCTACCTGGCGGCGGGCCCCGGCACCCGCGACGAGAATCTGCGCGCCGCCGACGCGGTCCATGGCGGTCTGGTCGCCGCGGGCTGGCCGCCGCGCGACGCCACCATGATCGGCGCGGCCACCCGCTATCTGGTCATGGGCGCGACCATGGGTTCCTTCTCGCGCGGCTTCGTCGACGACGTGCAGGTGTATCGGGACCGCTACCCGCATCTCGAGCAGGCGCACCTGCTGCGCGCCAAGGCCGACGAAATCGATGCCGAGAGTTTCGAATTGGCGCTGTCGGCCTTCACCGACGGTCTGCAGTTGCGTTTCGAGGCGATCGAGCAGCAGCGGGCCCGCCGGCGGCGGTAGCCGTTCACTATCAGCGGACCATTTTTGGTCAATTGTCCGAATTTGCTGCGGAAGTGCCGAACCCCCGCTAACCTGCCGCGCATGTCTGGAACTCGTGCATGGGTGGCCGCCGTCGCGCTGGCCGCACTCCCGCTGGCGTCGGCCGCCCCGGCGACGGCCGCTCCCGTGGTGAACAAGGTCGTGGTGATCGGCATCGACGGCACCCTGTGGAGCGAGGTGCAGGCGGCGAACGCGCCGAACCTGGGCCTGCTGGCCGCGCAGGGCACCCTGGCCCGGACCTCGATCGCCCCGCACACCACCATGTCCTGCGTCTCGTGGGCGACGGCGCTGACCGGCGTGTGGGACACCAAGCACGGCATCAAGGACAACGACGCCACCTGCAACCCCACGCCTTTCGCGCAGTATCCGACGGTGTTCACGCAGTTGGAGCGCTACAAGCCGAGTCTGGCGACGGCGTCGCTGGGCACCTGGGACAAGATCGGCATGATCGCGCGGACCGGAAGTCCGGCGGCCGACAAGGTGTCGGTGACGCAGGTCGACCCGACGGGCGCGGGAGTCTGTGAGACGACGGCGGATTCGGTCGCGGCGTCGAAGGTGGTGTCCTCGATCACCGACGACGGCGCCGATTTCACCTTCACCCACCTCGATCAGGTCGACATCGTCGGCCACACGCTGCGCGGGGTGTGGCCGCAGGCCTACCGTGACGCCATCGGCCGGGTGGACACGCTGGTCGGCAATATCACCAAGGCGGTGGACGACCGGGCCCGCACGCACGCCGACGAGCGCTGGACGATCCTGGTGACCACCGATCACGGCCACAAGCCCGAGGGCGGGCACGGCGGTCAGAGCGCCTACGAGACAGCGAGTTTCGTGATCGCGCGCGGCCCCGACTTCACCGCCGGCGCCCAGAACAACGGCTACGCGCTGGCCGACATCACCCCGACGGTGCTGGATCTGCTGGGCGCCCCGGCGGATCCGAACTCCGACGGCCGGTCCATGCGCCTGGGCGGTTCGGGCGATCCCGCCGCGACTCCGCCGAACACGCCCGCCCTCGATTCCGGGCTCACCGGTTCGTCGTCGGGTTCGGCGCAGATGCTGATGGTCAACAACCCGCTGTGCCTGGTGGCCAGCGGCTCGGCCGGTGGCTCCTACGGCAAGTAGGCCGCTCGACATCGAAAAGCCGGTCCCGGGTTCGGTTCCCGGGACCGGCTTTCGCGTCGGTGGGTGATCAGGAGATGAGACCCGCCGCCTCCGCGTATCCCGCGGGCGCGGGCTCCTCGGCCGGCCCGTACACCATGTGCACCACCCCGGTTTTGAACGGCGTGGCCGAGATCAACCGCAGCGGAACCGAATTCCCCTCGTCGAACAGCCGCACACCACCGTTGCGCAGCACCACCGGATGCACCAGCAGATGCAGCTCGTCCACGAGTCCGGCGGCGAGCAGCTGCACCACCACCGACGGCGATCCGCTCATCGCGATGTCCCCGCCGTCTTCCGCCTTGAGCGCCGTGACGCCCTCGACCAGGTCGCCGCGCAGCTGCTCGGAGTTCCGCCACGTGAACTCCAGCTCCTGGTGCGAGACCACGACTTTCCGCATATCGCCGAGCGCCTTCGCGAATCCGGCGTCCTCGCCGCCCGCGGCCTCCCGCTCGGGCCATGCTCCCGCGAACCCTTCATAGGTGGCCCGCCCGAACACCAGGGTGTCCGCCCCGGCGATCTGAGCCGAAACCGCTTCCCCCATCTCGTCATTGAAGTACGGGAAGTGCCAGTCCTGGGGCTCCGCCACGATTCCGTCGAGCGAAATGAACAGTCCCGCCGTTACCTTGCGCATCAGTGTGCTCCTTGCCGATCAGTAGTCGAATGTCTCGCGCGCTTACCTGATACGACGGCGTCCCGGCCCCGAATTCATCGCTCCCCTGCCCAATTCCCCCCGACTCGCCCCCGGGCGCCCCACCACCGCCACCACGCCGCCCATCCCATGGTGCGCCGGTCCCCGCCCCTCATACGGTTGAATCCCGCCTTGTGGAGCCAAACGTGAAGCGACTGCTCTTCATCACCGCCGCGGTCATCCTCGCCGCATCCACCTACACCTACGCCCTCTCCCCCGGCCACTACGGCGCCGGCATCGCCCTGGGCGCCGTCCTCACCCTCTGGTTCGTCGGCAAAGCCATGGACTAGCCCCCACCTCGAGACGTTCGCCGATGTCGATGGCGAGGGCACGCAGCTTGGTGAGGTTGACGCCGTGGTCGTCGCCGTGCCGCTCATCGACGGCGCGGGCCTTGGGTCCTCCAGGGCCGCCAGATCGGCCAGGGCGGCGGTCGGGGTCGGCTCGGAAGCGCTGGTCACGCGAACTCACGATAGCGCCGATCGTGATCTCCGAGCGGGAACGGGTATGCGGCAAGTAGCCCTGTCCGACCTGGTTGGGAGGTTGTCATGACCGCTGATCCCCAGCGGGCGAAGCGTCCGGTGAGTGCGGCGCTGGCCGGGCCCTACGGCCATCCGTTCCATCCGATCCTGGTCACCGTGCCCATCGGGGCGTGGGTGGCGAGCGTGGTCTTCGACCTGGCCTCACATGTGGCGGGAGATCCGGACGCGCTGGCGTACGGCGCGCGGTGGCTGATCGCCATCGGCGTGCTGGGCGCGCTGGCCGCGGCGACCGTCGGGTTCCTGGATTTCCTGGCCATTCCGGCCGGAACCACGGCCTTCCGCATCGGGTTGACGCACCTGAGCCTGAATCTGGCGGTGACCGCGGCGTTCGCCCTGGACTTCTGGTGGCGCGGCTCGCCCGACGGCGCGGTGCCGATCGGCCCGCTGGTGCTGTCGCTGGTCGCGCTGGCGACGTTGTCGGTCTCCGGCTATCTCGGCGGCAAGCTCGCTTACCGCTACGGCGTCCGGGTCGCCGACGAGTCCACCCAGGCGGAGGGTTTCCGCCGCTGAATCCCCATCCCCTCGCATACGACAGGAGTTCGTCATGGCCATCGCGGCACTGATCACCTGGCTGCTCACCGCAACGGGTGGCTTCGTCCTGCTCGGCACCTGGATCGCCAAAGGCGGTGTGCGCGAACCACGTACCAGCCACCTGCCCCCGCCCGTCATCTTCGGCCATTTCCTGCTGGCCGTGATCGGGCTGGTGCTGTGGATCATCTATCTCGTCGTCGATTCCGACGCTCTGGCCTGGGTCGCCTTCGGCTTCCTGGTGCCGGTGGCGGCGCTCGGTTTCGTGATGCTGCTGCGCTGGCTCCCGATCTACCGGGCGTCCCGCGTTGCCGACGCGGAACCGGCTCCGGTGTCGATCCCGGGCCGGGAACCGGCGGAACGGCATTTCCCCGTGCTGGTGGTCGGCGGCCACGGCCTGTTCGCCGTGATCACCGTCGTTCTGGTGCTGCTCACCGCGCTGGGGGTGGGAGCGAGCTGAGGGAATCATCAAGCGTGTGCGGTCTTTCCGCCGTCGATCACCAGTTGCGCGCCGGTGAGGTAGGGGAACTCGGGCGAGGCCAGGGTCAGCGCGAAGGCCGCGATCTCCTCCGGCGTGGCGAGCCTGCCCAGGCCGGGCACATTCGATGCGGCCCACTGCTTCATGGCGACCCGGTACGCGTCGTCGGGTAGGTGGCCGATCGGGCTCGCGTTGCGGACGAGGTCGGTGTCGGTGGTTCCCGGGACCAGGGCGTTGACGCGAATCCCGTGACCCGCGTAGTCCAGTGCCGCGGATTGGACCAGGCCGACGAGACCTCGTTTGCTCGCCGTGTAGGCGGCGCGGCCCGAATCGGTGGCAAGCGCGTTGCTCGACGCGGTGACCACGATCGTTCCGCCGCCGCGGCGGATCAGGTGCGGGATCTCGTATTTCGTGGCCAGGAAGCTGCCGCGCAGGTTGGTGTTCACGACACGGTCGAACTCGTCGGCGGAGTACTCGTGCAGGGGCTTCTGGATGGTGATGCCCGCATTGTTGAACGCGACATCGAGTCCGCCGTAGCGCTGCACCGCGGCGTCGACGAAGTCGCGGACGTCGGATTCGATCAGGACGTCGGCGTGGATGTAGGTGGCTTCGCCTCCCGCCGAGCGGATCTCGCGCTCGACGGCGCGACCCCGGTCGACGCGGCGTCCGCAGAACGCGACGCGCGCGCCCTCGGCGGCGAACAGGCGAGCCGCGGCGGCGCCGATCCCGGAGGTCGCTCCGGTGATCACGACGACCTTGTTCTCGAACCGTCGCGCCGAGGGGCGCAGGTGTGGCGGATTCGCGTCGGCCGCGAGCGCGACTCCGCTCGCGACCCCCGCGGCCGCGCCGGCCACCAGTCCCCCGGCCACCGCACCCAGGACCCGGCGGCGGCTGGGACCCCGCTGTGGTGACTGCGCGTCCGGATCAGAGGACTTACCCGTCTTCGCGTCGTCGTTCGTCGGATTGTCGTTGAGGCTCATGCCTTTCACCCTCGCCGCCGAACCGCCGCGAGGGATCCGACCACGGGCCCCTCCCAATGGCCCGATGTCGGAGAACGATCTCCTCCCTGCGGAGGAATCGCCACGCCCCGCGCGTGCGCCATCATGGGAACGTGGTTGGTTCCTCCGGCGTCACCCGAAGTGCCGAGTCGCTGCTCGGCGAGCGCATGCTGCCGGTCCGCCTCGCCATACTCGCGGTGCCGGCAGCCGGTTGCCTGCTGCTGCTCGGGAACCAGCCGACGGTCTTCGACTGGGCGACAGGCCTTCTCGCGGTGCTGGCGACAGCTCTCGGGGTGCGCCGCCCGATGGCGGCCTCTTTGCTGACGACCGGACTGCTGGTCCTCGGCTTCGAATTCGGCCATACCGGACCGATTGTCGCGAAGGTGGCGGCGGCATTCGCCCTCGCGGAGCTGACCGCTCGCCGCGGCGGCTGGCGCTCATGCCTGGCCGCGGTCGCCTTGGGGGCCGCCTACCTGCTGCATCCGGTCGGCGGAACGGCGGTGATGCTGTATCGCGCGGTGGTGATGGCCGTGTTGCCGTTGTTCATCGGCGGTCTGCTGCGCGCCGCGTGGGCCCACGCCGAACAGTCCGCCCGTGAGGCCGACGCGCTCGAGCAGCGCCGGGCGGGCGAGATCGCCGCAGCCCGGGAATCCGAACGGACCGCCATCGCCCGCGAACTCCACGACCTGATCGCCCATCATGTCTCCTCGACCGTGCTGCGGGTCGGAGTCGCCCGCCACGCGGTACCGGACGCGCCGCCCGTACTCCTCGAGGTCCTCGACGACATCCACGCCACCGGCAAGCAAACCCTCACCGATCTGCGGAAATTGGTGACGATCCTGCGCGATCCGGCAAGTGACGGCGCATCCTTCCTGGCCCCGGCGGACCTGCCCGCCGCGCTCACCGAGACCGTCGAACGCGCCCGCCGTGGCGGCCTGGCCGTGACCACGACCGTGGCCGAGGACATCGCCGCGGTGGACGCCTTGCGCGCACTGACCGTGCTGCGCCTGACCCAGGAAGGGCTGTCCAATGCCGTCAAACATGCCGGACCGGAGACCAGCGTGTGGTTGACCATCTCCGTCGACAGCACCGGCGACCTCGATTTCACCTTGCGGGACAACGGCTCTCCACGACCGGCCCCGTCCCGGCTGCCCGGCGGGGTCGGCCTGATCGGGCTGCGCGAACGCGTCGAGCTGCTGGACGGCCTGTTCGACGCCGGACCGAACGGTTCCGGCTGGCGGATCACCGCCCGTCTCCCCCGGCGCATCGGCGCGGCCGCATGACGATCCGCGTACTCCTCGTCGATGATCAGCAATTGGTCCGCGCGGGCCTGCGCATGCTGTGCCACACCGCCGACGACCTGGAGGTGATCGGCGAGGCTTCCGCCGGTTCGGACGCCGTGCGACTGGCCGCGGACACCACACCCGACGTCATCCTGATGGACTTGCGCATGCCCGGCATGGACGGAATCCGCGCGACCGAACGCATCCTGGCCGCCCGCCCGTCCGCCCGGGTGCTGGCCCTGACCACCTTCGACGACGACGATCACCTGTATCCGGCGCTGGAAGCCGGGGTCTGCGGATTCCTCGTCAAGGACGCCGCTCCCGCCGACCTGCTCGACGGCATCCGCCGCGCCGCGATCGGCGAACGCCCGTTCTCCCCGGACGTCCTGCACCGCTTGGTCGAATCGGCGGTGGCCGCACGCGCCGACGGCGAACTCGACACTCCCCCGGAACTGTTCACGCTGACCCGTCGTGAGGCGGATGTGCTGGCCCTGCTCACCGAGGGCCTGTCCAATGCCGAGATAGCCGCACGCCTGGTCCTGGGCGTCACCACCGTCAAAACCCACGTCACCAACCTGATGGCGAAGACCGGCTCCCCCAACCGGGTCCGCCTCGCCATCTACGGTCTCCGTCACGGCGCGCACTGAGACCCGGAAAGAACTCGGGCCCCGAGCTGAGTTCAGCTCGGGGCCCGTAGGTTTCGTGGCTTACTTCAGCCGCAGGCTGCCGAAGAGGCCTTCCTTCTCGGAGTTCGGCCCGGCGGTGAAGTACAGCGCGTCGGCGTCGCCGAGGCTCTCACCGTTGCCGAACATCAGACCCCACAGGCCGTCGATCTCGGCGGGCTTGCCGTCGGCGTCGCGCAGGTAGTCGACGAACTTGCCGGACTGGTCGTCGAGGGCGAGGATGTGGCCGGCGCCGGCGAAGTTGCCGATCAGCAGCTTGCCGGAGAGCGGTCCGAAGCCCTGCGGGGCGACGACGACGGCCCACGGCGCGTTGAGGCGGCCGTCGGCGTCGATGGTGCGAACCAGCTTGCCGCTCTTGTCGAATTCGGCGACCTGGCCCTTCTTGGCCTTGTTGCCTTCCTTCTTCTCCTGGTCCTTGTCGAGGGAGTCCTCTTCGCCGACCTTGAGCTTGTTCGGGTCGCCGCCCTCGGAGCCGGTGATGGCGTAGGTGACGAACACGCGGTCGCCGATGGTGGCGACGTTGAACGGGGCCGGGTCGCCGACCTTGATCTTCTTGCCCTTGGTGGCGTCGGCCGGGTCGACGGCGTCACCGGTGGCGAAGGGGTTGGCGAAACCGGTGGTGGGCACCAGCTTCCAGTTCTTGTCGAAGGTGCGGACCTGCGGGTCCTTGCCGAAGTCGGCGGCCAGCAGCTTGGTGCCGGACGGGTCGAGGGCGATGCCCTTGAAGTTCATGCCCTGGGCGGTGCCGTCGTATTCGAGGACAGCGGGGCCGTCGTGGCGGACGATCGCGCCGCCCGCGCCCTGCTCGGTCCAGCCGGAGATCTTGCCGGAGTCGGTGGCGAAGATGAATCGCGCGGAGCCGGTGAGCTTCTCGTCCTTGCCGTCGTAGCTGACGGGCTGGTCCTTCACCAGGAAGATGTCGGAGGTGATCGGGGCCGGGTTGAAGACGACGCCGGTGGTCTTGCCCTCGCCCTCGTCGCCGTCCTCGTCCGGGATGGAGTCGGCGCCGGGGATGGTGACCAGCTTGAGCGGGTCCTGGAACATCTTCTGGTACTTGGCGTCCGGGGACTTGGTGACGTCGCCGACGTACTGGAAGGAGTAGCCGCCCGCGCCGACCCAGAAGTGGCCGCCCGCGCCCTTGGGCCGGTCCGCGATGCCCCAGGCGTTGATGAAGTTGGGGTCGGTGAACTGGGCCTTGTCGGATGCCTTGTTGGAGGCGATGTTGACCTGGGCGTAATGGTTGCCGTCGAGGGCCTTGACGTCGTCGGAGTCCGACTTCGTGCTGCCGCACGCCGCCGCCACGACCAGCGCCGCACCCAGCGCGGACACCCGCAGCAGGGTCTTGCGGACCGGGGTACCGCTCGCTCGTCCGTTCATGTCAGTCCTTCCAACGAAACGCCCAGGTTCGGCGTTAGGTGACGCTAACCATAACTGGGTGAAGCGGCCCTGTCGTTAGGGGACCCTCATTTCTATTCGGAAGTGATATTCGCGCCGGTCCAGGGCGCGCGGAGCAGTCCGCGAGCCGTGTCGGAACCGTCCAGAACGCGGGTGACACGACTGGTGAACCGCCAGCCTTCGGGGGTACGGGCGAGCCGGAAGTGGTTGGCCCCGGCACGCCAGACGAAGAACTCGCCGTCGCGGTGGCGGATCAGCAGGGATTCGCACACGGCTTCGGCGGTGTCGCCATCCAGGGTGACCGCCGCCGGGCCCAGGAAATGCGCCGATCCGGCCGCGATCAGTGATTGATGCGCGGTCGAGTCGACCATGGCGCGCACGTCGTCGCGGCTGCGCATGTGCCAGCCCTCGACGTCGTATTCGCCGTCCTCGGTCCACAATTCGGCGACCTCGTCGGCGACCCCGGCGTCCACGAGCGGGCCGTAGGAGGCGATCAGTCGCGTGATGGCGAGCTCGTCCTCGAGCCGCAGCAGCCGGGCTTCGAGGGCGGCGAGACGCTCGTCGGTCATGGGAATCCTTCTGCTAGACGAGATTGCGGTCGACGAGTTCGCGGAGAGCGGCGAGTTGCTCGCAGTAGTGCCCGGCGTCGGTGGCGCGCACGGTGCAGGTCAGGTGGGTGGCGCCCGCGTCGCACAATGCCGTGAGCCTGCGCAGCGAATCCGCTTCGTCGCCTTGCGGATCCAGCGGGGCGCCGGGCGAGAGCACGATGTCGAAGCCCTCGGGAACGGTGACTGTGGCGAGCATGTCGGCGATCTGCTCGGCCTTCAGCCCGAACGGCACCCACCCGGTGCCGAGTGTCACCGCCCGGCGCAGGGACCGGCGGGTGCGGCCGCCGACCCAGATCGGCACGGCGTGGTCGATCGCGTGGGGTTCGATGACGAAGTCCTCGGCTTCCCGGCGGCCCCAGGCCCGTTTCAGTCGTGCCAATGCCGCGTCGGCGAGTGCGCCCCGGTCCTCCCAGGCCGCGCCGAGCAGCGCGAATTCCTCGGCGAGAGAACCGACTCCGACGCCGAGCACGACGCGGCCGTTGCTCAGCCGGTCGAGGGTCCCGTAGCTCTTGGCCAGCGCCAGCGGATGGTGGTAGCCGAGCACGAGCACCGAGGTGGCGAGCCGGATCCGGCTGGTGTGCGCGGCCAGGTAGGACAGTGTCGCGAGGGGATCCCAGTAGGTCGCGCCCCGCACGGCGGCCGCCGCGGCGGGCACCCCGACGTGGTCGGCGCAGGTGAGGTGGTCGAACCCGAGTTCGTCGGCGGCCCTGGCGATCCGGGTGAGTTCCTCCGCCCCGGCCGTGGCTTCCCACGGTGACGCGATCCCCGGAAACTGCACGACGATGGGTGTGGACAGTCCGAGCCGCACGGTCATCGCGCCACCCGCTCGGGCAGTCCCATGAGCCGTCGCATTCCGCGATCGGCGCGCAGCACGGCGGTCGCCCGATCCGGGTCGTTGCGCTGCGCGGCCCCGGCCTCGTTGCCGGACATGATGTGGACCGGACCGTGCCCGAGGTTCGACAGTCCTTCGCGCGCCACGTCATCGGGTTCGGACACCGTCATGCCGGGCACGTCGAAGTTGAGGCCGACCCGTTCCATGGCGGGTGTCCGCGTCACCCCGAGCACCAGTTCCAGGACGTCGACCCCGTATTCGCCGAGTTCGAGCCACAGGCTTTCGGCGAAGATCCGCCCGAACGCCTTCACCCCGCCGTACACGGTGTGATGCTGCGACCCCAGATATCCCGCGAGCGACCCGACCATCAGGATCCCGCCCCGCCCACGGGTTTTCATCCGCGCCCCGAAGTGGTGGATCAGTCCGAGCGGCGCGGTGATGTTCAGATCGATGACCTGCTGGAACGCGGTCAGATCGCCGTCGATGAAGGGCGCACTGTGGGTATTGGCCCCGGCATTGAGCACCAGCAGCCCGACCTCGACGTCCTCGACCGCGGCCACGATCCGGCCTACCGCCGCCGGGTCGGTCAGATCGGTTGCGAGCGTCCGCACCTCGACCCCGAGCTCCCGGCATTCCGCGGCCGTGGCCTCCAGCGGTTCGGCCCGCCGAGCCACCAGTAGCAGCCCGATCCCGGCGGCCGCGAGTTCCCTCGCGAACGACCGTCCGACCCCCTCCGATCCCCCGGTGATGACCGCCCACGGCCCATAACGCTGCGGGTCTACACCGCTCATTGCGACTCCCTCACCTGTGAGATCGAACTCGGTCCCTTCCAGTTCTACAAACTTCCACCCAGAAAAACTAGAGTGAATTCTAGTTATCGGACAGAAGGTGGTTCCATGCCGCGCATCCAGGACTCCCGCGCCCCCGGCCGCGTCTCGACGGCCCGGCAGCTGGAACGCCAGCGCGCCATCCTCCGCTCCGCCGCCCGCCTCGGCGCCGAGCACGGCCTCGAACGAGTCCAGATGTCCGAAGTAGCCCAGTCCGCCGGAGTAGCCCTCGGCACCCTGTACCGCTACTACCCCTCCAAACACCACCTCTTCGCAGGCGTCCTCGACGGCGCTGTCCGCGAACTGCCCCACCCCACCCCGGTTCCCGGCGACCCGATCACGGGCGCGTCCGAATTCCTGGCCGCCGCCGTCGATGAACTCCTCCGCCACCCCCACCTGGCCCGCGCCATGATCGTCTCGATGAACGCCGTCCGCGCCGAAGGCCACGCACTGCGCGCCGAACCCCCCGCCGCGGCTTCCTCCGCCGCGGCGGCCGCCCTCGAAACCGACCACGTCATGCCCGAGCGCATCCTCTCCGCCGCCGGCATCACCACCCCCACCGACGAGGACCGCCGCCTGGCCCGCCTCCTCGAACAATGCACCTACGGCATCCTCACCTGGACCATCGCCGGCCGCCTCACCACCCCCCAAGCCGTCTCCGACGTCCACCGAGCCTGCACCCTCCTCCTCGCCCCCTGGCGCGAACAGCCCTGACCCCCAACCGGTTTGCCCCGGACTCGGGGCCGCCCGGCCTCTCCGCTCAGATCAATTCCCTACTCGTGCACGAGGTTACGGCCTCGAACGCGGCCGGCGAACATGCCCCGGCCGACGATTCCTCCTCGCGCTCGAAACACGGTGTGCATCGTCCACATTGGCGTGTCAGAGATCTTGGTTATCGTTCCGAGCGCCGCCGTCTCACTGCGTCGCAGCACCCGGCAGCCACGCGTAATTGGCTGTGCGCGAGCCGTATTTCGCGTACCGGTTGATCGATTCTTTGCTGAACGCGGCCAGTCGTCCGGAGACATAGAGCCGGCGTGGAACGTCATCGCGGCGCGAGGCCTGCACGACCCCGTCTCGGCGCCCGAGGCTGAGCGCTTGGCCGGTGTAGCCCATGGAGAATCGCTTCGGCGCCCGGCCCGCGATCAACCGCGCCAGCGTCGTGGCCGCGTGCGCGCCCTGCGGTGTGGCGGTCGCGCAGGCGAATCGGGCGTTCGGCACGGCGGCGCAATCGCCGACGACGAAGATCCTCGGATCACCTGTGCTGCGCAGGAACTCGTCGACCACCGCACGACCGTCGCGGGTCACCGGCAGGCCGCTGCGCGCAGCCAGATCGGGCACCCCCGACACGATCGCCCACAGCGTGAGCTCCGATGCCAGCACCTCACCCGAGCCGAGGGTGATCGTGCCGCCACCGGCGTCCACGTCGACGACCGTGTCTCGTACGAGGTCCACCCCCAGCCGTTCGAGGGCGTCGATCACACGCTGCTGCGCTCCCGGGGACAAGCTCGCGCCGATGGCCGCGCCCACCAGGCGGACCCGCAGGCGCGGGTGTGCCGCGGCGATCTCACTCGCGGTCTCGATCCCGGTCAATCCACCCCCGACAACCGTCACCGTGTTGTCCTCGGTCAACTGCCCCAGCTGGTTTCGTGCCTGCCGCGCCCCCTCCCAGGTGCCCACCGGGACCGCGCCCGCCGGTGCCTCCACGGTGCTGCCGACCGCCAGCACCGCGTAGTCGAACCCGAGT
Organism: Nocardia sp. NPDC004340; assembly: GCF_053602575.1. Lineage (NCBI taxonomy): Bacteria > Bacillati > Actinomycetota > Actinomycetes > Mycobacteriales > Nocardiaceae > Nocardia > Nocardia sp. NPDC004340. The sequence continues at coordinate 61,857 of NZ_JBSGDW010000018.1, forward strand.
TCGCCACCATCACCCATGGTCAGGACGCCGTCGCCGATCTTGTCGACCGCGCCGACACGCAAGGCGATTCCCGCCCGCAGCATCGCGGTCAAAGGCGTTGCCGCACTCCCTGTTCCGGCTATCTGTTCATGCAACCGAACTCGCTCGACGAACTCCGCACGCGGATTGACCACGGTGATCTCCGCGTCCCGCACCCTCCTGGCCAGCCGGTTCGCCGCGATGGTTCCCGCGTATCCAGCACCCACTACCACGATTTTCATCGGTTTCTCCCCTATTCGAACCGGACCGCGTATTCGATACGCGGTCAGTGATTTCCGTCGGCGGGCCCACTCAGCGCGAAGCCGATGACCTCACGCAGTTGTTCGAGTGGCGACCCGCCGACAGCGGCCTGATTTCCCGCGGTCATCACGATGCCCAGGTAGGCGAAGTACACGATCCGCGCCCGCCGCGCGGCCTCCGCCCTATCCAGCCCAGTCCCCGCGAGCACGTTCTCGATTTCAGCGACCAGCGCCAGTGCGAGCTCGGCGAAGATCGCCGATTCGTGCGTGCCACGGACGATGATCGAGCTGTACTCGCGAGACAGCCCGGGATCCTGCGCGAAGTACACGATGAACGGCTCGAACAACGCCATGACAGCCTCGCCCGGCGCCTCGGGCAGTTCCCCACCCTCGCCACGAGCCCGATGAACCGCCCCGATCCATTCGTCGAACACCGCGACCAGCAACGCGTCCTTGTCCCCGACCGCCATCACCGACCCCGTGCTGACCCCGGCGTCCGCGGCGATCTGCCGAACGGTTGTCGCTGCGAAACCCTGTGCACGGAACAGCCTTTCAGCCGCCGCCAACACCTTCCGCCGCGTCGAGTCACGCGCCTCGACCCGCGACTGAACACGTTCACTGAACATGTTCAGTACACTCCCCCACTTCCCGTCACCTGTCAAGGATCAATCGCCCACAGGCTTTCGACGTTTGCCGGCGGCCAGCCCTTCTCGTCGCTGTCCATGGGCCCGGTTTCCGGCTCACCTAGGCCAGGTACGGAAGCTGTGGATCACGCTGGCGAGCGGAAGAAACCGTCGGATCTCCTCCAGCACCGACTCCATCACGGCTCCAAGCCAAGGTGCGTATGCGAGCCAACATATTCCGGAGCCCGGAGGGCACGCACAGCGTCGACGGCAAGAGACACTGCCCAAGTAACACAGGCGCCAACTCCTCAGCGCACAGTCGATTCGGCAGCCGCGGACACCCGGTTGGCGCACAGCGACGCGGACTGGACGGTTCGTATACCCTCCGAAAGGTCCACTTCGGAAGGGGGCGATCCGACGTGGCTCGCGCTCTTCTTCGCGTCAATGGTTGTGTGGGGTAAAGAGATGGCGAGTAGCGACGTCGAGCTGGCGGCACGATGGTGGCAGTGGGCGATGTCGGTGCCGAACGCCAAGAATCCGGTAGTCGACGAGACCGGCGAGTTCGCCGCGATGGATCAGCCGACGGATGTCTGGTTCCTGGCAGGCACTTTCGGTGGGCGAGTCGAGCGGCGGTGCACGATCCCGCACGGCCGACCGATCTTCTTCCCGGCTTTCAACATGTTCCAGAAGGTCCCGGACGGCTTGTTCGCGCGTGGCGAGGTGCCGGTGGCGCCCGCGCCGTCCGGCCACGCCGCCTTGAACGGAGTCCCACTGCCGGTACGAGCAGTGACCAACGACAAGGCATTCCGCATCACGGCGGCAGCGGGCGCCCCCTTCGGCTACACCGGCCGCTTCAAGGCCAAGGCGTGGGGCCTGTGGGTTCGCCTCGACGATCTCGCGCCCGGCGACTACGTCCTCACCTTCGGCGGCGAATACGAGCCCGGCGGCTTCTGGGTCGAGGTCACCTATCAGTTGGAGATCCGCTAGTCCCGCCGGTCCGCAAGCCCAGGGCACCGAACCTTTCGGAGACCCTGGGTGCGGCCGAGCTGTGCCACCATCGGGGCCGGTTCGGTCAGGCCGACGGGTGCAGGTTGTCCAGCATCAGGGTGAGGGTGAACGTGAAGCGGTCGGGGCCGGTGCCGGAGGTGAGTTCGGCGGCGTAGCGCCGGGTTTGCGGGAAGGTGTCGGCGGGCAGAGCGGTGAACCGCTGCACCAGTTCCTCGCGGCTGACGACCCATTCCTGGTTCGGGTGTTTGCGCCGCTGCTGGACCAGCGACTGCTCCAGGGCGTAGGCACTGACGTAGAGGGACATCGCGTCCAATGCCCATGCGGCGGGGCGGGGTTCGATTCCACCCGTAAGAAGGATCGCGAACATTCCCTCCCGGACCCGCAGGGCCTCGAGGTTCGTGGGGACCATGGCCAGGGCGGCGCGTGAGACTCCGGGGTATTTCAGGTATTGGTCGCGGATCTGGCTGAACACGTCGAGGAGCTGATCGCGCCAGGTGGCCGGATCCGGTTCGGGCAGCACGATTTCGGCGCTGAGCCTGCCGACCAGCAGATCGTCGATATCGTCCTTGTTGACGATGTGCGCGTACAGCGACGACGGCCCGGTGCCGAGCAGCGCGGCGACCCGGCGGATGGTCAGCGCGTCGTAGCCCTCGGTGGCGACGACCTCCAGTGCGGCGTCGGTGATCCGAGTGACCGTGATGGGTTCCTTGCGGGGCGAGGACGCCGCGGTCTCGTCGGCGGATTGGGCGTGACGAGCCGCTCGGCGCTGTCGGGGAGCTGCTGGCATGCCGGCCACTATAGCTTGACACGAACTTAGTTCCCCAAGTAGAACAATGTTCGTTAGAGTAGAACTAAGTTCGTTCGGAGGTGCGTAATGCGAGTTTCCGTTATCGGAGCCGGCCTCGGTGGCCTGTGCCTGGCGCAAGGTCTGCGCGGAGCCGGAATCGAGACCGCTGTGTTCGAACGGGATCCGGCGATCACGGCCCGGTTCCAGGGCTACCGGCTGGTGCTGAACCAGGTGGGCTTCGACGCGCTGCGCGGCTGCCTACCCGAGCGCTGGCACCCGCTACTGGACGCCGTAGTCGGCGACGCCTACGGCGAGCGCCTGATCCTGGACCCGCAGCTCAACAAGATCGGCGAGCTCGAGCCGGGCCGCAACGCCATTGTGGTCGACCGCGACGTGCTCCGCCACCTGCTGCTCACCGGCCTGACCGTGCGCACCGGCAGCGCACTGACCGGCTACGACCTGCTGGCCGACGGCCGGGTCGAAGCCCGGTTCGCCGATCGCGATCCGGTCACCGCGGACTTGCTCGTCGGAGCCGACGGCGTCAACTCAGCCGTCCGATCGGTCCTGTCCCCGAAGACCATCCCGACCGACACGGGCGTCCGGTTCGTCATCGGCCGCACTCCGCTGACCGAGCAGTTCACCAGCCTGTCCCGAGCATTCGGCTCGAAGATCGCCGGCGACGGAGTGAGTCTCCTGCTCGGCGCGATGCGTTTCCGCACCCCACCGAAGCAGGCCGCCGAAGCGCTGGCCCCCGAAGTGACCCTGCCCGACATCCACGACTACGTGCGCTGGGCCATGATCCTGCCCCCGAACGGCTCACTCGGCACCGAAACCCCGCAGGAGGCAGTGCTTTCCAGAATGCCCGGCTGGCACCCGGACCTGCGCGCCCTGATCGAGCAGTCCGACCCCGACAACAGCACCCTGCTCTCCATCCGAGTGGTCGAACCCAGCCAACGCTGGACCCCCGGCCCGGTCACCCTGCTCGGCGACGCCATCCACGCCACCTCACCGACCGGCGGCAACGGCGCCAACACCGCCCTGCGCGACGCCGACCTCCTCCGCCGCACCCTCACCCAAACCCCCACCCTCCTCGACGCACTCGACACCTACGAACGCCACATGCTCACCTACGGCGCCGAAGCCGTCCGCCTCAGCCTCTCCGCCCTCCCCGCCTACACCTCCCAGAGAAAATAACCCTGACGGCGGCCTTCCGGTTCGACGAGGAACCGACCATGACTGCTTGTCTCTAGCGGCTGGCCACCGACAGCGACCGTCACCCGCGCCGGCCGGTTCGGCCAGCGCGGTATGCGGCAATAGCGTGCGCTTCCCGCTGCCGTGGCTATCGACTGATAAGAGCGGGGAAAACGGTGGCGATTAGGTGCGTGAGCCAGCGGCAATCTCGACAAACGCCAAACCCTCAGCGAAGGCGGGCGCTCCCACCTCCACGATTATTTCGACCAGTCCCGGCGCTGCGCCGTCGGTGACGCTGATTCCTGTGGAGAACAGTTTGAACGCGCCCGGTGAAACATTGAGATTCACCTCGCCGATCCAGGTGAGCCGATCATCCGACAGCACTCCTTGGCATCCACCCCCGGGCAGACTCTCCCAGAGCCACCTGCTCGCAACGGGCGTATGCAGCGACACTGTCTCTGGCACAGTAATTCTGACAGTCTCTCTCCCAACTGGTTCACTGCGAGGGATCTTGAAGGGCTTGCCATTTCATCATCTGCGAACTCCACCATGGCGGGACCCTGCCTGCCACCCAGCGCAACGGTGTAACGGCTCCAAACCCAGAGATTCGTGTACGAAACTCGGCAGATCAGTGTGTTCGCCGGCGGGCGCCGCGGCCGTCGAGCGCTCAGCGAACGTCGATATCCACCGACCCACCGTCGGAGCAGTACTGGCGCACAGAGGAACCGGCGATGAGGGCAAAGACCTTGCGGCAGGTCGCCAGCGAGAACCCCGGCTGGCATGGCTTCGGCAGCGATGAAACGGGAACGCTCCGACATCGGCGCGGTCGGCCCGTTCGGCAGCATGGTGGCGGTGCGCATGGAGCGCAAGAAGCACTGCGCGGACAACACACTCCTGTCGGCGGCAACCACTTAGGGCGCACTGCCATCGGTCAACACGATCAGCGGCATGTGCGGACGTGTCGAAGGAGAGTCTGTCGAACTTGTCGGCGGTTGGTCGTAGCGTTCGCGGAATGAACCGGAGACCGCAAAAGGAGTCATCTGCGGTAGCCCGGTCTCTTACCGTGACTTTCCAGCCGTGCGAACCCCACGGGCCGTGTCGGTCCCTGGTGACAGCATGTGGGTATGGGTGACTATTTCGAACGAATCGTCGACCTCGATGTGACCTCGGCGGAATCGAGCACGTTGGCCGAGCACATGGTGGACTGGATGGTGTCGCGGCGATGGCTGCTTCGGCAGACTTCGCGCGACGCGATGTACAGCCTCCAGGTCGACGAAGGCTACATGCCCGGCCCCGACTGGCCGCAGATCGCCCAGGACTGGGGTGCCGACTGGGTCCCCGGCCCCGTCGCTGTCATCGTCGGCCGCCACGACCACTACCCCGGACAGGGCTGCATCGAACCGACCTCCGCGGTATGCCCACGCTGCGAGGCCACCACCGTGATCATCGACTACCCACAACAATGGGAAGCCGATCCCGCCGTATGGCAGCCGTTCTCCGACGCGATCGACGCCTGGAAACAGACAGGCACCGGCGCAGCAATCTGCCCCTCTTGCACCACATCGAGCCCCATCACCTCCTGGCAATGGCCAGACAACTTCGCGCTGGGCACCCTCGCCTTCGACTTCTGGAGTTGGCCGCCCCTCACCGAGGACTTCATCACCGAATTCTCCGCCCGAATCGGGCACCGAATCGAACACCACACCGGCAAGTTCTGAACCGAGGCCTCTCACAACCCCGTACGGATCGAAACCCGAAATACGCAGGGCCAGAAGCAGAAGCGACCGGCTGGTCAAGCACTTGTTAGGGTTTCGGGATGGAGCTTTCCGGTCCAGTGGCTGGTCCGATCAACCTGATCTCGACGTTCTTCCCACTGTCCGATGTCGGTTACGTCGCCGAGGAGTACCTCCTGTCCGGTACAGCCGGGTCCTACCGCCTGACCGGCTCGGCCGGTGCCGACGGGGAGTGGGCGACCGAGCCGGACGGCCTCGCACCGTTCACGACCAGACTCGTGGTGTACCGGCCGGTCGAGGGCTACTGCGGAACCGCTGTCGTGGAGTGGCTCAACGCCTCCTCCGGTGCGGACGCGCCGCCGATCTGGCTGCTGGCACACCGGCATCTCATCCGGGCCCGGATGGCCTGGATCGGGGTTTCCGCACAGTACGCGCCGATCCACGGCGGCAGCGTCATGGCCGCGGCCGCCGAGGAAGACGACACCTGGAGCTCGGTCCTGCTGCCGCCGCTGAAGCAGTCGGATCCGGTGCGGTACGCCGATCTGTCGCACCCTGGGGATGCCTACTGCTACGACATCTACCGGCAGGCGGGAGAACTGGTTCGAAGGCTGCTGCCAGGGACCCGGCAGTTGCTCGCGGCCGGGCAGTCCCAATCCGCGGCCACGCTCGTGACATATGTGAATGCCATTGCGCCGCATGGCTCGCCGTACGACGCGTACCTCATCGACGGGCGGCCGGGCCGCCCTGCCACGCTGACCGGCTTGGTGGACCCCGAGGCGCTGGACGGCGGTACGCGGGTGCGTGCGGATTCGACCGCGCCGGTGCTCGTGCTCCAAACCGAGTTCGAGGTGGTCGGTCTCATGCGCTCGATTGCCGCCCGCCAGCCCGACTCCGACCGGTTCCGGCTCTGGGAGCTGGCTGGTGCCGCGCACGCGGACTCCTACAGCGTCGGTGCATCGTTCACCGACTCGGGCTTCCTGACCGCGGAGGAGCTGGCCGAGCGGATGGCGCCGCGGCGCAATCCACTGGGCGTCGATTTCCCCGAGCCGATCAATTCCGGGCCACAACATCACTACGTAGTCCAGCGAGCCATCGCGGCGCTGTCCCAATGGGCCGATGGCGGACCCGCTCCGGCGCAGGCCGATCGGCTCACGGAATCCGCCGGGGAACTGGTGCTCGACGCCCATGGCAACGCGCTGGGTGGCATCCGCACACCGTGGATGGACGTACCACTGGTGGTGCTGTCCGGGCTCGGACAAGAGGACGGCGGCCCGGCGATCATGTTCGGCTGCACGCGACCACTCCCGGGACCCCCTCCGGACGACTACCTCCGAGCATTCCGAGTGGCAACCGACAAGGCGGTCGCGGCCGGCTTCTTGCTGGCCGAGGACGTACCGGAAATCGTTGCCACGGCAGCCGCGAATCAAGCGATGAGCATCAAGGACGCATCCCGATAGCACCACCGATCAGCTGGTGGTCACCGCGTGAGAACTCGTGGCGTCGGTGAATTCGAAAGTAATGCTCGCGTCGTCTCGCGCATTGACGTCGGAGATGCTGCTCCGACTATCGGCGCAGCGGCCGTGGGGGGATGGTGTGGGGAATCGGCGACGGTCACGGCCTGCGTACTCACGATGTCGCCGGATTCCGGGTGGGCGGCCTGTCGTGCTGGGAGAACTGGATGCCCCAAGCCCGTCACGCCCTGTATGCCGACGGGGAAACCCTCCATATCTCCACCTGGCCCGGATCGGTCCGAAACACCCGAGACATCACCCGATTCGTCGCGCTGGAAGGTCGGGTCTATTCCCTGGCCGCCGGAGCCGTGCTCGACTACAGCGATGTACCTGAGGACTTCCCGTTGCGAGACATGCTGATCTCACAAGGCAAGCCGGCCGGCTATGACGGCGGCTCCGCGATCGCCGGGCCCGACGGCGACTGGCTGGTCGAGCCGGTGATCGGTGCGGAACGCCTCGTGATCGCCGATTTCGATCCCGCCGGCCACTACTCTCGCTCCGATGTCTTCTCGGTCACTGTAGACCGCCGCCGGTCCCCGGCAACCTTTCTCGACGACTAGCTACTGCCTGCGTTGCGGCGCAATTCGTGCAAGGGAGTCGATACGTCGCGGCCGGTGCTGAGCCGCGGGCGGTCGATCGGAATCTCGGTCAGTGGTAAGGTCTCCCGCATCGAAGCCAACGACCTCTTGGCCAATTCCTGATAGACCTTGACGCCGTTGGCTTTCCACCGCAAGGTCTGCTCATCCAAGGGCCGGGTCTCGGTGACCGGGTTACCGACCGCGAGATGCGCTGCGGGGATCGCCGTGTCCGCCCGAACCATGCTTCCGGCGCCCACGAGCGCGCGGGCTCCCACCCGTGCGCCATCCATCACGATTGCGTTCATGCCGACCATCGCCCCCGACTCGATGACGCAACCGTGCAGTACCGCACCGTGTCCGATGTGGGATTCGTTCTCCAGCACCAACTCTCGCCCCGGAAACGAATGCAGCACGCAGCCATCCTGAACATTGGATCCCGCACCGATGACAATCGGGCCGAAGTCGCCTCGGACGCTGGCCACCGGGCCGATGTAGCAGCCACTTTCGACCACGACATCTCCGATCAGCACCGCTGACGGGTGCACGAACGCGTCGGCGGCTATAACCGGTATAACTCCGTCAATTTCATAGCTGGGCATACCCACTCCTGTTCCCCCGGGCGGCCCCGGTCAGTTCCGGAGCCTCTCACAACGTCTCGGGGCGTCAGAATTCGGCGTCGAAGCAGGGCTTGAGCCTGTAATCGGCAGTTGCGGTCGTTCTGCACCGCAACGGGATCCGGCCGCCCGCGCCCCGCGCTGGCCGGTTCGGTCAGCGCGGTATGCGGCATGAGCGGATATTCGAGTTCTGGGGCTTCATCGTGTTGAGTGGGGTGATGGGTCTGGCGCGCAAGGGAACTCGAATTCTCGACGTTGA
>NZ_JBSGDW010000019.1:0-48192 GCF_053602575.1 Nocardia sp. NPDC004340
CCCTCTTCTTTTTTTCCGTTTTCGCGGGTGGCGGTGTCGCCGCATTTTTTTTTCTGGGATTGGGTATGGCCCGCCTTCGCCGGCGGCATCCAGGTGGTGTCGCGGCCGGCCGCGACACCACCTGGAACGTCGTGGCTAGGCGAGTCGGACGTCGGCGGTGGCGAGACCGAAGATCTTGCGCCCCGCCGCCTTCGCGACGATGACGACCACGGCCGTCCGGGTCTCGGGATCGAGCGACTTGATACGGCCGGTGAATTCGACGACGCCCGCCGTGGCGGCTTCGATCACCGTGTAGTTCGACAGCCGGACTCCGTAGCGGAGCATGGCGCCCGGGTCGCCGAGCCAGCCGGTCACGAATCCCGCGCCTAAGCCCATGGTGAGCATGCCGTGCGCGATCACGTCGGGAAGGCCCGCGAGCGTGGCGATCTCGGGATGCCAGTGGATCGGATTCACGTCACCGGAGACCCCGGCGTAGTTGACCAGGTCGCCGCGCGTGAGGGTCACGGTCCGAGGGGGAAGCTCGTCACCGACCGCGACGTCCTCGAATCGCACCGACGTGAGCGGGGTCCGCAGGCGCGACACCGGAGAATGCCGTGCGTCGTCACCCGGCTCCGGCACGCGGCCCGCGTCGGCGGCAGCGGCGGGCGTCGATTCGAGCCCGCTCATCATGACCCGGTCGATCGTGGCGCTGATGTCGGCGTTGACGTCCTCGCCGGTCAGCCCCACGACGGTGGTGTGCATGACCTGCATGATGTCACCGGCCATGTCGCTGAACGTGTTCGTGATGGTGAGCAGATCCTTGCCGCCGATCCGGCGCACCGAGGACAACTCGACATCGCTGACCAACCGCTCGCCGGTCACCACCGGCTTGTACATCTCGAAGACCTGATCGGTCTGCACGATCACGTCGTAGCCTTCGAGCACGGTCTCCAGCAGCTTGCGATTGGCCAGCATCGCCGCGGTGGAGATGAACGTGGTCGGGGCGATCAGCCCGGCGTATCCGAGCCCCCGGGCGGCGTCCTCACTCCAGTGCGCGGGGTGGAAGTCCTGGACCGCTCGCGCGTACTCCCGGATCTTCTCCCTGCCCACCTCGTAGTAGTCGTCCAGGCGGTAGTGATGCCCCACCAGACCAGCTACGTCGAACGTCGCCTCCACCAAGCCCTCCTCCATCCGGATTCCTTCCACACGGTAACCGGTGGCGGTCCACCGACATCATGAGTGAAACGACACCTTCTCACACGATTCGGCACCCGTGGCGGAAAACATCAGAAGGGGTACTCCGCACACAACTGCCCTGAGAAACTACGGACGGCATGTTCCCGCATCCGCCGCCCGTACACCGCATCCGAGCTCAGATCCGTATAGGTCTCGAACTCGCACTGGACGAATCCTGCCACCTCCGCCACGTATACATCGAAGCCCGGGTACATCAGGCCCGCGTACGGCATGTCGTCGACATCCAGAGCGAGCACAGGGTACTCGCCCAGCGAATCGGCCGCGCCCACCGCCAGCACCCGCCGCGAGTCCGACCCACCCGGCAGCAGGAAACACTCCGAAAAGCGTTCTGCCAGTCCCTCGAAGGCCTCACCCCAGGGCTGCCCCAGCTCATCGCCGACCAGCTCGTCCAACGGCCGCGGCGCGAATCCGCCGTCTTCCGCGAACCATCCGCAACGCTCGAACAAGGTGGTATCGAACGCAAGCCACTCCCGAAGGCTCGGCGACAGCGGCCGCCCGGACGGAAATACCGCCGCGGCCAACGCTTCCTTATCCATGGGCCGCGGCTCACCCGCCACCCACGGCGTGTAGCCGACCCACGCAACAGGCTCGAACATCGCCCGCCCGGGCTCGGTCCGCACCGACTCGATCACCCGCCGAGTCAAGCCGACCCCGTGCCGCACCTCTTCAGTCATGGCGCGCAAGCTAACAGGACGGTCCGACGAAATCACCTGCCATCAACGGTGATCCGTCGTTCCCGTGGGTCACACCACAGGAACCGGGGGAGTGGCGATGGCGGGTAGGCGCAAGCTGGTGCGGCATCCGGTGGGAAGTGTCGCGGGCGGTAGATGTAGATCACTGAAATCGGACACGCCTTGCTACTACAAGGCGTCGCAGGATCGGCCTAGGCTGATACGCAGGGAAGATCCCGCGAAACGCCATGGGGAGGCATCATGCGCGCAATTGCCCGAATCACTCAATACGTCAAGGCCATCGGTCGAGCTCGCAAGAATCAGACCGATCTGTTCGGCTGGCTCCTCCGGCGGCCACAGCTACTGATCAGCACCCTGCTCCACGAGACGATGCTGCTGTTCTCCAACAAACTCGACCCGACCCTCAAGGAGCTGGCCGAACTCAAGACCGCGGCACTGGTCAACTGCCAGTTCTGTCTCGACATAGGCTCCACGCTGGCCCACTTCGGCGGGCTGACCGAAGCACAGGTCAGCGACCTGCCGACCTATCAGGACAGCGATGCCTACAGCGACACCGAGAAACTGGTGATCGCCTTCGCCGAGGCCATGACGGTTACACCGACCTCCCTGGATCTCGACCACCTGCGCACCCAGCTGCTGAGCCGGATGAACAAGTCCCAGTTGACCGAACTGACCGCCGCCATCGCGTGGGAGAACCAGCGGGCGCGGCTGAACCAGGCGCTGGGTGTGCGCCCGCTCGGCACGGCCGAGGGTGTCGCCTGCGCGCTGCCCGAATCCCGGCGGCAGGTCGGCTGAGGCTCTTCTGTTCTCGCGGCGATGAATTCGGCGCGGTCGTACCGTCAATTCAGGTGTCCCGTTCCGAGCCACTTGGAGAGACCATGACCTCGACCGCACCTATCACCTCCGGAACCGTCGCGGTGCCCGACGGCACCATCTACTACGAAGTCCGCGGCAGCGGCCCGCTGATCGCATTGGTCGGCGCCCCGATGGACTCCGGCCCCTTCGGCGCGCTGGCCGAACTGCTCGCCTCCGACCACACCGTCCTGTGCCCCGACCCGCGCGGCCACGGGCGCAGCACCGTGACCGATCCCGACAAGGACTCGACGCCGGAGCTGCGCGCCGACGACCTGGCCCGGGTGATCACCCACATCGGTCAGGGCCCGGCCGTGGTGATCGGATCCAGCGGCGGCGCGATCACCGGCCTGGCGCTCGCCATCGACCGGCCCGAGCTGGTGTCGACGCTCATCGCGCACGAGCCGCCGCTGCGCGAACTGCTCGACAACCGGGAAGAACTGCGGGCGCGGACCGACGAGATCGTGGACGTGTACAACACCGGCGACGCGATCGGCGCGATGCGCAAGTTCGGTGAGATGTCCGGTCTGTACATGCCGGAGGAGATGCTGCAGCAGATGTTCGGCGGCGAGCGGGACCCGCGGGCCATCGCCTCCGACGACTTCTTCTACCGCCACGAACTGCACACCACCTCCGGCTGGCAGCCCGCCCTGGACGCGCTGCGCGCCACCCCGACGACGATCCTCATCGGCATCGGCGACGAGTCCGCCGACCTGTTCTGCGATCGCACCTCGCGCGCCCTGGGTGCCGAGCTGGGCATCGAGCCGACTCTCTTCCCAGGCGGCCACGCCGGGTTCATGGAACAGCCCGATGCGTTCGCCAAGAGAGTTCGCGAGGTCATCGAGGCCGACTAGCGGGTTCATTGACGGCCATGTGCCGAGCTCGAGGGCCGGCGCATGGCCGTCGCTGATTGACAGCGAACTGCCCCCGTCGTAATTTACCGATTAGTCAATTCGTGTGGGTCGAGATCCAGCTACCCGCATCCGCCGACCTCGCCACCGACGACGGGTACCGCTATGAAGAACTATCTGGCCTCCGCGCTGCTGCAGCCGACGCCCTCGATCCGATCGATCGTCAGCGCGACCAGCACACCGGATCTGCACGGCCGTACCGTGATTCTGACCGGCGCGTCCTCGGGCATCGGCGAAGCGACCGCGAATCTGCTGGCCGACCGCGGCGCGCGGATCCTCGCGGTGGCCCGGGACCGGGAGCGGCTCGAGCAGACCTGCGGGGCGATCACCGCCGACGGCGGCGTCGCCCACCCGATGCCCTGCGATCTCACCGATCCCGACCAGGTCTGCGAGCTGGCGGCCACCGTGCTCGAACATTTCGGCACGCCCGACATCGTGGTCAACAATGCGGGGCGGTCCATTCGACGCAATGCCTTCGACGCCACCGATCGGGCCCACGACTACGAGCGCACCATGGCCGTGAACTACTTCGGGCCCGTTCGCCTGACCCTGGCCCTGCTGCCCGCACTGCGGGAGGCGAACAGCGGCCACATCATCAACATCGGCACCTGGGGCACCACCGCCGGCGTCATGCCCAAGTTCAGTGCCTACCACGCCTCGAAGGCCGCGCTGGCCGCGTTCGGGCGCAGTCTCGGCGCGGAATGCCACGACACCGGAATCGCTGTCACCACAATCGGATTCCCGCTCGTGCGGACGCCGATGATCAGCCCGACCAGTGACTACGACGCCCAGGCCGCGCTGACGCCGGAGCAGGCCGCCGGCTGGGTGCTCACCGCGGTGCGTGACCGTCCGGTCGAGCTGTATCCCACGTATGCCGCGGCCTTGCGGCTGCTGTCCACGGTGTCGCCGCGACTGGCGGACAGTTTGGTGCGCGCGGCAGGCATCTGACGCACTCCGGATCATTCCACCGGCGGAATCGCCCAGCGCGCGTAGGTGTTTTCGGGGCTCACCGTGATGATGTCGGCGACCTGCACGATGTCATCGGGGATGTGGCCGTCGAAGTGCGCGAGGCTCGGGATGATCACCGCGTCGGCCTCCATGCGGGAGACCAGGGTGCGGACCCGGACCAACGGCCGATCGGTCTCGGGACCGAAGACCACCGTCTTGCACAGGTCATAGCCGAGCCGACGAGCCAGATGCTGGATCTGAGCCTCGTCCCACTGCTGCTGTGCCCCCGACACATCGTGCCGGAGGTATCCGATCGCTGACGGTTGTGGCCGCATCCTGCCGCTCTCTTACCCGATCCGCTTGGCGCCGAAGACAACGCTACGGCCAACCCGCGTCGCGCATGGCCCGAATCCACCGAGAATCTGCTTGTCGCAAACGTGTCGCGATCGCCGTGTCGCGGATCACCCGGGGTGTAGACCACTCCGAAAGCCCTTGATATGCAATGCATTACCTAATTTCGGTGAGCCTTTCTTTGCTGGCGGCAAACGTTGTGAACTACTACCGTTCCCCTGGTGAGGGACGAAATGACCGGTTCGGTGGCGCTCGCGCATCCCGCCGAACCGCATGCGACAGGATTGGCCACTCGTCTGAATTGGCTGCGTGCGGGCGTTTTGGGCGCGAACGACGGAATCGTCTCCGTCGCGGGCATTGTCGTCGGTGTCGCGGCCGCGACGAGCAACAGCACCGCGATTCTGACCGCGGGCGTGGCCGGACTCACCGCGGGTGCGGTGTCGATGGCCCTCGGCGAGTACGTCTCCGTCAGCACCCAACGCGACAGCGAACGCGCCCTGCTGGAAACCGAACGCCGCGAATTGGCCGAACAACCCGAAGCCGAGCTCGCCGAACTGGCCGCCATCTACCGAGCCAAGGGCCTGTCTCCGGCCACCGCGCAGGCTGTGGCCGAAGAACTCACCGCCGCAGACGCATTCACCGCCCACGCCGAGGCCGAACTCGGCATCGACCCCGACGACCTCACCAACCCCCTCCACGCGGCCCTCTCCTCGGCCCTGTCCTTCACCCTCGGCGCACTGCTCCCGCTCCTGGCAATCCTGACGCCCCATGCGATCCGGGTTCCCCTCACCATGGGCGCGGTCCTGGCCGCCTTGGCCCTGACCGGCGCGGTGGGCGCGCGCCTCGGACAGGCTCCCGTCGCCCGCGCGACCATCCGCGTCCTCGCCGGCGGCGCACTGGCGATGGTCACCACCTACGCCATCGGCCACATCGTCGGAATCACCATCTGACCCACCCGATCACCAGGCCAGCGGGCCCTGCGCGTCGAAGAACCCACCCGTCGGCCCGTCCGCCCCGATCTGCGCCATCCGCACGATGATCTCCGCCGCCTCCCGCACCGTCTGATGCCCGAGGTTGTGGTTCAGATCGGTACTGGTGAATCCCGGTTCCACCGAATTGATCCGAATACGCGGAAAAGCCTTGGCGTACTGAATCGTCAGCACATTCACCGCGGTCTTCGACGCCGGATACGCGACTCCCGGATACCGATTGACCATATCCCCTTCCGACGCGAGCCTGTGCAACGACGCGAGCCCGCTACTCACGTTCACCACGACCGGCACATCCGCCTTCTCCAGCAACGGCAGGAAGGCTTCCAATACCCGAACCGTCCCGAAAACATTGGTCTCGAACGTCTCCCGCATGATCTCGGCAGTCATCTCCCCAGCCCCCAACACACCCCCGTCCGCACTCATCTCCGCCTGAATCCCGGCATTGTTGATGAGCACGTCCAGCCCACCCTCGGCTTCGATCTCCGCTGCGGCCGCGCGCACGGACTCATCATCGGTGATATCGATCCGAACAGCCCGCGCCCCAACCGCTTCCGCCGCCGCCAGCCCCCGCCCGGCATCCCGGCTCCCGAGATACACCGTATGCCCGTCCTCCACGAGCCGCCGCGCCGCCTCGAACCCGATTCCCTTATTGGCACCCGTAATCAGAATTCTGCTCATGCCCCAAACCTAGAATCTGGAGCGCACTCCAAGTCAACCGTTTATCCAGCCTTCGACCGGCCCGTTCCACAACTGCCGATCGTCGTTGGATCGAGACCGTAGGACTCGTTGACATCCAGGATCGGCGGTGGTTCCATCAGCAATAGCAGGGAGTTAGCTATGGATACTTCCGACTACGGGTCAGTTCCCACCCGGACGTGCGACGTATGCGTCGTCGGGGCGGGGATCGCGGGGCTCAACGCGATGTTCGTCGCGAGCCGGTATCTGCGGGCCGACCAGACCATCGCGCTCGTGGATCGGCATCCGGGGGTCGGCGGCATGTGGGTCGACGCGTATCCCTACGTCCGGCTGCACCAGCCCCATCCGCTGTTCACGGTCGGCGACATCAAGTGGACGCTGCGGAAGGAACCTTCCTACCTTGCGACGCGGACCGAGGTGATCGAGCATTTCGAGCACTGTCTGCGAGTCATCGGTGAACGGGTGCGCGTCGCGGAGTACTTCGGCTGCGATTACGTGTCCCATGAGGAAGCCGCCGACGGTGTGCATGTCACCTGCACGCAATCGGACGGGTCGCCGCTGATCATCAAGGCGGACAAGCTGATCAAGGCGTTCGGCATGAATGTGGTGCCGATGGAACCGTTGCAGGTATCCAGCGACCGTGTTCGCTCGGTGTCACCCAACTACTGCGACGTGCGTAGCGATGAAATAGCGAGCAGTGACGCTCCGGTGTGGATCATCGGCGGCGGCAAAACCGCCATGGACACCGCCGCGGCGCTCATCACGAACCGCCCCGACCGGCAGGTGAACCTGGTCGCCGGGCCCGGCACCCTCTTCGTCAATCGCGATCGGATCGTGCCGCCGGGGATCCGCCGGTGGTGGGGCGGCGTCATGCCGAACCGGCTCTTCATCGACATCGCACGCCATTTCGACGGCACCAACGAGGCCGCGGTCCAGGCCTGGCTGATGGCCACCGCCGGATTGTCGGTCACCCCGCAGGCCGATGGCTTCTTCGTGGGCCTGCTGTCGGAATCGGAGCAGCGGACCATCCGCGAGGGCCTGCACTCCGTCGTCATGGACCACCTCCGCGACGCCGTCGACCATAACGGCTCGGTCGAGCTGGAGTTCCGTAGCGGCGAGACCAAGGCCATCCCGCCCGGCAGCTGGATCATCAACTGCACCGGCTACCTGCTGCATGCGAACACCCCCTACGAGCCGTACCGATCGCCCAGCGGTTCCGTGCTATCGGTCCAAACCCGTTCCTCGACATTCGGATTCCAATCCTTCGCCGGCTACTTCCTCACCCACCTCATGTTCCGGAACAAACTCCGCGACTTGCCCCTCTACGCCGCCGACGCGGACGACATGCGAACCAAGACACGCATCGCCAGCGTCATTTCCTACGCCGGCCTCACCCTGCACCTGTACAACCTGAGCCTCGTCTACGACGCGCTAGGCCCCTCGGCCTTGCTGCACTGCGGCCTCGACTACGACCGCTGGTACCCACCCCACCGGCGCCTCACCGACACCGCCCACTTCCTTCGAACCCACCACCGCGACGAGGAGCACTTCCGCCACACCCTCGACACCGTCCGCGACCGCTTCGACGTCCGATGCGGACCGGTTTAACCGAAACGCTCTATCCGACAGAGGGATTCGCGCCAGGCGGGCCGAACATCGCACGCAGTGTCATGCGCACGCCGCGCGCCTCACCGACGTCGGTCAGCATGGCGACGTCGGGAGACCCCCACAGTGCGGAGTTCCCCGCGTAGACCCACGGCATGGGGTCCGCCGAGGCCGACGCGGACGCGCTCGAGGACCCGGTTGTCGCAACGGGCTGCAAGGCGTCCGGCGCGGCGACGGCCGCGCCCTTGGCTGCAGCCAACCCTGTGAAAAGCACGGCGGCAGCGAGTGTTCCGCGAGCTTCTGTTCGTTTTTCGAATTTGGACACTGAGAAGTCCCCCGGTTCGGGAGGTGTAGCGGTCCCGAGGCTATCGACTGTGAAGCGATCGTATGTCAGATTGTGTGCCCCGATTCTTGGGGGCGACTGGAAGCCGTTGGGCCCGCTGCGAAATTCGCAGCGGGCCCAACGGCTTGTCTGTGTTCGGGTCAGTGAGTGAGGGATGCCGCGTTCTTGGCGAGGTCGAGGAGGGGCTGGGGGAAGATGCCGAGGACCAAAGTGGATGCGGCTGTGAGGGCGATGACCGTACTGGTCAGGGTCGGGTAGACGACGGTGGGGGGGTTGGTGGGGGGGTCGGTGAAGAACATCAGGACGATGACGCGGATGTAGAAGAAGGCGGCGATGGCGCTGGAGATGACACCGACGATGACCAGGGTTGCCGCTTCGCCGCCGGTGGCTGCGGCGAAGACGCCGAATTTGGCGATGAAGCCGCTGGTGAGGGGGATGCCGGCGAAGGAGAGAAGGAACAGGGAGAAGGTGGTGGCCAGCCAGGGGGAGCGGCGGCCCATCCCCGCCCAGGCGGGGAGAGCTGTTGCCTCGTCGCCGTTTTCATCGCGGACCAGGCTGACCAGGGCGAAGGCGCCGACGGTGCCGAGGCCGTAGACCGCCAGGTAGAAGAGGGTGGAGGAGATGCCGGCGGTGGTGGCGGAGACGATGGCGGTGAGGATGAAACCGGAATGCGCCACCGAGGAGTACGCGAGCATGCGTTTCATGTCGGTCTGGGTGATGGCGAGGATCGCGCCGACGACCATGGTGACGATGGCGACCGCCGCGAAGACCGGGCGCCAGTCGTTGCGGAGGTTGGGGACAGCGACGTACAGCACGCGCAGCAGGGCACCGACTGCGGCGATCTTGGTGGCGGCGGCCATGAACGCGGTGACCGGGGTCGGCGCGCCCTGATAGACGTCGGGAACCCAGGACTGGAACGGGACCGCGCCGATCTTGAAGAGCAGGCCGACGGCCAGCATGGCGACGCCGATGACGGCCAGGGTGTGCGACTTGCCGTCGTCACGGGCCACCGCGTCGGCGATACCCGCCAGCCGGATGGTTCCCGCGTAGCCGTAGAGCAGTGCCATTCCGTAGAGGAAGAAGGCCGACGAGAACGCGCCCAGCAGGAAGTATTTCAGCGCGGCCTCCTGGGAGAGGAGACGGCGGCGGCGGGCCAGGCCGCACAGCAGGTACAGCGGCAGCGACAGCACTTCCAGCGCCACGAACATGGTCAGCAGATCGTTCGAGGCGGGGAAGAGCATCAACCCGGCGAGGGCGAACATGGTGAGCGGGAAGACCTCGGTGGTCGCGATTCCCGCCTTGGTGGCGGCGATCTCGTCGAGGCTGCCGGGTGTGGAGGCGGCCTGCGGGGTGAAGGCGTCCACCCCGCCGCGGGAAGCCGTGAGACTCCAGGTGCCGGGTCCTTCGCGGCGCACCGGCATCCGGTCGGCCCGCCGCTCGGCGATGAAGAGCAGTCCGAGAATGCCGACCACCAGGATGGTGCCCTGCAGGAACAGTGAAACCCCGTCGATGGCAACGGCTCCCACCACGGCGGTCGCCCGGACATCGCGCAGTCCGATGACCGCGCCCAGCGCGACCGCCATCCCGCCGAGCCCGAGCACCAGGTGGATCACATAGCGCGACGCGCGCGGCGCGAACGCCTCCACCAGCACCCCGGCGACCGCGACACCGAACACGATCAACATCGGTGACAGGTACCGGTATTCGATGCTCGGTGCCGGGACCGTCGCGGCGAGCAGCAGACCTCCACTCATTTGTGGGCACCTCCGGTGTTCGTCTGGGCGGCTTCCGGCTGCACCGCCGGGGCCGGATTGTGCTGTCCGATGGTGGTGAGGGTGCGGGCGACGGCCGGATCGATCCGGTCCAGCACCGGCTTGGGGTACGCGCCCAGGAACAGCAGGGCGACGATGAGCGGGACCACGACGACCAATTCGCGCGGCAGCAGGTCGTAGAGCCGCTCGTTGCCCTCCTTCACCGGGCCGGTCATCATCCGCTGGTACATCCACAGCACGTACACCGCGGCGAGCACCAGGGCGGAGGCCGCGATCACGGCCGCTACCGGGTAGCGGGTGAATGTGCCGATCAGCACCAGGAATTCGCTGATGAACGGGGCGAGTCCGGGCAGCGACAGCGTGGCCAGGCCGGAGATGAGGAAGGTGCCCGCCAGGATCGGCGCGACCTTCTGGACGCCGCCGAAGTCGGCGATGAACCGGGATCCGCGCCGCGACACCAGGAATCCGGCGATGAGGAACAGCGCGGCGGTGGAGATGCCGTGGTTGATCATGTACAGCGTCGCCCCGGTGCCGCCCTGGGTGGTGAGCGCGAAGATGCCCAGGATGATGAATCCGAAGTGCGAGATCGAGGTGTAGGCGATCAGCCGCATCACATCGGTCTGCCCGATGGCCAGCAGTGCCCCGTACAGGATCCCGATCACCGCGAGCACGCTGATCAGCGGCGCATATGTCGATGTGGCCGAGGGGAACAGCAGCAGGCAGTAGCGCAGCATGCCGAAGGTCCCGACCTTGTCGACCACCGCCATCATGAGCACCGCGCTGGCGGGGGTGGCCGCCACCGCGGCGTCCGGCAGCCAGGTGTGCAGCGGCCACAGCGGCGCTTTCACCGCGAACGCGAACATGAATCCGAGGAACAGCGCATTGAGCACCGCGGGCGTCGCCCCGAGCTGCCCGGAGTTGGCGGCCTCCATGACGGTCCGGAAGTCGAAGGTGCCGCCGCCTTGGCTGCCCAGCTTCTCCCGCGCGGTGATGACGTAGAGCCCGATCACCGCCGCCAGCATGATGAGTCCGCCGAACAGGTTGTACAGCAGGAACTTCACTGCGGCCCGCGCCCGCTGCTGACGCAGCGCCATGTCTCCGGTGCGGGGGCCGAAGCCGCCGATGAGGAAGTACATCGGGATCAGCATGACCTCGAAGAACACGTAGAACAGCAGAATGTCCAAGGCGGTGAACGAGACCAGCACCATGGATTCGACGACCAGGGTGAGCGCCACGTAGTAGTGCGCGACCCGCGGCCCGGTGCCGACCTCCCGCTCGTCCTGCCAGCCCGCGATCAGCAACAGCGGCACCAGTCCGGCGGTCAGCAGAACCAGTACCAGCGCGATCCCGTCGAGGCCGACCGTATAGCCCGCCCCGAAGGCCGGGATCCACTTCCGGTCCTCCACGAATTGGTATTGCGCCCCACCGGTTTCGAACCGGGTGGCCAGCCAGACACCGATGCCGAGCGTGCCCAGCGAGACGATCAGCGCGAAGGCCCGCACCGCGGCCCGCTGTCCCGCCGGGAACAGCAGCGCGAGCGCGGCCCCGCCGAGCGGCACCGCCCACAGCAGGGTGAGCCAGGGAAAGGCGCTCACGGAGTTCATCGGTGCGTTCGCAAGCTCATTCACAGGAACCTCACCGCCAGCAGGGCGGCGACCACGAGGGCCGCGCCGGTGAACATGGACAGGGCGTAGGAGCGCACGAATCCGGTTTGCACGCGCCGGATCCGGGCCGACAGCCCGCCGATCACCGCGGCCGTGGAGTTGACCAGGCCGTCGATGCCGCGGTTGTCGACGAACACCAGCGACCGGGTCAGGTGTTGGCCGGGACGCATGAACGCGGCCTCGTTGGCGGCGTCGCCGTACAGGTCGCGGCGCGCGGCCTCGACGAGCGGGTTGCCGGCCGGCGCGGTCTCGGCGATCGGGGACTTCGCGTACTGGTCGTAGGCCACCCAGACACCGGCCGCGACCACCGCGAGCGCGAAGAAGGTGATGGCCCAGGCGGGAATCACCGGTTCGCCGTGGTGTTCGCCGACCACGGGGGCCAGCCAGTTGGTGAGCGAGGACCCGTAGGCGAAGATCATGCCGGAGAAGACGGATCCGAAGGCGAGCAGGATCATCGGCCCGGTCATCGAGGCGGGCGCCTCGTGCGGATGCGTGCCTTCGTTCCAGCGGCGCTCACCGAAGAAGGTGAAGATCATGACGCGGGTCATGTAGAACGCGGTGATGCCCGCGCCGCACAGCGCGGCCAGACCGGTGACGATGCCGCCGACGCCCCCGTACGCGAACGCCGCCTCGATGATCCGGTCCTTGGACCAGAATCCCGCGAACGGCGGAACACCCAGGATCGCAAGGTATCCGAGCCCGAAGGTGACGTAGGTGACGGGCAGCAGCTTGCGCAGTCCGCCGTAGCGGCGCATATCGGTTTCGTCGTTCATGGCGTGCATGACCGAGCCCGCGCCGAGGAACAGTCCGGCCTTGAAGAAGCCGTGGGTCAGCAGGTGCATGATCGCGGCCGCGTACCCGACCGGGCCGAGTCCGGCCGCCAGCACCATGTAGCCGATCTGACTCATGGTCGAGGCGGCGAGCGCCTTCTTGATGTCGTCCTTGGCGCAACCGATGATCGCGCCGAACACCAGAGTGACCGCGCCGACGGCCATCACGGCCGCCTGCGCGCCCGGCGCGAGATCGAAGATCGGGTTCGAGCGGGCGATCAGATACACACCCGCGGTGACCATGGTGGCGGCGTGGATGAGCGCCGACACCGGAGTCGGGCCCTCCATGGCGTCCCCGAGCCAGGACTGCAGCGGCACCTGCGCGGACTTGCCGCAGGCCCCGAGCAACAGCAGAAGCCCGATGGCGGTGAGGGTTCCGGTGCCGGCGTGGCTCGCCGACCCGAACACGGTCTGGAAGTCGATGCTCCCGAAGGTCGCGAACATGACCATGAGCGCGATGGCCAGCCCCATGTCGCCGACCCGGTTGACCACGAACGCCTTCTTGGCCGCCGTCGCGGCGGAGGGCTTGTGGTACCAGAATCCGATCAGCAGGTAGGACGCCAGGCCGACGCCTTCCCAGCCGAGGTACAGCACCAGGTAGTTGCTCGCGAGGACCAGCACCAGCATGGCGGCCAGGAACAGGTTGAGGTAGGCGAAGAATCGCCGCCGTCCCTCGTCGCCGTTCATGTACCCGATCGAGTAGATGTGGATCAGCGATCCGACGCCGGTGATCAGCAGCGCGAAACACATCGACAGCTGGTCGAGTTGCAGCGCGAAGTCGACCTTCAGCCCGGCCACCGGCACCCACTCGAACAGCGTGTAGTGCACGGCCCGTTCGGAATTCGGCCGGTCCAGCATGTCGGAGAACGCCCACGCCGCGACCACGAACGAGGCCAGCGCCAGCGCGGTGCCCGGAATATGGCCCCACGTGTCGCTGATCCGGCCGATCAGCAGCAGGAAGACGGCTCCCGCGAGCGGGAGCGCGGGCATCAGCCACAGCAGCATCTGTGCGGTATCCATGTCAGTACCGCAGCAGGTTCGCGTCGTCGACCGAGGTCGAGCGGCGGGCACGGAAGATGCTCATGATGATGGCCAGGCCGACCACGACCTCGGCGGCGGCCACCACCATGGTGAAGAACGCGAAGACCTGACCGTCGAGATTGCCGTGCGTGCGCGCGAAGGTGACGAAGGCCAGGTTCACGGCGTTGAGCATGAGCTCGATGCACATGAACACCACGATGGCGTTGCGCCGCACCAGGACTCCGGCGGCGCCGATGGTGAACAGCAGGGCCGAGAGGTACAGATAGTTGTCCGGATTCACCGCTGGCCTTCCTCGTGAGTGTCGTCGCCGGGAACGTCGCTGCCGTCGCCGACGGTCAGCACGACCGCTTCGGTGTGGGCGCGATTGCGGCGGTGCCGCAGGATGGTGCTGACCGAGAGCTCCTCGAAGGAGCCGTCCGGCAGCCGCGCGGGCGCGTCGACGGCATTGTGGCGGGCGTACACGCCGGGCGTGGGCAGCGGCGTCACCCGGGTGCCCGCGCGGAAGCGTTCCTTGGACAGGGTGCGCTGATCGGTGGGCGGCCCGAACCGTTCGCGGTGCGCGAGCACCATGGCGCCGATGGTCGCGGTGATGAGCAGCGCGCCGGTGAGCTCGAACGCCCACACGTAGCGCACGAAAATGAGTTCGGCCAGCGCCCCGACGCTGTAGTTGCCGCCCAGGCCGGGACCGGTCTCGGCGACGCTCTTGTCGGCCATGCCGCGGGCGATGCCGCCGATGAGCAGCATGCCGAAACCGATGCCCACCACCACGACCGCGAGCCGCTGCCCGCGCAGCGTCTCCCGCAGCGACTCCGCGGAATCCACGCCGACGAGCATGAGCACGAACAGGAACAGCATCATGACCGCGCCGGTGTAGACGACGATCTGCACGATGCCCAGGAACAGCGCGCTCTGCGCGATGTAGAACGCCGACAGCGTGATCATGGTGGCGGCCAGGCAGAGTGCCGAGTGCACGGCCTTGCGCGCGCAGACCATGCCGAGCGCGCCGAGCACCGCCACCACGGCGAGGATCCAGAACTGGACGGCCTCGCCGGTGGAGGTCTGGGTGACGATCTGCTGGGCGGGCTGGGCGATCCGGTCGGTGATCATGATTGGTTGTTCCCTTCCGCTCCGGCGAGTTCGCTTGCCGCGCCGGGAACTTCGCCGCGGTAATAGGAGCCCTCGTCCGCGCCGGGGTACATGGCGTGCGGCGGGGCGACCATGCCCGGCTGCATCGGGGCGAGCAGATCCTGCTTCTCGTAGATCAGCCCGGCGCGGTTGTCGTCGGCCATCTCGTACTCGTTGGTCATGGTGAGCGCCCGGGTCGGGCAGGCCTCGATGCACAGACCACACCCGATGCAGCGCAGGTAGTTGATCTGGTAGACGCGGCCGTAACGCTCACCGGGAGAAAAGCGTTCGTCCTCGGTGTTGTCGGCGCCCTCGACGTAGATGGCGTCGGCGGGACACGCCCAGGCGCACAGCTCGCAGCCGATGCACTTCTCCAGCCCGTCCGGATGCCGGTTGAGCTGGTGCCGGCCGTGATAGCGCGGCGCGGTCGGGGTCTTGACCTCGGGGTAGAGCTCGGTGTTGGGCTTCTTGAACATCGTCGAGGCGGTGACGACGAATCCGCCCAGCGGGGCCAGCAGATCCGGCTTCGGCGTGGACGCCATCGGCGTCGCGGGCATCGGCGGCACCGGGAAGTCCGAGTACGCCCGTGTCGAATCCGGGTCCGGCGAGGCTTTGGAACGGTCGTAGCCGGCGTGCCCGGCCCGGATCACCAGCGCCAGCAGCACGGCCGCGACGACCAGCCCGCCGATCACCATGCCCGCGGTCTGGATGTGGGTGCCGTTGTTCTGCAGCACCTTCAGGGTCGCGACGAACATGACCCAGGCCAGTGACACCGGGATCAGCAGCTTCCAGCCCAGGTTCATGAACTGGTCGTAGCGCAGGCGGGGGAGCGTGCCGCGCAGCCAGATGAACACGAACAGGAACGTCCACACCTTGGCGGTGAACCACAGCATGGGCCACCAGCCGCTGTTCGCGCCCGCCCACAGGCTGATCGGGAACGGCGCGTGCCAGCCGCCGAAGAACAGCGTGGTGGCCAGCGCGGACACGGTCGCCATATTGATGTACTCGGCCATCATGAACATGGCGAACTTGAGCGAGGAGTACTCGGTGTGGAAGCCGCCGACCAGCTCGCCCTCGGCCTCGGGGAGGTCGAAGGGCGCGCGGTTGGTCTCGCCGACCATGGACACCGCGTAGATCAGGAACGACGGCAGCAGCAGGAAGACGTACCAGGTTCCCTCCTGCGCCTTGACGATTCCCGAGGTGGCCATGGTGCCCGAGAGCAGGAACACCGCGGCGAAGCACAGCGCCATGGCGATCTCGTAGGAGATGACCTGCGCGGTGGAGCGCAGCCCGCCCAGCAGCGGATAGGTGGACCCGGACGCCCAGCCCGCGAGCACGATGCCGTACACGCCGACCGAGGCCATGGCCAGGATGTAGAGCACGCCCACCGGCATATCGGTCAGCTGCAGCATGGTCCGGTGCCCGAAGATGCTGACCTGCGGACCGAACGGGATCACCGCGAACGCCATCACGGCGGGGATCAGCGAGATCACCGGCGCGAGAATGAAGATCGGCTTGTCCACGATGGCCGGGATGATGTCCTCCTTGAGGAGCATCTTCACGCCGTCGGCGATGGACTGCAGCGAGCCGCGCGGCCCGACCCGGTTGGGTCCGACGCGCATCTGCATGAACGCCACGATCTTGCGTTCCGCGTACACCGCCAGCATCGGGATGAGCAGCAGGAACACGAAGATCCCGATGGATTTCACCAGTACCAGCCACCACGGATCGTGGCCGAACATACTCAGGTCACTCACGGTGGTCCTCCCGTCGGATACGCACGAGGTGGCCGGGTGTGGTGCCGAGCTGCACCAGCACGTCGGAGCCGGGGGAATTCATGGGCAGCCACACCACGCCGTCGGGCATCTCGGTGATGACCAGGGGCAGGGTGATGTGGCCGTGGTCGGTCGCGGCGGTCACCGGATCACCGGTGGTCGCGCCGATCTCGGCGGCGGTCCGGGCGGACAGCCGCACCACGGGGGTGCGGGCGGTGCCCGCCAGGTTGGGTTCGCCGTCCTGGAGACGACCGCGGTCGATGAGCATGCGCCAGGACGCGAGCACCGCTGTGCCCGAATGGGGTTGGGCCGGTGGATGCGGTCGGTGCACCGGTGTCGGGGCCGACGTGCCGTCCCAGACTCCGAGGTCGGCCAGTTCCGCGCGGGCGGCGGCGGCGTCGCGCAGGCCCAGCCGCACCCCCATCTCCTTGGCGATGGCGTCGAGGACCCGGTATTCGGGCATCGGCGCGGCCTCGCGGCGGACGGTGGAATCCCGCAGGGCGGCCTCGAATTGGCGGTGGCGGCCCTCCCAGGTGAGGAAGGTGCCCGCCTTCTCCATGGCCGAGGCGACCGGGAACACGACGTCGGCGCGCTGACTGATGTCGCTGCGACGCAACTCCATCGACACCACGAAGCCCGCCGCGTCGATGGCCTGCAGGGCGGCGTGCGCATCGAGCATGTCGCCGACCTCGACGCCGCCGATGAGCAGTGCGCCCAAACTGGGTGCTGCGGCCAGGATGCCGGCGGTGTCACGGCCGGGCGTGCCCGGCAGTTCGTCCACGTTCCAGGCGTCGCGAACCTGTTTGCGCGCGGCGGGATCGGCGACCGGTCGCCCGCCGGGCAGCAGCACCGGCAGTGCCCCGGCCTCGAGCGCGCCGCGCTCCCCGGCGCGGCGGGGGATCCAGGCCAGCATCGCGCCGGTGTCGTCGGCCAGCCGCGCCACCGCGGACAGGCCGCCCGGAATGCCACCGAGGCGTTCACCGGCGAGGATGAGCGCACCGGGCTCGCGCAGCAGGTCCGCGACCTCGCGCAGCCGGGCGTATCCGGCGGTCAGCTCATCGGTTTCACCGGTCCGGATCGCTTCCAGCACATGCGGTTCCGCGCCCGGTGCGGTCGGCAGCAGGGTGCCGGACAGCTTCTGCAGGCCGCGGGTCACATACGGGGCGAGCGAGTAGATCGGCGTGCCGTTGCGGCGTGCGGCCTTGCGTAGCCGCAGGTACACGATCGGCGATTCCTCTTCCGCCTCGAATCCCACCAGCAGCACGAACGGCGCGCGTTCGAGGGCGGCGTAGTCGACGGTGATGCCCTGCCCGGCCACCCGCGCGGCCAGGAAGTCGGCCTCCTCGGCGGAGTGCTCGCGTGCCCGGAAGTCGATGTCGTTGGTGTTCAACGTGACTCGCGCGAACTTGGAGTACGCGTAGGCGTCCTCCAAGGTCACCCGGCCGCCGACCAGTACGCCCGCCTTGCCGCGAGCCGAGGCCAGGCCACGGGCGGCCGCACCGATGGCCTCCGACCACGACGCGGGCTGAAGGCTGCCATCCCAGCTACGCACCAGCGGCGTGGTGAGCCGGTCGGACTCGGTGAGGTAGGTGAACGCGAAACGGCCCTTGTCGCAGTTCCATTCCTCGTTGACCTGCGGATCGTCACCGGCCAGGCGTCGCATTACCTTGCCGCGCCGGTGATCGGTGCGCTGGGCGCAACCGCTCGCGCAGTGCTCACAGACCGCCGGACTCGACACCAGGTCGAAGGGGCGGGCGCGGAAGCGGTAGGTGCTGCCGGTGAGCGCGCCGACCGGGCAGATCTGCACGGTGTTGCCGGAGAAGTAGGAGTCCAGCGGCTCCCCGGCGGCCGTGCCGACCTGTTGCAGCGCACCGCGTTCCATCAGTTCGATGAACGGGTCACCGGCCACCTGCTGCGAGAACCGGGTACAGCGGGCGCACAGCACGCAGCGCTCCCGGTCCAGCAGGATCGCCGAGGACAGCGGAATCGGCTTGGGGTAGGTGCGCTTCTCACCCTCGAAACGGGATTCGGCACGCCCCGCCGACATGGCCTGGTTCTGCAGCGGGCATTCGCCGCCCTTGTCGCACACCGGGCAGTCGAGGGGGTGATTGATGAGCAGCAGCTCCATTACGCCCTCCTGCGCCTTGGCGGCGACGGGGGAGGAGACCTGGGTGCTGATCACCATGCCCTCGGCCACGGTCTGGGTGCAGGAGGCGACGGGCTTGCGCTGCCCCTCGACCTCCACCAGGCACTGCCGGCAGGCGCCGACCGGGTCGAGCAGCGGATGGTCGCAGAAGCGGGGGATCTGGACGCCGATGAGTTCGGCGGCCCGGATCACCAGGGTTCCGGCGGGCACCGAAACCGGGGTGCCGTCGATGGTCACGGTCACCATGTCGGTGGGGGTCACCCCGCCACCGGTTGTGGAGCTCACTGTCGAGGTCATCGTGCTCCTTGGGTGGCCCAGGCCGTGGTGCGGGCCGGGTCGAACGGGCAGGCGCCGAGGCGGATGTGCTCGGCGTACTCGTCGCGGAAGTACTTCAGGGAGGAGAAGATCGGGCTGGCCGCGCCGTCACCGAGAGCGCAGAAGGACTTGCCGTTGATGTTGTCGGCGATATCGGCCAGCTTGTCCAGGTCGGTCTGGTGGCCCTGGCCGTTCTCCAGGCGTTGCAACAGCTGGACCAGCCAGTAGGTGCCTTCGCGGCAGGGGGTGCACTTGCCGCAGGATTCGTGGGCGTAGAACTCGGTCCAGCGCAGCACCGCCCGCACCACGCAGGTGGTGTCGTCGAAGATCTGCAGCGCCTTGGTGCCGAGCATGGAGCCCGCGGCCGACACGCCCTCGTAGTCGAGGGGGACGTCGATGTGCTCGGCGGTGAACAGCGGGGTCGACGAACCGCCGGGGGTCCAGAACTTCAGGGTGTGCCCCTCGCGGATGCCTCCGGCGTAGGTCAGCAACTCGCGCAACGTGATTCCGAGGGCCGCTTCGTACTGGCCCGGTCGCGTCACGTGACCGGAGAGCGAGTAGAGGGTGAACCCCGGTGACTTCTCGGTGCCGAACGACCGGAACCACTCCACGCCATTGGCGAGGATGAGGGGCACGGACGCAATGGATTCCACATTGTTGACCACGGTCGGGCAGGCGTAGAGGCCCGCCACGGCCGGGAACGGGGGACGCAGACGCGGCTGGCCGCGGCGGCCCTCGAGCGAATCCAGCAGCGCGGTCTCCTCACCGCAGATGTAGGCGCCCGCCCCGGCGTGCACCACGATCTCCAGGTCGAAACCCGAGCCCTGGATATCGCGGCCGAGATAGCCGGCCTCGTAGGCCTGCCGCACCGCGGCCTGCAATCGCCGCAGCACCGACACCACCTCGCCGCGCACGTAGATGAACGCGTGCGAGGCGCGAATGGCGTAGGCCGCGATGATCACGCCCTCGATGAGGGTGTGCGGCGTGGCCAGCATGAGCGGAATGTCCTTGCAGGTGCCGGGTTCCGACTCGTCGGCATTGACCACCAGGTAGTGCGGCTTGGTGACGCCGTCGGGGCCGGGGCCCTGCGGGATGAAACCCCACTTCATGCCGGTCGGGAAGCCCGCGCCGCCGCGGCCGCGCAGGCCGGAGTCCTTGATGGTGGCGATGACCTCGTCCGGCTGCATGCGCAGCGCCTTGGGCAGGGCGCGGTAGCCGCCCTGGCGGCGATAGGACTCCAGGGTCCAGCTGTCCGGATCCGCCCAGTGCTTGGTGAAGACGGGTGTCAAAGCAGTCGTCACCGTGAGCCTCCGTCGGTCGAATCCTGTTCGGCGGCACGCAGACCGGCCAGCGAGGCGGGCCCGGCCACGCCGTCGGTGGCGCCCGGCCGCTGGTCCGGGTAGCCGGCGAGAATGCGGGCGGTCTCGCGGAAGGTGCACGGCGGGATGCCGCTGCGCGAACCCGTCGGCGGCTGCTCACCGCGCAGCGAATCCACCAGCGCCTTGGCCGATTCCGGGGTCTGATTGTCGAAGAACTCCCAGTTCACCATGACAACCGGCGCGTAGTCGCAGGCGGCGTTGCACTCGATGTGCTCGAGGGTGACCATGCCGTCGGCGGTCGTCTCACCGTTCTTGATACCCAGGTGCTGCTTCAGATCGGCGAGGATCTGATCGCCGCCCATGACCGCGCACAGCGTGTTCGTGCAGACACCGACGTGATAGTCGCCGGTGTTCGTACGCCGGTACATGGAATAGAAGGTCGCCACCGCGGTGACCTCGGCATCGGTCAATCCCAGCTGCTCGGCGCAGAATTCGATGCCGGTGCCCGACACGTACCCCTCCACCGATTGCATCAAGTGCAGCATGGGAAGCAGAGCCGAACGTGGGTGCGGGTACCGGGCGATGATCTCGCGAGCCTCCACCTGCAACCGGTCGTGTGCCTCCGGCGGGAACGGAATCGGCCGCGCGGTCAGGTTCAACAGAATCTCTGTCATCGGTCGACACCTCCCATCACCGGGTCGATGGAGGCGACGGAGGCGATCACGTCGGCGACCAAGCCGCCCTCGCACATCGCCGCCACCGCTTGCAGGTTCGTGAACGAGGGGTCGCGGTAGTGGACCCGGTACGGGCGGGTGCCGCCGTCGCTGATCATGTGCACGCCCAACTCACCGCGCGGGGACTCCACCGCCACGTACACCTGGCCCGGCGGGACCCGCAGACCCTCGGTCACCAGCTTGAAGTGGTGGATGAGCGATTCCATGGAGGAGCCCATGATCTTGCCGATGTACTTGGGGGAGTTGCCCAGACCGTCCGGCCCGAGCTCCAGGTCGGCGGGCCAGGCAATCTTCTTGTCCTCCACCATGACCGGGCCCGGCCGCAGCTTGTCGAGGCACTGCTCGACGATCTTGACCGATTCCTTCATCTCGTTGACGCGAATCACGTAGCGGCCGTAGCAGTCGCAGCCGGTGTCGGTCTGCACCTCGAACTCGTAGTTCTCGTAGCCGCAGTACGGCTGGGACTTGCGTAGATCGTGCGGCAGACCCGTGGAACGCAGCATCGGACCGGTGATGCCGAGCGCCATGCAGCCCGTCAGATCCAGGTAGCCGACATTGCGGGTGCGGGCCTTCCAGATGGGGTTCTCGTTGAGCAGCATCTCCATGTCCCGCAGGCGGCTCGGCAGCAGGTCCAGCAGCTCGCGGACCTTCTGCACGCCGTCGTCCGGGAGATCCTGGGCCAAGCCGCCCGGGCGGATGTAGGCATGGTTCATGCGCAGACCGGTGATGGTCTCGAACACGTCGAGGATGAGTTCGCGTTCGCGGAAACCGAACAGCATCGGGGTCAGCGCGCCCAGCTCCATGCCGCCGGTGGCCAGCGCCACCAGATGCGAGGAGATGCGGTTCAGCTCCATGAGCATCACGCGAATGACGTTGACGCGCTCGGGGATCTGATCGGTGATGTCGAGTAGCTTCTCCACCCCCAGGCAGTACGCCGTCTCGTTGAAGAACGGCGACAGGTAATCCATGCGGGTGACGAAGGTGGTGCCCTGCACCCAGCTGCGGTACTCGAGATTCTTCTCGATGCCGGTGTGCAGATAGCCGATGCCGCAGCGCGCCTCGGTGACGGTCTCACCCTCGATCTCGAGAATGAGGCGCAGCACCCCGTGCGTGGAGGGGTGCTGCGGGCCCATGTTCACGACGATGCGTTCCTCGGCGATGCCGTCCAGGGTCGCGGAGATCTCGTCCCAGTCGTTTCCCACCACGGTGACCGAGCGTTCGGGCCGTTCCCGGGGGTCACGACGGGACTTGGTGTCGATGTCGTTCATTAGGAGTAAGTCCTCCGCTCGTCGGGCGGCGGGATGCGCGCGCCCTTGTATTCGACCGGGATTCCGCCGAGCGGATAGTCCTTGCGCTGCGGGTGGCCACGCCAGTCGTCGGGCATGGCGATCCGGGTCAGCGACGGGTGACCGTCGAAGAGGATGCCGAAGAAGTCATAGGTCTCCCGCTCGTGCCAGTCCACCGTCGGGTAGACCGAGTACAGCGAGGGCAGGTGCGGATCGCCGTCCGGCACCGAGACTTCCAGCCGCAGGCGGCGGTTGTGGGTGATCGAATTCAGGTGGTAGAGCGCGTGCAGCTCGCGCCCGGTGTCCTCCGGATAGTGCGCGCCGCTGGCGCCCAGGCACAACTCGAAGCGCAGGGCTTCGTTGTCGCGCAATGTCTTCGCGACCAGCACCAGGTGCTCGCGACGGATGTGCAGGGTGAGTTCGCCGCGGAACACGACGATCTTCTCCACCGCCTCGTCGAAGGTCTTGGCCAGCGCCAGGCGCAGATGCGCGATGACCTCGTCGAAGACCGGGCCGTAGGGGGCGGGGGTGCCGCCGGGCATGGAGACGGTCTGGACCAGGCGGCCGTAACCGGAGGTGTCGCCGGTGCCGGAGACGCCGAACATGCCCTGCCGCACGCCGATCACATCGTCGGCGGGCGGTGTGGACTCGGCGGCCGGTGACTCGGCGGCAGCGGATTCCGTTGTGTCCGTCGTCTTCTCAGTGGGTTCCACGGCCGCCTCCGGGGGGCTCTCCGTGCCGACAGGTGCATCGAAGCTCATCGCAGCAGCCCCTTCAGCTGAATGGTCGGGGTGCTGGCGAGCGCGGCGGCTTCGGCCGCGCGCACGGCCTCTTCGCGATTGACGCCGAGCGGCATCTCCTGAATCTTCTCGTGCAGCTTCAGGATCGCGTTCAACAACATCTCCGGCCGCGGCGGGCAGCCGGGCAGATAGATGTCGACCGGGACGATGTGGTCGACGCCCTGCACGATGGCGTAGTTGTTGAACATGCCGCCCGAGGATGCGCAGACACCCATGGCCAGCACCCATTTCGGTTCGGTCATCTGGTCGTAGACCTGGCGCAGCACCGGGGCCATCTTCTGGCTCACCCGGCCCGCCACGATCATCAGATCGGCCTGGCGCGGCGAGGCGCGGAACGCCTCCATGCCGAAGCGGGCGATATCGAATCGCCCGCCGCCGGTGGCCATCATCTCGATCGCGCAGCACGCCAAGCCGAACGTCGCCGGCCAGAGCGAACTCTTGCGCAGATAGCCGGCCAAATCTTCCACCGTGCTCAGCAGGAACCCGCTGGGCAGTTTCTCCTCGAGACCCATGTCGGACTACTTCTCCCGGATCGGGACACCCCGCCTCGCACGGGGTGTGTGAATGGAAATCCCCTGTGCGCCGCTCAATCCCAGCTGAGACCGCCGCGCCGCCACTCGTAGGCGTAGGCGACCGAGACGTTGAAGATGAACAACGCCATGGCGGCCAGCCCGAACACTCCGAGTGCGTCGAAGTGCACGGCCCACGGGTAGAGGAAGACGATCTCGATGTCGAAGATGATGAACAGCATGGCGGTGAGGTAGTACTTCACCGGAAAGCGTTGGCCCGCAGTGTTTCCCGGACCACCCCCGACCGCGTGCGGGGTCGGCTCGATACCGCATTCGTAGGCCTCGAGCTTGGCCCGGTTGTAGCGTTTGGGGCCGATCAGGGCCGCCAGGAAAATGGAGAACACCCCGAACGCGGCGGCGACCGCGCCGAGAACCAGGGTCGGTACCTCGATATTCACTTCAGCACTACCCCTCCTGCGAGCTGGACGACGCACTACGGACGGCAGCGGGCGCGGAGGGATGATGTCAGTGGTGCATGGCAGTCATGCATCTCCCCGCGCTCCTGTGAGCTACGGCACAGATTACAACTCGGACGAGAAGATACATGACGATTCGCGATCGCGTTTGATCGAATTCGGAACGGTCTTTTATGACCGATTGGACGTAATCCCGAATGTCACGTGACACGGGTTTGCCCTGATCACACGGGCGAAGGAAGATCAGGCCGCGAAGCTATTACCGAGCACACCCAGGACAGCGTCGGTCAACCGGATGGGGTCGATGGGGTGCGGCACCGCCGCTTCCGCGCGCGACCAATTCGCCAGCCAGGCATCATCGGGCCGACCGGTCAGCACGACGATCGGTGGGCAGTCGGCGATTTCGTCCTTGAGCTGCTTGGCCAGGCCGAGACCGCCTTCGGGGGCCGACTCGCCGTCGAGGATCAGCAGATCCAGTCCACCGGCGTCCATCTTCTCGAGGACCACCGGGCCCGTGGCCACCTCGACGTAGTCGATCGGCGGCATATCGGGGTGCGGCCGTCTGCCCAGCGCCAGCATGACCTGGCTCCGGGTATCGGCATCACTGCTGTAAACGAGGACCCGCACGGCGGCGGGACGTTTGGCATCGGCCACGTTCCGCATGCTACGTCGCAGATGGGGCGGCGCGGGGCAGCTTCGCGAGAAGTCCGCGTACGCGTCGCGGAATCGCCTGTCGCGCAATACGTCGATGGCCGTTTGTTCGTAATCCGAGACCGGTACGATCCCGCGAATGAGGGGAGACGTCACCCAACGCCTCATCGAAACCGACGCGTGGACCGACGAGTTGGTGGGGCGAGCCGGGATTCCGGTCTTCGATGTGCCGCTGGTGAGCGCCGGCAGCGGGCTGGGATCGTTCACCCTGTTCGACACCTTGCGGATCTACGGGGTACCCGGGACGGCGATGGCGGTGCTCGGGCCGCAGGACGTGCCGTGGGGGTCGTACGAATACTTGACTCGGGTGTCGCAGATTCCGCGAGAGGAACGGCTGCGCAGTGATTCGGGCGGAACGCCGGACAATATCTGGGGATTTCCGTCCTATGCCCTTCGCGAGGCAATAGCTGAAAAGTCGCTATCCGCTTTGTGGAATGTCCTGACGGAGCCCGTTCTCACCGAGTACCACACGCCTCGGGCGGGGCAGGTCTTCGCGGCGCTCGAGCGCGAATTCCAGCGGGTCGAATATGCGCGATCCCTGCACAAAGGGCAGGTTCGCATGGTGCGCAAACGGAACGGCGGCGGGTACTTCACCATCCTCACGCCACCGGAAGGGGCGTCGGCGACCAAGCGAATCGCGTTTCGCAGCAGTCATGTTCACATCGCCGTCGGGTACTCCGGGCTGCGGCTGCTGCCGGATCTGCAGGAGTACCGCGAACGGTACCGGGATCCGACGCGAGTGGTGAACGCCTACGAGCCGCACGAGCACGTGTACGAGGCATTGCAGCGGCGGCCCGGGACGGTCATGGTGCGCGGCAGCGGGATAGTTGCCAGCCGGGTGCTGCAACGACTGATCGACGATCGGGATCGGCTGCGGCTCAACACCCAGATCCTGCATCTGTTCCGGACCTATGTGGCGGGACCGCAAGGGGACAGCGTGTTCGGGCGGCGGGCGGGCGCGAACGGGTGGGCGTATCAAGCCTTCAACTTTCCCAAGGCGAGCTTCGGCGGGCAGATCAGGCAGCGGCTACGGAAGCTCGAGGGGCGGGAACGGGCGGAGGCGCTGAAGACGCTGGGCGGGACCACGACGCCGCGGCGCAAGCGGTGGGAGGAACAGCTGGCGCGGGGACGCGCGCAGGGCTGGTATCAGATCCTGGTGGGGTCCGCGCGGAATCTGCGGCCCGATCGCACCCGGCCCGGGGTCGTGACGACGGTGGCGCCCGAGCCGGACGGGCCGGGCGGTTTCGCGTCGACCGACCGGCCGGTTGACGTGCATGCCGATTACGTCATCGACTGCACCGGGCTCGAAGCCGACATCCGGGAGCATCGACTGCTCGCCGATCTGCTCGATCACACCGGGGCCCGGCGCAATCCGCTCGGGCGGCTGGATGTGGACCGGACCTTCGAGCTGTTCGGGACCCGCAGCGGGGCCGGGCGGGTGTACGCCTCGGGTAGCGCGACTCTGGGCGGGTATTTCGCTCCCGTGGACTCGTTCGCCGGATTGCAGTACGCGGCCCTGGAGATCGCCGACGACCTGGCGGCGAACGGGTTCTGCCGGCGGCTGGATGCGCTGCGGTCGGTGCGGCAGTGGTGGTTGTGGGTCACCGATCGGCAGATTCCGGTATGACGCCGACGTTGTGGGGGCGGATTCAGACTCGCGTGATCGTGCTCGGGGTGATCGGGGCGGTGACCACGCTGCTCGTGACGCCGGCGCTGCCGATGGGGAAGTTGTCGCTGGAGCAGGGCTATCGGGTCACGCTGACCATGTTGGTGGCGGTCATCCTGCTCGGAGTCGGGTGGGAGCTGGCGTATCACGGTCTGCAGCAATTCCGGTGGGACAAGGACTGGCCGACAGTGTTCGGTCTGGTGACCATCGTGAACGAGGGACTGCTGCTGTGGCTGCTGGTCCGGTACACGTCAGCTTTCGTGCCCCGTGATCTGCGGCCGTCCGCGCCGGCGTTCGGCATCGATTTCACGCTGACCTGGCTGGCGTACTGGGGATTCGTCAACGGCCCGATCCGGGTGGTGCTGCCGCGCTGGCGATATACCGGGGGCCGGGTGCTATGACCGCGCGGGTCGAGGTGGTGCCGGGCCGCCACCTGGTGGCCTGCGTCGACGGGGTGGTCGTGGTTGTCGCGCACCGGGATTCGAGCGTGATCACCGCGGCGTCCGAGGCTATTGCCGTGCTGGACAAGGTGTTGGAGATGGTGGCGGAGGCGTCGTCGCGGGAGACTCGGCGCACCGGACGGACCTTTGCACGGCTGGCAAGCACGTGGCTGATGGGTCGCGCGGACGAGGAGCAGGTCGAATTCGGGGTGCTCACACCGGGAAAGCGGGGGCTGGCGGTCTTTCTGCACGGCCGGGTCACGGCGATGCTCGAGGGGACCGATGACCGGGAGGTGTTGCACGGCCGCGATGCCGGATTCAGTGTCGATCGGGTGGTGAGTCCCGCGCCGGGGCGCGCGGCCGCGGTTTTCGTCGACGACGGCGAGCCGCGGAAGAGCCTGCCCCGGGAGAGCGTGTGGTCGCTGCGCGACGGGCGGGTGCCGGGTTCGGGAGCGGTGATGTGGTTGGGGGAGAAGGCGAATACGCCCGAGGCCGAGATCGCAACCGGAGGTCGGGACCCGGTTCCGCGCGATTCCGGCAGTGCGCGCACCATTGCGCCCACTGCCATTCCAGCAGGAATCGAGACCACTCCCACCGGTGTCGTGGTGCACGGATTCAGGTGCGCCCGCGGGCATCTCAACGACCCCCGCGTGTCCTTCTGCGTCGTGTGCGGGATTCGTATGGAGCAGCTGACCTGTGTCCTCGCCCCCGGCATCCGGCCGCCGCTGGGTGTTCTGCTGCTCGACGACGGTACCTCCTACGTCCTCGACAGCGATCTCGTGATCGGCCGCGAGCCCGCCCGCTCACCGCGGGTGCGGCGTGGCGCGCAAGCGATCCGCATCCCCGACGCGACCGGGGGCATGTCGCGCGTCCACGCCGAGATCCGCCTCGTGGACTGGGATGTCCTGGTCATGGATCGCGGGTCCGCCAACGGCACCCACATCCGCCCGCCCGGCCGCCCCGACTGGATCCGCGCCGCACCCGGCCAACCCACCGTCCTGGCGCCCGGCAGCCAATT
Organism: Nocardia sp. NPDC004340; assembly: GCF_053602575.1. NCBI lineage: Bacteria > Bacillati > Actinomycetota > Actinomycetes > Mycobacteriales > Nocardiaceae > Nocardia > Nocardia sp. NPDC004340. Next base: position 28,254 of record NZ_JBSGDW010000019.1, read on the forward strand.
GCTGCTCGGAGGACGCGTCTTCACCTTCGACTCGCCGCACGGACGCTGACGGCGGGGGTTGGTTCGGTCCGGCCGGATGTGGGGATAGCGTCACTGGGAGCTGACGAGCGAAGGAGCACGCGTGACTGCCGAATCCGTTGATGTCGTGGTGATCGGGATGGGGCCCGGAGGGGAGGACGTGGCCACGCGGGTGGCGCGGGGCGGACTCGCCGTCGTCGGGGTCGAGGGGCGGTTGGTGGGCGGGGAGTGCCCGTATTACGCGTGTGTGCCGACCAAGATGATGGTTCGGGCGGCGGGGGTGCTGGCCGAGGCTCGGCGGGTGGAGGGGCTCGCGGGGTCGGCCACGGTGCAGGCGGATTGGCGGCCGGTCGCGGCGCGGATCCGGGAGGAGGCCACCGACGATTGGGACGACCGGGTGGCGGTCGAACGGTTCGAGAAAGCGGGTGGGCGGTTCGTGCGCGGGTGGGGGCGGATCAGTGCGCCGGGAGAGGTGACCGTGGCGACCGATGGTGGAGAGCGGGTGTTTCGGGCGCGGCGGGGGATCGTGCTGAATCCGGGGACGGAACCGGCCGTTCCGCCGCTCGACGGGCTGGCGGGGACGCCGTTCTGGACGAATCGGGACGCGGTCCCGGCTACCGAGGTGCCGGAGTCGCTCATCGTGCTGGGCGGGGGACCCGTGGGGGCGGAGTTCGCGCAGATCTTCGCGCGGTTCGGGGCGCGGGTGACCGTGGTCGTGCCGCGGCGGCTGTTGCCGCAGGACGAGCCGGAGGCGGGGCAGCTGCTGGCGAAAGTGTTCGAGGAGGAGGGGATCGAGGTCCGGGGCGGGGTTCGGGGGACTGCGGTGCGGCACGACGGGCGCGAGTTCGCACTGACGTTCGACAATGGCGAGGTGTTGCGTGCCGAGCGGTTGCTCGTCGCGGCGGGGCGGCGAACCGAACTGGCGGGCTTGGGAATCGGGGCGGTCGGCTTGGACGAGTCGGCCAGGTCAATACCGGTGGACAATCGGCTGCGAGCGGCCGAAGGGGTGTGGGCGCTCGGCGATATCACCGGGCAGGGCGCTTTCACTCACGTGTCCATGTATCAGGCGCGGATCGCGGCACAGGACATTCTCGGTAGCGGGGACGAAGTCGCGCGGTATCACGCCGTACCACGGGTGACATTCACCGATCCCGAGGTCGGGGCGGTCGGTATGACCGAGGAGCAAGCCCGGTCGGCCGGCCTGACGGTCCGGGTCGGAATCACCGAAGTACCTGCGTCCACGCGGGGTTGGATCCACAAAGCGGGCAATGCCGGGTTCATCAAACTGGTCGAGGACGCCGACCGCGGGGTGCTCGTCGGCGCGTGCTCGGCCGGGCCGGAGGGCGGCGAAGTGCTCAGCGCCCTGTCGGTAGCCGTCCACGCCCAGGTCCCGACCGCGACCCTGCGGGAGATGATCCTCGCCTACCCGACCTTCCATCGTGCCATCGAATCGGCGCTCGATGCCCTCGCGTCCGTTTAGGCATCGAATCGCAATCGTTGCTGTTCACACCGGTGTAACAGCGGCATCCTGGTAACCATCGATAGTCCTAGCTGGTTGGGCGGTGGGCACATGCGAATCTCGGAAATCCTGCGCCGGAAGGGCGGCGAAGTCGTCACGATTGCACCCGATGCAACCGTGCGCGAACTGCTCAGAATCCTGGCGGCACACAACGTCGGCGCGGCCATCGTCTCCCCGGACGGCACCGCCATGGCCGGCATCGTCTCCGAACGAGACATCGTCCGCCGCCTCGACCGCGACGGCGCACCCCTGCTGGACGCCCCGGTCTCCACCATCATGACCGCGGCCCTCCACACCTGCTCCCCGGACGACAATGTCGAGACTCTCAACGCCATCATGACCGAACACCGAATCCGCCACCTTCCCGTCCTCGAGGACGGCCGGATGATCGGCATAGTCAGCATCGGCGACGTGGTCAAAAGCCAGATCTCCGAACTCGAAACCGAACGCGAAGCCCTCGTCCGCTACCTCCACAGCTGACCGGCACCGCGCCGCCATCGCGGCCGGAAAACATTGACCTCGAGTCGAGTTGAGGTTGCAGGGTAGGGGATTGTGCAGACAATCCCTGTGGAGATCGGTGTCATCCTGCCTTCGGTGGCGACACAACGGGCTCAGAAACTTGATATAGGCGCCGCTGCTCGTCATGCCGAGGAGGTCGGGCTGGATGGGGTTTGGCACGGGGATCACCTGTCGATCGGTGTGCCTGTGCTGGATTGCACGATTGCCCTGGCGGTCGCGGCGGCCGCGACCGAACGGGTGCGGATCGGCACCAGTGTCTACGTTCCGGCGCTGCGGCCGCTGACCTGGGCGGCCAAGCAGGTGGCGAGCTTGCAGCATGTCAGTGATGGGCGTCTGATCCTCGGTGTGGGGTCCGGGGGCGGTCCGGGTCAGTGGGCGGCGGCAGGGATTCCGTTCGGGGAGCGGGGTGCTCGCACCGATACCGCGCTGCGTGTGTTGCCTGAGTTGTTGGCGGGCAAGCGGGTCGCTCTCCCCGATATGCCGGAGCCGATCGAGATCGAATTGGCGCCATCCGTTCCGGTTCCGCCGGTGTTGGTCGGAAACCACTCGGCTCCCGCCCGGCGGCGGGCCGCGGAGCTGGCGGACGGGTGGTTTCCGTCGCTGATCCCACCGGCCCAGGTGGCAGCCGGGCTCGTCGAAATCACCGAACTCGCCGCGCAGTATCAGCGACCGGCGCCCACGGTCACCATCGGCGCGACCGGAGTTCTCGGCACCGGTACGGATCTGCCTACCCGCGCCGCGATCGCCGCTGGAATCAGCCAGAACTACGGGAAGTCGATCGAGGAGACCTTGCCGATTCCGATCACCGGATCCATCGAGCAAGCCGCCGAACGCATAGCCGCCTACCGGGACGCCGGCGCCCACCGCCTCGTCATCGGTATTGCCGGAGGCGACTGGCGGCGGCAGTGCGAGTTGCTGGCGCAGGTGCGTTCCGCGCTCAGTTGACCTGCCGAGAAGGCTACTACCGGGCTGGTAGCCAGTCCGGCGGGCTGCCTACGGGGTCAAGGGCTTTCGGCGGGGGATCACTCGGCGGTGGGTGATGCGCCAGCCGTGGCGGGTGCGGTGGAGGGTGTCCTCGTAGGTGACGCTGGTGGTCGTGGCGTCGGTGTTGACGGCCAGGCCTTTGGAGATCGCGTGGGCCGTGTCGCCGTTCAGGGCTGTGACCATCACATTGGTGACGTGGTGGGCGAGGGGGTTGGCGTCGCCCAGTTCGCGTGCCATGTCGCGGAGGGCTTCCACTCCGGGCACGGTGCCCGCGCCGAAAGCGGTCAGGTCGTAGGTGAGGTCCTCGGTGAATACCTCGGTCCATCGGTCGAACTCGCCTGAATCGCTCAGATGTCCGTGCAGGGCGAGCAGTTCGTGGATTGCCAGTCTGTCCGCAACCGAATCCGTCATCCCCACACCAGATCACGAATCGGCGCGGTCAGCCACGGATTTTCGCGGCGTTCGGCGGGCGGGCCAGCCCGAGCTCGAGTGCGCGGGCTGGTGCCGGACGGATCAGTCGGTCCAGATGGAGAGGTACCAGAGACCGTCGGCGCCCAGGGTGCATTCGTAGATGTCGTCGCCGGGGACGAGCTGGGTGCCGTCGGGGCGGGTGAAGGTGCCGGTTTCGCCGTCGGCGTCGCAGGCGGCCTCGGTGGGGTAGTTGCCGTCCACCTGCCACTCGGTGTCCTTGCCGGCGTGGGCGGTGCCCATCGCGGCGATCAGGCCGAGGGTGACCAGGGACGTCGTTGCGAGCTTCTTCATATGGTGTTCCTTTTCACGAAAGAGCCCGGTCGACGGTCTCAGGTATGACCGACTGGCCGGGCTGCCACACGATACTTCAGCACGGGGGTCCGACAAATCCGGCAGCGGCCGGACCGCTTGGCGCTCAGGACGTTCCGCTACCGGCTGCGCATGCCGGGGTGGCCGACCTAGTCTGGAGCGATGAGCGGCGACCTTGGTCAGCGGCTGCAATCGGTTCGGAAGCGGCGGGGGCTCACGCAGCGGGAGCTGGCCGCGAATTCGGCTGTCTCGGTGTCTCTGATCCGGAAGATCGAGCAGGGGGAGCGGGACGACACACGGATCGAGACGCTGCGGCGGTTGGCGGTGGCCCTGGGATGCCCGCTGACCGCGCTCATCGGCCCCGCGCCCGGCGCGCCGGAGAGCAGGGACGGCGAGTTGTGGGCCGCCACCAGGCGAGCGATCGATGCGCCTCGGCCGGACGTGGCGGTGGAGCCGCACACGGAACAGGCTGTGGCCGAATCCCTTGTGGCGGCCGTGCGGTTCTACCACGACAACCGGTATGAGCTGCTGGCGCGAGTCCTGCCCGATCTGGTGGACGCGAGTGACCGTGTCTCGCCCGTGCTGCGCGCGCGGATTCTCCAGCTGACCGGCTCGGTCATGGTCCAGACACGGCAATTGGGAACGGCGCGCAGAGTGCTCGATCGCGCGCTGGCGGCGGCGCAGGCGAGCGATGATCTACTCGACGCCGCGTCCGTCGTCGTCACGCTGTGCTGGCTGCTCCTGGTGGAGCGGCGATTTCAGCAGGTCGACAACCTGGCGATCGAATGGGCCGACCGGATCGAGCCACGGATCTCGACCGCCACCGAACGCGAGCTCTCCACCTGGGGCTGGCTGTTGTTGCGTGGGTCGGCGGCGGCGATCCGCGACAACCGGCCCGACGACGCCGATGACATGATGCGGTTCGCGCAATCCGCCGCAGTGGCGGTCAAACGCGAACCGATTGGCTACCAGTACTATTGGACGATCTTCGGTCCCGCCACGGTGGCCATGAAGCGCGTCGAGAACGCGGTCATCGACGACCGGCCCGACCTGGCACTGCAGTTGGCCCATGACGTGCCGCCCGGACTGCGGCCCACCTCCGACAACCGCAATCGGCATCTCCTCGACGTCGCCCAAGCCCACCTCGACCTCGTCCGGCCAGATCCGGCCCTGGACATCCTGCTTCGGCTCTCCCGCGAGGCCCGCCCCTGGCTGATCGAGCAGCGTTTGGCCAAGGACCTCCTGGCCAGGCTGATCGGCAGACGCCGAACCCTCAATCCGGAGAAGCGCGCCCTCGCCGATCTCATCCGCCTCGAATACTGATCGCTCCGTGGCACTTCCGCTGTCGGACCCCGGAAAGTGCCATTGCCGCAGAATTTCCGCGGCCCGATGCTTATTCGGAATCCGCTGGAAGCACACTCGACGATCGAGAGGGCGAGCAATGAACCCCGGGGCTCTGGGATATCTCCGCGAAGACGTGTCCGGCTCGCGACGGCAGTGGGATGAGCGGCGGATTCGGGCCGCATACCGATCGGCCGGTGCACCGGTTGCGGGTGCTGGTCGCGAATTTGGGGGTGGACGCGGTGATCGTGCCGAGTCTGGAGCATTTCGAGGGTGGGGAGGTGCCGGGAGAGTTGGTGCGGCGGGCGGATGTGATCACCGTCAGTCCGGAGGAGACGTTCGCGCGGTGGATCGTTCCGCCGGATGCGGTGGCCGACATGTGGTCCCGGTAGACGGCATGCCATGGACACACCAGCACCCGTTTCGACGAATGAACGGTGGGTGAACCATGATCAATTGGTGCCGTGTCGTTCGATGGAAACAGGTGGGTCGCGAACTTTGATGTCGAAAACGAATAACTCGGCGGCACAGCGGATCTCCGGCAGATCGAGGGGGCTGGTGTGAGACCCCAATTCTCGCGCAGCGTGTTTCTGCGCGGAGCTCTCGGAATCGCGGTCGCCGGTGTGGGTTTCGCGGGGGCCACGCGGCTGCCGACATCGGTCGCGACACCGGATACCGGGTCGTCCGGCGCGAACGCCGGAGACCTGGGCAGTGCTTCGGGATCGGGCAGTGGCAGCGCCGACCCGAAATGGCGTGAGCTGAAAGGGAAACTGCGCGGCCGGGTCGTCCTGCCGGGGGACTACGGATACCCGGGCGTGAAAGAGGTCTTCAACACTCGCTTCGACAACGAGATGCCCGAGGCGATCGTGCAGATCGCCGACGCCCAGGACGCCGCCGCCACCTTCGAGTTCGCGGCCGAGAACGACCTCCTGGTGGCGGCCCGCGCCGGCGGCCACTCCTATGCGGGAATGTCCACGGCGACCGGCACACTCGTCATCGACGTGCGGCGCATGCAGGGCATTCGCGCCGAGGGCGGTAAGGCGGTCATCGCACCCGGCCACACCCTCTACGACATCTATCGCGAGCTGGATCGCGGCGGGCTGAGCCTGCCCTCCGGCATGTGCCCGGGCGTCGGCATCGCCGGTCTCACCCTGGGCGGCGGACTCGGCAACGAGTCCCGCGCCCACGGCCTCACCGGCGACCGGCTCACCGCCGCCACCGTGGTCCTGCCCGACGGCACCATCACCGAGGTCTCCGCCACCACCCGCCCGGATCTGTTCTGGGCCTTGCGCGGCGGGGGCCCGCACTTCGGCGTCGTCACCTCGTTCACCTTCGAGACCATCCCGTCGACGCCGAAAGACGTAGTGCGCCTGACCTTCCAGGGCGACGAGGCGGCGACTGTCATCGCGGGCTGGCAGGAGTGGCTGCGCTCGGCCCCGCGCGAGCAGTGGGCCGATGTCAGCATCGACGCCGACGGCTTGGGCGGCATGCACTGCTGGATGCAGCTGGTCTGTCCCGCGGGGACTTCCGAAACCGTCACCGCCGAACTCGTCGACGCCATCGGCGTCGCCCCCGGCATCGTCGAACCCCGCACCCTGTCCCACCTGGAAGCGGTCCTCTACCTGGCGGGCGGTACCGCCGATCAGCCGCGCGCCGCCTTCACCAACGGCTCCGACATCGTCGCCGAGCTCACCCCCGACACCATCGGACGCATCCTCGAGGTGGTCGCCCGCTTCTCGAGCGTCGGCGGTACCGGCTGGGTCCAGATCAACGCCCTCGACGGAGCGATCCGCGACCTGGCCCCCGACGCCACCGCTTTCCCCTGGCGCGACCACGCCGCCCTCGTGGAATGGGGAGCGTACGAACCCATCCCGCACGAATCGGCGCTGGCCTGGCTGGCCGACGCGCACGCCACCATGGCCCCCGACTCCGTCGGCGCCTACATCAACTACCTCGAGCCGGGCGACCCGCTGTCCCGCTACTACGGCTCCAACTACCCCCGCCTGGCTGAGCTCCGCGGCCTGGTGGACCCCAACAACCGCATCCGCTCGGTCCTGACCGCCTGACCCCCGCCCTCCGGGGCGGGGGAGTCCCCCGCTACTGGTCGAGGGCCTGGATGAGGGTGTTGAGGCCGGAACTGACGGATGCGCGCTGGGCGGGAGTGAGGGTTTCCAGCGCGGCGGCGAAACGCTGGATGCGGGCCGAGGTGAGGCCGGTGACCAGATTGTGGGCCGCCTCGGTGGCGGTGAGCAGCTGGGCCCGGCCGTCTTCGGGATCCGCGTCGCGGGTGAGGTAGCCGCCCTTTTCCAGACCCGTCACTATGCGGGACATGGTCGGTGCGCTCACCCGCTCGATCGAGGCCAGGTCGCCCAGCCGCAGGGGACCCGAGCGGGCGACCGTCGCGAGGGCGGACGCCGCGCCGGGGCTGAGCGCCCCGAGGTCGCCGGAGTGGCGCAACAAGCGCAGCAGGCGGCCGATGGTGTGGTATAGGTCGGCGGCCTCGGTGAGCTGGTCGGGGTCGGCGACGCTCGTGGGCTCGGACAGCGTGATCTCCTCCGTCAGATTCCCTCGCGGGCGGCTTCACGCAATTCGGCCGCCTCGTCCGTGACAGTCGGGCTACCGGCGAACCAGGAGGCCGCCGCGCCGATCAGCATCATAATCGCGGCTCCCAGGAAGACCACGACCAGACCCGAGTGGAACGGTCCGGAGATCAAGTGCGGGAAGAACTCCTGACCGGTGAGCACATCGCCGTGCACGCCGGGGTGGTCGAGAGTGCCGGTGGGGCCGAGCAATTCCTTGATCGGGTTGTAGCCGAGGAAGGCCGCGAACAGGCTGCCCACCGGAGGCATGTCCGAGATCGCCTCGGCGGCCGGCGCGGGCACGCCCTGCTCCTGCAGGCCCGAATTCATGGCGTCGGGCAGCGTATTCGACAGGCCGACGATCATCAGCGAGAAGAACAGGCCGATCGACAGCGCCATACCGCCGTTGAACAGCGTGCCGCGCATACCGGAGGCCACACCGCGCTGCGCGGCGGGCACCGACGACATCACCTCGGCGGTGTTCGGCGACGCGAACATGCCGGACCCGAGGCCGTTGAGGGCGATGACGAGCGCGAACACCCAGTAGTCGAAGTCGACCGGCAGCACGACGAGCAGCACGAACGTCAGAGCGGTGATCAGCATGCCGACGGTGGCGAACAGCCGCGCGCCGTACCGGTCCGACAGCTTGCCCGACACCGGTCCGGCGATGAGGAATCCGACGGTCAGCGGCAGCAGGTAGATGCCCGCCCACAGCGGCGTCTGCTCGAACGAGAACCCGTGCAGCGGCAGCCAGATACCCTGCAGCCAGATGATCAGCATGAACTGCAGACCGCCGCGGCCCAGCGAGGACATCAGCCCGGCGATATTGCCCAGCGCGAACGCCCGGTTCTTGAACAGCGACATATTGAACATCGGCTGCGCGACCTTGGACTCGATCACGCAGAACACGGCCAGCAGGATGATGCCGCCGATCACGGCGCCCAGCACCCACGGGTTGGTCCAGCCGGTCTTCGAATCCCCGTGCGGCTGAATGCCGTAGGTGATGCCGGTCAGCAACGCGGTCAAGCCCAGCGCGAACGTGATGGTGCCCGGCAGATCCAGCGATCCCGGATTGCGCTGGCCATTGTCGTGCAGCGAGCGATAGGACCAGATGGTGCCGATGATGCCGAACGGCACGCTCACCCAGAAGATGGCCTTCCAATCCCACTGCGCCAGTACGCCGCCCATGAGCAGACCGAGGAACGAGCCGGCCACCGCCGCGACCTGATTGATCCCGAGCGCGAACCCGCGTTCGTCGGCCGGGAAGGCGTCGGTGAGGATCGCGCTCGCGTTGGCCATCAGCATCGCGCCGCCGACGCCCTGGATCACCCGCCAGGCGATCAGCCACACCGCCCCGCCGCCGTGCGTGAACGGATCGAACGACAAGGCCACGGCCGCGAAGCTGAACACCACGAACCCGTAGTTGTAGATCTTCACCCGCCCGACCATGTCGCCGAGCCGCCCGAACATGACCACGAGCACGGCCGAGGACAGCAGGAAGCCCATCATCAGCCACAGCAGGTAGCTGACATTGGCCGGTTCCAGGGGGTTGAGCCCGATGCCGCGGAAGATGTCGGGCAGCGAGATCGTCACGATCGAGGAGTTGATGGTGACCATGAGCATGCCCAGCGTCGTATTCGACAGGGCCACCCACTTGTACCGGGGGTGATCGTGCTCGATCCGGAGTCGTCTCCGAATGGTCTGGACGTCACCGGCATCCAATCCGGTGGTAGGGGCCGCAGCCATCAGAGCCTCCCGCGAGTCTGCGAACGAACTTCCCCAATATAGTTGCATGTTGCTAACTAACGAAATCGGGCGTGCCTCACTCAGTGGAATGCCTTGCGGTCAAAAACAGAGCGTTGTACGGGTTTCGCGGACCGCGCCGAGGTGAGCGCTGGTTTCGCGGAGGGGAATTCGAGCACCGTGAGCACTGGACGACGGCGGACGGCGATCATGACTCTGGCGACCCGGCGTGCTGGCGGGCGTGTGCCTGCCGACCGCGCTCGCGGACGCACCCCCGGCCACCGGCAGCCAGTTCATCCGCCACCTCAACGCCGCGGGCGACACCGACCCCGGCATCACCTACACCGTGATAGCCAGCCGCGCCGACCAGGTCTCCACCCCACCGGAGGCCACCTTCCTCACCGCCGGCCCCGAGGCCCCCGTCCGCAACATCTGGGTCCAAGACCTCTGCCCCGCAGACACTTTCGACCACGGCATCCTCCCGCGGTCACCCACCGTCGACTACCTGGTCGAACAGGCCCTCGACCCCGCCTACTCCGGCGACGCCTGCCCACCCGGCAACTGACCGCGGGCAACCGGAATACGTATCGTGCCGACTTCTCCTGCGCGGCACGGATTCCCGGCTGATCGCAAATGTGAAACCACCGATTCCCGCCGGTCGACACGCGAGCCGCAGCGCACCAGTCCGGCACGATTTGCAGTTACGCTGCTATTCGGGACATGCGCCTGCGGTATCGAGCTCGTACACCTCTTCGAGAACGAGAACAGGATCCGGTTATGCGACATGCGCTCATGGCCACCGCGGCAGTTACAGCCGTGGCCGGTGTCACCCTGGCGAGCCTATGGGCCTGGGGTGCCGATGCGGTCGGGGCTCAGCCGCCCGGCGGGGATGTTTCCGGCGCGGGAGTGCATATCGTCGCGTCGGTCGACAGCGTCGAGGTGAATCCGCCCGGAAACCGGACGCCGAACTTCCTGATGACGTTCTCCCATGCCGCGCAGATGTCGGGCAATTACTCGGTCACCGTGGACGGTGGCCCGATCACATCCGGTCAGGCCGTCGCGGGGTTCATCCTCGGCTGCGGAATCAGCGTGGCCGGCGGCGTCACCGTCGGCATCGAACCCAACCAAGGTCTGGCCGCCGCCATCTCCCCGTCGGTGGCCCCGGGGAGCGTCTCCGCCAGCCCGCCGAGCGGGACGGTCACGCCCAGCGCTTCGGTCACCGCGCCCGACATCAGTCTCGGACCCAGTGTGGGCGGGGCGCTGGGTGTGACGGAAGTCTTGACGGCCACCATGGGGCCCGGCCAGGTCACCACGGCGACCACGGCGACCGCCGCCTTGGACAGCGGCACCATGTTCCCGTTCCAAATCATGTTCAACAACGCCGCATTGAACGTCGCGCAGTGCGCTTCGCCGGTGTCCGCGGTCCCCTTCGTCACCACCACGGTGAGCACCGCGCAGGGCGTCATACAGACCACCGGCTACGGCGACCAGTTCACCTTCTGAACCCGGCCGGTCGCCCAGGCCTACTGTGAGGGCAGTTCCGGCCGGGATTTTCCCGGGGCGACGGTGCGGGCGAGAATGCCGAGGGTGGCACGGAGGGCGCTTTCGGGGATCACCGGGAAGATATCGGCGTCCTTGAATTCCTGGGGGACCGCGGACCAGTCGTAATAGGACGTCACGAGAGTGCCCGCTGCGATGGGCTCGAGGTAGTAGCCGTAGACGTGGCCCGGCTCGACTCGGCCGCGAACGGTCCAGGCGATCTGCTTGTCCCGTTCGAATGCGACGATCTCGACCGTCACGTCGTACAGACCGAGCGGGTAGTCGTTGAGAGCCTCGCGATCCATGTGCACGACGAACGTGTCGCCGGTGGCGGTGACGAGGTCTCCGCTGGCCGCCATCAACATGCCGGAGCTGTCGATGGAAACGTGGCCTTGCGGATCGCTCAGGATGGCGAAGATCTCGGCCGCCGATGCGGCAACGGCCCGCTGCACTCTAAATTGTTCTGACACAACAGGATTCTACGCACCCGCACCGAGGCGGGCGACCCGCCACCCGCTCGGTCCCGAAACCCCCCGGAAGCGTGCACTACAGTGGTGTCGCGACTGGCGTGACGTGGACAAGACCACGAGGAAGCGCATAATCGGAGCGTCGTCCGCCTGGGTGCTCCCGAACTCGAGTTCGGGAAGTGGGCACCATCATGGATCTTCGGTACGGCATGAATCCCCATCAGCGAGCCCGCGTGGTCGACGGCAGCGCCGAACACATTCGCGTGTTGCACGGTTCCGCGTCGCTGATCAACTACCTCGACCTGATCAACGCCTGGCAGCTGGTCGCTGAGGCACAGGCCGCGACCGCCCGGGTGGCGGCAACCTCGTTCAAGCACGTCTCACCGGCCGGGGCGGCGCTCGACGGGGAGCTCGACGAAACCCTCCGCGAGTCCTGGGGTTTGGGTGACACCGGCCTCGGACCGGTTGCCGCCGCCTACATTCGCGCTCGCGACGCCGATCCGCGCTCCTCGTACGGCGACATGATCGCGGTGTCCGCGCCCGTGGACGACGAACTGGCCGACCTGCTGGGCGGCGTGGTGTCCGACGGCATCATCGCGCCGGGCTACGCGCCCGGGACCGTCGCGAAGCTGGCCCGCAAGAAGGGCGGCCGCTTCCTGGTCGTCGAGGTCGATCCCGCGTACCGGCCGCCGGAGACCGAGAGCCGCACCGTCTTCGGCGTCATCCTCGAGCAGGACCGTGACCGGCAGCCCATCACCGCGGAGCTGATCCGGGTGGCCGATGGGCCCGCCCTCACCGAGGCGGTGGTCTCGGACGCGCTGCTCGGCATGATCACCGCCCGCTACACGCAGTCGAACACGGTGGTCCTGGTGCGCGACGGCATGACCGTCGGCGTCGGGGCGGGCCAGCAGTCCCGGGTGGACTGCACCCTGCTGGCCGGAGCCAAGGCCCGCACCTGGTGGAACCGCCGCCACCCGGCCATCCGCGCGCTGCCACTGCCCGCGTCCCTACCCCGGCAGGAGCGCCTGAACTGGCGGATCGCCCTCGCCGCAGGCACTCTCACCGCCACCCAGCACACCGAACTCGCGGACCTGCTGACCGAGCCGACCTCCGCCCCCGACCTCAGCGCCTGGACGCGTCAGCTCTCGGGCCTCACGCTCGTGTCCGACGGCTACCTGCCCTTCCGTGACAATGTCGACGTCGCCGCCGCCCACGGCGTCACCGCGATCATCGAACCCGCCGGAGCCCTGCGCGCCGACGCCATCATCGACGCCTGCCGCGAACACCGGATCACCCTCGCGCGCACCGACCTCCGCATGTTCCACCACTGACCGGTTTCCCGGCGACCGGCACCTGACCGCGGCACAAGCGATGCCGCGGTCAGCGTGGCCGGGTCGGCAGGACCGGGGGGACGAGCGTCGGTAGGCGACTGTAGGGGAAGGTGGGCTGGACGAAACTGGGGCGGTCGAGGGTGAAATTGGGCTGTCGGGCGGGCGGGTCCGTGTGGGGCTCGCGTAGCGCCATGGCGAGTACGAAGACGAATATGCCTGCTATGGCCACCGCCGCCAGCATGATCAGGTTGGATTCGCGCTTTCCCGGTTCTGCGTATGGCGCCGGGCGGTGGGGGACGTTCCTCGTTCGAGGGGCGGATGGTGCCCGCGGCGGTGGCGGCGGGCGGTGAACCGGCTGCGCGGCATAGGGCGCCCCACCGGCCTCGCGCAGCACCGTCGGCAGCGTGTACTCGATGCCGTCGAGCATCGAACCCAGCACATCCGACTGCACGCGGTCCAATAATTCGCGGCGTTGCAGGCCGCTGTGCAGCGCGCGGGCGGCCGCCGCGGACTCATCGGCGATCAATCCGAGAACGACCAACCCGACGGGAATCGGCCAGAGGCGGTACCGGGTCGCCAAGCGGCCGGAGACATCCAGGGCGATCGCGCACTGATCGGTGAGGCGCGCGTTCTCCCACCGGCCCGCGCCGCGGCTCGGGCGGTCGATCATCCCCTTGCGCTCGATCGCATCGGCATCGCCGGTGTCCAAGCAGATTCGCGACCAGTCACCCGACCCGTCCGCTCGCATCAATGCCACCAGCAGGTCACCCGTGTCGACGGGAGCCGGAGCCCTGGCGACCGCGGCTAGTCGCAATGCGACGACCACCGTCGTATGGAAGCGGGCACCATCGAGTACGCCAGCCATGAATCATCTCCCCCGGCTGGGCCGAAAACCGGAGTACGTACCGCTCCGTTTGCGAGGAGAGTACAGCGTCGACAGTGTCCTGTCAGGGGATATTCGACGACCTCAGACACCACGAAATGCTTTGTCGCCGACTCGATCCGGGTCCGTGATGTGGGAGAGGAACAGGCGCGCGGCGGGGGTGGGGGTGCGGGTGGTGACGGCGTGCCAGGGGCGGGTGAGGGGAGTGCCCTCGACGGGGAGGATCTCCAGGCGGCCGGTGGCGAGATCGGCGGCGACGGCGTCGGAGTGGATGAGGGTGATGCCGAGACCCTCGCGTGCGGCGGCCAGGGCGGCGCCGTGGGTGCCGAGAGTCAGTGTGGGCGGATGGATTTGGAGGCGGTCGAAGAGGGCGAGGGTGGTGTCGCGGGTGCCCGAACCTTTGCCGCGCAGGAGCCAGATGGCGTCACAGGGGTCGGGCCAGCGGGAGGGCGCGCCGACGACGACGAGTTGGCAGGGGCGGCGGGCGCGGGTGACGAGGCCGGTGTCGCGGGGCGGGCGGCCGGCGACCACGAGGTCGGTTTCGTGGTGGGTGAGTTCGAGGAACAGGACGTCGCGGGGGTGGATCGACAGGCCCAGTTCGATGTCGGGATACCGGGTTCGGAACGATGCCAGCAGGTGGAGCAGGACGTATTCGCCCGCGGTGGCGACGACGCCGATGCGCAGCCGGCCGGTCTCGGCCTCCCGGACGGCGGCGTGCGCTTCCTTCATCAGACCGAGGATGCTGCGGCAGTAATCGGCGTACACCCGCCCGGCTTCGGTGAGCGCGATGCCGCGCCCGGATTTGGTCACGAGTTTCGCGCCGAGTTGTTTCTCGATGTGTGCTACGGCCGCAGAGGCGGCGGCCTCGGTGATGTGCAACTGGGCGGCGGCGCGGCGAATGCTGGAGTGCTTGGCAACGGCGAGAAAGGTTTCCATGCGCACCGCGCTCACCGTACCCATACTCAACAGTAGCAAACCCGACGAAAAGGTTGAGCGAGAACAGAAACAATCGAATTGTTTGTCGTTAACGGGCCCGTCATCCTGGGAATCGCAAGTGACCCAACCCGGTTCGCAGGAGGAAAGATGGCCGGATCTGACGATGATCAGCGCAGCCGGTGGGATCCGGGCGTGCAGTCGTATGCGTCGATGGGATACTACAACCCGGACTACGAGCCGAAGGACACCGACGTCCTCGCGGTGTTCCGGGTGACGCCCCAGGACGGCGTCGACCCGATCGAGGCGTCGGCGGCCGTCGCCGGTGAATCCTCCACCGCCACTTGGACAGTCGTCTGGACCGACCGCCTCACCGCGCACAACCGGTACCAGGCCAAGTGCTACCGCGTCGAGGAGGTGCCGGGTCGCCCGGGCGAGTACTTCGCCTACGTCGCCTACGATCTGGACCTCTTCGAGGAGGGCTCCATCACGAACCTCACGTCCTCGGTGATCGGCAATGTGTTCGGTTTCAAACCGCTGAAGGCATTGCGGCTGGAGGATATGCGTATTCCCGTGGCGTATGTCAAGACCTTCCAGGGTCCGCCGCACGGAATCGTGATGGAGCGCGAGTATCTCAACAAATACGGCCGACCGCTACTGGGCGCGACGGTGAAACCGAAACTCGGGCTCTCCGCGCGCAACTACGGTCGTGTGGTGTACGAGGCCTGCAAGGGCGGACTCGATTTCACCAAGGACGACGAGAACATCAACTCGCAGCCGTTCATGCGCTGGCGTGACCGCTACCTGTTCGCCATGGAGGGCGTCAACCGCGCCATCGCCGAAACCGGTGAATTGAAGGGCCATTACCTCAATGTCACCGCCGCCACCATGGAGGACATGTACGAGCGCGCGGAGTTCGCGAAATCGCTCGGCAGCTGCATCATCATGATCGACCTGACGGTCGGCTACACAGCCATGCAGTCGATCTCGAAGTGGGCGCGCACCAACGGCATGCTGCTGCACCTGCACCGGGCCGGGCACTCCACCTTCACCCGCCAGAAGACGCACGGCGTCAGCTTCCGGGTACTGGCCAAGTGGTGCCGGTTGATCGGCGTCGACCACCTGCACGCGGGCACGGTCATCGGCAAACTCGAAGGCGACCCGCACACCGTGCGCGGCTTCTACGACACCTTGCGCGACAACCACATCCCCACGAACCCGGTCAACGGCATCTTCTTCGACCAGGACTGGGCCAGCCTGCCCGGCGTCATGCCGGTCGCCTCCGGCGGCATCCACGCCGGCCAGATGCACCAGCTGCTGGACCTGTTCGGCGACGACGCCATCCTGCAGTTCGGCGGCGGCACCATCGGACACCCGATGGGCATCGCGGCGGGCGCGGAGGCCAACCGGGTCGCGCTCGAAGCGGTGGTCAAGGCACGCAACGAGGGTCGCGATCTGCTCAAGGAGGGCCCGGACGTGCTGCGCCGCTCCGCCGAGAGCTGCCGCCCGCTCGAGGTCGCCCTGCAGACCTGGGGTGACGTCACCTTCGAATACACCTCCACCGACGCCCCCGACGCCGTCCCCACGGCCTCCCGCTGAAAGTCGAGCCACCATGCATCTGCGCCAAGGCACCTTCTCGCACCTGCCGGACTTCGACGACACCGAGATCGCCGCCCAGGTCCGCTACGCCCTGCTCAACAACTGGCCGGTGTCGATCGAGTACACCGACGATCCGCACCCGCGCAACAACTACTGGGAGATGTGGGGCCTGCCCCTGTTCGATCTGGACGAGCCCGACGGTGTGCTCGCCGAGATCAACGCCTGCCGGGCCACGTTCCCGCGGCACTACATTCGCGTCAACGCCTACGACGCCTCCTACGGCCGCCAGACCACGGCGCTGAGCTTCATCGTGCAGCGCCCGGCCGACGAACCCGGTTTCCGCCTCGACCGCACCGAGGGCGCGGACCGCAGCCAGCGCTACGGCTTCCACGCCTACTCGTCGGATCAGCGATCCGGCCAAAGATACGGCGGCTGAACATCTTTCGGATCAGGAGGTTATCGTGAGCTCGGAACACCCCGCGGCATCGGACGGCCGGCAGCCTGCAGCCGGCCGCCCGGCGGGCGGGTTCCAGATGCATCGGCCCGGGGCCACGAGCCCGGGCCCGCTGCGCGGCACGGCCGCCGACGCGTCTCCCCGACCAGAGGACACCGTGGCGGCCGGCCACCTACTGGAACCGCTGGCCGACGACGCCGTCCTGGACCTGTCGACCGACGTCGCGGGCAAGGACGTCGAGGACACCCTCACCCGCCTGGACGCCGAACTGGTGGGCCTGGCCAATGTCAAACGCCGGGTCCGCGAGATCGCCGCCCTGCTGCTCATCGATCGCGCCCGCCAGCGCTTCGGCCTGCAGGCCACCCGCCCGACCATGCACATGAGCTTCACCGGCGGCCCCGGCACCGGCAAGACCACCGTGGCGCTGCGCATGGCCGAGATGCTGCACGCCCTCGGCTACATCCGGAAACCCAAGGTGCACACCGTCACCCGCGACGACCTGGTCGGCCAGTTCATCGGCCACACCGCGCCCAAGACCAAGGAGGCGCTCGCGAAGGCGGCCGGGGGAGTGCTGTTCATCGACGAGGCCTACTACCTGTTCCGCCCCGAGAACGAGCGCGACTACGGGCAGGAGGTCATCGAGATCCTGCTGCAGGAGATGGAGAATGAGCGCACCAGCCTGGTGGTCATCTTCGCCGGCTATCCCGACCGGATGGACACCTTCTTCTCCGCCAACCCCGGCCTGTCCTCGCGGGTTGCCCACCACATCGAGTTCCCCGACTACACCCACGAGGAGCTGCTGGCCATCGCCGAGCTCATGGTGCGCCAGGAGAACTTCCGCTTCGATCCCGAAGCCGCGCAAGCCTTCTCGCGCTACCTGGAGCTGCGCATGGCCCGCCCCCGCTTCGCCAATGCCCGCAGCGTGCGCAATGCCCTCGACCGCTGCCGGCTGCGGCAGGCCAAACGCCTGGTCGAACTGCATCGGCCGGTCGGCCGCACCGATCTGATCACCCTGACGGACAGCGACGTCCTCGGCAGCAGTGTGTTCACGGACGCCCTCGCCGACGAGGGGGCATCTCCATGAGGGAATGAGAGGGATTGTGCCCGAAGGATTGAAGACCCTGACCCGGTACACCATCGAGCAGGAGCACAAGCATCCCGGCTCCTCCGGGGAGTTCTCGGCGCTGCTGAACGTGCTCGCCACCGCCACCAAGATCATCGCGAATCAAGTGACCCGGGGAGCGATCGTCGGCTCCCTGGGCGCCTCCGATGCCGACAACCTGCCGGTCACGGTGCACCGCAAGATGGATGCCATCGCCAACGACATCATGGTGTCGGAAAGCCAGTGGACCGGACCGCTCGCCGCCCTGGTGTCGGAACAGATGCGTGAATGCCATCAGGTGCCCACCGAGATCCGGCGCGGCAAGTACCTGCTCGCCTTCGATCCGCTCGACGGGTCGAGCAATATCGACGTGAACCTGCCGGTCGGCACGATCTTCAGTGTGCTGCGCGCACCCGAGGACGGGCGCGTCCCCGCCGGGCACGACTTCCTGCAGCCGGGCGTGCAGCAGGTCTGCGCGGGCTTCACGCTGTACGGGCCCGCCACCATGCTGGTGCTCACCACCGGCAGCGGCGTGGACGGGTTCACCCTCGACCGCGAGGTGGGCGCGTTCGTGCTCACCCACCCGCGCATGCGCATCCCCGACGACACCTCCGGATTCGCGATCAACGCCGCCAACGAGCGGTTCTGGGAGCGCCCGGTGCGCCGCTACGTCCACGAATGCCTCGAAGGCGTGGACGGGCCGCGCGGGCGCGACTTCAATATGCGCTGGGTCGCCTCGCTGGTGGCCGACACCTTCCACATCCTCACCCGCGGCGGGCTCTACATGTATCCGCGCGACACCCGCAATCCCGAACGGCCGGGCCGGGTCTCGCTGCTGTACGGGGCCAATCCGATCGCCTTCGTGGTCGAGCAGGCCGGGGGAGCGGCCTCCACCGGGCACGAACGCGTCCTGGACGTGCGGCCCGAGGAACTGCATCAGCGGGTGCCGTTCATCTTCGGCTCCCGCAACGAGGTCGAGCGGATCGAGCGCTATCACCGCGAACCGGAGGAGGGGCCCAGCTTCGACGCCTCGCTCTTCGGTTCCCGCTCACTGTTCCGCGCGGCCCGTCATTGAACGGCCGGGCGCGCGAAACCTGCTGTCCGGCAATCGAGGAGGTGCCATGTCGGTCAAACATCCCGTGGTCGCGATCACCGGGTCGTCCGGTGCGGGGACGACCAGCGTCACGCGAACCTTCCAGGAGATATTCCGCCGCGAGGGAATCAACGCGGCCATCGTGGAAGGGGATTCGTTCCATCGCTACGACCGCAACGAGATGAAACTGGCCATGGCCGAAGCCGAACAGCAGCGCAATCTCACGTTCTCGCATTTCGGGCCGGAAGCGAATCTGCTCCCCGAACTCGAGACGCTGTTCCGCGACTACGGGGACACCGGCGTCGGGGCGGTGCGCCGCTACCTGCACGACGACGAGGAGGCCAAACCCTACGGACAGCCCGCGGGCACCTTCACCCCGTGGGTGGAACTGCCGCCGGGCAGCGACCTGCTGTTCTACGAGGGCCTGCACGGGGCCGCGGTCGGCGAGGACGTCGACGTCGGGCAATACACCGACCTGCTGGTGGGCGTGGTGCCGATCATCAATCTGGAGTGGATTCAGAAGGTGCACCGCGACAAGACCGAACGCGGCTACTCCAGCGAGGCCATCATCGACACCATTCTGCGACGCATGCCCGACTACGTGAAACACATCTGCCCGCAGTTCTCGCGAACCTATGTGAACTTCCAGCGGGTGCCGACCGTCGACACCTCGAATCCCTTCACCGCCCGGACCATTCCGACCGCGGACGAGAGTTTCGTGGTGATCCGCTTCGCCGACCCGAAGGTGATCGACTTCCCATATCTGCTGTCCATGCTGCACGACTCGTTCATGTCGCGGCCCAACAGCATCGTGGTACCGGGCGGGAAGATGGATCTGGCCATGCAGCTCATCTTCACGCCGCTGATCCTGCGGCTGATGGACAAGCGGCCCAAGCGGCCGCTGCGCTGAAACAGTGTGCCCGGCAACGAGAATGGCGGGGGGCCCCCCAACTCCGGCCACGCCCGACAAACACACCTAAGCGGTATTGTAGTCGGGGTCCCCCGATGAGCGACAGATGTACTAGTACACAGCCAAAACAAAAAAAAGAACATCA
>NZ_JBSGDW010000020.1:0-30120 GCF_053602575.1 Nocardia sp. NPDC004340
TTCCCTGCGGCGGTGGTGGGGTCGGCCCCCGGTGGGGGTGGTGTTGTCGCAGCGAATTCGCTGCGACACCACCAACACGTCACTCGCCGAAATCGAATTCTCCGGCGCGCACACCCGAGGTGAACGCGCGCCATTCGGATTTCGTGAACCACAAAGTCGGGCTGTGCCTATCCTTGGAATCACGCACCGCGATCTGATCTTCGTGGAATGCGACCTCGACGCAGTCGCCGCCACCGTAACTGAAACTGCTCTTGGCGAACCTCGGACCCCGACGTTCCCCGTGAACCACATTGCGGTTCATGACATTCATTCCTTCCCCCCGGAGGGCCACTCCCCATGACCCTGCACGCGAATCGCTGACGCCGAACACAGTGCTATCCGAACCACCTGCCACGCAACTGAATTCATCCGGACCTCCGGCCCGGCGCATCGAAATGCTCATACACGCAACCTTACGGCGACCCACCGACAGATTCTGATGCCTCCACGCACCCCCAACCTTGTCCGCCGCTGGTCAGGCTCGCTGCGCCGACCCGAGGCACGTCAGCGTCAATAATTCGGTTTACCACCAGGATTCGCGCTGCTACCGTCATCTCAACAATCACGACGCGACCGTAGAGGAGGGCACCGGAATGGCACGACAGCCACTGCTTCACCAGCAGAGCTGGACCACCCGCCGCGCCCAGCTCCGGCGCGCACCCCGCGTATCCGCTCTCCGCCGGATCCGCAGCAACGCCTGAGTTCTTCCACCCATTCAGGCCACTCCGAGTAAACCCCTCTTTTCACACCCCGCGCACCTCAGCGCAGAGCAGATGTCAACGCCGACATCCGCGCGGGGCCACGTGTCCGTAGCTCAGCGGAAAGAGCACCTGATTACGAATCAGGCGGCCGGAGGTTCGAATCCTCCCGGGCACACCAACTCTCGATGAAGCGTGGTGTAACGGCAGCATGACGGACCCTGACTCCGCCGATCCAGGTTCGAATCCTGGCGCTTCAGCTCGATCAGCCCTGCGCGATTTTCTGCTGCACGGCGGCCGCGAGGATTGTGTCGCCGTGGGCGGTGGGGTGCCAGGGGAAACCGAGGAGTTCGGTGCGGGGGTCGAAGGCGCCGGCTACCCAGGCGTCGGGGGTGCAGGCGCCGTGGCCCGCGGTGACGGCTCGGGAGTCGAGGAAGGTGACCTTCAGGATCGCGGCGGCTTCGCGTTGGGCGGTGTCCATGTGGTCGAGGAACTCGGTGATGGCTCCGGCTCGGGGCTGGACGGCGTCGATGCCGAGGATCCCGGCGCAGGCCGAGGTTTGACCGGGGGTGTGGATCTCCGGGTAGCCGACGAAGATGATCTGGGCGTTCGGGGCGTAGTAGCGGATGTACTCGACGGCCTTGCGGACGCGGTCGGCGTAGGCCTGGCCGGTGATGGTGGCCGGGTCGGGGGCGCGGCCCTCGGCGGCGGCTTCGACGTCGCAGCCGTTGCTCAGATCGATCAGGCAGGAGTAGGCGCGGGACAGGGCGACGGGGTTGTCGGTTCCCCAGGCGTCGTTCATGCCGAGCTGGATCGTGACGGCTCGGGTGCGGGGGCCGAAGGCATTGTCGGAGGCGGCGCGTTTGACCTGGTGGACCAGGGTCCAGCCGGAGGTGTCGATGGTGCCGCCCTGACACGAGGTGTCCTCGACGTCGTCCGGGGACAGGCCGAGGCGCTGGGCCAGCTGGGTCGGCCACGAGGTGGGGACGTGTTTGCAGTCCGGGTCGCCGCCCGCGTTCAGCAGGTCGAGGATCTGGCCGTTGGCGGAGAAGGAATCGCCGATCGTCACGAGCGACTTGCCGTCGGGCGTCTCCGCCGTGGCCGGGGGCGCCATCGTGGCGAGCACCGCGGCGGTCCCGCAGACCGTGGATGCCGCGACCAGCCGCAACCGAGCCGAACTCTTCACTACCCGTGTACCTCTTCACCGATCCGAATCGAAACGCCCACTGTAACCGCGCGACGGGAGCCCCGAGGTTCGATCACGAATAATCCGAAATCCAGACGTTTCGATTCGCAGTTCGTCGATCCAGTCGACGACCCGCTGCCAACCGGAGGGATGCGACCAGCGTTTGTGGTTGGCCAGGGCCGAGGAGCCCTGTACTACCCGTGGATGCGCTTCCGGAACGAAAACTGGCTGAAGCTCGCCATCTTGACCTGGGACTCGGTCGGACGGATTCAGCCGCGGCTCACGATGGACGTGGATTCCGATCTGGTGACGCAGTTGCGGGCGGAGACGGACTTCCTCTTCGGAGTAGAGCCTTCGCCACACGAGCTCGTGGCCATCGCGGACGTGTTCCGGGAGATCGTGGACCTGGGTGGTGACGATCTGCGCAAGCGGTTCTCCTGGCAGCAGGCGGTCGAGGAGGCCTCCGGCACGCGGGCGATATCGGGGCCGCGCGCCGACTACCCGGGCCTGCGGTGGGTGCACGCGGGGCAGACCGGGCCGAAGATGGCTGCGCCGCTGCTCAGTTCGTTCGAGGCGGCGGATCTGGCCGTTGTCGTCGACGAGGACGATGCCGTCTATGTCGGGTTGCATCCCGCGCTCGCGCGGATCTATCTGACCGCTCTGGCCGACGTGGTGTCGCGGCATCGCGCGCTGGCCCCGGCCACCGATGATGTGGACGCCCACAGCGCCGTCGGCACTCTGGACCGCCTGTACGAACTGCTGCTCGACGAGGACGCGGAGGTGCCCGCGATCGGTGACGTCGAGGGCGCGTACATCCATCTCGCGGTCGAGGCGTCCATCCGGCCCGACCATCTCGAGGCGGTTCCACTGAGCACGCTGATCTCCTTCCGGGAACGCTACGGCGGCGAGCTGTCGGCTTTCCGCGCTCATGTCGCGTCGTTGTCCGACGAACTGGGAACCATTGCCGCCCTAAAGGATCCGGTGGCCGCGGAGAAGCACCTGCAGAGCGTCTACAACGGCAAGACCAAGCCGCAACTGGACGAGCTCCGTCGCGCGCTGCGCGCGCTGGGCGTCGAATCCGGCATCGGGCTGCTCGGGATCAAGGTCGACGTCGGTAAGACCACGGCGGGCGGGCTACTCGGAGTCGGTCTCGCTACCGGGACTCCGGCCACCATTGTCGGCGGGGCCGCGCTCGCGGTCGGGTCCTACGTGGCGGACCGGCGAAAGGCCCGGCGCACCGCGCACCGTGAGTCGCCCGTCTCGTACCTGCTGGCGGTCGACAAGGAGCTGTCGGGCCGGTCGCTGATCGACCGGATGCGGCGGCGCGGTCGATAGCCGCTCAGCGCAGGATGATCGAGGCGGCGTGTTCGCCGATCATCATGGTGGCGGCGTTGGTGTTGCCGCCGACGATGCTGGGCATGATCGAGGCGTCGGCTACTCGGAGGTTGTCGATGCCGCGGACGCGGAGGGTGGGGTCGACTACGGCGCGGGGGTCGGTGCCCATGCGGCAGGTGCCTACGGGGTGGTAGACGGTGGTGGCGCGGTTGGGGATCTCGGCGGCGAGGTCGGCGCGGGTGGGGTAGGTGGGGCCGGGGGAGATTTCGGTGTCGACGGCGGGGGTGATGGATTTGGCGGACATGACTTCTCGGGTGAGGTCCATGCCGTAGGCGAGGGTGTCGAGGTCGTTCTGGTCGGCGAGGTAGTTGGGGTCGATGGCGGGGGCGGCGGTGGGGTCGGCCGAGGTGAGGCGGAGGGTGCCGCGGCTGCGGGGGTAGATCATGGTGACCATGATCGTGAGGGATTGGCGGGGGTCGGGGATGTGGCGGGTGGGGGCGTCCTGGTTGGGGCCGGGGTAGCTCCAGGGCAGGACGTGGAGTTGCAGGTCGGGGATGCCGGTGGTGTAGGGGGTGCGCAGGAAGGCGACGGCTTCGAAGACGCTGCGGGCCAGCCAGGTGGTGTTGTTGCGCAACGATTCCCGGACGAAGGCGCGGGCGAAGTAGGCCGGGGAGGAGCGGCGCAGGGCGGTGGGCATGGCGAAGGACATGGGGACGAACAGGTGGTCGTGCAGATTGTCGCCGACGGGGAGGTCGGCGGCGACGTCGATGCCGAAGGCGCGCAGGTGGTCGGCGGGACCGATGCCGGAGAGCATGAGCAGGTGGGGTGAGCCGAAAGCGCCTGCGCTGACGATGATCTCGCGGTCGGCGTGCAGGATCTCAGTCCCGTTGCCGGTGCGGTATTCCACGCCGACGGCCCGGCCGTTGTCGATCACGATGCGCAGGACCTGCGTATTCGCCAGCACGGTCAGGGTTTTCGGCCGGTCGTCGAGGTAGCCGACCGAGGTGCTGGAGCGCAGGCCGTCGCTGTTGCTCTGCTGCAGGATCGAGACGCCTTCCTGTTCCGCCCCGTTGTAGTCGGGGTTGAGCGGCAGGTCGGTGGTCTCGGTGAAGGCCTGCATGAACGATTCGGAGGCGGGGGTCAGGTCGCGGGCCCGGATCACCTTGATCGGGCCGGAGTCGCCGCGGAACTGGTTGGCGCCGTCCTCGAAGGACTCGAATTTGCGGAAGCTGGGCAGCACGTCCTCGTAGGACCAGCCGGTGTTGCCCTCGGCGGCCCAGTCGTCGAAGTTGCGGCGGTTGCCGCGCACGAACACCATGCCGTTGACGGAGCTGGACCCGCCGACCACCTTGCCGTGGGTCTGCGGGATCCTGCGGCCCAGCGCGTGCTTCTGTTCGACGGTGTAGTGCCCCCAGTCGATGAGCTTCTTGAGCTGGGGCACGCTGTGCATCGGGCCGATCATGCCGGGTTTGCGCATGAGCCGGGAGCGGTCGGAGCGGCCCGCCTCGAACAGGGTGACGGTGGCGCCGGTGTCGGCGAGCCGGCGCGCGATGATGGCCCCGGCGCTGCCGGAGCCGATGACGATGTAGTCCGTAGCAGCCATGATCAGCCCTTCCGCCACACAAGTCTCGTCCCGTCCGGGCCGCGAAACTAGAATGTGTTGCGAAAATACTCGAAAGCGGCCGCACAGGAACCCGTTTCGGAGCCCGGATCACGGCGACAGTACTGTCACATCCGGATCGGCTCCGGCGCCGAAGACCACCTGGCGGTCGCGAAACCGTCATGCAGTTGTGTCGCCGCCTCGCGCCTTCGTTCATCTGATGGTGGCCGCGGCGCGGCACCCTGGTGCCGGGTACGCGGGCCCGCCACGCACCACGACAGCAGGATGTGCAGAACCCTTGGTAATCCTCACGGAACGACGCCGCCCGGCGGAGCGGGAACAGACCCTCGCCCCGGTGACGCCCGCACCCACGCCCGCCCGCGACGGCGACTACCCAGCGCGCGGCAGCGACTACGCGGCCCTGATGCGGCGGGTACGGCAGGCGGGCCTGCTGGAACGGCGACTGCGGTACTACGGGTGGAAGACCGGTCTCACCGTTGGTGTTTTCGCGCTGGGCTGGGCGGCGTTCGCGGCGATCGGCGACTCCTGGTGGCAGCTGGGGACGGCGGTGTTCCTGGCGGTGGCGTTCGCGCAGGTCGCGTTCCTCGGGCACGACGCCGGGCACCGGCAGGTCTTCCGGACCCGGCGGGCCAATCATTGGTTCGGCCTGTTCGTCGGCAATCTGGCGACCGGGGTGAGCATCGGCTGGTGGACGAGCAACCACAATCGCCATCACGCGCACCCCAATACCGAGGGTGAGGATCCGGATGTCGGCGGCATTCTGGCCCACTCCGCGGGCCGGGCGGTCACCGGAAAAGGCTGGCGGCGCTTCATCTTCCGCTATCAGGCGTGGCTGTTCTTCCCGATGCTGCTGCTGGAGGCGGGCAGCCTGCACTTCTCGAGCGTGCGCGCGATCCTGACCTGGCCGATCCGGAACAAGGTCCGCGAGGGCGCGTTCCTGGCCGCGCACGCCGTCCTCTACCTGTCAGCGGTGTTCCTGGTGCTGTCGCCGGTCAAGGCGCTGGTCTTCATCGCCGTCCATCAGGGCCTGTTCGGCTTCTACATGGGCTGCACCTTCGCCCCCAACCACAAGGGCATGCCGGTCCTCCCCGAGGGCGACAGCACCGATTTCCTGCGCCGCCAGGTCCTCACTTCCCGCAACGTCCGCGGTGGCGCGCTGGTCGATGTCGTGCTCGGCGGCCTCAACTACCAGATCGAGCACCATCTGTTCCCGTCCATGCCCCGCTCCGCGTTGCGTGACGCCCAGCCGATGGTGCGAGACTTCTGCGCCGAACTGTCCATCCCCTACGCCGAAACCTCGTTCCTCACCTCCTACGCGCAGGCTCTGGGCCACTTGAACGACGTCGGCCGTCAGGTGCGTTAGGCACTCGCCACCGACAGAACTGGTCAATTGTCTGAATTCGGTCATGGAACGCGGTTCCGGTTGCGAGAATCCCGGGACGATCGGTTTGCCCGGTCGTAGCACAGTCCGGAAGACGGCGTCCGGACAACCGCGATGATCAGGAGTAACCGATGGCAGCGCTCGATCAGATCCCCGATCCGGTGGTCACGGTCGAGTCGGTGCTGATGTTCTGGCTGACCCGCGGCGATATCGTCGCGATGCTCGGCGCGGCGCGGCTGCGGGACATGCGAATCCAGGTGGACGCGTTGGCGCGGCGGTTCGGCGGCCTGGCGGCGGCCGAGCTGACCCCGGACCGGTTGCGGGCCGCCTACCGGCTCGACCCGGCCACCGATGCGGCCGATCTGGCCGCAGGAGCCGAAAGGGCAGTGCTGCAACTGGCTTTCGCGGCCGCGGTCGAATCACGCTTGATAGCGGCCAATCCCCTGCTCGGCCCGCTGGCGCCGCCGTCGGCCGCCTACGCGACCCCGCCCGATCGCGACCGGTTCGATGGCTGGGCAACGATTCTCTCGCCGTTCGCGCCCGCCCCCGCCCAGCCCCGCGGGGTTCGTTTCAGCTCGGCGAACGCTCCGCGCGGCGGCTATCTCCCACCCCGCGGCCGGCTCACCGCCGCGCTGGCACGGCAATAGATGCGGCCGACAGCAGCGAACACCGTGCCCTGCGTGCCACCGACGCCGAGGCGATAGCAGAGCCATATAGATTGGGGGACATGCTGTATGGCCGTGCACACGAGGAACAGCGGATCAGCACTCTGCTGAACGGGGCTGCGGACGGCCACAGCGGCGCGGTGGAGATCGTGGCCGACGCGGGTGGCGGGAAGACAGCGCTATTGGACCGCGCGGTGGAGCTCACCGGCGGCAACTGGCGGGTCCTGCGCTGCGCGGGCGTGGAGGGCGATTCGGAGCTGCCGTTCTCGGGACTGCAGGAGTTGCTGATGGCGGCCGGCGGTCATGCCGACGCTCTCCCGCTGGACGCCCTGCCCCGCCCGCAGGCCGATGCCCTGCGGGCGGTGATCGGGCTGCGGGTCGCCACCGAGCCGATCGACCGCTTCCTGGTCGGTCTGGCGACCCTGTCGCTGCTGGCCGAACTCGCCGAGGGCGGCCCGGTGCTGTGCACGGTCGACGATGTCCAGTGGCTGGATTCCGCTTCGGCGCAAGCACTTCGGTTCGCGGCGCGCCGGCTCGGCGCCGAGGGCATCGTGATCCTGTTCGCGAGCCGCGTCGAGGCGGTCCTGCCGCGCGTGCCCGACCTGCATCTGCCGCCGCTGGATACCGCGGCCTCGGCGCGGCTGCTCGCCGACAACTGGCCGGGGCTGCGGCGGGACATGCAGGAACGGATTCTGCGGGAGGCAGCGGGGAATCCGCTTGCGCTGCTGGAGTTTCCGCGGATGAATCTGGACGCGCTGCCGGTCGGGCCGCTGCCGTTGCCGCATCGGCTGTCCAGCGGCTATCGGCAGCAGATCGCGGAACTCTCGCCCGCGTCGCGCACCGCCTTGCTGGCGGCCGCGGCGGAGACGGCCGGTGATCTGCGACTGGTGCTGCACGTGCTCGACGCCCTCGGCGTCGATCCGGCGGGCATCGCCGAGGCTGAGGCCTCGAGCCTGATCGACGTTACCGTGCAGGCGATTCGGTTCCGCCACCCGCTGGTGCGGGCGGCGGTCTACCACGGTGCGTCGTTCGCCGAGCGCCAGCCCGTGCACGCCGCACTGGCCGCCGCGTCCGACGATGATCCCGATCGCCGCGCCTGGCATCTGGCGGCCGGGACCGTCGGCCCGGACGAGGAGGTCGCGGCACTGCTGGAATCGGCGGCGCTTCGCGCTGTGGATCGAGCCGGTTACTCGGCGGCCTCGGCGGCCGTGGAGCGGGCCGCCGCCCTGACCACGGATCTCGAAAACCGTAACCGCCGAATACTTCTGGCGATCGAGTGGGCCGCTGCCGCGGGCGCCTATCAGCGTGCCGGCGAACTGGGCCGGTCGGCCGGGCAGCTGCCGCTGGCTCCGGACGAGCGGGCGCGGCTGGGCTGGGCGAAGGCGCTGATCGCGTACGAACAGGGCGACCTGCGCAGGTCGCAGGATTCGCTGTTCGCGGCGGCCGAGGAGGTGGCCGCCGTCGAACCCGAGCGCGCTGGACCACTGTTCATGGAGGCGGCCCGCTCGTCCTGGGTGCTGGGTGATCCCGCGACCGCCTACCACGCGCGCACCCGCCTGGCAGAGTTGCGCTTACCGCCCGAACAGCGGTCGTCGTTCCTCCGCGCGCTCGACGGAGCACTGAATCTGCATTCCGGCGAGCTCGCCGAGGGCGTCACGCGGATCCGGGCCACCATCGCCGAGAGCCATCGTTCCGACGATCCGGCGCTGATGCTGGCCGCGACCGGGCAGGCCATGCTGATCGGCGATCTCGAGGACGCCCATACGCTGGCGCAGCGGTTCTCGGGCGCCGCCCAGTGTCATGGCCAGGTCGGGCGGTTCTCGACGGGAGCCATCTACGCCGGTGCGGCGGATCTGATGCTGGGCCGGCTGTGGGAGGCCGAGGAGAAGCTGGCGCACGCCGTCCGGGTGTCCCGGGACATCGGTCAGCTGGGCGAGATCGGCTTCGGCGAAGGCTATCTCGCGCTCATCGCCGGGATTCGCGGCGATGAGCTGCGCTGCCTGGAACTGCTCGATCACCCGCGCCAACCGCACGGGCAGGACAATTTCATCAACCACGTCAACCACGAATGGGCCCGAGCCCTGGTCGATCTCGGACACGGGCGCTACGAACCGGCGTTGGACCGCCTCGACACCCTGCACCGTATTCCGAACCGTATCCGCGGCCACTGGCTGCACCTGCTGCGCGATCTGGTGGAGGCCGCGGTGCGCGCACGCCGGCCCGAACGGGCGACGCATGCGGTGGAGGAGATCGATCGGTGGTCGGCGGCACTGGGTTCGCCTTTCGCCGAGGCGATCTCGGTGCGCTGTCAGGCCATGCTGCACTCCGACGGCGACGCCTACGCGCGGGCGCTGAAACTGCTGGCCGCCGAGGGACTCTGGTACGACCACGCCCGTACGGCGCTGCTCTACGGCGAGTGGCTGCGCCGCGAACGCAGCATCGGCGAGGCCCGGACGCAGCTCCGCGCCGCGGTCGAGACCTTCGATCGGCTCGGCGCGATTCCGTGGGCGGCGCATGCCCGCAACGAATTACGCGCCGCGGGTGATCTGGCGCAACGGCCGGAGACTCCCCCGGCGGCGGAGACTGCCACGTTGACGCCGCAGGAGCTGCAGGTGGTCCGGCTCGCCGCGGCCGGCGCGACGAACAAGGAGATCGCGGCCAAGCTGTTCATCAGCCCGAAAACCGTGAGCCACCACCTGTACCGGGCTTTTCCGAAGCTCGGCGTCAGCAAACGCGTCGAGTTGGCCCGGCACACGTCCTTGTGACCGGCACGGGTCCCCTATCGGCAAGAAATAGGGCATTCGTCCGATGGACCCCATGTACCTCGATTCCTACTGTCGACGTCAGGTTGGCGAAAGGGTAGGAACATGATTCGAAAGTCTCTGGTGGTTCTCGCGGCGGGCGTGCTGATCGGCGCGCCCGCGACCGCGACGGCGCAGGCCGCACAGCCCGAAGCGGTCGCGGGTGTGCAGGACGTGGCGATCAGCACGGGGTCCGCTGCCGCGGACGTGGTGATCAACGGTTTGATCGCGGCCATCTTCGGGCCGAACGAGCCCGGCAAGTGCAAGTTCCCGTACTGCTTCTGAGCGATATCGCGGTCGCGGACCAGGCGATCGATCGAGGAACCCCGGGCCCCGCGGCCCGGGGTTCTCATCTGAAAGGACCACTCGTGAAACGAATCATCGGAATCGTCGCGGCGGCCGCCGCCGTGAGCCTGGCGGTGGCCGGCTGCCAGGACCAGGTG
This sequence comes from Nocardia sp. NPDC004340, assembly GCF_053602575.1. NCBI lineage: Bacteria > Bacillati > Actinomycetota > Actinomycetes > Mycobacteriales > Nocardiaceae > Nocardia > Nocardia sp. NPDC004340. Next base: position 10,170 of record NZ_JBSGDW010000020.1, read on the forward strand.
ACGACGCCCAGCGGTGGGTCGCAGGCGCCCGCCACCACCGTCAGCGCGGCGGGATCCGCGCCGGCCACGGCGCCCGCGCAGTCGCCGGAGAATCCGCCGCAGTCTCAGGGGAATCCGACTCAGCCTCAAGAAAATCCGACTCAGTCCCAAGGGAATTCGCGGCCGCCGGCGGACACCGCGCCCGCCACCGCGGCCAATGGCCGGTGCGTCAGTCTGACGTCGCCGGTGGTCACGCAGGCGCTCGGTACGCTGGGCGGCGGCGTGGGCGGGGACGGGTTCTATGCCGAGAGCGGCACCGACGCGGCCGTCGGCTCCTGCCCGGCACTGCTGTGGGTCCGGGCCGGGACTCCGCACGGCACCGCCAGTTCGCCCTGGCATGTGATGCTGTTCAACCACGACGGCTACCTGGGCACGGCGACCAAACGGTCCACCTCCTACACGAGCGTGGTCGGATCCTCCGATCGCACGGTGCAGGTGCAGTACCGCTGGCTGACGGGGAACGACGCGAACTGCTGCCCGTCGGGCGGCCCGTCCGTGGTGACGCTGACCCTCGGATCCGACGGGCACAGCGTCACGCCCGACCGCGACTTCCCCGCACAGGCCATCGCGCCCAAGTGAGCCCGGGCGCGCCGATCAGCGCGCGACGTCCGCAGGTACAGACCCTCCGGTTGCAGGGCTCCGTAAGCGGCCAGTCGGACCGTGCGGGAGATGAACGTGGGTGTACCGCAACAGGTTTCGATACCTACCTGCGGTCGCCTCGGGCTGTCCGGCGGGGGTTCATCGATCACTGCGCGATGAAATAACTATAAAGTTGCCGAAGTCGTTTCGCCAGTGCGCTTTCGGTCACGAGACGTTGGTATTGGGACAACTTCGCGCGCCCCGGCGACACCCCGGTGCACCGCACCGCTCCCCCACCGCCGCACCCGCATCACTCCCGGAACCAGCCCCGATGAAGATCGATTTCCGGCCCGCGGGTGCCAATTTCGGACATTCGTGCCAGGCCCGTCGGCACAGGATGGCGCAATCAGCGGAGCCTTGGCGCAATCGGGGCTGGCCGTGTTGCCCGCGATTCACGAAGCTGGAAGCGGGATCCGGGCGCACCGGCCGCGCCGCGGGTGTACCCGGAGACCTCCAACCGTTCCGCCGATGCGTCAGCCCGGCGGCGGTGGCAATCCCGAGGACCAGAGGCGACACCGGTGATCAATCACAGGCCGGCCCAGCGTCGGTATCGAATGCGCCCGATCTCCAGTACCGCGCTACTGGTGGATTTCGCGCTGGGCCGCGGCCTGTCGATCGCATCGATCCTGCGGCACACCGGCATCCGCGACGTGCAGCTCGCCAATCCCGGCACCGAGGTCACCTTCACCCAGCACGTGGCGGTGATCCGCAATATCGTGCACGGCATCGGCGACGAGGCGGGCTTCGGCCTGATGGCGGGCCTCACCTGCCATCCCCCGCAGATCGGCGCGGTCGAACGCGCGGTCGTGAGTCAGCCCACGGTCCGGCAGGCGTTCGAGGTGGCCATCCGGTTCGCCGAGCGGTCCTGCTCGCTGGCCCGCCACACCATCGAAACGCGCGGCGACGAGATCGAGCTGGTGCGTGACGATTCCATGCTGCCCGTCGAAATCCGGCGATTCGCCCTCGAGCACGATATCGGCGCCCTGGTCAGCATGCAGCGCGACGCGGTGCAGATGCGGCAGCCCATCAAGCGGGCCGAGACCACCGTGGCCGCCGACCCGGTCTACGAGGGCATCGCGGTGGTGCTCGGCGTCCGCGACCTCCGGTTCGAGGCGCCCCGCACGGTGCTGGTCCTGGACCCGCTGCTGCTGGATATGCCCATGCCGCAGGCGAATCCACGCTTCGCGGGCCTCTACGCGGTCCGCGATGACGGCCGAGCGCCCCGCCACCCGACCCGCACGCGCTTCGACGACGGCTACGGGTGGCGCTGATCGCGGTGCGCGTCAGGAACGTCCCGCCAGCACGGATCCGTCCGAGACACGGCGTTCGGCGATGGACTCCCATCGGCGGGCGGCCCGCCGAATCGCCTGTGGGCCCGAATATCCCAGGATCTCGGCCTGTCTGGCCCGGCCCAGTTGCTGCCCGACGGTGTCGGCGCGGCGCAGTCGTTCCAGCCGTGCGCGGTCGAGTTCCTGCCGCCAGGTGGTGCCCGCCTCGGTCAGCCGGCGCTGTAGGGTGCGGCGGCTCACCATGAGTCGTCGTGCGACGGTGGCGAGCGAGGCGTCGCCCGCGACGAGGGCTTCGGCGAGCGCCTCGGAGACCTGATCGACCCAGGCGCTGGCCAGCGGTGGCGGCGGGGGGACGGTGGCGGCGGCCTTCTCGAGGATGGCGCGCAGCACCGGGTCCGCGGTGGTGAGCGGTATGTCCATATCGGCGGCGCGGAAGGTGATGGAGTCGTCCGACGCCCCGAACTCGATGGCCCGAGTGCCGACCAGGTCGTGCAGATCGGCGTAGTTGCGCGGGGCCCGCTGCCGTAGTCGGACCCCGACCGCGTCGAACGGCCCCGCCGCGACCCGGCGGGCACGTCCGGGCAGGGAGGCGACCGCCCACAGGTGGGTCAGGTCGCGGGCGGTGTCGTCGCCCTCGATGATCTCGAAGCCGAAGGTGATGTCACCGTTGTCCTCCTCGGTGCGGGACAGCCGGTGGTTGGTGGTGATATCGCTGATGAACGGCCCGACGGTGGCCAGGCCCTCCCCGATGGTGGCCGAGGTGGAGAACAGGTAGTCGCAGAGCCCGCCCGCGCCGAGGGCGAACCGGCAGCCCAGCCGGGCGGGGACGAGCGGATCGTCGAGGGCGCGCGCGGCCACCTCCCACAGGCGCGCGTAGGCCGGGCTGGGGACCTGGATGTCCCCGTCGCGCATGGACCAGTGTGGAATACCAGCCTCTCGAAGCAACCAGTCGGTATCCAACCCGTTCGCCGTCAGCTCGGTAATGGCGAACCTGTGCAGGGACAGGCGATATGTGGTCTCCAAGATTCCTCCGGCCGCGCGCACAGGACCACTCGTTGCTGTCGAAAACGTAGTCACAGACCGCGGGATCCGGGGGCGACATCAGCCGATTGGCCGAAAAACGAACCCTGTCGGCCGCACCGGAATTCAGAGGATTCACCGGGCCGGTTCGTGACGAACCGACCCGGCGGAGGATCAGTGGTGGTGGTCGTCGTCGCCGTGCGGGTGGCCGTGGGCGAGCTCGTCGGCGGTGGCGTCACGCACGTCGACCACCTTGACCGCGAAGTTGAGCCGCTGACCGGCCAGCGGGTGGTTGGCGTCGATGATGACCTCGTCGCCGTCGACCTGCTGGACGACCACGATCTGGGATTCGCCGTCCGGGGCCTCGGCATGGAACTCCATGCCCGGCTCGAGCTCGTCGACGCCCTCGAACATGTCCCGCGGCACGCTGCTGACCAGTTCGGCCAGGTAGTCGCCGTAGCCGTCCTCGGGCTCGACCACGACGGTCAGCTCGTCCCCGGTGCTCTTGCCCTCGAGCGCCTGCTCCAGGCCCGGCACGATGTTGTCCGCGCCGTGCAGGTAGATGAGCGGCTCGTCGCCGACGGAGGTGTCCAGCACCTCGCCGTCGTCGGCCGTCAAGGTGTATTCGATGGAGACGACCTTGTCAGCGGCGATCGACATGGGTGACCCTTTCGCAGAGGAATGCGGACCGCGCAAATGTAACCCGGACCCTCCGGTTCGCTACCGTCGGCGTCGACAACACGCGACACCCGAGGAAGACGGCCGATGAGAGTTTTCGCAGCCCTGGATCCGCGCCTGCCCCTATCGCAGGTGCCCGCGGTGGCGCGCCGGATGGAGGCCCTCGGCTTCGACGGCATCCATATTCCGGAGACGATCCACGACTCCTTCGCGGTGGCGCTGCTGGCCGCCGAACACACCAGCCGCATCACCCTGCGCACCGCGATCACCCTCGCCTTCGTCCGCTCCCCCACGGTGGTGGCCTACGGCGCGTGGGATCTGGCGGCGTTCTCCGGCGGCCGCTTCGAACTGGGCCTGGGCACCCAGATCAAACAGAACATCGAGGGCCGCTACGGAATGCCGTGGTCCGAACCCGTTGCCCGGATGGGCGAATACCTGGAGGCGGTGCGGGAGTTGTTCGCGGCCTTCACCTCCGGCGGGCCGGTCCGATATGAGGGCGAGCATTACCGACTCACCCGGATGCAGCCGTATTTCAATCCCGGACCCGGCACGGCGGTCGCCCCGCCGGTGCTGCTGGGCGCGGTCAATCCCGGAATGTGCGCGCTGGCAGGGCGACTCGCGGACGGCGTGATCACCCACTCGACCAACTCCGATCCGGACTATCTCCGCGACGTGGTGCGGCCCGCGTTGGAGAAGGGCGCTGCCGAAGCGTCCCGGCCGGCGCCCGGGATCATCGCCGCCGCGCCGGTCGCGACGGGTGCGAACGCGGAGTCGGTGGGCAAGGAACGGGAGCGGATGCGCCGCCTGCTGGCCTTCCTGTATTCGACGCCGTCCTACAAGTCGACGCTGGTTCGCCTGGGCCTGCCCGAATTGTTCGACCAGCTGCGGGAAATGACGCAGGCGAACCAGTGGGACCGGCTGCACACGGTGATGTCGGACGACGTACTCGACGCCCTGCTCATCTACGGCGACTATGCCGCGCTGCCGGACCTGCTGCACGAGCGGTATGACGGCCTGGTCGAGGGCGTCGTACTGTCCGCGCCCGCCGATGACGGCGCGGACGATCGGCTGCGGCTCGCGATCGAGGACCTGCGCTCGCGCTGAACCCCTAGGTGTGGGCCGCGATCCGCCGCTCGATGACCGACAGCGCGAACTCGGCCCACCGAATGTTCTCCTGCTCCAGGGAGATTCCGCGCAACAGCGTCAGATACGGCCCGACCCGGTCGACTTCGGCCAGGTAGGCCTGTTCGCTGCGCCCGTCCAGCATCCGGGTGCGCAGCCGTTCGTAGCGGGCCAGGCGCGCCCGCGACCATTCCAGTTTGGCGGTGACGGCGGACCGCACGGCGGGGGCGTCCTCGGGTTCCATGGCCTGGACCTTCACCATCATCTCGTCACGGATGGCGGTGGGTTTGGCGGGCTCGGAGATGAATTCGCGCAATGCGGCCCGCCCGGCGGGGGTGATGGCGTGCAAGCGTTTGGTGGGGCGGCGTTCCTGTTCGACGACGCGGGTCTCGATGAGCCCGTCGGCGGCCATCCGCTCGAGTTCCTTGTACAGCTGCTGCGGGGTGGCGACCCAGAAGTTCGCCACCGGGGCGTCGAAACCCTTGGCCAGGTCGTAGCCGGAGGCCTCACCGTCCAGCAGGGCGGCCAGCACCGCGTTTCGTAGCGCCATCAGGTCAGGCTAACTGATCAATTAATTGACTGTGCGCGGCCGAGGCGGGCCCGGGGGCGCGGGCGCGCGCCGCACCCCCGGGTTCACGGCGCTACTTGGCCGAGAGGCTGCTGAGCAGGCCGGCGAGCGGGTTGCTCGCGGACGAGCCGGTGCCGGGGACGGGGGTCGGGGTGCAGTCCACGACGTCCACGGTGATGGTCTTGGTGCTGATGACTTCCTGGGTCGCCTTGAGGGTGTGCGAGCCGACGGTGGTCGGGGTCCAGGAGAAGACGGCCTGGCTGTTGGAGACCTTGGCATTGCCGACCGAGGCGTCGTTGTCGCTGAGGGAGACATCGAACAGGAACGAGGTCGGGGTGACGGCGACGGTCACGGTGGTGGCCTTGTTGAGGCAGACCTTGGCGTCGCTGACGGTGATCGAGTTGACCAACGCGCTGGCGTTGGGGGCGGTCAGCGCGGCGACGGCGGCCGCTGCGCCGATGGCCGTCGCGCCGATGCCGGCACGGTGGGAATTCTTCATGAAAGTGTGCTCCTCACTATTCGCCCACAACTTCGTGAGCGATGAGAAACGATAGTGCTTCACTGCTGGTGGCGACACACTTTCCGCGCATCCCACGATCGACGGCCGACCCGCACCCCGCATCTGCCGGCCTCCCGAGGACCGCGCGAGGCCGCTCGAATCCCCCACCGCCACACCGTGTTACGGCGGCTGCGCGCGCGGCGGCGGTGTCGCTGCGCACGCCCGCGGGCAGCGCCAACCTCATCGAGACATTGATGGGGTGCGCCCGCGGGCGTGCCGACCGGCGACGGACTAGCCGCCGAGCAGGCCCTTGGCGATGTGGGTCACCTGGATCTCGTTGGAGCCGGCGTAGATCATCAGCGACTTGGCGTCACGGGCGAGCTGCTCGACCTTGTACTCGGCCATGTAGCCGTTGCCGCCGAACAGCTGCACCGCCTCCATGGCGACCTCGGTGGCCGCGCGCGAGGAGTACAGCTTCATCGCCGACGCCTCGGCCAGGGACACCTTCTCCCCCGCCGCGGTGCGCTCGATGGCGTTGAACACCATGTTCTGCACATTGATTCGCGCGATCTCCATCTCGGCCAGCTTGAGCTGGATGAGCTGGAACTGCGCGATCTCCTTGCCCCACAGCTTGCGCGACTTCGCGTAATCGATGCTGAGCCGGTGGCATTCGTTGATGATGCCCAGCGCCAGCGACGCGATGCCGATCCGCTCGGCCGCGAACGACTCCTTGGCGCTGTCCTTGCCGTCGCCCTTGGCCGGGGTCTCGGTCTCGCCGAGCAGCCGGTCCGGGGTGATGCGGACATTGTTGAAGAACATCTCACCGGTCGGCGAGGAGTTCATGCCCATCTTCTTGAACGGCTTGCTCTGGGTGAAGCCCTCCATGCCCTTGTCGAGCACGAAGGTCAGCACCTTGCGGTCCCGCTTGTCGACGCCGTCGCCCTCGTCCAGCTTGGCGTAGACGACGGTGACGTCGGCGTACGGACCATTGGTGATGAAGGTCTTCTGACCGTTGAGGATGTAGTCCTCGCCGTCACGCCGCACGTACGACTTCATGCCGCCGAATGCGTCCGACCCGGAGTCCGGCTCGGTGATGGCCCACGCGCCGACCTTCTCGAAGGTGACCAGCTCCGGCAGCCACCGCTTCTTCTGCGCGAGCGTGCCGCGGCTGCGAATGGTGCCCACGGTCAGCCCCAGGCTCACGCCCATCGAGGCCACCAGGCCCAGGCTGATGCCCGCCAGCTCGCTGTTGAGGATCACCCCCATGCTGCCCGACCCGCTGAACCCGCCGCCCGACTTCCCCGAGCCGCCCGCGCTGGCGCCTTCCTCCTTCGCGAACGCCTTCTCCAGACCTTCCTTCGCCAGCTCGTCCAGCCCGAAGGTGGCGTACAGCTTCCGGATGATGTCGAAAGGCGGCAGCGCCCCACTCTCCAGCTGCTCGACGTTCGGCTTGATCTCCTTGTCGATGAACCCACGCAGTGCGTCGCGGAACATCAGGTCTTCGTCGGACCACTGGTACATGTAGTGAACTCCCGAGGGCTCGCGGAACGGTTACCCCCGAATATAGAACACGTTCTACTTCGATTGAACGCCGCAGGTGAGCTCATCGGGGCGATCCGGGTGGGGTGGCCGGTCTGTATGGTCGGTTGGGACATGCTGATCTTCCTACTGGCGCTCGCGGGATTCGCCTTCCTCGATTCCCTGCACGTCCTGAACATCGGGATCACCGCCGCGGTGGTCGTCGACAGCCGGCTGGGTCGCCGCTCGCCGGTTCCCGGGGCCTTGAGCTTCATCGCAGGACTCTTCGCCGTCACAACAGCATTCGGGATCTGCACCGTTTTGGGGCTCGGCTTCCTGACAGATCTCATCCACTTCGACATCACGCCGACCATTCGCTATTGGGCCGAGCTCGTCATCGGGGTACTGCTGCTGATCCTCGGCGCGGTTCGACTACCCAGTCAGGCGACCAACGAAATCCCGCCCTGGGCCATCGAGGCCAGACGACGACCGCTACTCCTGGGCTTGATCGGAGCCGCGATCGGTCTCGCGCAAGCGCCGACCGCGGTCCCCTACCTGGCGGCCCTGGCGATGCTCACGATCCGAGAACCACGCCCCACCCTGTGGCCCCTGATCGTGGCCGCCTACTGCCTCATCGCCCTCTTGCCACCGCTACTGGTGCTGTTCGCCGCCACCCGCCGCTCAGCCCGCGTACAGCGGTTCTACCGCGGTTTCGTCCGCGCGCTGACCCGATTCGGCCCCCTGTCGATTCGAATCCTCTTCGCGCTCTTCGGAGCCGCGCTCATCGTGGACGCCATTCGGCACTACTCGTCGTTGTAGAGGTCCACTTCGTGCGGATCCCGCCCGTCATGCTCCCGCGATCTCGATGACGAAGATCGAGTTGCCGTCCGGATCGACGAACGGGGCTTTGCGACCGGCCGCGCCGTCCGGCCCGACGAGGATGAACGGTCCGGGATCGACACCGCGTGAGCCAATTTCGGCGACGGCGGTCTCCAGGTCGGGAACGGCGATGTTCACCAGCGCGCGGCCGGCCTGGTCGGGGTCGACCACGATGTAGACGAACACGGTGTCGCCCAGCTGCCACATCGCCTCTGTCCCCGGTGTCACCAGGACATCGGCGGCGCGACCGAACAGGCGGGTGTACCAGTCCTCGGCTGCCGCGAAATCGGTCACCGCCAGGCCGAAGAACAGCGAGTTCACGTCCATGCCTCAGCCGATCGCGGTCTCGTGCACGGAATGCCACCGGTAGCCGTCCGGTTCGGCGGTCAGCACCGCGGTCACCCGGCGAGCGGCGCTACCGGTCGGGCTGTGGTGGATCTCGAGGAAGCGGACCACGACCATCCCGCCCACCCGGTTCAACTCGACTACCTCGCCGATCTCGATCCGCAGACCGGGCACCGCATTCCGAGCCGTACGCAGCCCGGCGAGCAGCGCCTCGCGCGCAACCACCGACCCGTCGGTACTCACCATGGTGAACCCCGGATCCTGCGCGCCGGCGAAGCGTTCGAACACCTCGAGTTCCGCCTCGCTACCCAACCAGGCCGCGAGATCGTCGTGCAGGTTCTGAATCGCGATGCCAAGGTCCACAGTGCTGACTGCTCTGTCGTCGGTCACACCAGCGATCGTACGGACGGCTCGCCGTCACCGGTCAGTCGAACCAGTCGGGGTCGCCGCCCGCGATGAACCCGGACAGGATCGTCGAATCCCGATGCGCCTCCTGCAACAGCGCCCCGAGCTGCCGGAGCGCCTCGGCGTCTTCCCCGTAGGCGACGAACATTCCCGCCTCGGGGTCGTAGTCGATCCGGTCCGCCAGCTCGGGCGCCCGCATCGCCACCGCCGACCGAGCGACGCCGGCCCAGCCGTAACCGCCACCGTCGTAACCGAGCTCGGCGAACACCTCCTCGGTGGAGAGCATGTGATTGTCGGACAGCATCAGGCAGAAGTGCCCGGGCTTGTGGTCGTACTCGAAGAACACCAGCGGGGCATAGGTTTCACGATCGGTCACGGCTGGAACCTATCGGAACCCTCCGACACCGAGTTGCCGCTGGTCGCCACACAATCGGGCGAGCCGCAAATTCGGCTCAGAGTGCATCGGGTTCCTGACGTTACCCTCGAAGGCTCAGGGGCTGGTTTCGGAAGTCTCCGGCTTCTTCCGGACATAGAGGGTCTGGTGTGCGCGAGCGACCAGGGTGCCGTTCGAATCGACGATCCGGGTCTCGTGCTCGGTGATGGATTTCGAGCCGTCGGCGGTGGTGCGGCGGATGTCGTCCATCAGTTCGCGGGGCATCAGCATGGTGGTGCGGACGGTGCCGCGGCCGGGAGCGATGAACTCGATGTCGGCCGTGGTGTTCCAGATCCGATAGCCCTGGCCGAGTTGGCCGTTGGCCATCATGCCGAAGAACGGGTCGGTCATCGCGAACAGGGACCAACCCGGTGCGGCGCCATTGTGGTTGGAGTTCCAGCGGCGCACCTTCAGGCTCACGTCGGTGGACGTCCAGTCGTCGGCGAATCGGTCCACTCGCACTCCGAGGAACAGGAGGGACGGGGCGAGATTCATGACCGTGCGGAGCCTGCGTGGTGTCAGGACGGCTGCCGGAATGGTCCGCCCCTCGAATCCCCCTGGTTTGAAACGCATTTCGCCACCCTACCTACCGGCCAGTACAGCGCACGCCGGGCGGAGGCCGTGCGCGCCGCCCTGGCCGGTCGGTCACTATTTGTCGGCCGGTGCGTAGACCAGTTCGAGGATTCCGGACGAGAAGGCCGTACTCTTCACCAGACGCAGCTTCACGGGCTCATCCATCTCCGGGAACAGCGGCGCACCCTTGCCCGCGGCGGCGGGCAGCACCCACAGGCGGTATTCGTCCACCACGCCGAGCTTGATCAGGGAATGCATGAACTCCGTGCCACCGACGGCCACCAAGTCCTTGCCGGGCTCGGCCTTGAGCTCGGCGATCTCCTCGGCGGTGTCACCGGACGCGATGCGTGTCTCGGGCCAGTCATCAGCGGATTTCAGGGTGCGGGAGAACACGACCTTGGGAATCTCGTTCATCGCCTTGGCCGACGGGTGATCAGAGGTCGGCCAGAACCCGGCCATGATCTCGTAGGACTTACGGCCCATCAGGAAAGCACCAGCCTCCCAGAGCCGGCTCACGAAGTACGCCTCCTGCTCGTCGTCGTCAATGCTCATCATGACGTCACGGATTCCGTTGTCCGCGTCGGCGCTCTTGCCATCGAGCGAAACATAGAAGCCGAGAATCAACTTCCGCATGCTGGTGCCTCCAGGTGCTGTCGGGATGTCCACCGGTACTGACGGCGGCACCATCCGAAACTCATCGGAGTACGGGGCCTTCTCACTCCTCCGCGCGAGCGAGGGCCTCTGCTTCCATCGCGGCGATGAAATCGTCGACGTTCGAGCCGTAGATGCCCCAGCTGTTCACACCACCGAGCTCGACGAGGCGATGTGCACCTGCCCCTGCCACGACGGCGCCACCGCCCCGGCGCCGGTGGGGAAGCCGGCAACAGGGTCGGTGACGAAGGCGGCGGCTGCGACGAGGGTGAGGCCGTAGATGCCCAGCAGGAGAGGGCCCCAGGTCCGTGCGTGGCCGACGTCGAGCGCTCGCCGGGCACCGAGGGCGCCTGTCGCGGCGAGCAGCCCGGTGACGATGAAGTTCGTGGTCTGGATCCAGCCGAGGTCGCCGAGACTAAGGGCACTGAGCGGCTGGCGAGAAGGGTCGAACCCGACTCGGTTCGCCTCCTGGAGCAGGACGGTTGTCAGGAACAGCGGGCCAGCGACAGCACCGCAGCCGAGCATGAACCGGACGAGACTCGAACGGTTCGAGCGGTCTTGGTCGGGCGGTGCAGGAAGGGTCGTGCGGCTGGTTGCGGTAGTGGACATGGTGATCACTCCTTCGTGCTGGTCTGCCAGGAGAAGTGCTGATGCTCAGCGGGTGATCCTGTGCATCGTCGAGGTGTAGCCGCCATCGGGAAAGGTCCACTGGCCGACCGCGATGTTCTCGTCGACGAAGGTGCCCTTGTAGTAGGACGAAGACCCGGGCTCGCCGCCCCAGATGGTCAGGACGTCTTCGTCCATTTCGTATACGTAGTCGAGTGTGTTGCCCCGGGTGTCGTATGCGCGCGAGCGGACCTCGGGGCTCGGCGGCTCACCGAAGGGCTGGAGATGGCCGATGACCTCGAGTGCCTTCACATCGCTGCCGAACAAGTGCATGTCGACATGTTGAAGGAGGAAGAAGCCGCCTTCCATCCACTCGTACTTGACGGTGCCGGTGCTGTCGCCGGAGAGCTGCCAGGTGCCGATTAGACGGCTCAGCGACTGCATGGCCGGGCTGGGTGCCGGGGCCGGACTGGTGTCGTTCATCGTGGTTTCCTCTCGTCTCGGATGATGCCTTTTACGGTAGAAAAGACGAGTGGGTGAGATATCTCAGAAATCCGCAGGCTCGCCCGACCGCAACAGGGTCTTGCTGCAGGGCGGGCTGCTGGAGCCGGATATGTTCGACCGCTACTTCTCCGTTCGAGCGTTCGAGCCCGCCGCCGACCTGGCAGCGTGCGTGTCGCACTACTGGGTCATGCGGTGGCGGCTGCCCTACAACGTGATCTATCGACCGGTCGAGGTGCTCCCCACGCCGATGGTGCACGCCTTCGTCACCGCACAGCGCGCTTTCGTGCACGGGATCACCGACGGCGCCCTCAGCTATGACACGGCTGGTGTCGGCGCCATGGCCGGCATCGCGTTCAAGCCTGGCGGTTTCGCGCCGTACTGGGGTAAACCCATGAGTCAGCTGCGCGGCGGTCACATCGACCTGAGCACTGTGTTCCCGGACGCCGGCACGCGTCTGTACAGCGAGCTCCTGCATGAGCCCGAGGAGCAGATTGCGGATGCCCTGGACGGACTCCTGCGCTCCAGGCAGGTCCAGCCTTCCCTCCAGCACCTACAGCTCATCGCGGACGCCGTCGATGCCATCATGCGAGAGGACGGCCCCACCACCGTGAGCGCCCTTGCCGCGGAGCTCTTCCGCAGCGAACGCAGCCTCCAGGCGACCTTTGCCGAGCATGTCGGCGTCGGCCCCAAATGGCTCCTGAAACGCCAACGGCTGCTAAAGGCGATCGGCACGACCGCCGGAACAGCACGTCCGGGTTGGGCCGACCTGGCCGCCGATACCGGCTACAGCAGCCAGACGCATCTCCTGAACGACTTCAAGCACGTCGTCGGAGTCACACCCACCGTCTATCTCCGGCACCTACGCCGACAGTAGCCACAAGTCACTTACACCGAGGTACCACCGTCCACCGTTGTCGCCTGACAAAGTCTGCTCGCATGTACATCTCGGCGCCACGAGATCGAGCCATCGCATCTCCGCAATCGGCGCTCACAGAGCGTCCCGCACACCGCACGCCTCCAGATCAACGCCCCGCGTGACTTTTCGTTCCGTTGCGCTTCTTCGGGTGACTGGAGATCTGATGCTGGACGGGATTCCAGATGCTCGGCCGTTCGAGACGACGTTCGCGCTGAACGACGGGCACATGATCGCAACCCAAATCTTCCAAGCCGTCTAGATCGCGATTGGACGATTCCGAAGCGTGCGTTCTCAGCTCACGCTATTCTCGGCAGAAGCGGACGTACTGCGGCGTAAAGGGTTCCAGCTGCCCGCGGGACCCACCACCGCGGCCCCGGACCGCGCGGGTAGCGGCAAAGTAGTGCGTTCGATGGCAGGGGCCGGGACAGGCAAACAACGACCGATGAAGGTCGGCATGAAGACTGGATCACTGGCCCACCACTTCTCCCAACTCGCCGGGAAGCAGGCTGAATACCACCGTGTCGCGTCGCCGACCTTGAAAGGGCATATGTGACCGCAACACGCCCTCCCGCACGAAACCACACCGCTCAGCGACGCGCTGGGAGGCCCGATTATCTGGCGCGCAGGTCAATTCCAGTCGCATCACCGCCAGATCAGCGAAAGCCCACCGGGCAAGCAGCCGCACCGACCGGCTCGCCACACCGTGCCCCCGGGCGGGCACAGCGACCCAATATCCGACCGCCGCGCTCCCCGCGTTCCAATCGATGTCATAGATCGAAGCGCCACCCCAGACACGATTGGAATCATTCGTATCGACGATCGCGAAACTGATGGCTTCCCCGCGCACACGCTCAGCTTCCTCATCGATGAACCGCGCCCGCAGATGATCCTCAGTGAAGGCTTCGACCAAGGGCCAGGAAAACGCCATACAGCACGGATCTCGAAACCCCGCAAACCGTTGCTCGAAATCCGATGCGATCCAAAGGCGCAATGCCACAACATCATCGGCAAGCCCACCCGGCGGCGGAGTGATCATCGGCATGCCTCAGACGGTAGACCCACCACAGAACTGGAATGGCACTGCATTCGGCATGAGCGGACGTTCTGCACTGCACCAGGTTCCGGCTGCCGGCACCCCGCGCTGGCCAGTCCGGTCAGCGCGGTACGCGGCAGATCAGTACGTTTGGCGCCGTTCAACGCGGGTGCGGTATGGGGCGACCGTACAGGTGGTCGTGGTCCGGGCGAGGATGGCTAGTTCGGGGTCGACCAGAAGCGGGCGCACCATACAGGCAAGACCGACGGCGTCGGATATGCCTGTGGCGGTGCAGAATCTGCCAGCGAGCGCTAGCGCGCCGATGTCAGTCCTGGCCGGTCGTGGTGGCGTCACCCATAGCTTCCGCGTTGTAGGCCAACAGCTCCCAGCTGTGGCCGTCCGGGTCGTCGATGGCCCGGTTGTACAGCCACCCCATGTCCTGTGCCTCCCGTGGTTCGGTGGCGCCCGCGGCCAGTACGGCGTCGGCAAGCCGGTCCACCTCTTCGCGCGACCCGGCGGCCAGCGCGTTGATCACCTCGATCGGACCATCCGCGGTGTCTCGCTTGGTGAAAGTCGCGAACGTCTCGCGCGTCATCAGCTGCACGACGATCGCGTCGGCGAGGACCACCTGGGCGGAGGTGTCCCCGGTGAAGTCCGGGTTGATCGTGCCTCCCATCGCCGCGTACACCTTCTTGCTCGCTTCCAGGTCGGTGACCGGCAGGTTGACGTAGATCTGCGTGAATGCCATGAGGTGCCTCCAAGGATGGTCGGTGCGCCGGGTGTTCCCGGCGACATCGCAAACCTAGGGGCGTACCTCGACATCGGTCTTGTACAGAAGCGACAACATCTCGTCGCTGTCTCCGCGCCGCAGCTGAGAAGCTGTGCGGCCGGTGAACCGGGTCAGCGAACGCGCGAGGTGCGGCTGGTCGTGGTATCCCGTCGACTGCGCGACCTCGATCAACGGCATACCCTGCTGCACCAGCAGCACAGCCTGTCTGGCCCGCTCGATCTGTCGGATCGCGCCCTGCGTCAGCCCGGTCGCCGCGACCACCCGCCGTTGCACCGACCGTGGAGTGACCAGAGTGGTCCCGTCCCCGCGGAGCACATCGGTGACCAGCGGATCACGCACCAGCAGTCCGGCCCGGACCAGACGATCCACAAAGACGTCCGCATTGTCGTAGGCCGGAATCTCCCATTCCTCGCCCTGCAGCACGAACGAGCGAGCCGTGGTGTGCGGACTGGACACCGCGGTGTCGACCAGCGTCGACACCGGCATCGGCGCCAGGAAAGCGCCATGGCGGAAGATGATCCCGAGCGTGTCGCCCGCACCCGGCCCCAGCTCCAGCACCGTGGGACCGGTCTCCGGGCCGCGGACCGAAACGTGTGTCTCCCCGCGGTCGCGCCAGACGACAAGCTCCCAATTCGAATTCGCCACCGACCGCATCCGCGCCGCTACCGCCCCGGCAACCGATCCAGCCCGATAGACCCGCTCGACATAGGGGGAATCGGACAGGCGCTGCTCGACTCCACCGGCCGGCTCGAGGCTCACGACCAAGAAACTAACACCGGCGGTCGCCTGCTGCAGTGCTCGAGCCTGCGGGAGCCGCCTCAGCGGACGGGCTCCACGACCATAGGCACGATCGGGATACCGGCGGGATCGAACAAGTCCCGACCGCACGAGTCGCACTCGCCCTCACCAGGCTTCGCTTCCGTCTCGGGGAGCTGCCACACGTTCATGCCACCGCACGGACAGTCGATGATGTACAGCAACTCGGGAGAAGGCCGATCCAGACCCCACGCCAGACTCGACGCCGTCGTGCGACGCATGACGCCGACACGATAGGTGTCGTCGCCGGACCGTAGTTCGCCGAGCGCCAACCCCGCACTCGCCAGGGCTTCATCCACTGCGCGCAGGATCGCCGGCACGTGTTCACCACGATCGAGGTCAGCCCCGGCCGCTTGCCTGGCAGCGGACTCGACTGCCACGACAACCGCACTGTCCTTCCCGAAGGCCGCCACCCGAGCCGATACGAACTGCGCTATCTGTCCGGTCCGTTCCTCGCCGGACCAGTCGACCGGCAAAAGAACCCCCTCCTGGATCAAGGAATCCACCACATCGTCCGCATCGAGTAGGAATCCCCGCTCAGCCGCCGCAAGGAAATGCGCCATATCGCTCACGCCGCCAGCATACGAACGAGCATCCGAACGGCTGCGCAACCCCGAGCCGGGTACGGTAGGCCGTCAATGCTGCTTTCGACCTGTTGTTCTGTCAGCCCTAGGTGGGGCTGGTCAAGTCGTTGCCACGGAGCGAAATCGACGTCCGGTCGTGCTGAACCCGCTGTTCCGCGTTCAGAACGATGAGCCCGTGCCGCCGAAGGGCCATGGCGGAATCGGCCCGTTGTCGACCACCACGTTGTCGTACCGAATCCCGAGGATCGGATTGTCCTCGTCGCACCAGCGCTCGCGGTCGGTCGAACAGCGCTCGCGATGACTACCACAATCACCACCCACGGCCGAGGTCCTATGTGCGGGAAGGTAGGCACGGACTGTTCGCTGTCTTTCTCTTCCGCAGTCGAAGATCACGTCCACGCGATAGGTGTCGTCAGTTTCGTTGCGGCACCAGTGGCCAGTGCAGGAGACCCAGGGAGCCAGCACGACCGGATCGGGATCGGCCACCATAGCCAGACAGTCCTGCTCGCCGTAGCCGGTCACACCGACGTACGATCCGGGCCAAGCCGGTTCGCGGTCTCGATCGAATTCGATCCAGAACCGCCGCACCACGGGCATATTCTTCCCTTCGTGATCACCGAACGCTTGCACGGTAGCAACGTCCGTTCGACGCCCACCACTCGATAATCGGCAGTAGCGGAGGTTGTTGGCGGACGTTCGGAGCGGGACGAACGCGGTCGCTCACATAATCCTCACAATTCCGGCGCAAACCGTGCATATCGGCGACCTAGGCTGCTGTCGTGTTCCTCAAAGCTTTTCGATCCTCCGATGCGCCCCTGTGCGCCGTGGTCGTGGCCACGATTGTGCTCGGCGTGACGCTGCATCGCGGTTGGATAGTCACCAAGTTATGGATTCTCGCCTTGCCATTGCTGCTGGGAGCGTTCGTGGCTGCCTTGGCCTGCTTCGTGCTGCTGCTGTTTCTGGCCGGCCGCGATACGCGACCGTGGCCTCTGGCGGCAACCGCGATGCTCGCACTGATCGGGATCGGCGGGTCGGTCTTTCTCTTCGTCGACTCGAACGCTAATGCGTGGACCAGGTTTTGGGTCGAGCGACCGGCATTCGCCGCTATCGCAGCGATGGAACTGCCGGACGGCAAGATCGACTACTACGGTGTCGAGCTGCCTCCGTACCTGTGTCTCGTTTCGGCGAACTGCCGAGTGGCAGTGATCGGCACCAGTGGTGGGCAGCCAGTGCTGTTCGTACCCGACTACATCGGGATCCCCGACGATGCGCTCGGCTACGGACATTTCGTCGGAACACCCGAGCCCGGACCGTACGACGGGTTCGGCGAACCTGTCTGCCCCACGATGGAGCTGGCGGGCGGTTGGTGGTGGCTCGACTCCTGCTGGGAAGCGACCGGCACCGGACAACGCTCGGTCCGTTGATCTTTCGCTGTGCCGCTTGGCGCCTAGGGCGTGTCTGACAAAGCGCGAGAGACACCGGCTGCTCGCACCGCACCGGAATCCGGGCGCCGGAATACCGCGCTAGCCGGTTCGGTCAGCGCGGTACGCGGAATGTGCGGACATTCGAGTTCCTTGTCCTCACGGTGTCGAGCGGGGCGATGGGTTCGGAACGCAAGGGAACTCGGATTCCGAGCGTTGAGGCGGAGAGCTTGGATGAATCGTCACACCTGCCAGTCCACTCGGTGGCCGTCACGGAGGAGGGATTCCTCCACTGCGGCCCAGTCCTCCACCCACTCAGCGCGACAGTCGATTTCCATGGCGGGATCATCGGCAATACGGATCATGTCGCCTCCTGCCAGCTCTCGCTCCTCTGGCGTCTCGGCCAAGTCCTCCATTCTGTCGACTCGGATAAAGCGCCCTACTTCGGCGCCGGCCGCGATTCGACCCGCAGTGCCGTAGTAGCGGATCGCGTCCGTGTGCCTGGCGATCTCCTCTGAACGATCCAGCTCCGCAACCACGCGCGATCCCACACTTATCGACAAGGTGACGCTCACGGTCTTCCCGAAGAGCACGACGGCGCCTTTGGCGGTCGTAGAGTTCTCCTCCGCCTCGACGACGACCGCCTCGAGAGTCACAAACGGCCCCTCCGTAACGGTGACTCGCTGACCAACCTGAAATCCGACCATGAAGCCTGACATTCCCACACCGATCCGCCCACAGCCACAGGCAGCCCTCCAGAACAGGAACAACTGCCCTCCGCGCGAAATCTTCTACGAACATGGCAGTTGCGGACGTTCCGCCGACCTCGGCTCGGCTCGGCCGGTTGATCTTCGGCCCACCGCTCCGGCCGGTTCGGTCAGCGCGACCAGCGGCAGTAGCGGGTATTCGGTCGTGTGCCGGTCCGGGGTGTATTTAGGGTCATTGCGCGGACAGGGACTCGCCGTCGTTCCGGGAAGGTTGTGGGCAGGTTGACGGATTTGCTGTGGAGCGAGGTCAAGAACTTCTTCGACCCCGATCTGATGGGCAGGTTGCCGGATGTGTTTGTGGAGGGCACCTCGGTCGAAGATTGGCAGGCGGTGTTCGATCTGATCCGCTCCAGGGGGTGGGCGTGGCAGTACTTCGAAGGATCGCGCGAGCGGCAGTTGCCCTCTGCCGCAGAGGTTTTGTCGCACCCTGCCGACGCGGAGGTCATGACACTGCGTGTGTGGCCCGTGCCGGATGTGGAGGTGATTTTCCGCCCCTGGGCCGCCGAGGAGATGGACTTCGATGTCGATCTTCACCAGTTGTAGGGCCAGGTCGGAGTCGACACGCTGTGCGATTTCCTGTGCGCAATCGGTCGGCGGCTGGGTAAGCCTGTGTCGATGTACGCAGAGGGTGGACATCATTCCCCGGTACTCGGTTTCGACCCAACCGCTGACCGTGTGGTGCTGCTGGCAGATCCACACCTGGACTGAGCCTGAACCGACGAATAACGAGCACCCTCAACTCGGCAGTTGCGAACATTCCGTCGGCTTCAGATCGTCTCGGCCGGTCGATCTTCCGCCGCGGTATGCGGCATGTGCGGACGTTTGAAGCGGTGTTGGATGTCGACGTGGCTGTGCGTCCAGAGCGTCGGGCAGCCATCGACCGGTGAGGACCGGTCGGTCTAGCTCAGAAACCGGCGCTGCCGGATCCGAGGGGGCTGCCGCTGCCCGTTCCGCTACCGGTGACGGTGCAGTGGCCCGATTGCGTGGGTGACGGGGTGGTCGACCCCGACGGGGCGGCGACAACGGTCACGGTCAACTTGATCGGCGCAGGTATGACGAACGGCTTACTGACCGAGGTCTTGATGGTGATTTCGTGTGTTCCGGCGGTGGTGGGAACCCACGGAACCGTATTGCCGGGTTGCGCGTACGAGAAGCTCCCGAGGCATGTCCCGTTGTCGTAGAAGCTCGCGTAGAGCGCGTCGTCCAGTGGTGCGCCCGCGTAGATCGAGTAGGTCTGTCCGACGATGTAGGACGACGGCACCACGCAGGTGCCGGTCGAGCAATCGTCGACCTGGGGTGCGTCGACGAAGGCAGAGACGGTGGGCGCGGAAAGAGTGACGAAAGTCGCGGCCAGAGTCAAAGTTGTTGCACCCCAGCTGATGTGGTGGATGGCGCGGGTCTTGGCGGGCATTCGAGAACTCCTCTTTCGTACCCCCGGTCAGGGGTTGGGGAGAATCTAACCGCCGCCGATTCTGAAATTGGTTCACTTCAGTAAACCCATGTGCCCCAACTTCCTTGGGCGATATTTCCGGGGTCAGCCCTTTTGGGTAGGGGGCTTCCCTTAACCGATCACCCACGCTCGCAACGCCCGACTCGAGGTGTCCGACGACCGCGATCCCACGGCCCGTCAGCGTGATACGTCCTCAACTGGTAACCGAAACAGCTCATCGCGCGGAGCATCATTTGGCATGGCCCGATCACGAACGCCCTGGGTGAGGAGCATTCACCACGCTCCGTGACCGACTCGAACCGCGCGCTACGCGGTGTGGTCTCAATGGGTTAGCGCAACACTGAGTTGGTCCTGGTGAACGAGGATGTGATGCGCGATGGCCTCGACAAGACCGTTGTCGGAGAAG
>NZ_JBSGDW010000021.1:0-16733 GCF_053602575.1 Nocardia sp. NPDC004340
CCGGCCCATGCGCTTGCGGACCTCGTCCAACAGGGGTGCTTGCTCGATCGGAGTGATCATGACGTCCCAACTTTCTAACGGAAGATCGTACTTTCTCACGTTAGAACATCATGGCTTCGGAAATCAATACCCGTTAGAATCGAGTCATGGTCGATCCCTTGGCACTTCGTTTGGCGAACACCATCCGCGCCACCAGTCGCGGTCTGACCGACGCCTTCGGCACCCGTGAATCCACCCGGGAATGGCTGGTCGCCCACGCCGCCGACGTCGGCATGTACGTGGACCTCGAGGCCTACCTGCCCACCGAGGACGACCGCGCCGCCCTGGTGGACCTGCGCCAGCAGGTGCGCGCGCTGTTCGCGGAATACGTTGCGCCGCATCCGCCCAGCTCCGCCGACGCGACCGTGCTGCCGCCCTTCCCCGAGTCGCTGGCCGCGATCAACCACGCCGCCGCCCCGGCGCTGCGGCTGCTCGAATGGGACAGCGAAGGGCAGCGTCTCGAATACCGGCTGCTCACGAAGACCGAACTGGACACGGTCAAGGCCGGATTGGCCGACGCCGTCATCGAGTTCTTCGGCGGACCGCAGGCCGAGCAGATCCGCGTCTGCCCCGCCCCGCGCTGCGTGCGATATTTCGTGAAATCCCATCCGCGCCAGGAGTGGTGCTCGGTGGCCTGCGGCAATCGCGCCCGCGCGGCCCGTCACTACGCCCACCACCGCGACGACTGAGCGGGTTCTCCCCGGGACGCGAAACGGCCCTCGCACGGTCGCGTGCGAGGGCCGTGAGAGCTGTTCCGGCTCAGCCGAAGAAGGCGGCCGCCTCCCGATACCGGTCCTGCGGCACCAGCTTCAGCTGCTTGGTGGCCTCCGACAGCGGCACCAGCGCGATCTCGGTGCCGTGCAACGCCACCATCTGCCCGAATTGCCCGGCGTGCACGGCTTCCGCCGCATGCACGCCGAATCGCGTGGCCAGCACCCGGTCGTACGGCGTCGGCGTGCCGCCGCGCTGCACGTGCCCGAGCACGGTCACCCGGACCTCCTTGCCGATGCGCCGCTCGATCTCCGGCGCCAGCTGCTGGGCGACCCCGGTGAAGCGGACGTGCCCGAATTCGTCGATGCCGCCGTCGCGCAGCGTCATGGACTCCGGATCGGGGTGCGCACCCTCGGCGACCACGCAGATGAAGTGCGAATCCCCGCGCTGGAAGCGCCGTTTCACCATGGCGCAGACCTCGTCCACGTCGAACGGCACCTCGGGCACCAGGGTGAGGTGGGCTCCGGCGGCGATGCCGGAGTTGATGGCGATCCAGCCCGCGTGCCGCCCCATCACCTCGACCAGCATGACGCGCTGGTGGGATTCGGCGGTGGTGTGCAGCCGGTCGATGGCCTCGGTGGCGATGGCGACCGCGGTGTCGTGGCCGAAGGTGGTGTCGGTGCAGTCGATGTCGTTGTCGATGGTCTTGGGTACACCCACCACGGGGACGCCCTCGTCGGCCAGCCAGGAGGCGGCCGTGAGGGTGCCCTCGCCGCCGATGGGGATGAGCGCGTCGATGCCGTTGTCGTCGAGGGTCTGCTTGATGCGGGGGAGTCCGGCGCGCAGGACATCCGGATTGGTGCGCGCGGTGCCGAGCATGGTGCCGCCCTTGGTGAGCAGCCGGTCGGTGCGGTCGTTGTTGAGGATCTGGATCTTGCGATCCTCGAGTAGTCCGCGCCAGCCGTCCTGGAATCCCACGATGGCGTCTCCCCAGCGGCCGTTCGCGGTGCGAACGACAGCACGGATCACGGCATTCAGGCCTGGGCAGTCTCCGCCTCCGGTCAAGACTCCGATGCGCATGGACCCCATCTTGCCCTGAGATGGGTGGTCCGTGGGCTGCACCCCCGTGAACCGCCGGTTACGGTTCGCGGCGGTTCGGCCGGGCCGCTAGCCCGCCGCGCAGACGCCGCCCCGGAGCTCGTCGAGGTGCTTGCCGATCAGGGTGGCGACCTTGGTGAGCATGACGGTGCCGTCGTCGAAGGAGCCCGAATTGGGCTGGGTGGCAATCGCGATGGCGATCTGCCCGCCCGCGGTGGGAATCAGGCCCAGCTGCCTGACCAGGTAGTTCCCGCTGGTGTCGGGGCCCCAGCCGCCCTTGAACTCGGCCCCGTCCAGCGTGCCCAGGCCCCAGCGCTGACCGGAGCTGACCTTGCTCATCAGCGAGGTGACCGCGTCGGACTCGGGCAGACAGGGCAGTTTGGCCGCGAATTTGACCTGATTGGCCAGCGACCAGTCGGCCTGTCCGAACGCCGAGTAGTCGGATCGGGTGCGGGTGGCGGGCACCGTGGTGTCGGTGTCGCCACCCTCGCGTAGCACGTCCTGGACGGTCTGGGCGGCGACATCGGGCGAGCCCAGCGCCTGCCACAGGGTGTCGGCCGCGCTGTTGTCGGAGTACTCGATGGCATTGATCGCGGCCGTCTGGTTGGACGAGCTCTTGCGCAGCGCGGCCAGGGTGAGCGGCACCTTCATGGTCGACCAGCCCGGTCCCGAGCTCCAATCGCCCAGCGCCACCGTGCGATCGCTGCCCACCGGCGTGATGGCCAGCCCCACCTTGCCCGACAGCGACGGCTTCAGCTCGTTGACGAAATCCCAGGCCAGGGTGCCCGGCAGTGCGACCACGGTGGCCGGGACGGTGGCTCCGGGCGTCGCCGCGGTGCTCGTTTTATCCGGTACCAGTACGGGTTTGCTGCTGCAGGCCGTCAACGCCCCGAGCAGCAACACCAGGGCGCCGCGACCGGCGGTCCGGGCGAGCCGCCGCCGTCCGCGTGAAATCGGTGCGTGCACCCGTCAACCTCCATCTGCCCCGGCGTCCGGCGCGTTCCCTGTTCCTAGCGGACGCACCGGAACCCCGTCAATCTCAGGGATTGTCGTGCTCCCGGACGAGGGGGTCAAATGCCGTGGGTATGGGTGATTTTCGGTGGGCATGCGGCCGAAAAGGGTCAGTGCGAGCAGAGTCCGCCGTGGAGGTCGGGCAGGTGGTCGCCGACCAGCAGCGCCAGCTTGTCCATCATGTCGGTGGCGTCATCGAAACTGCCCGAGTCGGGTTCGGCCGCCAGCGCCACCGCCACCGGTCCGTTCAGCGTCGGGACGAGGCCGAACTGGCGGACGGTGTATTTGCCGGTGTCGTCGTCGGGACCCCAGCCGCCCTTGAACTCCGCGCCGATCAGCCGGCCCAGACCCCAGCTCTGGCTGGGGGTGATCTCACTCATCAGCGAGACAACGGAATTGGCGCGCGGCAGGCAGGGCAGCCGGGAGGCGAAGTGCACCTGGTCGGCCAGCGACCAGTCGGTGGCGCCGAAGGCGAGCAGATCGTCGGATTCCAGCGCGGCCAGCTTGGTGTGGCGGGCGGCGACATCGGTGGCGACGTCGCCGGCCTCGCGCAGGATCGACTCGACCGCGTCGGCGGCCTCGCTGCCGGTGCCCAGCGAGGTCCACAGCGTCTGCGCCGCATCGTTGTCGGAGAAGGTGATGGCGGCCTCGGCGGTGGAACGCATGCCGGTGGGGTCGTGGCGCAGTGCCGCCAGGGCCAGCGGCACCTTGATGGTGGACCAGGCGATGCCGGTGGTCCAGTCGCCCAGCTGGGTCATCTCGCCGCCGCCGACCGGCATCACCGCGAGGCCGATCCGGCCCTCGAGTCCGGCCTTCAGCTCGGCGAAATCCGCCGCGAACGCAATGGTTTTCGGCAAACCGAACAGTTCAGGCAATTCGGGCGCGATCAGGGGCGGGGACTGCTGCAGCTTCGAGCTGTCCCCGACCGGCTTGATCTCATCCGCCTGCGCCGAAGAGTGGTGCACCGCACCGACATTCACACCACACCCGGACACGGCCAGGACAGCCGCCACCGCCAGCCCGCGCACAAAACCCTTGCAACAGGCCGGGATCGGATCAGTAGACATACACCACCGCGTTCTCGCCACCAGCGCAGGTCACCAATTTGCCTGCGGCCGTGCAGTTCATCGTGTAAGACCGGCCCGTCACCGGACTCACTGCCACCACAGTAACCGGCGACCCCGCCCGGCCAGTAGCCGTATCGGCATAAGACCGGCGAACCGCCTCCGCGAAAGGACAGGACGTGACCGTGTTCCCGATCGCGGAATTGGCGAAGCCGCCCAGCGCCGCATACGTCGGTGGACACGGCGTAGCACCCGCTGGCAGCTGGACCGCGTCGGATGTCGTGGTGGGCGCCGCCGGGCTCGTCTGCTGTGAGCGCGGAGGCGTGGTTCCCGGAACACCCTGTGCTGCCGTCGTTATGGGTGTTTCGTTGCCGGAGCGGTCGAGGACTTGCCAGCCGATCGCACCGGCGATCGCGGCCAGCGCCACCACCAGCACGGCGATCGACACCGGCGCCGCCACCGACCGCTTGCGCCGCCGCCCCGGCGCCCGCGGCTCGGGCTGCACGATGGCGTGCTCGGAGGTCGGATACAGCGAGGGATCCGGCGCCGGCGCGTACGGGAAGTCCCGCTGCTGCGCCTGCGCGTGACCCCACACCGCCTGCTGTTGGGCGTCCGGCGGCAGCGGCGTGTAGTGGAAGTCGCTGACCCGCACCCGGGTCGGGTCCGAGGGCGTGATGATCGGCAGATCACTCGACGGCGAGGGATCCTCGGCCGCCGGGAAGGAGCCGGTGATGTAGGCCGGGATCGACGTGGTGTTCGGGCGGCCGGGATTGGTCTGCCGCACAGTCGGATCGGTATTGCGGGCGGGCGGCGGCGGGGTGCCGCCCGGCAGCATGGTCGTCGCCGGACCGGCCGGGCCGCCGGTCGGCAGCACGGTGGTCGGGGGCGCGCCCACGGGCGGGCCGGGCGGCACGGTCCGGCCGGGCCGCGGCGGCTGACCCGGCGCGCCCTGGCCACCGGCGCCCGGCATATTCGGGGGCAGACCCTGACCGGCCAGCGCCGAGCGGGCGGCCCGCGCGAATTCGCCCGCGGTGTAGAAGCGGTCGTTCGGGTCCTTGGCGAGCGCCTTGCCGATCACCGCGTCCAGGGCGGGCGGAATCCCGCCGCGCAGCATGCTGGTCAGCGGCGGCGCCTCGGACAGGTGCGCGCGGATCAGCACGCTCATATTGTCGGCCGGGAACGGCTTGTCGCCGGTGAGGCCTTCATGCAGCACGCAGCCCAGCGAGTAGATGTCGGCGCGGCCGGAGACCGGGCCCGCGTCGAACCGCTCGGGGGCCATGTAGGCGTAGGAGCCCACGGCCGTGCCGGTCATGGTGATGGTGGAGTCGCCCTCGGCGCGCGCGATGCCGAAGTCCGCGAGATATGCGAAATCCGCATCGGTGACGAGGATGTTGGCGGGTTTCACGTCACGGTGCACCAGCCCCGAGTAGTGCGCGGCGTCCAGCGCCGCGGCCACCTGCTCGATGATCCCGATGACCCGCAGCGGCGGCAGCGCCCCCGAACCGTCCAGCAGCGAGCGCAGATCGCGGCCGCGCACCAGCCGCATGTCGATGTAGAGGACACCGTCGATCTCGCCCCAGTCGTGGATGGGGATGATGTGCGGCTCCGCCAGCCGGGCCGCCGCCTGCGACTCGCGCCGGAAACGCTCCTGGTAGGAGGGATCTTTGGCGAGCTCGGCGGGCAGCAGCTTGAGCGCGACGACCCGATCCTTGGACGTGTCGTAGGCCTCGTAGACCTCGCCCATGCCGCCCTTGCCGAGCAGCGAGCGCAGCTCGTACGGCCCGAACCTGCTCCCGGCCCGCGATGGCGCATCCACCCCGTCAAACCTCCACACTCTTGGGAGGGAAGCAGACGAGGACCCGCGACCCACCCCTCTAGGAGGTGGATTCTCCCGGTGCGACTACGCCGTGGTCAAACGCAAAGACGATGGCAGCGGAACGGTCGCGTAACCCGAGCTTCCCGAAGATATGTCCCACGTGGCTCTTCACCGTTACTTCGGAGATGCCGAGCGCGGTCGCGATCTCCGCGTTGACCCGGCCTCTGCCGATGAGTCCGAGCACCTCGAGCTCGCGAACCGTGAGCTCGGACAGGCGATTGCCGGCGGGCGCCGGGGTGGGGCGCGCCGAACGGTAGGTATTCAGGACACGCGGGGTGACGGTCGGGTCCAGCCACGAGCCGCCACCCGCGACCGTGCGGACCGCGCGGATCAGATCCTCGGCGGGGGAGTCCTTGAGCAGGAACCCGGCCGCGCCCGCGCGCAGCGCGCCGGACAGCAGCTGGTCGTCGTCGAAGGTGGTCAGCACCAGCACCGGGGGCGCGTCGGGGGCGGCGCGCAGGGTGCGGGTGGCCTCGATGCCGCCGATCCGCTTCATCCGCAGGTCCATCAGGACCAGGTCGGGGCGGTGGGCGGCGACGGCGGCGGGCACCTCGTCCCCGTCGGAGCATTCGCTCACCAGGAAACCGTCTCGGCGGCGCAGGATCCGGCGCAGTCCACCGCGGACCAGTTCCTGGTCGTCGACGACGAGGACGCCGATCAGTTCCTCGTCCGAGCGGTCGGTCACATACCCTCCTGGGCGGTCTTGCGGAACAGCGGTTGCAGCAGCGACTGCAGGTGGTCGTCGGCGGCGGTGAAGCCGCAGGGCACGGTCCCGGTCAGCGGGATGTGCGCGAACACCCGCCAGCCGTCGTCGTCGGGTCCCGCGGTGAGCCGCCCCGCCAGCGGCGCGACCCGCTGCCGCATACCGGAGATGCCCATGCCGTTCCCGGCCCGCGGGGCCGCCCCGGCCGCCAGCGTATTGGTCACTGTGACCTCGATGTACTTGGGGTGCAACTGGATTCGCAGCCGTGCCCGCTCGCCGGGGGCGTGCTTGGCGACATTGGCCAGCGACTCCTGGCAGATCCGGTACATGGCCAGGCCCAC
Organism: Nocardia sp. NPDC004340; assembly: GCF_053602575.1. Lineage (NCBI taxonomy): Bacteria > Bacillati > Actinomycetota > Actinomycetes > Mycobacteriales > Nocardiaceae > Nocardia > Nocardia sp. NPDC004340. The sequence goes on from NZ_JBSGDW010000021.1 coordinate 6,844, forward strand.
CCCGGCGGTCACCGCGGACCGGTCGCCCTCGAGGCGATAGTCGACCGTCACCCCGGCGCGCACGAAGTCCGACACCAGTTCGTCGATGTCGTCGAGATCCGGCTCCGGCGCGAGCGTGGCGGGCCGGTCGCCGAGCAGGCCGACGGTGCGCCGGATGTCGGCCATGGCCTGGCGGCCCAGCCGTTCGGCGTCGGAGAGCGCGTCGATCGCGTCGTCCACGTCCCGGTCGGTCTGCAGGGCGTGCCGGGCGGCCGTCACGTGCAACAGGGTGATGCTCAGCGAATGCGCGATCACGTCGTGCACCTCGCGGGCGATGCGGCGGCGCTCCTCGTCGGCCGCGGCCTGCGCGCGAATGTCCTGGTAGTCGCGCTCCTGATACAGGTAGCGGCGCTGAAAGTTGAGCAGCTGGCCGGTGAACCAGGCGAACAGGATGCCGAGTGCGAACCAGGTGAATCCCTCGATGTGCCCGATCGATTCGAAGAACATGAGCTCGGCGAACATGACCAGGGCCACCGGCACGCTCACCGCCGGGCCGGTGATGGCCGCGATCTCCCCGGCGATGATGATCAGGACCAGCGGCGCGACGTCCAGCGGGACCGGCTGGGTCAGGAACAACGCGGCGGCGGCCACGGTCAGCGTGGCGAGCAGGACGGGCCGCGGCTTGAAGTCCAGGATGATGCACGGCGGACCGGTCACGCAGATGAGCATGAGCGCGACCACCGCGACGACGCCCGGGAAGTACCCGGCCACCACCCGCTGCACGAAGGCCACGGTGGCGACCGTGCACATCATGGAATCCACCAGGATGGCCATCGACGCGGGGTAGTCGAACCCCGTCGACTCCACCCAGCGCTGGTAGTCGGCGAACGGATTGCGTACGAATCGCCGGAACCCCACGCCGACGCGGCGCAGTCCCTCCAGCAACTCCTGCCCCAGGGCGGCGGGGGTGGCGCTGGTCACGTTCATTCTGCAAGGCTATCCGTCGAATCAGACGGCGTACATCGTCCGGCGGCAGGGGTACGTCTCCTACCGGGGTAGGAGGTCAAGTCGCGTCCGCGGCACGAAGACAGCGGCCGCGGGCCGCTCGTAGTTTTGGGGACAACAGCCGACACGTCCGCCACCAGCGGGCGTTCAACGAGAGGTTGGCGTCATGTCCTGGGCAGATCTTCACGCTCGCACCGACATCCTGCACACCGTCCTGGACCGGGCGGCGCGCCGCGACTTCGCACGAAATCCAGTGGACCCCAAGCTCTTCCACGACCTGCCGGACGTGGACCGGCTCTTCGGCGGACCCGAGGGCGTGCTGCTGGCACTGCGGAACCGCTGGGAGAACCACCTGACCGTTAAGCTCGAAAACGCTATGGAGAAAGGCATTCTGGCGCAGGAGGCGTACGCCGAACTGTGCGCCGAGCAGCCCGCGCTGCGCGCCCTGCTGGATGCCTTCGACACCGATCACCTGTACCACCGCCGTCCTCGCCTGCGCGCGCTGGCCGGCTGACCGCACCACACCGATGGCACTGATCTTCGAGGGGTAGACCATGCTGGAATTGACCGACGTCACCAAGGAATACCGGGTGGGTGAACAGGCCGTCCGCGCCCTGGACGGCGTCAGCCTGCGGATCGGGGCGGGGGAGTTCACCGCGATCATCGGGCCCTCCGGCTCCGGCAAGAGCACCATGCTGCACCTGCTCGGCGCGCTGGACTCCCCGGACTCCGGGTCGATTCGATTCCAGGACAAGGAGATCGGCGACCTCGACGACGACGCGCAGTCCGAATTCCGGCGGCACCGGGTCGGTTTCATCTTCCAGTTCTTCAACCTGCTGCCCACCCTCACCGCGTGGGAGAATATCGCCATCCCGAAACTGCTGGACGGCACCGGACTGCGCAAGGCCAAGCCGCGCGCCCTCGAACTGCTCGACCTGGTCGGACTCGGCGAACGCGCCGACCACCGGCCCGCCGAACTATCCGGCGGGCAGATGCAGCGCGTGGCGGTGGCGCGGGCACTGATCATGGACCCGCCGCTCATCCTCGCCGACGAGCCCACCGGCAACCTGGACTCCAAGACCGGGGCCTCGATCCTGCGACTGCTGGCCGACATCACCGAGGCGGGGAACTCGGTGGTCATGGTCACCCACGACATGGGGGCGGTGCGGTACTGCGATCGCGTGATCAACCTGCGCGACGGGCGGATCGGGTCCATCGACCGGGTCGAGCGGGGGGATGACGGGGAGGTCCGGACGATTCCCGAGGCCGGGCACGACGGCTCCGAGTCCGCCGTCGCGCCTGCTTCGAAGGGTGCCGCCGTGAACGGCGCCGGGGCGGTGCGCGCATGATCCGCGCCGCCTGGGACCGCCTCCGGCTGTTCAATATCGGTGAGCTGCTCGCCCACCGCGCCCGCACCATCATGGCCATGGTGGTGATGGGAGTCTCTGCCGGACTGCTGGTTTCGGTGTTCAGCATCTCCGGCTCCATCACCGGCTCGGTGGACAAACTCACCCACAGCCTCGGCGGCAAGGCCTCGCTCGAGGTCAGCGGCATCACCGACGCCGGCTTCGATCAGGCACTGCTGCAACAGATCCGGACCGTGCCCGGCGTCGAGACGGCCGCGCCGATGCTGCGCCAGTCCATCGGGGCCGACGACGACCGTGCACTGCTCATCGGCGTCGACCAGTCCATCGCACAGCTCGGCAGTGATCTCGGCGGGACGCTGAAAGACCAGGCGGGCAAGCTGCTCACAGTCCCCAACGGCGTGCTGGTCGGCGCCGCCATGGGGCATAGTGAAGGGGAGCGGTTCCAGCTCGGCACGGTGACCGCCACGGTCGCGGGCGTCATCGACGACGCCACCGCCGCCAAGCTCAATGGCGGCCACATCGTGTTCGCGCTGCTGCCGGTGGCGCAGAAGATCACCGATCGGGCCGGGCACATCGACTCGGTGCAGATCGTGCCCGCCCCGGACACCGATGGGGGACAGCTGCGTTCGGACCTGACCAAGGTGGTCGCGGGCCGGGCCGTGGTCGCCGATCCGGACCTGCGCACCGCGCAGGCGGGCGGTGCCATCATGCTGGTGCGCTTCTCCACCCTCGCCTCCTCGGCGGCGGCGCTGATCGTGTCGACCTTCCTCATCTACAACGCCATGAGCATGGCGGTGGCGCAACGCCGTCCGACGCTGTCGCTGCTGCGGGCCATGGGCGGCAGCAGCGGGCCCATGGTGCGCGACCTGCTCACCGAGGCGGCGTTGCTCGGCCTGGTGGGCGGCCTGATCGGCGCGATCATCGGAATCTTCATGGGCCGCACCGCGATCCACCAGCTGCCCGCGGCGATCGTGAACTCCGTGGAATCGCGCACCGAGTACGAGGTGCCCGGGTACGCGGTGCCGGTGGCGATCGCGGCCTGCGTGCTGGCCAGTGTCGCCGCGGCCGCTCTGGCGGCGCGGCAGGTGTACAAGGTCGCGCCCATCGAGGCGCTGGCCCCGGTCGGCGTCGGCGCGGCCGATCAGGTGAGTCCGCTGCTGCGCTGGTCCGCGGCCGCCCTCGGCCTGGTCATGGTGGGCGGCGGCATCGCGGTGGCCGAGGTGGATCTGGGCCGGTATTCGATCGGCGCGATCTCGCTGTCGATCGCCGGATCGGTGGTGTTGTGCTTCGCCGCCACCGGGCCCATCGTGCGCGCCGTCGCCGCGGTGGCCGGACTCTTCGGCGCGCCGGGAGCATTGGGCGCCACCACCATCGAACGCGCGCCGCGCCGGGTGTGGGCCACCGTCATGACGGTCATGATCGGCATCACCGCCATCGTCGCCATGGGCAATGCCAGCCGCAATATGGTCAGCGCCGCCACCGACAGCTTCGAGGGCCTGGGCCGCACCGATGTGTTCGTCAGCCCGACCGCCATGGAGCAGTTCCCCACCGGGCCGCTGCTGCCCGCCGACTTGAAGGCGAAGCTGGCCGCCATCCCCGGCGTCGGCGGAGTCGGTTCGGCGCAAATGGCTTTCGCGACCCTGGGCCGCGGCCGCGTCATGCTGCAGGGCTACGAGGACGGCGTCGCGCGCACCTCGGCGCTGGACACCGTGGACAAGGCCGAGCAGGCGCGGATGGCCGCGGGCGAGGGCATCGTCATCTCCCGCGACGTGGCCCGCTCCCTCGGCGTCGAGGAGGGCTCCGAACTCACCCTGCCCACCCCGTCGGGCGAACACCGGGTGCAGGTGCTGCGGGTGGTGCCGTACTTCTCCGCCATCGCCGGGGTCGTCGTCCTCGACCTCGACGTCATGCGGCAGTGGTATCAGCGGCCCGGCGAGACCATCATCGGCATCGACTTCGCGCCCGGCGCGGACCACGCCGCGGTGATGGCCGCCGTCCGTGCCGCCGTGCCCGCCGACATCCACGTCAGCACCGGACGGCAAGCGGTGGACGCGATCTCGTCGAGCGTCCAGCAGGGCACGGCGATCAGCGCCGCCATCCTCTGGATCGTGGTGCTGGTCGCCACCATCGCCCTGCTCAACACCCTGATGCTGTCGGTCCTGGAACGCCGCCGGGAAATGGGCGTGCTGCGGGCCATGGGCACCAGCCGCCGCTTCCTGCTGCGCAGCGTGCTCACCGAGGCCGCGGGCATCGGATTGACGGGCGCGGCCCTGGGACTGGTGATCGGGTCGGGCGTGCACTATCTGGCGACCGTCGCCCTCGGACACGCCATCGCCATGGACATCGCCTATCGTCCCAGCCCACTGCTGGTGGTGTACGCGATCATCGCGCTCGGACTGGCCCTGCTCGGGGCGATTCCGCCCGCCCTGCGCGCCGCCCGGATGCCCATCGTGGAGGCCATCGCCGTGGACTGACGGCGGGTAAATAGGATGGAGCGCATGAGCGCAGCGACCGTGGACTTGATGGACTACTCCGATGTCATCGACCGGTACGACCCGGTGCTCGGCATGGAGGTACACGTCGAGCTGGGCACCGCGACCAAGATGTTCTGCGGCTGCCCGACCGAATTCGGCGCCGAGCCCAACACCCAGGTGTGCCCCGTGTGCCTGGGCCTGCCGGGCTCGCTGCCGGTGGTGAACGAGAAGGCCGTCGAGTCCGCGATCCGCATCGGGCTCGCGCTGAACTGCTCCATCACCCCGTGGGGGCGGTTCGCGCGGAAGAACTACTTCTACCCGGACCAGCCGAAGAACTACCAGATCAGCCAGTACGACGAGCCGATCGCCACCAATGGCTACCTGGACGTGATCCTCGACGACGGCGAGGTCTTCCGCGTCGAGATCGAGCGCGCCCACATGGAGGAGGACACCGGCAAGTCGCTGCACGTGGGTGGCGCGACCGGCCGCATCCACGGCGCCTCGCACTCGCTGCTCGACTACAACCGCGCGGGCGTGCCGCTCATCGAGATCGTCACCAAGACCGTCGAGGGCGCGGGCGAGCGGGCCCCCGAGGTGGCGCGTGCGTACGTGACCGCGCTGCGCGAGGTGCTCAAGTCCCTCGACGTGTCCGACGTGAAGATGGAGCAGGGCTCGCTGCGCTGCGACGCCAACGTGTCCCTGATGCCCAAGGGCGCCAAGGAGTTCGGCACCCGCACCGAGACCAAGAACGTGAACTCGCTGCGCAGCGTCGAGGTCGCGGTGCGCTTCGAGATGCGCCGCCAGGCCGCGGTGCTGGCCTCCGGCGGCGAGATCCTCATGGAGACCCGCCACTTCCACGAGACCGACGGCACCACCTCGCCGGGCCGCATCAAGGAGACCGCCGAGGACTACCGCTACTTCCCGGAGCCCGACCTCGAGCCCATCGCGCCCGACGCCGCCTGGGTCGAGGAACTGCGTGGCACCATCCCCGAGTACCCGTGGCTGCGCCGCGCCCGCATCCAGTCCGACTGGGGCCTGTCCGGCGAGGTGTTCCGCGACCTGGTCAACGCCGGCGCGCTGGACCTGATCATCGCGACCGTCGACGCGGGCGCCTCGGTCGATGCCGCCCGCTCCTGGTGGGTCGCCTACCTCACCGAAAAGGCCAAGGAGAGCCAGGTTTCGCTCGAGGACCTGCCCATCACCCCCAAGCAGGTCGCCGAGGTGGCCGGGCTGGTCGAGGCCAAGACCATCAACAACAAGGTCGCCAAGCAGGTCGTCGACTTCGTCCTCGCCGGTGAGGGCGAGCCCGCCGCCATCGTCGAGGCCAAGGGCCTGGGCATGGTCTCCGACGACTCCGCCCTGCAGTCCGAGGTCGAGAAGGCCCTCGCCGCCAACCCCGACATCGCCGAGAAGATCCGCTCCGGCAAGGTCCAGGCCGCCGGCAAGGTCGTCGGCGACGTCATGAAGGCCACCCGCGGCCAGGCCGACGCCGCCCGCGTCCGCGAACTGGTGCTGGCCGCCTGCGGCGTCGACGGCTGATCCCGCCCGCGGCCCGATCGGCCGCTGCGTATCGGTGGCGCGCAGCTGACCTCGCGCGCCGCCGGGTGGACCCACCCACCGAACTCTCGTCCTCGGGGCGCGCGGCACCAGCCGCGCGCCCCGAGCCTTCTGAGCGATCATGAGCTTGACCCTCACACCGTGTGAGGCCCGAGCCTGGAGGAGTCATGTTCAGTATCGGAGACTTCGCCAGGTTCGGATCGGTGTCGGTGCGAATGCTGCGTCACTACGACGAGATCGGGCTGCTGCCGCCGTCCGAGGTCGACCCGTACTCGGGCTATCGGTTCTATGCCGCCGATCAGCTCGCGCGGCTCAACCGCATCGTCGCGTTGAAGGATCTCGGCTTCACCCTGCAACAGGTGGCCGAGATGCTCGACGGTCAGCTGTCCGCGGAACGGTTGCACGGCATGCTGCAACTGCGTCGTGCCCAGCTGGCCAATCAGGTGGCCGCGGACACCGCGCGACTCCAGTCCGTCGAGGCGAGGCTCCTGCGCATCGAAAGGGAGGGCGTCATGCCCGAGCAGGAAATCGTCGTGAAATCCCTGGCCCCCACGCTCGTCGCCGAAATGAGCGAGGTGGCGGCCGAATCCGGTGAGGCCGCCGTCGGCCCGATCATCGAGCGGCTCTACCAGCGGCTGGGGACGTCGATCCCGGAGGCGGGACTCACCATCACCGGTGCGCCGGTGGTGTATTACGAAGAGCTGGAAGCGGGTCTGCGCGTCCACGTCGCCCACCAGGTCGCGGGCGCCGCTACCCCCGGCACCTCCTTCGAGCTGCGTGAGCTGCCCGCGATCACGCAGGCCGCCACTCTCGCCCACCGCGGCAAACTGTCGGAACTGTGCGTGTCCTTCGAGGCCATGGGCCGCTGGGCCGACGAGAACGGTTACGCCCCTTGCGCTCCCATTCGCGAGGTCTACCTCAACGCCCCCGGCGACCCCGCCTCCGCCGAATGGGTCATCGAACTGCAGATGCCGGTCACGCAGGCCGCCCGAGCCTGAACCGGAATCCCGAGCCCGGAAAGCGCTGCGGCGCACAGCGAGTGCTGTGCGCCGCGGCGTGAGCCGGGAGGCTAGTCCGAACCGCCGCGCTCGCCGCCGTTCGGCGGTGGGATCCGCACCACGCGATCGTCGTACTGGTTCGGACTGCCGTCGGGCTTGTTCACGGTGCCGACCCAGATATTGCCGTCGCCGCCGATCGACGCGCCGTCCAGGCGGCCGTACTTGTCCTGCGCCAGCAGCGAGGGCGCGGCGGTCACCGCGTGGGTGTTCTTGTCGGCCATGGCGATGGCCAGCGCCTTCTGATTGGTCATGGAGATCGCGACCGCGTCCGTGGCGGCCGTGCAGCCCGCGACACCCGGGTGATCGGGCCAGGTCCACGCCTTCACCGCCACACCGTCCGCGCCGACCCGCTGCAGCCGGTCCTCGGTGGCGGTGCGGTCGGTGAACCAGATCGACCCCTTGCCGTCCGAGCACACGCCGCCCGCCACCCCGATTCCGGACACCATCACCTCGGCGGCCGCACCGGGCGCGGGGGCGCTGATGCTCAGCAGCTTCCCGGCCAGCGAGCCGTTGTCGGCGGCCAGCGCCGGATTGCCCGCGTCGCCGGTGAGCACCAGCATGCGGTCGTGCGCGGTGAAATCGATCGACCCGCGATTGCCGTTGGCGCCCTTCGGGATTCCGGTCAGGATCGGCTTGGGCGCGCCGCCGCCGGTGGAGATGCGCACCACCCGGTTGTCGCTCGGCGTCGTCACGTACGCGTAGACCAGGCCGTCCTCACCGTAGGTGGGCGACAGCGCCAGCCCGGTCACGCCGCCGTCCCCGGCCGGGTCGACCTCCACCTTCGCCACCTCCACCGGCGCGGGCGGCTCGCCCTCGTCGGTGGCGACCACCTTCAGGATCCGCCCGGTGGTGCGCTCGGCCACCAGCGCGCTGCCGCCGTCGGGCAGCGCGACCAGCCCGCCGGTGGTGTCCAGGCACGAAACCACCACGGCCAGATCGGGATCCACGCACGGCAGATCCGGACGCTTGGCATTGGTCGGCGGCGTCTTGGGGGTGGAGGTCTTGGGCTCGGCGTCCTGCCAGGTCGGCTCGGTGGTGAACGGGCTGGAGGCGCGATCGTCGAAGCGCGCGCACCCCGACAGCAGCACCGCGCCGAGCGTCATGCCCAGCACGATCCGCCCGGCGCCCGCACGGACCATCCGTGCACCCACCCCGACACGGTCAGCGGCAACCAGACTCATGGTGGAGACGTTACGGAAAACCTGCCGTCACCGCTCGGACGGGGTGTCGCAAAAAGGCGTGCCGTGGCGAAACACTCCACCGTGGCGCGAATCGGCCAGCGGACACGCCCGCGTTCTACGGGGTGCCGGACGGTTGCGGCTAATACTCTGACCCGGGTGACGAACAAGCCGAACGAGCCGTCCGCCGCGGCGGGCGACGCCCCGCCCGCAGCTCCGCGCCCGGCCGGCGCACCGGTCCGCAGCCCCTTCGACTCGCCGACCGAGCAGTTCGCCGCCCCGTCGGGCGCGCAGACCACCGAGACGATCACGCTGCCCGCCGCCCCTCCGGGTCCGGCCGCCGAGCAGACCGGCCAGGCCACCGGGCAGCCCGACCAGGCGACCGAGAAGATCACGCCGCAGAAGGTCGGCCACGGCACCGAGCGGAACCTGCCGCGTACCGACGAGGAACTCGGCCTCGATCTGGACGTCCCGCTCTACTCGCAGGTCAAGAACGCCATCCCGGGCGCGGCCGACAGCTCCGCCGCCGAGCCGTCCTCGACCTACACCTTCGCCAGCATCCCGCCGGCCCCGGCCGCGCCTCCGGAGAACAATGGCCGCCGCCGTCGCGACGACCGCCGCGGCACCCTGGACCTCGGACTCCTCTTGCTGCGCTTGGTCGTCGGCGGCACGTTCATCTACCACGGTCTGCAGAAGGCCTTCGGCTGGTTCCACGGCCCCGGCTTCGACGGCATCAAGACCTCGATGGAGGGTGGCGGCTGGAAGCACGTCGACTTGGCCGTGCCCATGCTCATCGCGGGCGAGCTCGGCGGTGGCCTGCTGGTCGTGATCGGCCTGGCCACGCCGCTGGCCGCGGGCGCGCTGCTCGCGGTGATCCTGGACGGGTGGATGTGGAAGCAGGGCATGGTTCCCGGATTCCAGTACTCCGCCAAGACCAACTCGGTCGAGATCGACTCGATCCTGGTCGGCATCACCACCGCGCTCATCCTCACCGGCCCCGGCCGCTACTCGCTCGACCGCAACCGCGCCTGGTCCACCCGCCCGTTCCTGGGCTCCCTGGCCGCCTTCGTCGCGGCGGTGGCGGCGGCCATCCTCGTCTACATCTACCTGCACGGCGGCAACCCGCTCAACGGCATCGGCCCGTTCAAGTAGCAGGCTGCGTACGGCGCGGCCGGGGGCTCGAAAAACCAAGCGGCCGGGGGGGGGGCCCAAGATACAACCCCTGCCCTCGAGTAAACTTTGTGGTGTGCGCGCAGCCCCCATTAACACCCC
>NZ_JBSGDW010000022.1:0-8785 GCF_053602575.1 Nocardia sp. NPDC004340
CACCCTCACGGGGGTGAGAATGATTGGAACCAAATATAATATTTGGCACTGACATTCATCGACACACTATTGAGTTCTCAAAGAACACACGCACAAGCCATCGATCCGAGCGGTAAGCCCGTTCGACTAGCTAGGCAACTTTTCAAGCTTAGCCCCGTCCATGCAGCAGAACCAAATCCGCTGGTCAGGTGGAACTAGTGTGATCGTCAGGCGCTCCTCGTCCAACCTCGTTTCCCAGGCCCTTGGGGCTCCGGGTCGGTGTCCGTGTCGCTCTGACCTGGACTAAGTTACGTGTTGCGTCGAACCAAAGTCAAATCGCCTCTCTACCTGCGGTTTTCCGGCGACTATGCGAAGGGCTGCGGGGGCTTCCAGCCTTCGAGGGTCCGGCGACTGTTGGAACGGAACATCGCTACCGAGACTTTGTTCGGAATCGCGAGGAATGCGGCGTCCCGCAAGGCGGCAAGAGCGGTCGAGCCCGGAGAGGTCATTCGGGTGCCGTGCTTGGACAGAAAGCTCATCCGGGCGACGCGGCTGCGGCGGGCGGCGGAGTAGCGAGCGAGATCCGGGGCGCAGGCCGCCAGAGTGACGGCATCCTCCAATGCCATTCCCGCACCCTGACCCAGGGTCGGCCGCATGGCGTGGGCCGCGTCGCCGAGAAGGACAGCTCGGTCGTTCCACAGCTGCCGGGGTACGTCGATTTCGAGCAGCTCGTCGGTGACCACCGCGGATCGGTCGGTGGCGGCGATCAGTTTCGGAAGCGGGTCCGGCCAGTCGGCGAAGTAGTCGAGATCGTCGATGCCCGGGAGGCCGGCGGTGAAGACGTAGGTGTGGTCGCCGGTGATGGGGACGACGCCGGCTTCACCACGAATGCCCATGATCACGCCGACCGGGTCGGGCGCGGGGGTGTCGAGGACCCATCGCCAGGCGGTGATCCCGGTGCGGTGCACCGGGCCGGACTGCGGCCACAGCTGGGTACGGACCACGCTGTTGACGCCGTCGGCACCCACGATGAGGTCGTACTGGTCCGTATCCGAATCGGTTTCGATCCGACCATCGGCATGGACGGCGACCACACGGGTGCCCGCGCGGACGCATTCGGCGGGTACCGCGGCTGCGAGGATCGCGATCAGGTCGGCGCGATGCACGGCGACGAGGCCACCGGTGAAGTCGCTGATGCGGGCATCCACCAGTACCCGTCCCCGCTGGTTGCGGGCGAAGGCGCGGCGGTCCGCGACCGCTCCGGCTCGCACCGCTTCTCCCACACCGAGCATGTCCAGGGCCTTCAAGGCATTGGCCGCGAGGGTGATTCCCGCACCCACCTCTGTGAACTGTGGCGCGCGTTCGTAGACGGTGACGTCCCAACCCGCCGCGCGCAGTGCGATCGCGGCGGCCAGACCGCCGATTCCGCCCCCGACAACCCCGGCCCTGCCCTTACCTTCGGCCATGATCCCTCCCCGAACGTAGACGTGTCGCGATCGTAAATCTCCGATTCCTCCCGAAGTCGTAGGAGTGCGCGGGATCACGGCACCGAATACCTCCCGACCGGAAATCGAGTGGAGGGCAAGCGGTATGGGTGCAGCGGCGGAGCAGAGCGGAGTGTCGAAGGCGGTGTCGGCGGCGGTGGAGGCGGCCAAACGGGGTGACGTGATCGCGGCGCGGCAGTTGCTGGCATTGGCGGACCAGCTGGCGGTCGAGGCGCTGGCGCGGGAGACCGCGCGGGCGAATCGGCCGGGGTGGCTGCGGGTTCCGCGCATCCCCGGGTTGCGGCGTTGAGCTGAGGCGTGGCGCAGTTCCCACAGGGATGTGGAGAAGCCGCAGCGCCAGGCCCGATGCGGGACAGCCGCCCAGCCGTCCGGGTGCCGTGGAACGGGCGACCAGTTCGGCGTTGCGTTGAGCGCTGACAGCCATTCCGGCGGCCACAATGGGCGAAGTGCGCCGTCTGACGGGGTTTGTGCGTCATCTCGGCCGAACCCACAGCGATGGCTCGGGCTCCCGCGGCCCGAGTCCGGACGAAGGAGTCGGCGTGAATTCACTGGTGGGGTCGCGAACCTCGGACGATCAGGAGCGCGGGGCCGACAGCCTGGTCTACGTCGTGTTCATCACCGCGGCGGCCGCGATGGGCGGATTCCTGTTCGGATACGACAGTTCGGTCATCAATGGCGCGGTCGAGGCCATCCGGGATCGGTACGACATCGGGTCGGCGACGCTGGCGCAGGTGGTGGCGATCGCGTTGATCGGCTGCGCGCTGGGCGCGGCTATCGCGGGACGGATCGCGGACCGGATCGGGCGTATCTGGTGTATGCGGATCGCGGCGACGCTGTTCACGGCGAGCGCGATCGGGTCGGCGTTGCCGTTCGCCCTGTGGGATCTGGCGATGTGGCGGGTCATCGGCGGGATCGGGATCGGGATGGCCTCGGTGATCGGGCCCGCCTATATCGCCGAGGTGTCGCCGCCGGCGTATCGCGGGCGGCTGGCCTCGTTCCAGCAGGCGGCCATCGTGATCGGCATCGCGACCTCGCAGCTGGTGAACTTCGCGATCCTGAAGATGGCGGGCGGTGAGCAGCGCGGGACCATCGCGGGGCTGGAGGCCTGGCAGTGGATGCTCGGGGTGATGGTGATCCCGGCCGGGCTGTACGGGTTGTTCTCGTTCGCGATTCCGGAGTCGCCGCGGTATCTGATCTCGGTCGGCAGGATCGAGCAGGCGAAGCAGGTGCTGGCCGAGGTCGAGCGCGGGCAAGAGGATCTGGACGCGCGGGTCGCGCAGATCGAGCAGGCCATGCACAGCGAGCACCGGTCGACGTTCAAGGATCTGCTGGGCGGGAGGTTCGGGTTCCTGCCGGTGGTGTGGATCGGCATCGGGCTGTCGATGTTCCAGCAGCTGGTCGGGATCAATGTCGTCTTCTACTACTCGGCGACGCTGTGGCAGTCGGTCGGCATCGATCCGTCCAGTTCGTTCTTCTATTCGTTCACCACCTCGATCATCAATATCGTCGGCACCGTGATCGCCATGCTGCTGGTCGACCGGATCGGGCGGAAACCGCTGGCGCTCATCGGCTCCACGGGCATGGCCGTCGCGCTGGCGCTGGAGGGGTGGGCGTTCTCGGCCAAGACCGGGTCCGGCGAGAGCGTGTCGCTGCCGCACGCGCAGGGCATTGCCGCGTTGGTCGCGGCGCACTGCTTCGTGCTGTTCTTCGCCATGTCGTGGGGTGTGGTGGTGTGGGTGCTGCTGGGCGAGATGTTCCCGAACGAGCTGCGCGCGGCGGCGCTGGGTGTGGCTGCGTCGGCGCAGTGGATCGCCAACTGGGCCATCACCGCCAGCTTCCCGAGCCTCGCGGATTGGAATCTGTCGGGGACGTACGTCATCTACACGCTGTTCGCGCTGCTCTCGATTCCGTTCGTGCTCAGGTTCGTTCCCGAGACCAACGGCAAGGCGCTCGAGGAGATGGGCTAGCGGCCGGGCTATTTCAGGATCTTGGTGATCTGGCCCGCGCCGACGGTGCGGCCGCCCTCGCGGATGGCGAACTTGAGACCGACCTCCATGGCGATCGGCTGGATCAGCACGACTTCCATGGAGACGTTGTCGCCGGGCAACACCATCTCCACCGCCGTCGGCAGGGTCACCACGCCGGTGACATCGGTTGTGCGGAAGTAGAACTGGGGGCGGTAGTTGTTGAAGAAGGGGGTGTGCCGGCCGCCCTCCTCCTTCGACAGGATGTAGGCCTGGCCCTCGAACTGGGTGTGCGGGGTGACCGAACCGGGCTTGATGACGCATTGGCCGCGTTCCACGTCCTCGCGGCGGACTCCGCGCAGCAGCAGGCCTACGTTCTCCCCCGCCTGGCCCTCGTCCAGGAGTTTCCGGAACATCTCGATGCCGGTGACCGTGGTCTTGGTGGTCTTCGGGCGGATGCCGACGATCTCGACCTCGGCATTGACCTTGAGCACGCCGCGCTCGATGCGGCCGGTGACGACGGTGCCGCGGCCGGTGATGGTGAAGACGTCCTCGATGGGCATGAGGAACGGCTTCTCCACCTCGCGGGCGGGCGTGTCGATCCAGTCGTCCACGGCGGCCAGCAGTTCGGTGATGGTCGCGCCCCACTCCCCCGCCGGATCGGACAGCGCCTGGAAGGCGGAGACCCGCACGATGGGGCTGTTGTCGCCGTCGAACTCGTACTCGCTGAGCAGTTCGCTCACCTCGAGTTCGACCAGCTCCAGGATCTCCTCGTCCTCGACCATGTCGCACTTGTTCAGCGCCACCACGATTTTCGGGACGCCGACCTGCCGGGCCAGGATCACGTGCTCCTTGGTCTGCGGCATCGGGCCGTCGGTGGCGGCGACCACCAGGATCGCGCCATCCATCTGCGCGGCGCCGGTGATCATGTTCTTGATGTAGTCGGCGTGCCCGGGGCAGTCGACGTGCGCGTAATGCCGTTTCTCCGTTTGGTATTCGACGTGCGCGATGGAGATGGTGATGCCGCGCTGGCGTTCCTCGGGGGCCTTGTCGATGGCCTCGAAGGGGGTGAAGGGGTTCAGGTCCGGATATCGGTCGTGCAGGACCCGGGTGATGGCCGCGGTGAGCGTGGTCTTGCCGTGGTCGATATGGCCGATGGTGCCGACATTGACATGCGGCTTCGTCCGCTGGAATCTCGCCTTCGCCACTGGAACCTCCTGCGCGCCCGTCGTTTCCAGGGTAGGGAGGACGGGGGCCGGAAGAGCTGAAAACCGGGCGAAACAGACGTCGAGGACTGTTGACGAAAACCATTCCCGAACAGAGGTTTTCCACAGCCGGCACCGCTCCACCACCGCGGGCGCGGGACGGCGGCGCGCGGGTGCGCCGAGCGAAACCGGGCGTATGCGGCGGTGACCCGAGAAGCGGGGGCAGCGCCGCGAGGGTTCGAATCGATACCTTTCAACTTCACGTCGGCAGCGTCAGCCGATCGGAACGACACGAGGTATCGATGAACAAGCGCATTGCCGGTATCGCCCTCGCGGGCGCCCTGCTCGTCCCGGCCCAGTTGGCCGCCTCCGCCGTGGCGACCGCCGCACCGCAGGCCGCGAGCCCGATCGGCTCGGCGGACTACGGCTGCACCTCTTCCCAGCCGCCCACGTGCAACCCGGCCTTCCTGCAGTTCCTGCTGCCCCTGCCGACCGGATCCGCCTCCGGATCCGCCAACGGCGCGAAGTAGCACCGCGATCCTCCCAGTCGCCGGCGGGGGCGGGAAGTACGGGAGAACGGTCGAAACGGACGTCGAGGACTGTTGACGAAAACCCGTCCCGACCAGAGGTTTTCCACGAATTCGCCGAGCGGTCAGCGGGCGCCGGGCTCACCGGCGGAAGTCGGCGCGGTGGGCTCGGTCGAGGTGGCCTGTTCCTTCGGGACGCACACCCACTGGCCGTCGGCGGTCAGACCCCACTGGGCGACGATGCGGCCGTCGGAGCAGTCGTCGCCGACATTGTGCTCGGGCTGGACGGAAGTCGGCGGTATCGACGGCAGCGTGGTGACGGTGGT
This sequence comes from Nocardia sp. NPDC004340, assembly GCF_053602575.1. Classification (NCBI taxonomy): domain Bacteria; kingdom Bacillati; phylum Actinomycetota; class Actinomycetes; order Mycobacteriales; family Nocardiaceae; genus Nocardia; species Nocardia sp. NPDC004340. Next base: position 5,507 of record NZ_JBSGDW010000022.1, read on the forward strand.
CGGCACCGGGGCCTGGCCGGTGTCGGAGCAACTTGTCAGCAGGCAGCCCGCGAACGTGACCCCGACCAGGGCAACAGCCGATCCGGCCGTGCGCACCTTCATCCGAGACGCCATGTGGTCACCCTTTCGTGCCGAGACGATTCGGGGCAAACAGCAATCACAGAGCAATCTATCGTGCGGTCCGCGCCCAACCGGCTGCGGCCGGGGCGGCGCAGTAACGTGGGCAGCTATGACAGCTGTTGCAGATCGTTCGCTCGGGCCGGAACTCGCCCGCACCGAGGGCATCGGGGAGGCCGATGTCCTGGTCATCGGACTCACCTCGTCGGAGGACGGGCCGGTCATCGCGCCCGCCGACGCGTTCGAGGATGTGCTCGACGGTGACACCCGCGACGCCCTGCTGAGCGCGCTGCGGGCCGTCGGGGCCAAGGGCAAGGGCGAAGAGGTCACCAAGGTGCCCGCGCCCGCCGGGCTGGGCGTGGACTTCGTGCTGGCGGTCGGGCTCGGAGCGGCGGACAAGCTCGACGCCGAGCAGGTGCGCAAGTCGGCCGGTGCGGCCGGTCGGGCGCTGACCGGGGTCGTCACCGCGGTCACCACGCTGTCGGGCCTGGATCTGGGCGCCGCGGCGGAGGGGTTCTACCTGGGCGCGTACCAGTTCACCGCGTTCAAGTCCGCCAAGAGCGCGCCCAAGCCGGAGGAGCAGCCGGTGCAGCGGGTCGAATTCCTGGTGCCCGCACCGGGATTCGGCGAGGAGGAGCTGTTCCGCGCGCAGGCCATCGCCGAAGCCGTCGCCACCGCACGTGATTTCGTGAACACCCCGCCGAGCGACCTGTTCCCGGCCGAATTCGCCAACCGCGCGGCCGAACTGGCCAAGGCGGCCGGTCTCCAGGTCGAGGTCCTCGACGAGACCGAGCTCGAATCCCAGGGCTACGGCGGCATTCTCGGCGTCGGCAAGGGCTCCTCGCGACCGCCGCGCCTGATCCGCATCACCTACGCCGGCGGCGACCCCAAGGTGGCGCTGATCGGCAAGGGCATCACCTTCGACACCGGCGGCATCTCCATCAAGCCCGCGCAGTCCATGGAGAACATGACCTCCGACATGGGCGGCGCGGCGGCGGTCATCGCCACCACGCTGCTGGCGGCGCGGCTGAGCCTGCCGCTCACCGTCATCGCCACCGTGCCCATGGCCGAGAACATGCCCTCGGCCACCGCGCAGCGGCCCGGTGACGTGCTCACCCAGTACGGCGGCACCACCGTCGAGGTGATCAACACCGACGCCGAGGGACGCCTCATCCTGGCCGACGCGCTGGTACGCGCGGGCGAGGACGAGCCGGACTACGTCATCGACGTCGCCACCCTCACCGGTGCGCAGATGGTGGCGCTGGGCACCCGCACCCCGGGCGTCATGGGCACCGACGCCTTCCGCGACCGGGTGGCGCGCATCTCACAGTCCGTCGGCGAGAACGCCTGGGCCATGCCGCTTCCCGCGGAACTGCGCGCCGACCTGAACTCCAAGATCGCGGATCTGCAGAACGTCGCGCCGCACCGCTGGGGCGGCATGCTGTCGGCGGGCCTGTTCCTCAAGGAATTCGTGTCCGAGGGCGTGCAGTGGGCGCACCTGGATGTCGCGGGTCCGGCCTACAACACCGGCGGACCGTTCGGCTACATCGGCAAGGGCGGTACCGGCGTTCCGGTCCGCACGCTGATCAGCACCCTCGAGGACATCGCCGCCGAATAGCGAACGGCCAAGTCCCACAGCGACGCCCGCCCCGCGGTTCCGCGGCGGCGGGCGTTCGCGTTCACAGGGACGCCGACCGGTCAGGTCAAGGCGGCCGCGCGGCGTTCGAGAACGCGGCGGCGCGCCTCGTAGTCCCGCATGCGCTGCGGGTAGCCGACGCGACGCGCGTCGTAGACCGGGACGCCGAGGGCGCCCGAGAGGCGTTGCGCCCCGCGTTCGCCGACCACCCGGCGGGTCCATTCGCCGTCATGCGCGACCAGCAGCACCGTGACATCGGTGACCGTGGTGCGCGGCTCGACGAAAGCCTCCACGCCGTAATGGTTTCGCGTCCAGGCCACGAGATGGGCCATGTCGGCCGGATCGGCCTCGCCTCGGCGCGCGGCGCCGCTGTGCCCGAACAGATCCAGGAAACCCATTCCCGTCAACCTCCTCTCCGGCTTCGGAAAACCGCCGGATACTTCGATAGTGCGCAGCTCACGCCCGCTTCGCCAGACGATCGGCGATTTCCATAGCAGCTGCACAGAATCCCTTCAGAATCGACTCAGCGGGCGTGCGCGGTCCGGTCAGTGGCACGCCGGAAAGGCCAGTTCGGCGCAAACGTGATACGTGTCATGGCATCCCGCTATTTCACCCGCGCTCCGTGGCGTTCGACGCTCACGCCGGGAAATGTGGCGTAGAGAGGTCGGCACAACCGCCGCCCTGTGACACGCCGCACCCGGACGAATGCAAGGATGGGTGGCTGGAACAAGAACCAACACGGATCTCCGGTGCCATCGCCCTTCGATGGCCGTCCGGGACGACACCGCGACCCGCGGTGCCACGCCCGCGGAGAGACGAACTGTTTAACCCGACGAGCAGTCAGAGGAGTCAACGGACATGACCTTCTCCGTCCAGATGCCGGCTCTTGGTGAGAGCGTCACCGAGGGCACTGTGACCAGGTGGCTGAAGAAGGAGGGAGACTCGGTCGAGGTCGACGAGCCGTTGCTCGAGGTCTCCACCGACAAGGTCGACACCGAGATCCCCTCCCCGATCGCAGGCGTTCTCGTGAAGATCGTCGCCCAGGAGGACGACGTCATCGAGGTCGGCGGCGAACTCGGCGTGATCGGCGAGGCCGGTTCCGCTCCGGCCCCGGCCGCCGCCCCGGCTCCCGCCGCAGCCCCTGCCCCGGCCCCCGCGCCGCCGGCTCCCGCCCCGGCCCCGCAGCCGGTCGCCGCCGCACCCGCCCCGGCTCCGGCCGCCGCGCCCGCTCCCGCCGCTGCCGCCTCCGGCACCCCGGTCAAGATGCCGGAGCTCGGTGAGTCCGTCACCGAGGGCACCGTCACCCGCTGGCTGAAGCAGGTCGGCGACCAGGTCGCGGTGGACGAGCCGTTGCTCGAGGTCTCGACCGACAAGGTCGACACCGAGATCCCGTCCCCGGTCGCGGGCACCCTGCTGGAGATCTCCGCGCAGGAAGACGACGTCATCGAGGTCGGCGGACAGCTGGGCGTCATCGGCAGCGGCGCCCCCGCGGCCGCCCCGGCCCCGGCCCCGGCTCCCGCTCCGGC
>NZ_JBSGDW010000023.1:0-6896 GCF_053602575.1 Nocardia sp. NPDC004340
AGAATTCGAGTTCCCTTGCGCGCCAGACCCATCACCCCACTCAACACGATGAAGCCCCAGAACTCGAATATCCGCTCATGCCGCATACCGCGCTGTTCGAAGAGGCCACGACCGCCGGCCAGGGAATCCACCGAGCCCCGCCCGGAACACCGGACGGGGCTCAGTCAAACCAGGTGGTCAGGCTACCGATGCACGATCGCTCCTCGCGACCGAGAACATCGCCGAACAAGACGGGCGAGGCCGTGACGAAGCGATGTTTGAGCCTGCGGATGCGGCTGTGCGAAGGCATCGACCAGCGAGAACAACGTCAGGAGCTCTGCTTTCCGCCAGAGGTTATTCCAAAGCGGAATTCGACCCTCTTGAACCGGGCTCACCGGCGAGGTAGCGATCGACCCGGCGCTTCACGGTCGGCCAGGACACCTGGAAACGGGCAGCGACCTCGCTGATCGGCCACCCCTCCTCTACGACCAGACGGGCAACCTTGAGGCGATGTCTTGGGGTGAGCGCGGCATCGGGGTGTGTCATGAGATCTTCAGGTCTGTCTGCGGTTCAGTTAGCTGGGGAAGTCGCTGCTGCGGCGAGGATGTGGGCGAGGTCACCGGGGCGGCTCCACATGGGCCAATGCCCGGTGGGGAGGTCGATGAGGTCAACATGGTCGAGGTTTGACACCTCGGCGAACATGGGATGACCGGAGTTGGCCAGCTGCATTATCTGCGCGCTCGGGATCGAGCAGCACACCAGAGTGGTCGGGACCGCCAGACGCGCATCGTTGGTGAGCGCCACTTGCTGGCGTAGCACGGGACCAGGTTCTGGAACGGCCCTGGCTCGAAAGCGCTCGAGAGCCTCAGTGCTCAGGCCTTCGAGGCTGGCCTGCTCCCCGAGCGCGTCGAAGGGCGGCAGGGGAAACTCATCCAGATCCTCTGGCGCATCCGGGGCGAAGATACTGCCGGACGCGACGGGCCCGCTATCGACCCACACCACTCGGCGGACAAGTTCAGGATGCTGATCGAGCACGAGGCTCACCGGCGCGTTTGCTCCGCTGTGCGCCACGATGACTACCGGCTGGGCCTCGGAAGCATCAGCCTGAGTCATGGTCTGCTCGATCGCCGTCGCCTGGTCATCGAGCGTTCTGGACGCCCGCTTGGGGTCCCGCTCATCGAGGCCGGGAAGCGTCATCGGGATGGTTCGCCAGCCGTCAGCGGGCAGGTGTTCCAGCACCTCGTCCCATGCCCAAGCTCCCAGCCAATGGCCAGCGATCAGGATCATGGTCGGGCTGCTCGCGTTGTTCGTCACTCCACGATGCTCTCGAGCCTCGCGGACAAGGGTATGTCACCATTTTTGGCATGATTTTTTGCCGGGGTGGGAGATGAAGAGGTCGGAGCGACTCCACGCCCTGTCCGAGATGCTGCGACGCAGCGGACCGCGTGGATGCACCGCTGAGCGACTGGCAAAAGAGTTCGGCGTGTCCGTGCGGACGGTCAAGAGAGACCTCACCGCACTCGAGAACAGTGGCGCGCCGGTCTGGTCGCGCCCGGGCCCCGGCGGTGGCTACGGGCTAGTCGCCGGAGGCACCCTGCCACCGGTCAGTCTGACCCCTGTGCAGGCAGTGGCACTACTCGCCGCAGTTTCTGCTGCATCCGATGCCCCCTACGCTGATCTCGCTTTGGCCGGCGTTCGGAAGATTATGGACGTACTCGATCCACGGACCCGGGCGAAGGCCGATGAGCTGGCCAGTCGCGTCTGGGTGAACGCGCCTCCTGCTCCGCGCGCGATCAAGTCAGCGCTGGAGGAAGCGATGGCCGAGCAACAGGTGGTGCGTATCCGCTACACCTCGGGTGACGGCAGCAAGACCACCCGCGACGTCGAACCGGTGATGTTCGGCTCCACGAACGGCCATTGGTACCTGATCGGGTGGTGCAGGCTACGCAGCGATATGCGGTGGTTCCTCGTGTCCCGTATCGAGCACGCCAGTGCAACCAAGATTGCCTGCAGCGGCCATGACATTGACGAGATCGGCATCCCCCCAGCAACAGCAAGACCCGTGAATGGCCAGGGTGAGTGAGGCACTCTATTAATCAACGTCTCCGGTCAATACACCTAGGCCCGTTGCGGTGAGCGCGCGTTGTCGACCATCACCACGTGATCGATCGCTCGGAACGCACTATTCTGCCGCATACCGCGCTGACCGAACCGGCCAGCGCGGTGCGATGGAAGCAATCTGGTGCTGTCGATTTGAGCTGGGGTTGGTTTGAGTCGGTCACGCTGGCTCCATGTACATTCCGTGCTCGGAGTTCAGGCGCACGCCGCTGGAACGATTCGACCAAGATCTCGCGTGGCATCGAGACGACCAATGGTTCTTTGCTGCCGGTGCCTGCCACATCCTGGCCTACGTCTTCCTCGAACAGCATCGGGGCCGCTTCGCCGCGTTCGGGTTGTGGCCGTGTATGGCTGACGATCCGAGCCATGTTTACGCCGGTGACGGCATCTGGGCCTTCGACCACAGCGGATGGACACCTGTGGGCGAACTACCAGGGGCCGGCCAGGCGGCAGAGCCCGGCGCGGACTATCGCTCGCGGCCAATCGAAATGGATCTTGACGAGTTCTGTGCGCGGCACTGGCATCGCAGCCCAGCGGAGTTCATCTATGACCCGCGGCCACGTGCCCGCGCATACATCGCCAAGTTCCGGCTGCCGGCGTCGCAGCCGTTCGCTGGCCTGTGACCTGCGGGTTCGGCAGGAAGTTGGGATCGGTAGGGGGTGGGGGCGGCATTTACTTACGGCATGACATTTTCTCAGCCTTCCGCAAACCAGCCGCAGTCCACCGGGTTGGACAAGAAGACCAGTGCGATTCTGTCCTACGCGCTGGGGTGGCTCACCGGGGTCATCTTCCTGTTCGTGGGGAAGAAGGATCCGGATGTGAAATTCCATGCCTCGCAGTCGATCGTGTTCTTCGGGGCGGTGTCGGTGGTCAACTTCGTTCTGAGCATCGTCGGGTCGCTGCTCGGGGCGCTGGGGATCATCTTCAGCCTCGCCGGGCTCGTGGTCGGACTCCTGGCGCTCGTCGTGTGGATCATGGCGATGGTTCAGGCCAACAACACCGGCGGTGTGCGTGCGCCGCTACCGATCGTCGGAAAGTTCATTGCCCCGTATGCCGATCAGCTGGCCAACTCGGTCAAGTAGCGGCGAAGATCAACGGCCCGAGGGGATCTCGGGCCGTTCGGCATTTTCGGGGAAGGTTCGGGCGGGTGGCGCTCGAACGGGCGAGAATGGCCGGATGAAGTCGAGCCAGCGGGCCGAGACGCCTCGGATTGCCGGAGAACGCGAGACGCTCACCAGTTTTCTGCAGTTTCAGCGAGATACGTTGGCGTGGAAGTGTTCGGAGCTGCCGGCCGCACAGTTGCGGCGGCAGGCGGTGTCGCCGTCGAAGCTGTCGCTGCTCGGCCTCGTGCGTCATATGACCGACGTGGAGCGCGGCTGGTTCGCCCGCACGCTCGGGGGTGTGGATGCGCCCGCGTTCTACTGGGGTAACGAGCGGTCGGAGGATGTCGACTTCGACGTCGACGATGCGGACGTCGATGAGGCGTTTCGCTTGTGGCACGAGGAGTGCGCTCGCTCGCGGGAGATTGTGGACAGCTGTGAATCACTCGACACGGTCGGCGATCACCAGTCCGACGATGACGGCTACAGCGTGCGCTGGATCCTCACCCACATGATCGAGGAGTACGCCCGCCACAACGGCCATGCCGACCTGCTCCGAGAACGACTCGACGGTCAGACTGGCGAATAGGGCCGGTCGTGGGTTCGCTCTAAGGTTCAGTCATGTCGTTTTCGCCGGTGTCGTCGTTGAGTCCCGATGCCTATCTGGGTGGACCCTCGGCTCGGCGAAGTCGACTATCCGGAGCTGTACCGCAGCCCAGCCCGATCCATCGTCGACACACTGTCGAAGGCGAGCGACATGCTCGCCGTCTATGACGGGGGACTGCCGTCGGGTCTCATGGATGCGAGGGCGATCTGACCGTCTGGTTGCGGGCTCCGTGGGCACCCGTATTCGAGTACGGTTGACTGACTCCGAATGTTGCTGGGGCACAGAACCGCTGGGAGCAGTCATGTCTTCGCTGGGACGACCGGGCTGGGTTCTCGGCGGCCGCTACCGGTTGATCGAGAAGCTGGGCAGTGGCGGATTCGGGACCGTCTGGAAGGCACGCGACGAGCGGTCGCGGGTGGATGTCGCGGTGAAGGAAGTGCTGCTCCCGCAGGCCGAATCCAGCGCGCAGCACTCGGAGCGGGTCGCGCGGGCGGAACGTGAGGCCCGCAATGCCGGGCGGCTGCGCGATCATCCGAATATCGTCGGTGTCCTCGATGTCGTCACCGACAGCGGGACGCCCTGGATCGTCATGCGCCTGGTGGCCGGCCGCTCATTGAAGCAGCGCATCGACAGCGACGGGCCGGTCGACGTCGCGGAAGCCGCCACCGTCGCCGCCTCCTTACTGGAGGCCCTGCGGGCCGCCCATGACGCCGGCGTGGTCCACCGCGATGTCAAGCCGGGCAATATTCTGCTCGCCACCGGTGGCGAGGTGCTGCTCACGGATTTCGGAACCGCCCGCCATCACTCCGATCACACGCTGACCGCCAAGGAGGCGCTCATCGGTTCGTTCGAGTACATGGCACCCGAACGCGTCGACGGCGACGACACACCCGCCGGTGACCTGTACGCCCTCGGCGTCACGCTCTACCACGCGGTGGAAGGGGTTTCGCCGTTCCGTCGTGACACCATTCACGGAACCATGAAAGCGGTCATGTTCGGTGCGGTTCCCTCGCCGGTGCATGCCGGGCAACTCGGTCAGCTCATTACCCGGCTGATGGACAAACGGCCCGAGTCACGTCCGTCCATCCCGCACGCACTGGCCATGCTCACGGCCCCGGCACCGCCGGACCTAGCGACGAAATCTGAAGTCCCCAGAGAAAATTCACGATCGTCGGGCACCGGCCGCAGGCGCGGCGATGTCAGCCAATTGCTGGCCCGGGCCCGTGATCATCAGAAGCGCGGCGACATCGGCGAAGCCGAACGACTGCTCCGCCAAGCCGCCGCCATGAACGACGCCCTCTCCATGTCCTTCCTGGCGCGACTACTCGAAAACCGGGGCGCCCGAGCGGAAGCCGAACGCTGGTACCGGCGGGCCGCCGAGCGCGGCGAAACACTCTCGATGCTGACCCTGGGCCATATGTGCATGAAGACCGGTGACCTCAGCCAGGCCGCCTACTGGTACCGCCGCTACATCGACAATGGCCACACTCTCGGAAAGGTGCACCTGGCAACGGTTCATGAGGCCCGAGGCGAGGGCGACCGAGCCGAACTCCTCTACCGCGAGGTCGAACAAGACGGCGACATGGTCGCGCTGAAAGCCCTGGGTGACCAATGGAAATCCCTCGGGCGCACCGACGCCGCGAAACGCGTATACCTCAAATCCGCTCGAGCCGGCTACGCCCCGGCTCGAGACGCCCTCGGCGGTCTGACCTCGCGTTAGGTATTTCTGGTGCGCCATCAGGGACTTGAACCCCGAACCCGCTGATTAAGAGTCAGCTGCTCTGCCAATTGAGCTAATGGCGCTTGCTACTTCGTTGCGGGAAGGAACTTTAGCAGGGTGGGGGCTGGAAATGGAAACGGGTTTTGTGGGGGAGGGAGACGGCCCCGGCTGGGTGCCGGGGCCGTGCCCGGGGTTAGTTGATTTCGGCCAGGACGGTGCCCTGGGTGATGGCGCTGCCGGGCTCGACGGTGAGGCCGGTGATGGTGCCGGACTTGTGGGCGGTGACCGGGTTCTCCATCTTCATGGCTTCGAGGACCACGACGAGGTCGCCCGCTTCGACGGATTGGCCCTCTTCGACGGCCACCTTGACGACTGTGCCCTGCATGGGGGCGGTGACGGCGTCGCCGGAGGCGGTGCCTGCGCCTGCACCGCCGCGCTTGCGGGGCTTCGACTTCTTGCGGATCGGGGTGGCGGCGGAGGCGGAGAATTGGGCGGGGATGGAGACTTCGACTCGGCGGCCGCTGACCTCGACGACGACCTTCTGGCGCGGGGCCTCTTCGTCCTCTTCAAGGGGGACAGCGCCGGTGTAGGGCTCGATCGGGTTGTCCCACTCGTTCTCGATCCACTTGGTGTAGACCTCGAACTTCTCGCCGTCACCGATGAAGGCGGGGTTGGTGACGATGTGGCGGTGGAACGGGAGGACGGTGGCCAGGCCCTCGATGTGGAATTCGGCGAGGGCGCGGGCTGCTCGTTGGAGGGCCTGGTCGCGGGTTTCGCCGGTGACGATGAGTTTGGCCAGCATGGAGTCGAATTGGCCGCCGATGACAGAGCCCTCGACCACGCCGGAGTCGACGCGGACGCCGGGACCGGTCGGTTCGCGGTAGGTGACGACCGGGCCCGGTGCGGGGAGGAAGCCGCGACCGGCGTCCTCACCGTTGATGCGGAACTCGAAGGAGTGGCCGCGCGGGGCCGGATCCTCGGTCAGGGTCAGGGCGTGGCCCTCGGCGATACGGAACTGCTGACGCACCAGGTCGATTCCGGCGGTCTCCTCGGTGACCGGGTGTTCCACCTGGAGGCGGGTGTTCACCTCGAGGAAGGAGACCGTGTCGCCCTGGACGAGGTACTCGACCGTGCCCGCGCCGTAATAGCCTGCCTCGCGGCAGATCTGCTTCGCCGACTCGTGGATCTGGGACCGCACGGAATCGGATAGGAAGGGTGCGGGGGCTTCCTCGACGAGCTTCTGGAAGCGGCGCTGCAGCGAGCAGTCACGAGTACCGGCGACGACCACGTTGCCGTGCTGGTCGGCGATGACCTGGGCCTCGACATGGCGGGCCTTGTCCAGGTACTGCTCCACGAAGCACTCACCACGACC
>NZ_JBSGDW010000024.1:0-5834 GCF_053602575.1 Nocardia sp. NPDC004340
CTCTCCGGTGGTTCTGGCGGCGGCGGCCTCGCTGGGTGTCTTGTGTGGCCGCGCGCCGCGCCGCCCCCCCCCCCCCCCCGCCCCGGGGGGGGGCCCCCCCCCCCCCCCCCCCCACCCCTGCTCTCGCTCGGGAGTGCCCGCGTGGGCTACTCGTCGCCCTCGACCACCGGCGGGGTCTCGAGGATGTCGAGGATCCACTCCTCGGTGGCGGATTCGGCATCCTCCTCGTCGGGGCGGATGCGGTTGCTCAGGCGCACGCCCAGACCCAGCAGCTGGGCGGCCCTGACCATCTCGAGGGCCTCTTCGGGACCGGCGTAGTGGGTGGCGATCAGACGGGGCTCGTCTTCGAAGTCCTCTTCGGACAGCACGAGGTCCAGACCTTCATCGGTAGTCGACATGGGTCAGCACAGTACGCCCAGAGTTCGCCGAAGCGGTACCGAAACTCGCTCAGCGAGTGAACAACCAGGCGACGACTACGAGAACAAGTAGTGCGATCAGGGCGAGCTGGACACGAGAGCGCGGCATGTCAGGCGGCTTCCTTCCGGATGCGGCGCGGCTGCGCGGTGGTCACGGTGGCCTCGCGGGCGGCGATCCGGTCGCGGCCGAGCACGTGCAGCACCAGGCGCAGGATCCGGTCGAGCAGGTAGGCGATGCCCAGGCAGACCGGCACCATGGCGGCCAGCACCACCGCGAACTGGGGAACGAAGGGCAGCCCGGCCACCCACAGTTCCACGCCGTCCCACCATCCTGCGATCGCATGCACGACCCCAGCCTAGGCCGCGAGCGTCGCGGTGGACGATTCGGGCTGTTCGGAACGATCATTGATGTCATGGAGTCGTACGACGAACCCGAGTCGCTCGAAACCCCGCGGGACCCGCTGGCCACGACGGACCCATCCCCGTCCGACGCCTACCTGCCCTCAGCGGTGGGCAGCATGCACCACTCCGTGTTCCCGCCCATCGACGACTACGCCTTCCTGTCCGATTGCGAGACCAACTGCCTCATCGCCCGCAACGGCGCGGTGGAGTGGATGTGCGTGCCGCGCCCGGACTCCCCCAGCGTCTTCGGAGCCATGCTGGACCGCAGCGCCGGGCATTTCCGGATCGGCCCCTATGGCCGCAATGTGCCGGCCGCGCGCCGCTATCTGCCCGGCGGCCTGATCGTCGAGACCACCTGGCAGACCGAGACCGGCTGGCTCATCGTGCGCGACGCGCTGGTGCTGGGACCGTGGCACAACAATCGGTCCCGCAGCCGCAGCCACCGCCGCACCCCCATGGACTGGGACGCCGAGCACATGCTGCTGCGCACCGTGAAATGCGTGAACGGCGTGGTGGAGCTGGAGATGAGCTGCGAGCCCGCCTTCGACTACCATCGCGGCCCGGCCAATTGGGCCTACAGCGGCACGGTCTACGAGCAGGCGCAGGCCACCTGCGAGATCGAGGGCGCGCCCGGCCTCACCCTGACCACCGATCTGCGCCTGGGCCTGGAGGGCCGGGAGGCGCGCGCCCGCACCCGGATGAAGGAGGGCGACGAGGTCTTCGTGGCGCTGTCCTGGTCGGACCTGCCGCCGCCGCAGAACTTCGCCGAGGCGGCGGAGAAGATGTGGCAGACCACCGAATGCTGGCGGCAGTGGATCACCCTGGGCCGCTTCCCCGATCACCCGTGGCGCGGCTACCTGCAGCGCAGCGCACTGACTTTGAAGGGCCTCACTTACGCACCCACTGGGGCGCTGCTGGCGGCGGCCACCACCTCGCTGCCGGAAACCCCTGGTGGCGAACGCAATTGGGACTATCGCTACACCTGGGTGCGCGACTCCACCTTCGCGCTGTGGGGCCTCTACACCCTGGGTCTGGACCGCGAGGCCGACGACTTCTTCGCCTTCCTGCACGACGTCACCACCGACGACAACGGGAAACCGGTGTCGCTGCAGGTGCTCTACGGCATCGGCGGGGAACGCCGGATCACCGAATCCGAACTCCCCCACCTGTCCGGCTACGACGGCGCTCGCCCGGTGCGCGTCGGCAACGGCGCCTACAACCAGGAACAGCACGACATCTGGGGCACCATCCTGGATTCGGTCTACCTGCACGTGAAGTCGCGCCAGCAGGTGCCGGAGACGTTGTGGCCCATGCTCGAACGGCAGGTACAGGCCGCGATCGAGAACTGGCGCGATCCGGACCGCGGCATCTGGGAGGTGCGCGGCGAACCGCAGCACTTCACCTCGTCGAAGGTGATGTGCTGGGTGGCGCTGGACCGCGGCGCGAAACTGGCCGAGCTGCACGGGGAAATGGACTACGCCAAGAAGTGGCACGACATCGCCGACGAGATCCGGGCCGACATCCTCGACAACGGCGTCAACGCCGCGGGCGTGTTCACTCAGAGCTACGGCAGCGACACCCTCGACGCCTCGCTGCTGCTGGTGGTGCTGAACCGCTTCCTGCCGCCCGATGATCCCCGGGTGCGGGCCACCGTGCTCGCCATCGCCGACGACCTCACCGAGAACGGCCTGGTGCTGCGCTACCGCACCGAGACCACCGACGACGGGCTGTCCGGCGAGGAGGGCTCGTTCACCATCTGCTCGTTCTGGCTGGTGTCGGCGCTGGTGGAAATCGGTGAGCTGCAACGGGCCCGGCAGCTGTGCGAGCGACTGCTCGGCTACGCCAGCCCGCTCAAGCTGTACGCCGAGGAGATCGACTCGCGCACCGGGCGGCACCTGGGGAACTTCCCGCAGGCGTTCACCCACCTGGCGCTGATCAACGCCGTCATGCACGTGATCCGGGCCGAGGAGTCCCGGCACACCGGCCAGTTCCACCCGGCGCACCCGGGACGCTGAGAAAGCTTCCGCGAAAACGACATCGGCCGCTCCCGCGGCCGATGTCGCTCAGTACGAAGACCTTTCGCCGATCCCGTCGGCGGTCTCGCGAATATCGCGCAGCCGCACCATCGATCGCTCGATCTCGGTGAGCCGGGCCTCCCGGCCCGCGCCGGATCCCACCGTGGCGGCCTCCTCGGCGGCGCGCAGCGAGGCGTCCACCGAGCGCAGGGTCGAGGTGGCGATCTCGGTGAAATGGTCGCGCAGGCTGCGCTGCACCGAACGCAGCCGGTAGCGGGACTCCTTGCTCACCTGGAAGATCACATCGTCCATGAGCCGGGCGACCGCCACCTTGGCCTCGGCCTGGCGGCGGGCGCGGCGGGCCTTGCGGTCGTCCCACAGGGCATTGAGGCCCAGCAGGATGGCCGCGCCGCCGGAGTACCAGTTCACCAGCGACATGTGCAGCAGGCTGGTGATCAGACCGACCATGAGCAGGCCGCCGTAGGAGCCGCGCAATGCGGTCAGCACCTGGGCGGTGATGCCGAGCTTGGCGCTGTCCAGCTTGTCCAGCGCCGCAACGGGTTCCAGCACCGCGCCGACGTCGCCGGGGTTGTCCAGCTTGAGATCCGGGGTGGGGATACCGCTCTCGGGGAACTTGGCGGCCACCTGTTCGGCCAGCTCCACCGAGCGGTAGTGGGCGATGACGAAGTTCTCCTCCACCGCCTCGCAGATCTTGGCGTCGAGATCCGCGCCGAAGTCGTTCCAGCCCCGGACCGGATCGCCCTTCATGATGTCGGCGTCGGCGTCGCGGATCAGGCTGCGCAGCCGGTGCCGCAGATCGTGTTCGGTGTCGGCCATCAGCTCGCCCGCGCCGTCGGCCAGGGTGACCTGCCAGTTGGCGGTGCGCTGGCGGAGCTGTTCGGCCTCCTCGCGGGTGCGGCGCAGCTGCTCGGTGATCACGGTCAGACGGCGCGGGTCGCGCAGCGTCTCGGCCTCGCTGCGCAGCGCCAGCGACAGGTGGTCGGTGATGAGCCCGATATCGCGGACCGCGGCCGCCACGGCGACGGCGTCCGCGCGGCCCAGCACGTGGGCGCGCAGATGGTCGAGCAGTTGCGGCACACCGGATTCCAGGTCCAGCCGGTGGTCGCCGTTGGCGGTGGCGTGCGCGTGCAGCCGCGCCGAGGCGGGGGCGACCGCGAAGGCCAGCCCGGCGTCGTCGAGCAGCTGCCGGTCATGCTGCTGCACCTGCGGCCACTGCGGATACTGGTCGATCTTGTTGAGCACGCAGACGACCGTCGGGCACACCTGCTGGATGCGCTCCAACTGCTCGATCTGCGCCGGGGTGAACGGGGCGCGCGCGTCGGCCACGTACAGCACCGCGTCCGCGGCCGCGATCAGCGACCAGGTGGCCGGGGAGTCCTCGGGTGAGCCGGGCGCGTCCAGCACCACGAAGCCCTCCGCGAGCAGCGGGCTGGGCTGGGTGAACTCGGCCCGGATGACCTCGCCCGACCCCAGCTCCGCCAGCGCCGACTGCGGGTCGACGGCGGTGCGCTGGGCGGCGCCGCCCGCTCCCGCCTTCACCAGCGTGGCCGCGGCCTGCGGACCGTACTCGGCGATCACCGGGACGCTGGCCTGCCCGTCGGTGGCGCTCACCGCGGCCCCGACCAGGCTGTTCACCAAAGTGCTCATCCCGGACCGGGATTCGCCCACCACGACCAGCCGCACCCGCGGATCGGTCAGGCGGGCACGGGCGATGCCCAGTCGGCCGGTCAGATCGAGCCGGCCGGAGGCATGGGTCAGTTCGAGCAGCCGGTCGAGCAGCTCGACCAGCGGACCCAGCGCATCGGTATTCTTCACCGCTACCTGATGACCCGGTGCGCTCACAGGAGCAGCATGTGATCGCCCGGACCCTGCGCCGCGAGGTCCGCGTACCCGGCGTCGCCGAGGCCGGAGAACAGACCGGCGTCGTGCACCAGCAGACCTCCGTCGTGCACGGCCAGCACCGAATCATGCACGCCGAGCGGCGCGTCCTGAACCGGCAGGACCGAATCATGCACCGGGAGAACGGCGGAGACCGGCTGCGCGTGCACGACCGGGGTGTACTGGTCCGCGATCGGCTTCACCTGGGTCGGCGGGTCGACGTGCGGCGCGGTGGTGATCGGCGACGGCATCGTCGGCGCGGGCGCGACGGTCGGCACGGGGGCGACCGAAACACTGGGCTGGCCACCGTGATCCGGGACCGACGGCTGGGTCGGCACGGTCGGCACGGTCGGGCGCGGCGCGACGGTCACGGTCGGCTGATGCGGGGTCGGGTCGTCGGGCACGGTGACCGTCGGCACGGTGGGACGGGTCCCGGTGTTGTCGTCGGACGGCGAGTGCGGCTTGGTGGGGAGGTCGGTGTCACCGGTGTTCACCGGCGGGGTCACCGGCTTGATGGTCGACGGCGTGTCCAGGCCCTTGGTCAGGTCGTCCAGACCCGGGATCTTGGTCGGGATCGGCGGCACGGTGAGCGTGGGGCCGTGGTCGACCTTGGTCGGCGGGGTGGCGTGCGGCGCGGTCGGGGCCGGGGTGGCCGCGGGGACCGGCTTGGTCGCCAGGGTGGTCGGCTGGTGGCCGGGCGCGGACGAGTCGCCGCTGGCCAGCGTCGGCGTGCGGCCGTGGTCGAACAGGGCGGGCGCGACGGCCGCGGGCGCGGTCAGCGGCGACGGACCGCCGTGCGTGGACAGCAGATTCGCGATCGGCTGGTTGGCGACGTCGGGCTGGATGGTGGTCTGCAACGGCGTCACCGCGACCGGCTGCACCGTCACCGGCGCGACCGACACGGGCGCGGCGGGCGAGGCGGCGACCGGCGGCACCGGGGCGGGCGCGGGCGGCATCGGCTGCACGGCCGGGGCGGGCGCGATCGTGGTGAGCGCGATCGGGTTCGACGGCGCGGGGGCCACCGGCGCGGCGGGCGTCAGGCCCGGCGCCGAGGTGCCCTCCGAGCCCTACCTGGCCGACCAGGACGACGACGCTCGCGACG
>NZ_JBSGDW010000025.1:0-3391 GCF_053602575.1 Nocardia sp. NPDC004340
GATGTTCCGGCGGTGTCCTACTCTCCCACACCCTGTCGAGTGCAGTACCATCGGCGCAGGTGGCCTTAGCTTCCGGGTTCGGAATGGGACCGGGCGTTTCCCCACCGCTATAGCCGCCGTAACTCTATGAAACTGTCACACAGAGAGCCAGGTCGCGAATCCCCTTGCGAGGGTTCGTTTCCCGTCTTCCTGTATCTGTGTGTTGTTTCAGATACTGCACAGTGGACGCGTAGCTTCTTTGTTGGTAAGTCCTCGGCCTATTAGTACCAGTCACCTACATCTGTTACCAGACTTCCAGTTCTGGCCTATCAACCCAATGGTCTGTTGGGGGCCTTACCCCCTCGAGGGGGTGAGAAACCTCATCTTGGAACAGGCTTCCCGCTTAGATGCTTTCAGCGGTTATCCCTTCCGAACGTGGCCAACCAGCCGTGCTCCTGGCGGAACAACTGGCACACCAGAGGTTCGTCCGTCCCGGTCCTCTCGTACTAGGGACAGCCTTCCTCAAGTTTCTAACGCGCGCGGCGGATAGAGACCGAACTGTCTCACGACGTTCTAAACCCAGCTCGCGTGCCGCTTTAATGGGCGAACAGCCCAACCCTTGGGACCTACTCCAGCCCCAGGATGCGACGAGCCGACATCGAGGTGCCAAACCATCCCGTCGATATGGACTCTTGGGGAAGATCAGCCTGTTATCCCCGGGGTACCTTTTATCCGTTGAGCGACACCGCTTCCACTTGCCGGTGCCGGATCACTAGTCCCGACTTTCGTCCCTGCTCGACCTGTCGGTCTCACAGTCAAGCTCCCTTGTGCACTTGCACTCAACACCTGATTGCCAACCAGGCTGAGGGAACCTTTGGGCGCCTCCGTTACATTTTGGGAGGCAACCGCCCCAGTTAAACTACCCACCAGGCACTGTCCCTGAACCCGATCAGGGTCCGAGGTTAGAGGTCCAATACGATCAGAGTGGTATTTCAACGATGACTCCACGAACACTGGCGTGCCCGCTTCACAGTCTCCCACCTATCCTACACAAACCGTACCGAACACCAATACCAAGCTATAGTGAAGGTCCCGGGGTCTTTTCGTCCTGCCGCGCGTAACGAGCATCTTTACTCGTACTGCAATTTCGCCGAGTCTGTGGTTGAGACAGCTGAGAAGTCGTTACGCCATTCGTGCAGGTCGGAACTTACCCGACAAGGAATTTCGCTACCTTAGGATGGTTATAGTTACCACCGCCGTTTACCGGGGCTTAAATTCTCAGCTTCGCTCCGAAGAGCTAACCGGTCCTCTTAACCTTCCGGCACCGGGCAGGCGTCAGTCCGTATACATCGTCTTACGACTTCGCACGGACCTGTGTTTTTAGTAAACAGTCGCTTCTCACTGGTCTCTGCGACCCCACCCAGCTCCCACCGTAAAGGTGTTCACCAGGCGTGGTCCCCCTTCTCCCGAAGTTACGGGGGCATTTTGCCGAGTTCCTTAACCACAGTTATCTCGATCGCCTTAGTATTCTCTACCTGACCACCTGTGTCGGTTTGGGGTACGGGCCGTGTACCAACTCACTAGAGGCTTTTCTCGGCAGCATAGGATCACTGAATTCGCCTCAATCGGCTACGCATCACGTCTCAGCCTCATGGGATACGGATTTGCCTATACCCCGGCCTACACGCTTACACCAGGTATTCCATCACCTGGCCCAGCTACCTTCCTGCGTCACCCCATCGCTTACCTACTACAGCCAGGGTCATGCGCAGCCGCGTTCCCTCTCGCCCGAAGGCTCGATAAGACCGCATTTGGGCACTTAGCACAACTGATTCGATATTTGGCGCGGATACACGGGTACGGGAATATCAACCCGTTGTCCATCGACTACGCCTGTCGGCCTCGCCTTAGGTCCCGACTCACCCTGGGCGGATTAACCTGGCCCAGGAACCCTTGGTCATTCGGCGGACGAGTTTCTCACTCGTCTTTCGCTACTCATGCCTGCATTCTCACTCGCATGGCCTCCACGGCTGGATCACTCCGCCGCTTCCCTGGCCATACGACGCTCCCCTACCCATCCAGACTCCTGGCCCGAAGGCGGGATAATGTCTGAATGCCGCGGCTTCGGCGGTGTACTTGAGCCCCGCTACATTGTCGGCGCAGAATCACTTGACCAGTGAGCTATTACGCACTCTTTCAAGGGTGGCTGCTTCTAAGCCAACCTCCTGGTTGTCTTCGCGACTCCACATCCTTTTCCACTTAGTACACGCTTAGGGGCCTTAGCCGGCGATCTGGGCTGTTTCCCTCTCGACTATGAAGCTTATCCCCCACAGTCTCACTGCCGCGCTCTCACTCACCGGCATTCGGAGTTTGGCTGACTTCGGTAAGCTTGTGGGCCCCCTAGGCCATCCAGTAGCTCTACCTCCGGTGAGAAACACGCGACGCTGCACCTAAATGCATTTCGGGGAGAACCAGCTATCACGGAGTTTGATTGGCCTTTCACCCCTACCCACAGCTCATCCCCTCAGTTTTCAACCTAAGTGGGTTCGGGCCTCCACGACGTCTTACCGTCGCTTCACCCTGGCCATGGGTAGATCACTCCGCTTCGGGTCCATAGTGTGCGACTCAGGGCGCCCTATTCGGACTCGCTTTCGCTACGGCTCCCCCACACGGGTTAACCTTGCCACACACCGATGACTCGCAGGCTCATTCTTCAAAAGGCACGCCATCACCTATTACAGCTCTGACGGATTGTAAGCGCACGGTTTCAGGTACTATTTCACTCCCCTCCCGGGGTACTTTTCACCTTTCCCTCACGGTACTAGTCCGCTATCGGTCACCAGGTAGTATTCAGGCTTATCGGGTGGTCCCGACAGATTCACAGCAGATTTCACGGGCCCGCTGCTACTCGGGTGCCTACTACAACAGAGAACACGTTTTCGTCTACCGGACTCTCACCGTCTACGGTTGGCCATCCCAGACCAATTCGACTAACGCGATCTTTTCTTACTGTTGCCCAGATCGGCAGATCTGAGAAAGTAGGTCCCACAACCCCGGCTATGCAACGACTGCCGTCTATCACACACAACCGGTTTAGCCTCTTCCGCTTTCGCTCGCCACTACTCACGGAATCACTGTTGTTTTCTCTTCCTGTGGGTACTGAGATGTTTCACTTCCCCACGTTCCCTCCACACGCCCTATATATTCAGGCGCGGGTAACACGACATCACTCGTGCTGGGTTTCCCCATTCGGAAATCCTCGGATCTCAGCTCGTTTGACAGCTCCCCGAGGCTTATCGCAGCCTACTACGTCCTTCATCGGCTCCTGGTGCCAAGGCATCCACCGTACGCTCTTACACACTTACTAACAAAGATGCTCGCGTCCACTGTGCAGTTCTCAAACAACACACCC